>NZ_VCMV01000025.1:0-623 GCF_008757455.1 Microvirga brassicacearum | reverse complement strand
TGCCGCCACCGTCGGAGTGAACCACGACACTCTCCGCCAGCAACGCCTTGAGGGTATCGAGGTCACCGCTGTTGGTGGCTGTGAAGAAAGCATGTGCGAGCCGATCGCCCTCCTCGCGCGCAACCGGAAAGCGAGGACGGGCGGACTGCACGTGTCTGCGTGCCCTGGCGGCGAGCTGCCGGACCGCAGGCGCTTGCCGGCCAAGGGTCCTGGCAACCTCATCCAGAGGCAAGCCAAAGACGTCGTGAAGGAGAAAAGCTGCGCGCTCCAAAGGCGACAGGCGCTCGAGCGCCAGCATCAGCGTGAGGGTGAGGTCATCCGGATCGACAGACTCTTCCGTCACTTCCAAGAGCGGCTCCGGCAGCCATTCCCCAACATAGAGTTCGCGTCGCGCTCGAGCCGATTTCATCTCGTCCAGACAGAGGCGGGTGACGATCCTGGAGAGGAAAGCCCCAGGATCGCGGACGGATGTCGGATCTGCGTTCTGCCAGCGCAGCCAAGCCTCCTGCACCATGTCTTCGGCGGCCGCTCGTGAACCGAGCATCCGGTAGGCGAGACGCACCAGCCTGGGTCGGTGCGCCTCGAACTGGCCGGTATGCTCAGGCAGCATCACGTGCCTCGTC
>NZ_VCMV01000024.1:40781-185030 GCF_008757455.1 Microvirga brassicacearum | reverse complement strand
CTGTTTCCGCCGCCGCCATTTCCGCCCCCGTTTCCACCGCCCCCGCCGTCACCACCTTTGGCATGGGCCAGAGACGGCTCAATCTTGAGCGATGCTAAATCAAGCGACAGCGGTTGCAGACTGACGGCGAGACCCAATGCGAAAGTCGAAACTGTGAGAGCAAGACGCCGTGTCATGAGATTTCCTTTCAACAAAACTGAGAGATCGAGAGTGTCCCTCTTAGGATTAAGTGAGAAAAATTCCCACGTCAATGCGGGCGTGGGATTGCTTCCCACGCAAAATGCGCTTAGGTGGTGGCATGCCCGGCGATGTTCCCCGCTCTCCTGAAGCCGCCAAGCTTCATGCCCCTTTGGCGCGTCTGCTGCGCCCTCTGGTGCGCCTGCTGATCCGAAGCGGGATTACCCTTCCCATGCTCACGGAGCTGCTGCGCGAGCTCTACGTGAACGTCGCCGAGTACGACTTTGCTCTGTCAGGTAAGGAACAGACCGACAGCCGCGTCAGTCTCCTCACCGGCATCCATCGCAAAGAGGTTCGCCGCCTGCGCGGAGCCGGTGCGCCGGTGAATGCCGTTCCGGCGACGGTCTCGCAGACGAGCCGCATTCTCGCTCGCTGGCTTGCCGATCCGGAGTTCAGCGATGCTGACGGACGCCCTCTGCCGCTGCCCCGCATCGCGGAGCCGTTACAGCCGTCCTTCGAGAGGCTCGTCGTCTCGGTTACACGCGATGTCCGACCCCGGGCGGTGCTGGACGAGTGGCTCGACCGACACCTCGTTATCATCGATGACCAGGACCGGGCCGTTCTGGTCCAGGCGGCGTACGTGCCGCGGAGCGGCGAGGACCAGCAGCTCTACTATCTGGGACGCAACCTGCACGACCATATCGCGGCTGCCGTGACCAATGTGGAGGCGCCATCGCCGCAATTCCTTGAGCGTGCCGTCCACTACGACGGCCTGACGAAGGAGCTCGCTGAGCACCTTCAGCAACGTTCTCGCGAGGTCGCGATGCAGGCGCTCCAGAAGCTCAATCGCGAGGCGCACGCCGGCAGCGATGGAGTACTGCCTGGTCGATGGCGGTGGAATTTTGGTGTCTACGTCTATTCCGAAGAGGTTGTCCCGCCCGCGACGGCTGGCAGGCCCGGTGATCACAACGACGAGGAGCCCAGGACGTGAAGGACTGCGCCACTCCGATTGCACGAGCCATTGGTTGCTACCTGGCGGCGCTGGCGTTGCTTCTTGCGCCGCTGACGGCGGCGCGGAGCCAGGACGCCGGAGACCGCGGCATCGGCGGCACCGGAGTGATCGCTTCCGACCCGGATGGTGATCGCGGCATCGGCGGCACGGGTGTCATGGGCACGATCCGCGGATTTGGCAGCATCATCGTCAACGGCTTGCACGTGACCTATGCGCCGAACGTGCCGGTACAGATCGACGGGCAGCCTGGTTCGGCCTCCGACCTCAAGATCGGCCAGGTCGTGCAGGTTGTGGCCGAGAACCGCAATGGCGTTCTGATGACAGGACGGATCGACGTGACCAGCGAAGTCGTCGGCACGATCGAGGCAATGCGAGGCAAGATGTTCAGGGTGCTTGGTCAAAGGATCTCCACCGAGAAGCTTGACGGGACGCCACAGTGGCGACGTGGGGAGCGTGTGGCGGTATTTGGCCTGCGGCGGCCGGACGGGACCATCGTCGCAAGTCTGATCGAGCGCAGGGCCGCAGGTCCCGAAAGGGTCGCCGGCAGGGTGACCCGTCTGCGTGACGGCAGCCTGAGGGTCGGATCGTTGAGGCTCGCTGGAGCAAATCAGGCGATCGTGGGTACTCGGGTTGTCCTCGAAGGGCGGTACAATCGGGGTGCTCTGTTGATCACCAAGGCTGCCCGGGAGCGCGATCTCCTGGGACCAGTCCGGCAGGTTTCCATTGAGGCCTATGTCGAGCGCACACGAACTGGGCTGCGCCTCGGTTCGGGTCTTGAGATCGCCGGCAAAGCCTCCGTGACACTGCCGACCGGAACGTATGCTCCCGCCTTGGTGACTGCCGCGTCCGATCGAAGGGGGCGGTTAAGCATTGAAGGCGTTGCGGTGCAGGGTCCGCCGGTGCGATCAGGCCGATCACGTCAGGGCCTCGACGCCGGCAGCTCGGCCAATCGACCCGCGGGCGAGCAGGGGCGCACGGCTTCACCGCATGACCGGAATCTTGGCCCTACTGAGTCCCCCCATAACCGGTCCCAACCAGGAACGGAGCGCGGCCGCAATGACCGCAATGATCCATCCGGAAATTCAGGCAATTCGCGGGGCGGCAATGGCAGTGGAAACGGTGGTGGAAACGGCAGCGGCAACTCCGGTGGAGGAAACGGAGGTGGCAACGGTCAAGGGAACGGAGGTGGCGACGGCGGCGGGAACGGCGGCAACTCCGGTGGCGGCGGCAATGGCGGAGGCAATGGCGATGGTGGGAGGAGATAACGGCGCCTGCTTAGAGCCTCTGCGCATCTCGGTGGCCGAGAGAAATTATCTCGCGACAGCCAGTTTTGTTGAGAGGAACGTCTCACGGAAGGTCGGCATTTGGCGCGAACCAGACATTAGAGAAGCGCGCCGCAATAACCACTCCTGGCACAACTCGGAAGTACGACCATGGTCGGCTCGGTGCGGACAAGCAGACGTTAAATGCGCGCTTTAAAGGTCAAATGTTGACCCACAGGCGACATTCCGGCTTTCCTTCAGCAGGCTTGGCAAATTTACGCCTTGTCTCGGAGAGGCATGCGTTCGCTTCGAAGGCACGAATGTCCTTATCCGACTGGAATCCTTTTAGGGGCGAGCGACCGTGCAGGTCTCCAGAACATCGGACTTCTCAGGACGTCCAACATTGATGATCGAAGCGGCGATACTCTCGCGGATAGCGTCATCAGGAGACAAATGCCCGCCGTGCTTCAAGAGTCCAGCGCCGGGCCCCAAATCGCGCTGGTTAGGTTGCGGGCTCATGAGGCGCTCGTTATCGCCAACCAAGCCCCGGAGCGACATGCTTCAGGACGGCCTCGATGACATGGGCATTGTAGTCGACGCCAAGTTGGTTCGGCACGGTCAGAAGCAGCGTATCGGCCTCGGCAACCGCTTCGTCCGCCCTTAGTTCCTCCACGAGGGTGTCAGGCTCTGCGGCGTAGGAGCGGCCGAAGATTGCGCGCATGTTGTCGATGATGCCGATCTGGTCGCTGGACTTGCCGTGCCCGAAATAGGCACGGTCGCGGTCGTCCACGAGTGCGAAGATCGAGCGCGAAACCGAGACGCGGGGTTCGCGGGCATGCCCCGCCTCCTTCCACGCTTCCCTGTAGCGACGGATCTGCTCGGCCTGCTGGACGTGAAAGGGCTCGCCCGTCTCCTCTTCTTTGAGGGTCGAACTCTGGAGATTCATGCCCTGCTGCGCGGCCCACACCGCAGTAGCGTTCGAGGCAGATCCCCACCAGATGCGCTCGCGTAGGCCTTCCGAATGCGGCTCGAGGCGAAGCTTGCCAGGCGGGTTGGGAAACATCGGGCGTGGGTTCGGCTCGGCGAAGCCCTCGCCCTTTAGGACGATGAGAAACTCTTCTGCGCGACGGCGACCCATGGCGGCGTCGCTTTGGCCTTCCTCGGGCACGTGGCCGAAATAGCGCCAGCCATCGATGACCTGCTCAGGCGAGCCGCGACTGATGCCGAGTTGGAGACGTCCGCCGCTGATCAGATCCGCCGCGCCTGCATCCTCGGCCATGTAGAGAGGGTTCTCGTAGCGCATGTCGATGACAGCGGTGCCGATTTCGATACGGCTTGTCTTCGCGCCGACTGCCGCCAGCAGCGGGAAGGGCGAGGCGAGCTGGCGCGCGAAGTGATGAACGCGGAAGTAAGCGCCGTCCGCGCCGAGCTCCTCGGCAGCCACGGCAAGGTCGATGGATTGGAGGAGGGCATCACGGGCCGACCGCGTTTGTGACTGCGGTGAGGGCGACCAGTGCCCGAACGAGAGAAAGCCAATCTTCTTCATGACGCGGTCCTATGCAAACGCCTTCAGTCGATTCGCCACGATAGCAGGCAGACACGTTGGCGTGGACTTGTACATGCGTGGATTATTGGTTGACGAGAACGACATCGGTGTAAACGTTCCCCGAGCTCGATTCGGCAATCTTAGTGCATTCGCTGATGAGCGTGTTCCAACGAGGCAGGGAAACGATGCTGAGCGTCCCTGCCACCTTGGGGACATGCGTTCGAGGACAGGGTTTTCAGGGTCGCCGGTGATCGGCTACCTGGAACTGCCCGCTGCGGTTCTCAGAGCGCTTGATCAGAACATAGCTTATTGGGGGTCACGCCCTAGCTGCCGCGCAATCCCCGTCTTATGTCCGGTTCTGGCACAAAGCGGACCTGTCTAGTCCTCACGGACGGCCTGAACGACGGGTGGCGAAGCTTCCGCCCCGCTGTCCAGCCGCAATATTCGACTTCGACCTTCAGGGCTCCATCCGGCAAGGGCCAGCGCACATGATAGAAATTCTCCTGAGGCGCCTGATCCCAAAAAATAATGGTTTGCTGTACCTCAATCGAGAAACCGCCTGCAGTTGCCCCTGGATAAAGCATCGCAATGAGGCTGCCGGTTCAGGTAACAAATGCCCGCCCTAGCCGTTGTCTCAGACCAAAGAGACCAGCGAAGGAACCTGATCGATGGCCAGGTCAACAAAAAAAGTAAGCACGAAGGCGGCAAGTGGCAGGAAGACTTCCGCGAAAACAGCGCCGAAGTCGGCAGCCACGACTGCATCGTCGCGTAGCAAGACCGCTGCCGCCAGCTCTAAGCGTGCGCAGTCTAAAACGACGTCTCGCGCCGGATCTGCGAAGTCGGGGGCGATTGCAAAGCGCTCAGCGTCAACTGCAGGAGCTCGCCGGGGTGGCGTAAGCAAGACAACGGCGACGCGCTCCCGGGCCACGTCAACACGCAAAACCTCCGCCTCATCGCCAACCTCCGTCCTTCAGGGATGGCTCGATGCTTTGGGGTCGATGGTCACGTCTCAGGAAGGTCGGGACATCATGGCCGAGGCCCTGCGGGCATCGGCAAACGTCTTGAGTCCAAGTGGGGGTGAGCGAGCGCCAGCTCGGGGCCGAGGAACTTCAAGGAATGCCAAAAAATCGGGGGACGCCCAGCCGCCACTTGTAGGCGAGGTTCTCTCAGGCGCGGTCGGTCTCGCGGAAACGGCAGCCGGCGTTATGGGCGACTTGGTAACCACGTCTCTGGTCGGTCCCGCTGCTGAACGCCGGCGGCGAAGGACATCGAAAAAGGCTTCGGCTTAGTCACTCGTGATTGTTCGCTATCTCCCTGCCGATTGTAGCGACCGAAGTGCCCGACGTGAGCGGCTCGAGAACGGAAACCAAACGGTGATGTCATCCGCTGGTGAACCGCCGCTGATGATGTTGTCACGCCTCCACCTCCGGCAGGAATATCGTGGCCGCACCGACGGTCCTCACTAACTGGGGTGGCCCTCGGTATCCTCGATCTCTGGCGACTGCTCGACCGGGATTTGTTGATCCGGGACCTTGACCCTTTTGTTTGAATCGCGCTCACCGGTCTCATGGGCCGGATTGCCGGTCCCGTCCTCCCGCATGCCACTTCGACGGCTGCTGTTGACGCTCACGCTTGCCATGCCCTCGCCTTGCTCGGGTTTCTTCGCCTCTGCCATTTGCGCCTCTCCAAATTCAAAGGTTTCGAACAAAACGGCCGTCCTGGTCTTAAGTTCAGCGCGCACCACATCCGGCAGATGACGCCTCCTTTGCGACTGGGGGTGACCGAGGTAAGGCCCAGGTCGCTGGGAGAGGACAAAGATACGAGTTCAGAGACGATCGATGATCGTTATGGTTCGGGAGAGGTGTGATGACGAGTGGAACAACTCGCACGATCAACGATCTCCCGATCTGGACGGACAACGAGTGGATAACGCACTCCTGCGTGCACGCCGAAGCGGTGCCAGGCATCTTTCTCGTGTGGACCGACTGCGGCCGGGACGTTCCGCCAAATGCAGCGAAGACGGCCGAACCCGGCGAGTGTCTCGTGCGTAGGTGCCTTGCGGCGGCCAATATCCGCTGGTGACCTAGTGATAGCCCTTGGCTGCCGGCGCGCGAGTGGCGTTAGACAAGCCTCGTTGTTCTTCGAGCGGCAGGCAACGTCGGCCCAGATTAATTCAAGATGGGGGGCTCGGCGATCCGCCTCCTATTCCCATGATCGGCAACAGCTGATCGCCTTTGAACCGATCTGCGCGCTCTCGTTCCTTTGCTTCGATCTGTTCAGCCGTCGGCTCGCAGTCGTCCTCGCATTCCTTGAACGTGACGGCCACATTGTCCAACGCCACCTCGTCTGGAACGTCCGGCGATGAAGAGACAGGTTTGCGACCACGGAAGAAGCTTAAGAGCGGCAAATAAGAGATTCGGTGCCAGATCCTCTGGATAGGTGCTCCCATAACAGCCGCCTCCAAGAGTATGCCCCTCGCGACATGATAGCAGGTTTCACTGGGGCTTTTTTGCGAAAATCACCTAAACCGTCGAGGCTTTGGCGTATGTGCGATCCTGCTTAATCCTCGCGGACGCCTTTGAATGACGGGTGCTGAAGTCTTCCGTCAGCCCCAGCCGCGCCGTTACCGAGGGAGCGGTCCCCGGACCGGCAGCCGTTCGATCGCCTTTATGATCTCCATGCGAGCAGCCGGCTTCTCTATCCAGGGAACGTCTTGCATCTCGAGACCTTCGTCGAGGCTGCGGGGGTGGCCAGAATAGATCACGAAAGGCACGTGGCGCGCCTTCAAGACAGCGGCGAGATTGCTGCAGGATCCATCTGCGAGTGCGTAATCGAGAATGGCGAAATCTGGCGTATTCTCCTCCAACCAGTCTAATGCGGCCTTCGAACTCGTTAGCGGACCGACGACTTCGTATCCGATCTCTTCCAGATAGGCTTCAACCGACATCCCGATCAGTACTTGATCCTCAACGATCAGGCAGCAAGGCGCCGCGGACGTGCCACACGATTGAGCATTGGTTTGATAGCTTTCCATCGACTGCACCTCTTCTGCGGTCGAATAACCTACTCTGATCTATTGGTTGGAGGCTCACGCTCAAGGTCTTCACCAGACACTGTCCGAAAGCGTACAAACATCTTCCTCCAACTCGCAGAGGTCAGCACTCCCTATCAAATTCGCCTGAAGGGGCCGATCAAACGTTCGTATTCGGCCTCCGGAACCCCATAACTCTCGCCTGCTGCTTCCAGAAGCTTGCCGCGGTTCTTTATCGTAATGACGCCCCGCTTGGCGCTGATGGCATGCACACCCTCGAGGACGTGGAGTTGCTCCGTCACTCCAGAGCGACGAACGCCTAACATCAGGGCGAGAAAGTCATGCACGAGATGGAGATTGTTGCCGTCGAGACGGTCGTGGCACATCAGCAGCCATCGTGCGAGGCGGGATGGAATCGAGTATCCGCCATGCGATAACGCAGTTTGCGCCACCTGCACATTGAAGACCTGCACGTACTTCAAGAGCAGTTGATGAAGCGATGCGCTTTGCCCAATTACTCGTTGGAAGCTCTCCGTTCGGATTCTCAGAGCTGGGCCCGGCACCTGAACGAACGTCTCATGGGGGGTCCGGTCCACGCCCAGAAGTAACGAGGTGCCAGAAACGCCTTCGCGACCGAAGATGCCCACCTCGATCCGGTGCCGATCGCGCGTCGTCGCGACCACAGATGTAACAAGATGCTCGGGAAAGTAGACATATTCGAACGGCTCGTTCGGCCTGGAGACAACTGCGCCTCTTTCGAGATCCACCGCCTCCAGATAAGGCTGGATCAGAGCGTAGTCGTTGTCTGAAAGGAAGGAGAGCAGCTGGTTACGGACTCCGGCGTGCTCGGATTTGCGAATGATTGACAGATGTGGAGGCTGCGACATGACGGCTCCCGTTGGGGCGGGAGCGTCACACTCTCATCGCATACGCCCGGACAAACCCTGCATGCGACTTGGCTAGCATACGCCTCCTCGGGCCGGTATTTTAAAAAACCGAAGCGATGTGCCACTCGGACGCATCATCTCACCCCAAATCGTCCCGAACGCCCTTGAACGACGGATGCCGTAGCCGACCATCTGAGGTCCGGTGGCGATATTCGACTTCGACCCGGATCTTGGGTCAGATGACGCCCTTGTCCTTCAGCCCGGAGACGGTGGCGTGTTTGTTGCATGGCCAATGGCTGCCACCACAGCGCCGTGGTGCCGCTCGCCGGTTGGCCGTTCGAGACGTTCATCCCCGACATGGCTCTCGGCCTTCGCTGCTCAAAATTCGGGAGCAAAGAGATTCGAATGATGCTGAATATGGAAGAACATTACGCCATGTGCTCCGGGATTACGGACTATCCGGGCTGAACTAGCTTGCCGTGAGACATGTAATTATATGACTCTCAAATGTACGGCCCACCCGCGCGGTCGGGTGCTGGTAAAGCAAAATTACCTTTCGGGCGGTTAACTCCAGGTTCTGAGGTAATTTCGCCGCATGGACAAATATTCCGCAACGGCCTACGCACGACCAATCGTCCTCCACGCTAAAGAGCTTACGGTACAGGCGTTCCCGGGCCGGTGGTAGGTGAAAATCATCAGCGCGCAGGGTCGCAACGTCTGCACGAGTGATGGCTGCGGTCCTGTCGATGTTGTGGCATTCGTATGATCTTGGGTCTGACCTATGTACATCATTGTAGATGAGCGGCCGATGGTGGCCGCTGGATACGTTGCGTGCTTTGGCCGCGAAGGCGTCTCGTCGCTCGGACTGCTCTCCGGTGAGTTCCACAACTGGCTCAAAGCCACCTCGGGCGCTGATATCGATGCGGTGCAAGGTTTCCTGCTCGGCGAGTTTCAGGACCGCGCCGCCTGCGCGGCAAACATTCGCCGGCGCTCGCGCGCGCCGGTAATCGCGTTGAGCGACGCCGGCTCTCTGGAGCAGACCCTGGAGCTGTTCTCTGCCAGATTCGACGACGTGGTGCGCAAGCCCGTGCATGTCAGGGAGATCCTGGCCCGCTCCGGGGCGATCTGGCGCCGCGCCAATGGAAGCCAGGCGCCTGAGCGCAGCGGGGAGCGGCTCACGGTCCATTTCGACGGGCGCGACCCGGAGATCGACGGCGTCAGCTTGTCTTTACCGCGCCGTGAGCGCCACATTCTTGAATATCTGGTGCGTTGTCGCGGCCGCTGGCTGACTAAAACCCAGATCTTCAACACGATTTATGGGATTTACAGCGATGGTCTCGACGAAAGCGTCATCGAAGGCCATGTCAGTAAACTGCGCAAGAAGCTGCGCCAGCACCTCGGATACGACCCTATCAAGGCCAAACGTCACGTCGGGTACACCTTTCCGCTAACGGGGCATGAGGCTGTTCCCCCGCAGAAAGTCGGTGTTCATCTTTAACTTGATCGGAGCAGCTTGTCGGTGAACATGACCCCATGCTCGATCCCATTTGACCAGATCAGCCGGACCCGGGCAGATGCACGTTCTTCCGGGATCTGCAATTCGAACTCCAGCGGAATTTCGGCCGCATAAGCGCATGCAATCCCCGCCCCATCAGCCGAGAGATTCCGCACGGTGCATTCGACGGGCGAGGAGCTATTATCGCTAACAATCTGCCCTTTCAGATGAGTGCGAAAGCGCTCGCTCGAACGACGCTCGACCCGTGTCTCGTATTTCATGCTCTCCGCTTTCGCTCGTTTCTACTAGGCCGATCTTCCTTCTCGCCTGCAATTTCTTCAACATTAAGGCGGAGGCAGCAGCATCGAGTTTGGCCCGGTCGGTGCCGTATTCTGCCATGAGCTGCATCGCCATTTCCGTGGTGATGCCGTGCTTTTGGGCCAAAGAAATTGAGCTCATATCCCTCGGGACCGGTGCCTCTCGACAAGTCTCCGCCACCACGTTGCTTTGTGTCGTCAGGCATCGTCTCCCTCCTGCATGGCTGCCTGCTTACCCGGATTCAGAAAGTTCTGCCGCTGAAAGGTTTCCCTTCGGGACGGTCGCTCGATGAGCTATCCGAGGCGAGCCGCCGGGGTATTGCCAGCAGCACTCGCACCGAGGGCACTGAATGGGAACTCCCGATGCAGGCGGCGGTTGATCTGCACCTTTCGTGGAAGAGGAGGTGGAACATGGAACCGACGCAGAGCGGTACAATCAATCCCCAGGACGCGAGGCAGGAGCTGATTACGGGCCTGCGCAACGCCCATGGGTTGGAGCAGCAAGCGATCGAAATGCTGGAAGGCAATGTCGACCGGCTCGAGAATTATCCCGCACTGAAGGCCAAATGCACCGAGCACCTGGAACAGAGCCGTCAGCACCAAGTTCTGGTGGCGCAGTGTCTGGAGGATCTGGGCGAGAGCCCGTCCACGATCAAGGATACGACCATGGGGCTGGTGCAAAACCTTCAGATGATGGTGCACGGCGCGACCAGCGATGAGGTGCTGAAAAACAGCTTTGCCGGGTATGCCTTCGAGCACTTCGAAATCGCCGCCTACACCGCGCTAGGCGTCATGGCGCGCGCCGCGGGGGAAGAACGGATTGCTCAATCAGCAGATGAGATCCTCGAGCAAGAGCAGGAAATGGCCCGGTGGCTCGAAGAGCATCTGCCGGCCACGGTGGAGCGTTATCTGATGCTGGTCGGGTCCGGCGAACAGAAGCGCTGAGGTAATCTCCCGATGCCGCTAGTCCAGGATCCCGGACGGCGGCATCGGCGACCGCAATTGCTACACTCGAGTCCACCCAATCATGTCATCTTTCGTCAGCCCCATTCGCTCCGCGAGATGCCTGCGCGCGCGACTTACCCGGCTTTTAATCGTTCCGATCGCACAGTTCATTTTGAGGGCCGCGTCTTCATAGGACAGGCCCTCGACTGCGACAGCGACGAGAACTTCCCGGTGTTCCTTCGGAAGAGCCTCGAGCGCCGCGAGCAACTCCCGGTGGGTCACTTTGTCGTTCTGATCGGGCGCAAAGGTCAACCTTTCGGCATACGACCCATCCGCGTCCTCGACCTCTCGCCCGCGGCGGCGAATCTGTGTGAGGAAAGCGTTTCTAAGGATCGTGAACAGCCATGCCCGCAGACAGGTGCCTCTCTCGTATCGCTCGTGCTGTGACAGCGCTCTGAGGATCGTCTCCTGAACCAGATCCTCGGCGCGAACTGGGTCCCTTTCGAGCGACACTCCGTATGCGCGAAGCTCGGAAAGGGCTGACATCATTTCAGCGACGAATGCCTGATCGATCGGCTCCTGTTGGGCGCGAATGACCTGAAACGCGCGCTTCAAGAGGCCGCTAAGATCATGCGGAAGCTTGTCAGTAACCAGTTCCCTGTAAGTCCCGCGCAGCCGGTCACCCAGCCAAGCCAAGGTGTGATCGTCGAGCGCGGCCGGCAAGGAAGCAGTTGCGTGCCCGCTAGACGCATTCGCGCTCTTGGTCATCGCCGGGCGCTCGCCGCGACATTGAACCCTTGATGGGCCTTGAGATAGCGCACGGCGTCCATCCAAAGGCGGAACGCGTCATGCTCGCCCTCCAGGGCGCGTGCCATAATGACTTCGGCTGCCAAATCCCGCGCCGAAGGAACATTAAATTCTTTGTTGTTTTCGTTCAGATATCGGAGGGTGAGTTCGAATGCTGCGGAGACGCATTCCAGGTCTTCGGGGCGCAGCATCCGGTTAGGAGTTGGGTGGGGGCTAGGATGCATTCGGATGTCTCCTGCTTTCGAAGTGCATAAATATGCAATTCAACTCCGCCGGAAGTCAGGCACCATCTTCCTTTTCCCCTCTTGCCACGACCGTCAAGGCTCCGTCCGGTAACGAACGTTGGAGCCTCATCGCCTCCTCCATCGGCGCGGACAGCCACGCGTCGAACTCTTCGCCCGTCGTGAGGATCGCCGGCATCGCCTTCGGGTGGATCGCGCCGACTTCGGCGTTGGCGTCGGTCGTCAGGAAGCTGAACACCAAATGCTCGCCGTCGACAGGGTTGGCATTCGTCCCCTGACGCCGGTCCAAGGCCGCCAGATCCCGGCGAAGGCGGCAAGCGGCCGTTCCTCGGACAGCGCGAACCATGTCGGCGAGCATAGAGCCTCTTCAGTGTGATCTGTCGGCGATCTTTCACTGCTTCCTCTCGATAGTATTGATCGGGTTTCCACCTGCTGGCACCGCACGCCCACCGCTACCACAACCGCGCGGCTGCCTGATCACGTACTTCCGCTTCGGCCGGGCTTGCTTGCCCCAGAAGCCTCAGGGCCGCTCGATCGTAGCCCTCAGTAACGAGTTGAGGAGTCGTTCTGTGGTGATCGAGCGGGAGACTTCGGAAAGTCTGCGAGCTTGTCGAGGTAGAATCCCCCGAGTTTTTGGCTTAAAATCGAACGCGAACGACACGACGGAGGTCCCTTGAAAAATTCCCTCCTCTCAATCGCAATCTTAGCTGTGGGCGGAGTGGCGCTTTCTGCGCACGCCGCCCAACCCTGCGGGGCTGATGAGGCCGTCGGCGCTTTCCAACGATCGGCGAACAGTGCGCTGCGCCAACTCCCGGCTCTCGATAGCCAGGTCGACAAGTGTTTCAATGCGGTCGAACACCCGCAATATCTTCAGCAGACGCACCAGACTCTTCGGACCATCACCTCCGAATACAAAGCCGCCCTTCAGTCGCTCGATTCGGCACACAACGCCTTGAAGGGCGGCAAAGATGAGGAATTCAGCAGGACCGTCACTCAGATGGTGCCGAGCCTGACCAGGGCCACCAAGCCTTTGTTCGACAATGCCGGGAATTTAAAGCGCCATGGCTTTACGGTGAGCGATCGAAAAGAAAACGGCCGGTTCAGATATCCGGAATGCAATAGCACGAAGAATGATCAGCCCGAGCGGCAATGGGCGAGCTTTTATCAACACGCCCTGGGCGTCCAGCAGGCGGGTAAGCAGCTGCAGAGTACCGTGGCTTGCTTGAAGCGTTCATAACTGTACCTGCGGCGCGGAGGCATCCAGCCCCCGGTCAGCAGCAAGCACGGGCCCCAATTCTTCGCCCGAGCAGCACATGGCGGCCTCATCCAGTCCGGCACATTGACTATCGATGGGCTCGCCCGCGAACACGAAGTGGAGCACGACATGCCGAAGGATGGAAAAAGCAGCGGTACGAAGAAGGGCACTCACGGCGGCAATCGCGCCGGCGATCAGGCGAAGCGCTCCGACGACCAGCCGCGGAAGAGCAGTCAGGCGGCCGGCAAGGATCCTCATCGCGGCGAGCACTGACGCCCAACGCGCTGGTTGGATGCGTTCCCCGAAGCGATGACCGCACTGGCGCCGCCGGATTTCGGTGGCATGATCGTTGCGGGGCCGATCGCCGGCGCTAAGGCGTGCCGTGATGGTTGAGGTGGTCGATACAGTTTTTCTCGATTTTGAAGCCTCCTCTCTGGGCAAGCATGGTTATCCGATCGAGGTCGCCTGGGTGTTTGCGTCAGGCGAGGCGGAAAGCCACCTGATCAGGCCCGCGTCATCGTGGACCGATTGGGCTGCCGCGTCTGAGGCAATTCACGGCATCTCGCGCAGTCAATTGGTGGCTGAAGGTTCGGCGGTCGAGGATGTCGGTCGACGCATGGTCGCTGTCCTGACCGGACATATGCTTTATGCGACTGCGCCATCATGGGACGGGCAGTGGTTGAGCAAGTTGCTGCGCGCAGCCGGGTTGCCGCGACATGCCTTGCGTCTTCACGATACCGAACTGGCTCACCGGAATGCTGTGCTCGACATCCTCCATGCTGCGGATGTGCCGGTGAATCGTCACGAGATTATCTTGCGGGACATTCTCCAAGAGGCCCAGCGTCGGGATGATGAGCGACAACCGCCCGCGCATCGTGCGCTCGCGGATGCCAAGCGTGAGCTGGGGTTGTGGCAAACCATTCGCGGGCTCGCGGGGGAGATAGCAACGCGCCCCGTCTGACGCCCGGCCCATCAGGCAAAAGGGCGGCCGCACGATGTCGATTGTCGCATTCGCGTTCGGCCGCCTCGAAAGACGGCCGAACCTCTGCGTCGTACTTAAGCCTCTGCGTCGCACTTACATGGCCCGGCCGCCCGATTGCGAATGCTGGCCGCCAGGCTGCGAGATTTCCGTAAGCGCCTCGCCCGCAGGCCGGCTGCCTTGCATGACCGCCAAGTCGCCAAGCGACAGGATGCCGACGAGGCGCTTGTCCCGGTTCACCACGGGAAGACGGCGGACCTGCTGATCGCCCATGTTGCGGGCTACCTGTTCGGTGTCTTCATCCTCGAAGCAGTATCTCACCTCCGAGGTCATCACATCACGCACAGGCGTGTCGGGTTTCATCCCCTTGGCGACGGCCCGAACCGCAATGTCGCGATCAGTGATCATGCCGACAAGGCGGTCGTTCTCGCCCACGGGGAGCACGCCGGCGTCGACGTCCGACATCATTTTAGCCGCGTCCTGGATCGTCTGGTTGGGGCTCGCGACGCGCACGTCGCGTGTCATCGTATCGGACACTCTCATGTCTCATCTCCTTCGTTTCGTTCTCTAATGAGTCAGTTAGCCGAGGGCCCAGCCTTCACAGCAAGGCCGACGCTCTGGCGCGTTCGTCATACCCGGCGCCTGATCAGCGCTCTGGGAGGCGAGCCACACCAGCCTCGACGTCGCCCCCGCCAGCGCTGTATTGCGCCGGCCGCTCCTGCGCATCGGGCGCATCCGGTTCGTCATGCCAGATCGCCCGCACGTCTTCCGGCAACGCGTTCCTGATCTTCTCGATCTGACCGCGATCCACGTGGTGCGAGAGTATTCCGAACACGACGCGCGTGGCGTCGCGAACGTTCACCGGCCGGGTGTTGGCGAGTTCCTCGGCGATACCGTGCAGGAACTCGTCCAGCGAGCGGGGCTTCTCGTCCATGCGGCCCGGCGCGTGCCATTGATCATAGTACAATCCGCGCACCAGGATCGGCAGCTGCGAACCGAGATGGACCGCAAGATCGAGGGGCAGTCGATCGCGAAGTCGGCGCAAGACGGTGCCCAGCACATGCCAAGCCACTTGCCGGTCGGGACCGATCTCCTCCATAAGTTCGTCGAGCCAGATATGGGTGATTTGAAGCGTTCTATCGAAAACGCCGAGCCCTGTAGCGCTCATGAGTTCCTCCACTCGCGCGAACTCATCTAAAGCTGAACCTCGCCGGCCTGATTCTGTTCCAATCAATGAAAATGCCCGCCGATCGCGCGGTGGCGGGGCGGGCGTGGCTCATCTCTGATCTGCTACCTAGCAGGACGTTCGCAATGCGGTCGCGCTTGACCGCAGCGGGAGGGCTCGGCGCCCGACGGCGCCGGTCCCTCTTCGGATGCTGGAGCTTACGCGGCCCGCGCCGGCGGATTGTCGTGCAACAGCCACAGCTCGATGGCCGCCAGGATAGCGACTGCGAGCCCCACGCCGACGTGCGTCCACATCGCGGCTGCCAACCCCGCAAAGCCAAGCGCCCAAGGTGCAATGGCAACCCAGAGTCCAAGCGCCGCGTTGGTCCATTCCTCCCATTCGCGCAACTCGTTCAGGGCGGCACCAGCGAAGATCGCAATTGCAAGCCCGCACGCCCAAGCGTTCCAGGATGCGCTCTGCACCTCCAGGAAGCCAAGCAGCCAGGGCGAGACGAACAAGAACGCGGCGAGCAGCAGGTTGATGGTGTTGAGTGCGGTGAATTCCGTTCGTCCTTTGAGATTCAACATGACTCACCTCCTTTGCTTACGTCGAAAGCTGCCGACGCCGGTTGACGGGCGATTTAGGAGCGAGAAATCGAGGGTCCTCATTGCCACATCTCCATCGAGCAGATGGATAAGGGAAGCCGCTGAACAACTGCCGACGCCAAGCCGGACAACCTCTTGAAAACAGCCGGTATTTAATAAAATTGGTACAGCATTTCGGCTTGTCAAGAGCGACCGCATGCCCGGGATCTCGAGGGCATGGGCGGCAAGCGTTCATGCCATGTCATGCCTTAATCTGCGGTGTGAACGCCAACCGACTCCGGACGGAACAGCGGCATGCAACCCGATGATCAACGGATCGTTCCCCTGTGGAGGAACAATAGGGAGCGCCCGCCGCGCAAGAGCTTTCTCACTGAGAAGCAATGCTCGGAATCCGGTGGTCCCGCTTTCACCAAGGAGGCCCTGATGTCCACGCGGTCTCGGATTTTGTCGGCTGGAACTGCCGCCATCGCATTGTCCGTCGCGCTCTCGCCGGCTCTCGCGCAGCCGACCAGCCCGGCGGCGTCGACAGGCCCGCTCGCCGATCAGGAATTGGGCCGGCGCTTTCAGGTCAAGCCGGCGGAATTGCCGGCGCCTCATGCGAGCCCAGCCGTTAGCAATGCTCCGTTGATCCTGCCGTATCAGGGACAGTCGCCGCGGGTGCCAGACGGCTTTACCGCGACGCCGCTGGTCATCGGTCTCGAAAATCCGCGCAGGCTTCTCGTGCTTCCCAACGGCGACGTGATCGTTGCCGAGCAGAAGCCCGGCTACCTCACGTTCCTGCGCGACGAGGACGGCGATGGCCGCGCCGAATGGGTGCAGCGCCATGCAGAGGGTTTCAATGGGCCCTACGGTCTTGCCTGGCGCGATGACCATATTTTGGTCGCGGATCAGGACGGGATCTGGAAAGTCCCGCACAAGCTCGGTGGTGTGCGCGCCGGCCATGGCGAGCAGAAGCCGATCGCACAGGTGCCGCCGGAACAGCGCAAGCCCGACCCCCGTGCCTTCGGCCAGGAACTCATCACGGCGAAGGGTGTGTTCGGCCTCATTGAGGGTCACGCGAACCGCGACCTCGATATCGATCCGAAGACGGGGGCGCTGTTCGTCGGCGTGGGTTCGGCGGGCAATATCGGCGTCGAGCCCGAGGTCAAGGCCTCCATCCAGCGCTTCGATGCCGACGGCAAGAACCAGTCCCTTGTTGCGGGCGGCCTGCGCAACCCGACCGGTCTCGCCTTCCATCCCGATACCGGCGATCTCTATGCGGTGGTCCAGGAGCGCGACGGCTTGGGCGACGGGCTCGTCCCCGATTATCTGACACGGGTCGAGAAGGGCGCCTTCTACGGCTGGCCCTATGCGTATATCGGTCAGAACCCGCAGCCGGGTTTTGCCGAGCGCGCACCCGAAAAAGTGAAGGCGACGGTAACCCCCGACCTCCTGTTCGAGGCGCATTCCTCGGCGCTGGATCTGGTGTTCTATGACAAGGAGCAGTTTCCGGACGATTATCGCGGCGATGCGTTCGTGGTTCTCAAGGGGTCCTGGAACCGCGCCGATCCGACCGGCTACAAGGTCGTGCGCGTACCCTTCAAGGATGGCCGCCCAGAAGGCTGGTACGAAAACTTCATGACCGGCTTCTGGCTTTCGGGTCGGGAGCGGGCCGAGGTCTGGGGCCGTCCTGCCGCGGTCGCGATCGCGAAGGATGGATCTCTGCTTGTCGCGGACGACACCGGCGGCACGATCTGGAAGGTCTCCCATGCGGGAGCAGCCAGCAGCGACGCGGCGACCGGGTCAGTTCAACCGCGGAAATGAAAGCGCGAACGGCGCGCTGCGGAGTGCCTCGGTCGGATCAGGGCTCGACGGAACGGGTCGGTCGCTTCGATGCGCCACGGATTCCGGCCGAGCGCATCACCACGAACTCGCCGCCGGAACCCGTGTCGGCTTCCAGCATTGACGGGGCGTTCCAGCTAGGTCGCCAGGCATTTTCGTTCGAAGGAGGGGGCCATGCGTCAGGCGTCGGTTACGGATCTGCGATGTCGGATGCTCGCCGGGGCGCTCGTCGCTTTCCTGGCGGCGCCGGTACCTGCATTGTCCCAGCAAGTCCCGGTCGATTTCACGGCGGTCGTGCAGCAGAAGGCGCCTGCGGTCGTTGCCATTACGACCAAACAGCGCGTCGAGGAGCAGGACCGGACACCTGCCATCCCGGACGACCTGCCGTTCCGCGAGTTCTTCCGGCGCTACTATGATGAGCCTGCGATGCCGCGCCAGTCGCCGCGGCAGGCGCTTGGTTCGGGTTTCGTGATCGATTCAAGCGGCCACATCGTCACCAACAACCATTTGGTCGAAGACGCGGCTGAGATCCAAGTGGTGTTCGGCGACCGGAAATCGGTTCCGGCGAAACTCGTTGGCCGTGACCCGGCGACAGACATCGCCGTTTTGAAAATCGACCCGCAATCCAACATGACGACGGTGACCTGGGGCGATTCAGACGCTGCGGAGCCGGGGTCTTGGGCGATCGCCATCGGAAGCCCCTTTGGCCTCGGCGGCACGGTCACCGTCGGGGTCGTCTCGGCACGCTCCCGCGATATCCACTCCGGTCCTTATGACGACTACATACAAACCGATGCCTCGATCAATCGCGGCAATTCGGGCGGGCCGCTGTTCAATGCCGCCGGGGAAGTGATCGGCGTCAACACGGCGATTTTTTCGCCATCCGGCGTCAACATCGGAATCGGCTTCGCGATTCCGTCCCAGACTGCGCGATCCGTTGCCGACCAACTGATCCGGACGGGTCGTGTCGAACGGGGCTATATGGGTGTGCGCCTACAGGACATGACGTCGGCGCTTGCCCAGGCACTCGGCCGGACCGACGATGAGGAGGGGGTCCTTGTCGCCGCAGTCGAGCCCGGCAGCCCGGCCGAAAAGGCAGGCATCAGGACCGGCGATGTCATCACCCACTTCAACGGGCAAGCGGTGACAAGCGGACGTCGCCTGTCGCGCGCCGTCGCCGCCGCGAAGCCGGGGGCTCCGGTGGCGATGGCTGTGGTCCGCGACGGCAAGGCGCAGGACATGAACATCGTTATCGCGCAACGCGAGCAGGATCAGAGCATGTCTCCCGCGCGCCGAGACGGACCGGACGGAGGCAAGCGGCTTGGCCTGGCGCTGAGTCCCATTCCGGAGGCTGCCCGCGGCCAGCTGGGCCTTGAGCCCGGCGTTTCCGGCGTTCTGGTCCAACGGGTTGAGCCCAACAGTCCGGCAGCGGAGAGCGGTTTGCGGGACGGGGACGTGATCGTCTCTGCCAACCAGCAGCCGGTGGGTGCGCCTTCCGAGGTGGCGGATGCCTGGACGCAGGCGCAGAGGAACAAGAAACCCATCCTTCTGCGCGTGCGCCGGGACGGCCAATATCTGTTTGTGGCGGTCGCAGCTTAACGAATAAGCGTGGTGCGGGGCTACATCGGGCGCGGCACGACAGGAATTTCGGGCGGCCTCCCCGGAGGCACCCCGGCCGGTTCGGTAGGAGTCGGGACCTCTTCGGGAACAGGCGAGGGAACACCGGGGGGCTCGCGCGGCGGCGCTTCAGGCGGCGAAGGCGGCTGCGGCGGGGGACCTTCGGGATTGGGGATCTGAGGATCGCTCATTGATTTTTGCCTCGTTGCGAGGATTGGCCTGACGAACCCAGCCTGCTTCACTCGGCTGAAACTCAGTCTTTCCACCTGTCCTCGTATTTGAATTCGGGAATCGCCTGGAGCTGTTCCTTCGTTGCAGCCATCACGGCGGCCCACCTCTTGTCGTTGGTGTTGTAGGACAACGTCACGGCGGAGGGATCAACGACGATGTTGCGATCGCCCACGCCCAGGAAACCGCCGACCGAGATCACATAACCGACGATCCGGCCCTGGCTGATGACGGCGTCCTCGATCTCGCCAATTTTCTCGTTGGCGGCGTTGCGGACGTCCAAATCATCCAGCTGATCGCTCATGATCGCATCTTGCGGAATCTGAACCGAAGTCCCTGCCGGACTCGTCGGTTGCGCGGCGGGTGGCGTTGTCTGGGCGTTAGCAAAGCCCGTGAGCGCTGCCGTGACGATGAGGGCGAGCGGCAATCCACGCATGGGGCATTCTCCTGATGAAGCCTGAGAAGGACGTAGAATGCGCAGGAAAAGTGAGGGTTCCGAGCGCCGAGGCTTCAGCGCAGGGTCCAGGCCTTCTCCTATCTTGCCATGGCGTTCGGCCCGGTCTTGGCTCAGGCTGGCAGCTTGGGCGCTGGGGACCCGGTCTGCCGCTCATGAAACGTCGCTCCGATTCGTTCCGATCTCACCTGAGGCCGGGTGGATCAGTTTGCTCGCGAACAGGTAGGGTGGAGGCATGCCGCGAATTCTGACCTACAACGTACACCGCTGCCTCGGAACGGATGGCCGCCTGTCACCGGAGCGGATTGCGGAGGTGATCGCATCCTGCCAGCCGGATGTGGTGGCGCTCCAGGAACTCGACGTTAATCGCGTACGGACAGGCGGCGTCGATCAGGCCCATGCGATCGCACAGGCGCTTGGGATGCACATGCATTTTCATCCGGCGCTGCGTGTCCTGGAAGAGGAATATGGCGACGCCATTTTGACCCATCGGCCCGCACGCCTCATCAAGGCTGCCTCGCTTCCGGGACTGTCCGGACGACCCGCTCTCGAACCACGGGGCGCGCTCTGGACCGCGGTCAATCTCGGCGGCGCCGAGGTGCAGCTGATCAACACCCATCTCGGCCTGCGCCGGCACGAGCGGCTGGCCCAGGTCGAGGCTCTGCTTGGACCTGAATGGCTCGGCCATCCGGCCTGCCGGGAGCCGGTCATCCTCGCCGGCGACTTCAATGCCATGCCAGGCTCGCGCGCCTATGGTCGCCTTTCAAGCCGCTTGGCCGACGCGCAGTCCTTCCCCCGGATTCGCCGTCCCTATCCGACCTTTCCCGGAAGGATGCCGATCTTCCGCATCGACCATGTGTTTGTCAGCCGCTCGATTGAGGTTGTCAGGGCGGAGACCGTTCGCACCCCGCTCGCGCGCAAAGCGTCAGACCACCTTCCGCTTCTCGTCGAGTTTCGCGCGATCAATGCGACCCATGCACGACGTCTCGCGCCCGGTCTATCGGCTGAGCAGACGGAAACGGTGCGTTGACAGGGACACAGTCGGGGCCGGCGGGCGTTGCCCATCTTTCGTCATGCAACGCCTTGAGAGGGATCAATGGCAGATCGGAGATGCGGACCGCTTGACGTCGGAGCGAGGGAGCAACGTCCAGGCGACAAGCCCGAACGCGGGAAGACAAGGCTCTCCCGCCGGTGGGCGCCGCTCCTCGTCCTGGCCGTTCTGTCGCTTGCCGGCTTCCTGCTCTACCGCACCCTCAGCCGCTACAGCCTTGACGAGATCATCGCGTCCGTCGCGATGATCTCGACGTCCCGGCTGATGCTGGCCGGCGTATTCGCCGCCGCGAGCTATCTGTGCCTCACCGGCTTCGATTATCTCGCCTTGCAGTATGTGGGCCGGCCGCTTGCTTATCCCAAGGCGGCGCTTGCCTCGTTCACGAGCCTTTCGCTCGGGCACAGCATCGGCCTGGCATTTCTGAGCAGCGGCGCCGTGCGGTACCGCTTTTATTCGCGATGGGGCCTGCGTGCCGGGGAGGTGGCCAAAGTGATCGTGTTCTGCGGGATCACCGTCGGGCTGGGTCTCGCGACATTGGGCGGTACGGCTCTGCTGCTTCGATCGGGTCTCGCGCAGGAAATCACCGGATTGCCACGCTCGATCGTCATCGCGGTGGGCGCGTCCTGCCTCGTCGCGGTCGCAGGATACCTGGCATTCACCGCCATGATCCGGCGGCCGTTCAGGTTCCGGCGCTGGGTGTTCTTCGAAGCGCCATCCTTCCGGCTCGCGGTTGGACAGATTGCAATCGGTTCGCTCAATTTCGCGTTTGTTGCGGCATGTCTCCATCAGGCGCTGTCGGCCGTGACGGATGTCGCCTATATCGGCGTGGCGTCGGTCTATGTCATCGCGAACGTGACTGCGCTCGTCAGCCATGTCCCGGGAGGCCTCGGCGTCATCGAGAGCGTCGTCACGTACCTGTTGCCGCAAGCCGACCTGATCGGCGCGCTCGTGGTGTTCAGGTTCGTTTATTTTCTTGTGCCCCTGGGGCTCGGGGGCATCTCCCTTGCCGCGAGCGAAGTCGTGTTCCGGCAGAGGCGCGCCAACAGTGGCACAGGTGGAGGAGAGGGCGGTCCCCCGACCTGATTTCTACGTGTCGCGACGACGTTTGCGGCGCAGAAACCAGAGCGGCTCGAACGGCCTGATCGGATCGAGCAGGCGCGTGCCCAGTGCGGGACAGGAGGGTCCTTCATTGGTCATGGCCTCGAATGGCGTCAAACCGCGAGGCTTGCAATTCAACGCGTCGACCGCCCGGATCAGGGATCCTTCGCGCTCAATGGCACTCATGACGGTTTTCGGCTCTGTGTCGAGATGCTCGGCCAGGAGGCGGTTGCGCAATCCTGTGATGGTGCGACGGGCCTCGGCGTCACGCGCTTCGATTGCCAGGTCACACTCCGTGTCGAGCCCGATCGACCGATTGTTGAGGTTGGACGAGCCGATCCGCAGAAATATATCGTCAACGATGATCAGCTTGGAGTGGATAAGAACCTGACGGCGTTCGCCGCCCGGATCCGGTACGCAGGGGTAATAGACCCGCAGCCGACCATGGCAATCCGCCTTTCTCAGGTAGCGGATGAGACGGTCGCGATTGCTGCCCATGACGAGCCGCTCGGCTAGTCCATGGGATGCGTGCGTCATCAGGACGACGATTTCCGGTCCGTCAGGCCTCGCCAGATGATCCGCTAGGATTTCGCCGTAAAGCGGTGCAGTCATGTACTGCGCTTCGATGTAGATGGCGTGTTGGGCGGACGCGAGAGCATCGGCCGTAAGCGCTCCGACTTCGCAGATGGCGGGCTGGTTGCCCCAAGCCGGCATAGTGCGCGCGATCGCAACAGGCGTATTTGTAAAGTCGGGCGGCAGATCGGGCGGCCAGATCCGAAGACGATCCTCGATCGGCTGTAATCGGGTCTTCCTGTCACGAGAAGGGTTTGCATCATTCTCCCGTGGAGGCGCGCTTTCTCCGTTGCTCAACGATGCTCCGAAATCCGTGCAAACCGGAGCGGGTTCACCGGTTGCGGCCTGCCAGCGACGGCGCGCCAGTTTCGCAATGGATTGGGCAGCCTCGCCGTCCACGACCATCTGAATGTCGTGTACCGGGCCGTAACACTGGGAATCGGCGCCGACGCGCGCGGGATCGTCGACCGCATGCCGGGTCGTGTCCCAGCGCCGAACGGTCAGGTCGATGCCGCCCACGAAAGCGAGCGCGTCATCGATGCATACCATCTTCTGATGATGAGCTGCATAGATCGGGTGATGCGTGTCGAGACGCAGCCTGAGGCGCGGGTGGTTCTGCCAGTCGGCGCCAAAGAGGAGCGGGATCGGCGATCCCGGCGCATGAACGACCGCGATGCTCCAAACCAGGATGCGGATTTCGAGTTCGGGGCGCTCCTCGACAAGCGACCGCAGGAAAGAGCCGAGCGGGGGTGACCTGTCGGCGTCGACATCGGGACGCAGCCGGATGCTGCCGTCGAAATCCCAGCCAAGTATCAGGACGGATCTTCGGGACTGGCGGAGGGCCGCCTCAAGCCGGGCGAAGTAGGATGCGCCATCGATCAGGACGGATGCCCGCTTGCTGTTCGCCACGCGCCAGCAATTGCGGCCTGGATCCAGGATTCGCCGCTCCCGCGTCGCTCTCTCCTGCAGCCCGGTCGATGGCACGGCCCGCTCGCAATTCTGTTCCGGATCACGCACGCTGAAATAACATCCTCGCAGGCTTGGTCCCAACTCCCTGAAATGGCCGAGGTTCCAAGATCAGGTGAAGCGGCGTCCCAACGTGTCAGTTCAGCAGGTAGTTCCATCCTTGCCCTCGGGCGCCGCCCATCTCGCCAGGCACAAGCGCTCGGATTCCAAGTAAAATCAGAAGCCTCCACATTTCGTTGAAGAGTAGGCGTAACGGCGCGTGGCGGTCGGTCCATCGCAATCGCTGATGCTAATCCTGGCGCTTGGCCTATACAGGCTCCAACCCAAGGATTCGGCCATGACATTGCGAACAAACTACGTGGTTCAGACTTTCGAGATTCACCGGAAACGGCTCGTCCCGACCATCAAAACGGTGGCGAAGTCCGAGCTGACGGCGGTTCGGTCCGCCGAGACGATTTCCCAGAGCAAGAGCGGGGCGGCGGCACTTGAGATCATTGCCGACGACGAGACCGGGGAACTGAGCAGCGCGCGTGTGCTCGCGAAGTTCGGAGAGGTGCCTGACGATTTCGAGGAGCTGCTTCAGGGGTAGTGAACAGGCAGGACACGCCCACAACGGGGCGGTTCGGTCTCTGGAAGGAGCGGCAAGAGATGGCCCTCGGTGGTGGCTAGCCGCGGTTCAGGCGCCTGGCATTCGCCCTGACATGCTTGCGATAGCCGCTGACGACCTTGGCGGGGGATCCGCCGCTCGCCATGGTGATGGCCGCCTCGGTGGCGGCGAGGACCTTTTCGGAGATCATGCGGGTATTTTCGGCAGCGCTGCCGCGTCCGGTTGCCAGCATTGTCATGCGGGTCACGACGACGGCATGGGATTCCATCGCCAGCAGCGACAGGTCCGTCGCGAGCTTCATCCATATCGCAAGCATCAAGCGTATTCCGATCCGAGAAGAAGGGCAGGGTTTCTGCCAAGGAGGAGCGTCTGCGCTCACGAAACGTCTAGACGCCATCATAGGTGAAAACGTGGCCGGCTGCATCGGGCGACGGATCGGACCTTCGTCGCACAATTCAGCCACAGTTCATGCACAGGAACCCACAGCATATATTCCTGTCGAACCCTCGGGTAAGGAGTCCTTCAGCTTCGCGGGTCTAGATCCAACGCATTGCCTCCAAGGACGATTGCGATGCCCGAGACCGACGATAAATCCGAGAGCCGACTTCTCAAGATCATCTACCTGACCCAGGTCGTTTTCTTCGCCATCGGAATCTGGAACTACACCCATTAGCCCCTGATGCCGCGCCCCGGCTCATTTCTCTTCCGGGAAAAGCGCGAAGTAAGGCTGCGCCTCCGCGACGACCCTTGCAAAGGAGGGGCGCGCCAGCAGGCGATCGAGATAGCGCGCGACATTCTTATGCGCATCGCCGACAGGCATCACCTTGTCGGCGTAGAACAAGGCCGGAGCTGCGGCGCAATCCGCCATGGTGAAGGCGTCGCCCATGGCCCAGGTCTTCGCAGCCATTTCGTCGTCGATCATGCCGTAGGCGGTCTTCAGCATTGCCTTTGCGGATTGAACGCCATGGGCATCGTTATGTCCCACTGGCCGCAACCTGTCGGTCACCACCTTCTGCATCGGTTCGCTCACGTAGAGGTCATAGAAGCGGTCCCACAGACGGGTTTCCATCGCGCGATCCGCATCCTCGGGCAGGAATCTTGTCTGGCCCGGATAATGCCGCGCCAGATATTCGATGATGATGCTCGATTCCGGGATTGTGCGGTTCCGCGCGTGGTCGCGCAGCACCGGGAATTTTGCGATCGGCCAGACCTTCGTGAATGCCGCGCGCGAGGCCTCGTCTCCGAGGTCGACCAGATGCGGCTCGAACGGCGTCTCGTTTTCATAAAAAGCGATCAGGACCTTCTGGCAGAACGAGGCAAGCGGATGGAGATAGAGTTCAAGAGACATGCGCATGGGCTCCTTCAAACTGGTTTCGCTGGATTTCCGTCACACTCCGGGCGCGGAATGACGGCTTTTCCTCAGGCGGCAGCGGCGAAACGCGCCAAGCGGCCGCCGGTCATCGGCTGTTTGACGCCGGTTGTCAGCGGGAAGCTGATCGGGAGGCCACGAAGGGTGCGGACGGCAAGAAACGCGAAGCATTCCGCCTCCACCGCGTCGCCGCGCCATCCGACCGCCTCGGCGAGCACCGGTTCGACTCGGGCGCGTTCGCGAATGGCCGCCACCAGCGTCGGATTCCGTCGACCGCCGCCGCAGACGATGAGTTCCGCCGGGCGTTCGGGCAGGATGTCGAGGGCCTTGCCGACCGCGCCGGCCGTGAAGGCGGTCAGGGTTGCGGCGCCATCCTCGACACTTAACCCATCCGCCATGGCGGCGGTGAAATCGTTGCGGTCGAGGGATTTGGGGTAGGGCGCAGACAGGTAGGGATGGGCGAGCAGGCGCTGAAGCCGCGCCTCGTCGACCTTGCCCTTCGCGCCCAGGGTGCCGTCACGATCCATATCGCCGAGGCCATGCCGGCGCATCCAGTCGTTCAACGGTGCGTTGGCCGGGCCGGTATCGAACGCCACCATGGTGTCGCCGTTCCACCAGGTGATGTTGCTGACTCCACCGAGGTTGAGAACCGCCGAATTCGCTTTCGCACCGAGACGGCGCAGCAGGGCGACGTGATAGCTTGCGGCGAGGGGCGCTCCCTGACCGCCGGCATTCACGTCGGCGCTGCGGAAATCATACGCCACCGTGGTGCCGACGAGGCTCGCCATCAGGCTGCCGTTTCCGAGTTGCCGCGTCTGTCCGATCCGTTCAGTCGTCGGCGCCCGGTGGAGCATCGTCTGGCCATGAAATCCGATCACCCCGATATCGCCAGGGGTCAGGCCATGCTCGGCCAGAAAATCCTTGACCGCGGCGGATTGCGCACGTGTCAGCGCGTCCTCAGCCTCGGCGAAAATCGCCGGCTCCGGGCCCTCGAACGCCCATTTGCCGGCGCTTTCCATGGCGTTTCGCAGAACAGGCCCGAGTTCAGGCGGGTAGGGTGCCAGCGTCCAGGCGCCGAACTCTTGAATGTCTTCACCGTCGGTCCGGATCAGCGCGATATCGATGTTGCCGTCGAGAACCGTGCCGGTCATGAGGCCGAGCGCCCAGATTGGATTCATCCCATGTCTCCGTTTCATCGTCTTTCCCAACGCATAGAGGAAAATCAGCAAGAGAACAGGGGGGCGTCGGTTGGTGCGATCGCCGGCACGCCGAACAGGTGGCGGCCCCCACCCCATCTTGTGCTCTTTATCGTGTCAGCTTAGCCTTGCTCACGTGGTAGTTTTGACGCGCTGAACAAGAAGTCGAAGGCCTGCAGGGAGGGAACCGGTGGAAACCGCGATCCGCAGAGCACGACCAGGACCGGCCGATAACCGCCCGCTCACAATCATTTCTGAGCGTTCTGACGGGTTGCGCCCATTGCCATCGGGAGGGCGGATGCCGTGACGCTGGTTCTCGACAATGTCAGCAAGAAAGTCGGCGCCGAAACCTGGATCAGCGACGTTTCCCTGTCCCTCGAACGCGGCTCCCTCAACGTGCTGCTGGGCCCGACCCTGGCCGGAAAAACCTCGCTCATGCGCCTGATGGCGGGACTCGACGCGCCAAGTTCCGGCCGCGTGATCGTTGACGGAAAAGACGTGACGGGATGGCCGGTTCAACGCCGCAGCGTCGCGATGGTCTACCAGCAATTCATCAACTACCCGTCGCTCAGCGTCTACGAGAACATCGCGTCGCCCCTCCGCGTCGCGAAGCTTGCGGCATCGGAAATCGAGATGCGGGTGCGGGAAGCGGCGCGCCTCCTGCAGCTTGAGCCTTATCTCGACCGCAAGCCGCTCAACCTCTCCGGCGGTCAGCAGCAGCGAACGGCAATCGCGCGGGCCCTGGTCAAGCGCGCCGATCTGGTGCTGCTCGATGAGCCGCTGGCAAATCTCGATTACAAATTGCGGGAGGAGCTTCGCGAGGAACTGCCGCGCGTCTTCGCGGCCTCCGGAGGCATCTTCGTCTATGCGACGACCGAGCCGACGGAGGCGCTTCTTCTGGGCGGCAATACCGCGACGCTCTCGCAAGGGTGTCTGACGCAGTTCGGCCCGACGCCGCGGGTCTATCGGCAGCCGCATGATCTCGTCACCGCACAGGTTTTTTCCGATCCGCCATTGAACGTGCTCGCGGCCCGGAAATCCGGCGAGACCGTAAGCCTGAGCACCGGCGGCGAGGCTCCTGCCGGCGGCGCGTTTGCCATGGTGCCGGATGGGGAATACCGGGTGGGCTTTCGCGCCCACCATCTCGGTCTCGAGGCTGACGGCAGCGACATTCTCGCCATTTCCGGCATCGTCTCGGTCTCCGAGATCACCGGCTCGGAGACCTACCTCCATGTGGATTCCGCCGAGCGCCGCTTTGTCGCGCTGGTGCCGGGGGTGAAGCGGCTCGAGCCGGGCGCCTCCGTGACGCTCTATCTCGATGCGCGCGACGTTTTTCTGTTTGACCAGAACGGCCGCCTCGTGGCGGCCGATTTTGCGGAAGCTGCTTGAGGGCTCCATGGCGCGCATCACCCTCGATCACCTCGCTCATGCCTACGGACCGGCTCCGAAGGGACCGCAGGATTATGCGCTGAAGGAGATCGATCACGTGTGGGAGCAGGGCGGCGCCTATGCGCTGCTCGGGCCGTCGGGCTGCGGCAAGACTACGCTTCTCAACATCATTTCGGGTCTGGTGCGGCCGAGCCGCGGGCGCATCCTGTTCGATGATCGGGACGTG
Organism: Microvirga brassicacearum; assembly: GCF_008757455.1. Classification (GTDB taxonomy): domain Bacteria; phylum Pseudomonadota; class Alphaproteobacteria; order Rhizobiales; family Beijerinckiaceae; genus Microvirga; species Microvirga brassicacearum. The sequence continues at coordinate 156,710 of NZ_VCMV01000024.1, read as the reverse complement.
ACCGACCTGCCGACGGAGGCCCGCAACATCGCGCAGGTGTTCCAGTTCCCGGTCGTCTACGACACCATGACGGTGCGCGAAAACCTAGCCTTCCCGCTGAAGAACCGGCACGTGCCGGCCGACAGGACCGCTGCCCGCGCCGAGGAAATCGCGCGCCTGCTCGACCTCACGCGCGTTCTCGACCGCAAGGCGCGCAACCTCACGGCGGACATGAAGCAGAAGATCTCGCTCGGGCGCGGCCTCGTCCGGTCCGACGTCGCCGCAATCCTGTTCGACGAACCCCTCACCGTCATCGACCCGCACCTCAAGTGGCAGCTCCGCTCGACCCTCAAGGAGATCCATCGGCTTCTCGACATCACCATGATCTATGTGACGCACGACCAGACCGAGGCGCTGACATTCGCCGACAAGGTGGTGGTCATGCACGACGGCGCGGTGGTGCAGACCGGGACGCCCGAGGAATTGTTCGAGCGCCCGGCCCACACCTTCGTCGGCCATTTCATCGGTTCGCCCGGCATGAATGTCCTGCCCTGCCGCGTCGACGGCGCGACGGCCTATCTCGACAACGAGGCGATCAAATTGCTGCGCGCCTATCCGGCTTTACGGCAGGGGCAGCGGATCGAACTCGGCATCCGGCCCGAATTCGTGCAGTTGCAGCCGAAGGGCTTCGGCTTTCCCGCGCGGGTGCGGCGCATCGACGATATCGGCCGGGCGCGCATCGCGCGGGTCGAGATGGCCGGGCGCGCCATGTCGGCGAGCGTGCCCGACAACGTGTCGGTCACCGGGGACGAAGCCGCGCTCTTCTTCGACACCCGGCATGTCCATATTTACGCGGACGGACATCTCATGGCCGGCGAGCCTGTGCGGAGGCCCGCGTCATGAAGGTCGTCAACAACCGGGCGTGGTTTCTCGTCCTGCCGGTCTTCGCCATCGTGGCGTTCTCGGCGATCCTGCCGATCATGACGGTGGTGAATTATTCGGTGCAGGACACGTTCGGCAACAACCAGTTCTTCTGGAACGGAGTCGGCTGGTTTCAGGATCTGCTCGATCCCTCAAAGGAACTCGGCGGCCGGTTTTTCGACGCGCTGTGGCGCAACCTGCTGTTTTCGGCGATCATCCTCGCCATCGAAGTGCCGCTCGGCATCGCCGTTGCCCTCGCCATGCCGCGCGAAGGCTGGAAGGTGGCCGCGTGCCTCGTCCTGATGGCGCTGCCGCTGCTGATCCCCTGGAACGTCGTCGGCACCATCTGGCAGATTTTCGCCCGCGGCGATATCGGGTTGCTCGGCTGGACGGTCAATCGTCTGGGCATCGACTTCAACTATACCGGCCACACGCTGGATGCCTGGATCACCATCATCGTCATGGATGTCTGGCACTGGACAAGTCTTGTGGCTTTGCTCTGCTATGCGGGCCTGAAGTCCATCCCCGACGCTTACTATCAGGCGGCCCGCATCGACGGCGCCTCGCGCTGGGCGGTTTTCCGCACCATCCAGTTGCCGAAGATGCGGCGGGTCCTGCTGATCGCCGTTCTCCTGCGGTTCATGGATTCGTTCATGATCTATACCGAACCGTTCGTGCTGACCGGGGGAGGGCCCGGCAACGCTACGACTTTCGTGTCCATCGACCTGGTGAAGCTGGCGCTCGGACAGTTCGATCTCGGCAAGGCCGCCGCCATGTCGATCGTCTACAACCTCATCATCCTGGTGGTGTGCTGGATCTTCTACACGGTCATGACCAACGCCGATGCCGATCGCGAGAGGGTGGAGGCATGAGCGACGTCGTCATCCTCAGGGGCTCGCAAACCGCCGCACCCTCGCAGGCGAAGGTCAACCGCGCGCTGACGGGCTCCTGGGTCAGCGGCAGCGCGATCGGGATGGTGCTCTACCTGCTGTTTCTGATGCTGCCGATCTACTGGCTCATCAACATGAGCCTCAAGACCAACACCGAGATCTCCACGACCATGACCCTGTGGCCGCAGGAGATCACCTTCGAGCATTATGCCAAGATCTTCACCGATCCGAGCTGGTATGGCGGCTACATCAATTCCCTGACCTATGTCGCCATCAACACGGTTTTGTCGATCACGCTGGCGCTTCCCGCGGCTTATGCGTTCTCGCGCTACCGGTTTGTGGGCGACAAGCACCTGTTCTTCTGGCTGCTCTCCAACCGCATGGCGCCGGCCGCCGTTTTCGCGCTGCCGTTCTTCAATCTCTATTCGGCCATCGGCCTGTTCGATACGCCCTGGGCGGTGGCCTTGGCGCATTGCCTGTTCAACGTGCCGCTGGCGGTCTGGATTCTGGAAGGCTTCATGTCCGGCGTCCCGCGCGAGATCGACGAGACGGCCGCCATCGACGGCTATTCGTTTCCGCGCTTCTTCGTGAAGATCTTCATGCCGCTCATCGCCAGCGGCGTCGGCGTCGCGGCGTTCTTCTGCTTCATGTTCTCATGGGTCGAATTGCTGCTGGCGCGCACGCTCACCAGCGTCAACGCCAAGCCGATTGCCGCCACGATGACGCGCACGGTCTCGGCTGCCGGGATGGATTGGGGTCTGTTGGCCGCCGCCGGCGTCCTCACCATCGTGCCGGGTGCGCTCGTGATCTGGTTTGTCCGAAACTACATCGCCAAGGGTTTTGCGTTGGGAAGGGTGTGATGGAAATGGCATGCGCGACGACGACGCATTTTCCCTCGCCCTTGCGGGGACGGGCCAGGGGTAGGGGTGGTGCCGCCGGATGGGAGCGTGAAGAAAAGAGCTCACTGGTAGCGCGGGTCTCATCCCAAACTGAGAACGAACACTTTGACGTTTCGACCCCCACTCCCGGCCTCTCCCCGCAAGGGGGAGAGGAGAAAATAGGTCGCTCGCATGCCTGATTTCTCGTGGATGGCCTGGACGTGGCAGACGGCGCTCTTCTTCAGCGTCATCGGCGCGCTTCTCCTAGTCATGACGGTGCTGGCGGTGTTGTTCCCGGAGACGGAGCGCGTGGGCATCCTGCGCATCCCGACGACGCGCGGCGACCGCCTTTTCATTTCGCTGCTCGGTGCAGCATTCATCAACCTCGCGTGGCTCGGGCTGATGGGCCCCGATCCCGTGTGGGCGCTTGGTCTCTCGCTTGCCTACGCGGCTGCGGTGTTTCGCTACGTGTGAAGCATTGCGGCCAAAGTCCTTCCGGCTCACAGGAGCCGACGGGAAAAGACCGACGCGAAAGTCGGCCTCAAAACACAACCGGAGGAAAAAATGAAACCAACCTCACAACACCTGAGACTCCTCTTCTCGACCAGCGTCCTGGCCATGGTGCTCGGCAGCGGCACGGCGTTTGCCGGAATGGACGAGGCCAAGAAATGGATCGACGCCGAATTCCAGCCCTCGACGCTCTCCAAGGACGAGCAGATGAAGGAAATGGAATGGTTCGTGAATGCGGCGAAACCCTTCGCCGGCATGGAGATCAACGTCGTCTCGGAGACCATCACGACGCACGAATATGAGGCGAAGACGCTCGCCAAGGCGTTCACCGAGATCACCGGCATCAAGCTCACCCACGACCTCATCCAAGAGGGCGACGTGGTGGAGAAGATCCAGACCCAGATGCAATCCGGCCGGAACATCTACGATGCGTGGGTCAACGATTCCGACCTCATCGGCACGCATTTTCGCTACAAGCAGGCCATTCCCCTCGATGACTGGATGGCCGGCGAAGGCAAGGACGTGACCTTGCCGACCCTAGACGTTGCCGACTTCATTGGACGCTCCTTCACCACCGCGCCGGACGGCAAGATGTACCAGTTGCCGGATCAGCAATTCGCGAACCTCTACTGGTTCCGTTACGACTGGTTCCAACGGCCCGACATCAAGGAGAAGTTCAAGGCGAAGTACGGCTACGATCTCGGCGTGCCGGTCAACTGGTCGGCCTATGAGGACATCGCGGAGTTCTTCACCAACGACATCAAGGAGATCGACGGGGTAAAGGTCTACGGCCACATGGACTACGGCAAGAAGGACCCGTCGCTCGGATGGCGGTTCACCGATGCCTGGCTCTCGATGGCGGGCAATGGCGACAAGGGCATCCCGAACGGCAAACCTGTCGATGAATGGGGCGTTCGCATGGAAGGCTGCCGTCCCGTCGGCTCCTCGGTCGATCGCGGTGGCGATACCAACGGCCCGGCGGCCGTCTATTCGATCGCCAAATATCTCGATTGGCTGAAGAAATACGCGCCTCCGCAGGCAGCCGGCATGACGTTCTCGGAATCCGGGCCGGTTCCGGCCCAAGGCAACATCGCGCAGCAGATGTTCTGGTACACCGCATTCACGGCCGACATGGTGAAGCCGGGCCTGCCGGTGATGAACACGGACGGGAAGCCGAAATGGCGCATGGCCCCGTCGCCCCACGGCTCCTATTGGAAAGAAGGTATGAAGCTCGGCTACCAGGATGCGGGATCGTGGACGCTGCTCAAATCGACCCCTGTCGAGCGTCGCAAGGCGGCCTGGCTCTATGCGCAGTTCGTCACGTCGAAGAGCGTGTCGCTGAAGAAGAGTCATGTCGGCCTCACCTTCATCCGCGACAGCGACATCTGGGACAAGAGCTTCACCGATCGCGCACCGCAGCTTGGCGGCTTGGTGGAGTTCTACCGTTCGCCCGCTCGCGTGCAATGGACGCCGACCGGAAACAACATCCCGGACTATCCGAAGATGGCGCAGCTCTGGTGGCAGAATATCGGTGACGCATCGTCCGGCGCAAAAACACCGCAGGCGGCGATGGACGCGTTGGCGGAAGGCCAGGACGAGGTGCTCGGTCGGTTGGAGCGGGCGGGTGTACAGGGCGAGTGCGGCCCCAAGCTCAACCCGAAGACCTCTGCCGAGGATTGGTTCAAAAAAGCCGAGGCCTCGGGCAACGTCGCGCCCCAGCGCAAGCTCGCGAATGAAAAGCCGAAGGGCGAGACGGTCGATTACGACACCCTGATCAAGAGCTGGCCGGCAACGCCGCCCAAGCGCAGCTGATGCAGGGCCGGGGAGGCGACGTCCTCCCCGGCCTTTCGTCCGATATAACGAACCCTTCCCAGCCTCTGCGTCGCAGGATTCCGGGCCCTGACGGCACGCTCGTAGGAAACTGATTTTCCCTCTTCTAACCCTTTGGGACGATGTTAGAGAATCCAATGCTCTTTCGGGGCTTCGGAGGAGAATAATGATGTGGCCCGCGTGGTTCGGTAAAAAGAACATTCTCGTTGACTCTCCCCCGTCAGTTCGTAAGCTCATTGGGCCTTGTTCGAACTGAGGGAACCGATCCGATGCGCCTGACCCGTCGCCACGCGTTGTTGTCCGCGACCGCCTTCGCCGCCAGCGGCTTTCTCCCTCGTGCCACGTTCGCGCAGGAGACCCCGAAGCGCGGCGGGGTGTTCACGGTCCATCTCGGCTCCGAGCAGCGGATTCTCAACCCGGCCCTGCGCGCGTCGACCGGCGTCTACCTGATCACCAGCAAGATCATGGAGGCGCTCGTCGATCTCGACGCCAAGGGCAACCCAGCGCCGGTGCTCGCCACAAGCTGGGATGCCGCGCCGGATGGGAAGACCATCACGTTCAAGCTCCGCCAAGGTGTGACGTGGCATGACGGCAAGCCTTTCACGTCCGCGGACGTCCAGTACACCGCGCTCGAGATGTGGAAGAAGCATCTCAACTACGGCACCCAGCTGCAGCAATATCTCGAAGCCGTCGATACGCCGGATGCACACACCGCCGTGTTCCGCTACTCGCGCCCGATGCCGCTGGACCTGCTTCTGCGCGCCCTTTGCGATCTCGGCTACATCGCGCCCCGCCATATCTTCGAGGGCACCAATATCCTGGAGAACCCGGCCAATACCGCACCGATCGGCACCGGTCCGTTCAAGTTCGTGCAGTACGAGCGCGGCCAATTCATCATCGCCGAGCGCAACCCGAATTACTGGCGCAAGGAGTTTCCGTATCTCGATCGTATCGTGTGGCGCGTGATCACCGACAAATCGGCGGTCGCGGCTGCTCTCGAGACCGGCCAGATCCAGCTCAGCTCCTATAACGGATTGTCCCTGTCTGATCTCGACCGGCTGAAAGGCGACGAACGTTTCGAGGTCTCGACCCGCGGCATCGAGGCGAACGCCTTCAACAACACGCTCGAATTCAACACCCGCCGCAAGGAACTGGCGGATGTGCGCGTGCGGCGCGCCATCGCCCATGCGATCGACGTGGAGTTCTTCATCGAGAACTTCCTCTACGGCCAGGCGAAACCCGCCACCGGCCCGATCCCGTCCTCGTCGCCTGCCTTCTATCCCGCCGGCAAGCCGCCTTACCCCTTCGACAAGAAGAAGGCCGAGGCGCTGCTCGACGAGGCCGGCTACAAGCGCGGCGCCGGGGGAACCCGTTTCACCTTGAAGATCGTTCCGATCATGAACGGCGAGGATGTGCCGCTGCTTGCCACCTTCATCCAGCAATCGCTGGGCGATGTTGGGATCAAGGTCGAGATCGTGCAGCTCGATATCGCGGGCGCACTCACCACGGTCTATCGCGACTGGAATTTCGATCTTGCTACCGGCTGGCATCAATATCGCGGCGACCCGGCGGTTTCGACCACGGTCTGGTACCGCTCCGGTTCGCCCAAGGGCTCGCCCTGGACCAATCAATGGGGCTGGCAATCCGACAAGGTCGACCAGTTGATCGATCAGGCGGCGAGCGAGATCGATCCGGTGAAGCGCAAGGCGCTCTATGCGGATTGGGTGACGGCGGTGAACGAGGAGATTCCGGTCTGGATGATCACGGAGCGCAAGTTCTTCGCCGCGACGAGCCGGCAGATCCAGAATCATCACAATGTGCCGCGTTGGGATTCAAGCGATTGGCACGACACCTGGATCGCGTCATCTTAAAGACATGCGCGTTCTTCTCCTTGCCCTGCGCCGCCTCGCGGCCAGCCTGCCAACGCTCTTCGTGGTGTTGGCAGGTCTGTTCCTGCTGCTGCAACTCGCCCCCGGCGATACCGTAGACGCGCTCGTCGCCCAGATGGGCGGCGGCGACCCCGTAATGATGGAGGAATTGCGCCGGTATTACGGGCTCGACGTCTCTGTCGCCGTTCAGCTCGGTCGCTATATCTGGCGCCTGCTGCAACTCGATCTCGGCTTTTCGGCCATCTACGGCAAACCCGTCTCGGCGGTGATCCTCGAACGCCTCCCTGCCACGCTGCTGCTGATGATGTCGGCCTTGAGCTTCGCCTTCGCGGGCGGGATGGCGCTCGGGGTGCTGGCGGCGCGCAAGGTCAACCGCTGGCCCGACACGCTGATCTCGACGCTGGGCCTCATCTTCTACGCAACGCCCTCGTTCTGGTTCGGCCTGATGGGAATCGTCATCTTCGCCGTCAATCTCGGCTGGCTGCCGGCTGGCAGCTTCGAGGAAATCGGGGCCGGCTATACCGGCTTCCGCCGCGCCCTCGACATCGCCTGGCATCTCTTTCTGCCGACCTTGACGCTCGCGCTGATTTTCCTCGCCACATATTTGCGGATCATGCGCGCCTCCATGCTCGAAGTCCTGAATCTTGAATTCGTCCGCACGGCGCGCGCCAAGGGGCTCAGCCCGGGGCGGGTGGTTCGTCGTCACGTGCTGCGCAATGCGCTTCTTCCCATGGTGACGCTCATCGGGTTGCAGGCCGGCACCATGCTGGGCGGCTCCATCGTGGTGGAAAGCGTCTTCGCCCTGCCGGGGCTCGGCCGGCTGGCTTACGAATCCGTCGTGCAGCGCGATCTCAACACATTGCTCGGCATCGTCTTCGTGTCCGCGCTTCTGGTGATTGCCGTCAACTTCATCGTCGATCTTCTTTATGCGCGCCTCGATCCGCGCATCGTGACCTGAGGCCGGCGATGGAAACCGTTGCACGCCTTGCCAAAAGTCCCGCCGCAATCGTCGGTCTTCTGCTTCTCTTCCTGGTGGTCGCGATGGCGCTGACCGCGCCGCTGGTTTTCCCGCGGGATCCTCTGGGTCTTGCCGGGCGCCCCTTGCAATGGCCGTTCGTCAATTCGCGCTTCTGGCTCGGAACCGACACCACCGGCCGCGATATCGCCGCGCAGATCTTCCACGGCGCGCGCATCTCGCTGCTCATCGGCATCGTCGCCACGCTGCTGGCGATCACCATCGGCATCGTGCTCGGCGCGCTGGCGGGCTATTATGGCGGTCTCGTCGACGACGTGCTGATGCGCATTACGGAAGCGTTTCAGACCCTGCCGAATTTCCTGCTGCTTCTGGTGCTGGTCGCGGTCTTCGGCTCCGACATCAAGACGGTCACCATCGCCATCGGCCTCGTCTCGTGGCCGGCCTCCGCCCGGCTGACCCGCGCCGAATTCCTGACGCTTCGGAGCCGGGAATTCGTGCAGGCCTCACGGACGCTCGGGATGCGCGATGTTCAGATCATCTTTCGCGAAATCCTGCCCAACGCGCTTCCTCCCGTCATCGTCTATGCGAGCGTCATCATGGCAACGGCGATCCTGCTGGAGAGCGCGCTGGCCTTCCTCAACCTTTCCGATCCCAACGTGCCGTCCTGGGGCAACCTCATCGGCACCGGCCGGTCCGTGCTGCGCACGCAATGGTACGTGTCGGCGATTCCCGGAATCGTCATTCTGCTGACGGTGCTCGCCGTGTCGCTGGTGGGGCAAGGGCTCAACGACGCGCTGAACCCGAGATTGAAGCGCCGATGAGTGCCATTCTCACCATCGATTCACTCACCGTCGCCCTGCCGCCCGGCGCGGACCGGCCGCGTGCGCTCGAGAACGTCTCGCTGGAGCTTCATCCGAACGAGATCCTGTGCGTTGTCGGCGAGAGCGGCTCCGGCAAGTCTATGACGGCGGGCGCCATCCTGGGCCTTCTGCCCGACGGGGTTCAGGCGATCGCCGGCAAGATTCTACTCGAAGGCCAGGACCTGCTCACTCTCGACGATGCGCAGATGCAGCAGATCCGAGGCGCGCGGATCGGCATGATCTTTCAGGAGCCGATGACGGCGCTCAATCCGCTGCGCACCATCGGCGACCAGATCGGCGAGATGTTCGAGACACATACGACGCTTCGCTCGTCGGAAATCAGAGCGCGCGTCCTCGATCTTCTCCGCGACGTTCACATTCCCGATCCGGAAGCCGCGCGTCGCGCCTACCCGCACGAACTCTCCGGCGGCCAGCGCCAGCGTGCGATGATCGCGATGGCGCTGGCGCTGGAGCCGCGCGTGCTCATCGCCGATGAGCCGACCACGGCGCTCGACGTGACGACGCAGGCGCAGATTCTGAAGCTCATCCGCGAGCTGCAGCAGCGTAAGGGCACCGCGGTGCTTTTCATCACGCACGATTTCGGTGTCGTCGCCGAAATCGCCGACCGTGTGGCGGTGATGCAGAAGGGATTGCTGGTCGAGGAGGGACCGGCCATCGATGTCCTCAACGACCCGCAGCATCCCTACACGCGCGCGCTGATCGCAGCCGTGCCGCCGCTCGTGCCGCCGCCACCGCAGATGACCGGCAGCGAGATCATCCTGCGCATCGAGCACGTCTCGAAAACCTACCGCAAGGGCGGCCTGCTGGCCCGCCACCGCCGCGTCACGCATGCGGTCAAGGATGCAAACCTCGTCCTGCCGCGGGGTGGAACGCTGGGCATCGTCGGCGAAAGCGGCTCCGGCAAATCGACGCTGGCCCGCTGCATGGTGAGATTGCTCGACCCGGACCAGGGCTCGATCAGGCTCGGCGATACGGATCTGGCGAGCCTTTCGCGAAAAGAAATGCGCGCGGCGACGCGGCGTATCCAGATGGTCTATCAGGACCCGTTCGCATCCTTGAATCCTCGTCGCAAGGCCGGCGAACTGGTGGCGCAGGGGCCGATCATCCACGGCGAAACCCGCGAGCGCGCACTCGCGCGGGCAAAAGAACTGTTCGCGCTTGTCGGCCTCGATCCCGACTCGACGGAGCGCTATCCGCATGAATTCTCCGGCGGCCAGCGACAGCGCATCGGATTGGCGCGGGCGCTGGCGCTGGGGCCTGAGGTTCTGGTGGCGGACGAGCCGGTCTCCGCTCTCGATGTGTCGGTTCAGGCGCAGGTCTTGCGGCTGCTGGCGGATCTGCGCAAGCGCCTCGGTCTCTCCATGGTCTTCATCACCCACGACCTGCGTGTCGCCGCCCAGATCTGCGATCGCATCGCGGTGATGAAAGACGGCGAAGTGGTGGAGGAAGGTCTGACGGCGGAGGTCTTCACAGCGCCGCGCCATCCTTACACGAAAGCGCTGCTGGCCTCGGTTCCCGGCCGGGATTGGACACCGCCCGTCTCGCCGGATGCGGTGCTTGCCCTTGCCGACACGCGCGAATTCGCGCCGCAACTCCTTTAAGTCAGAACGGAGCACCCAAAATGGCCCAAACTCTCCCGATCATCGAGCGTCGCCGCATCGAGGCCGAGCTTCTGAAGGAGGTCTACACGACGCTCGTCGAACGGCATGGGAAGGTGGAGGCCAAGCGCGTCATCTCCGAATCCGTGCGTCGATCGTCGATCGCGCAGGCGGCGCAATTCGCCAAGCAAGCGGAGGGCAGCACCAGCCTTCAGAGCTTCATCGACATCCAGTCGAACTGGACCGCCGAAAGCGCCCTCGAAATCGAGCCGCTGCATCGCGACGACACGCATTTCGACTTCAACGTCACGCGCTGCCGCTATGCCGAGATGTACAAGGCGATGGGGCTTGGCGAGATCGGCGGCCTGTTGTCGTGCAACCGCGATGGCTCGTTCTGCGAGGGCTATGACCCCAGGCTCAAGATGACGCGCACGCAGACGATCATGGAAGGCGCGAGCCATTGCGATTTCCGCTACCGCTATGAATCGGATGCACAAGCCTGAGCGGGGACGACGTGGATAGCCTGTTGCACAGCATCGTCCTGTCGTCGGAGAGCGGCATCGGTGACCTTGAACGCCGGATCGCCCGCGATCTGGAAATTCTCAACCTTCCGGCCGCCAACTGGCCGGCCAGCGTCCGCACGGCGGATGGAAATGCCGTCACCGATGTGGTCGTGGTGGGCGCCGGGATGAACGGCATCGCCGCAGCCGCAGCCCTGATCTTCAAGGGTGTGCGCAACATCCGGATCCTGGAGCGTGCATCTGCGGGCAATGAAGGCCCGTGGCTGACATTCGCGCGCATGGACACGTTGCGGTCGCCCAAGACATTGCCGGGTCCTGCTCTGGGAATTCCCTCATTGAGCTTCCGCGCGTGGTATGAGGCCGCGTTCGGTCCGGAAGCGTGGGACACGCTCTACAAGATCGAGAACGCGACCTGGGTCGATTATCTCGCCTTTCTGCAGCGTGTCCTGAGCCTGCCGGTCGAGCATGAGATCGCGGTGACGCGCATCACGCCCGCTGACGGATTGCTGAAAATCGACACCGAGGCGCCGCGCGGCGCGAGCACGTTTTTCGCGCGCCGCGTCGTGCTGGCGACCGGACGCGGCGGCGCCGGCGGCGACAAGATTCCGGACTTCATCGACGCGGACCTTTGGCCGGATCTCGCCGCCCACACCAATGAGACCATCGATTTCGCGCAGCTGCGCGGCCGCAGCATCGGCGTTGTCGGCGGCGGTGCGTCGGCCTGGGACAATGCGGCGACGGCCCTTGAGAAAGGGGCCGCGCGTGTGGACATGTATGTGCGACGCCACAGCCTGCCGCAGATCAACAAGGGCCGCGGCTCTGCCTCGCCGGGCTATTTTCACGGTTGGAGCGCGCTCGACGATGCGGAGCGCTGGGCCTTGTTCGCTTACCTCAACGACGTTCAGGCGCCGCCGCCGCATGAGACGGTACGGCGGGCCTTGCGGCAGGCGGCGTTTCATATTCATCTTGGCCAACCTGTCGAAAGAGCGCAGCGGCTGGACGACAAGGCCTTGGTTCGCATCCGCGGGACGGATCAGCCGACGGTGCACGATTTCCTCATCGTCGGAACCGGCTTTCAGGTGGACGCTGAGTCAATCCCGGAGATCGCCGCATTGTCGTCGTTCACCGCGCGCTGGCGGGACCGCTACGAACCGCCGAGCGATCTGCGGCGGCCCGAGCTCGGCGACTTTCCCTATCTCGGCGAGGGATTCGAATTGCTCGAGCGGGAACCCGGATGCTGCCCGGATATCTCGCGCATTCACCTCGTCAATCACGGAGCGGCGCTCAGCCACGGCGCGATTGCAAGCGATATTCCGGGCGTCAACGTGGCGGCCGAAAGGGTGTCGAGCGCCATCGTCAAGAGCCTGTTCCGCGAGGATATCGGCCCGATCCGCCGCACGCTAGAGGCGTTCGACGAGCCGGAACTGCAGGGCACCCCGTTCTTCGTCCGACGGTAAAATTATTCCACGAACGCGAGGGCGACGCCTTCCGCATCCGTGTGCGGCACGACGATCCGCTCTTCCTCCCGCTCGAACGCAACGCCGTTCGTGACAAGAAGCGCGTCGACCTTTGCGAGCGAGCGCGTCTTCAGGGTGAGCGCAACCATCCGATCGGTGCCGTCCGCGCTGATGGGAGCTGCGTCCTCGCCGAACCGATTTTCGACCTCCTGCGGTGTTAGAAAAAGCACGGTGGCACGGCCCGCCCGCAAGGCGGCGCCATCCGGCAGGTTGGTGATGGCTTGGGCGCCGAATATCGAGCGATAGAGGTCGGAGGTCTTTTGCGGATCCGTGGCCGCGATGATGAACTCGACGATATCGGTGACGCCGTTCGGATGTTGCCGCCACTCGTCGCGCCAGACCAGTTCGGGCGTGAAGTGATGGCAGAAGAAGACGCGCCCGTTTGGAACCAGTTGCGTCCCGAGCCGCACGACCCGAAACGATGCGTCGCGGGATCCATCGGGGAGGGCGACCGGACGCGAGAACTCGGCAGGGTTCTCGACCGGGATGCCCTTTTGGGACAAATCGGCGTGCAGGCCAAGCGAGTCGGTGGTCTTGAAGACGAGGCCGGTGAGGCCGGCGGGATGCTTCCACAAGTCGGCCCGTTCGGTCTGCCGCCCCGGTTCGAAGCCGAGAAGTTCGAGATAATTCTCGCCGAAAATTGCCAGATGGTTGCTTGAGCCGAGCGTATGATGCCCGCGTTCGCTGAGTTGAAAACCGAGCCGGCGATATTGTTCGGCCGCGCGATCTAGTTCTCCCAGAACATTGACGACGGCGTGATCGAGAACGGGAACGGGCTGGGACATTTTAAAAATCCATACGGGTGAAATGCGATTTCTTGCGGGGTGGAGTAAGACGATCGTGTCGGCACGTTAGCCGCCGGCGACCTGATCCGGTTGCTCCAGCTTGATCCAGCAGCAGCCACCGCCGCGCTGCTCGCTCCAGGTGGCGTTGGAGAAACCTACGCCCGCGGCTTCGAACAATCCCTTGTCGAAGGCTCCGGCGAGACGGCACAGGGTGGCAACGCGATCGGCCGGCAGGTTGGAGGCGCGCCACGCATCCTTCAGCGGGCAGCGATGGACCCGGATCTCCATCGCGCACGGCGTGACCTCAGCCTCGTGCGGATACATCCGCCCGCCATCGGGACTGACCGAAAGGAAGCGCCGGCCGACCGCCTCAGGTTCCGGCGGCGTATCGGAGAAGAGCACGGCCGCAACCTCTCGTCCGCGACGCTCAAGCGCGCGCGACATGAGCACGACTGCCCGGTCGTGGCCGACCTCGCTCTCGAGTTCATCCAGCATCAACCGGTAGAGATGCGCCCTGTTCTGGAAAGCGTCTTCGAGTTCGCGTCGCAGGGATTCGATCGCATCGCCCATTGCCGTCATCCTCCTTGGGTCGCTTGTCAGTGGTGGTTTGGCAGAGGTCGCCATTTACCGTAGGACAACGGGCGTCAGCGCTCAAACCATCTCTTGCGACCGCTTGTTCCATTCAGCCCCGGTGTGCTTTGATGCCGCTGCGACCTGCAGATCGGATAACGATGGACGAGTGGTTTATTTCGGCCTTGCGTGTGACGACCAGGCTGATCGAAGTCGGCGGCATCGCCATCATCGTCATCGGTCTGCTGACGGGAACGATCGCCTATCTGCGCCAGATCCGCGCGAGCAGCCAGGGGACGGAGGCCTATTCGGGATATCGGTCGAGCGTCGGACGGGCGATTCTGCTTGGTCTCGAATTCCTCGTCGCCGCCGACATCATCAACACGGTGGCGATCGAGCCGACCCTGCAAAGCCTTGCGATTCTCGCCGGCATCGTCCTTATTCGGACGTTCCTCAGCTTCTCGCTCGAGGTCGAGATCGAGGGACGGTGGCCGTGGCAGCGCCAGGGCGAGCCGCGCAACGAAACTCTTTCGTAAACCTCCCGCGAGCGATCATGCTGGAAGACCAGACATTGCTGCTGAACCAATTCTTCACGCTGTGGGCGATGCTCGACCCGATCAGCCACCTGCCGCTGTTTCTCGGCGCGACGGCGGATCTGACCCGGCAGGAGAGGCGGCGCGCGGCGGTGCTTGCCGTCATCTTCTCGTACGCCATCCTGTTGTTCTTCGGCATTGCCGGGCAGCATCTGCTGCACGCGATGGGAATCTCGCTGGTGTCATTCCAGATCGCGGGAGGCATTATCCTGCTGCTCTTCTCCATCGCGATGGTGCTGGGGCAGCCGCTTTCGCCCAAAAGCCCCGCAGACGATGCCGGGGAAGGCGCTCTCGGCGTCGCAATTTACCCGCTTGCAACGCCGATCATCGCCGGCCCCGGCAGCATGCTGGCGATCATCATCCTCACCGACAACAACCGCTTCACGTTTGCCGAGCAACTCGACACGTTCGGGGTGCTAGCGGCGGTGCTTGGCCTGCTGCTGGTGATCTTCCTGCTGGGCGACGTCATCGTGCGGGCGATCGGACCGGGCGGCACCAACGTCATGCGGCGGGTCATGGGCGTCATTCTGGCGGCTCTCTCCGTCAACCTCATCCTCACCGCCTTGACTGGATGGCTGCGGCTTCCTCCGATCTGACCCCCCAATTTCCTGCACTTTCAGGGGATTGGTCACCGTGTCATCATGATTAGCCGGCAACCTGATTGCCGGATCGCCCTGACGGGATTAAGCAGGAAGATGAGGTCCGCCCCCAAGCCCTGAGGAATGAATGTCCGCGACTGCCGTCCTGATACACCTGTTCGGTGAGATCGCCCTGCTCCTCTGGGGCATCAATATGGTCAATAGCGGGGTCCAGCGCGCGTTCGGCAGCGACCTCAGGTGGATTCTCGGTGTCGGCCTGCGCACCCGGATACGGGCCTTCCTGGCCGGGTTGGGCGTGACGACGGTCCTGCAGAGCAGCACCGCCACGGCCCTGATGGTCTCCTCCTTCACCGCGGGCGGCGCGGTCGATCTGGTGCCGGCGCTGGCGGTGATGCTGGGGGCGAATGTCGGCACCACGCTTATCGTGCAGGTCCTGTCCTTCGACATCACGCTGATTTTCCCGGTGCTGATTTTCGTAGGCTATTTCGCCTATCGGCGCGGCTCGTCGAGCCGCGTGCGCGATCTCGGCCGCGTGACCATCGGCCTCGGACTCATGCTGTTGTCGCTCCATCTGTTGTCCGAGACGATCCATCCCATCGAATCCTCGGTCGTGCTCAAGAGCCTGCTCGCCGCGATTGCGCCCGATCCTCTGATCCTGGTGCTGCTGGCGACCATTCTGGCGTGGGCCGCGCATTCGAGCGTGGCGGCCCTGTTGTTCATCATGTCCCTGTCCACCGCCGGCGTGATCGATGGCCATTCGGCCCTTGCGATGGTTCTCGGCGCCAACCTGGGCACGGCGCTCAATCCGTTGGTGGACGCGACCGGCGGCGATCCGGTGAAGCTGCGCGTTCCCATCGGCAATCTCGCGATTCGGATCATCGGCTGCGTCATCGCTCTGCCGCTCATCAATCCCATCCTGTCGTACCTCATGATGTTCGATCCGACTCCGGCGCGACTGGCGGCAAATTTCCACACGATGTTCAACGTCGTGCTGGCGGCCCTCTTCATCCTGCCGCTGCCGTGGATCGCGCGGCTTCTGCTGAAGGCATTCCCCGACCGGGTCCGCTCCTCCGACCCCGGCGTTCCGCAATATCTCGATAATGATGCGCTCGACACGCCCTCGGTCGCGCTCTCCAACGCGGCGCGCGAGGTACTGCGCATGGGCGATATCGTCGAGACGATGCTGCGCGGATCGCAGGACCTGTTTCACGACGGCGGCATGAGCGAGGTCGAGGCCGTGAGCCGGACCGATGACGTGGTGGACCGCCTCTATAGCGCCGTGCGGCGCTATCTCAGCTCGATCAACCACGAGGCGCTGAACGACGAGGAGGCGAAGCGGTTGTCGGATATTCTGGCATTCGCCATCAACCTCGAACATGCGGGCGATATCATCGACAAGAACCTGATGGAACTCGCGGCGAAGCGGATCAAAAATCACCTCCGCCTGCCGAAGGACAGCCTCGCCGAGATCGACCAGATGCACGGCAAGCTTCTCGAGCACCTGCATCTCGCCGCATCCGTGCTGATGTTCCAGGATATCGGATCGGCGCGCCGTCTGGTGGCCGAGAAAGAACGGTTCCGCGATTTCGAGCGGACCATGACCCAACGGCATTTCGAGCAATTGCGCTCAGGCAAATCCGCCGGCGACACCAGCGCTCTGCAACTCGACATCGTGCGCGATCTCAAGCGAATCGAGGCCCATATCGCCTCGACCGCGCATTCGCTGCTCGAGCAGAGCGGCGATCTCAAACCGAGCCGCCTTACCTCGTGAAATCCGGGAACCGCTCTTCTGCCTGAAGTGCATTCCAGTCGAAATAGCGGGTCGGTTCAGGGAGCCCGATATCGCGCCGCTGGTGCTCCGTGAGGTGGCTGAAATCATTGACCACCGGTGTCCTCGCCTTCAGCGAGGGATAGAGCCAAAGCCTGATGCGCAGCCAGACGCTCTCCACGTTCCGCGCGCGACCAATGTCTTCGTGTCTCATGGCCTGTCTTCCGCTTTAATAGAGCCGGAGATGTCCGGCGATCGCCCCGGATGGTGAGCCCGGCGGCCGGTCTTGACAAAGCGGAAGCGAAGGGGCTGGCATAAGGCAGCCTTATGAGTCACACCGATGTTCAAGCTTCCACCCATGAGCGCCGTCCGGGTCTTCGAGGCGGCGGCGCGCCACCAGAGTTTCACCCGCGCGGCCGCCGAACTCGGCATGACGCAGGCGGCGGTGAGCTATCAAATCAAGCTGCTCGAAGACCGGATCGGCACGCCGCTCTTCCGGCGCCTTCCGCGCCATGTGGAACTGACCGAGAAGGGACGCGAGCTCGCGCCGGCGATCACCGAAGCCTTCGAGGGGTTGCGGGTGGCCTTTGCGGCGGTGGAGGAGAGTGCGCAGACGGTCATCTCGCTCTCGACGCTCAGCACCTTCGCGTCGAACTGGCTCATTCCACGGCTGGGCCGCTTCCAGGCTCTCCACCCCGATATCGCCCTCAAGATCGACGTTTCGCCGAATATCATCGATTTCACCAAGGAGGATTTCGACGCGGCAATCCGGAGCGGTCGCGGTGGTTGGCCCGGCCTCACGGAGCATCCGCTTCTCTCAGTGGATTTCACCCCGGTGTTGAGTCCGGCCCTCGCGGAACGACATGAATTGCGGGAACCCGCGGACCTGCTCCAGTTTCCCCTCATCGCCCCGAGCGACATCTGGTGGAAACAATGGTTCGCGGCCGCGGGGGTGGGTGAGGTCGACCTGTCGGGCCGCACCGACCATTCTCCCGGCAACCAGCATCTGGAGGGAATGGCCGCGATCGCCGGGCAGGGCGCCGCCATGGTGCATCCCTTGTTTTTCAAGGACGACCTCGCCGCTGGCCGGCTGATCCAGCCTTTCAGCCTGACGGTGCGTTCGGCCCATTCCTATTGGCTGGTCTATCCGAAGGCGCGCAAACGCATCGCCAAGATCGCGGCCTTTCGGGAGTGGCTCGAGCGTGAAACGCAGGATGATGCGCAACGCTCGGCCTGAGAGACTGTCGGAGATTGATCGTGTCGACTCGGTGTGTCTCCGCCTCATCCTGAGGAGCCGCAAAGCGGCGTCTCGAAGGATCCTCCAGTGGTCTCTGGAAGCGCCTCGTGCTTCGAGACAGGCCTTCGGCCTTCCTCAGCATGAGGCTATGGGGTTCCGCCTGATCTCCCGCGTCGCAACGGTCGGACAGACAATTGCGGCCAGAGTCTCAGATGCATCCGCCGCAGCTATTCCGCCGCCTTCGCCACCTCGGCACCGGCCTGCTTCAACTGGACCAGCCGTTCGAGCATCGCCGCGTCGCGCATCACCACCATGCGCTCCTTCGGCTTCAACCAGACCAGCGCGTCATCGACGGTCTCGGCATCGCTGAGCTTGGCCTCCGCCAGTGCGCGTTCGGTGTCGATCTCGCCGC
Organism: Microvirga brassicacearum; assembly: GCF_008757455.1. Lineage (GTDB taxonomy): Bacteria > Pseudomonadota > Alphaproteobacteria > Rhizobiales > Beijerinckiaceae > Microvirga > Microvirga brassicacearum. The sequence goes on along the minus strand of NZ_VCMV01000024.1, from coordinate 138,356 downwards.
GCCTGCGGGCCGTGGCGGGTGGCAGCATATCGGCGTGGCGGGTGCGAAGAACCGGGTCGGCATAGAGCGCTGCGAGGCCGTCCCTGTCGTCAAAATCGAAGCTCGCGTTTCGCGCCTGCAGGGCGTTCGCCCGCGTGGCGATAGGCGGCGGTTCGAATTCCTCCGGCGTCCTCAGGAGGCCCAGCCGCTTCAGCGCCAGCCCGGCACCCAATTGGCCGCTGAGCCAGGAGAGCGGAATCGCCAGCAGAAGGCCGAGAATGGTCGGCGACATCCAGAGGAACAACGAAGTGGCGATCAGGAACGCGGAGATGCCCGCGAGCAAGCCGAGCACCGTGTGCGAGCGGTGCCGGCGCACGATGTCCCGGAACGGGATCGAGCCGTCGTCGCGCCGTTGCGGCTGCCAGCCGGTATCGCGGCCCAGCATGATCTGGAACACCGAACCGGATTGGATCAGCATCAGAATGGGTGCAAGCAGCGCCGAAAGCACAATCTCGATGACGGCGGAAACGATGAGCCGGATCGATCCGCCCGAGGCCCGCCGGTCGCGCCCGCGCACCAGCATCAGCATCAGGCCGAAGACCTTCGGCGCGATCAGGATCCCCATGGTGATGGCAAACAGCGTCAGGGCTCGCTCAGGATCGAAGCGCGGCCAGACGGGATAGAGCCGGAAGTCCCGGGCGAAATATTCCGGCCGGATATAGGTCGTCTGCAAGACCAGCGCGATACCGACGATCAGCTGGAAGAGCCAGAACGGGGAGGCGAGATACGACATGATGCCGGTGGCGAAATGCTGCCGGGTCGGCAGTTTCAGTCCCTTGGCGCCGATCACCCGGGTGTGCTGCAGGTTGCCCTGGCACCAGCGCCGGTCGCGCGCCGAAAGATCGATCAACGAGGGCGGGCTTTCCTCATAGGAGCCGCCGAGATCGGGCAGCATGTAGACGTCCCAGCCGGCGCGGCGCAGCAGGGCCGCCTCGACGAAATCGTGACTGAGGATGTGGCCGCCGAGCGGCGGCTTGCCCTTGAGATCCGGCAGCCCGCCCTGGGCAGCGAACGCCGCGGTGCGGATGATCGCGTTATGGCCCCAGTAATTGCCGTCGCGACCCATCCAGACCGAAAGTCCGGTTGCGATCACGGGACCGGTCACGCGGGCGGCGAATTGCTGCAACCGGGCGAAAAGCGTGTTGCGGTTGATGATCAGCGGAAGCGACTGGATGATGCCCGCATCCGGGTCCGCCTCCATGGCGGCCGCAAGACGCACGATGCATTCGCCGGTCATGAGGCTGTCGGCGTCGAGGACGAGCATATGCTCGTAATGTCCGCCCCACCGCTTCACGAAATCGGCAATATTGCCCGCCTTGCGGTGATGATTCTTTTCGCGATGCCTGTAATAAAATCGCGCGTCGGGCCCAAGCCGATCGCGCAATGCGAGAAAGGCGCGCTCCTCGGCAATCCAGGCATCGGGATCGGTCGTGTCCGACAGGATGAAGTAGTCGAAATGCGAACCGAGGCCCGTCGCCTCGACGGATTCGTAGATCGCCTCGAGCGCTGCGTAAGTTCGTGAGGTCTGCTCGTTATAGACGGGCATCACCACGGCGGTGCGGTGCGACAGGCTGGCGGGAAGCCCTTCGGGCGCCTTGCGGCCAAACAGAAGCGCGAAAAAACCGAGAAGCGCACTGGTGAACGCGACTGCGATCCAGGAGAAATTGACGGTGAAAAGCCCGACCAACACCCACTGCAGGACCGTGGTGCGGCTGACCGACACGACCTGGTACATCTCGTACGTGCCGAAAGCCGTCAGCAGCAAACCGCCGCCGAAGACGAACAGGCGCGCAAGCCGAGTGTGCAACCTCGAGCGATCGACAACGGGCTTGCGTTCCTGCGATGCCGACCAGCGCCGAAGAGATTGCGTGGGCATCTCGAGCCGGCTTTCCGGGGGCATGGCGGCAGCAGGCCGCTGAAGGGCCGGATTGGTTTCGGGACTCACGGTGTCCAACGATAAAGCCATGTCTCGCTAATCGGTTTTCCGCCTGCTTCGAGGATGAGCCTCATCTCACACGCGTTTTCGTTGCCGGGGTCAAGTTCGAATCCGACGCGTACCGCTTTCCGCTCGGGATAGGACCACAGCCTGAGATTATGAAAACTGCCGGGTCCCACCGTCAGCACTGACTTAACGTCCTGCGGCGGATTTTCACCCAGCGCCTCCGTCGAAAACTCAACGGCGAAGCGGCGACGGCGGCCAACGGAGCCGCGACCGACCCGCGTCGTCACGACGGTGGCGAGCGGCGGGCGCTCGGGTGGCGTCCAACACCAGTATTGGCGATAGGCGAACGGCACCTCGGAGCCGGCTGTCATCGGCGCCTTGGGTCTCCAATAGGTGAGAATGTTGTCGTTGATCTCGGCATCGGTGGGAATTTCGAGAAGCTGCACGCTGCCCTGATCCCACTCTCCGAGCGGTTCGATCCAAAGGCTCGGGCGGCGGTCGAATCGCTGGTCGTCATCCTGAAAGACTTCGAACGAGCGATCGCGCTGCAACAGGCCGAAGCCCTTGGGCGCCTGATCGACGAAGGCCGAGATCTGCAGCGTGTTGGGGTTCTGCAGCGGCCGCCATAGCCATTCGCCTTTTCCGTTCAGCATCTGCAGCCCGGACGATTCGTAGACGGACGGGCGGATGTCATCGACGTTCGAGCGGTCGTTCGGACCGTAGAAGTAGGTCGAGGCGATGCCGCCGAGGCCTACATGATCGATGGTGACGCGCGGAAAGAGGGTCGTCTCGACATCGACGATCGTCATGTCGCCGGGACGGAAGGTCATCCGAATCGCGCCGCTGGTCGATTCGGAATCAAGCACGCCATGGACCGTAATGCTGTTGCTGCCGATTGCCGGACGCTCGAGCCAGAACGCGCGGAAAACCGGGAATTCCTCGCCCTTCGGATCGGCGGGCTTCAGCGTCAGCGCTCGGGCGATAGCGCCGAAATTCTGCCCACGAGCGATGGCTCGGAAGAAGGTTGCGCCCTGGATGATGGCGAAATCGAAGGGCTTTCCGTCGCCGGAATTCGCCACGAGCCGAAAGCCTGAAAACCCCACATCGCCGAGATTCGCCGGGAGAGCGAGGCGTCCGTAATCAAATTGCGCGGGATCGTAGGTCACCCGACGCACGACGCCGTCCTCGACCAGGAAAAGATCGATGGCGTTGCTGAAGACGAACCCGCGATGGAGCGGCTCGACGGCAATCCCGCGCCCATCGGCGTTCCAGATCGGTTGACGCTGCGACTTGATCGCGACGTACTGATCGTAGTTCAGGTTCGAGAACACATCGGGAAGGTCGTTCGGCGGTGGAACGTAAGCCTTGCGGGATAGTTGCCGCGCAAGATTCATGACGGTCGCGGGGTCGAAACGCTGACCCTCGCCCAATGTGGTCTGGATAATCGCTGGCGGCGTTTGCGCTCCGGCGCTCGACGCGTAAGCGACCCCTGCGACGCTCGCGCCGAGATAAGCCAGCACGTCACGCCGGCGAAGATGGAAAGGGGACGGACCCCCAGGCAATACCGGCACGGTGATACTCTTGTCCGAACGGAGGCCATACAGCCCAGATGGAAGGCCCGTACATATCAGCAAAGACGGGTGTGATGTAAACGAGTTGGTGAGGGATCCTGGCAATTTGGGGGCGAGACGTTGCCCATGGCGCCGTTTATGGGCTAGCTCCCATAGAATTTTGGTGAGAACGATACCTTATGACGACATCTGACGCTTCAGCCCAAACCTCTTCCCGCACCTGCTTGGCCATTGTCCTCGCGGCCGGCGAGGGTACGCGGATGCGGTCGGACAGGCCGAAGGTTCTTCATGAGATCGCCAATCGCTCGATGCTCGGTCACGTGCTCGACACGGTGAGGTCGGCGGGAGCGACACGCATCGCCGTCGTCGTCGGTCCGAACAGCGAGAGCGTGGCGAAAGAGGCAGCAAAGCACGCGGCGGCTGAAATCTTCATTCAGGAGAACCGGCTCGGGACGGGTCACGCCGTCCTCAGCGCCCGCGAGGCGCTGGCGCACAAGGACGACGATGTGATCGTGGTCTACGCGGACACGCCGCTGGTGAGCGCCGAAACCCTGGCCAAACTGCGCGGGCCCCTCGGCCGCGGGGCGGCGGTCGTCTCGCTCGGATTCGAGGCGCGCGATCCCGCCGGATACGGTCGGCTCATCATGTCGGGCGATGAATTGCTCGACATTCGCGAGCACAGGGATGCGAGCGAGGCCGAACGGACCATCACGTTGTGCAATGGCGGCTTGATGGCGCTGCGGGGCGATGTGGCGCTCTCGATCCTCGAGAAGATCGGCAACACCAATGCCAAGGGCGAGTATTACCTGACCGATGCCGTCGCGCTCGCCCGGCAAACCGGCCACCATGCTGCGGTGGTGGTCGTGCCGGAAGCGGAGGTGCACGGGGTGAATGATCGGGCGCAACTCGCCGACGCCGAGCGGATGCTCCAGGAGCGGCTGCGCAAGGCTGCGATGCTTTCGGGCGTGACGCTGGTCGCGCCCGAGACGGTCTTCTTGAGCCATGACACTCAATTGGGCCGCGATGTGATCGTCGAGCCCCATGTGGTCTTCGGGCCGGGCGTCGTGGTCGAACCCGGCGCGGTGATTCACAGCTTCAGCCATCTCGAAGGCGCGCATATCGCAACCCGCGCCACGATCGGCCCGTTTGCACGATTGCGGCCCGGCACGTCGGTCGGCGAGAGGGCAAAGGTCGGGAACTTCGTCGAAACCAAGAACGCGGTCCTCGGGACCGGCGCCAAGGTCGGCCACTTGACCTATCTGGGCGATGCGAGCATCGGCGCGGACGTGAATATCGGCGCCGGCACCATCACGTGCAATTACGACGGCTTCGGCAAATATCGCACGGAAATCGGCCAGGGCGCTTTCATCGGCTCGAACTCGTCGCTCGTCGCACCTCTCAACATCGGGGAGGGGGCGTTCATCGGGTCCGGCTCGGTGATCACCGACGACGTGCCGGGTGGGGCGCTCGCCCTCGGCCGGGGCCGCCAGGTGGTCAAGGAAGGCTGGGCGACGGCCTTTCGCAAGGCGGGACTCGCGGCCAAAAAGAAATGACCTTCGCGCAGGCGCCGTGTCACAATCGGTAGCGCAAGTTGATTTGAGATGACGTGGCTCGCTCTTTAGCAGCGAGATAACCTTCAAACGGCAGCTTCGCGCCAGAAAGACGCCTCGATCATGTGTGGAATCGTTGGAATCGTCGGCACCGAGCCCGTGGCTCCACAGATTGTCGAGGCGCTGAAACGGCTCGAGTACCGGGGCTACGATTCGGCCGGGGTCGCGACGCTGCAGGACGGCAAGCTCGATCGCCGCAGGGCCGAGGGCAAATTGCGCAACCTCGAGGCGAAACTGGAGAGCGCGCCGCTTCCGGGCCTGATCGGGATCGGCCACACGCGCTGGGCGACGCACGGCAAGCCCAACGAAACCAACGCGCATCCCCATGCCACCGACAAACTCGCCGTCGTTCATAACGGCATCATCGAGAATTTTCGCGAGCTGAAGACCGGGCTCGAGTCGAAGGGCGTGCGGTTCCAGACGGAAACCGACACGGAAGTGGTGGCTCAACTCGTCACCTGGGAGATGCATCAGGGCCGGGGACCGATCGAGGCCGTGGCCATCACCTTGCCGCGGCTCAGGGGTGCGTTCGCGTTGGGCTTTATTTTCACCGGCGAGGACGATCTCATGATCGGCGCGCGCCACGGTGCGCCCTTGGCGATCGGCTACGGGCATGGCGAGAACTACCTCGGCTCCGATGCGCTGGCACTCGCGCCCTTTACGGATGAAGTGGCGTATCTCGATGACGGCGACTGGGCGATCCTGACGCGCCGGGGTGTCGATATCCGCGATGAAGACGGCCAGATGGTGCAGCGGACCCGCCACAAGATCGCAACCGGGTCCTTCCTCGCCGACAAGGGCAACCACCGCCATTTCATGGCGAAAGAGATCCACGAGCAGCCGGAAGTGGTCGGCCGGACGCTCGCGCATTATGTCAACTTCACCGCCGGACGCGTTGAAATTCCTTTCGATTTGCCGTTCGACTTCAAGAATTTGAAGCGCGTGTCGATTTCTGCCTGCGGCACCGCCTATCTTGCCGGGCTGGTGTCGAAATACTGGTTTGAGCGGCTGGCCCGCATCCCCGTCGAGATCGATGTGGCGTCGGAATTTCGCTACCGGGAAGCGCCGCTCGAGCCGGGTAGTCTTGCGTTGTTCGTCTCGCAATCGGGAGAGACCGCCGACACGTTGGCTTCCCTCCGTTATGCGAGTGCTGAAAAGCAGCACATTCTGTCGGTGGTCAACGTGGCGACCTCCACGATGGCGCGCGAGAGCGACGTGGTTGCCGCGACGCTGGCGGGCGTGGAAATCGGCGTTGCCTCCACCAAGGCCTTCACGTGCCAGCTCACGGTGCTCCTGTGTCTCGCCATCGCGGCGGGACGCGCACGCGGGACGCTCAGCGCCGCGGACGAGAAGGAGCTTGTGGATGCGCTGATCGGCGTGCCGGGGCTCATGAGCGAGGCCATCAAGCGCGAGCACCAGGTGGAGATGCTGGCGCGCGAGCTGTCGAAGGCAAAGGATGTTCTCTATCTCGGCCGCGGCACCTCCTATCCGCTGGCGCTCGAAGGCGCGTTGAAGCTCAAGGAAATCTCATACATCCACGCCGAAGGGTATGCGGCCGGCGAACTCAAGCACGGCCCGATCGCGCTGATCGACGAGACCATGCCGGTGATCGTGATTGCGCCGCACGACGCGCTTTTCGAGAAGACGGTTTCGAACATGCAGGAAGTCGCTGCGCGCGGCGGCCGCATCATTCTGATCACCGACGAGAAAGGCGCGCTGGAGACCGATCTCGACACCATGGCGACGATCGTGATGCCATCCGCACACCCGATCGTGGCGCCGATCGTCCACGCGGTGCCGGTCCAGTTGCTCGCCTATCACACCGCCGTTTTCATGGGCAAGGACGTGGACCAGCCGCGCAACCTGGCAAAGTCGGTCACGGTGGAATAGGCAACGCCTGACGGGTTTCCCGTCATTCCGGGGGGAGCGGAGCGAGAGCCCGGAACCCATAACCGCTGACTCTGCGGGTGAAACGCGACGATCCAGGCGGCACTCTATCCGGCATCTCTCCGGGTATGGGTTCCGGGCTCGCTTCGCGCCCCGGAATGACACCAGTGGCGTTCAAACTTGAGGCTCACCCCGCCCGCAAAAGCCTGATCGCGGCATCGCGCTCGAAAAGGTAGAGCAGCACGCGCAATGCCTCGCCGCGCTCGCTCGTGAGGTCGGGGTCGCGTTCCACGACAAGGCGCGCATCGTCCCTTGCTGCCGCAAGCAGGTCGCCGTCTGATTCGAGCCGCGCTAGCTTGAAGCCGGGCAGGCCGGATTGGCGCGTGCCGAGCATTTCGCCTTCGCCCCGGAGACGCAAATCCTCTTCGGCGATCCTGAAACCGTCCTCTGTCTCGCGCATCATTTCGAGCCGCGCCTGAGCGGTCTGTCCCAGCGGCCCCTTGTAGAGCAGCAAGCAGGTCGAAGCGCGCGAGCCGCGCCCGATCCGGCCGCGTAGCTGATGAAGCTGCGCCAACCCGAAGCGCTCGGCGTGCTCGATCACCATGATGGTCGCGTTGGGCACATCGACGCCGACTTCGATCACGGTTGTCGATACAAGGATTTTCGTGTCGCCCGCCGAGAAACGCTCCATCGCCGCATCCTTGTCCCGGCCAGCGAGCTTGCCGTGAACGAGGCCGACGCAATCGCCGAAGATCGATTGCAATTGCTCGTGGCGCTCCTCGGCGGCCGCGAGGTCGAGGGATTCGGATTCGCCGACGAGCGGGCACACCCAATAGACCTGATCGCCATTCTGGATCGCGCGTCCGATGCTGCCGACGACTTCATCGAGCCGCTCGATGGAAATCAGTTTCGTGGCGATGGGTTTGCGGCCGGCGGGCTTCTCGTCGAGCACGGACACGTCCATGTCGCCGAAATAGGTCAGCGCCAATGTGCGCGGAATCGGCGTTGCGGTCATCACCAGGATGTCGACCGCCTCGCCCTTCGCGCCGAGCGCCAGACGCTGATGGACGCCGAAGCGATGCTGCTCGTCGACGACCGCGACGCCGAGATCGTGAAACGCGACGCCTTCCTGAAACAGTGCGTGCGTTCCAACCGCGATCTGGATCGAGCCATCGCTCAATCCCGCCAGCACGGCCCGTCGCTCGGCGCCCTTGTCGCGGCCGGTCAGGAGCGCAATCGACAACCCGGCGTCGCGCGCCATCGGTGCGATGCGCTCGAAATGCTGCCGTGCCAGAATTTCCGTCGGCGCCATCAGCGCCGCCTGCCGCCCCGCCTCAATCGCACTCGCCATCGCGAGCAGGCCGACGACGGTCTTGCCGGAGCCCACATCGCCCTGGAGCAGGCGCAGCATCTTCTTGTCGGACACGAGGTCGCGCCGGATATCCTCGATGGCCTGTTCCTGCGCGCCGGTGAGGCCGAACGGCAAAAGCTCTCGCAGCTTTTCCACCAACTTCCCGTCGCCCGCATTTACCCGGCCAGGAAGGCGTCGCATCCGGCTTCGCACCAGCGCGAGGGCGAGCTGCGACGCCAGCAACTCGTCATAGGCGAGGCGGCGTCGAGGCGCGGAGCGGGCCAGCATCTCGTCGGTCAGCGCCTTCGCGTCGTCTGGCCGATGCAACGCCGCCAGGGCCTCGTTGAAGGCCGGAGAGGCATTGCGCCGCAACCAGGCTGAATCCTGCCATTCGGGAAGGGACGGCACCTTTTCGAGGGCAGCGCCCATGTAGCGACCGACCATGCGCGACGACAGGCCCTCGGTCAGGCCATAGATCGCCTCGACGGCCGGAAGAGTGGCAAGCCCGCGCTCGTCGAGCACCCGGTCCGGATGCACCATCTGGCGCATTCCATCCCACATCTCGATCTTGCCCGAGACGTAGCGGCGTTCGCCCAGCGGCAGCAATTTTTCCAGCCGAGCCTTGTGGCCATTGAAAAAGGCGAGCGTCACGTCCCCGGTCTCGTCTTCGACCAGCACCTTGTAGGGCCCGCGACGGCCCGGTGGGGGCGGGCGATGGGCGGTCACCGTCACCGCGAGGGTCACCGGTTCGCCCACGGGCGCATCGGCAATGGAGCCCTTCAGTTCGCGGGCAATCCCGCTCGTGGGCAGGTGGAAGAGCAGGTCCGCCACGCGCGCAGGCCTTCCCGGCTCGCCCAGCAGGCGGTCCAGCAGGGGAGCGATCTTGGGCCCGACCCCCGGCAAGGTGTTGGCGGGCGCGAAGAGCGGATCGAGAATGGATGGGCGCAAGGACATTTGAGAGGGTAATCGGTCTGCACTTGAGCGATCGGTTCGCAAACGGGTGGCAAGATGAGCGTGGGCGGTTATATAGCCGCAATGCCGCCTCAAGGCGACGCCCTCTTCCCCGGAGCCCTGTCATGAGCGGAACGACCCGCACCAGCGCCGACCTCGACGTCCGCCGCAAGCAGATCCTCTATCGCGCCTGGCACCGTGGCATGCGCGAGATGGACCTGATCATGGGGCGGTTCGCCGATGCGGAGATCGGCTCCCTGACGGAGGCCGATCTTGCGGAATTCGAGCGCCTGATCGATGCCGTCGACCGGGACCTTTTCGCCTGGATCACCGGCGAGGCGGAGACGCCGAACGATTACGACACGCCGCTCTTTCGCCGCATGAAAGCCTTTCACACGCATACGTCGCCCATTCACGCCTGACGGCGACGCGCGCCCCCTCCCTAGAACAGAATAGATCCGACCGATTGTCATGAAGTCTCCCCTGATCCGTGCCTTGGATGCCCTCAAGAAGGGCCAGAGCCTGACGCTGTCGAGCGTACCGGACGGGTTCGATGTGCTCGCGGTGGCGGATCTCGCGCGAGGTCTGTCGGGCAAGATCGAGGGGCCGGCCGTTCTGGTTCACGTGTCGCGCGACGGCCAGCGGCAGCAGAATTTCATCAACGGCCTTGGCTTCGTCGCGCCGGAAGTCGAGGTGCTGCAATTCCCCGCCTGGGATTGCCAGCCCTACGACCGCGTGTCGCCGAACACCGCCGTGACGGCCCAGCGCATGACGACGCTTTCCCGTCTTGCCCGCTCGAAGACCTCTGAGGACAAGCCCCGAATCCTGTCGACCACCGTGAATGCGCTCGTCCAGCGGGTGCCGCCCCGCTCGCGGATTGCCGCCGAGACGTTCTCTGCGGCGCCCGGCAATGTGGTCGACACCACGCTTTTGGTGAAATGGCTCGAGACGAACGGCTTTGTTCGTACCGGAACTGTGCGCGATACCGGCGAATATGCGGCGCGCGGCGGCATCATCGATCTCTATCCGGCCGGCTTGCCGAATCCCGTCCGCCTCGACTTTTTTGGCGACGCGCTCGAATCGATCCGCTCGTTCGATCCCGAGACGCAGCGGACCGTCGGCACCCTGCGCTCCCTCGATCTCGTCCCCATGAGCGAGGTGCAGCTCACTACGGACAGCATCAAGCGCTTTCGCCAAACCTATGTGGCGGCGTTCGGCGCGCCGACGCGGGACGACCGGCTCTATGAGGCGATCAGCGAAGGACGACGCTATCCCGGCCACGAGCATTGGCTGCCGCTGTTCCACGACCGCCTGGATACGCTGCTCGACTACGTGCCGGACATTCCGGTGGTCTTCGACAGCATGGTCGACGATGCGGCGGGTGAGCGACTGGCGCAGGTCAAGGATTATTACGACGCGCGGCGCGAGGCCATGGGTCAGAACCAACCCGGCGTTGCGCCGTACCGTCCGCTCCCCGCCGACGCGCTCTACCTGTCGCCCGACGAATGGGCGAAGCGCACGAGCGACCTGACGCTCGCACGGCTGACGCCGTTCGCGGTGCCGGAGCAGAGCGGCCGGATCATCATCGATTGCGAAGCCCGGCGCGGCCGCAACTTCATCGCCGAACGGGCCGATGAGAGCGCGAATGTCTTCGAGGCCGCGATCCGTCATATCCGCGACCTGCAGGCGAAAAAGATGCGCGTGGTTCTCGGCGCATGGTCGGAAGGCTCGCGCGAGCGCCTGACCCACGTGCTGCAGGACCATGATCTGCGCCAGACCAAGCCGATCTCGAAATTCGACCAGGCGATGGCTTATCCGCGCAACGAGGTGCCGGTCGGCGTCTGGAGCCTCGAATCCGGCTTCGAGGTCGGCGATCTCGCGGTTATCAGCGAACAGGACATCCTGGGCGACCGCCTTGTGCGGCAGAAGCGCAAGGCCAAGCGCCCGCAGGATTTCCTCACCGAGGTCGCGGCACTCACCCCGGGCGACCTCGTCGTCCACGTGGACCATGGCATCGGTCGCTTCGAGGGCCTGCAGACTATCGAGGCGGCGGGCGCCCCGCATGACTGCCTCGAGCTTCACTACGCCGGCGGCGACCGCCTGTTCCTGCCCGTCGAAAACATCGAACTCCTGACCCGCTACGGCTCCGAGGAAACCGAGGTTCACCTCGACAAGCTCGGGGGCGGCGCGTGGCAGTCGCGCAAAGCGCGCATGAAGCAGCGCATCCGCGAGATGGCAGGCGCCCTCATGAAGATCGCAGCCGCGCGCATCCTGAAGGAGGCGCCGCGCCTCACGCCGCCGGACGGCCTCTACGACGAATTCGCCGCGCGTTTTCCCTATGACGAGACGGAAGATCAGCTCAACGCCATCGATGCGGTGCTGGACGATATGGGCTCCGGCCGCCCGATGGACCGTCTGGTCTGCGGCGATGTGGGTTTTGGCAAGACGGAGGTCGCGCTCCGGGCTGCTTTCGTCTCGGCGATGAACGGCAAGCAGGTGGCAGTGGTCGTGCCGACGACGCTGCTGTCGCGCCAACATTTCAAGACGTTCACCGAGCGCTTTCGCGGATTGCCGCTCAATATCGCGCAGGCTTCCCGCTTCGTGCCCGCCGCCGAGATGAAGAAGGTGAAGGAAGGGCTGAGGGAGGGCAGGATCGATATCGTGGTCGGCACCCACGCGCTGCTTGCCAAGGCGATCGCCTTCAAGGACCTGGGCCTGATCGTCGTCGACGAGGAGCAGCATTTCGGCGTCAGCCACAAGGAGCGGCTGAAAGAATTGCGCGCTGAGGTTCACGTGCTGACGCTGTCGGCGACGCCGATACCGCGCACGCTGCAACTGGCGCTGACCGGCGTGCGCGAATTGTCCCTCATTACCACGCCGCCGGTGGACCGGCTGGCGGTGCGCACCTTTATCACCCCCTTCGATCCTCTGCTCGTCCGCGAAGCGCTTCTGCGCGAGCGCTACAGGGGCGGGCAGGCGTTCTACGTGGTGCCGCGCCTCGACGATCTCGGGGAGGTGAAGTCCTTCCTCGACAGGGAAGTGCCGGAGGCCAAGGTGGCGGTTGCGCACGGGCAGATGGCGGCAGGCCAGCTCGAGGATGTGATGACGGCCTTCTATGAGGGCAAATACGACATCCTGCTCTCGACCACGATCGTCGAATCCGGCCTCGATATTCCGACCGCCAACACGCTGATCGTCCACCGGGCCGACATGTTCGGCCTGTCGCAGCTCTACCAGTTGCGCGGTCGTGTCGGCCGCTCGAAAACGCGCGCCTATGCGGTGTTCTCGGTCTCGGCAACGAAGCCGCTGACCGTGCAGGCGGAACGCCGCTTGAAGGTGCTGCAGACCCTGGATACGCTCGGCGCCGGCTTTCAGCTCGCCTCGCACGATCTCGACATTCGCGGCGCCGGCAACCTGCTCGGCGACGAGCAATCCGGCCACATCAAGGAGGTCGGATACGAGCTCTACCAGCAGATGCTGGAGGAGGCCGTCGCCCAGCTCAAGGCCGGGGTCGATGAGCCGACGGAAGACCAGTGGTCGCCGACGATCTCGGTTGGCGCTCCGGTGATGATCCCCGAACATTACGTGCCGGATCTCCAGACCCGCCTCGGCCTTTACCGTCGCCTATCGACGCTGGAGACCGACGGCGAGATCGACAGCTTCGGCGCGGAATTGATCGACCGGTTCGGGCCGTTGCCGTCCGAAGTCGATCAATTGTTGAAGATCATGGCCATCAAGGTTCTGTGCCGTCGGGCCAATATCGAAAAGGTGGATGGGGGTCCGAAGGGCATCATCGTGTCGTTCCGCGACAATTCGTTCGCCAACCCAACCGGCCTCGTCTCCTACGTGACGGAGCAGGCGTCGTTTGCGAAGGTGCGGCCCGATATGAAGATCGTCTTCATCCGCGAAGTCGAAACGCCGGACGAGCGGCTCAGGACAGCAAAATTCATCCTGCGTGAACTGGTGCAGATCGCGGAGAAAAAGGCAGCCTAAAGCGACGGTTCATGCAGGACCGCGCGGGCGCCGAGGTGGTTTTGCAGCATCGTCGCGGCGCCGCTGACGCCGCCGGTGAGGATCACCGGAATGCCGTTTGCTCCCATGATGCTGCGAAGACGCGCGGCGAGCGCCAGAAAGCGGCTGCGTTCTCCGGCATCGCCGGGGCGGGACATTTGCAGGACGATCGCCACCGGGCTCGGCATCATGGCCAGAACGTCGTCGATCGCCTCGAACGGGGTGGTCACGCTCGCAAAACCCATCTCGGCAAGCTCGGTGGAGAGCGCGCTGTCCGAAGCTCTCCGGCCGCTATCGATCACCAGCACTTTCGGCAATTCGGTCATGACTTCTTCCTGCGGTGCAACATACGGATGGGGTGATTGAATTCCACCAACGCACAGCCACGCTCTTTGTTTCACCCCGGAAATGAATGGTACCCCAACATGAATGGCGACGGAGCTAGCTCCGGGCGCGCCACCACGGGTCAATGGTGGTACCGAGAAGTGGTATATTGTCCGGCCGCAGGAGCTTGCTGTCATGGGCAAGCCATTGATCCCCCACGTAAAAAAGTGGCACCACGTAGAAACCCGACAGCAGGGCGCGGTCGAGGGCCCGAACCGCGGCGACGAAATCCTCGCGCTCTTTAGCGTTGAGGAGCGCTTCGATCATGCCGTCGATCGCAGGGGAGGCGGCGCCCGCATAATTGAGCGAGCCCGGGCGGCCGGCGGCCGCTGCCGACCACCGATTGCGCTGCTCGTTACCCGGCGACGGGGAGGCCGACCAGGACGATTGGACCATGTCGAAGTCGAACTGCGACAACCGGCGCCAGTACTGAACGTCATCCACGAGGCGAACCCTGGCCCGGATGCCGATTCGTCTGAGCGATTCAGCAAAGTTGAGAGCAAGCCGCTCCTGCTGGCGGGAATTGACCAGCATCTCGAAAGCAAAGGGCTGCCCGGTTTGCCGATTGCGGAGAACGTTTCCGTCGAGCGCCCAGCCGGCCTCAGCCAAGAGGGCAAGCGCCTTCCGCGCCGAGCCGCGATCCCGGCCAGAGCCGTCGGAGGCGGGGGGCGACCATTTCCCCTCCAGAATGGCGGCATTCAGCGACGCAGCAAAAGGCGCCAGCAATGCGCGCTCCTGCGGCGTCGGAGGGCGACCGGCGGATGAGAGATCCGAGCCCGCGAAATAGCTGTCGGAGCGGGTCAAAAGCCCGGAATAGAGGTTGCGGTTGACCCAGCCAAAATCGAACAGATAGCCCAGCGCCTCGCGGACCCGAACGTCCTCGAACGGCGCGCGGCGCGTGTTGAACACGAAACCGCTCATGCCTTTCGGCGAGCGGATCGGCAGTGTCTCCCGCACGACACGACCCTCGCGCACCGCCGGAAAATCGTAGCCGGTCGCCCAGCGGCTGGCATCGCCTTCAAGCCGGAAGTCATAAAGACCGGCCTTAAAAGCTTCGAACAAGCTGTTGGCATCGCGATAGAAATCGTATCGGATCTCTTGGAAATTATAGAGACCCCGCGTGATCGGGAGGTCCTCGCCCCAGTAATCCGCTCGGCGGGTCAGCACCACGCGCTCCCCGGGCCTGACCTCGCTGAGCACGTAAGGGCCGGAGCCGATGGGCGCGGTCAGGCTGGTATTGCCGAACGTGGCGGGATCGGTCGCATGGGCGGCGAAGATCGGCATGGTGGCGATGATCAGCGGCAATTCCCGATCGCCGCTGCCGGAGAGGTCGAAGCGAATCCGATGGGGACCGAGGATCTCGACCGCCTTCACCTGCGCAAAGGTGGACCGGTGGAACGGCTTGCCGTCTTGTTTCAGCGCCTCGAACGTAAAGCGGACATCGGCGGCGGTCAGGGGATGGCCGTCCGAAAACCGGGCGCGGGGGTCGAGATTGAAGATGATCTCGCTGCGGTCCTCCGGCATGTCCACGGTGCGCGCGATGAGACCGTAGACGGAGAAAGGCTCGTCGAGCGAGCGGATCATCAGGCTTTGCAGAACGTAGCGCGGCACCACGTCGGGGGCCACGCCGAGTACGATAAGCGGATTGAGGCTGTCGAACGTGCCGTGGAGGGCGAGAACGATTCGGCCGCCCCGGGGTGCGTCGGGGTTCACATAGGGAAGGGACTCGGAGCCGGAGGTGAGGGCGGGTTCCCCATGCATGGCGATGCCATGACGCGCCGGCTCGGCAGCCAGGGCCGTACCGATGGCGGCGATCGCAATGCTCGCCACAACCAGATTCTTCAGCAAAACCGGCAGATTGCAAGCCGCGGCTACGGCTTGGCCGGATCGCTGGAATCCCCCATGGATACTGTAAAGAAAAGTGCCCGTCATGACTGGAAACCTAACTGGCGAAAGGTTAAAGGAGCGCAACACGTCATGTCTTCGCCTTAATCCGCAAAGATTCACCGTTCTCGAAGGTTACAAACCGCGCCGAGTCATACGGCCCAAAGCAAAAGCCTAATGAAGAGGATCTACGACATGTCATTCGCGACCCGTCTCGCGAGCCTGGGGGGCACCCGAGGCCTGGCCACGGCTCTGGCCTTCACGCTGGCGGCCTCGCCGGTTCTGGCGCAGACCGCCCCTGCGCAGCGCCCGGCAGCTCCCGCACCGGCCAGACCCGCCGCTCCTGCTCCCGCGGCTCCTGCTGCTCCTGCTGCTCCTGCTGCCCCCGCGCAGGCTCCTGCCGGCCAACAGGCCCAGAGCACCGGCCCCATGGTCGTGCAGGTCAAGCCTGAGCCCTCGCAGCCGGAATGGACCAAGGTCTGCGGCAAGGACCAGGGCACCAACGCCGAGATCTGCTACACGACCCGCGATTTCGTGTCGGATCAGGGCCAGCCGGTTCTCGCCGTCGCCCTCTACGACGTAAAGGGCGGCCAGCAGGCTCAAAAAATCGTACGCTTCCTGATGCCGCTCGGCCTGCTTCTGCAGCCCGGCATCCGGTTCACCGTCGATCAGGGCCAGCCGACCCCCGGCCGTTACGCCGTCTGCTTCCCGAATGGCTGCTTCGCCGAGTCGCAGGTGAAGGATGACTTCATCGCGGCCCTCAAGAAGGGTGCCAGCCTGAATGTCAGCGTGCAGAACCAGGCGGGTCGCGAAGTGACCTTCGCGGTTCCGGTCGCAGGCTTCGCCAAGGCCTTCGACGGCCCGGCGATCGACCCCAAGGTCCTCGAAGAGCAGCAGAAGAAGTTGCAGGAAGAGTT
Organism: Microvirga brassicacearum; assembly: GCF_008757455.1. Lineage (GTDB taxonomy): Bacteria > Pseudomonadota > Alphaproteobacteria > Rhizobiales > Beijerinckiaceae > Microvirga > Microvirga brassicacearum. The sequence goes on along the minus strand of NZ_VCMV01000024.1, from coordinate 121,809 downwards.
GGAGAAGCGCAGCGAAGAGCTCCGCAAGCAGCTCGGATCGGGCTCCGCGACACCGGGTGCAGCCGCACCGGCCGCCCCCGCTGCGCCGGCCGCCCCGGCCACACCGGCTCCGAAGCCGTAAACCCGAGCTACAGCCAACAAACGAAAAAACGCCGGGCTTCATCGCCCGGCGTTTTTGTTTCGATGCTTATGGTCGCGTCAGTTGGCGAAGCTGGGCTTCGTCCTGTAGGCGCCGTTCTCGTCCCGGTCGAACATCTCGCCGATCAGGCCGTTGCGGAGCGGCTCGCCCGAGGTGTCGGGCAGCAGGTTTTGCTCCGACACGTAAGCAACATATTCGGTGTCGGCGTTTTCGGCGAAGAGGTGATAGAACGGCTGTTCCTTCGCGGGCCTGATGTTCTCCGGGATGGAGAGCCACCATTCCTCAGTATTGTCGAATTCCGGGTCGACATCGAAAATCAGTCCCCGGAATGCAAACAGCCGATGCTTCACCACTTGGCCGATCGCGAATCTCGCTGAACTAGCCTTCATTGGTCCTGAACTCCTCGGCCGGCATATGGGTATCAGCCTGGCGAACACAAACCGGCGTACGGTTTCTATTTTTATCGCCGGTCCCTTAACGAAATCGGAAGGCCTGCGAATTCGGTCTGGCGCCTACGCGCGAGGCGGCATTGTGACCCGGCTGGAATTTGGCCAGAAGGAGCGCAGTGATTCTGACGCGCGGAGCCGCCCGATGTCCGAACTGATCGGGCTTTTCAACCTTCTTGCGCCCTTTTTCGGACTGATCGGGCTCGGTTTCTTTTGCGGCAGGGTCGTGCGCCAGCCCGAGGCCGGTCTCGCCTGGATGCAGTTTTTCCTGATCTATATCGCGCTGCCGTGCCTGTTCTTCCGCCTGATTGCGGACAAACCCCTCGACCAATTGGCAAACTGGCCCTTCATCGCCGCGACGACCGTCTCAACATTCCTGGCGTTTCTCCTCGCTTTCGGCACGGGCTTTCGGCACACGCCCGACCTTCCTCAATCCGTGATGCAGGGCGTGGCGGGCTCCTATTCCAATGTCGGCTATATGGGTCCGCCGCTCGTTCTGGGCGCCCTCGGTGCCGGCGCCAGCGCGCCGGTCGTGCTCATTTTCGTGTTCGACAACCTGCTCTTGTTCTCGCTCGTGCCGCTCCTGATGTCCGTGGCGGGCGTCGAGAAGCTGAGCCTGGCTGCGACCGCGCGGAAAATCCTCTGGCGCATCCTGACCCATCCGTTCAACGTCGCCACCATGCTCGGCATCTCGGCGAGCTACTTCCATCTGAGCCTGCCGCAGGCCGCCGACCAGATGGTGACGTGGCTCTCCGGCGCCGCCGCTCCCTGCGCCTTGTTCATCCTCGGCGTGACGGTGGCGATGCGCCCGCTGTGGCGCATCCCGGAGGGAGTGCCGGCTCTGGTGGTCATCAAGCTGATCGTCCACCCGGTGCTGATCTGGCTGGTGCTCTCGGCGATCGGTGATTTTGGACCGGTCTGGACCTATGCGGCCATCACCATGGCGGCATTGCCGCCGGCCTTGAACATCTTCGTGGTCGCGACGCAATACAATGTCGGGGTCGAGCGCGCTTCCGCCTGCGTGCTGATCGGGACGTTGGCGTCGATGGTGACGCTGGCCGGGCTGCTTTTCGTCATCCAGATCGGCGTCCTGCCGTACGATCTGTTCCCCTGATGCTCTTCAAGCCGCGCCTTGCATCAGCCGCGGGGTGCCGATGCGGGGAAGAACGCCTTCGCGCATGACCGCCCGCCGCAGCGGGCCGATATGGCTGAGGCCCAGGAGCCCGGCCCCGCGCAGAAAATCCGCCGGCAGCAGACCGGTGAGCAGAGTCCGGTTGAGACTGTCGACCGCCACTGTGCGCAGGCGGACATCGATATCGCGGCCACGCTGATAGCGGGCGAGGGCGTCCGGCGAACCAGGATCCTCGCCAGCATCCCCGGCATCGATCACCGCATCCCGTAGTGCTGCCACATCCCGCAATCCGAGGTTCAATCCTTGTGCGCCGATGGGTGGAAAGACGTGGGCGGCCTCCCCGACGAGCGCCAGGCGGGGTGCGGTGAACCGCCCGACCGACATGCCGGTCATCGGGAAAGTGCCGCGCGCGCCGTCGATCGTCATCGTGCCTAAAATGGATTGCGCCTGTCGCTCGATCTTCGCTGCCAGGGCTGCATCGGCCAGCCCGGCGAGCGTCTTCGCTTCTTCAGGGTTCGTCACCCACACGAGGCTCGACCGCCTGCCGGGCAGGGGCACCAGTGTGAAAGGGCCGTGCCGGGTGTGAAATTCCGTCGAGGTTTCGCGGTGCGGTCGGTCATGGGCGAGAATCGCCGTCACGGCGGATTGCGGATAGGACCAGCTCCGCGCTTTGATCCCGACACTTTTCCGAAGCTGCGAATTCCGCCCATCGGCCGCGACGCAGAGCTTCGCCCGAATCGCCTCGCGCCCTTCGAGCCTTATAACCGCGTGCCCGCCCGTGACCTCGATGCCACCGGCTTGGCCCTCGTCGAGCGTGAGGCCTTCCTGGCGGCGCGCGGCATCGGCCAGGAGGTCGACCAGATCGGCGTTCTCGATATTCCAGCCGAAGGCGTCGAGGCCGATCTCGCTTGCGTGGAACGTCGCCGGGGGCGGCCGGAACAGGCTGCCGGTATCGTCCACGATCCGCATGGTTTCGAGGGGAGCGGCGCGTTCTGCGATCGCGGGCCAGATTCCGAGCGCCTCGAAAAGGCGCACCGAGCCATTGAGCAGCGCAACCGTGCGTCCGTCGCGGCGGGAATCGAGGCTTCCGACAAGTGCCGTGCGGTAGCCGTCGCGGGAAAACGCCAACGCGGCACTGAGGCCGGCTGCACCCGCGCCGACGATCACGATGTCAAAGTCCCGATCCGCCATGCTGTCCCCTGATTGTGCAAGCCCGACAATCAGCCATCGATTGCTTGCTTACTCACCATATTCGATGCATTCGGCATTGCCGATACGATACTCACCTCCCTATGATCGCTCCACCAAACGATGTCGATGCCCCAAGGGGTTGATGCATCACCTTCACTCAGGCCTTCAACGTCTTCTTGCCACAACCGTCTTCAACCTATTTCAGTCAGAGCTTCAGTGCGTGAAGGAAGAGCTTTCATCATCGGCACGGCCCCTCGTCGAATTGCGGGGAATCAGCAAGCGTTACGGCGAACTTTTGGCAAATGACGCCGTCGATCTTGCCATCCGACCGGGGGAAATTCACGCCCTCCTTGGGGAAAACGGGGCAGGCAAATCGACCCTCGTGAAAATCCTATACGGCGTCGTCGAGCCGAGCGCCGGGGAAATTCAATGGGAAGGCCGACCTGTGACGATCGCGTCGCCGGTCGAAGCGCGGGCCCTCGGGATCGGGATGGTGTTTCAGCACTTCTCGCTCTTCGACGAGTTGACGGTCGCGGAGAATATCGCGGTCGCCCTGTCGGATGATTGGACGCTCGACGCCGTTCGCGCGAGGCTGGGGGACATCTCGCACAGCTACGGCCTCGCCCTCGAGGCCGATCGCGCGGTCTGGACTCTTTCCGCTGGGGAACGCCAGCGCATCGAAATCGTCCGCTGTCTTCTGCAGGGTCCGCGCCTGCTGATCCTCGACGAACCGACTTCCGTGCTGACCCCGCAGGAGGCGGAACATCTCTTCCTCACCCTCGACAAGCTCTCGGCCGAAGGCGTATCGATCCTCTACATTTCGCACAAACTCGAGGAGGTGCGCCGGCTCTGCCAGACCGCCACGATCCTCCGGGCCGGCAAGAACGTCGCCTCCATCGACCCGCGCGCACATAGTGCGCGAGAAATCGCCGCCCTGATGGTGGGCAATGAGGTTGGCGGGGTGCGCAGCACCGCTCCGCACGTTCCAAAGGGCGAGATGCTGACAGTCGACAGCCTCTCGCTCCCGACCGGCTCGCTGCATGGCGTGGCGCTGTCGAGCATCGATCTCGCGGCGCATGCGGGTGAAGTGGTGGGCATTGCGGGCATTGCGGGCAATGGACAAAGCGAGCTTTTCGCGGCGCTTTCCGGCGAGCGGCCGACTGATCGAAACGACGCCATCATCATTGCCGGCCATCCTTGCGGTGCTGCCGGGATCGATGCGCGCCGTCGCCTGGGTGCTGCATTCGTGCCCGAGGAACGGCTGGGTCATGCCGCTGCTCCCACCCATCGCCTGAGCGAGAATACGCTGATTTCTCATGCCGCCGCCGAGGTCAGCCGATCGGGCTTCATTCTCCTGCGCGCCGCGCGGCGGCTCGCCCGCGCCATCGTGCAGAGCTTCGACGTGCGGATGCCCGAAGCGGACCCGCAGGCGCGCAAATTATCGGGCGGCAATCTGCAGAAATTCGTCATCGGCCGGGAGATGATCCGGAACCCGGCGGTGCTCGTTGTCGACCAGCCCACCTGGGGCGTGGATGCGGGTGCGGCGCGGCTCATCCGCCAGGCGCTCGTCGATCTCGCCACCGCCGGCAGCGCCGTCATCGTCATCAGCCAGGATCTCGATGAGCTTTTTGAAATCGCCGATCGCATGGCCGTGATCCACCAGGGACGTTTAAGCCCGATGAAGCCCGTCTCGGAATGGACAAAGGAATCGGTCGGGCTGGAAATGCTCGGAGTCGCGGAAAACTCCGGCGAGGCCGTCCATGCGCTTTGAGCTGACGCCTCGCGCCTCGATTTCGGCTCTCTGGCGTGCACTGGCGCCGGTTCTTGCCTTCATCACCGCCTTTCTGATCGCCGGGCTCGTCATCTGGCTGATGGGACGCTCGCCGCTGGCTGCATTCCAGGTCTATGTCACGCAGCCCTTGAGCGACCCTTGGGCGCTCCAGGAAATTCTCGTCAAGGCCACGCCGCTCGCGCTGATCGCCATCGGCCTGTCCTATTGCTTTCGAGCCAATCTCTGGAATATCGGCGCTGAGGGTCAATACGTCGTCGGCGCCGTTCTCGGGAGCTGGATCGCGCTCAGGACCCACGGCACCGATGCGGGGCTCTGGGTGCTTCCAGCAATCTTGCTCGCCGGCATCATTGGCGGCGCGCTCTACGGGCTGATCCCCGCGTTCCTGAAAACGCGGTTTGGCGTCAACGAAATCCTCACGAGCCTGATGCTGGTCTATATCGCCCAGTTGATCCTCGATTATCTGGTGCGCGGCCCATGGCGCGATCCCAAGGGCTTCAACTTTCCGCAATCGGTCACCTTCGATCCCGCCGCGACCCTGCCGCCGATCTTTGAGGCTGGGCGGGTGCATTACGGTTTCGTGTTCGCGCTGATCGCGGTGCTCGTGACCGCGGTGATCCTCGGGCGCACCCTGTTCGGCTACCGGCTGCGCCTCAGCGGCGACGCGCCGCGCGCCGCGCGGTTTGCCGGCTTCAACTCCAAGACCACCACGCTTGCGGTCTTTGGCATTTCGGGCGGCCTTGCGGGCCTTGCGGGCATGTCGGAAGTCACCGGACAGATCGGCCAGCTCCAGCCCTCGATCTCGCCGGGATACGGGTTTACGGCCATCACCGTGGCGTTCCTTGGAAGGCTCAATCCGATCGGGATTCTGGTCGCCGCACTCGTCGTCTCGCTTACTTTCATCGGCGGCGAGAGCGCGCAGATCATGCTGAAGCTGCCGCTCGATCTGACCCAGGCCTTCCAGGGTATTCTTCTTCTGTGCGTGCTCTCGGCGGACGCGCTGGTGAGCAACCGAATCCGGTTCGTCGTCCGGGGAGGGGCCAAATGACCACGTTCGAGGCGATCCTGCTCACCATCGTCACGGCATCGACGCCCCTGCTCATCGCCTCGCTCGGCGAATTGGTGGCGGAGCGGTCCGGCGTGCTCAATCTCGGGCTCGAGGGCATGATGGCGATGGGGGCTTCCTGCAGCTTTGCCGCCGCCGTGACCTTCGACTCGACCCTGATGGGGGTCGGCGCCGGTATCCTCGCGGGCGGATTCATGGCGGCGCTCTTTGCCGTGGTGGTGCTGGGTTTTGCCGCCAACCAGGTCGGCTCCGGCCTCGCCGTGACCATCTTCGGGCTCGGCCTGTCGGGGCTTATCGGCGCGCCTTTCGTCGGCGCGCGCCGCGATCCGGTGGCACCATTGAACATTCCCGGCCTTGTGGATATCCCCTTCATCGGCCGACTGTTCTTTGGGCAGGATCTTTTCGTTTACGGCTCCATTGCGCTCACGGTCGCGGTCGGTCTCTATCTCGGCCGGGCGCGCGCCGGCCTTGTCCTCCGGTCGATCGGCGAGAACCACGCATCGGCTCACGCGTTGGGCCTGCCGGTTTTGAGAACACGCTTTCTTGCCATCCTGTTCGGCGGGGCGTGCGCGGGTCTTGCGGGCGCCTATCTGTCCCTCGTCTACACGCGCTTCTGGTCACCGGGAATGACGGCGGGACGGGGCTGGATTGCCCTCGCGCTGGTGGTTTTTGCCGCTTGGCGGCCGAGATGGGTGCTGATCGGCGCCTACATTTTCGGGGCGGCGACAGTGCTGCAACTGCATGCGCAGGCGGCGCAGTTCGGGGTGCCTTCGCAGTTGCTCTCGGCCGTCCCTTATCTGGCGACGATCCTGGCGCTTCTGCTCCTGTCCCTGCGCCATGGCCGGGCCATCGGCACGCCCGGGTCGCTGGGGGTTCCTTTCGTGCCTGACCGATAGGCAAAGCGGTGTTAATGTCATCATCGCGAATGTTGCGACAAGAGCCGCGACCTGCGAGGAATATCCGCATTGTCAAATCCTAGGGAAGCTAGCATGTCTTCACGGACCATCATTGGCGCTCTGATCGGCGCTGCGGCTCTGGCGCTCTCGGCAGGGGGCGCGGCCGCCCAGCAGCAGAAGCTGAAAGTCGGCTTCATCTATGTGGGCCCGGTGGGCGACCATGGCTGGAGCTACCAGCATGACGTCGGCCGCAAGGCGATTGAGAAGGCCTTCGGCGACAAGGTCGAAACGACCTATGTGGAGAGCGTGCCCGAGGCCGATTCGGAGCGTTCCATCGAGCAACTCGCCCGCACCGGCCACGGCCTGATCTTCACCACCTCGTTCGGCTTCATGGAGCCGACCCTGAAAGTCGCCAAGAAGTACCCGAACATCAAGTTCGAGCATGCGACCGGCTTCAAGCGCGCACCGAACCTTGCCACTTACGCGGCGAAGTTCCACGAAGGCCGCTACGTGATCGGCCAGATCGCCGGCAAGATGACCAAGTCCGGCACCATCGGATATGTGGGCGCCTTCCCGATTCCGGAAGTCGTATCCGGCATCAACTCCTATTTCCTCGGCGCGCAATCGGTGAACCCCAACATCAAGCTGAAGGTGGTGTGGGCCAATTCCTGGTACGATCCGGCAAAGGAAGCCGACGCCGCCAAGGCGTTGCTCGATCAGGGTGTCGATGTCGTCGCCCAGCACACCGACAGCCCGGCACCGCTGCAAGCCGCCGAGGCGCGCGGCAAATACGGCTTTGGCCAGGCCTCCGACATGGAACGGTTCGCGCCGAAGGCCCAGCTCACCGCCATCGTCGACAACTGGGCGGATTACTATGTCGAGCGCACCAAGGCCGTGCTCGACGGGACCTGGAAGTCGCAGGATCTCTGGGGCGGCTTCGATAGCGGCATGGTGGTGATGTCGCCGTTCAAAAACATGCCCGACGATGTGAAGAAGATGGCCGAGGAAACCGAGGCTGCGATCAAATCCGGCAAGCTCAACCCCTTCAAGTGCCCCGTCATCAAGCAGGATGGCAGCGAGGTGGAATGCAAGGGCACCGGCGCGTTGTCGGACGAGCAGGTCCTCGGGATGAACTTCTACGTCAAGGGCATCGACGACAAGCTGCCGCAATAGGGCTTCGTCCGATCGCGCAACAAAAAGGCAGCCGGTGAAATGGCTGCCTTTTTTGTTGTGCGTTTTCTTGCCTGACGTCGGATCCGGCTCAGACGATGAAGAAGTCTTTCGCCGTCATCTTGAGCTTCTTCGACAGCGTCGCGATCTGGATCGCCACCTTCGTGCCGTTGCCGTCCTCATCGTAATAGAGCACGCCCTTCCTGTCGTTGTAGATGATCCGGTCGGAGGCGTCGTGGGCCTTTGTGCCCTTCCAGAACGCATCGTTGCCGAGTTTTGCTGGCTTTGCAGCGCTGCCCTTCTTGCCCAAGGCCTTAAAGATCGCGTTCTCCAGACAGATGCTGTCGTCCCGCACCGAGAATTCCGCGATCTTGTCGATATTGCTGTTCTTCTTTCGGGCGACCGCGGAATCGAACACGAAGATGTCCCCGCCGCCCCCGCCCGTGAGAACATCGCGCCCAAGGCCGCCCGAGAGCCTGTCGGCTCCCGCGCCACCGGTCAGCACGTCGACGCCCGCACCACCCGAGAACCGATCATTCCCGCCGCCTCCGACGAGGACGTCATCGCGCGCCGTGCCGAGGCTGATTTCGCTCGCAACGTCGCCGAGGTTGATGGTGAAGCTACGGTCGAGCGATTTACCACCCTGATCCGTCACGCGCACCGCCACTTGATGGCTCGCCGCCTGCTCGAAATCGAGCCGGATTCCGTCCGCCACCGCGAGCTTGCCATTGACGATCGCGAACCGTCCGCCGGAGCTGTCGAGCAGCGTGTAGGTGAAGGTATCGCCTGCGTTCGGATCCTGCTGTGAGAAGGAGCCGACCACAGCGCCGTTCAGCGCCAGTTCGTCGATGATCGAGCCGGAGAGGGACAGGCCCGTCGGAGCCGCATTTCCGGCAGGAGGGGGCGTGGTGCCGGGCGGATCGACATTGACGTGCGCCACGCTGTCGAGACCCAGTTGATCCTTGATGGAAAGGCTGACGGTCAGCGCGCCGCTCGTGGAGCCGAGTTTGCGGGTATAGGTCAGGGCGTGGATCAGACTCGGGAGTGTGGTGTCATCCGCTTGCGCATTGAGACTGATGGTAAAACCGTGATTATCGAGAAACGCAATGGTCCCGATGGGTATCGACGTTCGATAGACGTCAACGCTCACGACGCTGTTGACCGTGAGACCTGCATCGAGTGAAACCGGGCCTGACTCGTCGATGCCAAGCACATCATTCGGGTCGAGCGTTGCGCCGCTGATCAGAAGCCTGAGAAGCAAAAACTCTCCGTTTTCGCCCGTCAGCGTCGCATCTCCCAGCGCGTCGATAAAGACGGCCGTACCCTCGACGGCTGTTACGATGTCGGCCTCGATGGCGGCGAGTTTCGGCCCCCAATGCGTGGTCGTGACGCCGTTACTGACGATGGTCTCGATCCCATTGCCGTGGATCACGTCCCTGTCCGAATCCGACAGGGTGCCCTGAGCCAGGTTGAGTGTCAGGGTGTTGTTTCCGGCATCGCGTCCCTTGATAAGTTTTGCGGTATCAAGATCACTGAGAGTGATCGTCGCGTCCGGGGTGGCGAGGACGATACTGGTAAAGTTGGCGATCGCGATGGTACTGAGATCGAGATCGCCGCCGACCAAACTGACTTGGTCACCAAAAGCGCCGCCGTTGGAATCTATGACCGTCACGCTGGCAAGTTGCGCGCTGTCGATGGTGATATTGTCGTAGAACGGGGAGCCGAGGATGGTCTCGATGCTCTCGAACTTTGCGAGCATCGAGAGATCGAAGTTGCCGCCGCCGTACAGTTCGAGGGTGTCGTTCCCGCCGGCGCCGTCGAGTTGGTCGCCGGGATTGAGGCTGGTTTGGGTCGCCTGGAAGATCTCCGCGCTGGCATCGCCCGTGAAAATGTCGTCGCCCGCCGTGAGGACGAACGGGCCGGCCATCGTCACTTGCGGCGCGACGGCAGCCGTCAGAAATGCAGCGGTCACACGGCCGCCGCCGAGATCCGCGAGGTCGAGCCCAATGCTCCGTTCGAGCACAAGATCGGCTTGCGGGGATATGTTCTGGTAGGTCAGCGCGCGGATAAGGGTTTCCACCGCGGAGGTCGAGGCGTTCCCATTGAAGGTGAAGAAAAGAACGCCCGCATCGGGGATGTCGATCTCCGCGATCTCCACCTCGTTGATCAACACCTTACTGCCGATGGCGATTCCATTGGACAATCGCACGCTGCCGGCGATTTCGCGGATCCCGAGGAGATCGAAAGCATCGAAGACCGAGAGCGTGAGCTGGAGCGAGTCCCAGGGTCCGGTCCCGACGATGGTCGCATTGGACCCGACGTCGAGGAGGCCGGCCGGGGCGCCGGGCGAGACAGTGAGTCGATCTCCGTTCAGATTGATCAATGAAGGCCGGCTGCTTGCGGCCAACGGGGAGAAGGAAGATTCGTCGGAACTTTGAATCTCGGGCATCGGGACGCTCTACCGGCAGGAGAGGGCAATCGTCCCGTCCCGTGCCGGTTGGGCCCGAAATCAGGAGCGTGCAGCGCCATATTATAGCGTTTCTCTCGCATTGAATAGAGGAGCAGCGGCGCCGGGATGGCTACGGCAATCCGACCGCTACTTGGCGTCCTTGAAATACGGCTCGACCGGGCCCTTCAGCTTGATGGTCATCAGGTTTCCGGCTCGATCCTTGGCCGTCCCGGCGGTGAGGCGGACCCAGCCCTCGCTGACGCAATATTCGTCAACGTTGGTCTTTTCGACGCCCTTGAAGCGCACGCCCACGCCGCGCTCGAGCAGCTTCTCGTCGTAAAAGGGGCTGTTCGGGTTGCCGGAGAGGCGGTCGGGAGGGGTGTCGGTCATCAGATCGGTGTTCCAGAAGGTGGACGGGGCCCAGAGATAGCTATTTCCCGCACGGATGCAAAGCGGGTGAGCGTCGGCTGCCTCCTATCCCACATCCTGACAGACATCCACCCATGCCGCATCGGCCAGTTCCACCAGGCGCGCCGGAGGGATGCGCACTGCGCTATGGGTCGCACCGGCTGCCGGAATGACCTCCTCGAAAGCCTTCAGGCTTACATCGCAGTAAACGGGCAGGGGCGTTGCCAGCCCGAACGGGCAGACGCCGCCGACGGGATGACCGGTCAGGACCTCGACCTCATCGGATGCCAGCATTCTGGCCTTGCCGCCGAATGCCGCCTTGATCTTGCGGTTTTCCAACCGCGCATCGCCGCGCGTCACCACCAGGATGATCTTTTCGCCGATGCGCATCGACAGCGTCTTGGCGATTTGCCCCGGCGTGACGCCATGCGCTGCTGCGGCGAGGCCGACCGTGGCCGTACTTGTCGGAAGCTCGATCACCTTCACGTCTGGTGCGTGATCGGCAAAGAACGCGCGCACGGATTCAAGACTCATGTTCCGGATTCCATCAGCATGGGAGCATCTGTCGCCTTTGTAGCGCCCCGGCGCTCCACGTGTCACGTGTCGGCCGGCCGCCTCTCACGGCGCACCACGTCGGCCCGCTCGCGCCAGATGTGAAGCATGACGATCGATACGGTAATCACCAGCGGCCCGAGGACCAAGCCATGGGGCCCGAACAGGATTACGCCGCCAACAACCGCGATGAAGGCGGGGACTGTATGCATCATCAGCCGGCTGCCGACGAGAACCGGATAAAGCACGTTATCGATGAGCCCGATGACAGCCGTCCCCCAGAGCGTCAGCAGGATGGCGCTTCCCCATTGGCCTGCTAGCGCGAGATAGACGGCAACCGGCGCCCAGACGACGAAGGCTCCGAGGAAAGGCACGACGGCCAGAAGCCCCATGACGACGCCCCAGGTGAGCGGCGCGGGAATTCCCAGCCACCAGAACACCAGCCCGCCGAGGGTGCCCTGGAGCGCTGCGACGATCAGCGTGCCGTAGACGGTTGCCCAAACCGTGTTCTCGACTCGCTCGCTGAGCTTTGCAAACTCGGGCGGGGTGAATGGCAGCAGGTGCTGCAGGATCGTCCTCGCGGATTGTCCGTCCCGCAGAAAGTAGAACAGGAAATAGAACGTCAGCAGGAGATTGACGAAACCCGCGAACGACCCGCGAAGGAGCGACGCGCTCCAGGTCGTGAGCCAGGTGGTCGTCGTGCCCACGAGATCGGGAAGGTTGATCCGCTGATCGAGCCACGTGATGGCCGGCGCGAGCCAGGGATGGGTTTCGATCACGTTGCGCCACCTCCCGGATTCAACCGCCGAGCTGAGGAGTCCCGCTCCTCGCACGGCTTCGGCGAGCATCGCGCCGAAGACGAAGATGACCGGGAGGACGACGACGATGGCAACCGTCACCACCGTCGCCGACGCGGATGCCGCCTGAGACCCCCAGGCGCCGCGCAGCCTCACGCAAAGTGGCCGAAACAGGATCGCGAGGGTGAAGGACCAGACGAGGGGTGAAAGGAAGGGGATGGTGAGCCGATAGCAGAGATAAAGGCCGAAAACGATGCCGACCAACAAAATCGCCGATGAGATGTTGTAGCGGATCGGGGGCAGTAGACGAGACATCGATCATCGCTCCAAACGTCGTTCAGGGGAAAGACCGCCACAGGATAGCCGATCCCCGATAGATGGAACTCTCTAGAAGGAAACCGGGTCCGCCTGAGCTTTCACTCACGATAGCGGGGACTGGACGGAACGCGCGGTCGACCGCCGAGTTGAGTCCCCGCAACCGGAAACCGCGGCATGGCGCCCAGGGCGAATTGGAAGGGATTTCTGAAGGTCGGGGAATTGTCATGCCCGGTCGCGCTCTACACGGCCGCCTCCAGCTCCGATCGCATTGCGTTCCACACCCTGAATCGCGAGTCCGGCCACCGGGTGAAGCGGCAATTCGTCGATCCTGAAACCGGGGACGCGGTGCCTGCCGACCAGCAGGTGAAGGGCTATGAGATCGCCAAGGGCGAGTATGTGGTGCTGGAGCCCGAAGAAGTCGCCGCCGCCATCCCCGAAAGCGACAAGACGCTCGACGTCGAGGCGTTTGTCGATTGCCGCGAGATCGACGACATCTACTTCGACCGTCCCTATTATCTCACGCCCAGCAGCCCGGCCGCACAGGAGGCATTCGCGCTCATCCGCGAGGGTATGCGGGCCAAGCAGGTCGCGGCGCTGGCGCGCGCGGTCCTCTTTCGCCGCGTGCGGACGCTCCTCGTCCGCGTCCACGGCGATGGGTTGATCGCCACGACATTGAATTTCGATTACGAAATCAGGTCGTCCCAAGACGCGTTCGAGGAAATTCCGGATCGGAAGATCGAAGGCGAAATGCTCGATCTGGCAAATCACATCATCACCACCAAACGCGGCACCTTCGACCCGAGCAAGTTCGAGGACCGGTATGAAAGTGCCCTCTCGGATCTGGTGAAGGCGAAGATGGAAGGAAAGCCGTTCGCGCCACGGAAAGCTCCGGCCGCCGGGAATGTCGTCAACCTTCTCGATGCATTGAGAAAGAGCGCGGGCGTCGAGGCGAAATCCGGCCAAAAGGCGGGGAGCAAGACCACGGCGCGTGGCGGCCGGAAACCGGCATCGGCGAAAGGCAAATCTGCCACGGCGGCCAAGAAGGCAGCGGCCAAGCGCGGGGCCGCATCCGCCACCCAGCGTCGAAAGGCGAGCTGACCCGCGTTCTAAGCCCTGCGAGCGCCGCCTGTCATTTCCCTTTGCGAGGCGTCTTTTTTCCGCTCTCTGCCGCAATGCTCTTCTTGAGCGCGTCCATGATGTTGACGACGTTGCTCGGGCGCTCCGGCTCCGCCTTCTTGCGCTGAAGGGGCTTGCCGCCGCGCTTTTTCTTGGATGCGATGATGTCCTTGAGCGTGTCCTGCACCGGATCGCGCAGCATGGTCGGGTCCCATGGTTGCGAGCGTTCCTCGATCAACTTGGTCACCAGCGCTTTTAGCTTCGGTTCCACCTTATCGCCCTTGATGTCGCCGAAATATTGATCCTCGTCCCGCACCTCGTCGCCATAGCGCAATGTCCAGAGGACGATTCCCTTGTCGCGCGGCTCGAGCATCACGGCGCGCTCGCGGCGATAGAGCACCACGCGGGAAATGCCCACCATGTTGGTCGCTTTCATCGCCTCACGGACGACCGAATAGGCCTCCTCGGCCACCGCGTCCGCCGGCGTCAGGTAGTGGGGCCTGTCGTACCAGATCCACTCGATGGAATCCCGGGGCACGAACATGTCGATCTCGATCGTCCGCGTGCTCTCCAGCTTGACCGCATCGAGTTCGTCGTCCTCAAGGATGACGTATTCGTCATCGCCGGTTTGATAGCCTTTGACTTCCTCGTCTCTCTCGACGACGTCGCCGGTTTCGGCGTCGACATACCGGCTTTCAATCCGGTTTCCCGTCGCCCGGTTGAGGGTGTGAAAGCGAACCTTCTCGCTGTCCGAGACGGCCGGGGTCATCGCAACCGCACAGGTCACGAAGGACAGCTTCAGATAGCCTTTCCAGAACGATTTCGGCGCCATGGTGTAACCTGAGCTTGGCTGCGCGACAGCCATATAACCGCGGGCGCGAGGCATCGTTCCGGTGATGCCGCATCAGGCGTTGCCAATACCGCCGCAGAACCAAAGGTCGACCTTGAGCGTTACCGCTCGTCACTCCTGCGGGGCGTGACGAAAAACGAGCTGGGTGATGCATCGTGGCGCAAGACAACAAACTCTCGAAGTACCGCGCCAAGCGAGATTTTACCAAGACCGGCGAGCCTAGCGGCGAGGCGAAATTCGGTGCTTCCGGGCGCCGCCGGTTCGTCATTCAAAAGCACGCGGCCACGCGTCTCCATTACGATCTTCGCCTTGAACTCGACGGCGTTTTCAAATCGTGGGCGGTCACCCGCGGCCCATCGCTCGATCCGCAGGACAAGCGGCTTGCGGTCGAGGTCGAGGATCATCCGCTGGATTATGGCGACTTCGAAGGAACGATCCCGAAGGGCCAGTATGGCGGCGGCACGGTCCTGCTTTGGGATCGCGGCTATTGGGAGCCGGAAGGCGATCTCGCCCCTGAGGAGGCGCTCGCGAAGGGTGATTTGAAATTCAGCCTTGATGGGGAACGCCTGCATGGCAGTTGGGTGCTGGTGCGGATGAAGCATGACCGCACGGGCGGAAAGCGCACCAACTGGCTTCTCATCAAGCACCGCGACGCCTTCAGCCGGGAGGGCGATGGCGATGCGATCCTGAAGCAGGACAAGTCGGTCGCGTCCGGCCGCACGATGGCGGCGATCACTGAGGGGAAGGGACGAGGTCCAAAACCATTCATGCTGGCGCGCAACGGCGTGGCCGAACCCGACGCGGTGTGGGACAGCCGTAAGGGCAGTGCGGCGGACGAGCGCCAGCAGGAAAAGGCTGGCGCGGCGGCGAAGAAGTCTTCGAAGAAACGGCCGTCCTCCACCTCCCTTCCTGATTTCATCCCGCCGCAGCTCTGCGAGCCGGTCGAGCGACCACCGCCCGGCACTGGCTGGGGACACGAGATCAAGTTTGACGGCTATCGCGTCCAGCTGCGCGTCCACGATGGGGAGGTCTCGCTAAAAACCCGCAAGGGGCTCGATTGGACGGCGAAGTTCAAGGCGATCGCCAGCGAAGCGGAATCCTTGCCCGATGGGATCATCGACGGCGAGATCGTGGCTTTGGACCACAACGGCGCTCCTGATTTCGCGGCATTGCAAGCGGCCCTGTCGGAGCAGGAAACCGACGATCTCGTCTTCTACGCGTTCGATCTGCTCTTCGACGGCGCCAACGACCTGCGCTCGCAGCCGCTGACGAAGCGCAAGGCGCGGCTCCACTCCTTGTTGGAGGAACGTGGGATCGGCGACGACACACTGATCCGCTTCGTCGAACATTTCGAGACCGGCGGCGATGCGGTTCTGAGATCGGCTTGCCGGCTCTCGCTCGAAGGCATCGTCTCCAAGCGTCTCGACGCACCCTACCGGTCGGGCAGAACGAAGAGCTGGACCAAGGCCAAATGCAGGGTGGGACACGAGGTGGTAATCGGCGGCTGGACGACCACCAGCGGCAAGTTCCGCTCGCTGCTGGCAGGCGTGCACCGGGGCGATCACTTCGTCTATCTCGGCCGCGTCGGTACCGGCTATAGCGAAGGGAAGGTGCGGCAGTTGGTGCCGCGTCTGAAGGCAGCCGAGGTCGACAAATCCCCGTTCACCGGATTAGGCGCGCCGCGCAAGGAAGCCAATGTGCATTGGACGCGGCCCGAACTCGTCGCCGAGATCGAGTTCGGAGGCTGGACTGGGGCCGGAATGGTTCGTCAGGCCGCGTTCAAGGGCCTGCGCGAGGACAAGCCCGCCGCGGAGGTCGAGGCCGAGAGGCCGGCGCCGCCGGAAGACACCGCGATCCCGGTTCCAAAGCCTGCAGGCCGGGCAAAGAAGGCACCCCCGACGAAATCCGAGACAGCCCCGGCGAAGACAACCGCCCGGTCGGGTGGCAAGAACGCAAAGCCGGTCGTCATGGGCGTGGTGTTGTCGAACCCGGACAAACCGCTCTGGCCCGACGGTGGCGACGGCACCCCGATCACCAAACTCGATCTCGCCCGTTACTACGAGGCGGTCGGGCCGTGGCTTATTCCGCACATCGAAGGCCGTCCGTGTTCGATCATCCGCGCCCCGGATGGGCTTGGCGGCGAGCAATTCTTCCAGCGCCATGCCATGCCGGGCACGTCTAATCTGCTCGAACTCGTCACGGTTTTCGGCGACCGCAAACCCTATCTCCAAATCGACCGTGTGGAAGGCCTCGCAGCCGTCGCGCAGGTGGCCGCGCTCGAATTGCATCCATGGAATTGCCAGCCGAAGCAGCCTGAAGTGCCGGGCCGGCTAGTGTTCGATCTCGATCCCGGACCGGATGTGGCGTTTCCGATGGTTGTCGAGGCCGCAAAAGAGATGCGCGACCGACTGGATGCCCTCGGTCTGGTCAGCTTCTGCAAGACCACCGGCGGCAAGGGTCTGCATGTGGTGACGCCGCTCGCCGCTGCAAAGAAACGAAAGTTGAGCTGGCCGGAAGCAAAAAGCTTCGCCCGCGAGGTTTGCGTGCGGATGGCGCGCGATGACCCGGACCGTTACCTCGTCAACATGTCCAAGAAACTTCGCGCAGGCCGGATCTTCCTGGACTACCTGCGCAACGACCGCATGGCGACCGCAGTCGCGCCCCTGTCGGCCCGCGCGCGTCCCGGCGCGACCGTGTCAATGCCGCTTACCTGGGCGCAGGTGAAGACCGATCTCGATCCGACGCGATACACGATCCGCACCGTGCCGGGGCTTTTGGGCAGGAGCAAAGCCTGGGCGGATTACTGCGATAGTGAACGCTCGCTTGAGGATGCCATCAAGCGGCTCGGGAAAACGAGGCTGGCCGCATGACGCAAGACCGTTCGCGCTGGCAGGATCGGAGGAGGGAGATGATCGACAAGGGAGCGAACAAAAATCCTGCTGGTCCGAACGGTGCCACCGAGGACGGCGGATATTTCGCCCGCAAGCACTGGATCACCGCCGAGGAGGCGAGGGAACTGGTCAAACGGGTGAGCAATGACCATCGGCGGTTCGGATAGCGCCGCATGGTGGTTCGTGGGCGAAAGAGCGTGAAGACGGATGATCGGACAAGGCCGGCCCTCGCCAACGAGAAATTTGCACTTCCCCTCGATACCGTGCCGATGGAGGCAAAGATCGCCGAGGTCCTGCCCGAGGCCGATGGTTCCTGGCAATACGAGCCCAAATGGGACGGCTTCCGCTGCCTCGCCTTCAAGGCGGGCGACGTCGTCGAGCTCAGGGCGAAATCAGGCAAGCCTTTAGGGCGCTACTTCCCCGAGGTGGTGGCGCTGCTGCGCGACATCGGCGTTGCGCGTTTCGTCATCGATGGCGAACTGGCAATCGAGCTCGATGGGCGGCTGGCATTCGACGCATTGCAGATGCGGCTTCACCCGGCGGAGAGCCGCATCCGGAAACTCGCTGCGGAGACGCCCGCGAGATTGATCCTGTTCGACATGCTCGTCGCGCCGGATGGCCGGAGCCTGATCGAGCAGCCGCTGGAGAAGCGTCGCCAGGTCCTCGAGACCTTCATGAAAGATGCGGCGGTGCCGAAAAAGCTTCTCCTCTCGCCCTGTACGCGCGACCGGAGCAAGGCCGAGACGTGGCTCGGCACGGCGGGACATGGTGAAACGGACGGCGTCGTTGCCAAGCGCCTGATGGCTCCCTACACGCCCGGGGCGCGGACGATGATCAAGGTCAAGCGACTGAGAACGGCCGATTGCGTCGTCGGCGGCTTTCGCTACGAGAGCCGCAGCAGGGAGGTCGGATCGCTGTTGCTCGGGCTCTACGATAAGGGCGGCAATCTCAATCATGTGGGCTTCACCGCGACCATCACGGATGAGGAACGTCCCGCGCTGACGCGACGCCTGGACGCGTTGCGCGAGCCGCCGGGTTTCACCGGCAAGGCACCCGGCGGACCGAGCCGCTGGAGCACCGAGCGCACTGGCGAATGGGAGCCGTTGCGACCGGAGCTCGTCGTCGAAGTGAGGTACGATCACGTCACCGGCGACCGTTTCCGCCACGGAACCAAGCTGATGCGCTGGCGTCCCGACAAGGAACCGCGTCAATGCACCTTCGCGCAGATCGAGGCGCCGATCGCGGATGTGCGGGTGTAGGAGTGCGTTAGAATGCGGCCTCGTAGATCGACAGCGCGTCCTCGTAGGTGACCGCGCGCGGATTGTTGACGAGAAGCCGCTGCACGTTCATGGCATCGCGTGCCAGCATTGGCAGATCGGCCACCGCGACGCCGACCTCTCTCAGCCGTTGCGGATAGGGCATCTCGGCCACGAGCGCCTTGAGTTCGCGCGCGAAGGCATCCGCGCCTTCAGCCGGATCGGCGAAGTGCCGTCCGGGCAAAATGGCCTCGGCCAATTCCGCATAGAGTCGATCCGCAACAGGGCGATTGAAATCGATCACCGCACGCAACACCAGCGAGTTGCTCAATCCGTGCGGAACATGAAAGTGCCCGCCCAGAGGGTAGGCGAGCGCGTGAACGGCCCCCACGGGTGAATTCGCAAACGCCATGCCGGCGAGCAACGATCCCTGTAGCATCGCCGTGCGCGCCGCCTCGTCCGCACCGTCCGCGACTGCAATTCGGATATTGCGGTAGAGCAGGGCGAGGGCCTTGAGCGCCAGCGCATCGGAGATCGGGTTCTTCTTGAGGCGGCTCGTGAACGCCTCGATGGCATGGACCATGGCGTCGATGCCGGTCATCGCCGTGACGTGCGGCGGGAGGCCGAGCGTCAACCTTCCGTCGAGCAGCGCCACATCGGGATAGAGCAACGGCGAGACGACGCCCTTCTTCTCATGCGTCGGCGTGGTGACGATGGCAATTGGCGTCACCTCCGAGCCGGTTCCGGCGGTGGTGGGAACCTGGATCAGCGGCAGCCGCGCGCCGCGGGCAAGCCCGACACCGTAGATCTCGTCCAGAGCCTGCGACGTGCCGCACAGAAGGGCCACCAGTTTCGCGGTATCGAGGGAGCTGCCGCCGCCGATTCCCATCACCCCATCGACCCTGGCCGCTTTTGCCGCCGACACCGCCGCGAGGACGACCTCCTGCGGGGGATCGGCGAGCACGTCGGAAAACAGCGTGATGTCGATGCCGGAGGCAGAAAGCGAGGCAAGGATGGGCTCGATCAAGCCGGTCTTGATCAGCCCCGCATCGGTCACGACGAAGAGGCGAGCGACCGTCAGCTCTCGTGCAAGTTCGCCGAGGCGGGCGCTGCCGCGTGCCTGGCAGATGATGCGCGGCGTCGTCTCGAACTGGAAATCTGCCATGGTGCGCCTCGCTGGAATTTAGCCCAAGGGAATGAGCTCGATCATACGAGCAAGGCGACGTCTTGCACCACTGTTCAATGGTTCGCGCATGCGCGTTACAAAGAAACGCTTCGGCGACGGATGGACATCTTTCGGCAACGCGTTGCTGGACCGCTTCACCGATACCTGCCACGTTGCGCGGCCGGGCTTCGAGAGCCCGAAAACAGCAACAATGCGGCTGCCGTAAAAGCCCCACAGTGGAGAACGAGCCTGATGATCCGGAAGAATATGATGGCGGCAGCCGCCGCGGTATCGCTCACGGCGTTGGCGATGCCGGCCTTTGCGGTCAGCCTGCGTTATGCAAACCAGGGCGACCTCAAGTCTCTCGACCCCTATACGCTCAATGAAACCACGACGAACGCCCATCTCGGGCACGTCTACGAGGGACTGACGAAACGCGGCAAGGATCTGGCCATTCAACCGGCTCTCGCGGAACGCTGGGAGACCAGCGAGGACGGTTTACGCTGGCGCATTTATCTGCGCAAAGGCATCAAGTTTCACAACGGCAACGCGTTTACGGCCGACGACGTGGTCTTCTCGGCTGATCGGGTTCGCGCCACCGGTTCGAATTTCGCGACGCGCGTTCCGACGAGCGCCAAATTCGTGAAGGTCGACGATCATACGGTCGACGTGATCCTGACGACGCCCAATCCGATCCTGAACTCGCAGTGGGATACCTGGTACATCATGGACAAGGAGTGGAGCGAGGCGAACAACGCCGCCGCTCCGACGCCGGCCGCTGCAACAACTCCCAGCTTTGCCTCGCTGAACGCAAACGGCACCGGGCCATTTCTCATCGAGAGCCATCAGGCCGGCGTGAAAACCGTGTTCAAGAAGAACCCGAGCTGGTGGGACAAGCCCGAGCACAATCTCGACGAGATCGTGTTCACGCCGATCAGCAGCGACGCCACCCGCGTTGCAGCACTCCTCTCGGGTGAGGTCGACGTGATCGAGCCAGTGCCGTTGCAGGATATCCAGCGCGTCAACTCGGCCCCGGACAAGCAGGTCCTCACCGGCCCTGAACTCCGCACGATCTTTCTCGGCTTCGATACGGTGCGGGACGAGCTCCTGTCCTCGAACGTGAAGGGCAAGAACCCGTTCAAGGACGTGCGCGTCCGTGAGGCGTTCTACAAGGCGATCGACATGAACCTCATCCGCGATCGCGTGATGCGCGGGCTCTCGACACCCTCGGCGCTGATGATCGCGCCCGAGCTGTTTACGCACGCAAAGGACTTCACGCGGCCGAAGTTCGATCTCGAAGGCGCCAAGAAGCTTCTCGCCGATGCCGGATATCCCAACGGCTTCGAAGTCGGCATGGATTGCCCGAATGATCGCTACGTCAACGACGAGGCCATCTGCCAGGCAGCCGTCTCGATGCTCGCTCGCGCGGGCATCAAGGTGAACCTCACGGCTCAACCCAAAGCCCTGTACTTTGGCAAGTCCGGAAAATCAGGCGGCTACTCCACGTCGTTCTATCTCCTTGGTTGGACACCGGGCACCTTCGACGCGCACAACGTGCTCCATGACATCATGGGCTGCCGGGATGTGGCGACCTCGAGCCGAGGCGAGACGAATTACGGCGGGTATTGCAACAAGGAACTCGATGCGCTGACCGACAAGATCCTTGTCGAGACCGACAAGACGAAGCGCGATCTGATGATCAAGCAGGCCTTCGAGATCGCCATGAAGGATTGGAGCTTCATCCCGGTCCATCAGCAGGCGCTCGCCTGGGGTGTGTCGAAAAAGGTCAAACTCGTGCAACGCGCCGACAACCAGATTCTGCTCTACTGGGCCACCAAAGAGTAGAACGAGACCGGCCAAGGACGATCGCCGCGGCCAGGGGAGTTTGCAATTCCTCTGGCCTGCGGCGGTCGCAGGCCGCGCCGTCCCGCCATTCTTTGCCTGCCCCCAAGGGGGTATCCCACGCTCGCCGGCTGGCGCGCCGGATCTCGGACGCCATATCGCTCGTTATAGAGATGCGGAGGTCGCCGCAGGCGGGCTTTCGCAATCCGTGCTGGTTTCCTCTGGCGCTCGGGAGTGAAGGCGATGTCCGGCCATACCGTTTTGACCGCTCAAACCGTCGAAGACTGCATCATCGACCAAGGTTGGGAGCGCTACACAGCCGAGGACCACGCCATCTGGCGCGTGCTGATCGAGCGCCAGCAGCAGACCCTCAAGGGCCACGTGTGCGAGGAATATCTGCACGGCCTCGAGGCGCTCGGCATCGGTTCCGAAGGCGTGCCCAATTTCGACCGGATGAACGCCAGGCTGCGGCGTTTGACCGGCTGGGAGGTGGTAGCGGTTCCTGGGCTCATTCCGTCGCGGCCGTTTTTCCAGATGTTGGCCAACCGCCAGTTTCCGGCCGGAACTTTCATCCGCAGCCGGGAGCAACTCGACTATCTGGAGGAGCCAGACATCTTCCACGATGTCTTCGGCCACGTACCGCTTCTGACCAATCCCGCCTACGCCGATTACATGAATGAATACGGCCGGATCGGCCTCGATGCGGTCGAGCAGAAGGGGGTGAAGTTCTTAGCCCGCCTCAACTGGTACACGATCGAATTCGGATTGATCCGCAAGCCCGAGGGCATTCAGATCTACGGCGCCGGCATCGTCTCGTCCTTCGGCGAGGCGAAATATGTGGTGGAGGATCCCTCCGCCAACCAGTTGGCCTTCGACCTCGATCGCGTCCTGCGGACCGGATATTACATCGACGACTTCCAGGCGACCTACTTCGTGATCGAGCGATTCGAGGATTTGTTCGATCTGCTCAAGCGGACCGATTTCACCGCGCTGTTCGAGAAATACCGCGCGCTGCCGACCTGCACGCCCTTCGAGATCCTGCCGCAGGACGTGGTCATCCGGCAGGGAACCGGCGATTTCTGGCGCGATTTTCCGTCGACCAAAACCAAGCTCAAATGAGCTGTGCGCATTACTGAAAAGCCCGCCAACAGGCGGGCTTCTCAGATCGGATTGCGTCCGGGTGCGGCTAGAGTCGGATTCAGTTTCTTCGAATCTGATCCGGCTCTAGCGCGTTGTTTTGGCGCCATCATCTTTCGGCGAACCGGTATCCACTTCGCCGGATCAGGCGCTAGGCGACGAGTTTCATGCCCGGGCTGCCGATGGTGCCCACCACCCGCGCGCGGACGCGGCGCGCGTTTCCGGGCAGATACGCAATCGGGATATCCTCGGCATCGACGAGATTGATCGTCTCGACATCCGCTCCGGCCTCCACCGCCCGGCGGGTTGCGATTTCCTGGGCTGAGGCAAGCGCCGCCTCACGGGTCATTCCGGAGAACACCTGATCGACCTCGCCCGAGACCTGAGCCATCGCCGCACCGAGCGCGTTCGCCACGCCTGCATGCTCCACGTGGATCACCTCGCTCACACCGGCGAGGCGGTCCGGCACGAGGAAAGCCCCGCCGCCGACGACGATGATCGGCATGTCGCCGGCCGAAGTCTTCATGCGATCGACGCCGTCCTCGATCATCGCGTGGATGCCGGCCAGATGCTGCTTCACGAGACTCTTATCGAGATGCTTGACGCGGTCGCGATCACCGATTTCCACAAGCCCTGCCGCAACCGCGATATCCGTCGTCGTCAGCGTATCGCCGCCGAAAACGAGCGCCTTCTCGGTGATCCGATAACCGACGCTGCGCGGACCGATCTTGCCGGTCTGGGGATCGATGATGGTGCCGCCGCCGAGTGCCATGGGAAGCAGGTCCGGCATGCGGAAGAGCGTGCGCACACCACCGACTTCGACGATGTTGTTGGCTTCGCGCGGGAAGCCGTTGACCAGGCAACCGACGTCGCTTGTAGTGCCGCCCACGTCGATGACCATGCCCTCATCGCGCCCCGACAGGAAGGCCGCGCCGCGCATGGAATTGGTTGGGCCGGATGCGAAGCTGTAGACCGGGTTCGCGGCGGCAACCTCCGCCAAAACGACCGTTCCGTCGTTCTGCGTGAGATAGAACGGCGCCACGATGCCGACGCTCTTGAGCGCATCGCGGAAGGCCGCGACGGTGGCTTTGCCGAGGCTCTGCAGCGAGGCGTTCAGCAGGGTGACGTTCTCCCGCTCAAGGAGACCGATCCGTCCGAGACGATGCGACAGCGTGATCCGTGCATCGGGCACGATGGAGGCGACGATCTCGGCCGCCTCCAGTTCGCATTCGGCCGTCAGTGGGGAGAACAGCGCTGTAATGCCGACGGCCGTGACGCCCGCGTCCCTGATTTGCGCGGCCGCCTCGCGGATCGCATTCTTGTCCAGTGGAACGAGAGGACGACCGTCATATTCATGACCGCCCTCTATCATGAAGGTCAGCGGATCGACACAGGCCCGCAGGTCCGCAGGCCAATCGACCATCGGCTTCAAGGAAGCCGAGGCGGGCAGGGCGATCCGGATCGCAGCGACCCGGTCGAGCCGCGCGCGTTCAACGACCGCGTTGGTGAAGTGGGTGGTGCCGATCATCACCGCGTCGATATCGAGCCGAGCGTCGCCCTGCTCCTTGACGATGCGCTGGATGCTGTTGACGACACCGGACATTACATCCGACGTGGTGGGGGATTTGACGGCTCCGAGAACCGTCGTCTTGTCGATCAGGACGGCGTCCGTATTGGTGCCGCCGACGTCAATGCCGATGCGCTTCATGCTGCAAATACCGATTTGAAGTCGAGGTCGTAACCGAAGGCCCGGGGGCCGACATGGTCGAGCCCCTTGGGGGTGAGAAGGATCTCCGGCGCGGGCAAGGCGATGACCGTCACACGCTGGCCATAGCGCAGGGTTTCGGTGCCGATCGCTTCGCCCGAAACGGTGTCGAGGACGCAGATCAGGTCCGGCGTCATGACGATCGCTTCGCCGTCCTTGAGACCGACGGCCCACTCGTTCTGGAATGCCAGTTCGAGCTTGCTGCCGCGATCGGTGTCGAGCCCATCGATAGTGGCAGTGCCGCGCAAGAAACCGCCGGTCGTGCGGCGATCCATGTCGCTCACCTTGCCCTTGAAGACGATTTTTCCGTTCGCGTGCTCAAGGACGGCCGCGATCGGATCGCTATGGGAGGCGCGAGCTTTCAGCACGGCCCGACCAAGCGATGTCGCCTGGGTGACGGTGTGCAATACGCCCCATTCCTTGACTTCCTTGCCGGTGCGAGGAGCCTTGCAGGTGGCCGAGGTTGAACCCACCTCGGTGCACACGTTGCGCGAAATCCGCTCCATCCATTTCCAGGACGGCGTGCGCGCGACGACGACTTCGTTGTCACGGCAATCGACAAGGCTCAACGGATACATCTTGAGATCGCCGATCGCGAAGCTCGTCATCTGCGCCTCGGGATAGGCGCGCCCCATCGCGTCGGCGTCCACGACCGGAAGATCGAGGAGTGCACCGGCGAGGAACGGCGAAAGCGCGTTGCCGCCGCCGATCTCGACGCTCATGATCGCGCTGAAGCGCTTGCCAAGATATTCCTCCATAACCTGGACGGCGCGGGCAAGATGCGCCGGATCGACGAGGCGTTCCTGTCCGACGAGCGGAGCGCCCATCTTCGACACGACCGCAACATAATCCTCATCGCCCAAGGCCAGGGGATCGATCAGGCGGCAGGTCTTGCCGTCGGCATAGAGCTGCTTCAGGTTCAGCTGCGCAAGATAAGGGCTGCCGCCGCCGCCGGTCCCGAGAATCCAGGCTCCAATGGCAAGCGGGTCGATCTCGTCCGCCCCGAATTCACGGATCATCATATCACCTCCGGTAAGGGTTCGAACGGTAGCGCTTCGTTCGCCGTGTCGAAATAAGGGTCTGCCCCTAGAGCATTATGCCGAGAAACGCATGGCCGCTTGGGCTAGGATTTCGTGCTTCAACGCACCGAATTCGGTCAGTTTATCCCTGTGTAATTCCTCCGGAGGCGCCGTTTTCGAGCGACGGGGCGCTCCCCCCGTTTCGCGCCAATCGGGGAGGCGGCTTGTCCGCGCCCGCGCGCTCGCGCTACACATGCGCGAAGCGACGGAGCCCAAGACATTGAACGATGAGCGATGACGACAAGCATGGCCGCGCGGCCTGATCTCTTACGTGTCGCCTTCGTCGGCGTGGGGCAGACGCCGCGTCTGGATGTCGTGCCGGAAATTCTCGCGCAACTCGATCTCCCGATCGCCGCAACAGAGTTCGGTGCGCTCGATGGGCTGACGGACGCGGAGATCGCGGAGCTCGCGCCGCGTGTCGATGAGCATGCGCTGGTGACCCGCCTCGCCGACGGCACGGACGTGGTCATCTCGAAGCCGCGCGTCGGGGAACGTCTCGCGCGCATTCTCGCCGGCTTCGCCCCAAGCGATTTCGACCTGGTGGTCATCCTGTCGACAGGCCTGTTCCGGGAGTTCGAAAGCCGCTGTCTCACGGTGAACGCGCAGCGGGCGATGGAGTCCGGCGTGCTGGCGCTTGCCGCGCATGGCGGCGTGATCGGCCTCGTTCAGCCGCTCGCGCAGCAGGTCGCCGAGGTCAATGTGACAGCGCTTTCTCCCTATCGGATCGTGCTCAGCCACGCAGCGCCGGGTGACCGGGATGCACTTGCGCACGCGCTCATCGACCTCGCCGAGAGCGAGATTATCGTCCTGAATTCGGTGGGCTTCAATGAGGCGGACCGCGCGATGGTGGCGCGGGCGAGCGGCAAGCCGGTGGTGCTCGCGCGCCGAATCGTGGCCGGCGCCATGCGATTGCTCCTCGATGGGCGACGCGACCTGCACCGCTCCTACGAAACGGCGCCAATTCTCGCGGAGCGTCTGCAACGCCTGACGCCGAGAGAGCGGCAGGTGTTGTCGCTGGCGGCCGAAGGATTGTCCAACAAAGCCATCGGGCGTCAGCTCGGGATCAGTCCCAAGACTGTCGAAATCCATCGCTCCAAGGTCATGAGCAAGATGGAGGTCGCCTCGACCGGCGCTCTCATCCGGCTCGTCGTGTCGGCCGAGCACCCGGAATTGTGAGGCAATTGCTTAGTTGCTGGGCATGCCTGCCATAAGGGCAATCCCCTATAGCTCGATGGCGAATTCAACGTTTAGCCTGCGAACTTCAATACGCAGGGTCCCATGATGACGAAAAAGCTTCGCTTGGCCTTCGTGACGATCGGCCAGAGCCCGCGGGACGATATCGTCCCGGAGATGCTGGCCGATATTGGCGGTGACGTCGACGCGCATGAGTTCGGCGCTCTCGACGGCCGCTCCGACCAGGAGATCGCGGACCTCGCCCCGCGGGCGGGCGAAACGGCCTTTGCCACCCGTCTCAAAAACGGCAGTGAAGTCGCGATATCAAAAGAACGCGTGGAGGTGTGGCTCGAGGAGCTTCTCGAGCGCATCGACCTGCAGAAGTTCGATGCGGTGGTGTTGCTGTGCACCGGCACGCACGTGAAGCCGCTTCGCCACACCCTGATGATCGAAGCCCAGCGCATCGTCGATTCCATGGTCGAGTCGATGGCGGCGTCCGCGCAGCGCCTCGGTGTCATGCTGCCGCTCGAACGGCAGATCGCGGAATTTCCGCAACGCCACGTTTTCAATTCGGTTTCGACGCCCAAGCTTGTGGCGGCATCGCCTTATGCGGGCGACGATGTCGCGGCCAAAGCCGCGGAATTGGCGGATTGCGATCTCGTGATCATGCATTGTATGGGCTATTCGGAGGCGATGCGCGCTGAGGCCCGCACGGCGATTTCCGCCCCCGTCCTTCTTTCGCGCCGCATCGTGTCCGGCGCGATCCGGCAGATTATCTAGAAGACGCTATAATCAAAAATGGGAACAGGAGCTTCGGCAATGCGCAATTGGCTATTCGGCGTCGCAGCAGCGAGCCTTATCTTCGGGTTAGCTCAGGCCGACAAGGCGGCGGCCTTTGAACGGGTGGGAGACAGGAAAGTCGTCGTATTCGGGGGCCGGCAGCAGATCCCGGTCCTTGACCCTCACGTCCGCTACGATTGGTCGACACGGATGATGCAGCAGGCCGTCTATGACGCGCTTGTGAAGTACGAGGGCAACCCTGCGCAGATCAAGCCGTGGCTGGCGGAGCGTTGGGAGATGAGCGAGGACGGCAAGACCTGGACGTTCCACCTCGTCGACAACGCCAAGTTTCACAACGGCGATCCGGTCGATGCCGAAGCCATCCGTTATTCCTTCGAGCGCGGCCTGAAACTCAACAAGGGCGTTGCCTGGATGCTCAAGGATTTCCTTGATCCCGGCAGCATCGAAGTCGTCGATTCCAAGACCGTTCGCTTCAACCTCAAGACGCCGTATTCGGCATTCCTGTCGTTCCTGCCGTGGTGGTATGTCGTCAATCCCAAGGAAGTGAAGGCCAACGAGGTCGAGGGCGATTATGGTCAGAAATGGCTGACCGATCATGCCGCAGGTTCCGGCCCGTTCAAGCTCAAGCGCTGGGAACCGAACGTCCTCTATGAAGTCGAAGCGGTCGGCGATTACTGGAAAGGCTGGCCCCAGGGTGAAAAGAACCGGCCGGGCGGTGTCATCTACCGCATCATCCGCGAGCCTGCGGTCCAAAAGGCAGCCTTGATGCGGGGCGAGGCGGACATTGTCGAAGGCTTGACGCCCGACGATTACGTGCAGATCGCCAAGCAGAAGGGCATCGCGATCCAGGATCACCCTGGCATGACGACCTTCAGCATCAAGTTCAACACGCAACAGGGCCCGACCGCCGACAAGAATTTGCGCAAGGCCATTGCGTACGCGCTGGATTACAACGGCCTGCTGCAGATCTACAACGGCGCCGCCAAGCTGCAGACGAGCCCGTTCCCCGACGCGATCCGCGGCTACGTCAACATTCCGGGTATTCCGCGGCAGGATCTCGCCAAGGCCAAGGAATATCTGGCCAAGTCGCAATACCCGAACGGTGGCCTGACGCTCGAATATTACCATGTGGCGGGTCTCGAGGAGGCGCGCCGGATCGGTCTGCTTCTGCTCGACAACCTCGCGCCGCTCAACATCAAGGTCGACCTGCGTCCCGAGCAATGGCCCAACATGGTCGCCAAAGGTTCGAAGGTCGAGACTTCGCCGGCCATGACATCGGTCTACATCACGCCGATCTCAACCGATCCGGACGCGGTCGCCTACCAGTATCACCCGAACTCCTACGGCCAGTACTTCGCCATGTCGTTTTATAAGAACGACGCCGTGACGGCGAAGATCGACGAGGCTCGCCGCAGCAGCAACTGGGACGCGCGCGCAAAACTATATGCCGAGATCCAGTCGCAGATCGTCGAGGATCAGCCGGAGGTGATCGGCATGATGCAGGACCGTCGCTGGGCGATGCGCGATTATCTCAAGGGCTTTTCCTTCAGCCCGGTTCGGTTCACCGGAGAAGTCGACCTCTATCCGCTGTGGATCGACGCGAAGTAGTCCTCGTGCTGCGAGTCCCGGTTTCGATGCCGGGATTCGCAGATTTAAGCCGCCGGGGTGAGCGGATGCGCTTGCCCGGCGGCCTTATTCGATTTGATGAACGAAAGGAGGTAACGCCATGATTTCGTTTACCTTCCGCAAGGTCGCCGTGCTGATCGGCACGATGATCGGTCTTGCAGCCCTCACGTTCCTGATCACCAACGTTGCGCCGGGTGACCCGGCGCGATTGGTGGCCGGTCCTGATGCGACGAACGACATGGTGGAGACGATCCGTGTCGAATACGGGCTCGACCGCCCGCTGATCGAGCAATTCGCCATTTACATGGGCGACCTTTTCACCGGCAACCTTGGCCGCTCGATCGTTTCGACCCGCCCGGTTCTCGACGAGTTGGCGCGCTATGTTCCGGCGACGTTGGAACTCGTGCTGGTCGCCATGGCGCTCGGCATTCTTGTCGGCGTGCCGTTCGGGATGTTGTCGGCCGTCTACCGGGACCGTTGGCTCGACCAGATCACGCGTATTCTTTCGATCTCCGGCGTCGCCTTGCCGGCCTTCTGGTTCGGCATCCTGCTGCAGCTCTTCTTCGCCGTCCGTCTCGAATGGCTGCCGGTTTCGGGGCAATTGTCCCTCACGGCGCTGGCGCCTGAGCCCATTACTCACCTGCTGCTCGTCGACACCCTGCTGCGGGGCGATTTCGAGACCTTCCGCGAGGCGCTCTCCCACATCATCCTTCCCGCTGTCGTCCTGTCGTTCCCCTGTCTCGCGTCGATCCTGCGTGTCAACCGCGCCGAGATGATCGAGGTGCTGCAATCCGACCACGTGGTCGCGGCACGCGCCCACGGCATCAGCTCGACGCGGATCGTGACGATCTACGCGCTGAAGAATGCTCTCCTGCCGACGCTCGCGATCATCGGATTGCGGTTCGGCTGGATGCTGGGGTCCACGGTTCTGGTGGAGACCGTGTTCGATTGGCCCGGTATCGGCCTCTATGCCGTCTCCTCGGCGCTCGCGTCCGATTTCAAACCGGTCATCGGCGTCACCCTCGTGATCGGCTTCATGTTCATGGTCACCAACACCTTCGTTGACCTCGCCTATGCGTGGATCGACCCACGATTGAGGAGCGCCCAATGAGCTCCATCGACATGCCTGCCGTCGCGCCGGAAATCCCCGGCTTTCGCGAACGCCACGCCAGCACGATCCGGCAATGGCGTCTCTACGCCCATCTGTTCGCCGGAAGCTTCTCGTCCATGTTGGGATTGGGACTGGTGGTGCTGTTCTTGGTCCTGGCGATCTTCGGGCCCGTGCTCGCACCCTATCCCGAGGATACGTTGGGGGCGGTGAAGCTCGGCCAGCGCCTGCTCGGGCCGAGTTTCGCGCATCCTTTCGGCACCGACGAGATGGGCGCCGACATTCTCTCGCGCGTCATCGTGGGCGCGCGGACCTCCCTCTGGATCGGCCTCGTCATCACGGGGATCGGTGCCGCGGTCGGTGTGCCGCTCGGCATCATCGCGGGTTACAAGGACGGCATCGTCCGCGCCGTCATCATGCGGATCACGGACCTGTTTCTCTCGGTGCCGGGTCTGGCGCTGGCATTGTCGATCGTTGCAGCACTCGGCCCCGGCATCATGAATTGCGTCATCGCGCTTTCGATCGTGTGGTGGCCCGGCTATGTGCGTCTCGTCCAGGCCAAGACGCTCTCCGTGAAGGAAGAGCTTTACGTCGAATCCGCCCGCGCGCTGGGGGCCCGCACACCATGGATCCTCTGGCATCACATCCTGCCCAATTGCATGACGCCGATCGTCGTGAAGGCCAGCATGGATATGGGAATGGCGATCCTCTCCGCTGCCAGCCTGGGCTTTATCGGCCTCGGCGCCAAGCCGCCGCACCCGGAATGGGGGGCGATGATTTCCGTGGCGCGGACCTACATGCCGGATTGGTGGTGGTATTCGGCCTTTCCGGGGCTCGCGATCTTCCTCACGGTGCTGGGCTTCAACCTGCTCGGCGATGGCCTTCGCGATATCCTTGATCCCCGGAGCCGTGGCCGATGACCGCTCTTTTGACGATCCAGGACTACCGGCTGGACATCCCGACCTTCGACGGCGCGCTGAAGGTGCTCGACGGGATCGATCTCGCGCTCGACCAGGGCGAGACGCTCGGCATCGTCGGCGAAAGCGGTTGCGGCAAGACCGTGCTGGCACGGTCGATCCTCGGCATCGGGCCGGCGAAGGGCAAGCGCGTTTCCGGCAGCATGACGTTCGATTCCGTCGAACTCGACCATCTGGATGAGGCCGGGTGGCGGCGGATCCGCGGTGTGAAGATCTCGATGATCTTCCAGGACCCGATGACCTACCTCAACCCGCTCTTCACGATCGGCCGGCAATTGTCCGACGTGGTGGTGGCGCACAAGCGCGCCAAGGGCGAGCGCCTTCCGTCGCGCGCGGAACAGCGCAAACGTTGCCACGCCCTGCTCGATCAGGTTCAGATCCGCGACTTCGAGCGCGTCGTCGATAGCTATCCGCATCAGTTGTCCGGCGGAATGCGGCAGCGGGTGTTGATCGCGATGGCGCTGGCGGGCGAGCCTCAACTGCTCATCGCCGACGAGCCGACGACGGCGCTCGACGTGACGATTCAGGCGCAAATTCTCGATCTGCTGCGCGATTTGGTCGACCGGCTCGGCCTGACCGTGGTGATGATCAGCCACGACGTCGGGGCGATTGCCGCCATCGCCCGCCGCGTGGCGGTGATGTATGCGGGTGTGGTCGTCGAGCAGGGGATGACGAACGACATTCTCACGCAGCCGCGTCACCCCTATACACAAGGGCTGCTGGCGGCGCTGCCGGATATCGAGGGAGGGCACCAGGTTCTGGAATCGATCCCGGGGACGATTCCCAATCTCATCCACCCGCCATCCGGATGCCGCTTTCATCCGCGCTGTCCGCGTGCCACCGAAATCTGCACCGCTCAAAAACCCGTCGCGCGGAACATTGGAGCCGACCATGTTGTCGCCTGTCACCACGCTCTCGATTGACGCGGCCCGGCCGCCGCTTTTGTCCGTCACGGGCCTGACGAAGGATTTCAGCTCCGGCGGCAGATTGTTTCGTGCGGTCGACGACATCTCGCTTCAAATCCCGCAAGGCGGCGTGCTTGGCATCGTGGGGGAATCCGGCTCGGGCAAATCGACCGTGGCGCGCCTCGTGATGCGCTTGATCGAGCCGACCGCCGGCACGATCCTGTTGGATGGGGAGGACCTCTCGGCCAAATCCGGCGAGTCCTTGCGCCTCATCCGTCGCCACATGCAGATCGTGTTCCAGAACCCGCATTCCGCCCTAAACCCGCGCCATACCATTCACGATGCGATCGCCGAGCCGTTCCTCGTCCAGACGACGATACGCGGATTGGAACTGGAGCGGCGGGTCGAGGCGCTTCTCGACATCGTGAGTCTGCCGAAGGCCTTCAAATATCGTTACCCGCACGAACTGTCCGGAGGTCAGAAGCAACGCATCTGCATCGCCCGCGCAGTCGCCCTGGAGCCGCGCCTGCTGGTGCTGGACGAGCCGACATCCGCCCTCGATGTCTCGGTGCAGGCGCAGATCATTACCTTCCTGCAGGAATTGCGAGACCGGCTGAACCTGACCTACCTGTTCATCTCGCACAATCTTGCGGTGGTGCGGTATCTTTGCGATCGCGTCATCGTCATGAACCAGGGCAAGATGGTCGAGGAGGGAGTGACCGACGCGATCTTCGCCAACCCGTCGAACTCCTATACGCGCCAGCTCATCGACAGCATTCCGCGTCTGCCGCAGAGAAATTTGGTTTATTGAAGCGGCGCGTCGTCCGCGACGCGGACCGCAACAACGTCACATCAAAACCTGACGCGCACCGGGCAAATTCTCTGATCGCCGCTTTCGGGAATGCCGGCAATGGTTCGCAAGCGCGGGATCGCCCTGAAAATCAGCCGGTTCGTCGGCGCGTCGAGCGATTTGTTCACGCCTGCCTTCCCATCGCCAAGCCGGTCATATTGTCGCAAATGAGCCTGCGGTCACGAGAGGCGGCCGCCCAGAAAAGCTTTGTTTTGCGCTATCTGGCAATTATCGACCATTGACCTCATCGTTCTAGAGTACTCATAAAGAGGTATAGTTCTGCGTCAGCTCTAGAATCGGATGGATTCATGCCTGCTGTTGTGACTTACGCCCCGACTGGTAATGCTTATGTCGATGGAGTCCTGAGTGACTTAAAATGGGCGGCAAATAATCTTAGCTATAGTTTCCCATCCAGTGCCTCCTTTTACGGCAGCTCATACGCAAACGGTGAGCCTCTCGACAATTTCGCCGCGCTAAGCGCCACGCAACAGGCGGCGGCGCGCGCCGTCCTGCAACAATTCTCGGCTGTCGCCAATCTCAGCTTCACGGAGGTCGCCGAGACGGCGACCACGCATGGAACCTTGCGCTTAGCCGTGTCCGACATGCCCACGACCGCCTGGGCGTATTTCCCGTCCAACGATGCCGCCGGCGGCGACGTCTGGTTCAGCCAATCATCGGGATATTACGTCAGCCCGCAGAAGGGCAATTATGCCCACATGACATTCGTGCACGAGATCGGCCACGCACTCGGCCTCGAGCATGCGCACGAGCATTTCGTCATGCCGAAGGACCGCGACTCGATGGAGTACACCGCGATGAGCTATCGCTCATATATCGGTGCCTCCCTCACTGCCGGCTACACGAACGAGAACTGGGGCTACGCACAGTCCCCCATGATGTACGACATTGCCGCCCTGCAACACATGTACGGCGCCAATTTCGCCACCCAGAGCGGCAATACGACCTATTCCTGGAGTCCTACCACGGGCGAGATGTCCATCAATGGCGTCGGTCAGGGCGCGCCAGGTGCGAACCGGATCTTCCAGACGGTCTGGGATGGCGGCGGCGCCGATACCTATGACTTCGGCAATTACGCATCCAACCTGAAAATCAACCTCCAACCGGGCGAGTGGACGACGACATCGGACGCTCAACGGGCAAAGCTCCATTACGACGGCTCCAAAACCGCGATCGGTAATATCGCCAACGCCCTGATGCACAACAACGACGCCCGTTCGCTCGTTGAGAATGCCATCGGCGGGTTTGGCAACGACGTGCTGATCGGCAATCAGACGGCCAATTCGTTGAAGGGCGGAGCCGGTGCGGATTCCCTGACCGGTGGCGCGGGGAACGATGTTCTGGACGGCGGGATCGGGAGCGATATTGCCCTCTTCAGCGGACAGCGCTCGCAATATGCGATTGTGCAACTGTCGGATGGTTCGACCCAAATCACCGATCTACGATCAGGTGCCCCCGATGGCAGCGACATCCTGCGGGGCACCGAATGGTTCCAGTTCGTCGATCGATCCTGTTCGTTGGGCGAGCTTTTGACCGGCACTCCAACCACGATGGACAGTCTCATCACGCCCGACCTGCCGGGGATACGTTTGTCGGGTGGCGGCCGAGGCGACAGGCTGTATGGCGGCGACGGTAACGACAAGCTCTACGGCTTCGGCGGCGGTGACGTGCTGCATGGCGGCGCCGGCAGGGATCGCCTCAGTGGCGGCTCCGGCATCGACAGCGCCAGCTACGCATTTTCGGTGACGGGCGTGGTGGCCGATTTGCTGTCCGCCAGAGGCTCGCTGGGAGACGCGTTCGGCGACACCTATCTCAGCGTCGAAGGCCTTGTGGGCGGCGCGCTGAGCGACACGTTGCGCGGCAACAACGCTGCCAACACCCTCCGGGGTGCGGAAGGAAACGACAGACTCTCCGGCCGCAGTGGCAATGATGTGCTCGACGGCGGCCTCGGCAGCGACGTCCTGCATGGGGGAGGCGGACGGGATGTTCTTGCGGGCAGGGCAGGGCAGGATTCATTCGTCTTTCGGTCCGTGGCGGAATCGCGCGGCTCCGGCCGTGACACGATAACGGATTTCGTCCGCGGCGAGGATCGCATTGATTTGCACAGCATCGACGCGAATACGAAGGCAGGCGGCAACCAGGCGTTCAGCTTCATCGGCAAGGCGGCGTTCAGCGGCAAGGCCGGCCAACTGAGTTTTTCGGGGGGAGCGTTGTCGGCGGACGTTAACGGCGACAGGATCGCGGATTTTCACCTCAAGGTGTTGGGCCAGTCAGCACTCGCCAAGGGCGACTTCTTCCTCTGAACCGGGATGTGGAGGACGTCAGGATGAGCGACTGGGTTTCGTTCGACCGATGGTCGGAATGCCCGCGCCTCGAGCGGCCCGGGTTCGTTTTCGAGGTCTCGAATGAGGCGGGGCAGAGCCTGTTCACGGGTTGTACCGTTCCGCTTCAGCTGCCGCTCGATTGGACGTCGCCCCCCGTGCGGTTCCGCCTGGTTGCTGCTCCGGCGCCGCGACATTCAGCTCCCATGCCAACCCCATCGGATCGGCGCTGAGACACATAGCGAAAGCGGAGGCCTACGAGACCAGAAGCGCGCTTCCATACAATCCCAGGCCAAAGACGACGTGGCCGGCGATGTTCATCGCCCTGATCCGGTTGGCACGGGGACGCTTCGAGGCTGCGATGCCCGCACCCATGCCGGGCTGGAGCAGAAACCATCCGGCGCCGACGGTGACGATCCCGACGATCATGGCAGGCGCGAGGGTCGGGTGTGTTGCCCAACCGCTCGGTGCGACGGCCAGCAGGATCGCGGCGAAGACGATTCCAACGACGTAGTGGCCGATCCATCCCACCGCCAGTTCATAAGGAAATGCCGCGGCGCTCGAGATATCTTCGTGAAAGACCTTTCCGCGTGCGAGATGGCAGAACCAGCGCCCGACCGGTTGCCAGTTTGCGGGTGGGGTCGAGAAAATCCGGCTCATCAGGAGAACCCATAGATCAAGAATGGCGGTCGCCCCAATGCCGATCAGGACGGAACGGTATAAAAAATCAGCCACGGGCGTGGTCCTCGGGTGTACTGGATGACGTCGGACAACCTGGATAGCCAGGAACCTGCGACTAACCAAGAGCCTCAGCTGCATGAAGATCATGTTTGCGGGGATCCAGGGGGGACGAGGCGTCGCTCAGGGCGCCGTCGGCGGACTTGCTTGTCTTTGCGATCGTTTTTGGGGAATATTTCACCAGGGAAGGGGCTAATGTTCCTGCTGGGTGGTGATTCTCACGCCGCGCCTGCCGGCTTGTGCCGGGAGCTCCTTCTCGACGTCTGGTTAAGCAGCATTCTAGTGAAACCTGAGAGGACAACCTGATGTGTGACGATCATCGCTTGCACTTGTCGCGACGTGCCGTTCTCGCTGGCGGCGCGACGGCCTTTTTTGCCGGACCGCTCGCTTCTCCCGCCCTCGCGCAGGGAGCAACCGCCCCGAATGCCATCAAGCCGGACGACGCCCTGAAGCGCCTGATGGAAGGCAATGCGCGCTACGCGGCCAACACGTCGAGCAACAAGGATTTTTCCGCCGGCCGCGTTGCCCGCGTGTCGGCGCAATATCCGTTCGCGGCAATCCTCAGCTGCGCCGATTCCCGTGTTGCGCCCGAACTTGCCTTCGACGAAGGACCCGGAGAATTGTTCGTGGTGCGGGTCGCCGGAAATTTCGTCAACGACGATGGCCTCGCGAGCTTGGAATATGGCGTAAAATTCCTCGGCATTCCGCTGATCATGGTGCTCGGCCACACCAATTGCGGCGCGGTCGATGCAACCATCAAGGTGTTGAAAGACAACGCCAAACTGCCGGGTCACCTGCCGGGTCTCATCGACGCGATCAAGCCCGCAGTCGCCGCCGCGAAGAAGGCAAAACCGGAGAACCTGCTCGAGGAAGCGATCATCGAGAACGTACGTCACAACGTGACGCGGCTCACGAACGCCAAACCGATTGTGTCCCAAATGGTATCCGACGGAAAGGTGCGCGTGGTCGGCGGAGTGTATGATCTCGCCAGTGGTCGCGTGCGCGTGGTTTAGGAACGGGTCGATCTCTGCCCGATAATGATTCTTCTTCCGCACTCCAGTGCCTGCTTTACGCCCGGAAGGGACGATTGCGCCGATCAACGACGCCTGGGGCACCGGGGTGCGGTGGACGTTCGCTGGGTCCGAAACCCTCGCCTACCTCTTGCGAGCCAACGTCGCGCAGACTGTTCGCGGCGAGGAGCCAGCCTCCGAATAGCAATAATCAAGGGTGTTGTTGTCTATGAGATCAAACGAATAGAAGCCCTCTTCATCCGACGCCATCATGAGCCGTCCGTTCGGCGTGAAGGCTCCCCAGAGGTTCTCTTTGACATCCCCGGCTGGGTTTGTTCGATCGAGATACCCGGTGAACGTCCGACCCTTCTGCTCCGTCACGACCAGCGTCGCGTCGCCGGCGCGCCATCCATCGACCTTCGAAATGCGCTCGCGCGGACCTGTCCACGTGCCTACGAGTGAGAATGCTTCCTCGGCACGAGCCGAACTGGCCACAACAAGCGCGGCGACGGCGATGGCGTACATTTTCATGAGGGACCTACACCTACATGGTTGGCCTCGAGCGAAGCTAACACCGGACCCTAAGGGCCTCAAGCTCGAGCTTCAGCGAACAGATCCGCTGCCAACCGTTGCCCATTTGGGCGGGGAGCTCATTTCCGTAGTGAGCAGGTCAGCTTGAACGTCGGCGTTTTACCCGCGGCTCACGAGTTAGCCGCGACCGGATGCGGCCTCCATCGCGACCACAGCAACGCGAGCACGAAGACGAATGCCTGGACCACGACGATGGTGGGACCGGTCGCGGCATCGATATGGAAGCTGACGATCGTGCCGACCACGCTGGAACCGATCGCCGCGCCCGCCGCCAGGATGAGCATGAGATCGAAGCGTTTGGTGAGCAGGAACCCGATGGCGCCTGGAGCCAGCAGCATGGCGATGACAAGAATGATGCCGACCGCCTTGAGCGAGGCGACGATGGTCAGGGCCAAAAGCGTCAGCAGCCCAAAGTGCAGCCAACCCACAGGGAGCCCGATGGCGCGCGCATGAGCGGGATCGAAGCAGTAAAGCAGGAGGTCCCGCCGCTTGGCGATAACGATCAGGATCGCCGGAACGGCGATGAGCGCGGCTTCGAGCACGTCACGCCATTGCACGCCCAGCATGTTGCCGAACAGCACATGATTGAGATGCTGGTCCGTCTCGATCTTGACGAACATCACCAACCCGAGCGCGAACATGCCGGAGAAGACGATGCCCATGACGGCATCCTCCTTCACGCGGCTGTTCTGCTTGAGGTAACCCGTCGCGAGTGCGCAGCCGAGACCCGCCGCGAAGGCCCCGATGGCGAGCGGTATCTGGACCACATAGGCGAGGACGATGCCCGGCAGCACCGCATGCGAGACCGCGTCGCCCATCAGCGACCAGCCCTTGAGGACGAGGTAGCACGAGAGCAGCGCGCAGGCGGCGCCGACCAGAACGGCTACGACGAGTCCCCGCTGCATGAAGCCGTGGGCGAGCGGATCCGTGACAAAGGAAAAAATCGTCGTCATGGCGTCGCTTCAGCGGTCTTGCGTCCAGCACGGCGCGCGGCCAACCGCCCATGCTTCGGCGCGAACACGAAGGCCGCGAGAAACACGAGCGTCTGGAACACGACGATCAGCCCACCGGTCGCGCCGTCCAGGAAGTAGCTGACATAGGCGCCGAGCGCGCTCGTGACGGCGCCGATCGTCATTGCGAGCCAGATCATGACGCCGAACCGGTCGGTCAGCAGATAGGCGGTCGCGCCCGGCGTCACGACCATTGCGACCACCAGCACGGCGCCCACGGTCTGCAGCGCGGCAACCGCACAGGCGCTGAGGAGAACGAAGAACATGATGTACATCCGCCAGGGGTCGAGCCCGACGGTGCGCGCATGGCTTTCGTCGAAGAAGGTCAGCATCAGGTCTTTCCAGCGAAAGCCCAAGATCGCCAGGGAGGCCGCGGCGATGATGACGACCTGCGTGACATCTTCGTCCGAGATCGCCAGGATGTTGCCGAGGATGATCGACTGGACATTGACCGAAGTCGGATTGATCGAGACGATCAGCAGCCCCACCGCGAACAGCGTCGTGAAGACGAGGCCGATGACCGCATCCTCCCGCAACCGCGTGATCCGCCGCAGGCCGGTGATTCCGAGCGCCGCGACAAAACCTGCGGCGAAGGCCCCGATGGCATAGGGAAGCGCCAGCATATAGGCCAAGGCGACCCCGGGGACGACGGAATGCGCCAGCGCATCGCCCATCAACGCCCAACCCTTGAGGATCAGGTAGCAGGAGAGAAACGCACAGACTGCGCCCACGAGAGCGCTCACCCAGATGGCTTTCGTCATGTAGTTGTAGCCGAAGGGTTCGAACAGCAGGTCGATCAATCGGTTTCTCCCCGATCCGGCTTGACGAGCTTCTCGTGATCACGCTCGCCGTAGAGCACCAAAGGCCGCTCGTCATCGGTGAGGACGGTCACGCGGCGCCGGTCGGCGTCCGCATGCAGTTCGGCTCCGCCGAGATGCACATGACGAAGGACCCCGCCGAACGCCTCGGCCAGATTGGCTTCGGTGAAAGTGGTTTCGGTCGGCCCGTAAGCGAGCACCGTCTTGTTGATGATCACCACCTGGTCGCAAAAATCCGGAATGCTGCCGAGATTGTGGGTCGAGACCAGCATCAGCCGGCCGTCGTCGCGCAGTGATCGCAACAGATCCATGATCGCCGATTCCGTTTTGACATCGACGCCCGTGAAGGGCTCGTCGAGCAGGATGATCTCGCTGCCCTGCGCGAGGGCGCGGGCAAGAAAAACGCGCTTCTTCTGACCACCGCTCAATTCGCCGATCTGACTCTTGCGGAACTCGCTCATGCCGACGCGTTCCAAGGCCGCATCCACCGCCATGCGGTCGGCCTTGCCCGGTATCCGAAGAAAATTCATGTGGCCGTAGCGGCCCATCATGACCACGTCTCCAACCAGTACGGGAAAATTCCAGTCGACTTCCTCGCTTTGGGGCACATAGGCGACAAGCCCGCGCTTGAGCGCCTTGTCGACGGGACGTCCCGCGATCCGCACCTCTCCCATCAACGGGGTCAGGAAGCCCATCAGCGTCTTGAACAGCGTCGACTTGCCGGAACCGTTGACACCCACGAGTGCACAGATCGTCGACGCGCCGAGCGTGAACGACACGTCGCGGATGGCCGGCACACCATTGGCATAGCTCACGGTGATCCGGTCGACATTGATCGACGGCGAGACCCGCTGTTGCGCCGGCGCCGCAGCTCGTCCAGGGCTCACCGTGCTCGCGAGATCAAGCACCTGGCCGGTCATTTGCCGAAGCCTTTCACGATCGTCTCCACGGTCACTTCGAGAAGCTTGAGATATGTCGGGACCGGTCCGCGCGCGTCGGACAAAGAGTCGACATAGAGAACCCCGCCGTATTGTGCGCCGGTTTCGCTCGCCACCTGGCGAGCGGGCTTATCCGAGATCGTGCTCTCGCTGAAGACCACTGGCACCTTCTGCTTCCGCACCAGATCGATCACCTTCCGCACCTGCTGGGGTGTGCCCTGCTCATCGGCGTTGATCGGCCAGAGATAGGCCTCGCGCAGATTGAAATCGCGCGCCAGATAGCTGAACGCGCCTTCGCTCGTCACGAGCCAGCGTTGCCCTTCAGGAATTGCCGAGAGACGCTCGCGCAAGGGAGCCGCGATAGCTTTGATCTGCTCGGAATAGGCGGCCGCGTTCTTCCCATAAATCTCCGCATTCGCCGGATCGGCCTTCGCCAGGATCTTGCGGATGTTCTCGACATAAATCAGCGCCGCACTGGTCGACATCCAGGCATGCGGATTGGGCTTGTCGAGGTAGGGACCTTCCCTGATCGGCAGCGGCTCTACGCCCTCGGACACGACCGCACTCGGGACGTTCTTGACGTTCTCGAAGAATTTCTCGAACCAGCGCTCGAGGTTCATACCGTTCCACAGCACGAGATCGGCGGACTGCACCTTCACCACGTCGAGTGGCGTCGGCTGATAGTCATGGATCTCGGCGCCGGGCTTCGTCACGGATTCGACGATAGCCGCCGTGCCGGCCACGTTCTGCGCGATGTCCTGAATGATCGTGAAAGTCGTCACCACCCGAAGCGGCTTTTGGGGAGATTGCGCCGTCGCTGCGCCCGCCAGAGAGAGGGCTGCAAGGACAATGGCGAAGGAGCCACCCAGCAACCGGCCGATGAGGTGGGGACAGCTCGCAGAATGCTTCATGACGGCCTTTCGAGCTCGCGAGGTTGGGTTCCCAGCTAATGCGAACGATTTGCAACTGTCAATGCAATTGCGAACGATTTGCAGATTGCAATCGACACGTTTGGAGGAGAGCAACCACAAGGCTCGGTCACCGGAAAAGCGCTGATCGCGGTTACTTGCCGATCGCGAGGACTTTACCGGCATGCTGGGAGTTCATCGCCCGCGTGAGGACCGCCACGATGCGCGGGTCGCCCGACTGCGCCACGTTGAAGCGCAGGAATGCACCGGCCGTCTGCGAGACGCTGAACACGTTGCCCGGAGCCAGAACGATGTTCTCCTCCACGGCCATGCGGGCGAGGGCGGCGGAATCCTGGCCTGCCGGCAGGCGGCACCAGAGATAGAAGCCGCCGCGCGGCATGAGCCAGGGCCGGATGCCAAGGGGCTCCAGACAGGCCGCCATGTCGTGTCTGGCCCGGGCAAGGCGCTGGCGCAATTCCTCCATGTGCTTGCGGTAGCCGCCGCCCGCGAGAACATTGGCAATCAACGTGGTCGCAACCGGGCTCGGTCCGCCGAAGCAGGTGGCGACCTGCAAATCGACGAGACCTTCGATCCAGTCTGCCCGTCCGGCGATGAAGCCGCACCGTATCGAGGCGGACAGCGTCTTCGAAAAGCTGCCGATCCGAATGACGCGGTTGAGCCCATCGAGCGCGGCAAGGCGCGGCGAGGGATCTGGCTCAAAATCGGCAAAGATGTCGTCCTCGACGATCGTCAGATCGTGAGCCGAGGCTGCGCTCAAGAGCCTGTATGCCGTCTGCGGCGAGAGGGTGGCGCCGGTCGGGTTATGGAGCGCGGAGTTGGTGATGTAGAGGCGGGGTCGCTCCGCCGTCAGGGTTGACTCGAAAGCCGCCATATCGGGCCCGGAGGGCGTGTAAGGCACGCCGGTCATCCTGACTTGATGCGCCCGAAGCAGTGCCTGAAAGTTGAAATAGCATGGGTCGTCCACCAACACCGTGTCGCCAGGCCGCAGCAGGAAACGGCAGATCAGGTCGATCGCCTGCGTTCCCGAAGCCGTCAGCATGAGCTGGTCAGGTGAAGCCTCGATCCCCTCCTCGGCAAACCGTCCGAGCAGCAATCGGCGCAAGAGTGGCGAGCCGCGCGTGCTGCCGTAATCGGCGAGCACCGCATCATCGGCCCGTGCGAGTGTCCGCAAGGCGCGGCGAAGGGCGGGATTCGGCATCCAGTCCGCTGGCAGCCAGCCGCAGCCGGGCTTCATCACCGCGGGATCCGCGTCGAGCGACTGCCGCGAAACCCAGAATGGATCGACGGCCCGGTCGCGCGACGGCTCCGTTGCTGCAAGCGCCATCGCCGGCATGCCCGTGCCGGCGACGTAGAAGCCGGAACCGCGCCGGGCGCGGATCAGGCCCTCCGCCGCGAGACGATCATAGGCTTCAACCACGGTGGAGGGTGACACGCCCATGGTCGCGGCGAAGCGCCGGATCGAGGGCAGCCGGTCACCGGAGACGAGGGCACGGCTCGCCACCTTCATGCGAATGGCCGCCATCACCTCGCCCGTGCGAGTGAGTTCCCCGTCCTTCATTCGCGCTCCCGCTGATTGTGTGGCTTCTTATATCCATACAGTTTTATCAAATTGTATTGCATTGTCTCTGTCTCTGCCAGCCTCGAAACCCTAAGGGTCTCGTGTCCTGTCAGCGAGGGAACATGGATCGAACGACAGATGCGTGGGGCAGCGGCCTCT
This sequence comes from Microvirga brassicacearum, assembly GCF_008757455.1. Lineage (GTDB taxonomy): Bacteria > Pseudomonadota > Alphaproteobacteria > Rhizobiales > Beijerinckiaceae > Microvirga > Microvirga brassicacearum. The sequence goes on along the minus strand of NZ_VCMV01000024.1, from coordinate 78,825 downwards.
TGGGCGTCATTATCTTCAGCGGCTCGTTGCCGGCCACGCGGGTTGCTGTCGGCGACTTCTCGCCGTTGTTTCTGACCTCGGCCCGCGCAGTGATCGCCGCGCTTCTTGGGGCAGCCTTCCTCGTCCTCCTCCGGCAGGTGCGGCCTGGACGCAGCGATCTTGTCTCGCTTGCCGTGGTCGCGCTCGGCGTCGTGGTCGGCTTCCCGCTGCTGACGGCGCTTGCGCTCCAGCACATTACCTCGGCGCATTCCATTGTCTTCGTCGGCCTCCTGCCGCTTGCGACCGCCATCTTCGGCGTCCTGCGCGGCGGCGAGAGGCCGAAACCGGTCTTCTGGCTGTTCTCGGGCCTCGGTGCTGCAACGGTCGCGGGCTTTGCCCTCGTCAACAGCGGCGCAGGTTCGCTCACGGGCGATCTGCTGATGGTGGCCGCCATCGTTCTCTGCGGCCTCGGTTATGCCGAAGGAGCCACACTGTCCCGACGGCTCGGCGGCTGGCAGGTCATCTCATGGGCTCTGCTTTTGGCGCTGCCGATGATGGCGGCGCTCGCGCTGACTACGATGCCGCGATCCTGGAGCGGGATCGGCAGTCCGGCCTGGTTCGGGCTCGCCTATGTTTCGATCTTCAGCATGTTGATCGGCTTCGTCTTCTGGTATCGCGGCCTCGCACTTGGGGGCATTGCCGGCGTCGGGCAGCTGCAACTGCTCCAGCCCTTCTTCGGCCTGGCGCTGGCGGGTCTCCTGCTTCATGAGCCCGTCGCCTGGACGATGATCGCCGCGACAGGCCTTGTTATTCTCTGCGTTGCCGGCGCCAAGCGGTTCGCCTGAGGTCGAAAAGAGAACACGGATAACCCTTTCGCTTCGTCGGTGCCCGCCTTGGAAAGCTCCCCGGCATTTCCAGCAAAGGAAGGTCCGGACCTTGCACCAATCGGAGGTATAGCTATCGTCAGTTCGCGACGCCTAAGCGGGTTTGATCCACCACGGTCCACGGCCCGCTGATCGCTGACCGGAAAACAAGGACATCTTCGGTAGAACGGTTTGGATTAAGCTTGGCTGTTCAAAGCCATCGGTTTTGACGAAAGCGCCAGTACAGCCAACCGCAAACCGAGATGATGGCTGTCAGCACAAGCGCGTAACCATACCTCCATCGCAGCTCCGGGATGACCTCGAAGTTCATGCCGTAAATTCCCGCCACCGCAGTCGGAACCGCCAGGATTGCGGCCCACGCCGCAAGCTTGCGCGTGATCTCGGTTTGCTGCGCCTGTCCGGTCATCAGGCAGGTCTCGAATGCGAACGCCAGCACCTCGCGCAGAGACTCAATCTCCTCCTGAACCCTTCGGATGTGATCGGAGACATCGCGGAAGTGCGGGTACATGGAGGCATCGATACCGGGCAGTCCCGGTTGCTCAAGGCGCCGGCAGACCTCCACCAGCGGGACCGCTGCGTTGCGCAGGCGCAGGAGGTCACGGCGAAGCTGATAGAGCCGTCGCACATGAGTCTCGGTCGGGGCTTCGGTCAGAATGCTATCCTCGATCGGCTCCACCTCTGACTGGATCGCCTCGATCACCGGCATGTAGTTGTCGACGATGAAATCAAGAATCGCATAGAGGATGAAGTCTTCCCCGTCCGATAGCGCGGCCGGAGCCGCCTCGCAGCGCGCGCGCACCGGCGTGTATGAGGTCGATGCACCGTGGCGGACGGAGACCACATAGCCACGCCCGGCGAACAGATGCGTCTCGCCAAAGGCAATGCGCCTGTCCAGCATCTGGGCGGTTCGAGCAACGACGAACAAGGCATCGCCATATTGTTCGAGTTTGGGGCGCTGATGAGCTTTGAGCGCATCCTCGATGGCAAGGTCATGCAGGCCAAACTCAGCCTGGAGATGCCGCAGGAGATCCAGGCTGGGCTCGTGCACGCCGATCCAGACAACATGACCAGGTTTGCGCGACCAGTCGCCAGCCTCTTCTATGGGGATATCGGCCACGCGTCGGCCTCTCAGGTATACAGCCGACGCGACCACACCGGGAGTTCCGTTGGGCTGCGCCGAACGAAGCTTGAGCGAATTCGTCATGATCCACTAACGCACAGCGGGAACCCCCGTTGCACGGCTGGAGAGCAAACTGTCGGCGTTCCCTGGATAGGCATCGTGTTTTGACCCAGAGCCGACCGCAGTCGCGCCCCTGTCGGCTCGCACCCTCAGAGATACTGACGCATGAAGGCCCCAGCCTTGGCGAGAGCCCGACGGCCGGGCTCCAGATGCGCATTCCACAGCGGCCAAGCGTGAATCATGTACGGCCACACCTCGAGCGTGACGGCCACATCTGCGGCGCCCGCGGCGGTGACGAAACGCGTAGCGTCCTCGAGCAGCGTTTCATCCGACCCGACCTGGATCAGGGTCGGCGGCAGGCCCGCGAGATCGGCGTAGAGGGGGGAAACACGGGGGTCCCGTCGGTCGATGCCGCCGGGCAGGTAGGCATCGGCCAGTTCGTGGAGGTAGCCTCCGTGGATGATGGGATCAACGCTATCCTTCGTGGCGAGCGTGGAACCGGACATGGTCAGGTCCGTCCAAGGCGACAACAACCACGCACAGGCGGGAAGCTCCTCGCGATCCTTTTGCAGCCGGCCGATCAGGGCCAGCGTCAAACCTCCCCCCGCACTGTCGCCGCCGAGCGCGATGTGTCTCGCCTCGACGCCCTGCCGTCGCAAGAAGCGCCATGCCGCCAGGGCGTCGTCCACCGCTGCGGGAAACGGGTTCTCCGGTGCGAGGCGATAAGCAATTGCGAGAGTGCGGATTCCGGCTGCCCGGCCGGCCTCGGTCACCAGGCGGCGATGGCTGAGGATCGAGCCCGAGCAATAGCCGCCACCATGGAAGAACAGGAGAACGCGCGCGGCATCGCTCTCGGGAGCAATCGACCACTCTCCGGGCACGCCATCCACATCCACCTGTTCGAGCCTGATGTCCTCGGCAACAGGCCAAACCGATCCCACCTCGTCGAGCCGCTGGCGTCGTTCCGCCCATCCGACCGGCCGAGGTTTCGAACTCAGCAGCGCCCGAACAGCCTCGATTTCGCTCTGGTCCATGGCCCTGCCTCCGCTGGGGGAAGTGTCGGGGACGCTCACTTCATCAGATATGGCGGAAGGGGTGGGATTCGAACCCACGGTGGGCTTGCACCCACGGCGGTTTTCAAGACCGCTGCCTTAAACCACTCGGCCACCCTTCCTGCAGGTGAGAGGCCCGTCATGATACGGGCCGCCAGTCGCGCGGCTCCTGCTGTCTAAGGCCGCGGCGCGGTATCCGTCAACAGACAGCAGGCCGGGGAGGGGCGGGTGACGATATATGGGTCGGGTCCGGACCCGCAGGAATTGACGAACAGGCCGAATGGACACGCGTGATTAGTCTTCCGTTAACCATGCGCGCCCATGATGAAGACCGGGCAGCAATGATCAGTCGAGCCATTCCGCCCCTGAGTGATGTGACGCAAACGCATCACCGCGGGAAAAAGCAGGGGATTAGAGACCGCGATCTCGCGGATTCGGGCCATAAGGTTAACACCATTCCCGTCTCGGGAGCGAAGGGGTTGTGTCAGCTGCTCGGGTCGTTCGTGAAGAAGTAGAGCTAAGCCGTTACGTTTGATGAGTTTAAGATGCTTCGACAATATGGCGGTTTGTGCCAGTTTCGGCCGGACGATTGCGGGGGAAGCAAGGTCGCCCCGTTGAGCCGGAGGCTGTTTTTACTTGCCATCGACGTTGCGAAAAATCGCGCAACTCACTGAACATTTTCGCTTTATAACGTTTAGAAACAATGTTCTTACTATGCTAGCTTCTCCATTGACAACAGCCGGCATTTCACCTTCTTTTAGCCGCCGGACGGCCACGCCTGGGGCTTTTCGGGAATTGTGAAGCTGGCCGCGCCTCGGGCGGTCGAGGGAATGCAGATCGCGATGCAGTCAGATTGCGCCGAATCGAAAGTTGGACAGAACGGGGCGACAGCCTCGCGCCGGACTTTTCCACTTCTTCGCATTGCGGGCGTCACTGCCATCGCACTCACTGCGGCCAATTGCTCGTCGAATGTTCGCAGCGGCATCGATCCCAAATACGGCGTCGCAGCCAGCCCGCGCGTGGTGCGTGAGGGCGAGCCCGTGCCCAAGGGTGGTGGACGTGAGCATGTGGGCAAGCCCTACACCGTCGCCGGCCGCACTTATGTGCCGCGCGCGAATCCCGACTACAAGAATGAAGGCCTGGCCTCCTGGTACGGCTCGAACTTCCATGGCCGCCGGACAGCCAACGGCGAAGTGTTCGATCGCGGCTCGGTCGCCGCCGCTCACACCACTATGCCGCTCCCGAGCTATGCGCGGGTGACGAATACCCAGAACGGTCACTCGATGATCGTTCGCGTGAACGACCGCGGACCGTTCCACGGCAATCGCATCATCGACGTATCGGAGCGTGCCGCCCTCGCCCTCGGCTTCAAGCATCAGGGCACGGCACGGGTGCGCGTGGAATATGTGGGCCGCGCCTCGACCAATGGCAGCGACGACCGCATTCTGCTCGCGAGCCTGCGCACGGACGGGTCTGCGGCGACGATCAACGGCTCGCGTCCGACGATGCTCGCCGAGGTGACGCCTCGCCCGGCTCCCATGCGTGAGCAGGCGGTTGCACGCGCCTCGCAGCCCCTCGAGCCGGTTCAGACCTATGCGGCGCCTCGCGTGATGATGGCGGCTGCCGAGCCGGTCGGCATTCCGGTCGCAAGCGCTGTTCCGCTGCCGCCCGAACGGCCGTTTGATCTTGGCACGATCCCGAGCGCGACCACCCCAGTCAAGGTGAGCTCGCTTTCACCAGCGCTGGTGCAAGCACGTCCGGCCGCGGCGGGACTCTATTATGCAGCCAACGAAACATCGGCCGCCGGCTTCCAGAAGAACAGCGGCTTTGCTCCGCTGGATCGTTCGCTTTTCGTGACCCGGTAGTTCGGGTGTCGTCGCGGGCTGCGCCCGCGCGGCGTCCACCCGCCAACTGGTGCGACGGAACACCCGGTGTGTCTGTCGCGAGCACTCCGTGCGCCACTTGGAAAGAAGCGTGGCGTTGATTTGCTGCCGCCATGCTACAGATTCCAACTCTCCCAAGGGAAGAGTCGGCATGTCTGAGAAATTGTACCAAAAAACACCACATCGCAGCATAGTGATTGCCAGCGTTGTCAGTGCGTTGGCGTTGTTTTTTGTCACCGGACACGAAGCCGGCGCACAGTCGTTTCAGACCATTGCGCCCACCGCGATTCTGGTGGATTCGGACACCCGCGCCGTCCTGTTCGAAAAGAACGCCGACGAGCTCGTAGCTCCCGCAAGCATGGCCAAAATCATGACCGCGGAGGTCGTCTTCAACGAGTTGAAGAACGGCCGGCTAAGAATGGACAGCGAGTTCACGATCTCCGTCAATGCATGGAAGAAGGGCGGGGCGGGTTCCGGCGGATCGGCGATGTTCGCCAACGTCAATACCGCCATTCGCCTGGAGGACCTGCTCCGCGGCCTGATCGTCCAGTCGGGCAATGATGCGGCCATCGCGCTCGCGGAGGGGATCTCCGGCACCGAGGAAAACTTCGCCCGCCTGATGAACGACCGCGCGCGTCAGATCGGCCTGACGAAGTCGACCTTCCGCAACTCCACCGGCTATAGCGATCCCGAGCAGAAAGTGACGGTTCGCGAACTTGCGGCGCTCTCGCGTTTCGTGATCGAGGCCTACCCCGATCTCTACAAGATGTTTGGCGAGCGCGAGTTTACCTGGAACAAGATCCGTCAGCAGAACCGCAATCCGCTGCTGGCGATGGATATCGGCGCCGACGGTTTGAAGACCGGCAATGTGGATGAATCCGGCTACGGCCTGTCAGGCTCGGCGGTTCAGAACGGGCAGCGCCTGATCGTGGTGGTCAACGGCCTGAAGACCGCCCGCGACCGGGCCGCCGAATCCCGGAAGCTGCTCGAATGGGGTTTCCGCTCCTACGAGCCGCATCTGCTCTTCGAGGCCGGACAGGTGGTCGGGGATGCGCAGGTGTTTGGCGGGGACCGGCGCTCCCTGGCGCTTGTCTCCGAGCGGCCGGTTCGTGTACTCGTGCGTCGCGGGGAGGGCGAGCGGCTCTCGGCCCGCATCGTCTATCAAGGTCCGCTCAAGGCTCCGATCAGGAAAGGCGCTCAGGTTGCCCGTATCGAGGTGACCCGGGGCGATATGAAGGCCCTCGAAATGCCGCTCTATGCCAGCGAGGATGTTGAGGTCGGAACCTTGCCGCAGCGGGCCTTCGACGGCCTGCTCGAGGTCAGCACCGGCTGGGTTCGGCGCGCCATCTCGGATGCGTTCAGCGGTATTTGATGGCGGGCCGATTCATCACATTCGAGGGCGGGGAGGGGGCCGGCAAGTCGACCCAGATCGCAAGGCTGCGAGCGAGGCTCGAGTCCCTGGGCAAGACGGTGGTCGCCACGCGCGAACCCGGCGGGTCTCCTTATGCCGAAGAGATCCGCGCGTTCATTCTGGGCGGAAAGGCAAAACCGCTCGGCGCCTTCGCCGAGGCACTTTTATTCACGGCCGCCCGGATCGACCATATCGACCACATGATCGCGCCCGCGTTGCGCGAAGGGGTCCACGTCCTGTGCGATCGCTTCGCCGATTCGACCCGCGCCTACCAGGGCGCCTCCGGCAATGTCGATGCCAGCCTCATCAACGCGCTTGAGCGTGCGGCGCTGAACGGGCTCAAACCGGACCTCACGCTTATTCTGGACCTGCCGCCCGAGACCGGATTGCTGCGTGCCGGGGCTCGTCGCGAGACCAAAGGCGAGGGTGTCGATCGCTTCGAGGAGGAAGACATCGCGTTTCACAGCAAACTGCGCGAGACGTTTTTGGCGATCGCCAGAGCCGAACCCGAAAGATGCCTGGTGATCGCCGCCGATCGCACGCCCGACGAGGTCGAGGCCGCCATCTGGGACGCGGTGCAGACACGGCTGCCGAAACTGGTCGGCGCTCAAGTGAGGGCGACCGATGGCTCGTGAGACCAGCGAGACGGAGCTTGACGGATTCGAAGGCGCGCCGCACCCGCGCGAGCAATTCGCATTTTTTGGCCATTCCGAAGGGGAAAACGCCTTTCTCGAAGGGCTTCGCCAGGGCAGGCTGCATCACGCATGGTTGATCGGCGGACCGCAGGGGATCGGCAAGGCGACGCTGGCCTACCGCGTCGCCCGCGCGGTGCTCGATCCTGTCAGAAGCCATGATCGCTCCATCAACACGCTCGATTGCGCGCCGGATTCCCGCGTTGCGCGTCAGGTTGCGGTTCTGTCCCATCCCAACCTCGCGGTCCTGCGCCGCGCGCCGGCCACGGACAAGAAGGCCGCCTCCACGACCATTCCGGTCGAGGCGGTTCGCAAGACGCTGAACATGTTCGGCTCCACCGCGGCTGATGGCGGCTATCGGGTCTGCATCGTGGACAGCGCCGAAGACCTGACGGCATCGAGCGCGAACGCGCTGCTCAAGGTCGTCGAGGAGCCGCCGCCGCGGTCGATTTTCCTCATCGTCAGCCACGCCCCGCAGCGGGTGCTCCCAACCATCCGCTCCCGGTGTCGCCGCCTGCTGCTGCGGCCCCTTGCAGAGGCCGATGTGACGGCCGCCATCACATCGCTGGGCGCTCCATGGACCGATGTTCCACAGGACCTGCTCGCCCAGGCGCGGCGATTGGGGGAGGGCTCGGTCCGGCGCACGCTCGAATTGCTCGACGCCGAGAAGGTGGCGCTGGTCGCCCAGATCCATGCGGTTCTCGACAATCTCCCCCGCGCCGATCCGAAGCAGATTCTCGCGCTCAGCGAGGCCCTTGCGAGGCGGGATGCCGACGCGAGCTACGAATTGGCGCTGGAGACGGTCGAACGGTGGGTCTCGATGCGGCTTCATCAGGCGGAGAACGTTGGTGCTGCGCGCCTTGCGCCGCTTGTGGAGGTATGTGAGAAGATCGGCCGGCAGGCACGCGAGATCGACATCTACAATCTCGACCGCCGCCCGCTCGTTCTCGGCATGTTCGATGATCTGGCGGATGCCGTGCGCCGAACGGCGTGAAGGCTTAAAAAGCGTCTCTTCAGGAACTCGACGAAGGTTGCCCATGGCCGCGAAAGAACAATTCTACATCACCACGGCCATTTCCTACCCGAACGGCGCCCCGCATATCGGGCATGCGTATGAAATCATCGCGTCCGATGCCGTAGCGCGCTTCAAGCGCATCGATGGCTACGATGTGTTCTTCATGACCGGCACGGACGAACACGGGCTCAAGATCCAGCAGACGGCCGATCGGAGCGGGACGACCCCGAAAGCGCTCGTCGACGAGATGGCGGCGAAGTTCCAGGCCATGGCCGACCGGATGGGCGCCTCCTACGACCGTTTCATCCGCACCACGGATAAGGACCACTTGGCCTCGACGCAGGAACTTTGGCGCCGGATGGAGGAGAGGGGGGATATCTACCTCTCCAAGTATTCCGGCTGGTACTCGGTGCGCGACGAGGCCTATTACGACGAAAGCGAGCTGACGAAACAGCCGGACGGAAGCTGGCACGCGCCGACCGGAACACCGGTCGAATGGATCGAGGAGGAGAGCTATTTCTTCCGTCTCTCCGCTTATCAGGACCGGCTGCTCGATCTCTACCGGGACAACCCGGGCTTCGTCAGCCCCGAGACACGCCGCAACGAGATCGTCAGCTTCGTCCGCCGCGGCTTGCAGGATTTGTCGATCAGCCGCACCACGTTCAACTGGGGCCTGCCGGTCCCCGGCGACCCGAAGCACGTGATGTATGTTTGGGTCGATGCGCTGACGAACTACATCACCGGCTGCGGCTTCCCGGATGAAAATTCCGACCGGTGGCATTACTGGCCGGCCGACGTCCACATCATCGGCAAAGACATCGTTCGCTTCCACACGGTTTATTGGCCGGCTTTCCTGATGTCGGCGGGCCTGCCTTTGCCGAAGGGGGTTTTCGGGCACGGGTTCCTGTTCAACCGCGGCGAGAAGATGTCGAAATCGGTCGGCAACGTGATCGATCCGTTCTCGCTCGCCGACACCTACGGCGTCGATCAGCTGCGCTATTTCTTCCTGCGCGAAGTCCCCTTCGGCCAGGACGGCAATTATTCGCACGAGGCGATCGTCAACCGCATCAACGCGGATCTTGCCAACGATCTCGGCAACCTGGCGCAGCGTTCACTGTCGATGATCGCGAAGAACTGCGACTCGGCGGTGCCCCTGCCGGGCGAATTTTCTCAGGCCGACAAGGACATGCTGTGGCTCGCCGACGGCTTGCCGGCGAAGGCGAGGGCGGCCATGGCGGATTACGCCCTGCACACCACCTTGGCGGAAATCTGGGCCGTGGTGGCGGAAGCGAACCGCTATTTCGCCTCGCAGGAGCCATGGAAGCTGCGGAAGGACGATCCGGCCAGGATGGCGAGCGTGCTCTACGTCACGGCCGAGGTCCTGCGCGCGGTCGGCATTCTGGCTCAGCCCTTCGTGCCGGAGGCCGCCGCCCGGCTGCTGGATCTGCTCGGCGTCGCGCCGGAGGACCGGGCGCTGGCGCATGTCGGTCCCACGCACAGGCTCGTGGCCGGCCGGGCCCTGCCGCAACCTGCACCCATCTTCCCGCGTTACATCGAGGCGGAGGCCTGACGCTTCCGCTTGGCTGGGCCGTTCCGGCCTCCAGCGGGAGAAGACATGTTTACGACTTTCATGTTTGCGACCGGGATCGAGAACAGCATCCCGACGATCAATAATGGCCGCACCCGCATCGACGAGATGGAGAAATGCGGCCACTACAAGCACTGGCGGACGGATTTCTCGCTGCTGGCCGATCTCGACATCCAGGTCCTGAGATACGGCCCGCCGCTGCACACGACCTTCATCGGTCCCGGGCGCTATGACTGGTCGTTCGCCGACATGACCTTCGGCGAGCTCAAGCGCCTCAACGTCATCCCCATCGTCGATCTTTGCCATTTCGGCGTGCCCGACTGGCTCGGCAATTTCCAGAACCCGGATTTTCCCGAACTCTTCGCATCCTATGCCGAAGCCTTTGCTCGGCGGTTCCCCTGGGTTCAGCTCTACACGCCGATCAACGAGATGTTTGTGTGCGCACTCTTCTCGGCGTCCTATGGCTGGTGGAACGAGCAACTCACCACCGATCATGCGTTCGTCACCGCGTTGAAGCATCTGGTCAAGGCGAATGTGCTGGCGATGGCACGCATCCTGGAGGTGCGGCATGACGCGATCTTCATCCAGAGCGAGTCGTCCGAATACTTCCACGCCGAGAATCCGGCAGCGATCAAGCCCGCGGAGGTCATGAACGCCAAGCGCTTTCTCTCGCTCGATCTCAACTATGGGCGCCGCGTCGATTCCGAGATGTACGAATTCATCATGGATAACGGGATGACGCGGGAGGAATATCACTTCTTCCTCAATCGTTCCTCCCTGCGCCACCACTGCATCATGGGGAACGATTACTACGTCACCAACGAGCACCGTGTTCATGCGAATGGTTCGACGGTGTCTGCCGGGGATGTCTTCGGCTATGATGAGATCACGCGGCAATATTACGACCGCTTCATGCTGCCGGTGATGCACACCGAGACCAACCTCATGGAAGGTCCGAGAGGCGACGAGGCGGTCAACTGGCTGTGGAAGCAATGGGCGAACGTGCTTCGGGTGCGCAATACCGGCGTGCCGATTCTCGGCTTCACCTGGTATTCGCTGACGGATCAGATCGACTGGGACACGGCGCTTCGGGAAGAAAACGATCGGATTTCCCCGGTCGGGCTCTATGACCTCGACCGGAACATCAGAGCCGTGGGAACGTCCTACAAGCAGTTGATTGCGGATTGGTGCGATGTGCTGCCCGCCCAGAGCGTCTGCCTGACGTTGCCGCTGATGCCGCCGCAGGAATACGAGGAGGAGCAGCCGTTACTCAGGCATCGGGATCTCGTCATCCAGCGGCTGTGCAATGCCACCAAGGACGACATTCAACAGGCCTCGCAATAGGCCTTAGCTCCCGACCTTGGGTTGTCTCGCCTAACGACGCAATGGTTCAACCGCGATATCGAAATGCAGCACGTCCTCGCGAGCCCCAAGCTTCTCATAGAGCGCGATGGCCGGGTCGTCGCCGTAATCGGCCTGAACATAGACGACCCAGGCGCCGCGCCGAGCGGCGATTTCGCGCAGATGCTCGATGAGGGTGGTGGCGACGCGCTGTCGGCGATGCTCCTCGCTGACGGCAAGGTCATAGATATACAACTCTCGGCGCGCCCGCTCGAACTTGTCGAGTTCGTAGGCGACGAGTCCGCCCACGACCTGGTCGCCCCTCAGCGCCACGATGGAAATGATGTGGTCTTTCGCGAGCAGGCCCTCCAGGTAGGCGTCGCTCGGCGGCTCCGCTGCGTATGTCTCGCGGTCGGCGAACGCCTCGCCGAACAATGCGTTCAGCTTGCGAAGAAACGCGACGTCGCCGGGCTGGAGTCGGCGGAATGTCGTAGATGAAGCGGACATGGCCTCAGTGTAGCGCAGTCGCGCCGTCGCGTAACGCTGCCAATGCGGAAATCTGCTTTGATTCGAGAGCAGCAACGGTAACAGCCAAGTCGGCCTTGACCTTCGTGGGAGGGCTTTTCGGAAAAGCCGGATTCCACTTTTCCGGGCCATGCTCTAAGAAGGCGGATATCACGCCGGATCGGAACCCGGAATCGGTGGAGGAGGGGGCTCACCCGCACATGTTGGTCGATAGTCACTGCCACCTCGATTTTCCGGATCTTCAAAGCAGGCTGCCCGCGGTCCTCGACGCGGCGTCCGCCGCCGGCATCGGCCGCATGGTGACGATCTCGACCTTCGTGTCGCGCCATGACACCTACCGGGAATTGGCGGAGGCCCACGAGGCGGTGTTCTTCACCATTGGAACGCATCCGCACAACGCGGCGAGCGAGCCCGATGTGCCGGCCGAACGGCTCGTCGAACTGGCCCGCCACCCGCGATGCATCGCCATCGGCGAGGCGGGGCTCGATTATCACTACGACAAGAGCCCGCGCGACGTGCAGCGGCAGGTTTTCCGGACCCATATTGCGGCGGCGCGAAGCGCCCAATTGCCGTTGATCATCCACGCGCGCAACGCCGATGAGGACATGATCGAAATTCTCTCCGACGAAATGGGAAGAGGGCGCTTCGATGCCGTCCTCCATTGCTTCTCGTCAGGCGCGAAACTGGCGGCTGTGGGCGTGGAACTGGGCCTTTACGTCTCCTTCTCCGGCATCCTGACATTCAAGAATTCCGAGGACATTCGCGAGATCGCCGCATCGGTCCCGCGCGACCGGCTGCTCGTGGAAACCGACGCGCCGTATCTCGCGCCGATGCCTTATCGCGGCAAGACGAACGAGCCGGCTTATGTCGCGCAAACGGCGCGCGTTCTGGCGGAGGTGGTGGGCGTCGGCGAGGCGGACATCGCCCGCATCACGACCGACAATTTCTACCGGCTTTTCAGGAAGGCCAAGGCGGCCGATGCAGACCGCGGAACGGCTTTCGCCTCATGACCTATACGGTGACGATTCTCGGCTGCGGTTCATCCGGCGGCGTCCCACGGGTCGCGGCCGGGTGGGGCGCGTGCGACCCGCATAATCCCAAGAACCGCCGCCGGCGCTGCTCCGTGCTGGTCCAGACGACCAATGGTGGCGGCACGACCACGGTTCTGGTGGACACGTCGCCGGATCTGCGCGAGCAGCTTTTGGAAGCGCACGTGAAACGGCTGGATGCGGTGCTTTTTACCCATTCGCACGCCGACCACGTCCATGGAATCGATGATCTCAGGCCACTCGTCATCGCCATGCGTCGCAAGATCCCCATCTACGCCGACCGCATGACGAGCGAGCTTCTGCAGGCGCGGTTCGGCTATTGCTTCGAGGCGCCGGCGGGCAGCGGCTATCCGCCGATCCTGGTGGCCCACCATCTCGACCGGGAAGCGCCCACGGCGATTTCCGGCCCCGGGGGCGCGATCACAGCCACGCCGTTCAGGATGATCCACGGCGATATGGATGCCTACGGCTTCCGCTTCGGCGATATCGCCTACGCTCCGGATGTGAACCACATGCCGGCGGACAGCATGGAGGTCCTGCGGGGCCTCGACGTGCTGATCATCGACGCCCTGCGCTACACACCGCATCCCACGCATTTCTCGGTACGCGAGACCCTGGACCTGATCGCCGAGGTGAAGCCGCGGCGGGCGGTCCTCACCAACCTCCATTCGGACCTCGATTACGAGGAATTACGCCGGCAATTACCGGACCATGTGGAGCCGGCCTTCGACGGGATGACGTTCGGGCACGAGTGATTGATCAGCCTGCCATCTTGCGACATTCCGCGGCGCAATCGCGACAGGCGCTCACGCAGGCATCCATGTCGCCAATGCGTTCACAATCGTTCGCGCATTGCTCGCAGATCTCGGCACATTCCCGGCAGACATGGGTGTGGTGCTCGGAGTTCATCAGCATGAAATGGGCGCTCGTCCGGCAAATCTCCGAGCAGGCGATCATGAGCCTGAAATGCGCCGGCTCCGTGTGTTGGCCGCCGCTCTCCAGGCAATGGTTCATCGCCGTGCCAAAGCAGGCCTGGTAGCATTTCAGGCAGGCCTCAATACAACGCTGCATCTGCGGACTTGGATTTTGCATCTGGGCTCTCCGTTGCATGAACCGACGAGACGCGTGAGACGGCCGGGCCGGCGACGGAGACCCGGCATTCAGCCGTTCCGTCAGTTGCTGAAAACTCGCGGCGAGCCGTTGGGTTCACCAACGGACCGGTTTTGCGATCCGTGGATGGAGGAACGTTCCATAATATATCTTATGCGAATAAACCTGTAAGGGCGGACCACTCCTATTGATGCGTCCCTTCTTGAGACCTTTCGAGCATTTCAATCCACTTGGTCCTGTGGCAAGCGCCAGCAGGTCTCCAACACCGGATGAGCCGGGCCTCAAGGGGCAACCGGCTCATCCGTGCGACACCCATTAGTGCTTGGTCGTCTCCTCACGGTTGATCGGAATGCGGCGCACCTGCTCGGCGGCGCGCGGCGATTTTGGCAGTGCGATGGCGAGGACGCCGTTTCGGAACGAGGCCTGGATCTTGTCCTCCTCGACCTCCCACGGCAGCGGGATGCGACGTTCGAAGCGGCCATAGGAACGTTCGCTGAAGGAACGCGCCTTGTCTTCCACCTCGGATCTTTTTTCACCGCGAATCGTCAGGATGCCGTCGTTCATCAGCACCTCGATGTCCTTCTCGTCCATGCCAGGCAGTTCGGCCGAGACGTGCACGTCATTGTCCGTCTCCGTCACTTCGACACTCGGCCAGCCGCCCATGCGGCTGAGGCCGCCTACCAGCGGTGCGGCCTCGAAGCCGCGGAGCACGTTGTCGAAGAGCCGGTTCATCTCACGATGCAAGGTCATGAACGGGTCGCTCTCCTCGCGATAGCGTCCCGGAACCTGCTCGTTGCGATTCCAAGGGATAAGATCACGCATGTTCATGGTTCTCTCCTTTTCTGTTTCTCGTATTCCTCCCATTCCCACTGGAGCTTGCGGCGGCGATCGACCGACCGCCGCCTTGTTTTTATGCGGCCTTGCTCGGCGCCTCGGGCTGATGCTCGATAATTTGAGGCTGAGCCTCGGGGGCCGTGCCGGTCGATATCGCAATGCGCCGCGGTTTCAGCGCTTCCGGAATTTCCCGCTTGAGATCGATCGTCAGCAGGCCGTTCTCGAGGCTCGCACCCGTGACCTTCACGTGGTCCGCGAGATTGAAGGTCTGTTTGAAAGCGCGGGTCGCAATGCCCCGGTGCAGGACTTGCGTGTCCTCGGGCTCGGCGTGCTTCTGGCCGTTCACCGACAGCGCGCTTTCCTGCTGGACAAGTTCAATCTCATCGGGCGAGAAACCCGCGACCGCCATCGTAATGCGATATGCGTCGTCGCCGAACTTCTCGATGTTGTAAGGCGGCCAGTTCGTCATGGATTCGACGCGGGTCGCCTGATCGAGCATATCGACGAGCCGTTCGAAACCGACGGTCGAGCGATAAAGCGGGGACAGATCAAAAGCTGCTCTCATAGCTACATCCTCCATTGAGCAACGTAACCATAATCGCGCCGGACACCCGCCGGCGCCGGACTTGCCCAAGCCCTAAAAGGCCTTGGCGACTCTGAGTTATGAACGCCGGTCGGGCCTGTCAAGATCCGGAGTTCATTGGGAAAATTGCGTTTTTTGTCGCCTCCGGCCCGCCGTCGCCTGCCCTGCGGTGGGCTTCGCGACCCGCATCCATCAAGCCGCTGGCATTGCGCCTCCCCGACGGGCTATGAAGCCCTACCGATAAGGAGCACAACGTGACGCCTTCATCCGACATCTCCCGGCTTCTCGAGATCATGGCAGCGCTTCGGGCGCCCGGTAGCGGCTGTCCGTGGGATCTGGAACAGACCTTCGCGTCGATCACGCCGTACACGATCGAGGAAGCCTACGAGGTCGCGGACGCCATCCAGCGGGGCGACCTCGCCGATCTGCGGGACGAACTGGGAGACCTGCTGCTTCAGGTCATCTTTCATGCCCAGATGGCCAGCGAACAAGGCGCGTTCGGCTTCGGCGACGTGGTGGAAGCCATCACCACGAAGCTCGTCCGGCGCCACCCTCACGTCTTCGATGCGGCGCGGAACCTGTCGCCGGCCGAGGTCAAGCACCTGTGGGACGAGATCAAGCTGGCAGAGAAGCGCGAGCGACGGGAAGCCCGCGTGAAAATGGGAATGCCGGCGGAACCGGACGAGGGCTTTCTCGGGGGCATTCCGGCAGCCCTGCCCGCCCTGACGCGGGCGCAAAAGCTCACCGCCAAGGCTGCCAAAGTCGGGTTCGATTGGCCGAACGCCGCGCAGGTCGTTGACAAGATCCACGAGGAACTGGACGAGGTCAGCGAGGCGGCGGCGTCCGGCGATCGCGACCGGATCGAGGATGAAATCGGCGACCTCCTGTTTGCCGCCGCCAATCTCGCCCGCCACTACGGCATCGACCCGGAGACCGCGTTGCGACGCACCAATGCGAAGTTCGAACGGCGATTCGGAGCCGTCGAGAAGGCTCTCGCGCTGCAGGGCAGGACCCTCACCGATGCGAGCCTCGAGGCAATGGAAGAGCTCTGGGTTGCGGCCAAGAACGCCGAACGCGCGTGACCCTTCGGTCTCTATAGAGTCTGGGCGCCGGGAAACCGGTTGAGAAAGCGTGGTTCCTTGCCGGTCATCACGCGCACGCGCAGGATCGAATGCCCGTCCTCGGTCGTCTCCCGGTCGAGAATTTCTGTGTTCTCGTGCAGCCATGCGAGCCCCTGCCCATCCTCGGGCAGCACGTCGACCTGGTAACTCACGCGACCCTTGGACAGGTGCTCCTCGATGGTCGAGAGGAGTTCGGGAATGCCCTCCCCGGTCAGCGCCGAGATGAGAACCGGACGGCGTTCCTCATCGGTGCGGCTTGATTTTGCCGCCAGCTTGGTGCGGTCCTCAGGCGATATGAGGTCGGCCTTGTTCCAGACCTCGACGATGCGCTTCGTATCATCCGGATCGATGCCGAGCTCCCGTAGGACCACTGCCACGTCGCCGGCCTGCGCGTCGGATTCCCCGTGCGAGACGTCGCGGACATGCAGCAGCACGTCGGCTTCTACGACGTCCTCCAGCGTTGCGCGGAACGCCGCTACCAGCATGGTCGGGAGATCGGAGATGAACCCCACGGTATCCGACAAGATCGCTTTCTCGCCGTGCGGAAGATCGATCGCGCGCGAGGTGGGATCCAGCGTCGCGAACAGCATGTTCTCGGCCAGAACCTCGGCCTCCGTCATGCGGTTGAACAGTGTCGACTTGCCGGCATTGGTGTAACCGACGAGGGCGATGATCGGGTAAGGCACCCTCCTCCGGCTTTTGCGATGCAGCGAACGGGTTTTCACCACCGTCTCGAGCTCACGCTCGATGCGCGTCATGCGTTCCTGAATCATCCGCCGGTCGGCTTCGATCTGGGTCTCGCCCGGACCGCCGAGGAAGCCGAAGCCGCCTCTCTGGCGCTCCAGGTGCGTCCACGAACGGACAAGGCGGCCCTTCTGGTAGGACAGGTGTGCGAGTTCGACCTGCAGCGTGCCTTCCTTGGTGCGCGCACGCCGGCCGAAAATCTCGAGAATCAGCCCTGTGCGGTCGATGACCTTGGCGCCCCATTCCTTTTCCAGATTGCGCTGCTGGACCGGGCTGAGGGCGCAATCCATCACCACCAGACCGATCTCCTCGGCGCGAACCAGCCCGGCGATCTCTTCGACCTTGCCGCTGCCGATATAGGTCGCCGGCCGCGGTGCGCTCAATGGCGCGATCAGTGTGTGGACGATGTGGAGATCGATGGCTGCGGCAAGGCCTGCCGCCTCGTCGAGACGCGCTTCCGCCGGCCGGGGATTGGCGCCCTCGCCCTCCGGCTGGCGGGGTCCGCCGAGCCGCCATTTGCGAATAAGATAGGGGCCGACAACGAGCGTGTTGGTACCGGCCGCGACCTCTTTCTCAGGCTCGGCCAGTTGCAAGAGGCGCTCTTCTCCTGGCGTGCGCGGTTCCGTCACTTCAGGCCTTTTCGCCCACCTCGTCGACCGGGTCGAACAACTGCACCGGCTGACCGGGCATGATTGTGGAAATGGCGTGCTTGTAGACCAACTGAGAATGGCCGTCCCTGCGAAGCAGGACGCAGAAATTGTCGAACCAGGTCACGACACCCTGTAATTTGACGCCATTCACCAGAAAGATCGTCAGAGGAATTTTTTGTTTCCGGACATAATTGAGAAAAGTGTCCTGGAGATTTTGCGCGCGATCGCCCGCCATGAAAGTTGCCTCGCCAGCCCATCGCCGCCGGTCTTGGCTATGGGGCCGCTTATATGGTTGTCCGCTTTCGTGCGGTCGGTGACCGGCCTTCTTATTACAGGGCGAACCCTGCCGTTAGGCAAGAGGCCTTCGCCCCTAAATTGCCGTCATGGCACATTTTTCGCTGGGTGGATCTAGTTGCCGATGCCCAGCGATTTCAGTTTTCGATGGAGCGCCGAGCGTTCCATACCGACGAATTCCGCCGTGCGCGAGATGTTTCCGCTGAAGCGGGCGATCTGTGCCAGCAGATATTCCCGTTCGAAGATCTCGCGGGCCTCGCGCAGCGGCAGGCTCATCAATTTCTCGCCCCCTGCCCCGCCCGGCGTCGATGGCACCAACGCACCGATCTCGGTCGGCAGCATGTCGGTGGTGATCGGCGCGTCAGGTTCGCCGGAGGTGAGAATCATCAGGCGCTCGACGTTGTTGCGGAGCTGGCGGACGTTGCCCGGCCAGTCATGCGACTGCAGGACCGCCATCGCGTCCTCGCCGATTCGGCGCTTCGGCAGGCCCGTCGTCGCCGAGATCTGGTCCATGAAGAACTCGATCAGTTCCGGAACGTCTTCCCGTCTCTCGGACAAGGACGGCACGCGGATCGGGACGACGCCGAGACGGTGGAAGAGATCCTCGCGAAGGCGCCCGGCAGCGATCTCCGCCGGCAGGTCGCGGCTCGACGAGGAGATGATCCGCACATCCACATGGACGCGCGTCGTGCCCCCGAGCCGCTGGAAATTCTGATCGACCAGCACGCGCAGGATCCGGCCCTGAGTCTCGCGCGGCATGTCGGCGATTTCGTCGAGATAGAGCGTGCCGCCATGGGCTTCCTCGAGCGCGCCGACGCGCCGACCTTTGCCGTCCTCGCCCTCCATGCCGAACAATTCGGCTTCCATGTTGTCCGGCGTGATCGTTGCAGCCGACACCACCACGAAGGGGCCGTTGGCGCGGCCGGACAGGCCGTGAATCGTCCGTGCGGTCAGTTCCTTGCCGGAGCCCGGAGCCCCGGTCACGAGGATGCGCGCATTCGTCGGCGACGCGCGCTCCACGGCCTGACGCAACTGGTTGATGGTCACCGACTTGCCGGCAATGCGGGTTGCCTGGACTGAGCGGGCCCGCAGGTCGCGGACTTCACGTTTCAGCCGCGAGGCTTCCAGCGCACGCTCCGCCACGAGCACGAGGCGGTCGGCCTTGAACGGCTTCTCGATGAAGTCGTAAGCCCCAGACTTGATTGCCGAAACTGCCGTCTCCACATTGCCGTGACCCGAAATCATGACAACCGGCAGATCCGGATGGTCGGCCTTCACCAACTCGAGCACCTGCAACCCATCGAGACGGCTGCCCTGCAGCCAGATGTCGAGAAACACCAGATGCGGCCGGCGCGCTTCGATCGAGGCAAGCGCCTCGTCGGAAGAACCGGCGGTGCGTGTGCGGTGACCTTCGTCTTCCAGAATACCCGCGACCAGATCCCGAATATCGGCTTCGTCGTCGACGACCAGAATATCAGCGCTCATAGGGCAACCCCGCGTGTATCGGTATCAGCAGGGCCGGCCGACGCCTCATCAAATGCAACATGCTTCGTCTTTGGTAGCCACATGCGAACCTGTCCACCCCGTCCGTTGGGGTTATCGACAAGCTCCATGCCCCCGCCATGCTCTTCGAGAATTTTTGCGACGATCGGAAGTCCGAGGCCCGTGCCTCCTTCGCGCGTCGTCATATAGGGCTCCAGCAACCGTTGCCTCCCCTCGATCGGAAATCCTTTGCCATTATCCGTCACGGCAAGAACGAAATAGTCGGGATGGGTCGTGTCGAGAACGACGGAAATCATCCCCTCGCCCCGCTCATCCTCGGGCACCGCCGAGATCGCCTCAGTGGCGTTCTTGACGATGTTCTGCACGGCCTGTGACAACAGCCGGCGATCGAATGGCGCAATCACCGGCCCGTCCGGCAACGTGTCGGCAATCGTGATCTCCGGATGTGCGATTCGCATCAGGAAAACCACCTGCTTGACCATTTCGCCGAGATCGTCCTCACCGATAGTCGGCTTCGGCATCCGCGCGAAAGACGAGAATTCATCGACCATGCGCTTGATGTCGTCCACCTGCCGCACGATCGTGTCCGTGCATTGGTCGAACACTTCGCGGTCGGTGGTGATGACCTTGCCGTATTTGCGCCGGATGCGCTCGGCCGCGAGTTGAATCGGCGTCAGCGGGTTCTTGATCTCGTGCGCGATGCGCCTTGCCACGTCGGCCCACGCGGAGGTTCGCTGTGCCGACACCAGATCGGTGATGTCATCGAGCGTGATGACGAGATCGCGTTCATCGCTGCGCGCCTGTTCGCTCGTCACGCGAACGTCGATCGTGCGCTCCTTGCCCCGTCGCGAAATCAGGATCTGCTGCTGCATGAGGCGGTGTCGTCCCTGCCGCATTTCCTCCACGAGATCAGCCACCTCGGGAAGAACCACCGTGATCGGCGCGCCGAGCAAATTGTCGAGCGAGGTTGAAAGCAGCGCCTCGGTGGAGGGGTTGGCGATGGTGATCACGCCCTTCGCGTTGATACCGATCACACCCGCAGAGACGCCGGCGAGGACCGCCTCGGTGAACCGGCGGCGGCGGTCCATGAGGTCGCTTGCGGCGGTCAGCCCGTCGTGCTGGTGACGCAACTCCGACGTCATCTTGTTGAATGTCTCGCCCAGATGCGCGAGATCGCCCTCCCCGCGCCGGACCGGAACCTGAACGTAAAAATTCCCCGTCGCCACCTGATCGGTCGCGTGGATCAGTCGGCGAATGGGCGCGACCAGCCGATTGGCGAAATTCAGCCCGAACCAGATCGCCGACAGCAGCACGATCAGGGCGATGAGGGCGAACATCGACGCGAACGCCACCTGGATGCCGGCCTTCTTCTGTTCGAGCGCCTCATACAAAGCGACACCGGCCTCGGCCACAGGCGGAAACTCCACGGCGCGCGGATCGACCTCTCGTGCGACGAACAGGATTCGACCGCCATGGGACGACAGCTTCAGCACTGACCGGAAAATGTTTCCCTCGCGGGGGAAGAGGCACAGGGCCTCCTCCGCATTGGCCTCGGCAAGGTCTTCGGCGGATGGCGGCGGAATGCCCTCCACCTTCTTGGGCTCGATCCGCTCGACCACGGTTCCATCCGGCTCGAGGATCATCGTGAGCGGAAAGCCCAGGAACACCGAGCGCGAATTCATGAAGTCGCGAAAGACGTTTCGGTCGGCGTCGTAGAGCACCTTGGCCCGGTTGAGGTCCGCGGCCATGAGCTGGGTCTCACGCGCAAGCGTGGTGCATTGCAGCTCCCGGTAGGATCGGGCGATCGAAACGGTGTTGCCCATCAGCTCCTTGATCGAGCCGGTGAACCAGGGATCAAGCCCGCGCTCCAGCGTCACCGTTGCCACCATCGCAACCAAAATTGCAGGAAACACCGCCACAAGACTGAAAAGTCCGACGATTCTCACGTGCAATCCGGCCGCCGCAGCTCCGGCCCGTTGCTCCCGTACAAGTCTCCTGGTCTGCCAGGCGACGATGCCCAGAAGCAGCAGAATAAGCGCGCCGTTGAGGATGAACACGCCGATGACGACGAAATGGGTCGGCAGAATCGGGGTCAGTCCCGCCAGCACGAGGAAGGTCGCGAGTGCTGAACCAAGTGCCGCCAGAACGGCGATCGGCCCGAGCCAGCCGAATCCGAGACGGTTCGCGTCGTGCCCGTGTCGGTGTGGGTGGGCGGCCTGCTGAATCAAAGAACTTTGCCCCGTTGCCGGCGCCGTTGGAGGTCGCCTCATTCTTGTGGTGATGCACCAACACAACACTGTGGTCAAATGACCACATTAAGGCAGCGGGGTGCGGCCTTCTGCCGGAATTGCCGGCGGGCTATCGGCTCGTGCGCACAACCTGCAACTCCAGATCGCGGACCTTCTTGCGCAAAGTATTGCGGTTGACGCCGAGAAGCTCCGCCGCCCTGATCTGGTTGCCGCGCGTGGCGGCGAGCGCTGCGCCGATCAGCGGGCCTTCGATCTCGCGCAGGATGCGGTGATAAAGACCGGGCGGCGGCAGGTTGTCCTTGAACCCGGAGAAATAATCCACGAGATGCCGCTCGACCGCATCCGAAAGGCCCTCGGAGGCGTCCAAGCTGTCCGCTCGTCCCGAGGCGAGAGGCATCGCGATCGGCTGCGCGTCCAGTTCCGAATCGATGATCGCCCCGCTGATCACGTCCTGCGGGTAGAGAGCGGCCAGGCGCCGGACAAGGTTCTCCAACTCCCGCACATTCCCCGGCCAGCGATAGCGCTTCATGCGGTCCATCGCTTCCGAATCGAGCTGCTTGCGCGACAGACCTTCCTTTTCCACCAGAGCGAAGAAATGGCGAGCGAGATCCGGGATGTCCTCCACCCGCTCCCGCAGGGGCGGCAGCCGCAACGGCACGACGTTGAGCCGGAAGAACAGGTCCTCGCGGAACAACCCTTGCTGGATCAGGATCCGCAGGTCCTTGTTGGTGGCAGCGACGATCCGCACATTGGTCTTGATCGGAATGCGCCCGCCGACCGTGGTGTATTCGCCTTGCTGGAGCACGCGCAGCAACCGCGTCTGCGCTTCCATCGGCATATCGCCGATCTCGTCGAGAAACAGCGTACCACCCTCGGCCTGTTCGAAGCGGCCGGTATTGCGCGCGGTTGCTCCGGTGAAGGCGCCCTTCTCGTGGCCGAACAGATCAGACTCGATCAGCTCGCGCGGAATCGCCGCCATGTTGACGGCGACGAAGGGTCCCTGACGGCGCTTGCCGTAATCGTGCAGGGCCTTGGCCACGAGTTCCTTGCCGGTGCCGGACTCGCCGGTGATCATCACGGTGAGGTCGGTCGGCATCAGGCGGGCGAGCGAGCGATAGATGTCCTGCATGGCCTGCGAGCGGCCGACGAGCGGGATCTCTTCCTGATCCGCCTGCGGTGGGGCAATCGACGCCGCGCGTGGGCGCGACAGGGCCCTGCCCACCACCGCCACCAGTTCCTTGAGATCGAAAGGCTTCGGCAGATATTCGTAGGCGCCGCGCTCGGATGCCTTGATGGCGGTCATGAAGGTGTTCTGCGCGCTCATGACGATGACAGGCAGATCGGGGCGCAGTTTCTTGATGCGAGGCAGAAGGTCAAAAGCGTTCTCGTCCGGCATCACCACATCGGTGATGATCAGGTCGCCCTCCCCCTGTGCGACCCAGCGCCAGAGGGTGGCGGCGTTGCTGGTGGAGCGCACCTCGTAGCCGGCCCGCGACAGGGCCTGATTGAGCACCGTGCGGATCGCGGCGTCATCGTCGGCGAGAAGGATCTGTCCACTCGGCATGGGGCAAGTCTCACAATTCGGACGCGCGACCGTCATCGGCGCGGTGCATGGGCAGCAGGATGCGAAATGAGGTGCGGCGCGGAGCGGGATCGCATTCGACGATGCCGCCATGATCGCCCACGATCTTTGCCACGAGGGCAAGGCCGAGGCCGCTCCCTTGCGCTTTCGTGGTCACGAAGGGATCGAACAGATCGCTCACCAGGTCGGCGGGAACGCCGGGGCCGTTATCGCGGATGCTAAGTTCGATCGGCAGGGAGACGCGCTCGGCGGCGCCCGGCATCTGCAGGCGCACCCCGGTGCGAAAAGCAGTCGACAGGACGATCTCGCCATCCGACGCGTCGATTCCAACCGCTTCGGCGGCGTTCTTCACCAGGTTGAGCACGACCTGGATCAACTGGTCGCGGTTGCCGAGGACCGGCGGAAGGGACGGGTCGTAGTTTTCGACGAAGCGGATGTGGCGGGCAAAGCCCGACTGGGCGAGGCGCTTCACGTGGTCGAGCACCCCATGGACATTGATCGGCCCCCGCTCCGAGGGGCGTTCTTCGCCAAAGAGCTCCATGCGCTCGACGAGCTTCACGATCCGGTCGGTCTCGTCGCAGATCAGGCGCGTGAGCTGGCGGTCCTCGTCATTTGCGGATTGCTCGAGGAGTTGCGCCGCACCGCGGATCCCTGAGAGCGGGTTCTTGATCTCATGCGCCAGCATCGCGCCCAAAGCGGTGATCGACCGGGCGGCACCGCGATGGGTCAGTTGCCGGTCCATCTTGTCGGCGATGGTGCGCTCCTGCAGCATCACGATCACGTCCTCGCCCACATCCCCCAGCGGGGTCGCGAACACATCGACGATGCGCTCAGCTCCGATGCGTGGCGATCCGATATCGATCCGGTGCTCGCTGACGCTCGATCCGCGCTGGCGCACGTCGTCGATCAGTGCCATCACGGGCGAGCCGAAGGGAATGAAATCGCTGAGCTTCTGGCGCTGCATGACCCGGAGGCTCATGTCGAAAAAGGCTTCGGCGGCGGCATTGGCGTGTGTCACCGCGCCTGATGCGCCGATGGTCAGAACCGGCAGGGGCAGCGCATTCATGACACGATCATTGACGCCGACGGTCATGCGGCCTCCCGCACCCGATCGGCATAGAGCGACCGCAGCAATCCGAACACGACCTTCGACTCCTCGGTCGTCACCAGTTTCATGCGCGAGGCGGCGTCGAACGCGAAACCCGCGGCGATCGCCACGTCCGCATAAGCCGCCAGGTGCTTCCGGGCGTGGCGGATGGCGACCTTTTCGCCATAAAGGGCGATGAGGCCCTCATAATGTCCGACCGCAATCTCGGTCATCGCCTCCGGCGTCGGGTCGGCGATGTGGCGGCCCTTCAGGCCTGCGCCGATCTGGCCGACGAGCCAGGGACGGCCGACCGCGCAACGCCCGACCATGACGGCAGCGGCTTGGGATTCAGACAGGCAGCGCCGCGCATCCTCAAGCGAGCCGATATCGCCATTGGCGATCACCGGGATGGTAACGGCAGCCACGACAGCCGCGATGGCCTTCCAGTCCGCCTCGCCCTTGTAGAATTGCTGGCGCGTGCGACCGTGAACGGTGATCGCCTTGACCCCAAGGGCCTCCGCACGGCGGGCGAGTTCGGGCGCGTTGATCGTCTTCTCGTCCCAGCCGAGGCGCATCTTCACCGTCACCGGAACACTCGCCACGGCGACGCTCGCCTCGATCAGCCGGCAGGCATGATCGAGATCCCGCATGAGAGCCGAGCCGGCATAGCCGCCGATCACGCGCTTTGCCGGACAGCCCATGTTGATGTCGACGATACGCGCGCCCGCGGCCTCGGCAATCCTAACCCCTTCGGCCATCGAACGCGGATCGCAGCCGGCCAGCTGCACCACGTGCGGCTCGATGCCGGAGCCCTCGGCGCGAAGCTGCGCTTCGGCATAGCCCTTCACCAATTCGTCGGAAACGACCATCTCGGACACGACGAGACCGGCGCCGAGCCCCTGCGCCGCACGGCGGAACGCCACATCGGTCACGCCGGACAGCGGCGCGAGAATGGCCGGCGTCCTGATCGGCAGGTCTCCGATGGAGAAATCCGATACGCCTATTTTTTGATCAGTTCCCATTGTGCCCAATGAATAGCCAATTGCGCGCGTTGCGCAAGTCCCTGCGGGTATCGGGTACCCTGTGCCACATGCATGCGGCGATTGCGTTAGACGTGTTCGCCCCTTAGGAGAACGGATCCTTCGGAGTGCCAGACAGCATGTCAGTCGCCGCCCTCATTGTCGCCGCCGGCCGCGGTTTCCGAGCGGGCAATGGCTTGCCGAAGCAGTACCGCTCGCTCGCCGGCCGGACAATCCTCGCACGGACGCTCGACGCGTTTTTGACGCATCCCGGAATTGACGTCGTGCAGGTGGTTATTCATCCGGACGATGAAGCCCTCTATCGCCAAAGCGTGTCGGAACTCGCGCCCCATACAGCCGCCCACTTGTCGCCGCCTGCCTATGGGGGCGAAACCCGGCAGAATTCAGTACTGAACGGCCTCGAAGCCCTGGGACATTCGGCCGTGGACCTCGTCCTCATCCATGATGCGGCGCGGCCCTTCGCCGAACCCGCATTGATCGACCGCGCCATCGCGGCCGGCCGTGCCTTCCGGGCGGCGGTGCCGGGTTCCGCGGTCACCGACACGATCAAGGTCGTGGATGGCGAAGGCAGAGCCGTCTCGACCCTCGATCGCGCAACTTTGCGCGCCGTCCAGACACCGCAAGCCTTTTCCTTCAACGTCCTGCTGGCGGCACACCGCAAAGCTGCCGCCGCGGGCTTGCACGCCTTCACCGATGACGGCGCCTTAGCGGAATGGGCCGGCCTGACCGTCCATGTTTTCGATGGCGACGCGGGCAATCTGAAGCTGACCGGCGCGGCGGATTTTCAAGCGGCCGAGCAACGCCTGAAAGGACGCGCCATGGCCTACCTCACGCGGTTCGGGACCGGCTTCGATGTTCATGCCTTTGTTGACGGGGATCATGTATGGCTCGGCGGCATCAAGATCGCACACGACCGGGGCGTGGTGGCGCATTCGGACGGCGACGTGATCCTGCACGCCCTGACCGACGCCGTGCTGGGCGCGCTCGCAGACGGCGACATCGGCACGCACTTCCCGCCGAGTGATCCGCAATGGCGCGGCGCCTCATCGGACCGGTTTCTCGCCTATGCGGTCGCCCTGGTGCGCGAAAGGGGCGGCATCGTCGATCATCTGGACGCGACGCTGCTCTGCGAGCGGCCCAAGCTCGGCCCGCACCGCGAGGCGATCCGGGCGCGGATCGCCGCAATCGCAAACCTTGAGATCGACCAGGTCTCGGTGAAGGCGACGACGACCGAGAAACTGGGCTTCACCGGCCGCGGCGAGGGCATTGCGGCGCAAGCCGCGGCGACAATTCGCTTGCCGGAGAAACGCCCATGACCCCGGAATTGAAGGACCGTGCCGCGGCGCTTCTGCGCGGCTGCAAGTCCCGGGGCTGGAAACTTGCCACGGCGGAATCCTGCACCGGCGGTCTGGTGGCGGCTCTCCTGACCGAGATTCCCGGTTCATCGGCGGTGGTCGAGCGCGGCTTCGTGACCTATTCCAACGAGGCAAAGACTGAGATGCTGGGCGTCCCCTCAACCCTTCTCGCCGCCCATGGAGCGGTGAGCGAAGAGATTGCGCGGGCGATGGCGGATGGCGCGCTGACGCGTTCCCGCGCCGACATTGCCGTATCGATTACCGGCGTTGCTGGCCCGGGTGGCGGCAGCGAAGCAAAGCCGGTCGGCCTTGTTCACTTCGCGCTCGCGCATCGCGGCCGTGAAACGCAGGTTCTGGTCCGTCGTTATGGGGATCTCGGCCGCCAGATCGTTCGCCTGCGAGCAGTCGAGGAGGCGATGCGGCTTCTGGAAAGCACGCTCTCCGCCTAGCCAGACGTCAGGCCCGCGAGGACCCTACGCGCCCTGACCGCGAATCGGCTGAATAGATCAAATCGGCCCGTTCTTCAAAGGCTTCGGCGAATTTCCTGAACGCCTTGTCGAAGACTGCGCCCATCAGCACGCCGAGCGCGAAGCTCTTGAATTCATAATTGATGTAGAAGCCGACCTCGCTTCCCGTCGGCAAATCGCGGAAGGTCCAGCGGTTTTCCAGAAACTTGAACGGCCCATCCACGTATTCCACGTCGATGCGAAGCCGCGGATGATCGAGTTCGACCCGGCTCGTGAAGCTCTCGCGGATGGCCTTGTAGCCGACGCTCATCGCCGCCACGACGGTTTCGATCCCCTCGCCGCTTTGCGCTCGGCGGACGACGCGCAGGCTCTCGCAGAGGGGCACGAATTCCGGATAGCTTTCCACATCGGCCACGAGAGCGAACATCTCGGCGGCGCTGTGCTTCACCTGACGCATGGAGCGGAATGTGGGCATCGTCAGGCAGCCTCCAGTCGGGATTCGAGCGCCGCGAAATCGGCGCGCGAGCGCACGATGAAGACTTGCTGATCCGGACGCAGTTTCTTGAGCATTCGGGCGGTCTTGATGCCCATTTGCGCCGGATAGTTCCAGACCCAGCGCATGAAGGAGAAATCGAAACGCTCCGAGCAGCCCGGCCCGAGGTCGGGCCGCACCTGGCCGTAATGGCGCAGGACGCGCCAGGTTACCCGGAGCAGGCACTTCCAACGCGGGACATCGAGCCAGATGATGGTGGTCGCGCGAGGCACGCGGAGATCGAATGTGCTGGCATAATTGCCGTCCATGACCCATGCGGGCCGGGCCGCCAGTTCCGAGACACGCCCGCGCCATTCCTCCCGCGCGGGCATCGTCCATCCGGGGCCGAAATATTCCCGGTCGAGATGAATGAGCGGAAGGTGAAGCCTCGCCGCGAGGCTCCGTGCCAGCGTGCTTTTGCCGGCACCGGGGCTGCCGAGCACGAGAATGCGCTGCATCGACGGGCCGCCCATTCAGGCAAGTTTCGACAGACGAGCGGCCTTGAGCTTCGCGAAATCCTCGCCCGCATGGTGCGATGAACGGGTCAGCGGCGTTGCGGAGACGAGATGGAAGCCTTTGGCATAGGCCGTCGTCTCGAATGCCTTGAACTCGTCGGGCGTCACGAACCGGATCACCGGGTGATGCTTTTTTGTGGGCTGCAGATATTGCCCGATGGTCATGAAATCCACGTCGGCCGACCGCAGATCGTCCATCAGCTGAATGACCTCGTTCCGCTCCTCGCCGAGGCCAACCATGATGCCCGATTTGGTGAAGATGGTGGGGTCGATTTCCTTCACGCGCTGAAGCAGGCGGATCGAGTGGAAGTAGCGTGCGCCAGGGCGGACCTTGAGGTATTTCGACGGCACCGTCTCGAGATTGTGGTTGAAGACGTCGGGTTTGGCCGCGACGACGATCTCCAGCGCCCCCGGCTTCCTCAGGAAGTCCGGGGTCAGGATCTCGACCGTGGTCCGGGGCGAGCGGGAGCGAATGGCGTGGATCACATCGGCGAAGTGCTGCGCGCCGCCATCATCGAGATCGTCGCGATCGACCGACGTGATGACCACGTGTTCGAGACCGAGCTTCTGGACCGCGATGGCGACGTTTTCAGGCTCGTTGGGATCGAGCGCCTGCGGCATGCCGGTCTTCACGTTGCAGAAGGCGCAGGCCCTGGTGCAGGTGTCGCCCATGATCATGAAGGTGGCGTGCTTTTTCTCCCAGCACTCGCCGATATTCGGGCAGCCGGCCTCTTCGCAGACCGTGACGAGGTTGTTCTCTTTGACGATCCGGTTGGTCTCGGCCCATTTGGGCGAGCCTGGCGCTTTCACGCGGATCCAGTCGGGTTTTCGCTGCTGAACGGGCTGATCCGGCCGGTGGGCCTTTTCCGGATGGCGGGGACGGCTATCCCGGTTCAGAAGGTCGAGAACGACGGCCATGAACGTGAGTTCCTTGAGCGAAAATTACGCGCAATGCGTAATGCCATGACTTAAGGGTTTCGGGAGCCATTCGCAAATCGGGAATGACGCATGCCTGCCCGGCACCCGGGGCGCGTCAGATCAACCCCAGCATCAGCCGGATGTTCTGGACCGCGGCGCCGGACGCGCCCTTGCCGAGGTTATCCAGGCGCGCAACCAGCACGGCATGGCCATAATCGGGTTTGCTGAAAACCCGCAATTCCATGCGATCGGTGTCGTTGAGGGCTTCAGGTTCGATGCGTCCGCCGCCTCTCTCGTCGACCGGCACGACGCTGACCAGATCGCTACCCTCATACCATGCAGCCAAGGCCGCCTCGAGTTCGGAAGCGGTAGGTTTGCCAGGCAGCAGGTCGAGGTGGAGCGGGATGCTGACGAGCATGCCCTGACGGAAATTCCCCACCGACGGGATGAAGATGGGACGCCGAAGGAGGCCGCTATATTTCTGCAGTTCCGGCACATGCTTGTGCTCGAAGCCGAGGCCGTAAAGTTCGAAAGCGGGCGCGGTGCCGGCCTCGTAGGCCTCGATCATGGACCTGCCGCCGCCGCTATAGCCGCTGACCGCATTGACGCTGACCGGGTAATCGGCAGGCAGCAACCCGCCATCGATGAGCGGCCGCAGAAGCGCGATCGCTCCCGTGGGGTAGCAGCCGGGATTGGCCACCCGATCCGCTCCCGCGACCGCCTGCCTTTGCGTCGCGGAAAGCTCGGCGAAGCCATAGGCCCAACCAGGACTGACCCGATGGGCCGTGCTGGCGTCGAGGATCTTCGGCCTCCTGCCGGACAGGCCTTCCACGAGCGCGACGGTTTCGCGCGCGGCGCCATCGTGCAGGCACAGCACCACCAGATCGACCGCGCCGAGAATCTCCCGCTTGGCCGAAGGGTCCTTGCGCAGGTCGGGCGCGATGCTCCGGATCGCGATGCCCGGAACTCCTCTCAGACGTTCGCGAATACCAAGACCGGTCGTGCCCGCTTCGCCGTCGATGAACACGGTTGCCAGCCTCTGGTCCTGATCGGATGCGCTCTTGGTGATGGTCGACATCGCTGGTCCTATCGTCTGTTGGTTTCTCGTTCGCCGCGCGGTGATGAGATCAATATGGGGACAAAAACAAAAAAGCCGCGCTCCGGGCGCGGCTTGCGATCAGGCCCGAACAGCCGTCATCGCGCTCGCGCAGCGGGAGCGTTCAGTTGGCGTCGAAGGGCGAGCACGAGATTTTTCATGAGCGGTTTTATGTGATCGAATCCGACGCCTGTCAATTGCCGCCTGCCGGTCACGCCACCAACAAAAAAGGCGACCCGAAGGCCGCCTTTTGAGACTGATTTGGAAACGTCTTAGCGCTTCGAGAACTGGAAGCTGCGGCGGGCTTTCTTCTTGCCGTACTTCTTGCGTTCGACGACGCGCGAGTCGCGGGTCAGGAAGCCACCCTTCTTGAGCGGGCCGCGAAGCTCCGGCTCGTAATAGGTGAGCGCCTTGGAGACGCCGTGACGAACGGCGCCGGCCTGGCCCGACAATCCGCCGCCCTTGACGGTGACGGTGATGTCGTACTGCTCGTCGCGGTTCACGACGCCGAGCGGCTGCTTGAGGATCATGCGCAGAACGGGACGCGCGAAGTAGACTTCGAGCGCACGGCCGTTGACGACGATCTTGCCGGAGCCGGGCTTGATCCAGACGCGGGCGACCGCGTCCTTACGCTTGCCGGTGGCATAAGCACGGCCTTGGGCATCGACCTTCTTGACGTGCTTCGGAGCTTCCGGAGCGACGGTTTCGGCCTTCTGGCCGAGATCGGAGAGTGACTGAAGGGTCGCCATTACTTAGCTCCCACGTTCTTGCGGTTGAGGATGCCGACATCCAGCGCTTCTGGCTGTTGCGCGGTATGCGGATGCTCGGCGCCCTTGTAGACGCGGAGGTTGCCAAGGATCTGGCGGAAAAGCGGGCCGCGGGGGAGCATGCGCTCCACGGCCTTCTCGACGATGCGCTCAGGGAAGCGGCCTTCGAGAATGAACTTCGCCGACCGCTCCTTGATGCCGCCTGCGTAGCCGGTGTGGTGGTAATACACCTTCTGCTCGCGCTTGCGGCCGGTGAACACCACCTTGTCGGCGTTGATGACAATGACGTTATCGCCGCAATCGACGTGGGGAGTGTAGCTAGCCTTGTGCTTGCCGCGCAAACGCATGGCGACAACCGAAGCGAGACGGCCTACGACAAGGCCCTTCGCATCGATAACAACCCACTTCTTCTCGACCTCGGCGGGCTTCAGCGAAGTAGTCTTCATCGCGCTGTATCCCATTGGAGCGTTTTACGGCTCAGGTTCTGAAACAAGAAACCGCCGCGATATGCGACGGTCGGTGAGCCGGGGTGTAATGAAGCCCAGGTGTGATGTCAATCAATTTCATAGCGCCCAAAGCCCTGCAAGGCCAGCAATCATAGGCCTTTCAGACGCGCGGTATTACGATACCGTAGTTTGGAGTGCCGGGATCGAATAGGTGCCGGTGGCGTGGCAGACCAAGGCCGCCTCCCCTTCCGACATCATCGAAACCTCACCGACAGCCAGACGCTTGCCGAGCTTGAGAAGCCGGCATTCGGCAATCAGCGCGCGTTGGGCGGGCTTGCGCAGGAAGTTGAAGCTCAGATTGGTCGTGACCGCGAGCGCAACCGGCCCGAGCTGACCGAGAATCGCCGCATAGAGGGCGAGATCCGCCAGCGCCATCATCGACGGACCGGAAATGGTCCCGCCCGGCCGCAAATGCCGTTCGTGATAATCCATGCGCACGCGCGCCGAGAGCGGCCCCACGGCCTCCAGGTGATACGTCCGTCCGCCGAAGTGGATTTGCGGAAACTCGGCGTCGAGGAAGGCGCGCAATTCCTCGAGGCCCATGATGGGATAAGACAAAGTCATCCGGCCCTCATTGTCATTGAACTGCCCTCACCTCTCCAATACGGTTTGCCCATGAACCACGACAATTACCCGAATGACTACATCCGCGAGATTCTCAAGAGCGTGAAGACCATCGCGCTCGTGGGCGCATCCCAGAACCCGGCCCGTCCGAGCTGGATCGTGACCAAATACCTACTCGAGCGCGATTACGACGTGATCCCGGTCAATCCGGGGCTCGCCGGCGGCGAATTGCTGGGGCGCAAGGTTTACGGGACGTTGGCGGACATTCCCGTTCCCATCGACATGGTCGAGATCTTTCGCAATTCGGCGGCCGCCGGCCCCCTCACCGATGAGGCGCTGGCCCTCGATCCGCTGCCCAAGGTCATCTGGATGCAACTCTCGGTCCGCAACGACGAGGCGGCTGCGCGCGCGGAAGCAAAGGGCATCAAGGTGGTGATGGACCGTTGCCCGAAGATCGAGTTCGGGCGTCTCTCAGGGGAAATTTCCTGGCAGGGCGTCAATTCCCGCATGCTCAGCGCCAAGAGGCCGGTCCTGTCCGGCAAGGGTTTTCAGAAGCTCAGCCTCAACCGGCCTTGATCGGTGCGTGCTTCGAGACGCTTCGCTCCTCAGCATGAGGAACGTTTAGATTGTTCCAATCAACAGCGACCTCATGCTGAGGAGGCCGCCAGGCCGTCTCGAAGCACGCACTCCCTTGACTGAAGAACGATGCGTTCTTTATAAAGAACAATGCCAGTCCACTCCGCTTCCTGAAGGAATGCCCGCCATGACCGACCGTTTGCCCGGTTTCGACACCCTTGCCATCCATGCGGGGGCCGCCCCGGACGCGGCGACGGGGGCCCGGGCGACACCGATCTACCAGACCACCTCGTTCGTCTTCGACGATGTCGACCATGCGGCCTCCCTGTTCGGTCTGCAGGCTTTCGGCAATATCTATTCGCGTATCGGCAATCCAACCTGCGCCGTCCTCGAGGAGCGGGTCGCGGCGCTGGAGGGCGGCACGGCCGCCCTTGCGGTCGCGTCCGGTCACGCCGCACAGGTTCTGGTGTTCAACGCGCTGATGCAGCCCGGCGACGAGTTCGTTGCCGGCAACAAGCTCTATGGCGGCTCGATCAACCAGTTCACCCACACCTTCAAGAATTTTGGCTGGAATGTCGCCTGGGCCGACCCCGATGAGCCCGCCTCCTTCGAGGCGGCGATTACGCCGCGGACCAAGGCCATCTTCATCGAGTCGATCGCCAATCCCGGCGGCGTGATCGTCGACATCAAGGCGATCGCCGCCATTGCCAAAAAGCACCGCCTCCCGCTCATCGTCGATAACACGATGGCGTCGCCTTACCTCATTCGGCCGTTCGAGCACGGCGCCGACATCATCGTTCATTCGGCCACCAAATTCCTCGGCGGCCACGGCAATTCCATCGGCGGCTTGATCGTCGATGGCGGGTCGTTCAATTTTGCCGGTGACGATCGCTATCCGGCCCTGTCGAAGCCCCGCCCGGAATATGGCGGCATGGTACTGGGCGAGACCTTCGGCAATTTCGGCTTCGCCATCGCCTGCCGCGTGCTCGGGTTGCGGGATCTCGGGCCCGCGCTGTCGCCGTTCAATGCTTTCATGATCCTGACCGGAATCGAGACCCTGCCGCTTCGCATGCAACGCCACTCGGACAATGCGCTCGCGGTGGCGACGCATCTTGCGGCGCACCACAAGGTGTCATGGGTCAGCTATCCCGGCCTGCCATCCGATCGCTATTACCAACTCGCCAAGGAATATTGCCCCAAGGGCGCCGGCGCAGTGTTCACGTTCGGCCTCAAGGGTGGCTACGAGGCCGGCATCAAGCTGGTGTCGAACCTGAAGCTGTTCTCACATCTGGCCAATATCGGCGATACGCGCTCGCTCGTCATCCATCCCGCATCCACCACCCACCGGCAGCTCACCGACGCGCAAAAGACGCAGGCCGGGGCCGGACCGGAGGTCGTGCGCCTGTCCATCGGCATCGAGGACAAAGCCGACCTGATCGACGATCTCGACCAGGCGCTGGACGCTGCCTGATCGGTGATTGAAAAAGCACGCTGGGAGCATCCATGCGCGTCTTCCCTCCCTCGCGGGGAGGGTCAGGGTGGGGGTCGGAAAGTCAGCGTGCGGCTTGCATTCTTAGAGCTGCGGCGTTGATACCGCACTTTCCGACATGGGCCCTACCCAGTCGGTCCACCCCCATCTCCAGCTCCTCTCCGCATGGGGGAGGAGAGTTTGGGCGGCATTCCGTAAGTTCGCTGGAGGCCCGCGGTTTTCCGCGTATGCGCTGCGCTCGGTAAAAAGCGTCGCGATCGCCGCAGGCGCATTCCAAGCGCGCCCGCTCGAAAAGACCTTCTCGCCGCATCTCAGGCTGCGCTCCGCGCTCCCCGCGCATAGGCGCTGTGGACGGCTTTCATCGAGCGATCGATGGCGGTCCAGAGGCGTTCCATCTCCTCCGCCGCATGGGAACCGGGCTCGAATTCGCCTGCGCCCTCGCCTTCGGTCAGAGCCTGCGAGAAATCGGCCCGATGGGTGACCTGGCCGGCCCAGACCGGGATCTTGAGCGCGTTGAGCGCGCCGCGGGCATCGGCGACGATAGGCGCTTCATGATCGCCCCGTTTCGGAGGCGCGCCGTTGATCACCGCCGCGTAGGGCTTGCGCAACTCACGCGCGACCTCGACCGTATCCTGGACCGCCGCGATGTCGAAAACACCCGGCCGCATGGGAATGATCACCAGCGTGGCCAGTTTGATCGCCTCGACCACCGTGGCCGACTTGTCCGGCGGGGTATCGATCAACACCCACTCATAACCGTCGCGTTTCGCGGCCTTGACGGCATCCGCGAGGTTTCGGCCGCCATGTCGGAGAGCAGGGTTCTCGTTGCCGCGGATCTTGTGCCAGAACGACAGCGAGCCTTGCGGATCGGCATCGATGAGGAGAGTGCGGCGCGTGGGGCTGGCGATATAGGTCGCGAGATGTGCGGCGAGTGTGCTCTTTCCAGAACCGCCCTTCCGTGAAGCAAAGACCAGCACGTTCATGCCTTACTCCTGATAATGCCCGTTCATG
Source organism: Microvirga brassicacearum (assembly GCF_008757455.1). GTDB lineage: Bacteria > Pseudomonadota > Alphaproteobacteria > Rhizobiales > Beijerinckiaceae > Microvirga > Microvirga brassicacearum. Next base: position 43,633 of record NZ_VCMV01000024.1, on the reverse strand, counting down.
ACGCCCGGTTCGGTTAAGCCGAGCAGGTTCCGATACAATATCTATTTAACAGGAGAAGTCGCGGCTGCCCAAGCTGGAAGGGCAAATTGTCTCTGGACAATTCACCGGAAGCTTCGCCGCGCGGCCTTTAGGCGCCTCCCATGGAACGCGGCCGCAGCTTGGCTGCAAAGATATTGTTTTGGTGCCAAGCGCGCAGCAAAGCAACGATTCGGGAGGTTCGGCCGCTTCCGGAGCTTTTTCATTCGGAACCACAGAATAACTTCACCGTTAGCCTCTCGATTTAGAGAAAAGGAGTTCAGCACATGTCCAAACAGATCCTTCTTGCTGGCGCAGTTCTGGCCATGCTCGCCCCGGCGACTGCTTTCGCCCAGAGCAATGCTCAAGGTGGCGCTGCCGCCGGCGCGGCGACGGGTGCGGTTGGTGGTGCGATCGTGGGCGGCCCGGTCGGCGCGGCGGTTGGCGGTGTGACGGGCGCCATCGTGGGCGGAATTGCCGGCGATCAACAGCCCAGGTTCCGCCAATACGTCGTAACCCAGCGCCCGCCGTCATTCAGGTACGAGTCGGAAGTGGCCGTCGGCGCGGTTCTGCCGCCGTCAGGCGTCACGTATTATGAGGTGCCGCCGGAATACAACGTGCGCGGCTATCGCTACACCGTCGTCAACGACACGCCGGTGCTGGTCGATCCCGGCACGCGTCGGGTGGTGCAGGTCATCCGCTAGGCGGGTTTCAGTCGGCCTAGCGCCGGCTTGAATCGGAAAGGGCGGCCAACCGGCCGCTCTTTTCGTTGGTCAGGTCAGGCGCAGGTGGACGACAGCCATCGCGAGCAACAGCATGGCGAGGACCTGATGGGCGAGGCCCGCCCAGAGCGGCACGACGAGAAGCAGGGTCGCGATGCCGAGAACCATCTGCGCCAGCGTCAGCCCCGCAAGAGCGGTCGCCCGTCGAGCCGTCTTGGACCCTGCGTATCGCCGCCTCATGTGGACGGCATGCCAGACCGCTAAGGCGACGACGAGATACGCGAGCAGGCGGTGGTTCAGCTGAACCAGCGCGAGGTTGTCGACGAAGTTCTCGATCAGTGGCGTGACGCTGAACAGCACGGAAGCGGGCGGGACAAAAGCCCCGTCCATCAATGGCCACGTATTGTAGGTGAACCCTGCCTTCGAGCCGGCCACGAGACCGCCGAGCACGATCTGCAAAAGGATCAAGCCGAGCAGCAAACCGGGCGCGACCGGTTTCGAAGGTGTCCTGAGCGCGGCGCCGGCCGAGGGCCGCAAGCCTGCGGCGATCGAGACCAGCAGCGCGAGGATGATGCCCGCCACCGTCAGGTGGAGAGCAAGCTTGATCGGCGCCACTGCCGTCATGCCCGGCTCCAGGCCCGACGCCACCATGATCCAGCCGATTCCCGCCTGCAGGCCGCCCAACGCCCCTACTCCCAAGAGCGCAAGCGCCAGCCGCCCCGTGATGGCGCCACGGAGCCAGAACCAGACCAGGGGCAGAAAGAATACCAGGCCGATCAGGCGTCCAAGCTGGCGATGCCCCCACTCCCAGGCGTAGATGAACTTGAACTCGGCAACGGTCATGCCCTTGTTCAGAAGCTCATACTGCGAGATCTGCCGATATTTCTCGAATTCCGCCAACCATGCGCCGTCCGACAGCGGCGGGATCGCCCCGGTGACGGGTTTCCACTCCGTGATCGACAGGCCAGAACCGGTCAGACGGGTGGCGCCGCCGACCGCGATCATCAGAATCACCAGCCCGGCGAGGCAATACAGCCACGTTTTCACAGCGGATATGCGGGCGGCGGAGCCGACCAGCGGCAGGTTTTCGGTGGCGGCTGCGACAGCCATGCGCATTCTCACGGTCGATTTAGGGTTGAACCCGGGATGGCGCCTGTCACATAGAGGCAGCATCGCTTCGACGCAATCAATGCCAATGCCGCACCACGCACGGTGGACGGCCGATGGGGATCCTGAAACATGCGCATGCGCACGCGAAAACTGGTCGGCACCATCGTGATGCTGGTCTTCATCGGGTTCTACGTGCTGTTTGCCATGGCGGCGGCTGAGGGAACCATCACGCGCGCGCCCAAATTGCTCCAAACCGTCTTCTACATCGTGCTTGGGCTGGTGTGGATCTTGCCCCTGCTGCCGCTCATCCGGTGGATGGGGAAACCCGACAAAACCTAGCGTTTCGATAAGAAAAAGGCCCGCATCGAGCGGGCCCTTTCGTCAGCGGCAGACGGTCCGACGGCTCGGCTGCCAGCCCCATCCCGGGACCCACTCGCTGAATCGCTCGGTAAAGCAACGGCGATAAACCGGCCGAGGTGCGTAATAGACCGGCTCGCCATAAACCGGGCCGGATTCCACATAAACCGGCGGTGGCGGTGGCGGCGGCGCGTAATAAACCGGCGCGCCATAGGCCGGACTCTGCGAGGCGGCGATGGCACCGCCGACGGCCAATCCACCCAGAACGCCGAGCGCCGCAGCCGCGCCGGGCGAGAAACGGTCCCGGGCGGCCGCAGGTTCCGCAGCGGCGAGACCGCCGACAAGGGCCAGCGCCGCAACCGTGCCTGAGACAACTTGCAAGACTTTCATCAGCGTCACCTTCAGTAAACGAGAGGCATTCGTCAGCCTCTCCTCGTGCTCCGGTATAGCCCTTCGAACCTCACTGGAAGCTGAACAAATCAAGGCGACGATGCGTCGAAGAGGCCATTTCGCGGCTTGGTAACGGATTGGTAAAAAATCGCCTTCTCAGAACCGGGTCGGCCACTTGCCGGTGGCGACTGAGGTGTGTCTGCGTCTCACCTTATCTTGGATGCGCGAAGCGGCGTCTCGAAGTGGGTCCTCCAGTGG
>NZ_VCMV01000024.1:0-40771 GCF_008757455.1 Microvirga brassicacearum | reverse complement strand
CTCTGGAGACGCCTCGTGCTTCGAGACAGGCCTTCGGCCTTCCTCAGCATGAGGCTTAGGCTTCGGGTGCGGAACCGCGTTTGAACACAAGGCTGAGTTCCACTCCACCTCATCCTGAGGAGCCGCAAAGCGGCGTCTCGAAGGATCACCCAGTGACCACTGGAGACGCCTCGTCCTTCGAGCAGCGCTCCGCGCTTCCTCAGGACAAGGCTTCGCGACAGGCCTTGCGATCAGCCTCTCACGCTGCCGCCGATCGCAAGGGCACCGAGAGCAGCACTCGAATCAGGTCCGCCTGGCGGTTGGTGTCCGTCTTGCGAAACAGGTTCTTGAGGTGGAACACCACCGTAGTCTGGGCGATGTCGCTTTCCTCGGCGATCTGGTCGAGCCGCTTTCCGTCGATCAGCATCAACGCGACGCGGGTCTCGGACGGGGTGAGGTTGTAGAGGCGCACCAGCGTGTCGCCCGAAACCTTGGCGCGCTGCTCCGTATCGATGAGCAGGAGCACGACCGCTTCGGGCTTTTCATCGGCCGAAAAGCGTTGGCCGGGAATGAGGACGAGATAGGGCCGTCCGCCCGACTGGCGCGGAAACGACACGATCTCGTCGAGCAATTCTTCCTCGAAGGCTTTTTTCAACCCCTCATGCAGCTTGGCGTTCTGCTTCGGCGCCGTCCCCTTCAGGATGCCGGAGACCACGCTGATCCCGTCATCCTGTCCGAGGATCCGCTCGGCTTCCTTGTTCATGAGGCGGACGGTCCCGGCCTCGTCGACGACCGCGACGCCCACGAGAAATCGATCGAACGCGAAGGTCGCCTTGTAGAGCGCTTCCACGGTGCGTCCGCGCGCGGAACTCAGGACCTCTTGCCAGGCCTCTTCGGCGCGCTCCACGGCTCCCGTCTGCACGCGCGCGACCTGATTGAGGCGCGCCGCGATCGTCGCAAGCAGGATCTCGTAGTCGATCGGCTTCACGAGGTAGTCGTCGGCGCCGGCCTGCTTGCCGACCAGCACATCGTTCCGGTCGGCAAGCGCCGTCAGAAAGATGAACGGCACATCCCCGAGGTCGCTCTTTTCACGCATCGCCTTGAGGACATCATAGCCGCCGAGGCCCGGCATGGTGATGTCGCACAGCACGAGATCGGGCCGGTGCTCGGAGAGCATGGCGAGTGCTTCCTTGCCGTCTGCCGCCTGAAGCACGTTGTAATCGGCGGCAGCCAGCTCTTCGGCAATGTCGTTTCGAAGATCGTCCTCATCCTCGATGCACAAAATCGTCGGTTGGTCATTCATCTCTGGCAAGCCCCTTTATGCCGCCTGCTGCGCTTGATCGGCGTTGGAAACCGGAAGGTCGAAGGTGAAGATGGATCCGCCCGCCTCATAGCTTTCGACGTTAATCTCGCCGCCATGGAGGTGCATGATCTTCTGCGCGAAATTCAAACCGATGCCGGTGCCGGCGATGCCGGTCGCCGTGCGGGCCCGATAGAAGCGATCGAAAATTTTGCCGACCTCGTCCGAGGGGATGCCGAGGCCCCAATCGCGGATCGAACAATAGGCCCTCGAACCATCGATCCACACCTTCACCTCCACAAGCGGCGTTTCGCCCGAATATTTCACCGCGTTGGACAGCAGGTTCACGACCACCTGCTCGATCAGGATGCTGTCGCAATGCACATTGATCGGCAGGTCGGGCGCGTCGATGCGGATGTCCGCGTGGGAGCTGACTTCACGCTGTCTCTCGCAGATGTCCCGCACGAGTTCATTGAGATCGCAAGAGGCGGGATTGAGTTCGATCCGGCCGGCATCGAGTTTTGCCGCGTTCAGCACGCTGTCCACGAGACGGGTGAGCCTGCTGGTGGCGCTTCGGATCTTCTGGACGCGCACCACGAGTTCATCATGACTGGCGTCCTGACCGCGTCGCAGGATGCGCTGGGCGCTGGAATCGAGAATGGCCAGCGGCGTGCGGAACTGGTGCGACACCATGGAGACGAAGCTGCGATAGGCGCCCGTCGTCTCGCGTTCCCGATCGAGCGCCGATTGCAATGCTCGCGCCGCGTGTTTGTAGGCCGAGATATCGACTAGGCGCACAAAGATAATGCCGCCTTTGGCCTGCGTGACGGAGAGGCGCGCCCACACATCCCTCTTGACCAGCAGATCGAGTTCGATCTCGTCGTTCGGAACCTCATCCGATACGAGCCGTTCGTCGGCGCCTTCGCAGATGGCAAAGCACCGCAGGAACGCGCACAGGTTCATGTCCTCGGCACACCACACCGTGACGGGCTCGGCGGCGCGGATCCGCTCGTTGGCGAAGAGAAGCTCGCCCTGAGCGTCGAATGCCGCGAAACCATCCGGCGCCGCCTCGACGGCGGCGATCAATCGCTGCTCCGCCTGCTGCAAGGCTGCGGTCCGCTGCAGGACCTTCATTTCCAGATCGACGGTCTGGCGCTCAGCTTGTTTGCGCGCCTGCCATTGTTCGGTCACATCGCGCACGAAGGCGATGCCGAGCTGTCGTTCGGCCAGCGTCAGCGGAAAGCAGCTTACTTCGAGGCATTTCTCCTGACCGTCCGCGATCGCCTCGTATTCGCGGATCGAGCTCGTGCCCGCGACGGCCTGCGTCAGCGCCGACACGATCCCCGGATGGGCAAAAAGCGGATCAAGGGTCTGGAGGTTTTGGCCGACGGTGTTGTCCGGCCGCACACCGAGGAGCTCTTCCATGCCGGGGTTCCAGAGCAGGCAATTCAGGCGGTCATCAAAAATGACGATCCCCTGGTTGCTGATGTTGTTGATGACCAGGTCCGATAGTTCCTGCTCCTGTCGAAGCAGCCGCCTCGCCTGGTTGGCCTCCTGCATGCCCTTGAACAAACGCAGGAGAAGAAAGGAGGCGGTGATGACGATTCCGACGATGAATGCGAGGCTTTCGAACACTGCGCGCAAATACATCGAGCGCGTCCTGGCGCCGTGTTCCCGCGACATGAGCAGGACCTTGTTGGCGATGTCCCGGAGTTCGTAGGCGAGTTCGCGGGTTTGGGCGCGCAATTGCAGGGCAGCTTGCGGATCGAGCGGCAGTTCCAGCAGCGGTTCCGCCAACGTGATCTGGAGGTAATGCTGCTTGAGACTGCCCATCATGCCGATGCGCTCGATCAACTCGGCATGCGGTCCCTCGAGGAGGACTGCCAGCCGGCTGATCAGGATCGCAAAACGGAAATTCGGCTCCTGCTCCGGAGTCGTGAAGGTGTCGTTCGCGGCCGTCCGTGCCAAGCTCTCCGAGACCAGAGTCGCCTCGAACTGGGCCTGCGTGATCTGCCACAGATTGGTCTGGTTATCCTCGCTCTTGAGATCCGCCTCCACATAGAGCAGGCGCGCTACCGTGAACACGAGGCAAGCCACCAGCCCGGCGATCGCGACGAGCATGATGAAAACAGCCTTGTAGTTCTGCGGTTTGAATCTCATGGCTATTCGATGTGTAGCCGATTGAGCTGCCAGACCCAGCGGGAATCGTAGCGCATGTCGGTCAGTTCTTGATGGTCGTCCCGGGGATAGACGATCCAGAGCGGGCCCTTGTCCCGGAGCTTGAGCAACTGGCCGTCCGCCTTGAGCGCCACCAGCGGGCCGAAGCGGAGATCGTCGCGCGGGATAACGACCTCATAATCATTGAGCGCGCTCGCCCGGATCGCGGTTCCACCGGCGCCGACACGATCGAGTATGGCTTTAAGGGGGACGCCCTCGAAAAGCTGGGGCTTGTCTGCGACCGCGGAACCGGTCGTGAAACTCTGCTGGCCCAGGCTCAGCAGCATCTCGCGGTCGAATTGCGCCTGACCGGCCGCGTTCGTCACCGCCACCTTGCCGGAGATCGTCAGAAGGACCGGACCGGCAGGCGCAGGCAACGTTTCGGCGGCGCCGGCGAGCGTAGCCCATGCGACCATCAGGGAAGCCAAAATGAACTGCGCCATACGTTGCATGACCATGCTCCGAAAGTGAGATTATAATAGAACAATAATTCCGAAGAAATTTCCACCCACAATCTTCCCCTGCCGTAGCGATAAAGAACTCCGATCACGTTCCACGCAGGAAGTTAAGAGTTATATCGTTTCATTGTTCCATTCCCTGCGCCGTTGCGCGGTCCGCGGTCCCGCCGATTTGCTTCCCCGTCCGCGTGCGCCGTGGCACCCGTGCAGTTCAGGAGCAAACGAGACCGATTGTGGTTCTCGCCCGCCCCGCTATATTTGGAAGCTAGGCTACACGGTTGTGTGTCAGCCGTATCGCCATCATGGAGTGAAAAATGCGCAAGTTCATTGCGGCTGTGCTGGGCGTGGCCACGCTCGTGCCAGCGATGCCGGCCGCTGCTGAGGTTCTGCCCAGGCGGGCGCTGCCTGACGTGCAGCAGGCCTATCCGTCGGAGAGCTACTCCCAGTATTATCGCCGCGGCTATTATGGCCGCCCCTATTACGGCCGGCCCTATTATTATGGCAGGCCTTATTACCGCGACAACGGCGCGGCCGTGGCAGCTGGCGTCGCTGGCGTTGCCGCCGGCGCGCTGATCGCCGGCGCGATTGCCAATCAGGCAGCCCAGCCCGCCGCTCCGCCGCCTCCCGGCACCGTGAGCCCGTCGGTCGCGGCGTACTGTGCCAAGAAATACCGGTCTTACGATCCGGTGTCCGGCACGTTCCTGTCCAATAACGGCATGCGTTACGTCTGCACCTATCCGTAGGATCGCCTGAAATCGACCTGCCGTTCCTAAACCCCGCGATTCGCGTCGCGGGGTTTTTCAGGTCGGCGCCTCGGTGGAGGAGCCCTCGTCGCTTGAGGGCGCTTGCGCCGACACCACGCCGCCGATCAGGTTCAGGCTCATCAGCGTCTCTGTCGAAAGCTCGGCCAGGCCCACTGGCTCGATCATGGCGATTGTTCTCTCCAGCACCTCGTTCCACGCGACGGCCGAACGCGCCGCCTCCTCCTCGGATACCGCCTCGAACCGGATAGGTTCGCCGATGCGCGCCTGGCCGATTCTGGCAAGATCGGCGCTGACCACGGTGGCGATCTTGGGATATCCACCCGTACTCTGCCGGTCGGCCAGAAGCACGATAGGCGTGCCGCTGCCGGGCACCTGAATGCTACCGTTCACGATGCCGTCCGAGATGATGTTGAAGCCGTTGCGATGCTCGATCGGCGGCCCGTCGAGTTGGCAGCCCATGCGGTCCGTCTTGGACGTGACGGTGTAGACCGACGAGAGAAACGTTTCGATTCCAGCAGGCGTGAATGCCTCATCCTGCGGACCCAGGAGCACGCGGACCGGACCGGTGAACACCGGCCGGTTCTGCTCCCGCAATGTGAGCGGCCGCCCGGCAATCCCCGGCCGTCTGAGAGGCAGCGCATCGCCGGCTTTCAGCGCGCGGCCGTCCAACCCGCCAAGGTGCGAGCGCAGATGCGTCGAACGGCTGCCCAGCACCGGCTCGATGGTAAAGCCGCCGGCGACGGCGAGATAAGCCCGCATGCTTTTGCGCGCGAAGCCGATCGACACGACGCTTCCCCGCGGCAAATCATGCGCCCGATACGATTCCGCCCTGGCGCCGTCGATGGTGAGCGGCATGTCGGCACCCGCCACTGCCAACCGGCAATGCTCGGCCTCGACACGGTAGCTGCCGCCCGACAGGGTGAGTTCCACCACAGCTTCGTCGAGCGCATTGCCCACAAGCGCATTGGCGATCCGCATCGACAGGGGATCGATAGGACCGGCGGCCGAAATGCCGTAGCGCTGCAATCCGAAGCGCCCGAGATCCTGCACTGTCGATTGCATTCCCGGTTCGACGACCGTCAGATGATCAAGCATCCACCATCTCCGCCGTCGCGACAGGATCGCCCCCGTCCGCCGCCGCGCTCAGCGTGGTGAATTCCTGCGCCGAAATCGGCGCGAAGACGACCCGGTCGCCGGCGGCGAGAAGGAAGGGTTCGCGCCGCAGCGGATCGTAGGTCTTCACCGGCGTGCGTCCGAGCAAATGCCAGCCGCTCGGAATCTCGATGGGTGGCCAGACAGCCGCCTGCTCGCCACCGATGGAAATGCTGCTCGCGGGCGTGCGCATGCGCGGCTCGAGACGGCGGCTGGTGTGGATCCGTTCCGGCAGCCCGCCGAGATAGGCAAATCCCGGCGCAAAGCCGATCATGTAGACGCGATACTCCGCCCCCGCGTGAAGGCGCACCACCTCGTCCGCTGAGAGGCCGTGGACGCTCGCCACATATTCGAGATCCTCTCCTGCCTCGCCGCCATAGAGCACCGGGATCGTCCAGCGTCGGTAGCGGCTCGCAGCCGCAGCATCGGGCGGCCAGCAGGACAGCACGCGCTGTCGCAGCGCCTCTTTCGAAATCAACAAGGGGTCGAACATGATCAGGAGCGAACGATAGGTCGGCACCATCTCGACCACGCCGGGAATGGCCTGTGCCGACAGGGCATTGTCGAGAGCCACCACCTTTGCGTTAGTCGCCTCGTTCACCGAATCGCCCAGCTCGACCGTGAGCCCCCGATCGCCGGCGGAGAGGAATTTCGGTTCGTACGACATGCGGTCCAAATCAGAGCAGGCCTAGGGTGCAGGCGAGCACTAGCACAGGCGGCGGCGAGAAAGACAGGGCCCGGTGGTACTGAGGCGCGATGAGATCAGGGGCTGCCGATTCCGGTGTATCGCGGAAATGTAATGACAGGAGAGCGACGAGGCCCTGGAACCGCCGGATGTGCCGGGTGGTTCTCAGGGCGAAGGCGCGGCGTTGCACGCATTCCAGCGCAGGAGAAATGTCATGTCACGCTGTCTCCTCATGGTCGGCTTCATCGCGGGCATTGTCGCCATTCCGGCTTTCGCCCAGCAGCAACAGGCGCCGATCCCCATTCCCGCCGGACCGCAATCGACGCAATCCGGCCAGCCGCTCGGTTCGAATACGCAGGAGCGCGAACAGAGGGTTCGGCAAGGGGGCGCGCCACAGGATTCGCGAACGCCGATGCGGCAGGGACAGAGCGCCCCAGCCCAGACAGGTCAGCAGCAATCCCAGGCCGATGCGCAATACGTCCAGCAGACCCTGGCGGCCGGCACGGTTTCCCTGCAGCAATCGAACTTTGCCTTGAGCAAGGCACAAAATCCCCGCGTGAAGGCATTCGCCGGGTTCGAGGTAGCCGAGCAAGATACTCTTGCGGACGTCATGCATTCATTCGCGGATCCGGCGAGCACGGCATCGACCGGCGCCGTGCAGGCGGCATCGACCGCGCCCGAGCTAGCGGCGGCCGACGCGGCCGCGATGGAGAAAATGTCGAAGGCTGAGGCCGGCCCAGCGTTCGACCGCGACTATGTGGCGGCTCAGCTCAAAGTGCATGAGGACTTGCTGAACATCCAGGAGCGCTATCTTCAGAACGCGGATGGAAACCGCGAGATCGCCAACCTGGCGAAGCTCGCGCGCGGCCAGATCAAGGAACACCTGGCGGTTTTGCGGGAAATGCAGAAAGACCTCGGCCAATAGCCGGCGACGGCCGTCCAACGGTGCCGTTGCGCCGCTCGCGCGACCTACTCCTCAAAGCGACTCGTGGCGTCACGATCGCGCTCGTATCGTCTCGTGAGCGGAAACGGCGGCAACCACGACTCGCGACGGATGATCCAGCTTTCGTAGGTTGGCATCAGCTGGTCAGGGGCATCGAGGGATCCCACGTTCACTTCGATTTCATCTCCCGTGCGTGCGAAAACAGACGAACCGCAGCGGGGACAGAAAAACCGCCCGGCATAGTCGCGTGTCTCGCCATCGATCGTCACCGCATCCTGAGGGAACACCGCGGAAGCATGAAAAAGCGCCCCATGATGCTTGCGGCAGTCGAGACAGTGACAAAGGCCGACCCGATATGGAGGTCCCGACGCCACAATTCGGACGTCGCCGCACAGGCAACCGCCCGTGAATCGGTCCATGCTGCGTCTCCTCTAAAATCAAGCCGAGGAATTATAACGAACAGCACTGTCCATCTTCGTCAAATCCGTCCACGCCGCTAGAGCGAAGGCGGATGGAAGACCCGGCCACGATCTGATGCCCAGCCAGAGGCTGTCCCCCATCTCACGCCCGAAACGTCTTGGCCGGCACCTTTCAGCTTCATCTTAGCTCAGATGTGAACGAGGCCAACTACAGTCGGGCACATGGTGTAGCGCACCCTGCAATGGGGGTAGGAATGAGAACGGCGCCCGAGGGCGCCGCATCTGAAATTTGCTTTACTCAATGGCTTTAATGGTCGGAGCGAGAGGATTTGAACCTCCGACCCCTAGTCCCCCAGACTAGTGCGCTAACCGGGCTGCGCTACGCTCCGACTGAGCCGCCATATAAGCTGACACGGCCGGGGAAGCAATCTCTCGATCGCGGAAAATGGCGATCTTACGCGTTGGCGTCGGGCTCGGCGTCACTGCGAAGCATACTGAGCACCCGGTCGCATTCGAGGAGTTCACCCAACGCTGCATGCAAAGCCTGAAGATCGGCCCGCGGAAGCTCGGCGGGTTCGCGGGCGGCATCAGCCGAATCGCTCTCGAGTTCGTAATCGCCGGCGGCCTCCAGGAGCTCGGTGCGCAGGGCGCCCGTCGCTTGTTCGCCGCGCCCGACCGATTGCACGAAACGAACGCCCTCCTCCTTGAGGATGCGCTGGACACCCTTGATGGTGTAGCCCTCGCCATAGAGGAAATGGCGAATGCCCTTGAGCAGGTCCACATCGTCAGGGCGATAATAACGCCGTCCCCCTCCGCGCTTGAGAGGCTTGATATGGGCGAAGCGGGTTTCCCAGAAGCGCAGGACGTGCTGGGGCAGGTCGAGGTCTTCGGCGACCTCGCTGATGGTGCGGAATGCGTCGGGGCTTTTATCCATGGCACCATTCGCCATTGCGGTTTAGTCCTCGCCGCTGGCGACTTCGCCGTTGATGTGCGCCTTGAGAACATTGGACGGCTTGAACACCATCACGTGGCGCGGATTGATCGGCACCTCGATGCCGGTCTTCGGGTTGCGGCCGACGCGCTCGCCCTTGCTGCGAACGATGAAGGAGCCGAACGACGACAACTTCACGGTTTCGCCGCTGGCGAGCGAATCGCAAATTTCCCCCAATACACGCTCGACCAATTCGGCCGATTCGGTGCGCGAGAGGCCGACCTTTTGGTAGACCGCCTCACTCAGATCAGCTCGTGTTACAGTTTTGCCTGCCATCACGCTCCCCCAGCGTTCGGTTTCAAAATCAGTCCTCGAGACTTGCCCGAAGACGCTATGCAGATGAAAGGACCGGGTCAACCGCTCAGGTAGCGGGCCGCCCGGGAGGTATTACCAGCGGATCAGGGCGCTGCCCCAGGTGAAGCCGCCGCCGATGGCCTCGATCATCACCAGATCGCCGTCCTTGATGCGCCCATCCTTGCGGGCGACATCGAGTGCCAGCGGAATCGACGCCGCCGAGGTGTTGCCGTGCCGATCGACGGTGATCACGACCTTCTCGGGGGCGATGCCGAGCTTGTCGGCGCTCGCCGTGATGATCCGGCGGTTGGCCTGATGCGGCACGAACCAGGCGAGATCTTCGGCGGTCGTGCCGGTGGCGGTGAACGCATCGCGGATCACGTCGGTCACCATGCCGACGGCAAAGCGGAAGACTTCCTTGCCTTCCATTTTCAGCACGCCGGTGGTCTTGGTGGAGCCCGGACCGCCATCGACATAAAGCTTGTCGCGGTAGCGGCCATCGGAGCGCAGATGAGAGGTCAGCACGCCGCGATCGGCCGAGGTGCCCTCGCCTTCCACCGCTTCGAGCACGATGGCGCCGGCGCCGTCGCCGAACAGCACACAAGTCGTGCGATCGTTCCAGTCGAGCAACTTTGAGAATGTTTCCGCGCCGATGACCAGGGCCCGCTTGTGCGAGCCCGAGGCGAGAAACTTGTCGGCGGTCGCGACCCCGTAGACGAATCCCGTGCAAACAGCCTGCAGGTCGAACGCCGCCCCGTGCGTGATGCCCAGACCGGTCTGGATCTGCGTCGCGGTCGAAGGAAACGTGTAGTCGGGTGTCGACGTCGCGCAGATGATGAGGTCGATGTCCTCAGGCTTCAGGCCCGCATCGTCGAGGGCCGCCTGCGCGGCCTTGATGCCGAGCATGGACGTGGTCTCGCCGTCCTCGACGATGTGGCGCTCCTCGATGCCGGTGCGCTGTACAATCCATTCGTGGGAGGTATCGACGAACTTCGCCAGATCGTGGTTCGTCAACACGCGCTTCGGCAGGTAGGAGCCGATGCCGCGGACGATGGAACGGGTGCGTTTCAAGTTGGAGCCTTCCTCAGGCCTGTTGTGCGACCGGATCATGATCGAGCATGACGCGGATCGTCTTCATTAATTCGAAATGTGCCATATCATACGCAACATCGATGGCGCTCGCGAAACCGAGCGCGTCGGTGCCGCCGTGACTTTTCACCACAACACCTTCGAGACCGAGAAAGACGCCGCCATTGACCTTGCGCGGGTCCATCTTGTCTCGCAGCGCATCGAACGCCTGCTTGGCGAACAGATAGCCGATCTTGGCCATGATCGTGCGGCTCATGGCGGCGCGGAGATATTCGCCGATCTGCTTGGCGGTGCCCTCGGCGGTCTTCAACGCGATATTGCCGGAAAAGCCCTCGGTGACGACCACGTCGACCGTGCCCTTGCCGAGATCGTCGCCTTCGACGAAGCCGTGATAGGCCAGATTGGGAAGATTAGCCTCGCGCAGGATGCGCCCTGCTTCCTTGACGGCCTCGATCCCCTTGATCTCTTCGGTGCCCACATTGAGCAGGCCGACCGTCGGGCGCTCGAGATCGAACACGATCCGCGCCATCGCCGCACCCATGATCGCCATATCGACGAGGTGACCCGCATCGGCGCCGATGGTGGCGCCCACATCGAGCACGATGCTCTCGCCGCGCAAGGTCGGCCACATGGCGGCGATGGCCGGACGTTCGATATGCGCCATGGTCTTGAGGCAGACCTTGGCAGTCGCCATGAGCGCGCCGGTATTGCCGGCGGAGACGGCGGCATCTGCCTGCCCGTCCTTGACCGCCTGCACCGCGCGCCACATGGAGGACTTGCCGCGGCCCATGCGGATCGCCTGGCTCGGTTTCTCGTCCATGCTGATCGCAAGGTCGGTGTGGAGAACCTCCGTCACCTCCTTCAGCTTGGGATGCTGCGCCAGAAGCGGATTGATGAGCGCCTCGTTGCCGACCATCAGGAAGCGGATGCCAGGATGGCGCTCGAGAGCCAAAACCGCGCCCGGAACCACGACGGACGGACCGTGGTCCCCTCCCATCGCGTCGAGGGAAATGCGAACTGGTTTTGGCATGAAAGGACGTTTCTTTCTCGTTTTCGGGGGATAGCGCGCGGAAAATAGCGGTTTGCGGGGGCACCGCAACTGAATTCTCCATCAGGCCGAAATCGACGCGCCGACAGCGGTTTAGGCGGGGTGAAGGCAGGCCGTCCGCTACTTCTTGCCCTTGATGGCATTCAGGGCTGCGAAGGGCGACAGCTCTTCGTCGGCCGGGTCCTTGAACTCGAAATCCACACCCGGCTTGCGGGGATAGGGGTCGAGCCCGAGGGCCAGGAATTCGGCCGCGACGGCGCCGAGATCGACCTTGCCGTTGATGATCTCATCAGGCGGCTCGTATTCGTGCATCTCGGTCGGCGGCTCCGGCGGCATACCGTCCGGCTCCGCGAAATCAACCTCCACGTCCTCGGTAACGGTCGAATCGAACGGCTCCAGGGTGGCGACGCAGATCTGCGTGATGCTGGCCTTCACCTGACCGACCACGTGAACGCCCTTCGCGGTGCTGGTGAGCGTGAAATCCGCCGAGAGCGCCTCGATCCCGGCCAATCCGAAATCCTTTGCCAGAGCCGTGCATTCCTCAGGAGTGGCATGGACATGTACGTGCTTGCCGGCCGGCGGCACATTGCCGACATCCACGAGCCGCGACAGGGGGCCAACGGTTTCAGGGGTCATTGCTGTGGTGCTCCCATGGGCTCGGCGTCAGGCGCCGAAAGTGTCGGGTTCAGGAAAAACGTGGCCCTCGCCCAGCAAAGCCGCAAGGCCTGCCGCCTTCAGACTGCGGTCGGCCGCGAGCGCGTAGCGCGCCAGAGGATGGGCCGGTGCATCGGAGCCGACCGCATTGCGGCCGAGCGCGGTCGCCAGTGCCGGCTCGTCCACGGCGTCGAGCGGACCGTCATAGGCATGGGCGCGACCATAAAAGGCGGCGGCGAGCTTTTTCATCCGCTTCGGCACCACTGTGTCGCCGATCCCCATCTCGCGGAGGGATGCATCGATATCCTGGAAGAACGCGTCCGTCAGATCCTTCGCCACATCATCGGCCGGCGGCGGAAGGTCCCGCAGCGCCCGCAGGACCAGGATCGTGTGGAGGGACACGGATTCGAAGCGGCCCTCGACCGTGTCGGGAATCCCCAGCGTGCCGTAGAGGCCCGGGTTGCGGGACGCATCGGCGATGCGCCGGTACAGCGCCGCGATGGTGGCGCGCCGCGGATCCTTTCGGAACAAACTGAAGATCACGTGGCTGGCCTTCCTGCCTTGTCAAAATCACAACCTCGGGGTACGCCATCCCGATCCGAAGGCGCAAGCTTATCCGCGCCGCAGACTTGGAAGAACCATACGATGCGTCGATATAAATCACTTTTCGTACGCTTGGCCGCAGCCACGTTTCTTGCCTCGAGTGTGGCGGGCTGCATGGGCGGCGAGACATTCCAGCGCGGCTATATCGTGGACGAGCGCGCCATCGGCGAGGTCAAGAAGGGCATGAGCGGCGAACAGGTGCTCACCACGCTCGGCACGCCCTCCACCGTGTCGACGGTCGGCAACAAGAGCTGGTATTATATCAGCCAGAAGTCGAGCAGGCGCTTCCAATTCATGCCGGAATCCGTTATCGATCAGAGGGTTACGGCGGTTTACTTCGACAACAATCTGAGAGTCGAGCGCGTCGCGCTCTATGGAATCCAGGACGGCAAGGTGTTCGACTTCATCAGCCGCACCACCCCCTCGGGCGGGCAGGAATCGAGCTTCATCGGCCAACTCTTCAGGGGCGCCAGCAGCTTCAATCCGTTCGGGGCGTAGTCCCTCCACGACGCCGTTCCTGGCCGGGCAGGTTCCCGGCCATTTTTTTGCCGCCAGCCAGACGCGGCGACTGCCCAAAACGACAAAAACCCCGCGGCGCGAACCGCGGGGTTTTGTTTTCGAGTTTTCGCTTGCCTCTATGAGTGGGCGAGGATCGCCAGGAGCAGCAGGGCGATGATGTTGGTGATCTTGATCGCCGGGTTCACAGCGGGGCCCGCCGTGTCCTTGTAGGGATCGCCGACGGTGTCGCCGGTTACGGAGGCCTTGTGAGCCTCTGATCCCTTCTGGTGGACGACGCCGGCCGAATCCGTGAAGCCGTCCTCGAAGGACTTCTTCGCGTTGTCCCAGGCGCCACCGCCCGAGGTCATCGAGATGGCGACGAAGAGGCCGGTGACGATCACGCCGAGAAGCATGGCGCCGAGAGCCGAGAAGGCCTGCGATTTGCCGGCGATCGACAGGACTACGAAGTAGGTGACGATCGGCGCCAGCACCGGCAGGAGCGACGGGATGATCATCTCCTTGATGGCGGCCTTGGTGAGCATATCGACCGCCCGGCCGTAATCAGGGCGCTCGGTGCCGGCCATGATGCCCGGCTTTTCGCGGAACTGCCGACGCACTTCCTCGACCACCGCGCCGGCTGCCCGTCCCACCGCCGTCATGGCGATACCGCCGAAGAGGAACGGGATCAGACCGCCGAAGAGCAGGCCGACCACCACGTAAGGATTGGTGAGCGAGAAGTCCGGCTGAACACCCTGGAAGTAAGGGAACTGAGCCGCGTTCTGGGTGAAGTGGGCGAGGTCGGAGGTGTAGGCGGCAAACAGCACCAGGGCGCCGAGGCCGGCCGAGCCGATCGCATAGCCCTTGGTGACGGCCTTGGTGGTGTTGCCGACCGCATCGAGAGCATCCGTCGATTTGCGGACTTCCTTCGGCAGGCCTGCCATCTCGGCGATGCCGCCGGCATTGTCGGTGACCGGACCGAAGGCATCGAGCGCCACGATCAGGCCGGCAATCGCCAGCATGGCCGTGACCGCGATGGCGATGCCGAAGAGGCCCGCCAGCGTGTAGGATGCGATGATGCCCGCGATGATGACGATGGCCGGGAGCGCCGTCGATTCAAGCGAGACCGCAAGGCCCTGGATCACGTTGGTGCCGTGGCCGGTCACCGACGCCTGGGCGATGGAGCGGACGGGGCGGAAGCCCACACCCGTATAGTACTCGGTGATCACGACGATGAAGGCCGTGACGGCAAGACCGATGACCGCGCACCAGAACAGGTTCATGCCCGTGAAGGCAGCCCCCGCGACAGGTCCGAGGCCGATCATCGCCCAGGTGACAAGCGCGATGGCGCCGACCGACAGCATGCCGGTGGCGATCAGGCCCTTGTAGAGCGCACCCATGATCGACCCGTTCTGGCCGAGCTTGACGAAGAAAGTGCCGATGATCGAGGTGACGATGCAGGCGGCGCCGATCCCGAGGGGATAGAGTAGCATGGTGTCGAGGATCGGCTGGCCGGCGAAGAAGATCGCTGCCAGGACCATCGTGGCCACCACGGTGACCGCATAGGTCTCGAACAGGTCGGCCGCCATGCCGGCGCAGTCGCCGACATTGTCGCCCACGTTATCGGCGATGGTTGCCGGGTTGCGCGGGTCGTCCTCCGGAATTCCGGCCTCGACCTTGCCGACCAGATCGCCGCCCACGTCAGCGCCCTTGGTGAAGATGCCGCCGCCGAGACGGGCGAAGATGGAGATCAGCGAAGCGCCGAAACCAAGAGCCACCAGGCTGTCGATGACCACGCGGCTCGAACCGGGCAGACCCTCGATCCGGGTCAGATAGCCGAAATAGAGCGCGACGCCGAGGAGTGCGAGACCGGCCACGAGCATGCCCGTCACCGCACCGGATTTGAACGCAACGTCGAGACCGCCGCTCAAGGATTGGGTGGCGGCCTGTGCGGTGCGCACATTGGCGCGCACCGAAACGTTCATCCCGATGAAGCCGGCGGCTCCGGACAGGATGGCGCCGATGGCGAAGCCGATGGCGACGCGAATGCCGAGCAGCCACGCGATGATGACGAACAGAACAACGCCGACGATCGCGATCGTCGTGTATTGCCGCCGGAGATAGGCCTTCGCACCTTCGGCGATCGCGGCTGCGATTTCCTGCATGCGCTGAGAGCCTGCGTCGCGCTTCATCACATCGTTGATGGCCCAGAGGCCATAGACGATGGACAAGAGCCCGCCCAGGATAATGAGGGTAAGTGCCATAATGCCGTCCTTGTTATGGGAAGGCAGAATCCAGACTTCGCAGCCCGATCAGGCCGCGAGTCGCCCTACCCCCAGCGAAGTGTAGGAACGCTGCCAAAAATTAAGGCAGGCCGCAACGCGACTTCCGCATGAATCACAGGAAGACTTTACGCTGGGACGACGATTTTCCCGCGATTCTGCCAGAACAGCAGCGCCAGGGCGATCATGATGGGCGGGAAGACCAGCCAGTTCACCAGATCCCAGCCGCTCGCATTGAGGAGAGTGCCGGAACCGAAGGACGCCGTTGCGGTCGCGCCGAAGACCAGAAAATCATTGGCAGCCTGCACTTTCGCGCGCTCCTCCGGCCTGTAGCAATCGGTGACGAGGGCGGTTGCGCCGATGAAGCCGAGATTCCAGCCAAGGCCCAGCAGCACCAGGACGGTCCAGAAATGCCAGACTGTGAGGCCGGACAACCCCACGACGGCCGCCAGCGCGATCAGGATCAGGCCAGTCGCCGTCACGCGCTCCTTTCCGAACCGGACGATCAGCCGGCCGGTGAAGAAGCTCGGGACGAACATCGCCAGGATATGCCACTGGATGCCGAGAGCGGCGGCGCCGACCGGCAGCCCGCAGCCGATCATCGCAAGCGGCGCGGCGGTCATCATGAAGCTCATGAGAGCGTAGGAAACGAGGCCCGCCACCACCGCAACGATGAAGCGTGGTTGCGAGACGATCTCGCGCAGAGGCCTCCCTCCGCCAACCGTCGATTTCGCCACGACCGGAGGGGCGCGCAGGAAAGCCACCACGACGATCGCCACCAGCGCCAGCGCCGCCTGCCCCAGAAAGGCGCCGGCAAACGGCACGTTGTCGATCAGGTCCTGTGTCCAGATGACGGTCTGGGGTCCGACAATGCCCGCGGCGATCCCGCCGCTCATCACCCAGGCGATGGCGCGCGGGCGAAAACCGTCCGAAGCGGTATCGGTTGCGGCAAAGCGGTAGCTCTGGACGAAGGACGAGTAAAAGCCAGCGATGAAGGTCCCGAGGCAGAAGATGAGAAAGCTCGTGGAGGCGATGCCGAACGCCGCCATGCACCCGGCCAGGACACCAATGCTCCCGCCCATCACATACCCGGTCCGCCGCCCTGCCCGCTTCATGAGCATGGCGGCCGGTATCGTGCCGAGCGCCAGCCCCAGATGGCTCAGGCTGACCGGTACGGTGGCGAATTGCTTGTTCTCGGCCAGCATCTGGCCGACCATCCCGCCGAGGGAGACCACAATGGCCGGGTTCGCGCCTCCGAGCGCCTGCGCGACGGCCAGCACCAGTGCATTGCGCTTGGCGAGCGTGTCGCCGGCATGCATTTGCGTCGATCCGTCAGAAATGCGCGTATGAACCGTCATGGAAGCGTCTCTCGGATTCACCCAGCCTGAAGGCCGGCAGATCGTCGCCTGAGACGACCTGTCCGATGACGGCGATGGGAATGCCGATGCTATCGGCCTCTTTTCGCAAGCTGTCGAGACGGCTTGGCGAAACCGTGCAAAGAATCTCGTAGTCGTCGCCGCCTGTCACGACCGTGTCGAGCAAGGCCGGCCGCAGGTCCACGGCCTTTCGCGCCGCGGCAGAGAGCGGAAGCTGCGCCAGTTCCACGACGGCAGAGGCGCCGCTCGCGCGCATCAGTTTGGCGAGATCGCCCGCGAGCCCATCCGAGACGTCCATCGCGGCCGTCGCATGGCTTCGCAACGCCTCAGCCAGACGATGGCGCGGCTGCGGGTGCAGGTAACGATCCGCAAGGTGGCGGCGCTCGACTGGCGTCAAATCATCGGCCCAATCGGGAGAAAGCCGCAGCGCCAGCCCGAGGGCCGAGTCGCCGATCGTCCCCGTGACGCAGATCGCATCGCCGATGCGGGCCGTGGTGCGGCGCACCATGCGCCCCGCCGGCACCTCGCCGAGGGCGGTCACCGAAAGCGTCAGCGGACCGTGCGTCTTCACCGTGTCGCCGCCGAGGAGCGGGCAGGAAAAATCGGCGGCTGCCTCAGCAAGTCCGCGCACGAAATCGGCGAGCCAATCCTCGGTCCAATCGTCAGGCAGCGCGAGGCTCAGGACAAATCCGGTCGGATCGGCGCCCTTGGCGGCAAGGTCCGAGACATTCACGCCGAGGGCCTTGCGCGCAATCGACGCCGGCCGGTCTCCGGGCAGGAAGTGAACCGATTCCACCAGCGCGTCGGTGGTCACCACCACATCATGAGCGGGTTTTGGAGACAGACACGCGGCGTCGTCCCGCAGGCCGAGACCGGCTTCGCCGGCGAGCGGCGCGAAGTAACGTGCGATCAGGTCATCCTCGGACGGACGCGTCATCCGCGGATCCTAGATGACGATGAAAAGAAACCGAAACGGTCTCACCGCTTCGCCTGCCCGGCCGACTTCTTCTCGAGCTCTCCGGCACGGACGTCCCGGGCGAGCGTGTCGAGAACCGCGTTCACAAGGCCGGGCTCATCCTGATCGTAGAAGCCATGCGTGACGTCCACATATTCGGAAATGACCACGCGGGCCGGCACATCCTTGCGGAACATCAGCTCGAAGCCGCCCGCGCGCAGGATCGCCCGCAACACCGCTTCGATCCGCGCCAGCGGCCAGCCCTCGGCAAGGGCCGCGTCGATCTTCACGTCGATCGCGCGCTGATCCTTCACCACGCCTTCGAGGATGTTGCGGAAGAAGGCGGTGTCGGATGGTTGGAACTTGATGCCTTCGACTTCGCGGCCGAGCCAATGCGCCTCGAATTCGGCAAGGGCGTCGGTGACGCCGGTTCCCGACACATCCATCTGATAGAGCGCCTGCACGGCGGCTAGGCGTGCCGCGGAACGTTCTGCCGGTTTCGCCATGATCAGAGCTCCCGGACGTTTCGTTGGATGCGGAGGACCGCAAGAGCCGCCTCAACGGCCCCGCCTCCCTTGTTCATATCGCTGACCCGCGCACGGGCCCAAGCCTGCTCGTCATTCTCGACCGTCAGGATGCCGTTGGCGAGCGGAATGCGCTTTGCCACCGAAAGATCCATGAGCGCGCGCGAACTTTCGCCCGCGACGATGTCGTAATGCCCTGTCTCGCCGCGAATGACGCAACCGAGAGCCACGACCGCGTCATAGGGTTTGCCAAGCCGTTCGGCGGCTTCGAGCACGATGGCGATGGTGGATGGAATTTCGAGGGCGCCGTCCACCGTCAGCACATCGACTTTTGCCTGGGCGGCATCGGCAGCCGCCCGCGCTCCGCGCAACAATTCATCGGCGATGTCATCGTAGAAACGCGCCTCGACGATCAGGATGCGCGCCCCCGGGACGGGCGGGCGCGCTGCGACTTTGGCGTGGGTGGCGACCATCAAGACTACCGGTTTGTTGCCAGGGCGGCATCCTGGGGAGAGCCGCAGGATCGCCCATGCACTTTGAAGACGCCCTTCGTTCGGGATGGACCAGAGGTCCTCCTCAGGAGAGGCCGTGCGGTGATAAGGATTATTCCGCCTCCCTACCCCGCGCCGCGTGCATCCGCAAGCCGCGCGGCATAGCGCGCCATCATATCGACCTCGAGATTCAGTTTGTCGCCGGCCTGTCGTTCGCCCCAGGTCGTTACCGCGAGGGTGTGGGGAATGATCAGGACGGAAAAGACATCGTCATCGACGGTGTTGACCGTCAGCGACGTTCCGTCGAGGCAGACCGAGCCCTTTTCGGCAATGAACTTCGCCAGTTGCGGCGGCACCTTGATGTCGAATCGCGCCGTTGCGCCCCACGGATCATCGCCGGCCGTGATTGCCTCGCGGGCGATGATCGTCGCAACGCCGTCGACGTGGCCCGTGACGATATGGCCGCCGAGTTCATCGCCGATCTTGAGCGAACGCTCCAGGTTGATGCGCGTCCCGACCTGCCAGTCGCGAACCGTGGTGCGATCGAGAGTTTCAGCCGCCGCATCGACCTCGAACCAGCAGCCATTTCCGTGCGGTTCGACCGCCACGACGGTCAGGCACGGCCCGCCACAGGCGATCGAGGCGCCCAGCGCGATCGTTGCCGGATCGAAGATCGACTCGATCCGCATGCGGCGGAGGGATTCTCCATCCGACACCGCGCTGACGCGGCCGACATCGGTCACGATGCCTGTGAACATCTAGGCTTTCTCCCAAAACATGAAGAGGTCCGAAGCAAGCTGCTCTTCGCCCATCGGACGCATTTCGTCCATTCTTTCCTGAAGCGTGGGGCCAAGCGCCGGAATATCGCCTTCGCCTCTCGCGGAGCGGCCGGTGACGAGAACGAGTTCGTCCACGAGATCCGCGCATGCCAGACTTTCAGCCAAGGCCGGCCCGCCTTCGCAGAAGACCCGGGTGAGGCCGCGTGCGCCGAGCAATTGCAGGGCGTCCGGCAGGATGACGCGGCCCGCCTCATCGGCATCGACGCGCAAAACCTCCACGCCGGCGCCAACCAGCGCCCGCTCCCTCTCGACAGGCGCCGCAACCGTCGCAATCAGCCAGGTGGGGATTTGGCGGGCGGTCGCAATGATCCGGGCGTTTGGCGGGGTCCGAAGCTGGCTGTCGATCACCACGCGAACGGGCGAACGATCCTCAAGACCGGGCAATCGCACGGTCAACGACGGATCGTCGGCGAGAACCGTGCCCACACCGACCACGACGGCGTCCGCATGCGCCCGCATCAGATGAACACGCGCGTTGGCGATCTCGCCGGTAATCATCAGGCGTGCCCCGTGCCGCCGGCCCGCAAAGCCTTCCGTGGTCCGCGCGAGCTTGACCGTCACCTCCGGCCGCCCTGCCTTCACGCGCATGATGTGGCCGCGATGAAGCCGCCGCGCCTCGGCCTCGAGCATGCCCGAACTGATGGTAACGCCGGCTGCCTCAAGACGCGCGAAGCCCTTCCCGTGCGCGAAAGGGCTCGGATCCTCGGCCCCGATGACGAGCCGTTTGACGCCCGCCGCAATGATCCGATCGGTGCAGGACGCGCCGTCATTGGTGCGGCTGCGCGCCGAACAGGGCTCCAGGGTCACATAGAGGGTCGCACCGCGCGCCCGTTCGCCCGCCGAATCGAGCGCCATCCGCTCCGCATGGGGCCTGCCTCCGGCCTGGGTAAACCCTTGCGCGAGGATCAGCGGGCTATCACCGCGCTCCTCCACCATCACGGCACCAACCGACGGGTTCGGCCAGGTGAGGCCGAGATGACGGGCCCCGAGGGTCAGGGCGAGACGCATGAAGCGCTCATCCCGCGCCGCCGTTGTCCGATCAGGGTTCATTCGGGGGAGCGGGCATTGCGCGGCCCGTCGTCGGACTCGTCATCGTCTGGATCCTCGCTGGCGAGGCGCACCAGAATCTCCTCGAAATCCTTGGCTTCCCGGAAGTTCTTGTAGACCGAGGCGAACCGCACATAGGCCACGTCGTCGAGACCTTTCAGGCCCTCCATGACGAGTTCGCCCACCGTGTCGCTGCGGACTTCTCCATCGCCCATGCTTTCGAGCTGGCGCACAATGCCGTTGATCATCCGCTCCACACGCTCGGGATCGACCGTGCGCTTCCTCAACGCAACGGCAACCGACTGCTCGAGCTTGTCGCGATCGAAGGGTACCCGTCGACCGGACCGCTTGAGCACGAACAATTCACGAAGCTGCACGCGCTCGAAGGTGGTGAACCGGCCGCCGCAATCGGGACAGATGCGGCGGCGGCGGATGGCGGAGGAATCATCCGTCGGCCGGGAATCCTTCACCTGGGTGTCGAGGCTCCCGCAATAGGGACAACGCATGAGCGGCTATCGACCTCAGGCGTAAATGGGAAAGCGACGGGTCAATTCGTGCGCCCTCTTCTTGACGGATTCTTCAACAGCACCATTGTCTTCCGCGCCGTTCTTGGCAAGTCCGTCGAGCGTCTCGACGATGAGATCGCCCACCGTCTTGAACTCCGCGACGCCGAAGCCGCGCGATGTGGCGGCAGGCGTTCCGAGGCGGATGCCCGAGGTCACCATCGGCTTCTCGGGGTCGAACGGCACGCCGTTCTTGTTGCAGGTGATGTGGGCGCGCCCGAGCGCGGCTTCCGCCGCCTTGCCGGTCAGCTTCTTCGGGCGCAGATCCACCAGCATCAGGTGGTTGTCGGTGCCGCCGGCGACGATCGCGTAGCCGTTCGACAGCATAGTGTCGGCCAAGGCCTTGGCGTTTTCGACCACGGCGCGGGCATAGACCTTGAAGTCGGGCCGCAAAGCCTCGTTGAAAGCCACCGCCTTGGCGGCGATGACATGCATCAGCGGTCCGCCCTGCAGGCCCGGGAAGATCGCCGAATTGACCTTCTTGGCGATGTCCTCGTCATTGGTCATGATCATACCGCCGCGAGGGCCGCGCAGAGTCTTGTGCGTGGTCGTGGTCACCACATGCGCATGCGGGAACGGCGACGGATGCGCGCCACCGGCCACAAGACCGGCGAAATGCGCGATATCGACCATGAAGAACGCGCCGATATCATCGGCGATCTCGCGGAAGCGGGCGAAATCCCAGAACCGCGAATATGCCGAGCCGCCGGCCACGATCACCTTCGGCTTGTGCTCGCGGGCTAGGCGGGCGACTTCGTCCATGTCGATCGTCTGGTCGTCCTCGCGCACCTTGTAGCTCACCACATTGAACCACTTGCCCGACATGTTGACGGGCGAGCCGTGGGTGAGATGGCCGCCGCAGGCGAGATCGAGACCCATGAAGGTATCGCCGGGCTTCATCAGCGCCATGAACACCGCCTGGTTGGCCTGGCTGCCGGAATTCGGCTGCACGTTGGCGTAACGGCAGTCGAACAGGCGGCAGGCGCGCTCGATGGCGAGCTCCTCGGCGATGTCGACGAACTGGCAGCCGCCGTAATAGCGCCGGCGCGGATAGCCCTCCGCGTATTTGTTCGTCATCACCGAGCCCTGCGCCTCCAGCACCGCCTTCGAGACGATGTTCTCGGACGCAATCAGCTCGATCTCGTCGCGCTGGCGGCCGAGCTCCAGCTCGATGGCGCGGGCGATTTCCGGATCGCTGTCGGCAAGGCTCGCCGAGAAAAAGCTGTTGGACATGTGGCTGGTGGCTTCGCTCGCACTCATGGGTAACCCTCGCCTGATGCGGGTCTCCCGCCTGGGAGAGATCCCCGTCGACCGCCCCTCTGGACGAGCCGACCCGATATGATGGGCAGGGCTTTAACATGGCCGGACGAGGCGCGCCAAGCGGCGTGTGGGATGGCTGGGTTTGGGTCGGAGCGCTGAGGATCGCATCCCCAGTCGGCGACCGATGCTTACCTGGAGCGATTCAGCAGCAACGCTCGCGTATCGGCCGCCATGACTCCCTCGTCGCAGACCTTGGTTCCTATGGCGTCGGCAAGATTCGGATAGGGCTCGCCAGTTCGCCGAGGGTGAGAAGTTCTGAAATACGCGCGCGGGCGACGCAGACAGCACCGTCGGGGCTCCAGGCGGCCTCGAAGGGCATTTCGTTTCCGGCAGGAAAATCACGGATGCCCAGCTTGTCGCGAAACGCTATCTGCGTCCCGTCCCGGGTGTGCGATTGGTCGTCACCGCCATAATCGGCGCGTATCATGCGGACGCAGGCTGCATGGATTTCGCGAAGAGAGGTTTCTCTCACCGCTTCCCACGGCCGATATTCCAAGAGAATGCACTTGCCCTTCAGTAAACATATAAACCTTAGTTTTGCTTATCTGAAGTGCGGAACCGCACGTTTGCAATCAATGGTTACTTTGCACAACTTAAGATAATGGCTACTTCGAAAAGCTGGAATCTTTTGGTCGTGCCAAAGAAAATGGTCCGCCTTGTGAGCGGGCCGTTCCGAGAGCCATCAGAGCGCGAAGCTCAGTTCTGCAAGAACATCTCTTCGTCCGGCGCCGTCGGCACGCGGCTTGCCACCGGGATTGCGTTGCCGAGGCCGTCCTTGTTGTAGATATCATCGCGGAACTGCACGAGGCCATCGGGCGTCGCCCAGGCCGTCACATAGGTCCAGTAGATGTTGACCGGCACGGCAAGGCGCGCGTCGGTGCGCGATCCGGCCTTGAACACGGTATCGATCTGCTCGCGGCTCCAGCCGGGGGTCTCTTTCAGGAGCCATTCGATGTAGTCGCGCACGTTCTGGACGCGAACGCAGCCGGAGGACACGAAGCGGAAATCATCGCCGAAGATGCCCTTGGACGGCGTGTCGTGCATATAAACGCCGTGCTGGTTCGGGATGTTGATGCGCACGAAGCCCATGGAGTTCAACTCGCCGCCCGGATCCTGCCGGAAGCGGTAGCGGGTCGCCTCATCGGAGAACCAGTTGACCTGGCTCGGGCTCAATTCGGTGGCGCCGTTGAAGATACGGATCTTGTTGTCGGTGAGATAGTTCGGCTCCTTCTGCATCTTGGGGATCAGGTCCTTGCGGATGATCGATGCAGGCACCGTCCAGTAGGGATTGAAGTTGATCTCGACGACCTTGGAGCTGAGCAGCGGCGATTGCCGGTCGCTCTTGCCGACGCCGGCGGCGTGGCGCGTATGAACCATTCCGGCCTCGACCGTTTCCACGAGGGCCGCTGGAATGTTCACCACCACATAGCGGTTGCCGAGATTGCCCGCATGGCTGCGCAGGCGGCCCATATTGATCTCGAGCTGGCGGATGCGCACGTCGACCGGCACATTCATCGCCGTCACAGTCGAACTGGTCATAGTGCCGGTGGAGCTCAGACCGTGGCGCGCCTGAAAGCGGCGCACGCCGGCCTCCACGTACGAATCATAGATCGGCGAATCGCCCGCCGAAGGATCGAGATCGCCGGTGGTGATGAGACGCTGGCGCAGGGCTACGACCGCCGGGCTCTTGACGCCGACCCGCAACCCGTCCGCACCGCGCAGGGCCTGCCAGCCGCCACGGGCGGAGATGCCGCGATATTGCTCGATCATCTGCTCGGTGGCGGCAAGCGTCTCGGCCGACAGCATCGGCGTCGTCGTGCGCTTGACGCGGGTCCGCGAGACCGCCTCGTAATTCTGCGACCATTCGGCCTGGTTCTGGGCCCAGACGGCGGTCGGGGTTGCGACGAGGGCGAGCGATCCTGTCAGGAGCGTACGGCGAGACAACATGAGCGCAGGCTCTTTCATGAGAAGGTGGAGGGAGCGACGGAGCGAACACAGTAACGCAAGTCTGACCCGTTCTGTTTGGAATGGACAGTGCCGGGAGACGATTAAGGAACGGTATCGAAAACGGCGAAGAACGGGGCCAATTTAAGGCAGTGGCGGCCCGCTCGGGCGCACAAGATGCCACCTGTCGCAACAATGCAACAGTGAATCCCGCCCCCTCCTGCCTTAGAGTCGGTGAGGTGCGAAGCTCTGCCCTGAGGCCGGACCTCTTCAGCGTCTCCAAGAGCAACGGATGATCCTTTGACGCCACTGCGCGGCCTTCAGGATGGGCCCCCGGGGCAGCGCGGGTAAGTCGTGGAACCCGCTTAACATTATAAGGTGGCAAGCGCGCATTTTGGCGGGTAAGGCTGATCACCGAACCACAACACGGCCCACCTTGAAGCCCAACCTTGGCGACGAGGCTATGGACGAAGAAAAACATGTCGCTGAACTACCCACTCGTGGTCGACCTTGCCACGCGTTATGCGCCCCCTCCGGGTCGGCTGCTCGATTTCGGCTGCGGCACGGCCGACGTCGCCGCTCTCGCCGGTGATCGCGGATACGATGCCTATGGCGTCGACACCTTCCTGGGGGTCGGTGCCAGCTCCGAAAACCTGGCGATCGCGACCGCGCGGATCGGCAGCCGGGCTGTGGCCATCACGCCGAACGAACCCATGCCGTTCGACAGCGGCTTCTTCGATGTGGTCGTCTCCAACCAGGTCTTCGAGCATGTGGCCGATCTTGGGAATGTCTGCCACGAGATCGCCCGTGTGACCCGGCCGGGCGGGATCCTGTTGGCATTGATGCCAACGTCGGAAGTCCTGTGGGAGGACCATCTGAAGATGCCGTGGGTGCATCGGGCTCCCGCCGGATCGGACCGGCAGCGTCGGTTGATGAAAGCGTTTCGACGGCTCGGCTTCGGCACCGCCCCAAACGTTGATGCCGATGAGTGGGTGAGCAATGCAGTATGCGACCTCCAGGAGCACGTCTTCCATCGCCCGGTGAGCGAATACGTCTCCGCCTTCAGCAAAAATTTCCGGCTGATCGCAGAAGACGAGCCGGCGTGGGCTCGCTACCGCATCAGGCGCCATCGGCTGCTGAAGCATGGCTCCTTCTTGTTCGAATCGTCCTTTCTTGACGGCCTCATTCGCCCAGCCGTCCGGCGAGCAGCGGGCGCAGTCCTGGTACTCGAGCGGACGGATGGCGTCTGAGACAGGTGGGCGGGCTAACGTACTGGCTCCCGCTGACGACCAGGTTCAACACATCCGAGCGGGGCTAGGCGGACCTAGTCGTTATCTTCTGAAGGTGCGGAATTCTCGCGCGGGTAGGAGCGTGCGCCGGCGTTGCGCGTGCTCTGAGGGGGAATGATGTGGGTCGGGCGTCCCCGTTTTTGCGGCACTGTAGCGGGCGCCCTCCCTTGAGCGGGTCGCGCTTCCGGCGGCGGCGCGGCGGCATTGCCGAGGCTGTTGAGCACGTTTCCCAAGGGGAAATACTGCGCCGAGGCGGGAGCGCTGGCGGAAATGGCCAACACGGCGGCGGCTGCGAGCAAAAAGGGTTTGGTCATGTCAATCTCCGACAGCGGAGCAATTCCGCCCGAACGACGAGTTACGTTATAATAATGTGTAAAAAATATGGCATCGTGCTGCAACGGGCCTCCGGATCGTCTCCCCGGGAAGCCCATCGCATTGTCGTTGGACGCCCGATGCCTAGAAGGGTTTTCACCCACTCGATCCGGTTCGAATGCAGATGCGTGAGCGTGTCTCACCCTCCCCGCGCTGCCAACCACGAGACCGCGAGATACACCGCAACCAGCGTCAGGAAGAACGCCATCGTCATGATGCCGCCCGACACGATCCCCGGGAAGAACGCCGCGAGGATCAGGTGGCTCAGCACGGCGAGGAGCCACATGATGCCGCCCCAGGTCGAGGCCATCCACAGGCCGACGGCGGCAATCAGGTCGATCAGCGCGAAGTAGATGATGGTGGATTGATAGCCCATCGATCGGCTCTCGAAATGGCCGATCGGGGTCCAGATTCCGAGAATGATGGCCCAGGCGCTCAAGCCCTTCATGATCCAGAGGATCGACAGGATGCGCATGAACCACGTCATCACGAAGGTCCAGCGCTTCGCGGCGACGGCCGGATTATCTTCCGCGCGGTCGGAGGGCGCGCGCATGGCCGCTTCCTGCGTCGCGCGATGATTGCCGGCTCGCGTCATCATTCGATCTCCAGTTCGGCGGGGCCGAGATCGGCGAAGTAGCCGGCAATCTCCGCGTTGTCGATGGCGGACAATGTGGCCGGCTGCCATTGCGGCTTACCGTCCTTGTCGATGAGGACGGCGCGGACGCCCTCGAAGAAGTCCCGGCCCTCGAAGACCCGCGACACGATGCGGAACTCGGTTCTCATGGCGTCGGCGAAGGTCAGGTCGCCGCCGCGGCGCATCTGCTCGAAAGCGAGGTTGAGGCTCGTGGGCGACTTGGTGCGGATCGCCTCATGCATCCGGCATGCCGGTTCGGATCCGTCGCGCTCCAGGCAATCGAGGATCGCACTCACGCTTGCAGCTGAGAAGCACCTGTCGATCAGCGCCCGCTCCCGCGAGAGCGGCGCAGCGCCCGGATCGACGGCGCGCGCGGCGAGCGTCTGTTCGACCGAATCCCCGGCGGCCAGCTGATCGAGCAGAAAGTCGAAATCGGCACCGTTCACCGCGTGGGTCGCAAGCCCCAGCGCCATCGCATCTGCGCGTTTGATGCGCTCGCCCGTGAGTGCGATGTAGAGGCCCGTGCACCCCGGCAATCGGGGCAGCGCGAAGGTCGCGCCCACATCCGGAAAGAACCCGATCCCGACCTCGGGCATCGCAAAGAGGTAACGCTCGCCCGCGACCCGGTAGCGGCCGTGGAGGGAGATCCCGACGCCGCCACCCATGACGATGCCGTCGATGAGCGAGATGTATGGTTTCGGATAATTCTTGATGAGGGCGTTGAGCTGGTATTCCTCGCGCCAGAAGGCGAGAGCCTCCTGCGGCTGCCCTGCGAGGCCGAGTTCCGTTAGGCGGCGGATGTCGCCCCCGGCGCAGAAGGCCTTCTCGCCCGCGCCCCGGACGACAATCCGCGTTACCGCCGGATCTGTCCGCCACGCATCGAGGGCCCGCCGCATCTCGCGCACCATCCCCAGCGTCAACGCATTGAGCGCGCGCGGACGGTTCAGCGTGATGACGCCCGCCTGTCCGCGCGTCTCGCAGAGGATCTCGAATTCGGCGTCCATCTGGCTCCCCCTTCGCATCTCCCTATCGGCTTAAGACGGGCGGGGAGCGCAGGTCAATGAACCTCCGAGAGGCTCCCTTGGAATAAAACCCGCGCCTGCGACCCCGGGGCCTTTTTTAGAGCAATTTAAATGTGCTAAGCGATGTGGCAGGCCGGTCGATCAAGCTGGCGTCGGATTTGAAGGCTCATGTCGAAACTGTCGCCGTTTCCCCGCCCGGCCGTTCAGGAAGCAACCTCCTCGGCCCTGTCGTTGACGCAGCGTCCGCGCCGCAACCGCAAGGCCGATTGGTCGCGACGACTGGTGCGCGAAAACATCCTGACGGTGGACGACCTGATCTGGCCCATCTTCCTTGCCGAGGGCGCCAGCGGCCGGCAGGCCGTGAGTTCCATGCCGGGCGTCGAGCGCCTGACCGTTGGTGAGGCCGTTCGCGAGGCCGAGCGCGCCGCAGCCCTGCGCATTCCCGCGATCGCGCTCTTTCCCAACACCGACCCGTCCTTGCGCGATGAGCGCGGGAGCGAGGCGCTGAACAGCCGCAATCTGGTTTGCCGCGCCGTGCGCGAGATCAAGCGCGCTGTGCCTCAGATCGGCATCATCACCGACGTGGCGCTCGATCCCTATACCAGCCATGGCCATGACGGCGTGATGGACGGCGAGCGCATCCTCAACGACGAATCCGTCAGCGTTCTCGTCGGCCAGGCTTTGCTCCAGGCCGAGGCGGGCGCCGATATCATCGCACCCTCCGACATGATGGACGGGCGCGTCGGCGCCATCCGGGTGGCGTTGGATGCGGCCGGCTTCCAGGACGTCCAGATCATGGCGTATGCGGCCAAGTACGCGTCGGCGTTCTATGGCCCGTTCCGCGATGCGGTCGGCACCAACGCGACGCTGGTCGGAGACAAGCGCACCTATCAGATGGACCCGGGCAATTCCGATGAGGCCTTGCGCGAAGTGGCGCTCGATCTCGATGAGGGCGCCGACATGGTGATGGTCAAACCCGGCCTGCCCTATCTCGACATCGTCCAGCGGGTGAAGGAGACCTTCGCGGTCCCGACCTTCGCCTATCAGGTCTCCGGCGAATACGCGATGATCGAAGCCGCCGCCGCCAATGGCTGGATCGACGGCGACAAGGTGATGATGGAAAGCCTGCTTGCTTTCAAGCGCGCTGGCGCGGACGGCATCCTGACCTATTTCGCCCCCCGTGTGGCCGAAAAGCTGAAGGCCCTCGGCTAAGACCGTCCAGAATTTCCGTGGCCCCGCCCACATCAGGAAATCTCTGGCGCCCAACGGCATTCCTGTTTGTCATGATGCTGCTGGCCGGGTGCGCTTCCTCGCTCGACGCGCAGCAGGCCCGTATCTGCCGATCCGTCCTCCCGGCCCTCAATCCAGAGGCGCGTATCGTTGTTCTGCGGATCGTCGCTGGCCCGGCGCCGCGCAGTCTGCGGGTCGACTACGAGGCAAGCTACCGCAACCGTCCGATCGTGGAGCGCTTCGCGATCTGCCGCTTCGCCGCCGAGGGCCTGTCGCCGAACAAGGCCGAACTGGTCGAGATCGGCACCGAGCAAGGCCCGCTTTCGGGCGCCAGCCTTTACCTCCTGAAGCGCTACTATCTCGAGAGTCCCGAGGGCGCCGCGGGCGATCCGGGTGGCCCACCGGTGGTGGATTCCATCGAGATTCCCGCCGACCTCGCCTATTTCCTGCAGCAATTTTTTGCCGGGCTGCCGCGAACCGCCATCTACGGGCTGCTGGCGGTGGCCTATTCGCTGGTCTTCGGGCTGACCGGCCGCATCAACCTCGCCTTCGGGGAGATCGCGGCTGTCGGCTCGGCGGCGACGATCGCGGCCGCATCGGTCCTGATTGCGCTTGGGTCAAGCGCGCCGCTGCCGGGACTGGCAGCCGGGCTCGTGGCCGCGATGTTCGCCGGCGCCGTCTACAACGCGGTCGGCGGCTATTTCGTCATCGGCAAAATCAGAACACCGAGCAACCAGCCAAGCCTCATCGCAACGGTGGGATTGTCGCTCCTTCTGATGGAGTATCTGCGCCTGGTGCAGAGTCCGGTAACCGTCTGGCTGCCGCCCGTCTGGTCCGCGCAATGGCACATCGCCAGATCCGGCAGCTTCCTCGTGAACCTGACGCTCATATCGCTCGCGACCTCCACCATCGGCCTCGTGGCGGCGGCGTTTCTGATCTGGCTGATGAAGGCGAGCGGATTTGGCCGGGCCTGGCGCGCCTTTGCGGATGACGCACGCGCCGCCGCGCTCTTCGGGGTCGATGGCCGCAAGCTGCTGATCCAGACCCTCGCGCTGGCGGGCGCCATGGCGGGGCTCTCGGGCATGCTCATCGTCGCCCAGTACGGCGGCCTCGGCTTTGCGGGCGGGTTCCAGTTCGGGCTGAAGGCGCTGATCGCGGCGATCATCGGCGGGATCGGCTCGGTGCCGGGAGCGCTGCTGGGCGGATTCGCCGTCGGCTTGTTCGAGACGGCATGGTCGGCCTATCTCCCTATCGAGGCGCGCGACATGGCGCTTTATGCGACACTGGTCGTGTTTCTGATCCTTCGTCCGGGCGGATTGCTCGGGTTGCGGGGTCCAACACCACGGGCCGTCTAGATGATTTTGGACGGATCGATAAAAGCGGAGGCCGCCTTGGCAGATTATGCCATCACCATCGACGACGTCAGACGCGCCGCGGAGATCATCAAGGGACAGGTGCTGCGCACGCCCCTCGTGCCTTCCCCGCGCCTTTCCCAGCTCACCGGGGCCAGCGTCTTCGTCAAGCATGAGAACATGCAGCCGACCGGTTCCTTCAAGGAGCGCGGCGCGGTCTCGAAACTCGAGAGCCTGACGGCCGAGGAGCGCAAGCGCGGCGTCATCGCCATGTCGGCGGGAAACCATGCGCAGGCCGTCGCCTACCATGCGCGGCGGCTCGGCATCCCTTCGACCATCGTCATGCCCGAAAACGTGCCGCTGGTGAAGGCCGAGAATACCCGGTCCTATGGGGCGCGGGTCATCCTGTTTGGGGAAACCCTCTACGAATCGGCCGACCGCGCCCGCCAGATCGCCGCCGACGAGCAGCTTGTCTTCGTCCATCCCTATGATGACCCGAAAGTCATGGCCGGCCAGGGCACCATCGCCATTGAAATGCTGGAGGACCAGCCGGACCTCGACCAGATCGTGGTTCCGATCGGCGGCGGCGGCCTGATTTCAGGGATCGCGGTCGCGGCAAAAGCGATCCGGCCCGGCATCGAGATCGTCGGCGTCGAGGCCGCGCTCTACCCCTCGTTCCAGAACGCCATCGCGCACGAGGACCGCCCCATCGGCGGCGCCACCCTTGCGGAGGGCATCGCGGTCAAAGCCGTCGGGCAGTTGCCGCTGCCGATCGTCCGGGACCTCGTGTCGGAGATCATCCTGGTCGAGGAACCGCTGATCGAACGGGCCGTGAACGCCTATGCGACCTTTCAGCGGACGATGGCGGAAGGTGCCGGTGCGGCCGGGCTTGCCGCGATGCTGGCGCAGCCGGAGCATTTCAAGGGCAAGCGGGTCGGGCTGGTGCTCTGCGGCGGCAATATCGACGCCCGCATTCTCGCCTCCGTCATGGTGCGCGAGCTCGAGCGTGACGACCGCATCGCCTCCTTCCGCATCACCACGAACGACCGGCCGGGCCTGTTGGGCCGCGTCGCGAGCCGCCTTGGTGGGCTGGGAGCGAATATTCTCGAGGTTTCCCACGGGCGATTGTTCCTCGACGTGCCGGCCAAGGGCGTTTCCATCGACATCACTATCGAAACTCGCGACAGAGAACATACATTGGAGGTGTTCCGGGCCCTTGCGGCCGACGGATTGGCCCCCCAACGGATCGACTCGCGCTGCTTGTCGGAAACCGCCTATTGAGAGTGATGGAGAAAACCATGGCCAACGGGCCTATCGTGCAAACTGTAAATGGAAACTATCAGGTCGATGCGCGTCTGACGCGCGGCGTCGTCAGCCGCCGGTTCTGGGCGTATCTCGTCGATCTGATCGTCATCATGATCTGGTCCGGCATCGCGTGCATCGGCATCTTCATGCTCGGCCTGCTGACCTTCGGCCTCGGCTGGTTGCTGTTCGCCCTCGTTCCGCTCACCGCCATCATCTACAACGCAGTGACCATCGGTGGATCGGCGCAGGCGACCGTCGGGATGCGGTTTGTCGGCTTGAAAGTCGTCGACGTGACCGCCGGCGGACGCGCGACCGGGCTGGCGGCGGCTGTTCACGCGCTGCTGTTTTACGTCGCCGTTTCCACCTTCATCCTGTGGGCATGCGACATCCTCCTCGGCATCTTCCGCGACGATGGACGTTTCGGCCACGATCTGCTCACCGGCTTGATGGTCATCCGCGCGGAATAGTATTCCCTCCTTCGGCTTCGTGCCGCACGATCACGATCATCTGGAGCATGATGTCGGCCCGAAAACCGTTTCACACTTTTCGGCATCATGCTCCGGGCCAGCTTTTGCTGGACCTGCCCGGCACCAATGGTATCCTTGGGCGTTGAGCTTGCGCTCAAGGGTTCTCTCCACGAAGGCAAAAGCGTGACGAGTCAGCCGCGCGACGCACCGCAATTCTATCTCACCTCGCCGTCCCCCTGCCCCTATCTGCCGGGCAAGGAGGAGCGAAAGGTGTTCACGCATATCATCGGGCGCCGCGGTCGAGAGTTGAACGAGATCCTCACGCAAGGCGGCTTCCGGCGGTCGCAGACCATCGCCTATCGACCCGCCTGCGATCTGTGCAATGCCTGCGTGTCCGTGCGGGTTCTGGTCGATGAATTCAGGCCCTCGGCCAACATGCGGCGCATCATCAAGGCCAACCGCGACCTCATCGGCGAAATTCTGCCGAACCGGCCCTCCTCCGAGCAATATTCGCTTTTCCGCCGCTATCTCGACACCCGCCATTCCGATGGCGGCATGGCGGATATGAGCGTGCTCGACTACGCCATGATGATCGAGGACAGCCACGTGGACACGCGGCTCATCGAATATCGCCGTCGCGGCATCGACAGCGGCATCACCGGCCGGGGCGAAGGCGACCTCATCGCCGTGTGCCTGACCGACGAGATGAGCGACGGCCTCTCGATGGTCTATTCGTTCTACGATCCGGCCCTGCAGGATCGCAGCCTCGGCACCTTCATCATCCTCGACCATATCCGCCGCGCGAAGGCGATGGGCCTGCCCTACCTCTATCTCGGCTATTGGGTCGATGGCTCGAAGAAGATGGCCTACAAGGCGCGCTTCACCCCGCAGGAACGCCTGCTGGCATCAGGCTGGGCGCGGGTGGATTAGCGCTCATCGACGGTTCGCCCTCCGCCGTCATGCCCGGGCTTGTCCCGGGTACCCACGCCTTGGTTGGGCCGTCGCAAAAGACGTGGGTGGCCGGGTCAAACCCCGGCCATGACGAGCAGCATGGAAGCCGATATTCACCTGGCGATCCCCTTGCCGCACGCGCCTCACTCAAACCTGTTGCTCTTCGGGAAGCCCTTCGGCGGCAGGCGTCCAGCTTCCGCCCGGTTGCCGATCCAGTCGCGCAGGTCGTCCTTACCGACCGTCCAGGTGCGGCCGGCCGTGTCCTTCCAGGTCAGGCCCTCGGCGAGCCGGAAGACCTTGGCGTCGGAGATGCCGCCCTCCTTGTAGCGCTGCAGCCGCACGCCCTTGCCGCGGGTCATTTCCGGCACCTGGATCAGCGGGAAGACGATGAGCTTGCGGTTCTGGCCCACCACCGCCACATGGTCGCCCTCGGCCTCGGCGCAGATGACGGCCTTCGCGCCAGGATCGACATTGAGGATCTGCTTGCCCTTGCGGGTATTGGCCGTCACGTCGTCGGTCGGGACGATGAAGCCACGGCCATCGGTGCCGGCCACCAGCAGTTTGGCGCCGGCCTTGTAGGGGAAGACCGCGATGAAATCGGCGCCTTCCTCCAGATCGACCATGAGCCGGATCGGGTCGCCGAAGCCGCGCCCGCCGGGGAGCTTCGACGCCTCCACGGTGTAGAATCGGCCGTTATTCGCCACCACCACGATCTTGGCGGTGGTTTCGGTGAAGAAGGAGGTCTTCAGGCTGTCGTCGCCCTTGAACTGCACGGTCGAGAGATCCGCCAGATGACCTTTGAGGGCGCGGATCCAGCCTTTTTCGGACACGATGACGGTGACCGGTTCGCGCTCCACCATGGCCTCGGCAAAATCGATGTCCGAGGTGTCGGGCATCTCCGCAAAGGTGGTGCGGCGTTTGCCGATGGCGGTGTCGGGACCGAAGGCCTTGCGGACCTCCTTGATTTCCCACGCGACCGTCTTCCATTGCAGCTTGTCGGAACCGAGCAGATCCTCGACCGACGCCTTCTCATCCTGCAGGCTCTTCTGCTCGCTTTTGAGCTCCATTTCCTCGAGCTTGCGCAAGGACCGCAGGCGCGTGTCGAGGATGGCATTGGCCTGCATGTCGGTGAGCTTGAAGAAGCGCATCAGCTCGGCCTTCGGCTCGTCCTCCTCGCGGATGATTTTGATCACCCGGTCGAGATCGAGGTAGACGATCAGCAAGCCGCCCAAAATCTCCAGCCGCTTGTCGATGGCGGCCAACCGAAATGTCGAGCGGCGCACCAGCACTTCGCGGCGATGGTCGAGCCATTCGCGCAGGCATTCGGCGAGGCTCAGCACCTTCGGCACCTTGCCGCCCGCGAGCACGTTCACGTTCATCGGGATCCGGCTCTCCAGCTCGGTGAGCCGGAACAGGGATTCCATCAGGATGATTGGGTCGACGGTGCGCGAGCGCGGCTCCAGAACCACGCGGATATCCTCCGCGGATTCATCCCGCACATCGGCAAGAAGCGGCAGCTTCTTGTCCTGCAGCAGTTCTGCGATCTTCTCGATCAGCCGCGATTTCGGCACCGAATAGGGGATTTCGGTGATGACGATGTTCCACGTCCCCCGCCCCGTATCCTCCTTTTCCCAGCGCGCCCGCACCCGAAACGAGCCGCGCCCGGTGCGGTAGGTCTCGGCAATGGAGGACGGCGTCTCGACGATGATGCCGCCGGTCGGCAGGTCCGGTCCGGGCACGAATTGGGCAAGATCGTCCGAGGTCGCGCCGGGCTCCTTGATCAGATGCAATGCCGCGTCGCAAAGCTCATAGGCGTTGTGCGGCGGGATCGACGTCGCCATGCCGACCGCGATGCCCTGCGAGCCATTGGCGAGCAGGTTCGGGAAGGCCGCCGGCAGGACCACCGGCTCCTCGTTGGTCTGGTCGTAGGTCTCGCGGAAATCGACCGCGTCCTCGTCGATGCCTTCAAGCAGCAGCCGCGCGACCTCGGTCAGCCGCGCCTCGGTGTAGCGCATGGCCGCCGCGTTATCGCCGTCGATATTGCCGAAATTGCCCTGCCCCTCGACCAGCGGATAGCGCTGGGCGAAATCCTGCGCCATGCGCACCAGCGCGTCATAGATCGATTGGTCGCCGTGCGGGTGATACTGGCCCATCACGTCGCCGACCACGCGGGCGCATTTCTTCGGCGCCGATTTCGGATCGAGCCGCAGCAGCCGCATGGCATGCAGGATGCGGCGATGGACCGGCTTCAGCCCGTCCCGCGCATCCGGCAACGCCCGGTGCATGATCGTCGACAGCGCATAGGCGAGATAACGCTCCTCGAGCGCATCCTTGAGATTGACGCTCTCGATCTCTCCGCCTGAAGGCGGGCTGACCACCTTACCCATGTGCCAAACCTTCTCATTTCACTGCGAGCGCCGAATCAGGCGGCGGGTGGAACATATCAGAAACATGCCCGCCGGTACGCCGGCCTCTACGCCCCGTCCCGGCAACCATCGGACCCCTAACAGGACAATTCGCCCGAATCCACTCCAGGGCGTCCATGTCGCGCTCTCAAGGAGTTGTCCTGCCAGCAACATTGCGTTAGGTAAAACGCAATAACGTTGCTCGTACTTTGACATCTTTTCCGGAGAGGTTTCGGTTCATGTCGCTCACGCTCACTCTCGAATCGGTCACCCGCCCTACCAGCGCCGATGTGATCAAGCGCATATCACTCACGACGGCGGGAGGTGAGGCTGACGGCCAATCCAATGATGCCTGCCTTAGCCTCGATGGTCGATTTGTAGTTTTCACCAGCACAGCCCCCAACCTCGGGAGCGGCGGCTTACGCCAAATTTTCCGCAAGGATCTGATCTCCGGTGAAGTCACGCTGGTGTCCGGCGATACGGCGCATGCGCCGGCGAATGCCCAGAGTTTTACCGCGGCCGTCAGCCAGGACGGTCGCTATGTCGTTTTCACGAGCGCGGCGACAAATCTTGTCGCAGGTGTAAGCGACGGCACCCAGCATGTCTTCCGCAAGGACATGATGACCGGAACGATCGAGCTGGTTTCCGCAACCGGCGACGCCGCGCCTGCGGCCGCCAACAAGGCGAGCAACGACCCGCAGATCAGCGCGGATGGGAACTACGTGCTGTTCTCCAGCGCGGCCACCAATCTCGTCCCGGGAGACGTGACGGGCTTCGCCGACATCTTCCGCAAGAACCTTGCGACGGGTGAGATCGTTCTCGTCTCCGCAGACCAAGCTCATACGCAGGCCAACGGGTCG
The DNA here is from genome assembly GCF_008757455.1 of Microvirga brassicacearum. GTDB lineage: Bacteria > Pseudomonadota > Alphaproteobacteria > Rhizobiales > Beijerinckiaceae > Microvirga > Microvirga brassicacearum. Next base: position 4,452 of record NZ_VCMV01000024.1, on the reverse strand, counting down.
AGCGCGGTCGCGCGAATGAGCGCGGATGGCCGCTTCGTCGTTTTCGAAAGCGCCGCCGACAATCTCGTGGCGGGCGACGTCAACGCTACAACCGACATCTTCCGCAAGGACGTACAGACGGGCGAAATCGTTCTCGTCTCTGCTGCCGCGGATGGAACCCACACACAACTCAATCAATCCAGCTCGAACGCGCAGATCAGCCTCGATGGTCGCTACGTCGTGTTCACGAGCCGGGACAGCAATCTGGTCGCCGGCGATACCAATGGCGTCGCGGACGTGTTCCGCAAGGATCTCGCAACGGGTGAGATCGTCCTCGTCTCCACGGCCGGGGACGCCGCGCACACGCAAGGCACTGGTGCCAGCGACTTCGCGCAGATCAGCGCGGACGGACGCTATGTGACATTTTCCAGCGCGGCCACCGATCTGGTCGAAGGCGACACCAACGGCGTCACCGACGTGTTCCACAAGGATTTGCTGACCGGTGATCTCATGCGCCTCACCAGCACCGCGCCCGCCCAGGGGCACGTGGAGGCGAACAGAGAAAGTTTTGCCGGAAGTCTCAGCGCCGATGGCCGGTTTGCCATATTCCACAGCGCTGCCTCCAATCTCGTCAGCGGAACGGCTGCCGGCGAAGACATTTTCCTGAACGATCTGACGACCGGCGAGATCACGCTGGTGTCGCGGGGCTTGCAGCCGGGCGGCGGACAAAGCCTCAACGCCGACATCAATGCGGATGGACGTTACGCCGTTTTTGAAAGCTTCTCATTCAATCTGGCTTCACCCGACGTAAACAACACCAAGGACATTTTCCGCAAGGACCTCGTCACCGGAGAAGTCATCCTCGTATCCACCGCCGGTAACGCGGCGCATACCCAGGCTGACAGGATGAGCACGTCGGCAAAAATCAGCGCCAACGGCCAATACGTGCTGTTTCAGAGCGCCGCTACCAATCTCGTGGCGGGCGACGCCCTTGGATTCAGCGATATCTTCCGCAAGGACCTGTCGACGGGGGATCTCGTTCTCGTCTCGGCCGCCGCCAACGGAACCGCACCGGGCAATGGCGACAGCTCCGGCGGCGAGATGACCTTCGACGGGAAATACGCGGTGTTTTCCAGCCGCGCCACCGACATCGTCGCGGGCGACGCGAATGGGGTCGCGGACGTTTTCTGGCGCGACCTGACGACCGGTCAGGTGAGACTCGTCTCGCAAGCCAGCGACGCGACGCAAGGCAACCTGGCCAGTATCAAGCCGCATGTGAGTGCCTTCGGCACCTACGTGGTATTCGAAAGCAGTTCGAGCACGCTCGTCTTGAACGACACCAACGCAACGACCGATATCTTTCGGAAGAACGTCCTGACCGGCGACATCGTGCGCGTATCCACCGCCGGCGACGCCGCGCATACCCAAGGCAATGCCGACAGCCACAATGCCAGGATCAGCGCCGACGGCCGTTACGTGGTCTTCGAAAGCAAGGCGTCCAATCTGGTGACGGGAGACACCAACAATGTCCCCGATATTTTCGTCAAAGATCTCGACACTGGAGAGATTATCCGTGTCTCGACCGCGGCCGATGCCGCTCACACGCAAGGAAACTGGGCCAGTTCGAACGCCAAATTCAGCAACGACGGACGCTATGTGATCTTCGAGAGCTTTGCCTCCAACTTCGTTGCAGGCGACACCAATGGCGGGACCGATATTTTCCGCAAGGATCTGGTGACCGGGGAAATCATCCGGCTCTCGGAAACGAACATCCCGGCGGAAGGCCTCGAGCAGGCGACCGGTGAGGCGAACCTCAATGCCTTCAGTTCCGACGGCCGGTATCTCGTCATCGACACGTCAGCGTCCAATCTCGTCGCGGGCGACACAAACCGGGGCGGCGATATTTTTCTGGCTGACGCCGAGCTGATGCAGAACGCGCAAGCGGTCGCGGAGCAGCGGTTCCTCAAGCTTTCCCTTGCGGTCGACGCCGCGTCGTCGGCCGTCACCGTCGCCTGGGGCGATGGGAGCATCAGCGCGGTCCAGCCGGTGGCAGGTCGGGCGAGCTTCAGCCACGTCTATGATTCCACCGGCCTCAAGGCGGCGACGGTCTCGGTCCACGATGGCGCCCTGACCTGGACTGTACCCTACGAGATCAATCTCACATCCGGCCAGATGACGCGGAACACGGCCCTTCCGGACACGATCAGCGGCGGCGCGGGCAATGACTCGCTCGTGGGCGATGCGGGCGCCAACATCCTGATCGGTAATGGCGGGAACGACAGCTACGTGGTCAACGACCTGCGGGACGTCGTGCGCGAGACGGTCGGCGGCGGCTTCGATACGGTCACGACCAGCGTGAGCTTCGCGCTCGCATCCGACGCGGAGATCGAGATCGTGATGGCGGCAGGTGCAGCCCCACTCAGCCTCACCGGCAATGCCTCCGCGAACACGCTGAACGGCAATGCGGCGGCGAACCGCATCGCCGGCGGCGACGGCACTGATACGCTCAGGGGCCTGAGCGGCAACGATGCCCTGCTGGGCGATTTCGGCAATGACCGGCTCTACGGTTCGTCCGGAAAAGACATCCTGACTGGCGGCAACGGCCGGGATATTTTTGTGTTCGACACGAGAGCCAACAAGACATCAAACCTCGACAAGATCACGGATTTCTCGGTCAGGGACGACACGATCTGGCTTGAGAATACCTATTTCAAGGTCGGCAAAGGCTCCGCTTCGAAACCGACGAAAATGTCGAAAAAAATGTTCTGGTCGGGGACGAGCGCCCACGATGCCGATGACCGCATCATCTACAACAAAAAGAACGGCGTGCTCTCTTATGACGGCGACGGCACGGGCGGCAGGAAGGCGGTCGAGATCGCCGTTCTCAAGAAAAACCTCAAGATGACCGACGCGGATTTCTACGTGATCTGATCCCCGTCAGCGACGCGCTCCATCGTCGTCGGGCGTCGCCAACGCAATGAAACGCGCGCGCTCGGCCGGGGCCGATTGCCCGCGCGGTTCGAATACATGCTGGTGGAGAAAGAAATCCGTGAGCGCAAACGCGTCGCGGATCTCGTCCGCCCGCGGCCGGTTGGCGCGGCTCTGGCCGATGAGGAACGACGGCAGCCGAAACAGCCGATCCTTGTAGGGTTCACCCGCAAGCGCGCTCACGGCGCGTCCGCTTTTCGGCGACACATAGGCGAGATTCTCCTGCGTGCCGGTGGCGGCGCAGGACGAAAGGTCGAGGCCGAAGCCGAATTCGGCGAGGATCGACAGTTCGAACAGCACAAAGAGCGGCGGCGCGAGATCCGGATCGGTGAGATTGTCCACGAGAGTGGTCAGCGTCTCGTAAAGCGCGGCATGCGGATCGCGCTCGGGCAGATAGCGCAGCAGATGCGACAGGGTGGCAAGCCCATAGAGCGCGAGGGGCGAGGCCATGAATTCGGAGGCGCGAAGCTTCAAGCCTTCAATCTGGTAGGTGCCGAGATGCTCGTCGAGGCGGGCGCGCCACGTGGCCTGAACGAGGTTGCCCGGCTGCAGCACCGGCTGGCGCGCGCGGGAGCGCCCGCCCTGAACGAGCCCGAGGTGACGGCCGTGCTCACGCGTCATCAATTCTAGGATGACGCTCGATTCGCCGTACTTGCGGACGCCGAGCACGACGCCCTCATCGCTCCATTGCATCGCTTTTCAAAATTCCAAATTGCTCGGCGCGCCGCCGAACCACCGCGGGTGTTCCCGTGTTATCAGGATGTTGTGGCGATCGTCTCACGTTTCGGCAAAACACGGCCTTGGTCGCCGGAACCAAACCACGCAGTCCGGATTGTCGGTGTTCATATTCACCACGTCACATTGGACAGATGAAAACATCATATCTGCTTTTCGCATCCACCGCGCTTCCGTTAATTCTTTTCGCACCGTACGTGACGGCGCAACAATCCCCGCAGGTGCCCACGCCGTCGATTACGCTGGCTCAGGCGCCTCCCGGCATTGTCCCGCCCGGGGCTGACGACGAGCCCGGGGCCGATGGCCAGCGCCGTCGCCGCGACGGTCTAGGCCGCCAGGGCCCCGAGCGTCGCCCTGCGGCCGAGGGTCAGGAACGCCAGCGGCCGCCGGAAGGCCAGCGACCCGGGCGCGATGCGGTGCCGAGAGGGGCCCCAGAGCGCGGCCCCGCGACCGCTCCCATAGCCCCGAGAGCGCCGGAAGCGCCGGAGGCTCCTCCGAGATCCCGTGATCGGCAGCCGCAGCGCGAAAGGCCGGCCGCCCCCGCACAGGCGCCTACCACCGCACCGGCGGCACCGCGTGTTGCGCCAGGTGCCGAGCGGCCGGAGCGTCGTCCACCGCAACCGGAACGCCCTGCGACGCAGCAGCTACAGCCCGAACGGCCCAGCGCACGTCCGCCGGAACCTGAGCGGCCGGCCGCGCGTCCGCCACAGCCCGAGCAGCTGGAGCGGCCCGGGCGCCCGAGCGCACGTC
>NZ_VCMV01000023.1 GCF_008757455.1 Microvirga brassicacearum | reverse complement strand
GTGGTCGCCTATTCGGGGAAGGGCCGGGATGGGCGGGCAGTATTCGCAACGGAATTGGCACGGTTCCCGGTCTTCACCAGCGAGGCGCGCGCGGGCATCAGCGTGGCGGCGACACAGATCGATGGCTCGACTTCCGACAACATCATCGTCGGGTCTGGCCCCGGGGCGAAGAGTGAGGTCAGAGTTTACAGTGCGTCCCTGCCTACGTCGGTCGGAACCGCTCCGGCGCTCTTCTCGACATTCGTGCCGTATGCCGGCGATACGTCCGGCGTCAGTCTTGCGACTGGATTCGTCGATTTTTCAACCGGCCGCAACAGCATTGTCACCGCCCCCGGAGCGGGGAGCCCCGCCGAGGTCAAGGTCTTCGCCTTCTCTCTTCTGAAGCCCATTCCCGGCGCCGCGCACGGTGCCGCGCATGGCCGGATGCATGGTGGCGAACCCAGCCAGCCGGAGAACACCGCCGCGTTTTCACCGTTCGGCCCGGAGTATCGCGGTGGTGTTTCGCTAACGACCGGTTGGCTTGCGGGAGCGCTCGGCGGCGCCAAGCGAATCGTGGTCAGCCAACTCGCCGACAAGGGAACGGTAAAGGTCTTTTCCAGCGGGTCTGCGCTCGATGGCGGGCCGTCGATGTATCTGCACAGCCCTGCGCAGCATGGCCAAGGCGCCGTGTTTCGGGAGATCGCCAGCTTCGCTCCTTTCGGCGGGCCTGCAGGCACGCGCGTGGCCACGACGAGCACGACAAGAGGCTCAGAGCTCTTGGTCAGTGGCGCCTCCGCTCAAGGCACGGACACGAAACTTCTCAAGTACGATCTTGTGCGGCCAAATGCGAAGGCCACGCGTTTGGAAGCAGTGCTTCTGCGAGAGGTGGTCTCAATGGGCGGGGCCCCCGCCTTGGTGCTCGGCGGGAACTAGGCAGCGCTGAGAAGCCTGCTGCTCGCTGACGCAGATCTCAGGTGGTAAAGTCCTGGCGTGTGTCAAAGTCCGCCAGGCATTCGTCAGGAACGGGCAAGATACGCGCGGCGCGTAGCAACGCACGGGCGCCCATATCGCCTTCAAGCGACATCAACGACTGAAAATGGGCGCGGGCGAAGATCGCGGGCGGACCGGCGACACACGCGTGAACACCCGCGGTTGCCACGATTCCAGCTGCGTCGGCTTTCCCGATCATTCGGACGAGGCTTTTGACAACGGACGCGGGGACGAAGGGCATGTCGGCAAGACATATGACGATTGCTTCCGGCCCTGTCCTGGCCGCCGTCCTGACGCCGATAGAGAGCGAGGACGCTTGGCCGCGTTCGGGATTTGCATTCCTGGCGATCTCAAACCCGCGCTCAATGAAGAGATCCGCCAGTCGAAGATCGTCCTCAGCACAAACGGCGATGCGTCGACTGAAGGGAAGATCAGCAAGCGTCTGCGCAATATGCATCGCCAGCGGCTTCCCGCCGAAACTCGCGAGCAATTTGTTGGATGCCCCGTAGCGCCGGGACAATCCGGCAGCGAGCACCACGACCGACGTTGATCGCAGCGTGGCCACTATCCGTCGAGCCTCAATCGCGCGTCAGCGATCTCTGCGAGCACGGAAATGGCGAGGTCCGCAGCGGTGCGGGTGGGGCCGAACAGGCCGATGGGACCGCGGATGCTCTGGATGTCCGCCTCGCCGAGTCCGGCGTTCCTGAGCTCCGATATCCTTCGAGCATGCGTTCTTTTGCTCCCCAGCATTCCGATATAGAAGGGCTTTAGGGTCGTAATGGCCCTTAACAACTCGGTTTCCTGAAGCACGTCATGCGTGAGAAAGGCCACTGCGGTAAAAGGATCGATGGAAAGGTCAGTGAAGTTAGATCGATCTGAGAAGGCTGGGCTCCCCTCTAGGACAGCGATTCTGTTCGCCTCTCCCCGGAAAGGCAGGAGTTGCGTCGTGGGAATACCAGCAGCGACTGCCAGGCGAGTGAGCGTTGCAGCTTCGTGACCGTCTCCGTTCAACAACAGTCTCGTCGGAGGATGGAAGTGCCGGATGAAGCGACCTTCTCGTGTTCCACTTCGTGCCCCAATCACTGAACCCGCAATCTTCAGTGGCTCTGGTGCATCCGGAGAGAGCACGATCGAGAATGGCTCGCGTGACCGAAGTTTCCGTCTTACCTCTCGGACGACATCAAGGTCCGGCTGGACATGGACGTGGAGATCAATCCCACCTCCGCACGGCAGTCTCACATCCAAGAAGGGCGAGCCTGCGCCGAACCGTAGGTTCTCGTCGCGACCTCTGGCCAGGCACCTCAACGAAACGCTTGCGACGGCACTCTCGACGCATCCGCCCGAGACCTGCCCACAATAGCGGCCGTCGGCCAGCACGGCCATCTGCGTCCCCACTGCTCTCGGAGCCCCGCCGAGAATGCCGGTGATCGTCAGCAGCGCTCCTGCAACACCCTCGCGGGCGCCTGAATCGATTAGAGCGAACGCCGCGTCCGGGTCATCCGGGTCTGCTTCCGTGGGAAGAACGCACTGAGTGCCAGTCGTGGCAATGTCATCCGTCAAAATCATATAGTCCCCATCCCGGTTGACGGGAACCGTCCTGAACCTGACGGGTTCACTGAAGGCATCGCGTCAGAGCAAAAGAATAGGGCAAATGAGGGTTCTGTCGCAAATTCAACTTGGAGACAGAATGCCGGCGGAAGTCCCGCGTGACCTCATGCGGCCAGCATGACCGTCTGCCGAAACCTCGCGCAGGCCTTGGATGACGGATGCCGTAGCTGACCATCTGAGGTCCAGCCATAATCATCCGCCTCGACGCAGAGGGCCGTGAACGGTCGGTCCGCTCTCGATTGCTGAAACCGCAAAGGCCGACATTGAGCTGTGACGGCGTACTCCGGACTTCCAGCGGGAGTCAGCAGGTCATCAGCAATGCGAGCGTCGCGGGATCCATTGTTGAAATACAAGATACCGTTAAGCCCTTTTCGGTACAGCAAAGCTGTGCGAGAGATCGCTTGGGGCAGAGTCAGGTACGAGGTGGCGGATGAATTTTTCAGCAATCTTGGCCGTTTGGCGTCTCGCACTGGTCGCTACAACCCTCACGGTGGCTGGCAACGCAAGCGCTCAATCGCTGGCCCCTGAGACGGCCCAGGCGATTGCCAAGGAGGCCTACATCTACGGCTTTCCGATCGTCGATAGCTACCGGGTTCAATATTCCTACTTCGTCGACAAGGTAGGCGCTGAATACAAGGCTCCGTGGAACACGCTGAGCAACACTGCGCGCGTCTACACGCCGGCCGACAAGTCGATCCAGACGCCTAATTCCGACACCCCCTACTCCTTCCTTGGTGCCGATCTCCGGGCCGAGCCACTCGTCCTGACCGTTCCGGCCGTCGAGAATGAGCGTTACTATTCGCTCCAGTTCATCGACATGTACACCTTCAATTTCGATTACGTGGGGAGCCGAGCGACCGGCAATGAGGCGGGCCGTTTCCTGCTTGCCGGACCGAACTGGAAGGGCGAGACGCCAACCGGCATCAAGGCCGTGATCCGCTCGGAGACAGAGTTTGCCTTCGTGCTCTATCGGACGCAGCTTTTCGATGCCGCGGATATGGATAAGGTCGAGGCGATCCAGGCCGGCTACAAGGTCGAGCCGCTTTCGGCATTCCTCGGACAGCCGGCACCGCCCGCACCTCCTCCCGTCGACTTCATCAAACCTCTCACACCGGATGCAGAAAAGACGTCGCCGGAGTTCTTCAATGTGCTGGACTTCGCGCTGCAATTCGCGCCGATCAATTCTGCCGAGACTGAGGCCAGGGCTCGCTTTGCCAAACTTGGCATCGACGGCAGGGGTACCTTTGACGCTAAGAACCTTTCTCCAGAGCTGGCCAAGGCAGTTGGGGCCGGCATGGCCGACGCCTGGGCGACCTTCAAGAACTACAAGGAGACGGAGGTCGATACAGGGAAGCAATCCAGCGCGGACGGGTTCGGTACCCGTCAGTTTCTGAACGGCAACTATCTCGCCCGTATGTCCGGCGCGGTGCTGGGCATCTATGGCAATTCGAAGGATGAGGCGCTTTATCCGGCCTATTTCGTCGATGCCGCGATGAAGCCCTTGACTGGAGCTGACAGCTACACGCTGCGCTTCGGTCCAGAACAGCTTCCGCCCGTCAACGCCTTCTGGTCGTTAACTCTCTATGAGCTGCCGTCGAGCTTGCTCTCTGCCAATTCGCTCGACCGCTATCTCATCAACTCGGCGATGCTAGACAGCCTGAAGCGCGACCCGGACGGGAGCATCACCTTATATGTGCAGCACGGGACACCCGGCCCCGAGAAGGAAACCAACTGGTTGCCTGCTCCTTCAGGACCGTTCTTCGCCGTCATGAGGCTCTACTGGCCCAAAGAGACCGCTCTCGACGGCAGATGGAAAGCCCCGCTCATGACTTCGGAAAAGTAAGGAAACGTCTATGAGTCCCAGACATTTCGTGATTTCGCTTACGGCCTCGATGCTTCTTTGTGGCGCGGCCTACGCGCAGTCGAGCGACACCGTTCCGGTGAGTGTCGATAACTTTCCCCGCGCCGAAAGCGACCTCTACTTCGCCGGCATCGTGAAGGACGGGGGTATCGGTGCCTTCTTCCATCACCGCGAACCGGCCCCGATCGACAACCAAGCCGTCATCCGTCTCAACCGTGACACACTCTATTCCGCGGCGGTTTTCGATCTCGATGCCGGGCCGGTGACGGTCACGCTGCCGGATGCAGGCAAGCGGTTCATGTCGATGCAGATTATCGACGAGGACCAGTATACGCCCGAAGTGATCTATGAGCCGGGCACCCATACCCTGTCCAAGGAGAAGATCGGCACCCGTTATGTGGTGGCCGCCGTTCGGACCCTGGTGGATCCGAACGACCCAGAGGATCTCGATGCGGTTCATGCGCTGCAAGATGCGATCGAAGTCGATCAGCCGGGTGGCCCGGGAAAGTTCGAGGTGCCGAGGTGGGATGCCGCGAGCCAGAAAATTGTTCGCGACGCGCTGGTGGCGCTCAGTTCGACGCTCCCCGATACATCGGGAATGTTCGGTCCCAAGGACGAGGTTGACCCTGTCCGACGCCTGATAGGCTCGGCTTCGGCCTGGGGCGGCAATCCTGAAAAAGACGCGCTCTATCTGAACGTCTTTCCAACCAAGAACGACGGCAAGACAATCTACCGGCTCGACGTCAAGGATGTGCCTGTACAAGGCTTCTGGTCGGTCAGCGTCTATGACGCCAAGGGCTACTATGAGCCAAATCTCCAGAATGCCTACACGCTCAACGACATCACGGCCAAAAAGGGCTCGGATGGCTCCGTCGCGATCCAGTTCGGGGGCTGCGATGGCAAGGTCGAGAACTGCCTGCCGATTACCGATGGATGGAACTACATGGTCCGGCTGTATCGGCCCAAGGCAGCGGTTCTCAATGGCGAATGGAAGTTTCCCGAAGCCGAGATAGCGACAATGCCCTAGTCTGCCAGAAGCGGTGTAAACCGCCGCTGGGCGCTTAGCGACGCTGGTGCGAGTAAAGCCAGACCTCCACGCCTCCGGTCGGAGTGGCCATTGGCCCACGCTAAGACCGATATCTCTCAATCCCCGGGCGTCCGCTTTGAGGCGTTACGCTGACCTTTTCTGACGACCGCAATGCGGCGCAAAGCGGACATAACCGCGGCGTGCCTACAATGTCTGTTTCGGCACATTTCCGAAGTACGATCCTCGTCGGCTTCGGCTTACTGTCGATAAGCAGACGTTCACTGCGAGCGAAGGTCAAACTCTGACCCGTTGCAGCCCTTAAGGCGATATCTCGTGAGGTCCGATGCGTCGGCCCTGTGGCGATCAGACTGGCAGCAAACGTTGTCGGATGATGGCGGCATGGAAGCGAGCGCCCGTAGAGCAGCCCATCATCGTTGAAGTCATAGGCTGGGTTGGGCAACGGCGCGGAAAGCTCGCCGTCGTCGACGAAAGCGAAGCAGCCAGGCACATGCTCCAGGAAGCGGGCGAAGTCCTCCGAGCCCGTCAATCCACCAATCGTCTTCGCAAGCGTTAGCGCTCAACCGTATGCGCCGAGCCCGTCCAACTAGCGCTCGATGCCAGTGGTGATGGCACTTATCCGGACAAATATACCTTGGCTTGGCTGATTGACGAGAGCGAGCTGACGCGCACCGGCAAGGCGGACGGCCCTACCTTGTAAGGTGCCGTCCATGCGGCGTCCGACAAAACCCAATCGTTCAACGGCGCCACGAGCCCGCCCTGTGATATTGACAAGACATCTCCACATCTCCGGACGGCGTGCGCAACACCAAGAGCCCGTACTGGCGGGGGTGGCTGAAGCCGGAATTTCGCTGCCTGGTGCCATTCACGTCGTTCTGCCGGTACGCGGACACCACGCCGCGAAAAACGCCCACATGGTTCGCGCTGTCGGAGGAACGGCCGCTCGCTGCCTTCGCCGGAAAGCTTGGGCGGAACCGATTCGGCCAAAGGAGCAACCTGGGCAATTCGCATCCGCGAACCTCCTCCGCATCTCGGCGAGCCGGTTGGCGTTAACCGGCAGGCGGAAGTGGCGGTTCGAGGCTCGTGACCCCGCTCAGAGGGCATATGTCTCACAAAGCAGCACTCGATTGGTTGAACTTCCTCCTCGCGGACGTGAGGGGTGGGCTGGGACCCTATGTGAGCGTGTTTCTCCTTACGGTGGCACATTGGGACCAGGCGACAATCGGACTCGTCCTGACCGTGAGCGGCATGATCGGCATCGCCGCACATACACCCATCGGAGCCCTGATCGACGCAACGCCGGCGAAGCGCGGCCTCATCATCACGGGGGTGATCGCCCTCTCTGCTTCTGCGCTTGCCATCGCGGGCGCGCCCATCCTGCCTGTGGTGCTCGCAGCAGACATCGTCATGGCGGTGCTCGGGGCTGTTCTGGCACCAACCGTGGCGGCGATCACGCTGGGGCTGGTGGGTCTGCAGAAATTCGCCGCGCGACTGGGGCGGAACGCGGCGTTCGATCGAACCGGAAACCTCTTCGTCGCGGCGCTCGCTGCGGCCGTCGGGACGATGTTCGGACAGCGAGCGGTCTTTTACCTCGTTCCGTTCTTTGCGTTCTGGACGGTGCTGGTCGTGCTCTCCATCCCCGGCTCCGCCATCGATCACGGACAAGCGCGGGGATGGGCGCCGCCGCACATGCCGACCGCGCCGGCATCCAGCGCATGGCGGACGCTGCTGACATGCAGGCCGCTTCTGATCCTGGCCGTCGTCGCAGGGCTTTTCCACTTTGCCAATGCGGCGATGCTGCCGCTCGTCAGCCAGAAACTCGCGCTCGCTCATCCGGGTCGCGAGGCGGCCCTGACCTCGGCCGCCATCATCGTCGCGCAATTGGTGATGGTTCCCGTCTCGCTCCTCGTCGCACGCGCCAACACGATCGGACGCAAACCCCTCCTGACTTTTGCGATCGGAGCCCTGGTGCTGCGCGGAATCCTGTTCACGCTGTCCGAGAATGCGGTGTGGCTGATTGCCGTTCAGGTGCTCGATGGTGTCGGGATCGGCCTCTTCGATGCGCTGCTGCCCCTTCTGGTGGCGGATATCATGCACGGGACGGGCCGGTACAATGTCGCCCGCGGATTGGTCGGCACCATCCAGGGGATCGGCGGATCGCTCAGCCAGGCGGCGGGCGGATTTGCCGTCGTATGGTTTGGCTACGACGCAGCTTTCCTGATCCTCGCCGGCATTGCCCTCATGCCGCTGATCCTCGCGCTGGCTGCGATGCCAGAAACCCGGCCAATCCAGGTCTGACGGGCCGAACCTCTATGCGAAAGTGGGCAACAATTACCAATGGGATGACATCTCGCAGTCCAATTGGTCCCCCAAAAACCGTCAACGCTCACTGGTCGCCATGAGACTGCGACGCGAGTAAGGATCTTTTGGGGAACAGCTAGCATGGCCGCGAGTGACTCGGCGAGGATCGTCCGTAGCGAGGATCTCCGCATGAGCACATCCGGTCTCGACGTTGTCGATAAGACGCTTCAGGCGACGAATCTTTGGCTCAAGGAAATCTCGGACGAGCTCGGTCCCGATCGCAAAGTGGCTTGGAAGGTACTCTCTGTGGTGCTGCACAAACTCCGTGATAGAATCCCGGTCGAGCTTTCAACGCATCTTGGCGCGGAGCTGCCGCTTCTGGTGCGCGGCGTTTATTATGATCAGTTCGAGCCGGCAAAGCAGCCGCGTCGCGGCCACTCCCGAGAACCGTCAAGAAATACAAAGCCCTAGGCGCCGACGTGGTGGTCCAGTCGGGCGCCGGCGCGAAGGCGGCGGTGCCGGATGCCGAATATGAGGCGGCAGCGCCGTCTCGCGCCAAACACGACGGGACGCTGTCAGGGATGCCGATATCGTCCTCAAGGTACGTTGGCCGGCGAGACCGAGCTTGAGGGCTACAAGCCCGGCGCGATGGTCATCGACATCATGGATCCTTTTTCGATGCAGGACGCACCGCGATCATTCGCCCGTACCGCAGACTTGCGGATCAACTAACAGCATGAGGTTGCCGAGATGGCGGTCTGACGCAAGATAGATTCGACGCGCCTTGTCGGTGTCACCCAGGCACGACCAATCATCGAATGGAAGTTCGGCATCGAGTTGGGCAAGGAACAGCCGAAACGCCCGCCGGCGATCAGAGTCTTGCCAATCGAAGGACGCGCGGCTGAACCGGTAAGGACAGATGCGAGCGAACTGTTTGTTGATCTCCAGCACAGAGGCAGAATGGGGTAGTCCGGTCAGGACCAGAGGGATGTTAGTGCGCTTGCTCTGTTGCTTCAGCCAATCGCCGACTTTGTTCAGCGTTCGCTCTCCGCTCGCCTCCACGACGTGATGGAACTCGTCGATCAAGATGACTTCTACCTTCTGCAGGCGAAGTTGGACCCGCGCTCGTCCATGAGACCATCGACGAGCGGGTCTCGGCTGGCCACCGTTCCGTTCGATTGCCCTTGTCCTCCTGCCGGTCAACGAGATGGCGGAGTTTATTGCGCTGTCCCGCGCCGTTGCGCCACCGACAAATCGAGGCGTAGGAGGGAGCTCGATCGCCGATCTTACGAGCGAGTTCGGCCGTAGCTTCTTTGACAAGTGGCTTGCTGACGACGGCGATGCCCAACCGTTCCAATCCCGAAGATAATACAGGCGACGCTTGGCTTGGGCCTTTCCGTCCTCCGGCAACTCCGCGAAATCGGCCTCGGCGCGGGAGCCGCCCGGCGCGCGATCAGGTTGCGACTCGATCCACAGCCGTCCGTCAGCGAGCGCTTCCGCGAGGTCAGCATCGTGGAATCGCAGACCAGTATTTCGCCTTAATTCGCGACATTAACTTTATACTCTGAAATACAATGCGTAAGCTCCGGAATATTTGAGTTCCACGCTGCTTTGTCCCGCAAGATCTGCTGACGCGGACGGACGCGGTTCGATCAGCTGGCCATCGCGGACTTAATCCGCGATATCGATGTCATCTGGTCTCATTTTATGGGACAATACCAGTCTTAATCTTGGCTCAATAGCTACAGTCACAGCGCTGTCTGAGTCAGCAGCAGCATAGCGAGGGTTTACACCCGGCTAGTCTCACCTTATGCGTCTACAGTCACACCTTATGTGTTACGCGACAGCTTCTTCACCACGTCCCGGCGCAGAATGCCGACGATTTCCACATGCGGCGAAAAACTGAACTGGTCCACCGGATAGACGCGCTCCAGCTTGAAACCTCCACTCTGCAGGATCGCCGTATCGCGGGCGAACGTGCCCGCGTCGCACGAGACGCTGACGACCAGCGGCACCTTCGAGGCGACAAGCTGCTGCGCCTGTGCTTCCGCGCCGGCGCGCGGCGGATCCATCACGACTGCGTCGAACGTATTCAGTTCCGGGGTCAGCAGGGGCCGACGGAACAGGTCGCGCACCTCCGTCGTCACGGCACGCAGGTTGGGCGTCGCACGGGCAGCGCGCTCCAGCGCCGCCACGGCGGCCTTGTCGGTTTCCACCGCGTGAACGGCGATCCGCTCCGCCAGCCGGAGCGCAAAGGGCCCGCACCCGGAAAACAGGTCCGCCACGCGCTTCCCCGACTTGCACGCATCGAGCACGATCGACGCAAGGCTTTCCTCGCCGAGGCGCGTCGCCTGCAGGAAGGAGCCGGCCGGCAGCACCACGGACGAGCGCGCGATGGTGAGAGCCGGCGGTCGGCGCTCGACCAGAACTTCGCCGTGGATCGACAACCGTGCCAGATCGAGATCAGCCGCAAGAGCGATCATGCGCTGGCGGTCCTTCGCGTTCAGCGGCCCATGGCCGCGCACGTCGACATCGAGGCCGGTCTCGACCGCCGTGACCTGCACGTCGAGCGGCTTGCGGCCAGCACCCAATTGCCTGCCGATGGCGCGGGCAACGAGAGGCGCCTGCCGTTGCAGGGCCGGAACGGCGATCGGGCAATGGTCGATATCGACCACGTGATGGCTGCGAGCCGCCATGTAGCCCACATGCATTTCGCGATCGGGGAACCGCACATGCAGGGTCAGGCGGCGGCGGCCCTCGCCATGCGCATCGATCATCGGCTCGAGCGGCACGTCGAGACGCGCCTGGTGCAGCGTGTGCGCCAAGGTTCCCTGCTTCCAGGCGCGATAGAAATCGTGCCGCATGTGCTGCGTGGCGCAGCCGCCGCATTCGCCGAAATAGGGGCAGAACGGAACTGCACGCTCGGGCGATGGGACATCGACGCTGACAAGATGCGCGCGCGCGCCCTCTCGTTCGATGGTCACAGTCTCGCCGGGGAGCGCGAAGGGCACGAAGAGCGGACCGGATGCAGTCTCGGCGATCCCGTCCGCCTTCGCGCCGAGGCGAGTGATCGTCACTTGTTCAGCCAAGGCGCGCTCCCAACAAAAATTCACGATTGCCGTCGCCGCCCTCGATGGGGGACGGTACCAGGCCCAGTGGGGCTAATCCCAGCGAGGCAATGAACTTCGTCATATCGTCGCAAACGGCGCGATGCACGGCCTCATCGCGCACGATACCCTTTTTCACGCGGTCGCGTCCCGCCTCGAATTGCGGCTTGACCAAGACCGCCAGCGCCGCGCCGGACTTCAGCAGCCCCGTTGCGGCGGGAAGGACGAGTTTGAGCGAGATGAAGCTCACATCCGCCACGAGAAGATCGATCGGCTGCGGGATCAGCGCCGCGTCGAGTTTTCGCGCGTCCGTGCTCTCGAGGCTGGTTACCCGCGGATCTGCGGCGATTTTGGGGTGAAGCTGGCTGTGCCCCACATCGACCGCATAGACGTGAGCCGCGCCACGCAGGAGCAGAACCTCCGTGAAGCCGCCGGTCGAGGCGCCGAGATCGACGCAGATGCAGCCTTCGGGACTAATGCCGAAAGCATCGAGAGCCGCCGCGAGCTTCACGCCGCCACGCGACACATATGGATGGGGGTGCTCGGCGGAGATCACCGCGTCCTCCCCGATCATCTCGGAGGCTTTTCGCACCACGGTGCCGTTCACGATCACCAGCCCGGCCGCAATCGCTTCCTGCGCGCGGGCCCGGCTCGTAAAAAGCCCGCGCTCGACCAATGTCACGTCGGCTCGCTTGTGGTTCACGTCCTTCACAATCCCTCAGAGCCGGAACAAAGTAGTCGAAGTGGGCATCTCCTCTCTGCCGCCAGCCCGGGAAAGGAAAGCATTCAGATGATAAGCCGCCGCATGATCTTGTCGGGAACCGTCGCCCTCGCTGCCAGCGCTGCCATCCCGCGCGCCTTCGCGCAAGCCCCCGCCGGCCCTTTCAAGCTCGATCCCTTGCCCTACCCGAACAGCAAGAATGAACCGCATATCGACGCCATGACGATGGAGCTGCATCACGACAAGCACCACGCGGCCTATGTCCGAAATCTCAACGAAGCGCTCGCGCAGCACGACGACCTGTCCAAAATGGCGCTTCCGGACCTGCTGGAAAACCTGTCGAAGGTGCCGGCCCCGATTCGCACAGCGATCCAAGACAATGGCGGCGGCCATGCCAACCACACCATGTTCTGGCAGATCATGGGAGGAGCGGGCGGGCAGCCGACGGGTGAGCTTCAAGCGGCGATCGATCGCGATCTCGGCGGCTTCGAGACATTCCGGCGCGATTTCGACATAGCGGGCGAAAAGCAGTTTGGATCGGGCTGGGTCTTCGTCACCGTGGACCGTGCCGGCAAACTCGGCATCGTGGCGACGCCCAACCAGGACACGCCGCTCATGGAGGGTAAGCGCGTTCTCATGGGCAACGATGTGTGGGAGCACGCCTATTATCTCAAATATCAGAACCGCCGGCCCGAATATCTGAAAGCGTGGTGGAACGTGCTCGACTGGAACCGGATCGGCGAACGCTATGCGGCGGCGAAGGCCGGCAGGCTGACGGTCTGATACCTCAGGCGCGGGCCTGATGCGGCGTTTCATGGCCAAGCGCCTCGAACACCTTGGCGACGATCCCTGCCGCATCGAGTCCGGCTTTGGCGTAAAGGCGCTCGGGCTTGTCGTGGTCGAGATAAACGTCCGGCAGAACCATTGAACGCACTTTCACGGTGCCGCGATCGAGCACCCCTTTTTCCGCCAGAAGATTCAGCACGTAGGAGCCGAAACCGCCCACCGAGCCTTCCTCGACCGTGATCAGCACTTCGTGGTCACGCGCCAGCCGGAGGATCAGCTCTTCGTCGAGGGGCTTTGCAAACCGCGCATCCGCCACGGTGGTCGAGAGGCCGCGCGCCTCGAGATCTTCGGCCGCTTTCAGGGCCTCCGACATGCGCGTGCCGAGCGTCAGGATGGCGATGCGGTTTCCCTGGCGCACGATGCGGCCCTTGCCGATCGGCAACGGCACGCCGTGCTCCGGCATGTCCACGCCGATGCCTTCGCCACGCGGATAGCGGAACGCGATCGGCCCGTCGTCATAAGCTGCCGCGGTCGCCACCATATGCACCAGCTCGGCCTCGTCGGCGGCGGCCATCACCACCATGTTGGGCAGGCAGCCGAGATAGGCCACGTCGAACGAGCCCGCATGGGTCGCCCCATCCGCACCGACCAGCCCGGCGCGGTCGAGCGCAAAGCGGACGGGCAGGTTCTGCAGCGCCACATCGTGGACCAGCTGGTCATAGCCCCGCTGCAGGAATGTCGAATAGATGGCGCAAAACGGCTTGTAGCCCTCCGTCGCCATGCCGGCTGCGAAGGTGACCGCATGCTGTTCGGCAATGCCCACGTCGAAGGTCCGCGCCGGAAATTCCTTGCTGAAGATGTCGATGCCGGTGCCGGTGGGCATGGCGGCCGTGATCCCGACGATCCTGTCGTCCTTCGCGGCTTCCCTGATGAGGCTCTCGCCGAACACTTTCGTGTAGGACGGCGCATTCGCCTTGGCCTTGGCCTGCGCCCCGGTCACCACATCGAAGCTCACGACGCCATGGTATTTGTCCGGGGCCTCCTCGGCGGGTGCGTAGCCCTTGCCCTTCTTGGTCACCACGTGAACCAGGATCGGGCCCGTGCCGGAATCGCGCACGTTCTTCAGGATCGGCAACAGGTGGTCGAGGTTGTGGCCGTCGATAGGTCCGACGTAGTAGAAGCCGAGTTCCTCGAACATCGTGCCGCCGGTCCAGAATGCGCGGGCATATTCCTCGGCGCGCGCCGCCTTCTCGTAGAAAAACTTCGGCAGCTTCTTGGCCAACTGCTTGGCGGTCTCGCGCAAGCCGCGATAAGTGCCGCCCGAGACGAGGCGCGCCAGATAAGACGACATGGCGCCGGTCGGCGGCGCAATCGACATGTCGTTGTCGTTGAGAATGACGATCAGCCGCGAGTGCATCGCGCCCGCGTTGTTCATGGCTTCATAGGCCATGCCGGCCGACATGGCGCCGTCGCCGATGACCGCCACGACGTTGTTCTTACGCCCGTCGAGATCTCGCGCCACCGCCATGCCGAGGCCGGCTGAGATCGAGGTCGAGGAATGCGCCGCACCGAAGGGGTCGTACTCGCTCTCCGAGCGTTTAGTGAAGCCTGACAGCCCGCCGCCCTGGCGCAAGGTCCGGATGCGGTCGCGCCGCCCCGTCAGAATCTTGTGCGGATAGGCCTGATGACCGACATCCCAGATCAGGCGATCCCGGGGCGTATCGAACACGTAATGGAGCGCCACCGTCAGCTCGACCACCCCAAGCCCTGCGCCCAGATGTCCTCCGGTCACGGACACCGCTGAAATAGTCTCGGTGCGCAATTCGTCGGCAACCTGTCGCAGCTGGTTTTCCGACAAGGCCCGGAGATCTTCCGGGGTGACGATGGTGTCGAGAAGGGGCGTGGACAAATCGTACTCTCGCTCAGACCCTCGAAACGGGCCAATCAATGGAAATAGGGTGGGAAAAGGACCGGGTCAAACCGCAAGCTCGGCCGTTTTCTCAGCGAATCTAGGTTTCCACATCCAGCGGCGACACGCTGGCGGCTTTTCCATCCGGGCCGAGGTTGATCTTTTCGATGCGGGCTTCGGCCTTCTTCAGGAGCGCCTCGCAATGCTTCTTCAGGGCTTCGCCGCGCTCGTAGATGGCAATCGAATCTTCCAGAGGCACATCGCCGCGCTCCAACCGCCGCACGATATCCTCGAGTTCGGCCAGGGCCTTCTCGAAGGGGAGCTCGGTGAGGGGGGATTGGTCGGTCATGCTGGTCCGTTCACTGGTTTTGAATCCGCCGCAGCCCTAGCCGGAGGCGGCTGGGCGGCCGGGTCGTTGCGTGAGGAGCCTCTGATAAACGAGGCCGATGCCGATGAGAACCAGCCCGAGGCCGATAAACGACAGGGCCCGCATCACGCCTTCCAGATTGGCCAGATCGACGATGAATACCTTCAGAACGGCGAGCACAAGATAGACCGCCGAGGCCAGGCGGGCAAAGCGAATATCGCGAAGCAAGCCGATGCCCAAAAGCGCGATGCCGATGACCAGCAACGCCAGCGAATAGCTCCATTGCTCGCCCTGCGTGACGCCGCGCCAGAAGCCGAGTTCCGGGCCCTGAAACACGCGCCTGATCTGAAGGCAAACATAAGCGAGCTGGAGGGCGAGGGCGAGAATGGCGGAGGTCCAGGAATAGAAGGGCGGCTTGTTGCCGCGCTCGGCCAGCGCCAGCAGGATCGCGATCAGCGACGGCAGCAGGTAGGCCGGAATCAGGGCGTTGAAGACGACGCTGCCCTGGAGAGGCTGGCCGGTGAAGAGGGGATTCTGGCCGATCAACAGACCGCCGATGCAGATCGCAAGCGACAGGCCTTTAAGGATCAGCGAACCCCAGCGATAGACCAGATCCGGTTTTCGCAGGTCCAGCCGGGTCAGCAATACGCCGAACGCCAGGGTCTCGGTTGCGATGAGGCCGGCCTCGACGAGACCGAAATCGACCGCCAGCGGGTCGCCCGCGTGCAGCGCGTGGCGGATCTCAAAGAAGATCAGGAACGTGGCGAAAACAAAGCTCAGGCTTTCGGTGAGCTGGACGATCCGGTCGCGGCCGCTTCGCTCGAGCCAGCGGCTGGCGAGGAAAAACGACACGGCCGGAATGCCGTAGCCCCAAAGCAGCCAGTTGACGAGAATCGGGCCGGGATTGCCCTCGACGATGGTGGGGCTCCAGATCAACCGCCCGAGCACGATGAGCCCGAGGGCGCCGACCGCGTAGCGCAGGGCCGGAATCGTGAGGCGTTCGGAGATCCAGGCGGTGGCGAGCGCCGTCAACGCGAAGGCGACCGTCAGCATGCCTCGGTCGAGCACGAAAGTGAGGCCGAGGGCGAGCGCTCCCAGAGCCGCGGCGGCAACCGCGCCGAGGCCGAGACGGATGGTCTCGCCGGCCTCATCGCCGCGCTGGCGAAGGCGCGTCGCGGCGAACACGAAGGCGAGGGCGAGAAGGCCTGCCGCGAGGGCGAACGAGAGATCGCGTTCAAGTCCAGCGATGCGCCAATAGGCGGCGACCAGTGCGAGCAGGGGCGTCACGGCCGCGGTTCCCGCATACCATGCGGCGATCGGCAGCCGCAGCTGCCCGGCCAAGGTCAGCCGAAGCAGGGATGCGGCGGAGACGAGGGGAACGAGGACACAGGCGAAAATCAGATAAGCCGCGAGCGCATCCGGGCGC
This sequence comes from Microvirga brassicacearum, assembly GCF_008757455.1. Taxonomy (GTDB): domain Bacteria; phylum Pseudomonadota; class Alphaproteobacteria; order Rhizobiales; family Beijerinckiaceae; genus Microvirga; species Microvirga brassicacearum. The sequence goes on along the minus strand of NZ_VCMV01000023.1, from coordinate 21,277 downwards.
ACGGCGAAGATATCGCCGCTCATATAGAAGATATTCTCCGGATTTCCCGCGACGTCACGGGCAATGGGCCAGACCAGAAGCGTGCCGATCACTGTGAACGCCGCAATGGCGGCGGCTGGTGCTGCCGCAGCAAACCGGAAGCCCGTCGCGAGCAGCACGAGCGCGACGATCCCGGCAAAAATCGGCCGCGCGGAGCCGGCCTCCACGGCGCTCGCCGTCAGCACGCTCCCAAGCGAGAACAGCAGCAGCACGAGGCTCGCCGGCCAGTCGATGCGGGCCTCGCCGTCCGCGGTGGAGCGATAGGGATCGGCCACAAGAAACAGCGCCGCGAAGGCGGTCTGGAGGGCGAGGTGCACCATGAGGGGGAGCACCGTGCGCTCGTCCGCCAGCGCGATTAGCGGCGACCACAGGAGCGCGCCGCCCGCTGCCGCCAGCGCAAGCCAACGCCAGCGGCGAAAGCGCGCGACGCCGTACGCCGCCAGCACCACGAACGGCAGATAGATCACCAGCGCCCAGGGCTGCGGCTCCTGGGACGAGACCAGAAGCGGTGACCCCATGGCACCGACCAGGCCGAGACCCGCCAGGGCAGGGCCGTGGAGGATCGCTGCCGCCATCGTTAACACCGCCACTGCGCCGAGCAGCACGAAGGCCGCTGCCGGGCTGATAAGGCCGTAGAGCGCATAGGCGGCATAGATCGACGCAAAGGCCGTGCAGGTTCCAGCCGCGGTCAGGACACTCGGTACGTTGGCCGACGGGAACCCCGGGAGCGAAATGTCGCGCTCGCGCCGGCGCAGCCACTCTCCGGCGCCGATGAGACCGGCGGCAAACAGTAGACCGATCATCACGCGGACGCCTGGCGCAAGCAGGTTCTGCTCGATCGAATAGCGCACCAGGAAAATGCCGCCCAGCGCCAGCGCGATGCCGCCGACCCAGACCGCCCATCGGGAGCCCAGCCGGTCCTCAAGACCGGAATCCTTTCGCGGCGCGGCGGCGATGGGCGGAACAGTCGGCGTTGTCCGGGGCTGTTCGGGCGGTAGACTTTCGACAACCGGAGGAGTCACGGCAGCAGCGGGAGGCAGCGACTCGCCTGCAATTGGCTGTTCGATCGCCCCACGGCTCCGCCGCAATTCGTTTTCGAGCGCCTCCAGCCGCAGGCGCAAGGCCGCCGCCGAGCGGCGAGCGCCGAGCGCCAGAAACAAGGCGGTCACGGCGCAGACAGGAATTGTCAACACGAGGAGGATCGCCAATAGCGTCAGTTCATCCAAGGCGTGCCCCCCGGCGCGTCAGAACAACGGAACGGGCATCCTCGAGATGGATCAGGCCCTGCCAAGGGTTAACATGAACGGCGTTCCTTCCATAGCCTCCGCCCCTCGGCCGATGCCTTCGATCGCCGCCACCATGCGGCCGCGCCGCCCGAGCACATCGTCCGCCAGCGCCACGAACCTGGCATTCGGTGTCGCGGTGGGCGAGGCGAGACGCAGCGCATGGGCGATCTCAGCCTCATCCCGGTCGGGGGCGAGGGTGCAGGCCGAAATATAGGCCGCCGCCGTGGAGCGGCTGATCCCGGCCCAGCAATGGAAGACGAGAGGACTCTGCCGATCCCAGGCGCGCACGAACGAGAGGAGCGTCTGGACGTGCTCCTCGGCAGGGAGAATGTGCCCTTCCAGCGGCTCGATGATGTCGCTGACGGTGAGGAAGAGGTGTCGGTCCGCCAGGATGGAGGCCGGGCGTTCGACAAGCGAGCCGGTGCTGATCAGCGTCACCATGTGGCTGGCGCGGGTTTGCGCCACCGTATCGTGCAGGCGGGCGAGGGAACAAACGTGGAGGGTAGGCATGGTACTTGTCTCTTCGGAATTTTCTGACGGCCAGGATAGCACGCTCCCATGGCTGCATCAGGGAGGCGCGACTGTAAGCGCAGCGACGCGTTGACGGTACATGTGCTGCGCGTGCGAAACCGCCCACGGCTCGAGCAGGGGCTGGACCTGTCGTGGAAGCGGCACCGGACGGCCGAAAATCTTCATCGCCTCCTCCCGTCCGAAACCGGCGAGCCGCGTCGCCTCGAGAAAAGCTGCCTGCCGGTCGGCGCGCTTGATGAAGCGCTTGAGCACCGCGGCCGGCAGCGCCGGCAGCCCGAAATGCAGGTGGATCGCCGCAAGCAGCCGCTCCTCGATCACCTTGTAGACATCCCCGATCACCGCCTTGAAGGGCGAGATGATGTCGCCGATCACATATTCGGGCGCATCGTGCAGCAGCACCGCAAGCCGCCACTCGCGGGACATGGCCGGATCGAGGTGCTCGGCGATGGCTTCCACCAGCAGGCTATGCTGTGCCACGGAGAAGATGTGCGGCCCGACCGTCTGGCCATTCCAGCGCGCCACCCGCGCCAGGCCGTGGGCGATATCGTCGAGTTCCACGTCCAGCGGCGAGGGGTTGAGCAGGTCGAGCCGGCGTCCCGAAAGCATGCGCTGCCAGACGCGCGGCTCCTTCGCCATCAGAGCGTCTCGGCGATCGCCGCGCATTCCGCATGACGGAAGCACCCGGTCAGATGATCGTTGACCATGCCGACCGCCTGCATGAACGCGTAAACGATGGTCGGACCGACGAAGTTGAACCCTTCAGCCTTGAGCGCCTTGGAAATGCGGCGCGAGATTTCGGTCTCGGGCCGCACATCGGCGCGGCTTTTCAGGTTGTTCTGGACGGGCCGTCCATCGACGTGGTCCCACAGATATTCCGAGAAGCCGCGGCGTTCCTGGATGGCGAGCCAGGCCCGGGCGCCGGCGATGGTGGCGATGATTTTCGACCGGTTGCGGACGATCCCCGGATCGAGCATCAGGGCTTCGACCTGCGCATCGTCGAAGCGCGCGATGATGGCCGGATCAAAGCCCGCGAAGGCCTGCCGGAAATTCTCGCGCTTGCGCAGGATCGTGATCCACGACAGCCCGGCCTGAAAGCCGTCGAGAATCAGCTTTTCGAACAGGGCGCGGTCATCGAATTCGGGCACGCCCCATTCGGTGTCGTGATAGGCGACATAGAACGGGTCCGTTCCCGGCCACCAGCAGCGGGTCTTGTTGTCGGGGTGAAGGATCAGGCCATCGGTCATGGCCATGGTGTAGCCGGATCGGCCGCACACGGAAAGGCGGTGAGAGGGAAAAGCTAGGCCTTTGCGCCGAGCGTCTCCACAAGTTCGGCCATCCGCTGCGAGGCGTCGTCGGCAGCCTCGCGCAGACCCTCGCTGACGCCGCGTCGATCCGCCTCCGGCCGGTTCTGGCTCGCCTTCCATTTGCCTTCGATTCGGCTGATCGGGATCTCGATGCCGACGATGCCCTTCAGCTGCGCCGCCACGAAGGCATCCGGCGCGTCCTCGACCGCCCAAGGTTCCGAGCGGCTTGCCTCATGATGGGACGTCAACTCGCGGATCTGCGCCAGCACCCAATCCGGGTCGTCTCTGACGGTCATGGGTCCATAGGCCTGGACGATGGCATAGTTCCAGGTCGGCACGACCTTGCCGGTCTGGCGCTTCGTCTCGTACCAGGAGGGCGTGATGTAGGTCTCGACGCCCTGGAAAATCACCAAGGCGTCGCAACCCGCATCAAAATCCTGCCATTGCGGGTTGGCGCGCGACAGGTGAGCGCGCAAGGTCCCGTTGGGCGAGGCGTCCGGATAGAGCGAGAACGGGATCGGATTGGCCGTCAGTCCCTTGCTTCCCATCGTCACGAGCAGGCCGAGCGAATGCGCGCGGATCAGCGCGTGCTGGATATCGAGGCGGTCTTCACGGAAATGCGGCGGCTGATACATGGCGGTTCCATCGGCGTTTGAGGGTTCGACCCTAACGGAATCCCACGCCCTCGTACCAATGAGAATTGGTCACAGGCCGCATCAATCGCGGCGATGGATCGATTCTAGCCCGCGGTCACCGGCTCGCCCGGAAAGGCAAACGTTGCGAAGCCGGGCTTCTCCAGCGTGATCGGTATGCCGCCAGCGCGGATCGTCTGTCCGGCCGCGAGGGCATCTGCCGCCCGGTCCAGGCGGATCATGACCAATCCGCGCCCGTTCGCGCCCGTGCCGGTCCGGCCGAGCGTCTTTTCGCCCGCCATCACCTCGACGCCGATATCGGCCGCGAAACCGCCCTCGTAAACCGCCGGCACGATTCGCGTGCGCGCGATGCCGCGATGTTCCATGCGGGACACGACTTCCTGGCCGACATAGCAGCCCTTGTCGAAATCGACCCCGTGGAGTTGATCCATCAGCGCTTCGTGCGGGAACGCATCGCCAAACAGGAAGTCGCGGCCGCCCTCAGGCACCCCGAGCGAGATCCGGCGCCCGTGGTACTCCTGCGCCGTTCCGGTTGCGAGATCCGGCGCGTCGTCCAGCGCCACGATGGCCCGCCAGCCCAGATCCGGGAGGCGGGGATCGGCACTGACGAGGCCGGAATCATCCGCAGGCCTCGGCGCGTCCCATCCGGCGATCACCGCGAGGCTGCCCGAGAGATCCTCGATCGCGACCTTGGCGCGCAGCTTGTAGAAACCGAGGCGCTTGGCGAGATCGGCCGCATGCACCGTCAGGACATCGAGACAGTATCCACCGCCCATATCGGCCGGCGCCTCGAACACGACGAAATCGAACAGGATCTTGCCCTGCGGTGTCAGCAGCGCGCCCAATCGGGCCGCCTCCGGCGTCACCTTGTCGAGATCGCAGGTAAGGAGGCCATCGAGAAAAGTCTTGGCGTCGTCGCCGGAGACCCTTACCACGCCACGATCGACCAAATGCACTGAAGGCATATCCCGCTCCGGTTACGCGTTACGTGACATAGGCGCGGATGGCCCAGGCCTCAAGGGATAGATCGCAATGGCCCAATCCTTCGACATGATCCTCAAAGGCGGCACCGTGGTGAACCATGACGGCCGCGCCGAGCGCGACGTCGGCGTTCGCGGCGGCAGGATCGCCGCCATCGGCGACCTGTCCCGGGCATCCGCCGCCCGCATCGTCGATTGTCGCGGCTTGCATATCCTGCCGGGCGTCATCGACACGCAGGTGCATTTCCGCGAGCCGGGACTCGATCACAAGGAGGATCTCGAATCAGGCTCCCGCGCCGCCGTCATGGGCGGCGTGACGGCGGTGTTCGAGATGCCCAACACCAATCCGCAGACCACCACGCCCGAGGCGCTCGCCGACAAGGTCCGGCGCGGACATCATCGCATGCATTGCGACTTCGCCTTCTGGGTCGGCGGCACCCAGGAGAACACCGACGTGGTGGCCGAACTCGAACGCCTGCCGGGCGCTGCCGGCATCAAGGTGTTCATGGGTTCCTCGACCGGTTCGCTGCTCGTCGAGGACGACGAGGGCATCGCCGACATCCTCCGCCGCACGCGCCGCCGCGCCGCGTTCCATTCGGAGGACGAACAGATGCTGCGCGATCGCAAGCATCTGCGCGTGGAAGGCGATCCGCGCTCGCATCCGGTGTGGCGTTCGGCGGAGGTCGCTTTGTCCTGCACGCAGCGCCTTTTGCGAATTGCCCGCGAAACCGGCGCGAGGATCCATGTTCTTCACGTGACGACCGCGCAGGAAATGGCGCTGTTGAAGGATTACAAGGACGTGGCGTCGGTCGAGGTCACGCCGCATCATCTGACATTGGCAGGCCCGGCTGATTACGAGCGCCTCGGCACGTTGATCCAGATGAATCCCCCGGTGCGGGATGAGGCGCATCGGCAAGCCGTCTGGGAAGGGCTCGATGAAGGAATCGCCGATATTCTCGGCTCCGATCATGCGCCGCACACGCGCGAAGAGAAGGCCGGAACCTATCCCGATACGCCCTCGGGCATGACGGGTGTGCAGACGCTGGTGCCGATCATGCTCGATCACGTGAACGCATCGCGCCTCACGCTCGAACGGTTCGTCGACATGACGAGCGCCGGCCCCAAGCGCCTGTTCGGCATCGCCCGCAAGGGCCGCGTCGCCGTCGGCTACGACGCCGATTTTACCGTGGTCGATCTGCGGCGCGTCGAGACGATCACCAACGACTGGATCGCCTCAAAATGCGGCTGGACCCCGTATGACGGCGTGAAGGTCACCGGCTGGCCCGTCGGCACCATCGTGCGCGGCATCGTAGTGATGTGGGACGGAACATTGGAGGCACCGTCGCTAGGAGAGGTGGTGCGATTCGAGGAGACGTTGGGGGCGGGGCTGTAAACCTCGTCTATCAAAGACTGAAAGTCTGGATCTCGGTCGCGAGAGCCTTGTTGAGATCGCTGGTGCTGACGTCAGGCTGGGGCGACACAGAGATGAAATCGCCGGACGGGGTTCGTTCTGTGCAATCGAAAAAGAACTCTTTTGTCACACCAAAGCGCACCAGGTTCCGCTGCTCGGCGGTGAAGCCGAGGCCCGACTGATCGAGTGCCGCACGGGTCGGAGGCTCGCCGGAGCAAAACAGGCGGGCTTGGGCGAGGAACCCTCTCGGAAGAGCCCTCCCGCCGAGTTCGGCAATGTCGTCGACAGTGCCGTCGGTCGTCATGGCGTAGAGCGGAAAACAACCCCAACCGGCACGTGTTCGATGATGCCGAGCTAGCCATTCTTCATTCTGCTCGTCCGTGTAACCCAGAAGGGAACCTGTGAGGCGCTCGAGAGCGTCGTCCCACCTGCCCTTTCTCCCAATCCTTTGGAGAAGTAGATAGGCGGGAATTCGCCAGGCCTCGTCGCGTAAGGCGTAGAGCCGCATTCTGCGACCGATCACACGTTTTCCTCGCATGACGAACGGTTCCCACGCTTCCGAAGCATCGCGTTCGACCACTGCCCCGGACTGTACCAGCGACGCGAAATCCTCGTCAGCCTCGTCCTCGCCTTCGATCACAAGGTCGGAAAAGACTGCCAGCGGTTTGCGGCCTTGAATCATCAACGCACGTTCACGACCGGTGTGGATCCGGTAGCTCAGCTCATGTCCGAAGCCATATTCCTGATCGTTCTGGCCGCTGTCTTCATCCGACATACAGTAAGTCCGTGGTCATTTTTGTTGCTGTCGAACGGGCGTCGAATAACCGAAAGCGCCACTTCATGACGCGCATGTCACATAATCGGCAGATCATGTGAAGAACCGGTAGCGCTCGCTAACGGCGCGTCGACCTAGTGCTTCAGCGCCGTCGAGAATCCGCCGCTGCGGATCTTGTCGGGGAGGCCTTGGGCGTATTCGGCCACGGCTTCCTCGCCATAGGTGGCGACGAGTTCCATGAAGGCTGCAAAGAGGGCTGCCTGCGCCATGCAATCGGCATCGAGCCCATCGAACTCGGCCTCGGCAAATGCCTCGGTCACATAGCTCAGCGCCGCCTGCTTGATGGCGCTCAGTTCCTGGAGTTCGTTGAGGGGGAGGTCGTTTTTGTTCATGATCAAGGCCCCTTGTAAGGGGCGGGCGCGAGTTCGGTTGAAGCGAACTTAGTCGGCCCACCAGCCCAGAGCCAGCATCACCTTGCAGAGAGGTTAATGCGAGAGGGCAGGCGTAGATTGCATGTGGATAAATCAGCCCCCGTAACGGCCCGCAATGGTGCGGGCGAGGAGTTCGCCTTCCTTGACGTAGCGGGATGATGCTTCCTGCGCCGACGGAGTGCACACGCGATAGGTCAGGGCGTAGGCCTGATACCCCTTGTTGTAGGCGCCCGCGAGTCGCTCCCGCCGTCCCGGCGTCGTGCCTTCCGCCTCCAGCAGCACCTGCATCCGGCGGTTCCATTCGGGGCCGTCGGGCGCGGAACAGATCGGCCGCAGGAGGGCGAGCGAGCCCATGATTTCGGCGAGGCGCAGAAGATCCTTCTCGTAGGGAGCCGGCGGCGGCTCGACCGGCGGGGCGGGCTCGGCCTTCTCGCGCGACGGCTCCTGTTTCTGTTGCGGCGGCGCGGATTGCGGCCGCCTCAGAGCCGGCGGACGAAATTGCGGCTGCTGCCGGGGAAGGGGTTGAGGCTGCTGGTCTCGCGGCGGCCCGAAGAGGCGTTCGAAGAAATTCTGCGCCGAAGCAGGCTCGGCTGCGCTCAAGAGAGCAAGAGCAAGCAGACAGAGCCGCGCAATCGGTTTCACGCCGGAGGCAGGCGCCGGTCGTGGGCGAAGGCTTGTGCGAGGATGCCGGCCAGTCCCGGCGTCGTCGGCAGGCTCGCGATGTCCGACTCCGTGACCCAACGGATTTCCCTTGCTTCCGGCCCCGTGCGGGGCTCTCCCGAGAGCCAGCGCGCCGCGTAGACGGCGATGACCATGTGATGCTTTACACGGCCATCAGCCTCCCGTTCAATCACTTCGAAAGGCGCGATGAGGCCGGTCAGCCTGGCGCTAACCCCGACTTCTTCCTCCAGTTCCCGAAGAGCCGCCTCTTCGAGCGTCTCGCCGGTCTCGACCTGGCCGCCGGGGAGCGAATAAAGATCTTCCCACGGCGCCCTGCCGCGGGAGGCGACGAGGACTTTGCCATTCCTGAACACCGCGACCGAGGCCGCCAGGAACGGTCGCGCGGGATGGAGCCGGTCGCCGGTCATGGCCTGCCTTTAAACGTGCTGCCCGCCATTGATGTGCAGTTCGGCGCCCGTGACGTAGGACGATGCGTCCGTGCAAAGGAAATAGATCGCCTTGGCGACCTCGTCGGGGGTGCCGAGGCGGCGCAGGGGAAGCTGTTCGACGATCTTCTCGGTTCCGGGCGAGAGGATCGAGGTGTCGATCTCGCCCGGCGAGATGGCATTGACGCGCACGCCGAGCGGACCGAAATCGGCCGCCATCTCGCGGGTCAGCGAGGCAAGCGCCGCTTTCGACGTCGCGTAGGCGGCGCCGGCGAACGGATGGACGCGCGATCCTGCAATGGACGTGACGTTGACGATCGATCCCTTGGCCTTGGTCAATTCGTCGACGAGACCGCGCGCCAGCATGATCGAGGCGAAGAAATTGACGTGAAAGACATGCAGCCAATCCTCATAAGCCGTGTCGAGCGCCGCAAGCCGCGAGCCGCCGCTGCCCTTCGGCGAGATGCCCGCATTGTTGACGAGCGCGTGCAGAACGCCGCCTTCGACCGCAAGCCGGTCCTTGACCTCGGCGATGGCGCGAAGCGTGTCGGCTGCATCGGCGAGATCGACCTGCAGATGGTCCTCCGGCCCCATCTCCCACGGGCAATTCTCCGGGAAGGCGTGGCGCGAACAGGTGATGACCCGCCAGCCGGCGGCGGAGAAGCGCTTCACGGTCGCATGTCCGATGCCGCGGCTGGCGCCGGTGAGCAGCATGATGCGGCGGGGCATATTGGGGGAAGACGACATGGTGAACCTGGAATTGAGGGCTGGTTGCCCGGGCTGGCCGTTTCCTCACATGGGGACGCGGGCTCTGGGGATTAAGGGTAAAGCCGGACCTTCCGCCAGCCGTCGCCCTCGGGGGTGAAGACGACGCGGTCATGGAGACGAAAAGGCTTGTCCTGCCAGAATTCGATCGTCACCGGCATGATGCGAAAACCGGTCCAATGGGGCGGGCGCGGGACTTCACCGATGGCATATTTGGCCGCGTTCAACGCCACTGCCTTCTCGAGCGCAAAGCGGCTTTCCAGCGGACGCGATTGCTGGCTCGCCCAGGCGCCGATGCGGCTTTCGCGGGGGCGGGTCTGAAAATAGGCGTCGGCCTCCGCATCGCTGACCATCGCCACCGGGCCGCGGGCCCGGACCTGCCGGCGCAGGCTCTTCCAGTGCAGGACGATGGCAGCCTTGGGCTGGCCCAGCAATTCGCGGCCCTTGTTCGATTCGACGTTGGTGTAGAAAACGAACCCAGTCTCATCCACGCCGTTGAGCAGGACCATGCGCACGTCGGGCAGGCCCTCGGAATCGACCGTCGCGAGCGCCATGGCGTTGGGATCGTTCGGCTCCGACGCCCTCGCTTCCTCCATCCAGCCCCGGAAGAGAGCCCAGGGTTCCTCGGCTTCGGTGAAGTCACCGGTTGTTAACTGATTCAAGGCTTTATCCTGATCTGTGACTTGTTCGTTCCCGGAGATCGACGCGTGATGAGGTCTGATGCGCGCCGTTATAAAGCAAACCTCATTGCGAGCGAAGCCGTGAAAGTGGTGGCTGTGTCGGCGATCGCTTTGTCGTTGGCGGCCTGCAGCTTTTCCTATTCGGTCATCGGCATGAGCGACGATGAGCCTGAGGTCACCGGTTCGATTTCGGCAAAGACCCCGTCGCCGCTATCGCCCGAGCTCAACGAGGAGGATTGGCGGCGGGCAAAGGCCGCTTTGGGCGTGGCGCTCGATCCGCAAGGACCCGGAACACTCGTGTCGTGGGACAATCCCGGGACCGCCATGAAAGGTCATTTCACCCCGACCAGCGCGCCCTATGTCAAAAACGACGAAATTTGCCGCGAGTTTTCCGCCCAATTGAACGGACCTGCCTCGAGCGTCCTCCAGGGCCATGCCTGCCGGCCTTCGGGCGGCGAATGGGCCATCAAGGACGTGAAGCCCGCGAAGGCAGCGGTGAAAGCATAGCCGTATCGCGCCGGACTACCGTGACTTCCGCCCGCGCGTTGCGAAGACGCAACACTTTTCCCATATGGACGTCTGTGCGGAGGCTGCGTAGTCATGCCTGTCTGCCTTATTCCGACGGCGAATGGATGACATGATGCGTGACCCTTATCAGATCCTCGGCGTACCGCGCTCCGCGACCGAGGCGGAAATCAAGAAGGCCTATCGCAAACTCGCCAAGATTCATCACCCGGATCGCAACAAGGATGATCTGAAGGCGAAGGATAAATTTGCCGAACTCAACTCGGCCTACGAGATCGTCGGCGACAAGGAAAAACGCGCGCAATTCGATCGCGGCGAGATCGACGCCGAAGGAAAGCCGCGCTTTCAGGGCTTCGAGGGCTTCAGCGGCGCTCGCGGCGGCCCGCGCCAGCACGATTTCTCGGATTTCAGCTTCACTGCCGGTGGGGGACGACGCGGCGCCCGCGGCCCGGATCCATCCGAGGATATTTTCGCGCAGTTCTTCAGCGATGCGTTCCGTCCGGGCGCGGAAGGGCAGCGTCGGGCGCGCCCCCAGCCGCAGAAGGGCGACGACGTCGAGGCGGTTTTGACCGTGACGCTCGAAGAGGTGGCAAGCGAGGCCAAGAAGCGGCTGCGCCTTCCGACCGGTCGCGATGTGGACGTGGTGATCCCCAAGGGCGTCGCCGACGGGCAGGTGATCCGGCTCCGTGGCCTTGGCCAGGGCGCGCCGCACACGGATCCGGGCGATGCCCTCCTGACCATCAGGTTCGCGTCGCATGAGCGTTTCACACCGGATGGGCTCGACCTGCTCCTCCGGCTGCCGATCGAGATCGAGGACGCGGTGCTTGGCGGCACGGTGCGGATACCGACCCTGACCGGGACCGTCTCGATGACGATTCCACCGTTGACGAATTCCGGCCGGACTTTCCGGTTGCGCGGCAAGGGCCTGCCCGGCAAGAGCGGCCACGGCGACATTCTGGCCACCACCGAGATCCGGCTGCCGGAGGTCATCGACGAAAGACTGACGGATTATGCCCGCAAGCGCCGTGCGGCACAGGCCGATTAGGAACGCTCCACGCCTAATTGGCCGATTCCCCCGGGCTCAGGGCGCGAAGCCCTTCCCCCTGACGACCGGGTCGGCTAAAGAAGCCATCTTTCAGACCCGACCAGCGACGATTTAGGTGAGATATGGCGCAGACAACGGCGCCCGGCATTTTGGCCGGAAAGCGCGGCTTGATCATGGGGGTTGCGAACAACCGGTCGATCGCCTGGGGCATCGCACAGGCGGCGCGCAGCCATGGCGCCGAACTCGCCTTCACCTATCAGGGTGATGCGCTCAAGAAGCGCGTCGAGCCGCTGGCGAAGGAACTTGACGCGGCGGTGGTCGGCCATTGCGACGTCACCGACCCGGCCACTATCGACGCGGTCTTTGCCGAGGTCGAAAAGCTCTGGGGCTCCCTCGATTTCGTCGTCCATTGCATCGCCTTCTCGGACAAGGACGAGCTGACCGGGCGTTACGTCGAGACCTCGGAAGGCAACTTCACCAAGTCGCTGCTGATTTCCTGCTATTCCTTCACGGCGATCGCGCAGCGGGCCGAGAAGCTGATGACGAAGGGCGGTTCGCTGCTGACGCTGACCTATTACGGCGCCGAGAAATGGATGCCGCACTACAACGTCATGGGCGTCGCAAAGGCGGCGCTTGAGGCGTCGGTCCGTTATCTGGCGGCCGATCTGGGCCCGCAGAACATCCGCGTCAACGCGATTTCCGCCGGTCCGATCAAGACGCTTGCCGCATCCGGTATTGGCGATTTCCGCTATATCCTGAAGTGGAACGAGTACAATTCGCCGCTCCGCCGCACGGTCACGACCGAGGAGGTCGGTGAAACCGCCGCCTACTTCCTGTCCGACATGTCCCGCGGTGTGACGGGCGAGATCCTCCATGTGGATGCCGGCTACCACGTGGTCGGCATGAAGAATCCGGACGCTCCGGACCTGTCCCTCGACAAAGACTGATCGTGTCCGAACGTCCGACGATCTACTTCATTCGCCACGGCGAAACGGACTGGAATCTCGAGGGCCGCCTGCAAGGCCAGCAGGATATCCCACTGAACGATCTCGGCCGCGTGCAGGCCGAGGAGGCGGGACGCCGTCTGAAGGGCCTGGTGCCGCTGTTCGAGGACCTCGACTACGTCGCAAGCCCGATGCTGCGCACTCGCGAAACCATGGAGCGGCTGCGGGAGGCGATCGGGCTCTATCCGAATTATTACCGGCTCGACGAACGGCTGGTGGAACTGACCTTCGGTTCCTGGGAAGGCATGACCTGGAAGGAAGTCCGCAAGCAGGAGCCGCAACTGGCGGTGCTGCGCGAGCAGGACAAATGGAATTACGTCCCGCCCGGCGGTGGCGAGAGCTACGCCATGCTGGCCGATCGGGTGCGCCCGATCCTTGACGATCTCACCCGCGACACGGTTCTGGTCGCCCATGGCGGCGTCGCAAGGGCGTTTCTGGCGGTCGCATGTCACGTCTCGACCCGGCACGCCGCCAGCATCGACATCTGGCAGGGCAAAGTGCTGGTCATCGAGGGCCGCAGCTATCGCTGGGCGTGAGCCTGGATTGCAGTCTCGCGGAAAATATGCTCAGAAACGCAACGATGTTGCAATTCTGGAGACTTTTTCATGCGTCGAATTTCCCTTCTGCTGATCGCCGGCGCATTGCTGGCGGCTCCCGCCGCCGCCGAGACATTTGACAGAACTGTCAAGGCGAATGCGCGCACCGCCATCGGTGGGTTCTTCGGCTACGAGGTGGAGACCTGCTATCCCTCGAATATTCCGGACGCCAAGGTCCGGCACGCTCCGGCCAATGGTCAAATCGCGATCGTTCCTCACGAGCAGGTGCTCGGTGCCGACAGCCGCTGTCCCGGCCGGAAGGTTCGAGGGCTGGCTTACATCTACACTCCCAAGAAAGGCTTCAAGGGTCTGGACGAGGTGGCGATCGACATTCCCTGGAGCTCGACGGATACCGGGGTCGACACCCTGTGGACCTATACGTACCGCATTCGCGTCGAATAAGCAGCCCGCGCCCGACAGGCGGGAGGCGCTGTTTCCGTTACGGCGTCTCCGTATTTCATGAGAGGTTTGACCTTCGCGGCGCTGGTTCGTAAAGACGCGCACGAGGTCATCCATGTCCCACAATACCTTCGGCCACCTTTTTCGCGTCACCACATTCGGCGAAAGCCACGGGCCGGCTCTCGGCTGCGTGATCGACGGCTGCCCGCCGCTGATTCCCCTCGATGTGGCCGATATCCAGGCGGAGCTTGATCGCCGCCGTCCCGGCACGTCGCGCTTCACGACGCAGAGGCGCGAGCCCGATGAGGTCAAGATCCTCTCCGGCGTCTTCACCGACGAGCGGACCGGCCGTCAGGTGACGACCGGTACGCCGATCGCGCTGCTGATCGAAAATGTCGACCAGCGCTCGAAGGATTACTCCGAGATCAAGGAATCCTACCGACCGGGCCACGCCGACTACACCTACGACGTGAAATACGGCATCCGCGATTACCGAGGCGGCGGCCGCTCATCCGCCCGGGAGACCGCGGCCCGGGTCGCTGCCGGCGCGGTGGCGCGCAAGATCGTGCCCGGCATCACGATCCGCGGCGCACTCGTCCAGATGGGCCCGCACCCGATCAATCGCGAGCGCTGGGACTGGGACGAGGTTCTGCTCAACCCGTTTTTCTGCCCGGACTCGGAGGCTGCGGCCTTCTATGCCGATTATCTCGACGGCTTGCGCAAAGACGGCTCTTCCATCGGCGCCGTGCTGGAAATCGTTGCCGATGGCGTTCCGCCAGGCCTCGGCGCCCCGGTCTATGGTAAGCTCGACGCCGATCTCGCGGCGGCGCTGATGTCGATCAATGCGGTCAAGGGTGTCGAAATCGGCGACGGCTTTGCCGCCGCCACCTTGCGCGGCGAAGAGAACGCGGACGAAATGCGGCCCGGCAACGAGGGCGCGCCCACATTCCTATCCAACCATGCGGGCGGCGTTCTCGGCGGCATATCGAGCGGTCAGCCGGTGATCTGCCGTTTCGCCGTGAAGCCGACCTCGTCGATCCTGACGCCGCGCGCCAGCGTGACGCGGAAAGGCGCCGAGGCCGAGGTCTCGACGAAGGGCCGGCACGACCCGTGCGTCGGCATCCGCGCCGTGCCGGTGGGCGAGGCGATGGTTGCGTGCGTTTTAGCGGATCATTTCTTGCGCCATCGCGCGCAAGTGGGAGATGGCGTCGCCTGGCCTTTCAGCTAGAACGACCGGGCCTGCGCTTCCATCCGACCGTCGGGCGCGCCGAAGGGCCGCGTTCGAGCGAGTAACGAGTAGGAGACTTCAAATGACATGCCATAGCGTGACCGAAGCAATCGAAGCTTTTGCGCAGGGCGAGATCGTCATCGTGACGGATGACGACGATCGCGAGAACGAGGGCGACCTGATCGTCGCCGCATCGCTCTGCACCACCGAGAAAATGGCGTTCATCATCCGCAACACCTGCGGCATAGTCTGCGCGCCGCTGACTGGCGCCGAGGCGCGCCGGTTGCGGCTCGATCCCATGGTCGCCGCCAACGATGCGCCGCTCGGCACCGCCTTCACGGTGACTGTCGACGTCAAGCACGGGCTCACCACCGGAATTTCCGCGGAGCAGCGCACCAATACGGTGCGCGCGCTCGCCAACAACAACATGGGCGCGGCCGACTTCGTGCGCCCCGGTCACGTCTTCCCGCTCGTTGCGCGAGACGGCGGCGTTCTCATGCGTTCGGGCCACACCGAGGCGGCCGTCGACCTGTGCAAGCTCGCTGGCTTGCCGGCGGTCGGCGTCATCTGCGAACTCGCCAACGACGACGGCACGGTGATGCGCGGCGATCAGATCGACGTCTTCGCAAAAAACCACGGGCTGAAGCGGATCTCGGTCGCGGATCTCATCGCGTATCGCCAGTCGCGGGAGAAGCTTGTCGAACGCATCGCGAGCTTCCCGGTCGAAACCACTTGGGGCACCTTCACCGGCTATTCCTATTCGACGCCATTTGACAGCGTGCAGCACGTGGCGCTGGTGCATGGCCGCATCGGCGACGGCAAGGATATCCCGGTCCGACTTCATCGCGCCGATTCGATTGCCGACATTTTCGAAGGCGGCAAGGCGATCAACGCGGCGATGAAGCGTTTCGCCGGCGAAGGGCGGGGAGTGCTGGTTTATCTGCGCGACGGAACCGCCGGTGTTCCGACGACAAATCTCAACGAACACGACGAGACCGCATCCGAGGCTTTGCGATCGACTCAATGGCGCGAAATCGGCCTCGGAGCGCAGATCCTTCGTGACCTCGGCGTCGTCTCCATCCGCAATCTTGCCACATCCAGCAGGTCTTACGTGGGATTGAGCGGCTTCGGCATTGAACTTCTCGCCGAAGAACCGCTCGAGATTTAGCCGTTTCACCCCAGCCGCGTCGCAGTAACCGCAGACCACTGAATTTGCATCACGCGCAAGACGAGCCGGGGCCGCCCTTCGGGAGCAAGGCGCCGGCGTCAGACACGCCCGTTTTTCTTGCGAACAGCGCCTTGTCACGCATGCCGTGGTCGCTGATGGCATTTTTGCGCCAATCGTTCGGGGGGATCGTCGGAAAAAACTCGGCTCGCGACGCGGCCACTCTCGGCGCAAGACTCATCGTTGCCCGCGGCATGTCCGTGGTGACGCTGATCGTGGCCGCCTGGCTCGTCGACATTCAGGCGTTTGCAGAATTCGGCGTTTACCAGACGCTGGCGACACTTGCGGGCATCGCCATTTTTCTCCGGTATGATGCGGCGATCGTTGCTGCACGAGACGCAAGCGAAGCGCGGATCGCCTTTCAGATCTGCCTGTTCGTCGGAGCGGTGCTCTGGCTCGTCTTCACGCTCGCCTCCCTGTCATCCGGCGCCCTCGGATGGATGCGCGGCGAACTGGCCGTCCTCCTGCCGCTCTCGATCCTGGCCCGCGGTGGGCTGCGATTGACGTTCGCCCGAGCGACCGGCACTGGCGATTTCAAGGGAGTCGGACGCGGGATTCTCATCCAATCCATAATTCAGCCGGTCGCGCTTCTGGCATTGGTCCTGTCACAGGTCGAGGATGTGTTGTGCTTCGCGATCGCCGATGTGGCCGGCCATGGCGGCGGTGTCGTCTACCTGATGTGGCGGCAGCGGCACCACCTCCGAGAACTCATTCAGGGATGGTCGGGTGCGGCGCTCATCGCCACGGCGGGGCGATGGAAAAGCCTGCCGCTCTACAATCTTCCCGCCTCGTTCTTCTCGCTTGCCTTCATCATGTCGCCTCTGCTGATCACGCCGATGGGCGCCAACGCGGTGTTTGCGGGCCACGCGGCTTTGGCTTACCGCATCTTCGATGTTCCGACGCAAATCCTGGCTGCTGCGTCGACTCCGATCTTCCTCAATTTGCGCCCTTCCATCCAGCGTCGCACTCCGATCTTCGGCCGCTTCATGATGATCGGTCTCATCCTGCTCCTCGGCGCCGCCTATGCGGGAATGGCGGAACTCCTGCTCCTAGTGGGCCCGTTTCTGGAAGGGACGGCGTTCGCCGGTCTTGCCGAGGTTGTTCCGGTCATTGCCGCCTTCCACCTCTTCGTGGCCTTGGCCGCTCCTTTGACCGATTCCTGCGCACTCTATCCGCAACAGCGCCGCCTCGTGCTCATTCAAGGATTGGCGCTCGTCGGTGGTGCTCTTGCGGCGGTTCTCGCCGTGACCACGTCAGCCCAGACGGCGCTTACGGCATTGGCTATTCTCGCCGGGTTGCGGATGCTGGCGATCGGCGAACTGCTCCGCACCTTGACGGGAATCAGCCACCACACGTTCGCGCCCGTTCGGCCTTAGAGCATGATGCCGAAAGAGTGTGTAACGGCTTTCGGACGACATCATGCTCCAACTTATGGAACTCGATCACGCCTTGTACCTTTGGACGATTCCGTCCAAAGGCATCGTGATCTAGGCTTTCGTCTCCCGCCCCATCAACGCATCCACATGCGCCGCCGTTGATCTGGCGAGGGCTTCGAGATCGTACCCGCCTTCGAGGACAGAGACGAGGCGCCCTCCGCAGCGCCGGTCGGCGAGCGCCATGACCTTTCGTGTCGCCCAGCCGAAATCGCTCTCGGTGAGACTGATGCTGGCGAGCGGATCGCGCCAATGGGCGTCGAAACCCGCTGAGACAACGAGAAGGTCGGGCTGGAACGCGTCCATGCGCGGCAGGACCACCCGCTCCATCAGGTCACGGAAAACCTCGCTGCCGTCGCCCGGCGCCATCGGCGCATTGAGGATCGTCCCATGTTCGCCGGTCTCGGAGGCGGCGCCCGTGCCCGGATAGAGGGGCATTTCGTGGATGGAGCAATAGAGCACACTGGGATCGCTCCAGAAGATGTCCTGCGTACCGTTGCCGTGGTGGACATCCCAATCGAGAATGGCGACGCGCCCGGCACCATGCCGGCGCTGGGCGTGGCGCGCCGCGATAGCGGCGTTGTTGAAGAAGCAGAACCCCATGGCGCGGATGTGCTCCGCGTGGTGGCCCGGTGGCCGCATCGCAACGAATGCATTGGCCGCAGCGCCCGTCATGACCTCGTCAACGGCTCTTACGGCGCCACCGGCCGCCCGCGAGGCGGCCTCGAAAGTGCCGGGCGACATCACCGTATCGTCGTCGATCCGCACCAGTCCCTCCCGCGGACAGGCCTCGCGCAGCGCGACCACATGGTGCTCCGGATGGGCGAGCGTCAGGCTCTCCATGGCGGCCATCGGTGCCTGCTCGCGGATCAGGGCGGCGAATCGCTCCTTTTCCAGCGCTGTCTCGATGGCGCGGATGCGGTCGGGACGCTCGGGGTGCCCAAGCGGCGTCTCGTGGTCAAAGGAGGCAGGGTGAGTGATGTAGAGGGTGGACATGGACCATCTTGAACGAAGCAGGAGAGGGGGCGGGAGTTTCGCAGCGTGACGAGCACCTGTCTATGTTGTCGCAGTGCAACACATTTCTCGCGCGGACCGTGCAATGGTAACGGCGATTCGCCTTCCGGGCACTTTTGCCCGGTTGTTGCGTTGACCGAAACCGGCCACGCTTGGCCGCATAGCAGAGTTTAACCATGCGCTTGTCTCGCCTGTCTCTCGCCCTCGCGGTCATGGCCCTCCTGACAGCATGCAATTTCAAAGGCGTGCCGGAGCCGCAGGTCTCGGCGCGCGATACCGAATACATGGCGCTGATACCCAAGGCTCAGGAAGATCTGCGCTATGGCCGCTATCTCATGGACGACCCGACGGGCGAGGCGCCCGGCACCATCGTGGTCGATACGAAAGAGCGCTTTCTGTATTACGTGATGCCGAACAAGAAGGTCATCCGCTACGGCGTTGCGGTCGGCGACGAGGCTTATGGCTGGACCGGGGTTTCGCGGGTCGCCCGCAAGGCCGAGTGGCCGGACTGGAATCCGCCCGCCGAGATGAAGGCGCGCTGGCCGCATGTGAAGCACACCAAGGGCGGTCCCGACAATCCGCTGGGCGCACGCGCGCTCTATCTCTACGAGGGCAACAAGGACACGCTTTACCGCATCCACGGCACCAACGAGCCCGAGAAGATCGGCCTCGGCGTCTCGTCGGGCTGCATCCGGATGCGCAACATCGACGTGATCGATCTCTACAACCGCACCGACACCAACGCGAAGGTCATCGTTCGCTGAACGGTGAGGGGTCGACAAGCAATCATTCCACGAGCGCCCTTGCGGCGCTCGTTTCGTTTCGGGCTAAAGCCGAGGCCGCGAAGCGACTTCGGGCGGCGTCATGCTCTGCCGTATCGGGGGATCAGTCGAGCATCGCGCTGATGCGCAGGATCGTCGGAAAATCGACCGTGGATTTACGGGGAGGCTCCCGGTAGGCGGAGCGGACGGCCGCCGCCAGAGCGGGCAGGGCGACCGGTTTGAAGGCGGGCGGAAAGCCTGCGCCGGGGCGAGCCGGATCATCACGGTCCGCCGGAACCTCAATTCGGGGTTGGCTCGGCAATCGAACGTCACGCGCGACAAGGGTCATTGGCGTCTCTCCCAAACGTAGGCCCCGGTTCTCCACGAAACACGTGTCCGCTTCAGGGCCGCTCTATGATCATTTCCTGACTTTGTTCCAGATGATGGAGGCAAGCTTAATCGGGGATTAACAAGGTTGCAATTTGCTTGCGATCGCACGGTCTTCAAGGGCTCATCTACGCTGAGGCGCCGAGCGGACGCGCTAGCCCTTCGAGTGGACAGCTTCTTCGGCGAGCCGTGCCTTTTCCCGCCAGGCGAGGACGACCCGCTCCAGATCCATCAGGTCCTCGGTTCGCAAAGACCCGAGGGTGGCTTCCACATAGGCTTTCTGCGCGGCAATACCCTGTTCGGCGAGGGCGCGGCCTTTCGGCGTCAGATGCAGCGCGTTCGAGCGTCGATCGCCCGGAATCGTGCGGCGCTCCACCAGCCCGGCCTCGACCATGCGGTCGAGGAGCCCGGATACGTTGCCTTTTGTAACGTAAAGGCGCTCCGCCAATTCCTGCTGACTCAGGCCCTCGCGCTCGGTCAGCGTCGACAGGAGGTCGAATTGCGGTATCGAGAGGCCGATGGATTTCAGCACGCCGGCAATCGCGCTGGTGGCCCGCCGGTGCAGGCGGATGAAGCGAAACCAGGCACGTAACGGGTCGACGTCCGGATCGACCTTTTGCATAGCGGCAGGGGATGTCACCAACTCAACTCCTACGGTCGCGAACGATAGTTTACATCAGAACAATGCCGCTCGTCATCACGATCCTCGTCAACGTCTCTCTTGGATCGAAGATGATCGTAGAAGCAACAGAATAGCGTTTCCAGCAAATATTCCTCGCCGCCGCCCGTCGCAAGAGCGGCCGATCCAGCAGTTGTGGCCACACTCCCCAGCCGGCGAGATGCTTTTGAGCGAAGAGGAGTGGCGCGCCTTCAAAGAGATTTGTATGAAACCCTGATGCGTCACCTGATCATCGAGGAACCGTATTCCCGCCCGGCGAAGTGGTCGCCGAAGGTGGCGTGGTTCTCGCTTGCCGTCTCGCTGATGACCGTGCTCCTGATCCGATGGGGATTGGTCGATTACGAGGAGGGCTTCGTCGCGCTCGCCGCGGGCGTCGGTCTGGCTTTGCTCGCGGTCCTGTTTTCGCTCCTCGGCTTCATCCGCATCTGGCAGGAGGGGCGACAGGGTCTCGGAAGCGCCGTCAAGGGGCTGCTGATCGCCGTACTGGTTCTCGCCTATCCGGGGCTGATGGCCTTCAAGGCCGCGACCTTGCCGGTGATCAGCGATGTTTCGACCGATACCGAAAATCCGCCCACGTTCTCGCGCTCCCGCATGGCCCTGGAGGCCCGGGCCGGGCGCATTCCGCCGGACGTCTCGCCGCAGACGCGCGAAGCCCAGCGAGAGGCCTATGTGCAGATCGCGCCCCTAACCCTCGATCTCGGCCCTCTCGAGGCCTTCGCGCTGGTGCAGAAAGCCGCCGCCAATCTCGGCTGGCGGATTATCGAGGCGGTTCCTCCGGGCGGCCGCCAGGGGGCGGGACGGCTGGAGGCGGTCGATCACACCTTCGTGCTGAAACTGCCGGATGACGTGACGGTGCGCATCCGGCCGCGTGCGGATGGCAGCCGGATCGATATCCGCTCTGCCTCACGCGTCGGGCCGCACGATCTCGGCGGCAATGCCCGTCGCATCCGGGCCTTCCTCGAGGAGACGTCGAACCTGGCGCTTGTGGGGGGTAGAGGGGGCGAATGGGGAGGGTTGAGG
>NZ_VCMV01000022.1:13603-64383 GCF_008757455.1 Microvirga brassicacearum | reverse complement strand
GGGTCAGGGTGGGGGTTGGACGGTCGGAATACCGCGTGAATGTGGAAAGGCGCAGGGCAGATACTCGATCAATCGATATCTGCGTCACCCAGTCGTTCGACCCCCACCTCCAACTCCTCCCCGCAAGGGGGAGGAGAGTCGCGCAGCGCCGAAAGCGCTTTCTCGGATCGACGCTGCCAAGATCAATAGCTCTCATTGGCCGAGCCTCGCGCGGCTGGCAAAACGGACCGCGTCCTCGGCGGCGCGAAACAGCGCCTTGGCCTTGTTGACGCATTCCTGCTGCTCAGAGGCGGGGTCGGAATCGTAGACGATGCCGGCGCCGGCCTGCACGGCCATGCGGCCATCCTTCACCAGCGCGGTGCGCAGGACGATGCAGGTATCCATTTCCCCATTGGCGCCGAAATAGCCGATGCAGCCGCCATAAGGGCCGCGCTTGTGCTTTTCCAGGCTGTCGATGATCTCCATGGCGCGGACCTTCGGCGCGCCCGAGACGGTACCGGCCGGAAAGCCCGCAATCAGCGCCTGAAGCGCGTCGTAGCGGCTATCGAGCGTGCCCTCGACGTTCGACACGATATGCATGACCTGGCTGTAGAATTCGAGGAAGAATGAATCCGTCACCGTCACCGAGCCCATCTCGGCGACGCGGCCGACATCGTTGCGGCCGAGATCGAGCAGCATCAGATGTTCGGCGCGCTCCTTCTGATCGGCCAGCAGGCTGTCGGCGTAAGCGCGGTCTTCGGCCGCCGTCGCGCCGCGCGGGCGGGTTCCCGCGATGGGCCGGATCGTCACCTTGTTGTCGCGCACCCGGACGAGAATTTCCGGCGACGAACAGACGATCTGAAACGCCTCGAAATCGAGATAGCACAGGAACGGCGCGGGATTGATCCGCCGCAGCGACCGATAGAGTGCGAAGGCCGGGAGCGGGAATGGCGATTCGAAACGCTGCGACAGCACCACCTGAAAGATGTCGCCGGCCCGGATATAATCCTTCGCGGTGGCGACCATGTCCTCGAACTCGCGCGGCGTCGTGTTCGACACCGGAGGTTCGAAATCGATCGTGCGCGGATCGACCCGCGCATCCAGCGGCAGCGGGCGCTCCAATGCGGTCGTCACTTCGTCGAGCCGCGCCAGCGCCGTCTCGTAGGCGGCCCGCGCCGCTATACCGGCCTGCAGCCGCACGGGCGTGATCAGCGAAATCTCGTCCTTCACCGCGTCGAACACCACCATCACGGTGGGCCGGATCAGGATGGCGTCCGGAACCTCAAGCACGTCCTCGTTGGGCGCGGCCAGGCGCTCCATCTGGCGCACCATGTCGTAGCCGAGATAGCCGAAGAGGCCAGCGGCCATGGGCGGCAGCTCGTCGCCCAAGGGAAGCGCGCTTTCCTTGATCAGCGCCCGCAGGCTCTCAAGCGGAGCATGCTCGTCCGGTTTGAAATCATTCGCGCGGCTCAGCGCCTTGCGGTCGATGGCCGCGACGCCATCCTGACAGCGCCAGATCAGATCGGGATCGAGGCCGATCATCGAGAACCGGCCGCGAACCGCGCCGCCTTCGACGGATTCGAGCAAGAAGGCCGGGCCCTTGCGCTCATGCCGCAATTTCAGGAATGCGGCGACGGGCGTCAGGAGGTCGCCCACCAGAGTCGTGCGGACGATTCCGGACTCGCCCGCCGCATAGGCCTTCGCGAAGGTTTCGAAGTCCGGGATCGCGGTGGTCATGGCGTTACAGATCGCTGCTGCCGGTCGCCTGTCTCAGCGCCTGCGGGTTGATGGTGACGCCGAGATCCTGACGGATCTGCGCGATGTACTGGTTGATCAGGTCGTCGCCCATGCTGTTCTTCAACTGCGTGGCCACCCGCTCAGCTTCCTGCGTGGTGGTGATGAAGGGCGGCACGGTGGCGGAGGTGACCTTGAACACCGCTCGCGTGCCCGCGCCATTGGCGACATTGCCAGCCTTTGCGGCCGGAACGGCGAAGATGCGGTTCACCGCCTCGGGGGTCAGGTCGTCCTTGGCGGTGTTGCGGGCGAGGTCGGAGGCGGATTTCACCGATGCGCCGGCCTCGTTGGCGACGGCGTCCATCGCCTCTCCCTTTTCGAGGCGCTCTGTCAAAAGCCGTGCCTTTTCGGAGAGGCGCTGCGCCACCTCTTCGTCGCGCCACAGACCGGCCACCTGCTCGCGGACTTCGTCCAGCGACTTCTCACGGGCCGGATCGATCGCCGTCACGTCGTACCAGACATAGCCGCCGCTGGGTACGCGAAGCGGCTCGTTATCGGCCCCGATATCGGATGCGAAAACTGCCCGAAGCAGAGCCTCGCGCTCGGGCAAATCGAGCACCGTCCCGGCTTTGTCGCGACCACTATTGTCGATCGCGGCGATCTGGGTGACGTTCAGGCCCTTGTCCTTTGCGATGTCGGCGAGGGGGCGGGCGCTTGCACGCTGATCCTCGATGGCGTCATGGACCGCATCGATTTCAGCCCGCGCCCGCGACTGGGCGATGTCGTTGCGGATCTGGGCCGAGACCTCCTCGAAGGGGCGCACGACCTCCGGCTGGATTTCCGTGACGCGCACGATGACCGGACCGAACCGCCCGGTCACGGGGCCGCTGACCGCGCCCTTTTCCAGGCCGAAAGCGGCCTCGGCCACTGCCTGATCCAGCATCTCGGCCTTGTTGAACCGGCCGAGTTCGAGGTCAGCCGGCGCGACAGCGCGTTCGGTGGCGATGGCGTCGAATGTCGCGCCTTCCTTGAGTTTCGCGGCCGCGGCCTCCGCCTCCGCCTGCGACGGGAATGTGATCTGCTGGACTGTCCGGCGCTCGGGCGTCCCGAACTTCGCCTTTTCCTGCTCGTAGGCCGCGCGCGCATCCGCATCGGTCACGGCATCCGGCTTGGCGAGCGAGGCCGCATCTACGGCCAGCATCGAGATCGCGCGGTATTCGGGCGCCTGGAAGGTCGCCTTGCGCTCATTGTAGAACGTTTGCAGTTGCTCAGGGGTGGCGGCCGGGATTTCGCCTGCCATCTCGGACGTCAGCAGGAAGTAGGCGGCGGCGCGGCGTTCGCTGTTGTAGCGGTGAAGGGCGTCCTGGGCCGCCACCGGCACGACAAGATCACCCGCAATCGCCTCTGCCAGATGGATGCGCGCCATGGCGGAGCGCTGTTCGCCGATGAAGCCCGCTTCCGTCAGGGAGGCATTGCGCAGCGCCTGGTCGAACATGGCGCGGTTGAACTGGCCGTCGGTGCCGCGGAAATTGGGGTCTTCCATGATGGCGCGCGCCACCGACTGGTCGGACACGCCGAGGCCGAGGGACTTTGCCTGTTCGCTCATCACGGCTTCGGTCACGAGGTTGGCGAGAACGCGCTGGTCGATGCCGAAGGCGCGGGCCTGTTCGGGGGTGATCACCGTCCGGAACTGGCGCCCGAGGCGCTGCAGCTCATTGTTATAGGCGGTGCGGACCTGATCGACCGACACCGAGGTCTTGCCGACCTGCGCGACGACGCTAGGCGGCGTCGTGCGGAAAATATCGCCGATGCCCCAGACGGCAAAGCTCAGGATCAAAAATCCGAAAAGAACCGTGGCGACGATCTTTCCGACCAGGCTCTGCCCGGCGAGTCGCATTCCTCGAAGCATCGTAAATCCGTTTCCCTGAAACTTGTTATAGAGGCGGATAGCCGATCGGAGGCGCGGCGAAAAGGGCAAGCGTGTTGAAAGACGCCCCGTGCGTCTGCTAGTCCCTTTGCCTTGAGTGTCACAGGAGTGCCCGAATGAGCGTCGAACGGCCGCGCCCGCTGGTAGCCGGGAACTGGAAGATGAACGGCCTCAAGGCCTCCGAAAAGGTTCTGACGGAGATCCAGGAAGGGTTCGTGGCGGCTTTGCGCAGCAAGGTCGACATGGCGATCTGCCCGCCCGCGACCCTCATCGCCCAGTTGGCGGAGCAGGCCGAGGGATCGGGCATCGCCATCGGCGGCCAGGATTGCCACGCGCGGGAATCCGGCGCCTTCACGGGCGACATTTCCGCCGAGATGTTGGCGGATGCAGGCGCAACCTGCGTGCTGGCCGGCCATTCCGAGCGACGCCAGTACCACGGCGAGACCGATGCCGACGTCGCTGCCAAAGCCCAGGCCGCCCACCGCGCCGGGCTTGTCGCCATCGTCTGCGTCGGCGAGACGAGAGAGGAGCGCGAGGCTGGTCGGACCCTCGATGTGGTTCGTACCCAGTTGAAGGGCTCTGTCCCCGCCGGAAGCAACAGCACCAATCTGGTGGTGGCGTACGAGCCCGTCTGGGCCATCGGCACCGGCCTGACGCCGACCGCCGCCGACGTCGCGGAGGTGCATGCGGCCATTCGCGCGGCCCTGCGCGTCCTGGTCGGCGAGGCTGAGCAGGACAAGGTGCGAATCCTCTATGGCGGCTCGGTCAAGCCCTCCAATGCGGCGGAACTGATGGCGGTGGAGAACGTGGACGGCGCTCTGGTCGGCGGTGCAAGTCTTGTGGCGGCCGATTTCCTGGGGATCGCCGGGGCTTACGGGAGGTAGTTCACGACAATTCCCGTCGCCTCATCCTGAGGAGCAGCCTCCGGCTGCGTCTCGAAGGATCCTCCAGTGGTCTCCTGAGACGCCTCGTCCTTCGAGACGCCGCTTCGCGGCCCTCAGGATGAGGCTGCGAGGTTGGCAAACCATCCGCAAAAGGGTGCTTGCGGGCCTTTGATCCCGTACACACCTATGCTACAGCCCGCCCAACGAATGGAAATACGAGCGGTCGGCCCGTGGGTGCGGCCGCTTGAGGTATTTGGAATCAATGCAAACGATCCTCATCATTGTCCACCTGATCATTGTTCTGGCGCTGATCGCTGTCGTTCTTCTGCAGCGCTCCGAGGGCGGCGGCATGGGTCTCGGCGGAGGCGGCGGTGGCGTCTCGGGCTTCATGACCGGTCGCGGACAGGCAAACGCGCTGACCCGCGCGACGGCAATTCTCGCGGCCCTGTTTTTTGTCACCAGCCTCGGGCTGACCATCATGGCCGGCTCGAGCCGGGCTCCGCGCTCGATTCTCGATGGCGCCGCACCGGCGGCTCCGGGCCAGCAGGCTCCGGCGGGGGCTCAGGGCGGCAACGTTCTCGAGCAGCTTCAGCGACTTCAGGGCGACCAGCCTGCGGCTCCGGCGACCGGGATTCCCGCGCCAAGCGCTCCTGCTGCTCCGGCAGCGCCTCAAGTCCCTCAGTCGCAGTAGGGCTGACGATCAGGGCCGGAGTTTCCGGCCCTCTCTTTTTGTGGATGGCAATCTGGATGCTGATTTGGCGTTTGCGAATCGGCAGCCTTTCTTTTGGATAGGGGTCCATGACGCGGTACGTATTCATCACCGGCGGCGTGGTGTCTTCGCTCGGAAAGGGACTGGCGTCAGCCGCCCTCGGAGCGCTTCTCCAGGCACGCGGCTACACGGTCCGGCTTCGCAAGCTCGACCCTTATCTCAACGTCGATCCAGGGACGATGAGCCCCTATCAGCACGGTGAGGTTTTCGTCACCGACGATGGCGCCGAGACCGATCTTGATCTCGGCCATTACGAGCGCTTCACCGGCGTGCCAGCGACCAAGGCCGACAACATCACCACGGGCCGCATTTATCTCGACATCATCACCAAGGAGCGGCGCGGGGATTACCTCGGCGCGACCATCCAGGTGATTCCGCACGTGACGAATGCCATCAAGGACTTCGTCGTCACCGGCAACGAGGGCTTCGATTTCGTTCTGGTGGAGATCGGCGGCACGGTCGGCGACATCGAGGGCCTGCCGTTCTTCGAAGCGATCCGCCAGCTCGGCAACGATCTGCCGCGCGGGCAGGCGATCTACACCCATCTGACACTGCTGCCGTTCATCCCATCGGCCGGCGAACTGAAGACCAAGCCGACTCAGCATTCCGTCGCCGAACTGCGCTCCATCGGCATCCAGCCCGACATCCTGCTCTGCCGGACCGATCGTGAAATCCCCAAGGACGAGCGCCGCAAGCTCGCCTTGTTCTGCAACGTGCGCGAAACCGCCGTCATCGAGGCCCGCGATGCGCCCTCCATCTATGACGTGCCGCTCGCCTATCACCAGGCAGGCCTCGACGGCGAAATCCTGGCTGCCTTCGGGATCGAGGACGCGAAGGCGCCCGATCTCACCCGCTGGACGACCATTTCCGAGCGCGTCCACAACCCGGAGGGCGAGGTCAATATCGCCATCGTGGGCAAATATACCGGCCTGAAAGACGCCTATAAGTCGCTCATCGAAGCGCTTCACCACGGCGGCATCGCCAATCAGGTCAAGGTGAACCTCAACTGGATCGAGAGCGAGATCTTCGAGCGCGAGGATCCGGCCCCTTTCCTTGAGGGCATTCACGGCATCCTCGTGCCGGGCGGCTTCGGCCAGCGCGGCTCGGAAGGCAAGATCCGCGCGGCCCGCTTCGCCCGCGAGCGGTCGGTGCCGTATTTCGGCATCTGCTTCGGCATGCAGATGGCGGTGATCGAGGCGGCCCGTTCGCTCGGCGGCATCGAGACCGCGAACTCCACCGAATTCGGCCCGACGCCTGAGCCGGTCGTCGGGCTCCTGACCGAGTGGCTGCGCGGCAACGAGCTCGAAAAGCGCAGTGCCGGCGGCGATCTCGGCGGTACCATGCGGCTTGGCGCGTTTCAGGCGTCGCTCAGGCCCGGCAGCAAGGTTGCCGAAATCTACGGCGGCACCGAAATCTCGGAGCGCCACCGCCATCGCTACGAGGTCAACATGACCTATCGCGACCGGCTGGAGCAGAAGGGCCTGCGCTTCTCCGGCGTCTCGCCGGACGGTGTGCTGCCGGAAATCGTCGAATACGACAACCATCCGTGGTTCATCGGCGTGCAATATCACCCCGAGCTGAAATCCCGTCCCTTCGAGCCGCATCCGCTGTTCAAGAGCTTCATCCACGCGGCGGTCGAGCAAAGCCGGCTGGTTTGATATGATGCCGTGCCGCAAGCCCTCCCGCGTCGCGGAGAGGGGTTTCGGCGAATGCGCAAGGGTGGCCCATGACACGCCGCATCGATCATCTCGTCGTCGCCGTTCGTGATCTGGATCGCGTCGCGGCTTTCTACGAGAAGCTCGGTTTCCAGGTCGGCGCGCGCAACCGGCATCCCTGGGGCACCGAAAATCGGCTCGTTCAGTTCAAGACCTCGTTCATCGAACTGATCTCCCTCGGAGCGGGGGCGGCGATTGCGCCGCACGGCACAAGCTCATTCAGTTTCGGCGCTTTCGTGCGCGATTATCTCAATCGCCGCGAAGGGCTCGCGATGCTGGTGCTCGACAGCGAGCACGCCAAGGCCGATGCGGCGCTTTTCGCGCAACGGGGCATCGGCGATTTCGCGCCATTTTTCTTCGAGCGCAGCGGGCGCAAGCCCGATGGCAGCGAAATCCAGGTGGCGTTCACGCTGGCATTTGCGCGGGCACCGGGTGCGCCGCTCGCGGGCTTCTTCGTCTGTCAGCAGCATTTCCCCGAGAATTTCTGGAATGCGGCTTTTCAGGTCCATGCGAACGGGGCGGACGACATTGTGGTCGTCGCCCTGTCCGTGCCCAGGCCCGAAGATCAAGCGGGCTTCCTGACTGCCTTCACGGGCGTCGAGCCAAGCCGCCCGGCCGAGCACGACCTCGCCTTCGCGCTTGCCGGCGGGCATCTCGACGTCATGACGCCGGACGACGCGGGCGAGCTTTATGGCTCGGTCGAGGCGGAGATGGATCAGCCGTCGTTCGTCGGCTTTACGGTCCGTGTCGGCGAGATTCAGGAGCAGGCATTGCTTCTCGACCGGGCGCACATCCCCTATCAGCACATCGGCGACCGGCTCGTCGTGCCGGCGAGCGCTGCTTTCGGCGTCGCGATTGCGTTCGAAGCAACGTAGTATCGGGCGCGAATCGAAAGCGATTCTCTAAAAGACGCTCACCGATCCTCTGGGGGAACCACATGACTTCGACTCTGGCCGGCTTGCTGGATTTCATCATTCTGTTCGTGGTCGCGACGGCGCTGATCGCGCTCTATCTGGCGATCTACACGCTGGCGACCATGCACAACGAGTTCGCGCTGATCCGCCACAACGTCATCTCGGCCGCGACCGCCCTCGGCTTCAGCCTCGTCGGCTTTGCGCTGCCGCTCGCCAGCGCCATCGTCCACGCCCAGACCATCGTGGATTGCCTGATCTGGGGCCTCGTCGCGCTCGCGGTGCAGATCCTGGTCTATTGGCTGGTGCGGATCGTGATGCCGAACCTGTCGCTGCGCATCGCCAAGGGCGAGATGGCCGCAGCCCTCTTCCTCGGCGCCGCCTCGCTTGCGGCCGGCATCGTCAACGCTGCGGCGATGACGTTCTGAAAGTCTGGCTGGGAATCGCCATGACGAGGCGTGTCCCCGCCTGAGGAGGGCGGGGAAAGCGCTGCTTCAAGGGATCTGGCTGCTTGGGTGCTGCGTGCTTCGAGACGGGCTTTGCCCTCCTCAGCATGAGGATTCGTAGGGCATTTCTCCCACCTCATCCTGAGGAGCCGCAAAGCGGCGTCTCGAAGGATCGTTCAGCGGTCTCTGGAGAGCCTCGTGCTTCGAGACAGGCCTTCGGCCTTCCTCAGCATGAGGCTTTCGAGAGAAAACCTGGGGCATGAGCCCGTGGGACGCTGTCGCCGCGACGGTCGGTGAGACAATTTCCGGTCAGCTCTGAGGTCGTCGTATCCTCTTTGCCTGCCTGCAAAAAAAGCGTAGGGACGCGGCATGAACCAGACAAACCAGACACCCGCCGTCGTTCAGGCCGGCAATGTGCGCTTCGGCAACCACCTGCCGCTGGCCATCATCGCCGGACCCTGCGCCATGGAAAGCCGCGCGCACGCGCTTGAAATGGCCTCCGCCCTCAAGGAGATCACGACGCGTCTCGGGATCGGGCTCGTCTATAAATCCTCCTTCGACAAGGCGAACCGCACATCCGGCTCGAGCGCCCGTGGCATCGGCCTTGCCAAGGCCCTGGCGATCTTCGCCGAGGTCAAGGAAACGTTCGGGCTGCCGGTCATTACCGACGTGCACGAGAACGACCAATGCGCCGCCGTGGCCGAGGTCGTGGATATCCTGCAGATCCCGGCCTTCCTGTGCCGCCAGACCGATCTCCTGCTTGCTGCGGCGAAAACCGGCCGGGTCGTGAACGTGAAGAAGGGGCAGTTTCTCGCGCCCTGGGACATGGCGAATGTGGCCGCCAAGGTGACCGGAGCTGGAAATCCCAACGTGATGCTGACGGAGCGCGGCGCGTCCTTCGGCTACAACACGCTGGTGTCCGACATGCGATCGCTGCCGATCATGGCGGCAACCGGCGCGCCGGTGATCTTCGATGCCACCCACTCGGTGCAGCAGCCGGGCGGGCAGGGCGCCACCTCGGGCGGGCAGCGCGAATTCGTGCCGGTCCTCGCCCGCGCCGCGGTCTCGGTCGGCGTGGCGGGCGTTTTCATCGAGACCCATCAGGACCCGGACAAAGCACCCTCCGATGGGCCCAACATGGTGCCGCTGCGCGAACTGGAAGGCTTGCTGGCGCGCCTGAAGGCATTCGACGCCCTCGCCAAGGCCTGACTTCGTCGGTCAAGCCATGATGAGGCGGAAGGGCAGGGGCGCTCTTCTATGGCTCGTCGTTGCGGAAGGTCGTGCTAAGGAGGCGGACGCGCCTTTCCGAGTCCTCCGCGAAACGGTTCCATGACGCCGCGCAATCTGATCCTGATTCTCGCCACGAGCGGCTTTGCCAGCACGTTCTCCTCCCGTGCGGTCGAGCCGATGGTAGGCATCATCGCGCGCGATCTCGGCACGACCACACAAACCACCGCGCTGCTGTCGGCGGCCTTCGCGCTGCCCTATGCGCTCGTTCAGCCGATCCTCGGACCTGTTGGCGACGCGCTGGGAAAAGAGCGCGTGATGAAGGTCGGGCTGGCGCTTGCGCTTCTGGCGCTCGCCGGGTCTGTTCTGTCGCCCGACATCGCAACGCTCTTCATCCTGCGCATGATTGCCGGTGCCGCCGCCGGCAGCGCGGTTCCGATGTCGCTGGCGCTGATCGGCGACCGGGTTGCGATGGAGCAGCGCCAGCTGGCGTTGAGCCGCTACCTGGTTGCGATCATCACCGGCCAACTCGCCGGCTCATCGCTGGCCGGTCTCCTGGCCGAGACGATGGGATGGCGCGGCGTGTTCGGCCTTTCCACCGTGTTGATGGGCCTTGCTTTCGGCGCAACGTTCATCGGCTTCCGTGGCGCCGCGCCGGGCGGCCGGTTCGACCTCGCCAGTGCCCTTCGGCGCTACGGCGAGATCCTCTCGAACCCGCGCGCGCTGGCGCTGTTCTCGTTCGTGTTCGTCGAGGCGATGGCCATCTTCGGGATCTTTCCCTACATGGCGCCCTTGCTGGAGCTCAATGCCGGCGGTGGCGCGACGGAGGCGGGCGTGGCGCTTGGCGGTTTTGCCATCGGCGGCCTCGTCTATTCCATTCTGGTGAGCTGGATGCTGCGCGTGCTCGGTCTCACGCGGATGCTGATCGGTGGCGGCATTCTGGCGGCGCTGGCGCTGGTGACGATTGGCTGGGGCGGCGACTGGAAGCTCTACACCTTCGCCATGGTGGTGATGGGGCTCGGCTTCTACATGCTCCACAACACCTTTCAGACGCAGGTGACCGAGGTTGCACCGACGGCGCGGGCATCGGCTGTGGCGCTCCATGCATTCTCGTTCTTCGTCGGACAGGCGCTTGGGGTAGTCGCCATGGGCTACGGACTGGACCGGGCGGGGCTCACTGTCACAACCCTCGTGGCGGCGATCGTCGTCGTGGGCCTTGGCTTGACGGCCGCATCCGTCCTGCGCCGCCCCACGCCTCAGCCTCGCGCCCGGTAGGGTGCCACGCCCTGGTCCGGCAGCCAGAGATTTTTCGGCACCTCGCCCGTCTGCCAGAACACATCGATGGGAATGCCGCCGCGCGGATACCAGTAACCGCCGATCCGCAGATAGCGCGGCTCCAGCAATTCGGCCAGGCGCTTGCCGATAGCGACCGTGCAATCCTCATGAAAAGCGCCGTGATTGCGGAAGCTGTGGAGATAGAGCTTCAGCGATTTCGACTCGACCAGCCACGGCCCCGGCACATAATCGATCACCAGCAGGGCGAAATCGGGTTGGCCGGTGACCGGGCAGAGCGAGGTGAATTCCGGCGCCGTGAACCGCGCCACGTAATCCGTATCGGGGTGCGGATTCGGCACCCGGTCGAGGAGCGCCTCCTCCGGCGATTGCGGAGTTCCGACATTCTTGCCGAGTTGCAGGGATGGGTCCGTCATGGGTTGATGACCTTGCGTTCGAGTGTGACACGTCCTTGCTCACTCCGCCGTTTCGGTCAATAAGCCGTTCCATGACGCAAGGCCGCATGGCCTCCTCTTTCAGCCGCAGGAGCATTCTTCCATGACCGCGATCATCGACATTCACGCGCGCGAAATTCTCGACAGCCGGGGCAATCCCACGGTCGAGGTGGATGTGACGTTGGAAGACGGCTCCATGGGCCGAGCGGCTGTTCCGTCAGGCGCGTCCACGGGCGCCCATGAGGCGGTGGAACTCCGCGACGGCGATAAGAAGCGCTACGGGGGCAAGGGTGTTTTGAAGGCCATCGAGGCCGTCAACAACGAGATCCTGGATGCCATCGGTGGGCTCGACGCCGAGGAGCAGATTCTCATCGACGAAACCATGATCGCGCTCGACGGCACCCCCAACAAGGCGCGGCTCGGGGCCAACGCGATCCTCGGCGTCTCTCTCGCCGTGGCGAAAGCGGCGGCCGATGCCTCGACCCTGCCGCTCTACCGCTATGTGGGCGGGACGCAGGCGCGGGTGCTGCCGGTGCCGATGATGAACATCATCAATGGCGGCATGCATGCGGACAACCCGATCGATTTCCAGGAATTCATGATCCTACCCGTCGGCGCGCCGACGCTGTCGGAAGCGGTCCGCATGGGCGTCGAGGTGTTCCACACCCTGAAGAAGGCCCTGAAGGATGCCGGCCACAACACCAATGTGGGCGACGAGGGCGGCTTCGCGCCCAACCTTCCGAGCGCCGAGGCAGCTTTGGATTTCATCATGAAATCCATCGAGCAGGCCGGCTACAAGCCCGGTCAGGATATCGTCATCGGCCTCGATTGCGCCTCCACCGAATTCTTCAAGAACGGCGCTTATGCCTATGAGGGCGTTGGAAAAAGCCTCTCCTCGAAGGAGCAGGCCGAGTACCTGGCGCAGCTCGTGGCGAATTATCCCATCGCGTCGATCGAGGACGGCATGGCGGAGGACGATTGGGAGGGCTGGAAGCTCCTCACCGATCTCGTCGGGTCGAAATGCCAGCTCGTCGGGGACGATCTGTTCGTCACCAACGTCGAACGCCTCTCGCAGGGCATCAAGGGCGGCATCGCCAATTCGATCCTCGTGAAGGTCAACCAGATCGGCACCCTTACCGAGACCATCGCCGCCGTCGATATGGCCCACCGCGCCGGCTACACCTCCGTCATGTCGCACCGCTCCGGGGAGACCGAGGACTCGACCATCGCCGACCTCGCGGTGGCGACCAATTGCGGCCAGATCAAAACCGGCTCGCTCGCCCGCTCCGACCGGACGGCGAAGTACAACCAGCTCATCCGCATCGAGGAGGAGCTTGGCGAGCAGGCGCGCTATGCGGGCAGGGCGGCGCTGAAGGCGTTGGGCTGAGGGCGCGCGCGTATTTCGCGCGTCTTGCGCTTCTCAAATCCAGCGACCGAGTTCGGCATAAGATACTGACGATCTGCCAAGGTTGTAACGGCGCACAAGCGGCAATTCAGTTCGCAACCGTGAACAAGAATCTCAAGCTGATGGCGAGCGATTTCTACGTGCTCTGAAAAGCTTCTTTTGACCTGCGGTCCGTCGCTGTTCCTCCGCTCGCTTTTGGCGACGGCGCGCTACGCGGGCGGGGCGCTGAGGCCTTGGGCTGAGTGAAGGTCGCGGCTCTGCAGGCTGCGACCATTCAGCATTTTGTCACGGGTTGCCTTCAGGTCTTTTCGAACTTTATAACGTGATAATTCATTTATCGCGTTGTTGTTCAGGTCGAAGCTCGGCCGCAAGACCGTTTGGAGACCCCATGCCCGATCAAGTCATCACCACGTCCATTGTGTCCGAAGCGGGCTCCGCCGTCTTCACGCTCGCCGGCGGGGATACGCTTCTCCTGATGGACGGCGTGAGCGTGCATTCGATGTTCGGGACTTCAATCTCCACAGCGTCTGGCGCCTCCAATGCTCTTGTGATCAATGGCTCGGCGATTGGCTACACGACCGGCGTGCGGAGCCAAAACGCACAAAGCACCGTGATCATCGGCGCGCTCGGGAAAGTGGAAGGCCAATACGGACTCTATCTGGTCGGGACCCACGCGGTTCAGAATTTCGGCAGAGTCCTTGCGAGCGATACGGGAATATTGGCGGCATCCGGAAATCTGAGCCTCCTGAACGCCGGAAAGATCGAGACAACCGCCGGTCTCGGCAACGGCTATGCCATCGTCGGCGCATCCGGCACCGATATTGTGGCCAATGACGGCTTCATCAGCGGCCGGATTATTCTTGGCGATGGGAACGACACATATTTCGGGCGGTCGGGGACCCACATCGGATTGCTTTCGCTCGGCGCAGGTCAGGACGCTGCCTTTGGAGGATCCGGTTCCGAAACCTTTTCGGGCGATCAAGGCAACGATGTGATCGATGGGGGCGGAGGCAATGATGTCGCGACTTTCAGCGGCAACCGCTCGCAATACGCCGTCCAGGATAATCTGAACGGTTCGTTCGTCGTCGCGGATTCGCACGCGACCCGCGATGGGACCGACACCCTCAAAAACATCCGCTTTGCACAATTTGCCGACCAGAAGATCACCCTCACCAACGCTGCTCCCGTCAATCTCGCCCTTTCCACAGCCGTCTTTACCGAGGACACGCCTGTCACCGCCGTCGTGCGAGCCTCGCGGCGTTCGACGCGGATGGCGATGCGCTCTCCTACAGCTTGACGTCGAACCCGAGCGGCCTGTTCAGACTGGATGGCGCGAACCTCGTCCTGGTGGGAGCCGCCGATTTCGAGGCCTTAAGCCATCACAGCATCGCCTTGACGGCGAAGGACGCCTATGGCGGCGAAGTGACGAGGACCTTCGATCTCGCCGTCACCAACGTCGTCGAGACCAATCCACTCACTCTGCGCGGCACCCGGGGCGCCGATCGGCTGACGGGCGAGGCTGGCAGCGACAAGCTCTATGGCGGGCTGTCGAACGACATCTTCACCGGCGGCGCGGGGCGAGACATCTTCGTCTTCGACACCCGGCCGAACAAGCGCACCAACCTGGACAAGATCATCGATTTCAGCGTCAGGGACGATACCGTCCACCTGGTGAAAACCTTCTTCTCGAAGATTTCCAAAAAGGACGTTCTCAGCGGCAGCGCCTTCTACGCCGGCAGCAAGGCGCATGATGCGACCGACCGGGTAATCTACAACAAGAAGACCGGCGCGCTGTTCTACGACCAGGATGGCAGCGGCGCCAAGGCGGCGATCCAGTTCGCGACCGTGTCGAAGAATCTCAAGATGACCGCGCACGATTTCTACGTGCTCTGAGGCGGTGGTCCGGCCAGGGCGGTCCGTCGCCATGGTTTCCGTGCCCTTGCCCCATCGCTGGCGGAGTACCGGCGGAGTACCGCGTCGATCCGGGACATCCGAGCTGACCTTATGTCAGGGGCTTGATATGATGTTTCGTTGCATATAGTGAAGGGAACCAGGACGGCTGCCCGCGATCGGATGCCGTCAGCCAAAAGGGTGACCCGATGCTTCCGAACCGATCCACCGCTCTACCCGCTCCCGCGTTCGACGTGGCGCTCGATGCCCTCACCGAGCCCCTGACGCTGACGGGTCTTGATGGCGACAGCGTCCGGAGCCCGGCAGGTCAAGCCGTTCACATCGATTTGGGTGGAGATGCCCTGATCACGTCGGCGAGCGGGCTCGTCAGCTACATGGATATCTACAACAGCTCGGGGACGACCGACGACCAATTCGGCATCGATCCGCTGTTCTCCCGCGTCAGCGCGACCGACGGGCTCAATATCGGCAGCGAGATCGCGGTGGACGGGATCGTCATCGGTTTGGTGGCCGCTTGGAGCGATCCAACTCTCCTCAGCTTTGGATTCAATGGGGCGGCGACGGCCGAACTGGTGCAGGAGCTTCTTCGCTCATTGACCTATGTGAATACATCGGCGGATGCCGGTTTGATCGCCTACAGATCGTTGCAAGTGGATATCGGCGGGCCGGACGGTGAGTATGCGAGCGCGGCGCTGACCATCACGACGGCTCCGGACGACGCCGAGGTTTTCACGCCTGGGACCGATCATCTTGTGGGAACCGCCGGAGACGACGTTTTCACGGTGCCTGAGTTCTGCATCACGGATGGGGACGAGATCGACGGCGGCCTGGGTGACGATACGCTCCAACTCGTCGGCGGAAGCATCTCCGTGAATTCTTTCGATCTGACACAGCTGGCGACATTCTCAGGGATCGAGACGATCGAGGGGACCGACGGCATCGATAGCATCGTCCTCGGCGCCCACCAGTTGGCGGATGTCAAACGGATCGATGGTGCGGGCGGCACGAATTACCTTTCGCTCGCGGGAACCGACATTAATCTTGCGGGGAAGATCATCCTGAACGTCGCGCAGATCGGATTGCTTGACGACGACGCGGTCATCACGCTCGACAACGCAGAGACGGCGAAGCTGGTGAGGGGCCATTCGGTTGATAACGACAAGCTGGTCCTGACGAACGGCATACTCAGCGCGGATGAGCGCACTGCGCTTCATGCACAGGGCGTGGACATCATCGCCGCCAAGGAAACCATCGATGGACCGGTCATCACCACCACCCAACTGGCCCCGGTCCTCGAGGAGCTCGACGGCGACCACGTGATGCTGAGCGGGCACAATCCCGTCATTCTCGATGCCGGCCTGAACGTCACCATCACCGCCGATGCCGCGATCAAATATCTCTCGGTCAGCGTCACTGGCTCGAGTGACGCGGGCAACATGCTCGGTGTCGATACGACCGGCTCGGTCTCATTGTCGAACGGGCTGGCGGTTGACAGCGTGATCAGTGTGGGCGGCACCGCTATCGGTCATTCCACGTCTGACGGCGGTCCGCAGCTGGCAGTCGAGTTCGACCCTGCGGCCACACCCGCCCTCGTCCAGGAACTGATGCGGGCGCTGACCTATTCCCATGCCGATGGCGTCATCGCGGCGTCCAGGCAAATCAGCATCCATCTCATGGATGCAACCTTCCGCGAGTCGACGGCCACTGTGACCGTGGATCCTGAAGGTTTTGTGGCACAGCCGCCGGTTGTCGCGGAACTCGATGGGGATCACGTGACGCTGAACGGGCATGCTCCCGTGGTGCTCGATGCGGGCGTGAGCGCGACGATCGCGTCCGATGATGCAATCTCGTCTCTGACAGTGAGCGTCGGCGGCCCGGCTGACGCCGGCAACCTGCTCGGCGTCGCCGTCACGGGTGCGGTCACCTTGTCGAGCGGAGTGGCGGCCAACAGCGTGATCAGCGTCGGCGGCACCCCCATCGGTCATTTTACCGCTGTCAGCGGATCGCAACTGGCAATCGACTTCGACCCCACCGCCACCGTTGCGCAAATTGAACAATTGGTGCGGGCCCTGACCTATTCCCACGTCGACGGTGTGATCGCCGCGGCAAAGCAGATCAGCATCAAGCTGGCGGATGCGGGCGACAGCGAGACCACGGTGACGGTAAATGTGGACCCCGCCGTCATTGTGGATCCGGGGCCGAGCGAGCCCGACAACGTGGCGCCGACGCGGATCGATGCGAGCGCCTCCACCATCGCCGAGTTGTCGGCCACAGGAACACCTGTGGCGATCCTGAAAGCCGTCGACGCCAATGCGGGCGATACCTTTACCTATCGGCTTCTGGATGATGCGGGCGGGCGCTTTGTCCTCAATGGCACGTCGCTGCTGGTGGCCGATGGTTTCAAGTTCGATTACGAGCAGGCCCGGTCCCACACGATCAAGGTCCGCGTCACCGACAAGGGCGGCCTCTCCCACGACCAGCTGCTCTCCATCGCCGTCGGCGATGTCGCGGTGGAGACAACGGCCGGATCGATCGGCGACGACCTGTTCGTCGGCGGTGCGAAGAACGATTCGCTCGGCGGCGGTCTCGGCAACGACAAACTGGCCGGCGGCCTGGGCCGGGACATTCTCTCCGGCGGCAAAGGTCGGGACGTGTTCGTGTTCGACACGAAACCCAACAAGAAGACGAATCTCGACAAGATCACCGACTTCAGCGTCAAGGACGACACCATTCATCTGGCGAAATCGGCCTTCACCAAGATTGCCAAGAAGGGGGTTCTGGCAAAATCCGCCTTTTGGCAGGGCGACAAGGCGCATGATGCGAATGACCGCATCATCTACAACAAGAAGACCGGAGCGCTGTTCTACGACCAGGACGGCACCGGCGCGAAGGCGGCGATTCAGTTCGCGACGGTGACCAAGAACCTGAAGATGACGGCGAGCGATTTCTTCGTTGTGTAGGCGAGGGCGCACGTGCCCGCACTCGTGAATTTCTTTCCGTCATGCCCGGGCCTGGCCCGGGCACGCACGCCTAACTCCGGCGCGCGTCAGTGTATGGATGGGCCGGGAATGCCTCCGAAGACGAAGGCTCTGCCTCGTCCTGAGAGGCTGCCCGGGAGGTTGCCTGACCGCTGCGGCGACGCCGTAGGACTGAACAGAACCCCACAGCCTCTGCTGAGGAAGGCCGCAGGCCGGTCTCGAAGCCAGTGGTCTCTGGAGGATCCTTCGAGACGCGAGCAAGCTCGCTCCTCAGGATAAGGCGGAGCCTACGCCTCCATGGCACTTAGTGTGTCTCCGCCTCACCTGAGGAGCCGCGTATCGGCGTCTCGAAGGACCGTCCAGCGGTCTCTGGACAGCCTCGTGCTCCAAGACAGGCCCTTTCGGCCTTTCTGGCATCACGCTGAACCGTGCGGCATGATTGGCCTGCAGGTCTCCGCGTGAACGCCTCCACCGAACGTTGCACGCCCCTCAGGAAACCGGTTCTTAACCATGACGATGTAGGAATCTCGCCATGGTCATTCGCAGGCGCGTCCGTCGTTTCCTCATTCCGCTGATGCTTTACAGCGTTTCGGCGGCTGTCGTGGGTTATTTCGTGCACCACGCCCATAGCGGCGCGCGCGGCTTCGACGCGCGTGAGAAATACGAGGCGCAGGCGCAGGATTTGACCAACGAACTCGAGATCGTTCGATCCGAGCGGGCCGATTGGGATCGCCGCATCGCGCTGCTTCGCAGCGACCAGATCGACCGCGATCTTCTCGAAGAGCGGGCGCGGATCATGCTCGGACGTGTGCACCGCAGCGATCTCGTGATCATCCTCCCCGACAGCAAAAACTAACCGAATTTCTACTTAACTCAAATCAAGTTGATTCGATTTTGACAAGTTGAATCAGTCGGTTGGGCTGTTCACTGTATCGTTGAAACACCTCTTTGCGCCTCTCGATTTCCCGGACGGACTGCGCTACAACTTTCGTCGAGGAAACCCTTCGGAGGACCCGATGGCTGTTGCTGCCCGCAAGGCAAACAAGTCCACGCCAAACAAGACGCCGGCCCGAAAAGCCACTCCCAATTCTCCCCAATTCGACAAGGGCCAGGATCTCAGCGCCTATCGCGAGATGCTGCTGATCCGTCGCTTCGAGGAGAAGTCCGGACAGATGTACGGCATGGGCCTCATCGGCGGATTCTGTCACCTCTATATCGGTCAGGAGGCCGTCGTCGTCGGCATGCAGCTGGCGACCCGGGAGGGCGACCAGGTGATCACGGGTTATCGCGATCACGGTCACATGCTGGCTTGCGGCATGGAGGCGCGAGGCGTCATGGCCGAATTGACCGGCCGTCGCGGCGGCTTGTCGAAGGGCAAGGGCGGCTCGATGCACATGTTCTCCAAGGAGAAGCATTTCTACGGCGGCCATGGCATCGTCGGTGCGCAGGTCTCGCTCGGCACCGGCATCGCGTTCGCCAATCATTACCGGCAGAACGGCAATGTCTGCCTCACCTATTTCGGCGATGGCGCGGCCAACCAGGGCCAGGTCTACGAGAGCTTCAACATGGCGCAGCTGTGGAAGCTGCCCGTCGTCTACGTGATCGAGAACAACCGTTACGCCATGGGAACCTCCGTCAACCGCGCGTCGGCGCAAACGGATTTCTCGAAGCGCGGCGTCTCCTTCAACATTCCGGGCGAGCAGGTGGACGGCATGGATATCCGCGCGGTCTACGCTGCCGGCCAGCGCGCCGTCGAGCACGCACGGTCCGGCAAGGGGCCTTACATCCTCGAGATGCAGACCTATCGCTATCGCGGCCATTCCATGTCCGATCCGGCCAAGTACCGCACGAAGGACGAGGTGACCCGCATGCGCGAGGAGCACGATCCGAT
This sequence comes from Microvirga brassicacearum, assembly GCF_008757455.1. Taxonomy (GTDB): domain Bacteria; phylum Pseudomonadota; class Alphaproteobacteria; order Rhizobiales; family Beijerinckiaceae; genus Microvirga; species Microvirga brassicacearum. The sequence continues at coordinate 44,879 of NZ_VCMV01000022.1, read as the reverse complement.
CGAGCAGGTGCGCCGCCGGCTTCTCGAAAGCTGGAAGCTGTCCGAAGACGAGCTGAAGGCCATCGACAGCAAGGTGCGCGAGATCGTCAACGAGGCGGCCGAGTTCGCAACCCACGATCCGGAGCCCGATCCCTCCGAGCTCTACACCGACATTCTCCTGGAAGCGCATTAGGCGCTCTCCCCGACAATTCGCCCTCCAATATTCGCCGCAGCGGCAACTGGAAAAGAGTCTTCCATGGCGATCGACATTCTCATGCCCGCCCTGTCTCCCACCATGGAACAGGGCAAACTGGCCAAATGGCTGAAAAAAGAAGGCGACAAGGTCAAGCCCGGCGACGTGCTGGCCGAAATCGAAACCGACAAAGCGACCATGGAGGTCGAGGCGATCGACGAGGGTGTTCTGGCGAGGATTCTCGTCGGGGACGGCACCGACAACGTCGCGGTGAACACGCCCATCGGCGTGCTCGCAGTCGAAGGCGAGGACGCATCGAAAGCCGTCGCCAGCGCACCGGCCGCACCGGCCGCTCCCGGGCAGACTGCTCCGACACCGGATTCGCAGAGCGAGGGCATGAGCGAGACCTCATCGGCCTTGGGCCGTGGTGGGGATACGTCGCCCGATGCTTTGCCCGCCGCCCCTTCGATCATTTCGAGCCGTTCTGCGCACGATGCCATGGCCGAAATTCCGGAAGGCACCGAGATGGTCACGATGACCGTCCGCGAAGCGCTTCGCGATGCCATGGCGGAGGAGATGCGCAAGGATCCGAACGTCTTCGTGATGGGCGAAGAGGTCGCCGAATACCAGGGCGCGTACAAGGTCACGCAAGGATTGCTGCAGGAATTCGGCGAACGCCGGGTCATCGACACGCCGATCACGGAGCATGGCTTTGCCGGCGTCGGTGTCGGCGCGGCCTTCACGGGCCTGCGACCCATCGTCGAGTTCATGACCTTCAACTTCGCCATGCAGGCCATCGACCAGCTCATCAACTCGGCGGCGAAGACGCTCTACATGTCGGGCGGCCAGCTCGGCGCGCCGATCGTCTTTCGCGGCCCGAACGGCGCGGCCTCCCGCGTCGGCGCGCAGCACAGCCAGGACTTTTCGGCGTGGTACTCCGCCGTTCCGGGCCTCAAGGTGGTGTCGCCGTATTCGGCCGCCGACGCGAAGGGTTTGCTCAAGAGCGCCATCCGCGATCCCAACCCGGTGATCTTCCTCGAGAACGAGATCCTCTACGGCCAGTCGTTCCCGGTGCCGAAGCTCGATGATTTCACCGTGCCGATCGGCAAGGCGCGCATCCACCGCGAGGGCAAGGACGTCACGCTGGTGTCGTTCTCCATCGGCGTCAGCTACGCGCTGAAGGCCGCGCAGGAACTCGAGAAGGAAGGCATCAGCGCCGAAATCATCGACCTGCGCACGATCCGTCCGATGGATACCGACACCATCGTGGCCTCGGTGATGAAGACCGGACGCTGCGTCACCGTCGAGGAAGGCTATCCGCAATCGGGCGTGGGCGCTGAAATCTCTGCCCGCATCATGGAGCACGCCTTCGATTATCTCGACGCACCGGTGATCCGCATCACCGGCAAGGACGTGCCGATGCCGTATGCTGCGAACCTCGAAAAGCTCGCTCTGCCGTCCGTCGCCGAAATCGTACAGGCGGCGAAGGCCGTTTGCTACAGGTGACGCCATGACCGACCGCAAATTCGAAGCCCTCAACGTTCCGCCGGACGCCCTTGAAAAAGGCGGCGTGGAGATCTTGCGGGCTTCGGTGGTGGACGGGGCGGTGAGTGTGGCACTGCGGCGCGCGTTCGACGATCCCTTCACGTGGGGCGTTCTGCTGGTCGATCTCGCGCGTCACGCCGCGCGAGTCTATGCCGCCGAGACTGAATTTTCGGAAGCTGAGGCGATGGCTGAAATCACCGCCGGAATCCAAACCGAATTGGACGATCCCTCCGATCCCGGCCCAACCCAGGCCATCAACTGAAACATCGATCAGGATCCATAACACCATGCCCATCAATATCCTGATGCCCGCTCTCTCTCCCACCATGGAAAAGGGCAACCTTGCCAAGTGGCTGAAGAAGGAAGGCGACACGGTCAAATCCGGCGACGTGATCGCCGAGATCGAAACCGACAAGGCCACAATGGAAGTCGAGGCGGTGGATGAGGGCATCCTCGCCAAGATCCTGATTGCCGAAGGCACTGCGGACGTCCCCGTCAACCAGCCCATCGCTGTGATCGCCGGCGAGGGCGAAGATCCGAAGAGTGTCACAGGTGCGGCTTCCGGCGGACCCGCACCGAAAGCCGAAGCGACGGCGGCTCCCCCCGCGCCGGCTCCGGCAGCCGAGGTGCCACAGGCCGCGCCCCCGCCGGCAGCAGCGCCTATGCCCGCTGCTCCTGCACCGGCTGCAAAACCGAACGGCGCCGCAGAGCGGGAGAACCGTGTCTTTGCCTCGCCACTCGCCAAGCGTATCGCCAAGGAAGCGGGCATCGATCTTGCATCTGTGCAGGGCTCCGGCCCGCATGGGCGCGTGGTCGAGAAGGACGTGAAAGCCGCTGTCGCCGGCGGCGCGCCCAAACGCGCCGAACCCGCCGCAGCGCCAAAGGCAGCGCCGGCGGCGGCGCTTGCCAGCAGCCTGTCGTCCGATCAGGTCAAGGCCATGTTCGAGGCCGGCACCTACGAGGAAATTCCCCTCGACGGCATGCGCAAGACGATCGCCAAGCGTCTCGTCGAATCGAAGCAGACGGTGCCGCATTTCTATCTCGCGCTCGATTGCGAACTCGACGCGCTGATGGCCATGCGCGAGCAGATCAATGCAGGTGCGCCGAAGGACAAGGACGGCAAGCCGACCTACAAACTCTCCGTCAACGACTTCGTCATCAAGGCATTGGCGATCGCGCTCCAGCGCGTGCCGGCTGCCAATTCGGTGTGGGCGGATGATCGCATCCTGCGCCTGAAGCATTCGGATGTGGGCGTCGCCGTCGCCGTCGAGGGCGGGCTGTTTACGCCGGTGATCCGCAAGGCCGAGGTGAAGACGCTGACCGCGATCTCGGCCGAGATGAAGGATCTTGCCGGACGCGCGCGCAATCGCCGCCTGAAGCCTGAGGAATATACCGGCGGTTCGACGGCGGTGTCCAACCTCGGCATGTTCGGCATCAAGGACTTTCTTGCCGTCATCAACCCGCCGCAAGGCACGATCCTCGCCGTCGGCGCGGGCGAGCAGCGCGTGGTGGTCAAGAACAACGCGCCCGCCATCGTCCAGGCCATGACCGTGACGCTGTCCTGCGACCACCGGGTCGTCGACGGCGCGCTCGGCGCGGAACTGCTGGCGGCATTCAAGGTGCTGATCGAGAACCCGATGGGGATGTTGGTGTGAAAAAGCTCCGCATCTTTCCCTCCCCCTTGCGGGGAGGGTCAGGGTGGGGGTCGTGATGCAAGCTCTTGCCAACAGGACCAGCAATGTCATGGAAGCAGCCTCGTCTTGAGCCCATCTCGTCGCGGGCCGCCACGAATGCAAAGGCATTGCGCCGCGAATTGACGGAGCCGGAGAGGCGGTTGTGGTGGCATCTCAGAACTCGTTTGCCTCGTGAAGGAACGCACTTTCGCCGCCAGGTTCCCATCGGCCCCTATGTGGCGGACTTCCTCTGTCACAATGCGAGGATCATCGTTGAGGTCGATGGCGAGCAGCACGGCGCTGCTGCAGCCGTCGCCTACGACGAGAGACGGAGCTCGTATCTCGCCGGTCAGGGCTTTCGGATTCTTCGTTTTTCCAATCGCGATGTCATGCTCGAAATCGATGTCGTGCTCGACACCATTCATGCGGCGCTCGTCCGCACCACCCCCACCCCTGACCCCTCCCCGCAAGGGGGAGGGGAAATGGAGACCTAAATGACAACCCAATACGACATCATCGTCATCGGCGGCGGGCCGGGCGGCTATGTGGCGGCGATCCGCGCGGCGCAGCTGGGCCTCAAGACTGCGGTGGTGGAGCGGGAGCATCTCGGCGGCATCTGTCTCAACTGGGGCTGCATTCCGACGAAGGCGCTGCTGCGTTCGGCCGAGATCTACCACTACATGAGCCACGCCAAGGATTACGGCTTGGTGGCGGAAAAGATCGGCTTCGACGCGGCGGCCATCGTGCAGCGCTCGCGCGGGGTGTCGGGGCGCCTCAATGGTGGCATCGGCATGCTGATGAAGAAGAACAAGATCGACGTGATCTGGGGCGAGGCGAGCATTGCAAAGCCCGGCGAGGTCGTGGTGAGCGAGCCGAAGAAGCCGGCAGTGCAGCCGCAGACGCCGCCGCCGAAAGGCACCCTTGGCGCTGGAACGTACCAGGCCAAGCACATCATCGTGGCGACGGGCGCACGTCCGCGCGCGCTGCCGGGCATCGAGCCGGACGGAAAGCTGATCTGGACCTATTTCGAGGCGATGAAGCCGGAGGCGATGCCGAAATCGATTCTGGTCATGGGTTCGGGCGCCATCGGCATCGAGTTCGCCTCGTTCTACCGCACCATGGGCGCGGAAGTGACGGTGGTGGAAGTGCTGCCGCAGATCCTGCCCGTCGAGGATGCGGAGATCGCAGCTCATGCGCGCAAGCGCTTCGAGAAGCAGGGCATCAAGATCCTGACCGGCGCGAAAGTCACGAAAGTCGCGAAGGGCGCGAATTCCATCACCGCCACCATCGACGACGGCAAGGCGACGCAGGAAATCACGGCCGAGCGCCTGATCTCGGCCGTCGGCGTCGTCGGCAATATCGAGAATTTGGGGCTCGAAAAGCTCGGCGTGAAGATCGATCGCGGCACCGTCGTCACCGATGGATCGGGCCGCACCAACGTGCCCGGTATCTACGCCATCGGCGACGTCGCCGGCCCGCCGATGCTGGCGCACAAGGCCGAGCACGAGGGCGTCATTTGCGTCGAAACCATCAAGGGCTTGCATACGCACCCGATGGACAAGCTGAAGATTCCCGGCTGCACCTATTGCCACCCGCAGATCGCTTCGGTGGGGCTCACCGAAGCGAAGGCGAAGGAGCAGGGAATCGAGGTTCGCATCGGCCGCTTCCCGTTCGTCGGCAACGGCAAAGCCATTGCACTCGGCGAGCCGGAGGGGCTGGTGAAAACCATCTTCGACAAGAAGACCGGCCAGTTGCTGGGCGCACATCTCGTCGGCGCGGAAGTCACGGAGCTGATTCAAGGCTTCGTGATCGCCATGAACCTCGAGACGACGGAGGAAGAACTCATCCACGCGGTCTTCCCCCATCCCACGTTGTCGGAGACCATGCACGAGAGCGTGCTGGATGCATATGGACGCGTGATCCACATTTAAAGCACTTTTCCCTCCCCCTTGCGGGGAGGGCCAGGGTGGGGGTGTCGGCTCCGGATCGGGCAAGAAAGGCGCCCGCACCCCCACCTCCAACTCCTCCCCACAAGGGGAGGAGAGCCGGTCGGCGTCCTTTCCCCTTCGTCAAGCTCCGATCCCCGCCGCAAGAGGGGCAAGAGCACGCCGGCAAGTGCGTTTTGCCTAAAGGAGGTTCACGGCTTTCAACCCGTCAATAACGCGGCGACATGCTGCGCATGGACCATCTCGCCGGTTAGGGCGATCCGGATGGTGTCTTCGGCGGGCATTCGGATGACCGCGATGTTTTCGTCCGACTCCGGCCCCGGCCGTCTCGCCCTACGCCAGCGGCGATTCGGACTTGAGTCCGCGGCTGGTATCGACGCCCTGCTGCTCGAAGGCGACGACCCGTTGGTATTGCTCGCCCAAACCCTCGATGCCGAGGCGCATCGTGTCGCCGGCCTTGAGGAATTGCTGCGGGACCATGCCCATGCCGACGCCGGGGGGCGTGCCGGTGGTGATGACGTCGCCAGGCTCGAGAATCATGAAATGCGACACGTAGGAGACGATCTTCGCCACGTTGAAGATCATGGTTCGCGTGGAGCCTTTTTGCCGGCGCTCGTCGTTCACGTCGAGCCACATGGACAGGTTATGCGGGTCGGGGATCTCGTCCTTGGTGACGAGATAGGGGCCAAGCGGCCCGAAGGTGGGGCAGCCCTTGCCTTTCGACCATGTGCCGCCGCGTTCGAGCTGATATTCGCGCTCCGACACGTCGTTGCAGATGCAATAGCCGGCGACGAAATTCATAGCCTCATTCGCGCCTACATAGGACGCGCGATCGCCGATGACGATGGCGAGTTCGACTTCCCAATCGGTTTTGACGGAGCCGCGCGGGATGATCACCTCGTCGTTCGGCCCAACGATGCAGGATGGCGCCTTGTTGAAGACAATGGGTTCCGCGGGGATGGCCGCTCCGGTCTCGGCGGCGTGATCGGCATAGTTGAGGCCGATGGCAATGAAGTTGCCCACATTGCCCACGCAGGCGCCAATGCGCTGGCCGGCCGGCACGAGAGGCAGCGATGTCGGGTCGAGGGCTTTCAGCCGGGCGAGGCTGTCGGACGCCAGTGCATCACGGGCCATGTCCGGCACCACACCGGACAGGTCGCGGATATTGCCGTCCGCATCGAGAAGACCAGGCTTTTCGCGTCCATACTCACCGAATCGAAGCAATTTCATCTGGCTCTCCTGCCGCAGGGTGAGGCGGTTATCGAGCAAAACCCCTCGCGATGGCAACGCCCTTTTTGCCCCGATTATGTTGCGGTTTTGTCACGATCGCCGGGAAACTACCCATTCGGAGTTACTGCGGAGAGGCACTGCCCGCACAAGCAGCGGCGGCCCGTCTATGCTAGTTTACATGTGAACTATCTGGGATTCCCGGAGTTTTCAAATATCCGTGGGCTCAATCGAAAGTAATCTGAAGTCTTGCCGTTAAGGGCGTGGGCCGGCACCACGGGCGCGAAGGCTGTCATTAACCGATTGCGACCAAAATGAAGCAACGGCAGAGTGTCCCGAGAGGCGGATTCGTCCGCCGCGAAAAGAATGCTAGTCCCGAGGGCAGGAAATTTCATGCGCCATTTGACCCGTTCCGCGACCTTGGCTGCAATCTCCGTTGCAGCTCTCATAGCCGCCCAGGGCGGCGCTCAGGCTGGCGCCTTCGCTCTTCGTGAGCAGAGCGCCACCGGGCAGGGCCTGTCTTTCGCCGGCGTCGCATCCGGCTCGGGTGGCGTCTCGTCGATGTACTGGAACCCGGCGACGATTACCATGGCGCCCGGTTTCCAAGCCGAGTTTCACGCCACCGCCATCATCCCGGAATCGAAGATCAATCCGGTCTTTACGATCCCGGCGGGTCTCGCCGGACTCGGCCCATCGGGGGATATCGGTCTCGATGCGCTCGTGCCGGCGAGCTACACCAGCTACCAGGTGAACGATCGTCTCTGGATCGGTCTCTACAGCGGCGCGCCTTACGGCCTCGCGACCAAGCCGAGAGAAATCTGGGCCGGTCAGCTTTATGCCCGCACGACCTCGATCTTCTCCCTCGAGGCGATGCCGACCATCGGCTACAAGGTCAACGATTGGCTGTCGGTCGGCGCGGGCGTGCGTGCGCAATATCTCAAGGTGCGCTACTTCTCGGCCATCGGCCCGTCACCCGCAAACCCATCGCCGTTCGCCGCAAGCGCCGGTCTCGAAGGCGACAGCTACGGCTTCGGCTACTCGCTTGGCGCCACCCTGACGCCGTTCGCCGGCACGTCGATCGGTGTCGGTTTCCGCTCCGCGGTCGAGCACGATCTCGAAGGGTCGTTCCAGTATTTCGGCGTTCCCATCAAGGCGCATCTTGTGCTGCCGGAATCGGTCTCGGTCGGCATCAGCCAACAGGTCGGCGAAGCCTTCACGCTTCACGGCACGGCCGAGTGGACCAACTGGAGCCGCCTCGGATTCCCGCGCGTCATGAACCAGGCGACCGGCACGCTTCTGGCCTCATCGCCCTATCTTCCGCTCGATTATGAGGATGGCTGGTTCTTCTCGGTCGGTGGCGAATACCGGGTGAACAACGCCTGGAAGGTGCGCGCCGGCCTCGGTTATGAGATCTCGCCGATCGAACTCGAGACGCGCAGCCCGCGTCTGCCCGATTCCGATCGTGTCTGGGTCTCGCTCGGCACGACCTATAACTGGAGCGATCAACTTTCCTTCGATCTGGCCTACACCCACATTTTCTCGGTCGGAAACACCGACATCAACATCGCACCGGGCAATCCGCTCTTCCCGACCCGTGGCGTGGTGCTCGCCGCAAACGTGGATTCGTCGGTCGATATCATCTCGGCGGCGGTCAAATATCGTTGGGACAATCCCGCCGTGGCCATCCCGGCGCCGATCGTTCGCAAATACTGAATGCCTTTCCTGCATCCTTAATAAAAGGCCGGCTTTGCGCCGGCCTTTTTATTTGCATGCCGATCAGTGTGCAACGCTGTCGCGAAACCTCACGCGGAGGAAGGCCTAACGGTCGTTCTCGGGATGAGCTGAGACCCGAGCCTTTAGCCGCTCGGTGCAGGATTCAGCAGGCGATCAGGCGCGTTCGAGCACATATGTGCCGGGTGCCTCGGCGAGGGGCGCAAGTTTTCCGGCCGCAGGATCGCGCGCGGGGACGCGCTTGGGCGCCTGTTTCTCGACCCAGGAAAACCAGTATGGCCACCAGGTCCCCTCGGTTTCCTTCGCGCCCGCCATCCAGTCGGCCAGCTCGCCCTCCACCGGGCCGCCCGTCCAGTATTGGTATTTGGGCTTCGCCACGGGATTGACGACACCGGCGATGTGACCGGAGCCGGCCAGCACGAAATCGACCGGGCCGCCGAAAATCTTCGAGCCGTGGAAGACCGATTTTGCCGGCGCGATGTGGTCCTCCCGGGTTGCCAGGTTGAAAATCGGCACCTTGATCTTCTTCAGGTCCAGCAGCACGCCGCCGATTTCGAGTTCGCCTTTGGCAAGTTTGTTTTCGAGGTAGCAATTGCGCAGATAGAAGGCGTGGTTGGCGGCCGGCATGCGCGTGGAATCCGAGTTCCAATAGAGCAGATCGAACGGGAAGGGCGCTTTCCCCTTCATGTAGACGTTGACCACGTAAGGCCAGATCAAGTCGTTCGGCCGCAGCATGTTGAAGGCATTCGCCATGTGGCTGCCCTCGAGATAGCCGCGTTTCTTCATGGTCTTTTCGAGCATGCCGATCTGCTCCGCATCGGCAAAGATCTTGAGGTCGCCCGAATAGGTGAAATCCACCTGCGCGGTGAAAAGGGTGGCGCTTTCAATCCGCTTGTCGCGTTTTGCCGCCATGAAGGCGAGGGTGGTTGCGAGCAGCGTTCCGCCGACGCAATAGCCTACCGCCGTGACCTTTTTCTCGCCGATGCTCTCCTCGATCGCATCCAGCGCGGCGAAGATGCCCTCGCGCATGTAATGTTCGAAATTCTTTTCCGCGTGCCTCGCCTGCGGGTTGACCCACGAGATGCAGAATACCGTCAATCCCTGCGACACCGCCCAGCGGATGAAGCTCTTTTCCGGATTGAGGTCGAGCACGTAAAATTTGTTGATCCACGGCGGCACGATCAGCAAGGGGCGCTTGATCACTGTATCGGTCGTCGGCGTGTATTGGATCAACTCCATCAGGTCGTTGCGGTAAACCACCTTTCCGGGAGTGGCGGCGATGTTCTGCCCGACCTTGAAAAAACTGGGATCCGATTGGCGGATGCGCAGCTCGCCGCCGCCGGCCTCGATATCTTCCGCCAGCATGGCGACGCCACGCACCAGATTGGCGCCGTTATGCTGGATGGTTTCCCGGATCAGTTCAGGGTTGGTGAGCAGGAAATTCGACGGCGACAGCGCGCTCGAGAGCTGCTTCAGGTAGAAACGCGCCTTCTGTTTCGTGGTCTCATCCACATGTTCGGCGCCTTCCACTACATCCTCGGCCCAGCGCGACGTGATCAGGTAGGCCTGCTTCAAGAAGTCGAAGACCGGATTCTGGGACCATTCCGGATCCTGGAACCGCGCATCTTTCAACTCGGGCATCGCCACCGGGTCACTCGTCTCCCCTTGGGCGCGTTTCAACGTGGCGGTCCAGAGTTCGAGAAACTGGGTTCCGAGCCTGGTCTGCGCTTCCAGCGTCTTCTGCGGATCGACCATCCACGATTCGGCCACATGACCGAACGTCTTCACCGCCTCCGCCGCCTCATCGGCAAAACTCGATTTTGCGGCGGCCCCGTTGGAGGGCTTGAAATAGGCAGCGGTGGCCTTGCCGGCGCCTTCGAGAAACAGCGCGAGATTTCGGGAGAGCTCATCGAAGTCAGGGGAGGCCAGGCGGGGTTGCTCGGTTCCGGGCGGTTTGTCCATCAGGCGGCCTCCGTCAGGTCCTGCGGCCATTGCTCATGCGCCGCATTTCCGACATTTTAGCGATTGAGGCATCATACATGCCAGCGCAATGTCATTAGTTCTTGGGATCAAAATGAATTTTTCAACGGCAGCGAGCCGCCGAGCCGCCTTCCTGGGCGTGGTCTTCCTGGCCGCCGGTCTGTCCGCATGCTCCAGCGCCAACCCGACAGGGGAATTTCTGGCCTCCAGCGGCCTCGGACCCACCGTCGCGCCCAGGCCCGATTTCGTGGCGCAGTCGCGCCCCCAATCGCTGGACTATATGACGATCGGCACCTCCGATCCTGGACGGGCCACCAGCGCCCGGACAGCGGCCGAAGTGAAGGCGGCCGAGGCCGAACTCGATGCCGCGCGGGCGCGCAGTCTTGCTGCGGGAACCGCTGCCGCAACCCTTGGCGGCACCCCGCCACCGCCGCCCGTCGCGAGCCCGGCTGCCGCCCCAAAGCCTGCGGGCAAATCCAAAACGCCCTGACGACCGCTTCGCCTCATCAGACTGCAAGGACAGACCATGTCGGATTTCCACCGCATCAAGCGACTCCCGCCTTATGTTTTCGAGCAGCTCAATCGCATCAAGGCGGCGGCGCGGGCGGGTGGGGCCGACATCGTCGATCTCGGCATGGGCAATCCCGATCTCCCGGCTCCGAAGCACGTGATCGACAAGCTGGTGGAAACCGTCGGCAAACCGCGCACCGACCGCTATTCGGCATCAAAGGGCATCACCGGTCTGCGCCGGGCGCAGGCCGGATATTACGAGCGCCGCTTCGGGGTGAAGCTCAATCCCGACACCCAGGTGGTGGCGACTTTGGGCTCGAAGGAAGGCTTTGCCAACATGGCGCAGGCCATCACCGCGCCCGGCGATGTGGTGCTGGTCCCGAACCCGAGCTACCCGATCCACGCCTTCGGGTTCCTGATGGCGGGGGGCGTCATCCGCTCGGTTCCCGCCGAGCCGACGCCGGCCTTCTTCCCGGCCGCCGAGCGGGCGGTCGCCCATTCGATCCCGAAACCCGTCGCGCTCGTGGTCTGTTATCCGTCGAACCCGACCGCCTATGTGGCTTCGCTCGATTTCTACCGCGATCTCGTCGCCTTCGCGAAGAAGCACGAGTTGATCCTGTTGTCCGATCTCGCCTATTCGGAAGTCTATTTCGACGACGCCAACCCCCCGCCATCGATCCTGCAGGTGCCGGGCGCGATCGACGTGGCGGTGGAATTCACCTCGATGTCGAAGACCTTTTCCATGGCCGGTTGGCGGATCGGCTTTGCGGTCGGCAACGAGCGGCTGCTCGCGGCCCTCGCGCGGGTGAAATCCTATCTCGATTACGGCGCTTTCACGCCCGTCCAGGTCGCCGCGACCGCGGCCCTGAACGGCCCGGATGATTGCATCCGCGAGATGCGCGCCACCTACAAGCGCCGCCGGGACGTGCTCATCGATTCGTTCGGAAAAGCCGGCTGGGCAATCCCCGCGCCGACCGCATCGATGTTCGCCTGGGTGCCGATCCCGGAAAAATTCCGCCCCCTCGGCAGCCTCGAATTTTCCAAGCTTCTGGTCGAGAAGGCCGATGTGGCGGTCGCACCAGGGATCGGCTTTGGCGAATTCGGCGACGATTACGTGCGCATCGCCATGGTCGAAAACGAACAACGGATCCGGCAGGCGGCCCGGAACATCCGCAAGTTCTTCGACGGCGCCGACGCGACCTTGCACAACGTGGTGCCGCTGACCCGGGCCGGGTAGACGGGCTCCGCATGGACAGCCGCGCCTCGTTCTCGTAAAGAGCAACGCCATTTTGCAAAGGAGCTCTCCTCCGTGACACGTCCTTTACGGGTCGGCATTGCCGGCCTCGGCACGGTTGGCGCATCGGTCATCCAGATCCTGGCTCGCCGCAACGAGATCTTGACGCAGCGCCATGGACGCTCGGTGCAGGTCACGGCGATTTCCGCGCGCGACCGGACGAAGGATCGCGGTTTCGACCTTTCGACCTACCGCTGGTTCGACGATCCGCTGGCGCTTGCCACCTCGGACGAGGTCGATTGCGTCGTCGAGTTGGTGGGAGGGTCGGAAGGCACCGCCCGCGAGATCGTCGAGACGGCGCTCACGGCCGGAAAGCACGTCGTCACGGCGAACAAGGCCCTGCTCGCCAAGCACGGTCTGGCGCTGGCCCGGTTGGCGGAACAGAAGGGCGTCGCGCTTGCATTCGAGGCTTCGGTGGCGGGCGGCATCCCCGTCATCAAGACCCTGCGCGAGGCCTTGCCGGGCAATGCGATCTCGCGGCTTTACGGAATTCTCAACGGCACCTGCAACTACATCCTGTCCCGAATGGAGATGGAGGGCCTGACCTTTCAGGAATGCCTCAAGGATGCGCAGCGCCTGGGCTACGCGGAGGCCGATCCGACCTTCGACGTGGAGGGTTTCGATACCGCCCACAAGCTCGCCATCCTGACGAGCATCGCTTTCGAGACCGAGATCGACGCCGAGGCAATCTATGTGGAGGGCATCTCCTCGATCACGCCGCTCGATCTGACTATGGCGTCCGAACTCGGGTTCCGCATCAAGCTTCTGGGCGTGGCCGAGCGCAACGCCATGGGCATCGAGCAGCGCGTCCATCCGACGATGGTGCCGAAATCCTCGGCCATCGCCCAGGTGATGGGTGTTACCAACGCGGTCACCATTGACGCCGATGCCGTGAAGGAACTCACGCTCATCGGTCCGGGCGCCGGCGGCGATCCGACCGCCTCGGCGGTGGTGGCCGATATTGCCGATGTGGTCCTCGGCAAGGCGCACCACCCCTTCGGCTGCTCCGTCGACCGCCTGGAGCGCGCGAGCCGCGCCCCGATGCAGCGGCATGAGGGCGGCTATTACATCCGCCTGACGGTCCATGACCGGCCCGGCGTCGCCGCGGGCGTGGCGATGCGGATGGCCGAGGCGGAAATCTCGCTCGAAAGCATTCTGCAGAAGCGATCCGAGAAAGCGGCCAGTCAGGACAAGCATGGCCGGTCGGGCGCCCCGGTGCCGCTGGTGCTGATCACCTACGCTGCCACCGAATCGGCTATCCGATCGGCGGTCGAACGGATCTCCGGGGATGGCCTTATCGCCGAGCCGCCCCAGGTTATCCGGATCGAACGCGAGTAATTCGAAACGAGCCGAAAGCTCGCCATACAGAGCGTGGAAAGCTGATAAGCTCGCACACGCACAAGGGAGACGACACGTCCATGTCGCTAGGCATTACCGTCCAACCGGGCCAACTCATCGAACGCATCCTCACGCTCGAACTCGTGCGCGTCACCGAGCGCGCCGCAGTCGCATCCGCCCGGCTTCGCGGGCGCGGCAATGAGAAGGCCGCCGACCAAGCCGCCGTGGACGCCATGCGCCGCGAACTCAACAAGCTTCCCATCGACGGCACGGTCGTGATCGGTGAGGGCGAGCGCGACGAGGCTCCGATGCTCTTCATCGGCGAAAAGGTCGGCAACAAGAACGGCCCCAAGGTCGACATCGCGGTCGACCCGCTGGAAGGCACGACCCTCTGCGCCAAGGATATGCCGGGCTCCATCGCGGTGATGGCCATGGCGGAATCCGGCACGCTCCTGGCCGCTCCCGACGTCTACATGCACAAGATCGCCATTGGTCCCGGCTATCCGCAGGGCACCATCGATCTCGATGCCTCGCCGGAGGAGAACCTCAACAATCTTGCCAAGGCCAAGGGCGTCAAGGTCAACGAACTCACGGCCCTCGTGCTCGACCGCCCGCGCCACGTCGAGCTGATCGCGGCGATCCGCAAGCTCGGCGCGGGCGTGCGCCTCATCTCGGATGGGGACGTGGCCGGCATCATCTTCACGACGCAGCCGCAGGAAACCGGCATCGACATCTATCTCGGCATCGGCGCTGCGCCCGAAGGCGTGCTGGCGGCAGGCGCCCTGCGCTGCATCGGCGGCCAGATGCAGGCCCGCCTGATCCTCGACACCGAGGAAACCCGCGCCCGGGCCCTGCAGATGGGCGTGACCGATCCGAACCGGAAATACGACATGACCGATCTCGCCCGCGGCGACGTGATCGTGGCGGCGACCGGCGTCACCGATGGCGGTCTCCTCAAGGGCGTCAAGTTCGGCGGTCCGATCATCACCACCGAGACGATCGTCTACCGTTCAGCCACCGGAACGGTCCGCCGCATCTACGGCGAACACCGGGAATTGTCGAAGTTCCACCTCGATTAGGTCGGGGCCTTCTTCAATCGCGTGAAAATGGGTGGCGTCGGGGGCGGGCATGGCTGAAAACGAAATCGTCATCAGGGCTCTCGAGCCTTCGGATCGTCACGCCTGGAGCCCTCTGTGGCAGGGCTATCTGGCTTTCTACAAGTCGGCCCTTCCGGATGAGATCACCGACAAAACCTGGGCGCGCCTTCTCGACCCCACCGAACCAGTTCACGGGCTGGTGGCGGTTCTCGACGGCGAGATCGTCGGCATCGTCCATTACCTCTTCCATCGCTCGACCTGGGCGATGGAGAGCTATTGCTACCTTGAGGATCTGTTCGCCTCCGCGAGCGCCCGCAACCGCGGGGTCGGCCGCGCCCTGATCGCGGCCGTTGCCGAACAGGCCAAGGCCACAGGCGCCACCCGCGTCTATTGGCATACCCACGAAACCAACACGACCGCGCAGGCGCTCTACGACAAGGTCGCGGCGCAGAGCGGATTCGTGCAATACCGCCAGACTGTTTGAGCCTTGGGGCTGGGGCCCGTGCTCCAGCTCCCGGAGCCTCATGCTGAGGAAGGCCGAAGGCCTGTCTCGAAGCACGAGGCGTTTCAGTGGTCTCTGGAGGATCCTTCGAGACGCAGCCTTTGGCTGCTCCTCAGGATGAGGTGGAGACGGACACGCTTATGCCGCAGGCAATTTCCGGCCAGGGTCAGGACGACGGGATCGGATCGCGCTTCGAACCACGTTTCGACAATCCCGGAAGAGCGTCGAAATCTCGTCTAATCAAGGCTTCCTTCTTGGCCCGTGACCAGCCTTTGACCTGTCGCTCGCAAGCGATCGCATCGGTGATTTTGTCGAAATAACAGGAATAGACGAGAGCCACGGGACGGCGTTTGAAGGTATAGTCGGGCGTTGTGCCTTGGTTGTGCTGGCTGACTCGCGTTTCAAGATCGTCCCGGCGGCTCGTGCCGACGTAATAGCTGCCATCGGAGCATTCCAGGATGTAGAGCCAGCAACCGTTCACGACACCGCGCCTCCATTCCCGGAGCCTCATGCTGAGTTTCCAGGGAGCACTGGAGTATCTTTCGAGACGGCCACCTTGTGACCTCCTCAAGATGCGGGGGAAACGGCGTCTGCTGTGGGTTTCTGTTCGTCGGCAAATCGCTCTAGACTCGCGTCGTGAACGAATCAGCTTTCCCCCTCGCGCTTTCCCGCCCGTTCCTCGGCGTCGCCCATTCGGCCCTCGGTCGCACCTGGGTCGAGCGTTGCGATGCCGCTCAGGGCACCATCGCGCTTGCCATTGCGCAGACGCACGGGCTGCCTGACGTTCTCTCGCGCGTGCTCGCCGGGCGCGGCGTGGGCGTGGCCGAGGTCGATGGCTTCCTGAACCCGCGCCTGCGCGACCTGATGCCGGATCCGCATGTCCTGACCGACATGGAGGTCGCGGCGAACCGGTTGGCTGATGCTGTCTTCGCGCAACAGAAAGTCGCAATTTTCGGGGATTACGATGTGGACGGCGCGTGCAGCGCGTCGTTGCTCGCAGAATACCTGCGTGCTTGCGGGATCGACTACGTCATTCACATTCCCGACCGGATCACCGAAGGTTACGGCCCCAATGTCGAGGCGATCCGGTCACTGAAGGAGCAGGGCGCCGGCCTGCTGGTGACGGTGGATTGCGGGACGGCCAGCATCGTTCCTCTGGCGGAAGCAAAGCGCCTCGATCTCGACGCTGTGGTGCTCGATCACCACCAGGCACCGGAGCAGCTTCCGGCGGCCGTTGCCATCGTCAATCCGAACCGGCTCGACGATCTCTCGGGGCTCGGCCATCTCTGTGCCGCAGGGGTCGTCTTCCTGACGCTGGTGGCGCTCAACCGGATTCTTCGGACGCGCGGCTTTTTTCAGGCGCGGCCCGAGCCCGACCTCCTCGGGAGCGTTGATCTGGTGGCGCTCGCGACAGTGGCCGATGTGGTGCCGCTGATCGGCCTGAATCGCGCGTTCGTGCGGCAGGGGCTTGCTATCATGCGCAATCGCCGCCGCCCCGGACTTTCGGCCCTGCTGGATGTCGCCGGGCTGTCGGGCGCGCCTGAATGCTGGCACCTCGGATTTCTCGTCGGACCGAGAATCAACGCGGGCGGACGGATCGGCGATGCGGCTCTCGGGTCGCGGCTCCTTCTGACCGAGGATCCGCTGCTGGCCGCCAAGCTCGCGGGCGAACTCGATGGGCTCAATCGCGACCGGCAGGCGATCGAGGTCGAGGCGGTGGCCGAGGCTGAGGCACAGGCGCTTTTCGCAATCGAGGCCGCGCCCGATCTTCCCATCCTCATGACGTCCTCTGCCGGTTGGCATCCAGGGGTTGTCGGCCTCATCGCCGCACGGACCAAGGAGCGTTTCCGCCGGCCGGCTTTCGCCTTCACGCTCAATCCTGACGGGACGGCTACTGGCTCCGGCCGCTCGGTCATGGGAGTGGATCTCGGGAGTGCGGTCAGGGCCGCGGTCGAATCGGGCGTGGCAATCAAGGGCGGGGGCCACACGATGGCGGCGGGCGTGACGATTGCGGCAGCCGATCTGCCGGTATTCCACGAATTCATTTCAGCCAGGCTCGCCGAGCGCGTAGGCCAAGCGCTGCTCGACGACCATTTCCTGGTCGATGCGGCTTTGACGGCGGGCGGTGCCCAGACGAGCGTGGTGCAGGCACTCGAGCGGGCAGGGCCGTTCGGCTCGGCGCAACCGGAGCCCGTCTTCGTTTTCGCCAATCATCGCGTCGTCGAGGCGCGGGAGGTTGGCAGCGGCGGCCATGTGCGGGTGAAATTGCGTGGTGGCGATGGGTCCTTCATCGGAGGAATCGCCTTCCGCGCAGCCGGTCAGCCCCTAGGCGAAACGCTCGCCGCGGCGATTGGCGGCAACCTGCACGTGGCAGGAACCTTGTCCATCGACCGGTGGGGCGGCGGTGGAAAAGTGGCCTTGCGAATTATGGATGCGGCGAAGCCAGAATAGGTCATTCTTAAGCTTGCCCCCTCGCGCGAACCCATCTATATGTCCGCGCAATTCGGCGGCTCTGCCCCGATCCGCGGCCTTCGTCTATCGGTTAGGACACCAGCCTTTCACGCTGGGGAGAGGGGTTCGACTCCCCTAGGCCGCGCCACTTTTCCCCCTTTACCAAAACCAAAGTCCCCCGCACGCTTCCGGTCGGTCGCGAGACCGATCTCACCTTGCGAAATCGAGTGCCGCCATGCCCCGCTTTTTCTTCAACATCCGCGATGGCTACGACCTTGACGAGGACGATGAGGGAATCGAGCTTCCTGATCTCGATGCGGCCCGTGCCGAGGCACTCGCGACCGTCGAGGAGTTGCGCGACCAACTCGGCGATGCCGGCAATATCGAGTTGGAAATCGCCGACGAAACCGGACGGCGACTGCTCACCGTGCCGTTTTTTCGCGGGCAACGCAGTTCACGCGGGCGCTGAAAGCGCTTTCCACGCCTCGGCGAAAGCGCGCGCGTTGCGGCTGATATCGGCCGTCGACATGACTGGCGTGAACAGGGCCGAGCCGAGCCCGAACCCGTTCGCACCCGCGTCGAGATAGGGCTTCATCGTCTCCGGTTTGATTCCGCCCACCGGCAGCACGATGGTGTCCGGCGGCAGCACCGCGCGCCAGGCTTTGACGATCTGCGGCGGGATGGCTTCGGCGGGGAAAATCTTGATCGCATCCGCGCCCGCCTTGAGGGCTGCGAAAGCCTCCGTCGGCGTCGCGACGCCGGGCGTGCAGACCATGCGGAGTTCCTTCGCTCGCCGGATCACCGCCACATCCGCATGCGGCATGACGATCAGCTTGCCGCCCACATCGAGGACCCCGTTCACGTCCTCCGGATCGATGACCGTGCCGGCCCCGACCAGAACGCTCTCCGGCAAGCTTCGCGCGAGGGTCTGGATACTCTTGAACGGTTCGGGCGAATTGAGGGGCACCTCGATGATGCGAAAGCCCGCCTCCACGAGCACTTGGCCTACGCCCTCCGCATTTTCAGGGCGCAGCCCGCGCAAAATCGCCACAAGCGGCAGATCGATCAGGTAATCGCGCAGCAATGGTCAAATCCTTCTGGGCCGGACATTGCATGTTGTTGTGTCCGCCGCCTCATAGTTGGCCGTCGCGGGGCCGGTTTCAACCGCGTCGTCGGCCTTGATGCCGCGTCTTCGCCTTTGATTGATTGCGACCGGTGAGCTAGAGACCCTCAACGACCTCGGCGCGTCTTCAAAGATCGACGAGCCCCACGCGAGAAGAGCCATGAAGCCCCCCGCACGACCCGGAAGAGCCGTTCTCGATCGAATCGATCTCTCGATCCTGGAAGCCCTGACCGCGTCCGGACGGATGACCTATCAGGCCCTGTCCGAGCGCGTGGGCCTTTCGCCGCGGCCCTGCCTGGAACGGGTCAAGCGCCTGGAACAGAAAGGCGTCATCCGTGGCTATGCGGCGCTGATCGATCCCACCTCCGTCGGCCACGACATCATCGCACTCGCCGGCATCACCATGCGCGACCCATCGGCGGCGGCGCGTCAGCGATTGGAGCGTGCGCTCTGCGCCCATCCTTCCATCGTCGAGCTGCAGGTGGTCAACGGCGAGAACGATTACGTGGCGCGCATCGTCGCCCCGACCCTTGCATCCTACGAGGCTCTGACCGAGGCGTTTCTGGCCGATCCCGGTTTCGGTATCGGGCGAATTCACACGACCTTTGTTCTGAAGACCCTGAAGAGCTTCGACGGCTATCCGGTCGGGGACAGCCGAGAGTGACGGCGCCGCTGGACCCCACAGCCGAATTGGCTGGGGCCGGGTAGGATTTCAGCCTCATCGGGACCGCCGGACCGCTAGGCTTCTCCCCGGAGGCCATCATGGACAGCATTGCTCTCGAAAAAATTGTCACCGCGGCGAATTACGACCCGCTCCCGGTCGTCCTGCGCGAGGCGAAGGGCGTGTGGGTCACGGATGTGCATGGCAAGCGCTACCTCGACATGATGAGCGCCTATTCGGCTGTCAGTCTCGGTCACGCGCATCCTCGCATTCTGAAAGCGATGATGGAGCAGGCGAGCAAACTCGCCGTGACGAGCCGCGCCTATCACACCGAGCTTCTCGGCCCATTTCTCAAGCGGCTGGTGGAGATCACCGGCCTAGATATGGCGCTGCCGATGAATACCGGCGCGGAGGCGGTGGAAACCGCCATCAAGGCGGCGCGGCGCTGGGGCTATCGGTTCAAGGACATTCCTCAAGACCGCGCCGAAATCATTGTGGCCGCAAACAATTTTCACGGTCGCACGACCACCATCGTCGGCTTCTCGTCGGATGAATCCTATCGCGAGGATTTCGGCCCCTTCGACGGCGGCTTCCGGGCTGTGCCGTTCGGCGACGCGCAAGCCGTCGCTGATGCCATCACGCCGCATACCTGCGCCATCCTCATCGAGCCGATCCAGGGCGAGGCCGGAATCGTGGTTCCCCCGGAGGGATATCTGCGCGAGCTTCGCGCGCTGTGCGACCGGCAAAACGTGTTGCTTATCCTCGACGAGGTTCAGTCCGGCCTTGGCCGCACCGGGCGCTGGTTCGCGCACGAACACGAGGGTATTCGTCCCGACGGATTGATCCTCGGCAAAGCCCTCGGCGGCGGCGTCTACCCGGTCTCGGCCTTCGTTTCGACCCGCGAGGTCATGAGCGTTTTCAATCCCGGCTCGCACGGCTCGACCTTCGGCGGCAACCCGCTGGCGGCGCGGATCGGCTCCGAGGCGCTGGCGATCATCCAGGACGAGGGCCTCGTGGAGCGCAGCGCCGAAATGGGCCGCTACATGAAGGACCGCCTGCGCGCGATCCGCAGCAACATCGTCACCGATGTGCGCGGCAAGGGGCTCTGGGTCGGGGTCGAGATCGATCCGACCGTGGCGTCTGCCCGCGTCATTTGCGACGCGTTGCTTGCAGAGGGCGTTCTGTCGAAAGACACGCACGGCACCGTGCTCCGCTTCGCCCCGCCGCTCACGATCACCCGCGACGAAATCGACTGGGGCATGGAGCGCGTCGAACGCGTCTTCTCCCGCGCCGTCCATTGACCGAAAGACCACACCGATGACCCAGAACGCCAAGACGAAACGCAATCTCACGCCCCGCCGGTCCGATCACCTGGAGGCTTATCAACCGCTCTCCGGCATGGTCGTGCCGCGCTTTGCCGGCATCTCGACCTTCATGCGGCTGCCCCATATCGAGCCCGAACAGGCGCTCGCCGAAATCGACATCGCGCTGCTCGGGATCCCGTTCGATGGGGCGACCACGAACCGGCCTGGCACGCGGCTCGGCCCGCGTCAGGTTCGCGAGGCGTCCTCGCTGATGCGGCTTGTCAATTACGGCACGCTCGTTGCGCCCTACGATCTCTGCGCGTGCGCGGATATCGGCGATATCCCGGTCAATCCGATCAATGTCGAGGACACCCTGGCGCGGATCGAAACCTTTATTCGCAATCTGCATCAGGCCGGAATCACGCCCCTGTCGATCGGCGGCGACCACATCATCTCGTATCCGATCCTGCGTGCGCTCGGCGCGAAGGCCCCGCTCGGTCTCATCCACGTGGATGCGCACAGCGATACTGGCGACACCTATTTCGGCGGCCAGAAACTCACGCATGGCACGCCGTTCCGTCGCGCCATCGAGGACGGGGTTCTCGATCCGAAACGCATGGTGCAGATCGGCATTCGCGGCACGATGTATTCGGCCGACGAGCGCCGATGGGCGCTCGACCAAGGCATCCGCATCATCGACATGGAAGAAGTCGGCGAGAAGGGCGTCGCCTTCGCCGTCTCTGAAGCGCGGAAAGTCGTCGGCTCCGCGCCGACCTATTTCACCTTCGACATCGATTCCATCGATCCGGCCTTCGCGCCCGGAACCGGCACGCCGGAAATCGGCGGCCTGACGAGCCGTGAAGCGTTGCAGCTCGTGCGCGGCTTCCGTCATCTCAATCTGGTTGGAGCCGACATGGTGGAGGTGTCGCCGCCGCTCGATCAGACCGGCAATACGGCGTTGGTCGGCGCCTCGATCGCTTTTGAGTTGCTGTGCCTTTTGGCTGAAACGCGCTCGGAACGGGGCGCGGGCGCAGGCGATAAGCGCCTGAATGTCGTCTAGGGCTGTGCCTGCGGTATTTGCCGCAGACATTGCTGCGTCATACGCGAAACCCGAAGGCGCTCGTCCTCGCCCACATCGTTGGCGAGGACCTTCGCCCACAGGCCTTCCTGGCGCAGGTTCTGCACCACGCAGGAGCAGATTGCCCGGCAGGTCGCGGCCTGCGCATTCTGGCGGCGGCATGTCGCTTCGCATTCGGCGATGAACGGCCGGGCTTCCGCGGCCGCGTTCGGCCCGGTGATCTGCAGCACGCCGTAGAGCAGGCCGAGCAGCACCAGCTGGTGCAGCAGGTAGATCGGCAGACTGTGCCGCCCCGCCCAGATGATCCCTGTCGCAAGCTTGCCCGAGGCCTGCCAGCCAGGGGTGCGCGGGCCAGCGCCCATCATCACCAGCCGGGCGAAGACGATGCCGAAAAGCACAAGCGCAAACCACGGGAAAATCGGCACGTAATCGTTGGTCACCGGCTCGAATGCGCCCAACCCGAGCCAGTCGAGCCATGGCGCATCGAGCGCGATGCTGGTGAACATCCACGGCCCCGCCAATACGACAGCCGCCACCGCCAGCGTGACCACCACCGGCGTCTTCAGGAAGGGCAGGGCGAGGATGCTCGACAGCGCGATGCAATGCAGGATGCCGAAGAAAATGAAGCTCTGGGGAAAGACGAAATAGGTCACGATCGTGACCAGCAGCGCCGCGCCGCCGACGATGGCCAGTCGCCGCAGATAGGGTCGCCACCGGACCCCGCGCCCATGGGCCAGCACCAGCCCGATTCCGGACAGGAACAGGAAGGAGCCGGCGATGACGCGCGCAAACCAGCGCCACGCCGGAAGCGCCAGAAGGTTGGTTTCGATCAGCTTCAGGAAGCTCAGGTCCCAGCCGAAATGATAGATGATCATCGCCACGATCGCGACGCCGCGCGCCACGTCGATCGCATCCCATCGGCTGCGCGCGCGGGCAGGGGCGTTTGCTGGGGCTATGTCCAAGTGAACGATCCGGTTGAGCGATGGGTGTGACCCGCCGAGCGGCGGCGTTATAGTAGCTTCATGCCCGATCCCCTCGCCACGTCAATCGCCGCGCTTCAGGAGATGATCCGGGAGGCAGGCACGATTGCGGGATTTACCGGCGCCGGTATTTCGACCGAAAGCGGCGTGCCCGATTTTCGGTCGGCCGACAGTCCGTGGATGCAGAACAAGCCCATCCCGTTCCAGCTGTTCCTGCGAAGCGCGGAGGCGCGTCGGGAAGCGTGGCGGCGGAAATTCACCATGGATGATCTTTACCGTCACGCTGCTCCGACGCGCGGGCATTTGGGCATTGCAGCCCTCGTCGCTGCGGGGAAAATGCCGGCGGTCATCACCCAGAATATCGACAACCTGCACCAGGCCTCCGGACTTTCGGACAAACAGGTAATCGAGCTTCACGGCAACGGCACCTATGCGACTTGCCTTGCCTGCGGGCGGCGCCATGAACTGGCCGAGATCAGGACCCGGTTCGAGGCGAGCGGCGAGCCGCCGACCTGCGAGGCGTGCGGGGGAATCGTCAAATCCGCCACCATCTCGTTCGGCCAGACGATGCCGGAGGGGAGATTGCGCGCGGCGCTTGAGCTTGCGCTGGCGAGCGACCTTTTCCTCGTCCTCGGATCCTCGCTCGTCGTGTATCCGGCCGCCACATTGCCGTCTCTAGCAAAGGAAAATGGCGCCCGGCTTGTGATCATCAATCGTGAACCGACCCCTCTGGATGAGCATGCCGACATTGTAATTGCTGGCGAAATTGGCCCGATCCTCTCCAGAATTGCCAATGATCTTTGAGGTGATTCGCGTATGCTGGAGAAAGTTCGGCCGCCAAAGCGCGTTTCAGGGCTTTCGCAGAAACAGGACAATGTTATCCTGCCCTCCAGAATCGGCGTTTTGTTTTGAGTTCGGGTTTGTGCATGGCTAGCGATTTTCGGTCTCGGTCATTCGATCTCCGCGAGGAAGGATCTCAGGATCACAACCGTCGCGAGGTCACGCAGGACACCACTGCGGACCCGTCCCTGGATCTCATCCAGGTCAGCGGGCGGATCAAGTGGTTCGATGTCGCCAAGGGCTTCGGCTTCATCCTCCCCGACAATGGCCTGCCGGACGTTCTGCTGCACGTGACCTGCCTCCGGCGCGACGGTTACCAGATCGCCAACGAGGGCGCCCGCATCGTGGTCGAAGCCGTGCAGCGACCGCGTGGCCTTCAAGCCTTCCGCGTGGTCTCGCTGGACGAATCGACCGCCTTGCACCCCTCCGAACTGCCGCTGCCGCGCACTCATGTGCAGGTGGTCGCGACCAGCGGGCTGGAGGCAGCGACGGTCAAATGGTTCAACCGCCTGCGAGGCTTCGGCTTCCTGACACAGGGCGAGGACAAGCCCGATATCTTCGTCCACATGGAAACCCTGCGGCGCTACGGCATCATGGAATTGAAGCCGGGCGATCAGGTCTTCGTGCGCTTCGGCGATGGCTCCAAAGGCCTCATGGCGGCGGAAGTCCGGCTCGCCGACACCGCTCTCCCGCATTCCCATTAGCGATCGCTTGTCGATGAGAACTGGTCTTTCCGGCCGCTTCGCGTCCGTCGCCGCGGCCGCCGGCTTGCTCATTCTGGCGCTTGGCGCGGCGGCCGGCGCTCAGTCTCTCGAGACGCTTTCCATCGTCACGCAAGGCGGCCAACGGCAGAGCTTCCGGGTCGAGGTGGCGCGCAACGATGCCGACCGGGCGCAAGGGCTGATGTTCCGGCGCGCGATGCCGGCGGATCACGGCATGCTGTTCGACTTTGAAAAGGTCGCGCCGGTCAACATGTGGATGCAGAACACCTACCTGTCGCTCGACATGCTGTTCGTCCGCGCGGACGGCACCATCGCGCGCATCGCGGCCAATACCGAACCGCTCTCAACCCGGACGATTCCCTCGGGCGAGCCGGTCCTGGCTGTGCTCGAACTGAATGCGGGGACCGCCGGCCGGCTCGCCATCAAGGCCGGCGATCGGATCGAGCATCCGCTCTTCAAGCGCTGAGATTCCTCAGTGCTGGACATCAAGCGCTAATCGTCAGTGAGACGGTTGCCGACATGGTCCTGAAACTGGTCGGTTTGAACCTGCTTGCTGTCCAATCCTCGCTCGGCCGTGTGCTGGGCCTTGTCGCGGTTAGAAAGCGTCATGTTCTCCTCGACCATGTCCTTCGGAATGTCCGTCGTGGCGCCTCTTCCCGAGCCCTTGCCCTGGGCGCCGGGTCCGATGTGTTTCTTGCTTGCATGAGCCATGAGTCAATTCCTCTGTCCCGGTGGGGCGAAGCGGCGATTTTGGCGTTCACGTCTTCTCTTCGGCCGGGCCGTGCTGCTGAGGCTTGTGTCCCGTCTGGCCGGGACGGTTGTGCTTGTTGTGGTCCCGGCTCTCCTGATGAAGGCCGCCGCGACTGACCGGGTATTCGCTGCGACGGGCCTCAGGCCTTGAGGGGGGCGTCACGCCGCCGACCGGCGGACGCGGTCCGGCTTCCGGCACATCGGTTTTGCGCTCCAGAATGCGGAGCTGCTGCTCATGCGTTTTGTTACCTTGCATGATCTTCCTCCGTTGGGACGAGGGGTCGCCGGTCACGAATGCTGCCGACGGCCGCTCCGGCTGGTCGCCTTATCGACGCCGCCCTGCGGGTTGGTGTCGTTCTCGAGGTCGCCCTCGACCGTATTGACGCCCTTCACGGCGTCGAGCTCGTCGGGCGACGCGGCCGCCATCGTGGTGCCTTTCGAGCCGCCGATCAGCGGATTGCTGCGAAGATCGGCATCGCTCGGCGTCCGGGTTTTGGCGTGTTTTGCCATCGTCAACTCCTATGGGCAGGTCGGGTGCCGCCGCCCTTCTTCTCGGAATCGTGGGTATGGTGGCTGTCCCGTTCGCCACCGCCTCCCGAGACCGTGCTGCGTTCGCGCTGGTCCGAGACCGGCGGCGGCTTTTTCACGTCGAGCGGCGCCTTGGCGTTCTCATGGGAAGCGCCCGGGCCGCCCTGACGAATGGTGTTGGGCGTCTTGGTCGATGTGGACATGGGAGCCTCGCGTTCAGCGATCCTGTTGATATCCCTGATGGGTCGTATTCTGTTTCGTGTTGGCCTGCTGGCCCTGCTTGTCGGGATTCAGGCCGCGCTTCGTGTCATGCGGCGTCTGATCGACAGGGGCGCCCTTGGGGTCGCCCGGGCCCTTGTGGCTCTGGTTCGCCGGGGGGACGGGTGGGGGTTTGCTGGTCATGGTTGAACTCCTCGATTGCTTCTGGACGAAACGGCAGCTGCCAGCTTCGGTTCCTGCGACATCCCGCCGGAAACCCCCACTCGCGACGCCGAGCCCCTCGCGTTTCGTGCCCGTTATGCCCATCTCATGCTTCCGAGGGGCTTGCGGCGGGGAGCAAAAAACACTAGGCAACGTCACGGCTTGAGAGACATCGGGGTGTAGCGCAGCCTGGTAGCGCATCTGGTTTGGGACCAGAGGGTCGCGGGTTCAAATCCTGCCGCCCCGACCATCTCCGCCGTTGGACAATGTGAGAAGGCCGAACCAATGGCAGCACGGATTTACAAGCCGGCCAAATCCGCAACACAGTCCGGCATGGCCCGCACCAAGCAATGGCTCCTGGCCTTCGATCTGGCCAAGCCGCGGGAAATCGAGCCGCTCATGGGCTGGACCAGTTCCGGCGACACCCGCCAGCAGCTCCGCCTCTGGTTCGACACCCGGGAAGAGGCCGAGGCCTATGCCAAGCGCGAAGGCATCGCCTATCGGGTCGAGGAACCGCAGGAAATCAAGCGGCGTCCCATGGCCTATTCGGACAATTTCAAATTCAACCGCGTCGGCCCCTGGACCCACTAGGTCCGCCCGCACCCTCAACGGCCCCGTAGCTCAGCTGGATAGAGCAACTGCCTTCTAAGCAGTAGGTCCCTGGTTCGAGCCCAGGCGGGGTCGCCAAATAATCCCGGGACATCAGTCGCTTACGCGGTCGATGATCCGGCGGCCCCGGTTCGTTAGGACTTCAAACCGGCCCTAAAGGGACTTCCGCGGACGATCGACGGCGAAGAGTATCCAGGTTTTGTCCAGGCCTGAATTCGGGCCCGAGTTTACGCTACCGGCGGGCCGTGCAAACACCGCCGTGAAGTTCGCCGCGCGCGGCGGCGAGACGGAGCACCCGGCGTCAGGTCCCTCCGACCTCCCGGCGGACAAGTGAGCCCCAGAGACGAATCCTTGCCCAGACGAAACGTCCCGGGGATATCCGCGAGATTTCGAGCTTCGCCTCCGGGCAACGGCAAGCGCCGCTGGTAGAACGTCCTCCAAGGATTCAAGCGATCAGTCGCTGGTAAATTCGAGGAGCACAAGGAATGACGAAATTTCTGCTGTCATCGTCAAAGGGAGGAGCAGGGCGGTCGGTGACGAGCCTCCTACTCACGTGGGGCTTGATGCTCGTCGGGCGTCGTGCCTTGCTGATTGAGGTCATGGGATCGGGCGGTCCGCCATTGTTCGGGAACTCTCCTCCCCGCGACATCAATCTGACCGTCATCAATTCGCATCGCGATCAGGAGGGTGCCGTCAAAGTGATGTGCGCCCTTGCATCTAACTGGGAGCAGTTCGGGCCGGTGGTCATCGATTTCCCCAACTGGGATCCGTGTGAACATGGATTATCCCCCCTCGAGTACGCATTCCTGATTCCGATTCGCGAGGGAAGGCTCAACCTCCAGGCTGCGGCGGAGACCTATCACGACTTGGTTGAGCGCTCTCTTGAGCTTTCGGCGGACGGTTGCAACGCCCGAAAGAACGCGGCCGCTTGGTTGGTGCCGGTCGGTAATTGGCGAAAGGATGCGGCGACAGATGGATTCGATCAACGGAACAGGAGCCACCGCGAAAAAATCTCGGTGCTACCCGAATGGATTCCGCACCTAGCTCCCAATGAACTGGAGCAGCTTCTGATTGGAAAACGGTTCAGTCCCTCGCCCAAGATCAAAAGAATCGCGATCTCGCTTGCTCAGGCCGCACTGAGAACTGCGCACACGCCACCGCCGCAGTTGCTGCAACTGCCAAGGTCCTCTCGGATGCGCCGGAGGGTCGGAAAGACAACCGTCAGAGACTCGCCTGCCTAGCTGCCGCCTAGTTGCTGCCCAGCTCAAGCTGAATTTCTCGTGACGACGATCCCTTTACGCGGCCCGCAGGAACCTGTCGGTCAAGCTTCGTGATGAGCAGAGCCCATCAATGACTTCGAACCACTCACTCGACAATTACGCCCGGCGCGCGGAACGAAACCGAAAGCACTTCGAGCGGCGAAAGAATGCCGCCCTTGCGGGCATCCATCTTCCCACCGAACACGAGTTGCTGATCGGAATGCCCTTTCTCGGGGGTGATATCCAGCACGATATCCGTACGTTCGCGGAGAGATTGATGCCTCGGCTGCGGCAGAAGGCTGACAACATTGCCGTCGCGGCCGTGGTCTACCGTCTCGAGCAACTGACCGTTGGCGCAGAACCGGATGAGATTCGGAACGTTGCGGATGCGCTTGCTGGCGCGTGGGAATCCCTGCCCGCCACGAAGCGATCGTGGCAGCAGCGCTGCCGTATTTACCTGGCATATCTCGGGGACCATGGGGCGGCCTTGGATCTTGCCCGCGATGCTGTGGTAATGGCAGCCTCGGTAGAAGGTGCTGATGACTCGACCGAACAGTCTGTGGAGATGCTGCGAGTGGCGCTAGGCTGGCTTTCGTTTGCAGCATGCGATGTTGCATTCCGCTATTTCGGCAAGCAGCGGAACCTTCACCCGCGCGGCGCGAGTCCGGCTTTCGCGAGACAGAGCGGAGCCAGCCTGGTTGCCTTGATTGAGCAGCAGGCGCGGACCGCAGCGTATCGCCACGGCGAAGTCGCAGAAGCAGCACCGAGACATCCGGCCTCCGACACGGAGGCATTCCCGTTGCCAAGTGATTTAGAGCAGGATGAGTGCACTCTTTCTGCCGTGGTGTTTAGGCAGGTGGGGAACGAGCATACCGGGGAAGGAAAGAAGCTCGCGAAGGAATTCAATGATCTTCTGGGAAAGCCACTGCCCCTCGTGGTGACGCCCGACCTGGCGGCCATTGGTGAAAAGCTCCGGTGGGAGTTTCCTCACGCACAAGACGTCATTGATCGTCTGCTTCAAAACCTCGCGCCGAGGAAATACGCCCAAGTCGAGCCTACCATTTTGGTTGGAGCTCAAGGCTGCGGAAAATCCCGTTTTGCTCGCCGCTTTCTGACGCTCCTCAACATGCCACACGACATCATCCCATGTGGCGGGGTTTCGGATGCGCGACTGGCGGGAACTTCGCGCGGATGGTCGTCGGGAGAGCCATCGCTGCCGCTAGCTCTTATTACGCGATACAAGCTCGCCAATCCGGGAGCGGTTCTGGACGAAGTCGAAAAAGTGGGAACATCCCATCAAAATGGCAATCTCCACGCCGCGCTTCTGGCGATGCTGGAGAGAGAGACGGCGTGTCAGTTCTTCGATCCCTACATTGAGGCCGCCTGCGACGTTTCTCACGTCACTTGGCTGATGACGGCCAACAGCTTGGTTGGACTTTCCGTGCCGTTCCGGGATCGTTGTCAAATTCTCCAGTTCCCCGACCCACGATCGGAAGACCTAGCGGTTCTCAGTCGTCAGATCATCGTCGATATCCTGGAGAAACAGGGATTCGATCACCGCTGGGCCACCCCTCTTGATGAGGCCGAGATGAACGCGATCGCGCAGGTTTGGCGCGGCGGATCACTGCGTCCGCTCAGACGGATGATTGAACGCGCATTGAATTGCCGGGATTTGCGGCATTGACGATAGGACCTGCATGGTATGCGGGAACAACTCCGCGCGAAAATCCGCTGATCGCGGTGGACCGCTCGTGACCAAATCCGAGGCCGACACCGAGGGGGCTACTGTTCAGAGGCGATGGTCGCAGGCCATCTCACCCATAGCGGGAAACGCTGGCTGTTCGATGGCGGTCTCTGGGTGCAATCGGATAAGCACTACGACTCGAATGGCCTCCTTCCGGATGTAAAACTGAATACACACCTTCACCTATTTGGTGCGGCTGATGCAGTCCGGCAGAAAACCATGCTGACGAATGCGATCCGAGCGCACCTGGCGGAGTTCGGCCAAGATCGGCCGCGAAGACGTCAACGAGCTGCTGCTGATGGTCGGCGACGGGGACGAGCGCATCCCGGAACTGGCCCGCGCGTGCGTCCTGGCTCGGGCCGAGCAACGGCTGCTGATTAAGCGTCAGATCTTGGAGATGGACCGGCGCATCACCGCCTGCCACCGCGCCGACGAGGTCAAGCTGCCGGCTGGCGGAGCAGAACATCCTGTACGCCCTCGAAGCCCACGGCGATACAGGATGAGTAAGCGACCGCGCCGGAATCGCTCTCGGTTCCCGCCGAACTGCCATTTTCGGTAAGTCCACTACCGGGCTTCCGTCGATCTACAAAGAAAGGGGCAGCCATGAGTACTCACCGATAGCGGAGGTTGTCGCGGGACAACTGATCCAGTCGGGTCACGCCCATGAGCTTCATGTCGCGCTCGACTTCGGCGCGCAGATTACCCAACGCCCTCTCCACACCACGCTGACCACCGGCGGCCAGAGCGTAGAGGTAGAGATGACCGCCAGAGCAGGCCGTCGCGCCCGCAGATATGGCTTTGAGGATATGCGTGCCGCGGCGGATTCCGCCGTCACAAATAATCTCGATCTGGCCGCCAACAGCGTCTGCGATCTCGGATATCTGGTCAAAGGGCGAGCGCGAGCCGTCGAGCTGACGGCCGGCATGGTTCGATATCATGATGGCGGTCGCGCCAATGTCGACGGCGCGCTTCGCATCGGCCACGCTCATGATGCCCTTGAGGCAGAAATGGCCGCCCCATCTCTTGCGCACCTCCTCGGCATCCTTCCAATTCATCGACGGGTCGAGCATCTTGGTGAAATACTCGCCGATCGAAATCGATATGTTGATGCCCTCGCTGACGTGTCCTTCGAGTTGCGGAAGGCGGAATTTTTCCCGGAAGAAATAATTGGAGGTCCAGGCCGGCCGCATCGCGAAGCTGATCAGGCTCCTCAGCGTCAGCTTGGGCGGCGAGGTGAAGCCGGTCCTGAGGTCGCGCTCGCGATTGCCGCCTGTGATCGAGTCCACCGTCAAAGCAATGGCATCGAACTTCGCCTCCTTGCAGCGTTCGACCATGCTCCATGTCAGCGCTCGGTCTTTGTGGAAATACAATTGGAACATCTTGGGCGTGCTGATCGTGCGCCCGATTTCCTCGATGCTGACAGTGCCGAGCGAAGAAATGGCGAAGAACGTCCCGAACTTCTCGGCGGCACGCGCTACCGCCCTTTCTCCATCATGGTGGAAGAGGCGTTGCAGCGCAGTCGGCGAACAGAACACCGGCAGCGCCAATTTCCTGCCCATGACGGTCACGGACGTGTCAATAATCTCGACGCCGGCCAGAACGTTCGGTACAAGATCACAGGTGGAAAATGCGTCGGTGTTGCGGCGGTAACTGATTTCGTCGTCGGCCGCGCCGTCAATGTAGTGGAAAATCGGATCGGGCAGGCGCCGTTTCGCCAGCGCCCGGAAATCATCGACATTGTTACAGCGATCGATTCCGGACGACAGGTTGAGATACATATTATTTCTGCGCC
>NZ_VCMV01000022.1:0-13593 GCF_008757455.1 Microvirga brassicacearum | reverse complement strand
CGGCAAGGTTCTCGCCTTCCTCAATCCAATCTTTGGTGTCGACCGTATCCTGCGGCTGTACCAGGGCCTCCACCGCAAGTTCGGAGAGGATTGGGTGAGCCTCGTCAAGCCGATCTGGATCGATGGCTTGCCTGGCTACATCAGCCGGGAGCGGGGCGGGGTTCTACAGACGACGGCTTTCGCCATTGAGGATGGTCGCATCACAGGAGTTTACATCACCCGAAATCCCGACAAGCTCCGTAACGTCTCGCGTCTGTTGTCGGACGGCCAAGCGTTCGGGGACGTCTCGCAATGATCCACCGCCTTGCGTTCACTGAGGCATCCCGTCATTTCCCGTCCGCCAAGTTCCTTGATGCCACCGAGGCTGTCCTGGTGGGGTTGGTCACCATCCATGAGCTTCATTTCCTCAACACCCGCCATTAAGTAAGCTGGAATCAACAAACGAACCCGGCCCGGCAGTAAAGGGGAACGCGATGCACGACGAGCTGTCGGGCGTAGGCGTCATCGAATGGCTGGGGACATTACAAGACGATCCTCACTTCGGCCGAGACCGGCGGGGCCATGTCCATCGTGGCTAGCGTAAGCCTGGCTGGCAGCGGCCCTCCGCAGCGTTCACCACACTTCCACACACGGCGTCCGCAAGATTCCACCCCTCTGTAAGCCGTCAACGATTTGGTGCCTGGGGCAGTGTGCTCCCGGATGTCTCCTGATGGCACGAGGCCGACCTTAGCTGGATTTCCGCATCGATGGCTTGAGCGGACCTTCCGTCGATCCACTCTACTTCGCATTTTGACGCGAAGCCGACAATCCGGAGAGGGACGGTGTGTGCACCGCCCGCGCGGGGCAAACCTCCGGGATCAATTGGCGGACCGGAATCGCCGCGCCAGGCGTTCGCCACTTTGATGCGGGGCTGGTATGATGCCGCACACGGATGTGAAATCCCGCGGGCGGAAGGATGGCTGCGGATGAGTGTCGCAGCCCCGTCCAACGAACCTCCCTAAGGGAGATCCACGATGGCAGCAGCATGGGTAGAGCGGCGGCTTGCGGCGATCCTGGCGGCGGATGTGGTCGGCTATTCCCATCGCGTCGAGCAGGATGAGGCCGGTACCCTGACGGCCCTCAAGGCACTGCAACACGAGGTGTTTGCCCCTTTGTTGGCTGAGCATCACGGCCGAACCGTCAAGCTGATGGGTGATGGTCTGATCGCCGAATTCGGCTCGGTGGTTGATGCGGTCGCCTGCGCGGTCGCGGTGCAGAAGGACGTCGCCGGGCGCCAGGCGGGGGTACCGGCAGAGCGCCGGATCGTATTTCGCATCGGCGTCAATCTTGGTGACGTGGTGGTCGATGCGGAGGATCTCCTCGGCGATGGGGTCAACATTTCGGCGCGGCTGGAACAGATCTGTGAGCCCGGCGGGATTATGATCTCTGGCACGGCCTACGATCACCTGCGGGGCAAGCTTGATCTGACCCTGGAATTTGCGGGCGAGCAGCGCGTCAAAAACCTCGACCGGCCCATCCGGGCCTATAGGGTGCGGCTGGACGGGTGGAGCGACCCGACCCAACCCGTCTCATCTGCTGGGAGGCCCGATGACAAGCCCTCGATCGCAGTTCTACCGTTCACCAACATGTCCGGCGATGCTGAGCAGGAATATTTCAGTGACGGGATCACCGAGGACATCATCACTGCGTTGTCGCGCTTGCGGTGGTTCTTCGTCATCGCTCGCAGTTCAATGTTTGTCTACAAAGGTCAGTTCGCGGACGCAAAGCAGGTCGGGCGCGATCTTAGAGTCCGTTATCTGCTTGAAGGGAGTGTGCGCAAGATCGGACAGCGCGTGCGCATCACTAGCCAGCTCATTGACGCGGTTACGGGCAACCATATCTGGGCAGAGCGATATGATCGTGAGCTTGCCGACATTTTCGCGCTTCAGGACGAGATCACGGCCAGCGTCACGGCAGCCATCGAACCGAAGCTCCTGGCGGCCGAGGGAATACGTGCGGAACTGCGATCGGTCGATGATCTTAACGCCTGGGATCTCGTCGCCCGTGGTCTGTCTCACTTTTGGAAACTGACCGCAGCCGAAAGCGAGACGGCAATCACCATCTTGCGGCAAGCCGTGCAGCGTTATCCGAACTACGCGCCAGCGCACAGCATGCTGGCTTTCGCGCTTTTGGTCTCAGCCTACGTTGGATGGATACCCGCTGGATGCGATCGAGAATTTGCCGCCCATCTTGCCCATCGCGCAGTGGAACTGGACGAGGACGATCCTTGGGCTCACGCGGCGCTTGGATATCTGGCGTTCACTGGGCGCCGGACAGATGACGCGGTCCGGCACCTCCACGCCGCCCTCGATCTCAATCCAAACTTCGCTGCTGCCCATGGCGCTCTCGGCTGGACGCTGGTCTTCGATGGCCGGTCTGAGGAAGCCTTATGCTGCTTCGAGCAGGCGCTGAGGATGAGCCCCCGCGACCCGTTGAACGGCTTCATCCTAGCTGGCATCGCCGCCGCCCACTATCTTGCGACGCGATATCCCGAGGCAGTCAAATGGGCGCGCCAAGCCGTGCAGCTCCGGCCAGGCATCCTGGGCGCGCATCGCGTCCTGTGCGCCAGCTTGGCGCAGGCGGGACAAGTCGAGGAAGCGACTTCCGCCATAAGCACCCTTCGGCAATTGCAGCCGAATGTTTCGCTTGACTGGGTCCGGGACTCGGTTCCGTACACGATGAAACCAATGGCTCATTTCCTGGAAGGGCTGCGGAAAGCTGGGCTGACAGCTGTTTCCTGATGGGCGTAAAGAGGGCGCTACCGCGGTGGAACATCTGGCCCGGAAGACGGCAGGCAAGCGCATGGGCGGCTGCTTCAGCCCGTCCCAATCCAGCAGTCGCACGAACCTCCGCGCTAGGCGGCGCCCGGGATCGTCCGTCAGTCTGGCAACCGGCCTTGTGATATCCGTCAACGAATTGCTCGCGCATCTCCTCGTCGCAGAAAGGTTGCACCGCGGCCCAAAAGCTGGTCGTGAAGAGCGGAATGCTCGTCATGAATAGTGCCGCTTCCTGATGTGCCTCGTCCATTCGCCCGAGTTGGACCAAGCTCGCAGCGAGGATGCGTCGTGTGTTCCGGCATGCAAGTTTTGCGCACGATGACGTAATTGCTGTCGTTGCTCCTTTCGACCAGACTTACTTGGCGGCTGGTACCAGTCGTAGTGACGATTGAGGAGAAGGAAATGAAGCAGTACGTGGGGCTCAATGCGTCGCAAAAGGAAACGTCCGTCTGTGTTGTGGACGCGACTGGCAAGCTCGTCTTTCAGGGAAAGGCGAACTCCGATCCAGGCTGTTTGGACGGCGCTGCTGCGCAAGCATGCGCCCCACGCTGAACGGATTGGCTTCGAGACGGGAGCGATGTCGATCTGGCTGTGACCCACGTGGGGCTGCCGGTCGTCTGCATCCATGCCCGCCGTGCGAAAGGGACGCTATGAGTACGAATGAACAAAAGCAACGAGAACGACGCTCGCGGACTTGCTGACTTGGTTCGCGTCGGGTGGTACCGCGAGGTGAAGGTCAAGAGTGCGTAAAGTCAAACCGTTCGCTCGATCCTGGTCGCCCGCTCCAGGCTGGTCGGCATCCGGCGCGACCTCAAGAACCAGGTTCGCTCCATGTGAACGAAACGGGTTGCTCTTCGGGCGATCCATCGGTTCGCAGTTCCGACGGGACGTCCTGGACCTAATCGGTGATAGGCATGGGCTGGCTCCTGTCATTCATTCTTTGCTGACCATTCATGAGCAGGTCTGTCGTGAGCAGGAGAAACTCGACAGACAGGTTCGACAGCTTGCTCACCAAGACGACACCACGCGACGACTGGTGACGGTTCCGGGCATCGGCGTGGTAACGGCGCTCACCTTCCGCCAC
The DNA here is from genome assembly GCF_008757455.1 of Microvirga brassicacearum. Classification (GTDB taxonomy): domain Bacteria; phylum Pseudomonadota; class Alphaproteobacteria; order Rhizobiales; family Beijerinckiaceae; genus Microvirga; species Microvirga brassicacearum. The sequence goes on along the minus strand of NZ_VCMV01000022.1, from coordinate 9,693 downwards.
ACAATCGATGATCCTTCACGCTTTCGTTCCGCTGCCAACGTGGGTGGCCTATCTCGGCCTGACGCCGAAACGAGATCAATCGGGAGACACCGACATCAAAGGCCGTGTCTCGCGCTGGGGTGATCGGCTGTTACGAAGCTATCTCTATGAGGCGGCGGCCAGCATTCTGATGCATCGCACGAAGAAATGGTCGACGCCGAAAGCATGGGGAATGCGCCTTTCAAGCGAATAGGCATGAAGAAGGCGGAGGTCGCCATCGCTCGCAAGCTCGCAGTTCTGCTTCACTGTCTCTGGGTTGACGGCACAACCTTCGAGTCTGGGCAGGAGAAGACTGCATAGGCTGCGATCCATCCAATCCAGTTCTCGGGTATCCGGCTCGCGGAACCCGTGATGTCCCCGCCGGGATGGTGGTTGTGGTGACCTCGGTCAATCAGCTGACGACGGTTCGTCCGGACTTCGTGGCGTACGTTGAGGCACCCGACCCGACCATCATCATGAGGCACTGACCTCGGAAAGGACCATGACCCCGGCGAAGGCACAGCGGATCCCGACTTGACTCAGACCCGCAATTAAAGGGCTGATTGACATACGAAGCCGAGTTAGGGTTTCGCGGGGTATGTCCAGGGGAGGGCAAGCGACGTCTGTTGTGCGAATTGCCGTTCTGAAGCAGATCGACCAACCGGATGGTCCTTCCCCACCCACGCGCACTATGTCTCGCGGCATCCCCCTGCACATACCGGAAATCACGGTGACGACCGGCTGAATGAGTTTCCGTGATCTCCGGACCCCAGCACGAAAGTGCCACTGGCCGAACTCGTTCGTCCCCGCAAGTGTGCTGAGACTATGGCTAGTGAGCCATCAAGACCGGAACTGTCGTATTTGACAGAATGTGGCTGGTTGCACCGCCAAAGATGAACTGTCGCAATCGGCTCTGGGTGTAAGCTCCCTTGACAAGCAGGTCGCAACCCATCGACCTAGCCGCGGACAGAATTGCCTCGCCGGCGTGCCCATTCGGGTTTGGGACAGTTCGGATCTCCACCGGCAGGCCGTTTCGATTGAGAGTGTGCCTGAGTTCTCGGGTCGACGGACCTGACACGCCCCAGTCTTCGAGATCGATCACGATGATTCGGTGCGCCTTGGCCAAAAGCGGCATGGCCAGCGCGACGGTTCGTGCCGTCTCCGTGCTCCGGTTCCATGCAATCACAACCGTCGCACCAAACGTCTCGGGCGGAGTCGGCGGAGCGATCAGAACCGGCCGGCCGCTTTCAAACAGCGCTGCCTCAACCGTGGGAGGCCGGGGGTGATTGGCTTGGTCGCTCGGCCGCCCGAGAACGGTAATGTCAAACGCTCGCCCATAATGGCCAACAAAATCATCCTCTTTAAGTTCTCCTAGGCGCCAGCCGAAACAAAGCCCGGTTGGACCAGTGTCGGGCCGCGGAACCCCTTGGGCCGCCATGAACGTCTCAAAGAGACGACGGGAGGCTTCAGACCGTCGGCGGCGAACCTCAGGATCAAGAAATGATATGTCGCCAATCGCGCCAATGGTAATATCAGACGCGTAGGAGGAGGGCATGTTGGGCGTGATCGCCATGCCCTCCATGTAGCCGTCCAGGGCACGCCCGAGCATCAGCCCCGTCTTAAGGACAGACTGGATGAGGACATGCTCTTCCATAGGAACGAGGATCGACTTCATGGCTCATTCCCAGAGAAGCTATCGTCGCCCGAGGATGATACTCCTCTTGCTGGGATCTGTCCCTGATCGACTGAGGTCTGTTGTGCTCTGTTGCTTTTACGAGAGCCGCAGACCAGACCCGTCGCTCAGGCACGACCAACTAGCCTCGCATCGAAAGGATGAGCCGACCTTCATTAGCTCGGCTCTATTCGCACTTTGACCCTTCGCTGGTGCCGGCAACCGCATCCCCGTCGCCGTTCGCGGTCGTCCCAGAGGCGCCGCTGAGGTATTGTTCTCCGCCTCCGGTTTGGTTGCATTTCGGGGTTGAAGCTGCGGGGGATAAGACGATGCCGTCCCAAGTAGAACGACGACTGACGGCGATCATGGCGACCGATGTGGTCGGCTACTCACGGCTCGTGGAGGCGGACGAGGCCGGAACCCTGGCCGCTCTGAAGAGCCTGCGCCAGACCGTTCTGGAGCCTCTCCTGGCCGAGTACCGTGGCCGTATCGTCAAGCTGATGGGTGACGGCCTCATCGCCGAGTTCGGGTCCGTCGTGGGTGCGGTGGCTTGCGCCGCGGCGATCCAACGGCAATTGGCGGCTGGCCAAGAGGAGATTCCCCCGGAGCGTCGGATCGTGCTGCGCATCGGAGTCAACCTCGGCGATGTGGTGGTCGAGGGGGATGATCTAATGGGCGACGGCGTCAACGTGGCAACCCGCCTGGAGCAGGCGTGCCCGTCAGGGGGCGTTCTGATCTCCGGAGCGGCCCATGACCAGCTCTCAGGCAAGCTGGATTGTCACTTTGAGTATGCGGGTGAACAGCGCCTCAAGAATATCGTGCGGGCCGTGCGAGCCTACCGTATCGTGCTTGATGGTGCTCGTGCCGTCACAACGGCAACTTTCCCTTTGGCTGACAAGCCTGCGGTGGCGGTACTGCCTTTCGAGAACATGAGCGCGGATCCCGAGCAGGTCTATTTCAGCGACGGCATCACCGAGGATGTGATCACGGAGCTCGCACGCTTCCGCGAACTCATCGTGATCGCTCGCAACTCCTCCTTCGCGTTCCGTGGGCAGAGTATGGATGTGCGCGAGATTGGCCGCGCGCTCAGTGCCAGATACGTGGTCGAGGGCAGTGTCCGCCGGGCCGGAAACGGCGTGCGCATCACGGCTCAGCTTGTGGATGCCGTTGCCGGAGCTTATCTTTGGGCAGACAGGTACGACCGGGCCCTCGAGGACGTGTTCGCCATCCAGGAGGAGATCGCGCAGAGCATTGTGGCAACGGTGGCTCAGCGGGTTATCGACGACAGCGAGGTGGCTGCCCGTCGGCGTTCGCCGGAGGACATCCGCGCCTATGACCTCTTCCTTCAGGGATATCGCCTCTCCGATACGTTCACACTCGAAGCCCAGGCGCGGGTGCAAGCCCTGTTCGAGCAAGCGCTCCAGATTGATCCGACGTTCGCTCGCGCCTACACGGGTCTCGCCTATACTTACATGAACCGCTCTACGGACGGTGGCGTGGGGATATCTCGGGAACAGGACGACAACCGGATCACGGCATTGCGCTTGGCGGAACAAGCAGTCGCGCTCGATCCGAACGACCCACGGGTGCACGCCACGCTCGGGTATATGTGTCTGACCTGGCGTGATTTTGATCGCGCCGAACGCCACACCGATCTTGCTCGTGCCATGAACCCGAATGATCCCATGATCCAGATCTTCTGGGCATGGGTTCAGGCATGTGTGGGGAAGCCCGAGCGCTCTCTGTGCGCGGCCGAGATCGCCTTCAGGCTCAATCCGCGTCACCCTTACTGGTACAATTACTATTTCTCGCGCATCCTCTTCCTGCTTGGCCGCTATAGCGAAGTAGCTACCCTTCTGGAACGGCGAACAATCGACGCGCCAGCGCGCCATCCGAGGGACATGGCCTGGCGCGCGGCGGCCTGTGGTCATCTCGGTCGCATCGAAGAGGCGCAGCGATGCGCTGAAATTTTTGTCCAATCCGTCCGGAGCTACTGGCGTGGCGATCCTGCGGCAGGTCCAAGCGAATATGTGGACTGGGTCGTCGACGTCTCGTACCTGCGACGGGACGAGGATGTGGAACGGTTGCGCGAGGGCTTGCGTCTTGCCGGGCTGCCGGCCTGAACCAGTCCAATCCTAAAGTTAAACAGTCAACAGATCTCTGCGAACGTGGCGCACGGATCGTTGCTGGCATGTCCGCTTCTGGCACTAGGCAGACCTTATCCGAATTTCCGCTTCAGCCCCGTTCGGCGGACCTTTCTGTGGTCCGCTCCCAGGACCGGGCTTGAACGTGCTCGCCCTCCATCCATATACCATCCTGTTAGATGGTGAGAGGAGGGTCGCAATGGCCGACAATGTACACGAACTTCGACCTAAGGCTTCAGACAGCGAGAAGATCACAATCAACCTCGGTTATGTTGACCTGGGCCATATCGATCTCTTGGTCCAGGAGGGATTCTACGCCAACCGTACCGACTTCATCCGGACTGCCATTCGAAACCAGCTTGATCGGCACAGCGACGCCGTCAGGAAGTCGGTTGAGCGGCACCAGCTCGATCTTGGCCTGCGCAACTACAGCCGCCAGGATCTGGAGGCGGTGCAAGCTGCCGGTGAAGTGCTGCACATCCAGGTTCTGGGTCTCGCCAGCATCGCCAACGATGTCACGCCCGAATTGGCGCGGCAGACAATCGCCTCCCTTCACGTCCTTGGCGCCTTGCATGCCAGTCCGGCTGTAAAAGAGGCACTCAAGGACCGCATTCGCTGACCACCGGGTAGCACCCGTCTCACTGTCTTTAGAGCCTGCCCGACCCTTTCCGACTCGGTAAGGGGCAGGCGCGGCTTTGCCCCATGTCACCCCACAAAGAGGACCGAACCCATGAACGCACAACCGAACATCGACATGCTCGAGGCGACCCGTCTCACCTGTGAAGGCCGGCTCGCAGAAGCCATGGCAATTCTTCAGGGAGGGCTTGCGAGCGCCCATCCATCCGCTACTTCGGCTGTCAGGGCTGAAGATGCCGGCCAGCAGCCATTGCGGCGGGGTGGGCAGACCATCGATATTGTGCCACCATCCTCCAAGGAAGGCGCGTGGACTCCGCCGAGATTCAACATCCCATCTCTGAAGCCTCACGCCTTTGAGGATCTTACCGGGGGCGTGGACCAATCCCAGGTACCGGAAGCGTTACGCGGCTTCCTCAAGCGCATGGGACAACCCGGTTCCGGGGTCGGCCCCGATGGATTGGTTGGACCTGGTCCAGCCCGTGCACCGGCCCCGCTGCCCGAGGGGGCCCGCTTCGAAGAGCGCACCTTTGCCAATGAGGCTGGAAGCAGGGCATATAAGGTTTACATCCCCAGCGGCTACACAGGTCAGCCTGCGCCCCTCGTGGTGATGCTGCACGGCTGCACCCAATCGCCGGACGATTTTGCCGCCGGCACGCAGATGAACGAGCTGGCCGAGGAGCAGACGTTTCTGGTTGCTTATCCGGCGCAGGCCCAGTCGGCCAATGTGTCCAAGTGCTGGAACTGGTTCAACGCAGCCGATCAGCAGCGGGATCGGGGCGAGCCCTCACTGATCGCTGGTATCACCCGTCAGATCACGCATGACTTCTCAGTCGACCCCGGACGGGTCTATGTCGCTGGGCTCTCCGCCGGCGGGGCAGCGGCGGCGATCATGGGCTCTGCCTACCCGGATCTTTATGCTGCCGTGGGCGTCCACTCTGGGCTGGCGTGCGGGGTCGCTCGTGACATGCCCTCAGCGTTTGCCGCCATGCGCCAGGGCGGGGCGCCTCGTCACCGGGAGGCCAAGCAGCCCGTTCCCACCATCGTGTTCCATGGCGATCGCGACACGACCGTGAACCCCGTCAACGGGGACCAGGTCGTTGCTCAGTCGAAGGCGGGTTCCGATTTCCAGACGACGGTCAGCCGCGATCAGGCTCCCGGCGGGATCAGCTATACCCGCACGGTCGCGAGCGATGACACCGGCCACCCGATGCTTGAGCATTGGGTTCTTCACGGGGCGGGCCATGCCTGGTCCGGGGGAAGTCCGACTGGCTCCTATACTGAGCCCCGGGGACCCGATGCCAGTCGCGAGATGATGCGCTTCTTCCTCAAGCATCCGAAACCAAGAGCCGCGTACACGATGTAGGCACACGAGCCCGCCAGTTCCTGGTGCGTCCTGGCGGGCTATGATCGGATAGCTCCCATACGGGTCGGCGTGGATTGCACCCATCGAGATTAGCTCGGCTCGGTTTAGGGCCAAAGCATTCCAGAGTGCACCAAGGCGGAAGGCCGCCTCCTGGCCCGTCTCGGAATAAAGGCTTTGGTCTGCCTGTCCGGCCGAAGCAGACCTTCGCGAAGGCAGGAGATCTTCAGAGCCTGACCCAATCCAGAACAGTCGCCACTCGCGCAGGCAAGACCACTTCGCCGCTTCGATCTGGGCAGCCAGGCCTTTGTCGAATCATGGGTCGAGCGGACCATAGTGGCGGAAGATCGCGAACCAGCCCTTGTTGGGCACTGGCGGCACTCGTCGCTGGCTCAAAGCTCGCATCCCGGCGCCTCACGGCCGTCATGAAGGACGGGACGAGCACGAGCCGGGGCAAGAAGCGGGTCGAGGAGCTTGCGGACAAATTCGCTGCCGGGTTGCTGATGCCCCGGTACTTGCTGGAAGCCCGCGCAAAACCCGACGGGGACATTGTAGGCTGGCTCAACCGGACGGCTACGGAATTCGGCGTAAGCGCCGTATCGCTGAAGTGGCGCCTGAAGACCATGGGATGGATAGACGAGGCCCAAGTCGATGCGATCCAGGATTCGGACCTCAGGCACAACGGCGGGATGATGCCGCTCGGTCAGACGCCGCTCCTCCTGAGCCGGAAATTCCTCGAGGCCGTGTCGGAAGGGTTTGACCGGGGAGCCATTTCGGTGCGCAAGGTCGCCAGGATTCTGGAATTGACCGTTGACGGCCTGGGGGAACTGATGGATGCACACGGGGTAAAGCGAAACTTCGACTTCTGACCCCCTGAATGCGCCAGCGAATCCCGCCTGCTGCGTCGCGGATGCCGACGCCAAGGCCAGTGGCAAGAACGGCTGTGGCTGTGGCTCCGTGGATGCCGGAAGGTGGCGGAGAAGGTTTCGGAACCCGCAGGCTGCTGCTGAGATCCGCGCGTGTCGAACTCCGCAACCGAATCCCTGGCGAGTGATCCTGCCATGCCGAAGCCAAGCCTGAGGGTGGTCATCGCCACCCTCGGGATCACGCAGATCCTTGCCTGGGGATCCTCCTTCAGGCCGGGTGCGGTCAGGTGCCGGGCATCCCGCGCAGAGGCGACGCGGCAGTGCAAACCTTCTTCGGCGCACGTAGCCAGCCTGCGGGCAGGTGCGGTAACTTCCATATTCCGCAGCACTTTGGCGGCCTGCACCATGGGTGCCTCCCTTTACGAGCCGATCAACGTCTACAAGCCACTTGCGCCGGACATCGGCATCGTCGATGGGCCATTCGAATACCTGACCGTCGGCGGGATCAGGCTGCCGCTTCCGTTCACGACCCGAATGACCGTGGTGCGGCTGTCGAACGGCAACCTCGTCCTCCATTCGCCGATCAGGTTCGACGAGGGACTGGCCGGGGAGTTGCAGCGGTTGGGGTCGGTGCGTCATCTCGTGTCGCCCAACCAATTCCACTACGCGCATATCGGGGAATGGGCACGGGCGTTTCCGGACGCGATTGCGTGGGCGTCACCGCGGGTGCGCCAACGGGCACGGGCCCGGCAAGTGGACATCGACTTCACGAGGGATCTCGACGCCCATGCGCAGGAAGAATGGCGCGGGGAGATCGACCAACTGCTGTTCCCCGGCGGCTATTTCAAGGAGATCATTTTCTTCCACAAGACCTCGAGGACGCTGATCCTCACGGACACGATCATCAATCTCGAGTTGGACAAGATGTCCGAGCCCTGGCGAATGGCCGCCAGGCTCACTGGAATGTATCATCCCTACGGCCAGATCTTCTTCGGCATGCGGCTGCCGCTCCTCTTCCAGCGGCGCAAGGCGAAGGCGGCGATCGGGAAGATCCGCTCCTGGCGCCCACAGCGAATTGTGCTCAGCCATGGCCGCTGCTTCGAGGCCGGTGCCGATGAGGTCATCCGCAGGATATTCGGAGGATCGCTCCCTTGAGGGCAGTGAGCGGTAAGGGACGGCGAACTTCCCGGGACCGTACCCAAAGGTTGGTCACATTCACCCCATAATGCGCTTCAAAGGAAGGCAAAGCCCGCCGCACCCCTGCGGCGGACCGATACGGGTGCGCGTGCACTGAGACTGGCCAATAGGTTTGCCCTGCCAAAAATCGGTCTCATCCGTCACTTCAAAGCGACTCAGCCGAAGTTTGGGATGGAATCAACTCGGGAATTTGAAGCACCGCCAGATGTCTCTTGTCCGGCATGCTGCCTCCGCAAACACGAAGGTCGCTGCGGCATTCGGTAGCAAAGACCACCGGATTGTTGGTAAGCCGCTGACCTGACAAGACATTTGCCTCGCAACAACCGCGTAAATTTGGTGAGACATCGGTGGCAACAAAAATGATTTGAACCCGCCCACAATGAAAGGGACTCTCCAACGGGTTTGGTGCGCGGAAGGTCCTCGGAAGATGCGCAAGCGGACCTTCAGTGGTTGCGTTCTACGACCGGAGTTGACCCCGAAGCGGACCAGCTGGTGTGCGATTGCAGTCACGGGTTGGTTTGATGGGGTCGATCCGCATGAGATCGCTCGGCGTGGTTGCCGCAGCGACGGGTTGCCGGCGGCGACCCGCATCGTGGACAAGCCAATGCCGGTCGCCTGCCGATAGTGGACAACGACGAAATCGTCGTCGTGACCCGCGCATCTCTGGATCGGTTAACTTTGGCGGAAACGGCATCCTGATCGCGGGATCGCGCGCAAGGGTGATCGTCACTCGGAGGCTTGGGGCAAGAAGCCGGTCCCCTGCTATGCTCATTGAGCCATGAACCGGAGTGAGTCTGCATGTCGAATGAGATCGATTTCGCGTTAGAAAACCGCCGAAGTCTCAGCGGACCTGGTCTGCGGACCTTCCTTGTATCCGCCGGCCAGTGGGGGCTCACTGAGGCAGAGCAAGTTCGGATTGTCGGAGATCCGCCGGTCGCGACGTTTTGCGAATGGGTGGCAAAGGCGCGAGAGCAACAGGACCTGATTTTGGGTGTTGAAGTGCTCATGCGGATCTCGGCCGTATTGGGCATTTACGGCTCCCTCGCCACGCTTGGAGGTTCCAAGGCGATGCCCGGAAGTACCCCGAGGCAGTGATGCCGTTGAAGCCATCATCGTTGTGTGGTGTTGCAGGCGAAGGGCAAAGTCGCCATTGGGCAACCGATGGGCCACCCCCGCCGCGTGAGCATCGAGATCCGCTGGACCAAGAATGCTGCACCAATAGAGTTGAGCCCCGTCCCGATAGATCCTGCGCCGTCCTCTGGGCTCTATACTCACAATGAGACGGACCGCGTCCGATCCCCGAGGTGAGACGACGTCGACGGAGAAGTCTGCGCGATGACGCCCTCGCGGCATGAACGCCAGGTGCGGAGGGCCAAAAAACGATGGTTGAAAAAACATCCAGCCACGTTCGTTCGGCAGGAACAGTTGCTCTACCAAGAATACCGTCCCCTTGCGTGAATGCCCCAAGCGGAACTTCACAAAGCCGAATCTTCGAGTCCCGGTGGTGAAGTCAACAGGGGGGGAGTAGCGTGAGGAGGGAAAGACAGACATTAGGATTTCCAGAAGTTCCTTCTGAGCCAGCAGGCCTGGAATAGCCCACGCCCGGTCGCTCGGGAGCCAAAAGGTTGCGCAGGGTGTGTGAGGTATGGACTGCTACTCCGTGCTTGTTTTTTCGGTTCTGAGCTCCCACCAGCTTGGATACCTTCCCGAGCAGAACATCCTGTACGCCCTCGAAGCCCACGGCGGTACAGGATGAGTAAGCGACCGCGCCGGAATCGCTCTCGGTTCCCGCCGAACTGC
>NZ_VCMV01000021.1 GCF_008757455.1 Microvirga brassicacearum | reverse complement strand
CTTCCCAATCCCCCCAAAACCCTGTATAGCCGCCCACAATTCACAACAGGACGCCGAAATCCTGCGGGCATCGGGATCATCCCGAAAGCCACGCCACGGCTTGGAGTATCGACCCATGAACATCATTCAGCAGCTCGACAAAGAGCATATCGAGAAGCTCGGCAAGACCATTCCGGACTTTCAGCCCGGCGACACCGTGATCGTCAACGTGAAGGTCAAGGAAGGCGAACGCAGCCGCGTGCAGGCCTATGAGGGCGTCTGCATCGCCCGCTCCGGCGCCGGCTTCCAGGAAAGCTTCACCGTCCGCAAGATTTCCTACGGCGAAGGCGTGGAGCGCGTGTTCCCGGTCTATTCGCCCAACATCGATTCCATCAAGGTCGTGCGCCGCGGTCTCGTGCGCCGCGCCAAGCTCTATTACCTGCGCGATCGCCGCGGCAAGTCGGCTCGTATCGCCGAGCGCGTCGAGCGGCAGCCGGCCAAGGGCGGCAAGGGCAAGGCCCCGGCAGCCGCCGAGTAATTTTTTCGCGCAAGCTCCTGCGAGATTGAAAAAAAGCGCGGTCACGGCCGCGCTTTTTTGCATTCGCGATCACGGCGCCGCTCAGAATTTTATTGCGCCGGAAAGCCGATCCGCTATGCGATGATGTCCCGGCTCGCCCTGCGCCGCCAAAACATCTTTTCGCGTTGGCGCAGAACCGCTAAAACCTGAGCACAGTGTCCTGCAACGCGTTGGAATGAGAATGATGGCCAAGCCCCGCACCATGTACGACAAAATCTTCGACGAACACGTCGTCGATCGGCAGGATGATGGGACGTGCCTTCTCTATATCGACCGCCATCTCGTCCACGAGGTCACGTCCCCGCAGGCTTTCGAAGGCCTCCGCCTTGCGGGCCGCACGGTCCGCCAGCCGGCAAAGACGCTGGCGGTGGTCGATCACAACGTGCCGACGACCGACCGGACGCACGGGATCGAAGATCCCGAATCCGCCATCCAGATCGAGACGCTGGCGCAGAATGCGCGCGATTTCGGCGTCGAATATTTCGACGAGCTCGACAAGCGCCAGGGCATCGTCCACGTGGTCGGTCCCGAACAGGGCTTCACCCTGCCGGGCATGACCATCGTTTGCGGCGACAGCCACACCTCCACGCATGGCGCCTTCGGCGCGCTGGCGCATGGCATCGGCACGTCGGAGGTCGAGCATGTGCTCGCGACCCAGACGCTGATCCAGCAGAAGGCGAAGAATTTTCGCGTCACCGTTGACGGCAAGCTGCCCGAGGGCGTCACCGCCAAGGACATCATCCTGTCCATCATCGGCGAAACCGGCACCGCGGGCGGCACCGGCCACGTGATGGAATATGCGGGCGAGGCCATCCGGGCGCTGTCGATGGAAGGCCGCATGACGGTCTGCAACATGGCGATCGAAGGCGGCGCCCGCGCCGGCATGATCGCGCCCGACGAAAAGACTTACGCTTATCTGAAGGACCGTCCCAAATCGCCGAAGGGCGAGGCTTGGGATGCGGCCGTGCGCTATTGGGAAACGCTGCGTTCCGATGATGACGCGGTCTTCGATACCGAGCTCCGGCTCGACGCGGCGAGCCTGCCGCCGATCGTCACCTGGGGCACCAGCCCCGAGGATGTGATCTCGGTTGCAGGCGCGGTTCCGGATCCCGACCAGATCCCGCAGGAGAACAAGCGCCTGTCGAAATGGCGCGCGCTCGAATATATGGGCCTGAAGCCCGGCACGAAAATCACCGATATCACGCTCGACCGGGTGTTCATCGGCTCCTGCACCAATGGCCGCATCGAGGATCTTCGGGTCGTTGCCAAAATGGTCGAGGGCAAACGCGTGCACGACGCCGTCAACGCCATGATCGTGCCCGGCTCCGGCATCGTGAAGATGCAGGCGGAGGCCGAAGGGCTCGACGCGATCTTCAAGGCCGCGGGCTTCGACTGGCGCGAACCCGGTTGCTCCATGTGCCTTGCCATGAATGCCGACCGCCTGGCACCGGGCGAGCGCTGCGCCTCCACCTCCAACCGCAACTTCGAGGGCCGTCAGGGCTTCAAGGGGCGCACGCATCTGGTGTCGCCCGCCATGGCGGCGGCGGCGGCGATCGCCGGACGGTTTGTGGATATCCGCACCCGGGGCTGAGGAAGAGTGCATCGTCCTTCGAGACACCGCTCCATCAGGGTAAAGGTTGCGGGGCAAGCTCCACTCGACCAAGGGGGCACGTCAGGAGGCTTCGATGAATGACCCGGAGCGGGAATCCCGCGAGGCGCTGGAGCGTGTGAAACGGGATTCGGAAACCCTTGGCTCGTCGTCCCTCAACCGTATGAGCCGCCGCATGACCGACCATCTTGCGGGGCGGGACGCCGTTGGCGCCGCCGAGGATGGCGGCACCGACCCGATCGAGCTCTGGGGCCGTCGGATCGGCCGCAGCCTTTCGGTGGTGGGATTCGTCGTCCTGGTTTATTGGCTCGCCGTGCAGCTCCGGCTGATCTGATCACGGCAGGCGGCATGACCGATATTGCGAAGTTGCAAGCACCGTCGCTGGCGGATTTCGAGCTCCTGGCGCATGCGGCCTATGAGGGCTTGCCGGAGGCGTTCCGCCAGCTCTGCGACGGCGTCGTAATCCGGGTCGAGGATTTCCCCGACGACGAGACCCTGACCGAGATGGAATGCGAAACGCCGTTCGACCTGCTCGGCCTGTTTCGTGGCGTCGGCCTCGCGCAAGGTGGCGACGTCATGCAGACGGGCCAGTTTCCCAACATGGTCTGGCTTTATCGCCGGCCGCTGCTGGATTACTGGGCCGAGCACGAGGAGACGCTGGGTCACCTCGTCACCCACGTGCTCGTGCATGAAATCGGCCACCATTTCGGCCTTTCCGACGACGACATGGAAGCCATCGAGGCGGCGGCTGGGTAGAGCACAGCGAGAAGGGAGGGATCTCGCAGATGAGATCTGAAATCAAGGCGCTCGACCCGAGCGACGTGGCGGCCATCAACGCGATCGCGGGGTTTCTCGCCCTGAGTGATTTTTCGTCGTCGGCCGGATGCTCGGGGCTACCAACCGAGACGGCCGATAGCATTATCCTTGCTGGAAACAGCGTGTTGCATACCGCTCAAACCGCATTCCGGCTGTTAAACGAGGATCGTTGTCGGAACCTCCTGATCTCGGGCGGCGTCGGGCACTCGACCCACCTGCTTTGCAACGAGGTGAGCGAGCACAAGACCTACAAAAAATATTCCCACTTCCGATCGAACCGAAGCCGCGATCCTAAGGGATATTGCCGTGGAGTTCTGGGACGTGGATCCTGCGCGCATCATCGTCGAACCGGATTCATCGAATTGTGGAGAGAACGCGAGTCTGTCGCGTCGCGCACTTGATGCACAGGGTCTGGAGCCGCAACGGATCCTGTTAATTCAGGATCCGACGATGCAGCGGCGCACCGATGCTGCTTTCCGGCACGTCTGGCGCGACCGGCCCTCGGTTCGCTTCCTAAATTGGCCCACTTTCACACCGCGCGTGAGAGAACAAGGTGATCGCCTTGTCTTCGATGTCGAGAATGTCGCGGGATTATGGGCAATGAACCGCTTCCTGTCCCTGCTGATGGGCGAAATTCCGCGGTTGCGAAACGATCCGCAGGGCTATGGACCCAAAGGCAGGGGATTTATCGTCGCGGTCGACATTCCAGAGGAAATCGAAGGAGCCTATCGGCGGCTCGCGACCGGAGTTTGCGAGAAGTTCGGCGCGCGAGCGCCAGCCTTGGGCGCATGAGGATTCCGTCGACGCTTACGATGTTGCCGGTTCTCGTGGACGCGATGCCCGCCCGGTGGTGTTCGGATGGTCGAGCGTCCCGTGCCCGACTCCATGTTCCGTGATCATGTCCGGCTGCCGGGCAAGCCCGATTGCGGGCGAGGTCCAGATCACCAGCGCCTGGGCGACAAACCCCGCCACCGCCAGCAGCAGGCAAGCTTCGGCGCCGAACAACCCGCCGATGAGCGCGGCCAATGCGGCTCCGAGCGGGCGCGCGCCTTGCGTGAGGACGCTCACGGCCGAGACGCGGCCGAGAAGATCGCGCGGCGTCACTGCCTGCCTCAGCGTGGTGGTGCTGATGACCCACAGGATCGGACCGATTCCGAACAGAAACAGGCTCAACCCGGCCAAGGTCGGCGTCGGGACCCAGATGGTCAGCGCCATGACGAGCGAGGCGACCAGGCCGGCGATGGGGCCGATGCCGATCACGATGCCGAAGGGCAGCCGCCCCATCACGCGTGGTGCCAGGAGCGCGCCCGTCACCATGCCGGCGCCGTAAAGGCCCAGCGTCAGGCCGATACCCGCAGCGCTCAGTCCGAGATGACGCACCGCGTAGGGCACGAATACCGTGAGAACGAGAAAAAACGCGGTGCTGAAGACGAACTGCGTCACCAGAACCGGCCTCAGGAGGGAATGGCGCGCCACGAACCTGACGCCCTCCATCATGTCGCGAAGCGGCTGGCGATGGGTCGGTGCCGGACGGGGCGGCTCACGCAGGCCGGCGAGCAGCACCACGGCGACGATCGAGAGCCCGGTGGCGGCTCCAAAAGCGGGACCGGCGCCCGCCCATCCGATGAGCATGCCCCCAAGGGCAGGCCCTCCGGTGAAGGCGAGCGTACGGGCGAGTTCGATGCGCGCATTGGCGGTCGGGAGGAAGGCGGAGGGCACGAGGCTCGGCACGAACGATGGCGTGGCGACGCTGTAGGCGACGGTCCCGCAGGCGGCGATCGAGCCGAGGAGCGCCAGAAGCGGCCACGTGATGAGGCCTGCCTGCACGAGCGCGACGATCGCCAGCAAGGCTGCCGCGCGCGACACCTCCGCCCACACCATCAATTTCGGCCGGGAAATCCGATCGGCCAGGAGGCCCGCCGGGATGGCAAACAAAAGATAAGGCAGCGTCAATGCCATCTGGAGCAGGCCGATCTCGCCCTCGTTCGCCCCGAGGGCGAGCACGGCGACGATGGCGGCCGCCGCAAGGGCGATCTGTTCGGCGGATTGGGCCGCAAGGTTGGACCAGGCAAGGCGGATGAAGGTCGAGGGCAGGCGCGCGGCGTCCGAGGTCATGTGAGCATTCCGGCAATGGCGGGTTTTCATTGTGGAAGAGCCGGGAGTCCGGGCGCTATCCGTTTCTTGCGATCGCTGTGTCAGGAGCGGTGCCAGATCCGCAGCGATCCGATCCGTGTAAAACCGCACCGAAGGGCCGCAGTGAGATCGGGCTCCTGTTCGTAGCCGACCAGAGGCAGGCCGGGAAATGCCTCTGCGGCGCGCGCGACGAGGCTCCTCCAGACGATCTCGATCTCGATCTCACGGGCAAACAGATTGGAGAGGCCGACCACGCCGGCTCCTTTGTTCAAGACGCCGCCGCCAACGAGGCGTTCTTCCGAGATGATGGCCACGAAGATGATGCCGGGCTCCGACAGAAGGGAAGGTTTGAAGATGCGCCCGTCGCGCTCGCTTTCACCCTTCCAGGCGCATTCCCAGGCTGCCAATTCCGGTTCGTTGCGCATATCGGCGAGGCGGCAATCGGCCGGCAAGGGCGCGAACTCGGGGGCAGGCTTCAGTCCGATCCAGGCGGCATCGAACAAGGGCCGGAACCCGAGTACGCGCAGATCAAGGCTCGAAAAACTGTCCTTGACCGCCCAGCCTCCGTCGCGAGGAAGCTCTACGAGGGCGGACAGCGCGCGCCATTGCTCCGGAACAGCACTGGCACCGGCGAGCGTCACCGCGTCGGGATAGAACGGGGGCGTTCCCGACCGGTTGAACCAGAGCGTATCGTGGAACTCGCCGGGACGTCCATGAGCGCGGCAGACGGCATCGCACCAAAGCGCATTGTTGCGAGCTGCGAGCTCCACCGATGGGTGCGTCATGTGGTTCCTCGAGCGCGGCCCGTCGGCTACGGCAGCAACAGATAGGTCGTCGGATTATCCGGGCAGACATTGCCGCCGCATTCGACGAAGACGTTGAGCGCATTGACTGCAATCACCGCGACGACGAGCCAAAATGCGCCTTTCTCGAAAGGTCCGAGAATCGGCCTCTCGCGGCTGTCGAACTGCCGGTCGGACAAAAGCACCACGGCGATCAGTACGATCGCGACGACGAAACACACGAGCGCCCACGTGTAATAATGATAGCCGAAGATCGCCGAGCCATAGCCGGGATCGCCCGGCATGATGTGAAGCAGCACCTGGCGCATCGCAATTCCGGCGCCCATGACGGCAGCAATCAGCGAAAGCGCGTAATGGCTGGCCCGCGGCCCATAGCGCAGGTTGAGCACCGGCCCCATGGCGAGCGCCGCGAAAGCGACGCGCTGCAGCAGGCAGAGCGGACAGGGAAGTTCGTGCAGCATGAACTGGAACACGAAGGCGGCGAGCAGGAGCAGCGCGATGGCATAAAGGCCGAGCGCATTCAGGGTCACGGCGGAGCGCGGCGTCAGCATGTTCCCCAGGGCCTCAGAACGAGAGATTCAGCGTGTCGGTGGCGTGGTGCAGGTAATCCGCGACCGTGAGCACGACAGCGAGGCAGAAGAGCCCGATGGCCATTCGGCGCAAGCCTATCCAGGCGACCAGCATGGCGGCGCCGAACAACAGAAAGAGTGCCAGTTGATCCATGATGTCCCCCCGGAATCTTGTCTCGTGTAGCACGTTTTTCCGCAAGGGCAGTACCACAGGAGCTTCACCCCAAGCCTCACCTGAGGAGGGCGAAGCCCGCCTCGAAGGGCGGGGCGTTTCCAGGGATTACTGGAGGATCCTTCGAGACGCCGCTTTGCGGCTCCTCAGGACGAGGTGGGGAGTCCAAGAGATGAGGCGAGGAGTGCAAGCGCCGCATCCGACTCGTTTCATCAAACACTAGTGCTCGGCGGAAGGCTTTGATAAGACGCTTCGCGCGGCAGGTTGCGCATCGGTTTGAGGATGTAGGGCGATGGACAAATTTACTGTGCTGGAGAGCGTCGCGGCGCCGATGCGGATCATCAATGTCGATACCGACATGATCATTCCCAAGCAGTACCTGAAGACCATCAAGCGCACCGGCCTCGGCGTCGGTCTTTTCTCCGAAATGCGCTACCGGGACGACGGCTCCGAGAATCCCGATTTCGTGCTCAACCAGCCGGCTTATCGCAAGGCCGAGATTCTGGTGGCGGGCGATAATTTCGGATGCGGCTCGTCGCGCGAGCATGCGCCCTGGGCCCTGCTCGATTTCGGGATCCGCTGCGTGATCTCGACCGGCTTCGCCGACATTTTCTACAATAACTGCTTCCAGAACGGCATTCTGCCCATCGTGGTCTCGCCCGAGGATCTCGAGAAGCTGTTCGACGACGCCGAGCGCGGCGCCAACGCGACCCTGACGGTCGATCTGGAAAAACAGGAAATTCGCGGGCCGGATGGCGGTTCGGTGACGTTCGATATCGATCCGTTCCGCAAGCACTGCCTGCTCAACGGTCTCGACGGCATCGGCCTCACGATGCAGAAGGGCGTCGCCATCGACACGTTCGAGAACAAGCTGAACGAGCGCGCCTGGGTCTGAGGAGAAAGCCCGGCCTGACGACGAAGCGGTTCGATTTTTCGGGCTTTGCCCAATATTAACCAAATTGGTCGCACAATCGGGAGCATGATTCGTCATCTTGCTCTCGCTGTCCTTGCGATGACTGGTGTGGCTGCGGCGTTGCCGGCATCCGCCCAGGCCGATTTCCGTTCCTGCCTCTCCGGACTGCGCAGCCAGGCGGCCGCGAAGGGCATCTCGGGACAGGCCTTCGATACCGCCACCCGCGGCATCCAGCCCGATCTCAAGATCCTCGAACTCATGAACAGCCAGCCGGAGTTCAAGACCGAGATCTGGGATTATCTCTCGGCCCTCGTCGACGACCAGCGCGTGCAGGACGGCGCCGGCGCCATGCGGCAATGGGGCAAGGCCCTGGCCAATGCGGAGGCGCGCTTTGGAGTCGATCGCTACGTGATCGCCGGCGTCTGGGGCGTCGAGTCGGATTTCGGCAAGAATTTCGGTGACCGCCCGCTGGTGCAATCGCTCGCGACGCTCTCCTGCTACGCGCCGCGCCGTCAGGCCTATTTTACCGGCGAGTTGATGGCGACGCTGAAGATCGTGCAGGACGGCGATATCGATCCGGGTCTGCTGCAAGGGTCCTGGGCCGGCGCCTTCGGCCACACCCAGTTCATGCCCTCGACCTTCCAGCGCCTCGCGGTCGATGGCGACGGCGACGGCCGCCGCGATGTGGTCAGCTCCGTGCCGGACGCCGTCGCGTCGACAGCGAATTTCCTGAAGAAGGCCGGTTGGACCAACGGTCTGCCATGGGGCTACGAGGTGCGCCTGCCGTCGGATTTCAGCGCATCGCTCGCCGGCCGCAAAAAAAAGCGGGCGCTCTCATCCTGGGCCGCCATGGGCGTGACCCGCGTCGACGGACGCCCCCTCTCGGGCGATTACGCGGCGGCGGTGCTCATCCCGGCGGGCCTGAACGGGCCCGCCTTCATCGTCACCAAGAATTTCGACGCGGTCTATTCCTATAACGCCGCCGAATCCTACGGCCTCGCCATCGCGCTCCTGGGCGATCGGCTCAAGGGCCTGCCGGGCATCCGCACCGCCTGGCCCACCGACGACCCGCCCCTGTCGCGCGCCGAGCGCCGCGAGTTGCAGCGGCTTCTCACCGCCCGCGGCTACGATGTGGGCGAGCCCGACGGCAAGGTCGGCTCCAAGACTCGCGAGGCCATCAAGGATATCGAACGCCGCATCGGCCTCGAGCAGCGCGGCCGGCCGGGCGGCAAGGTGCTGGAGGCGCTGCGGAGCTGATCGCCCCGGAGTACCCTTTGCCCAACCACAAAGCCTTGCCAAGCATGGGCCCTCGCGCCTAAACCCCTGTCGTCATGGTCGGGCCCGTCCCGACCATCCATGTCTTTGGCGCCATGCGATGGCGCATCCGCGATCAGGGAAATCTTATCATGGCAACGCACAAGCTTCTCCTTCTCCCCGGCGACGGGATCGGTCCCGAGGTCATGCGCGAGGTCGAGAAGATCGTGAGCTGGTTCCGCAAAAGCGGCATCGGTTTCGAGACCGAGACGGATCTCGTCGGCGGCGCGGCCTATGATGCCCACAAGGTTGCGGTGACCGACGCCGCCATGCAGCGCGCGCAGGATGCGGACGCGGTCCTGTTCGGCGCGGTCGGCGGGCCGAAATGGGATGCGGTGCCCTACAACGTGCGGCCCGAGGCTGGCCTGCTGCGCCTGCGCAAGGATCTCGGTCTGTTCGCCAATATCCGCCCGGCGATATGCTATCCGGCGCTGGCCGATGCCTCGTCGCTCAAGCGCGAGATCGTCGAAGGGCTCGACATCGTGATCGTGCGCGAACTCACCGGCGGCGTCTATTTCGGCGAGCCGAAGGAACTGGTGACGCTGGAAGACGGTTCGCAGCGCGCGGTCGATACGCAGGTCTATACCACGGGCGAGATCGAGCGCATCACGCGGGTCGCATTCGAGATGGCGAAGACCCGCCGCAACAAGGTCTCGTCGGCCGAGAAAAGCAACGTCATGAAGACGGGCGTGCTCTGGCGACAGGTGGTGTCGAAAATCCACAAAGCCGAATACGCCGATGTCGAACTCGAGCATGTGCTGGCCGACAACGCCGCCATGCAGCTCGTGCGCAACCCGAAGCAATTCGACGTCATCGTCACCGATAACCTGTTTGGCGACATCCTGTCGGATATCGGCGCGATGCTGACCGGCTCGCTCGGGATGCTGCCGTCAGCCTCGCTCGGCGCCGAGGACCCCAAGACCGGCAAGCGCAAGGCGCTCTATGAGCCCGTCCACGGCTCCGCGCCCGACATTGCCGGCAAGGGCCTGGCCAATCCCATCGCGATGATCGGCTCGTTCGGGATGGCTTTGCGCTATTCGTTCGGCCTCATCGAGGAAGCGGACCGCCTCGACAAGGCGATCGCCAACGTGCTGGCCTCGGGCACGCGCACAAAAGATATCGCGGCTCCCGGCGCGAATGCGGTCGGCACGCAGGATGTGGGCGACGCGATCGTCCGCGAACTGGAGACGCTCCGATAGGAGCGTCAGGGCTACGAAATCGCACTCGCGGCCCTGCTCGTCGCTACCTGACCGAACCAGTCGATTCCACCTCGAAGGGAATCGGCGGGAAGGGATTGCGCGCGCCGACGAACGGGCCGCCGATCGGATCGGGCAGAACGCTCGCTCCGCCGAGACGTTCGTTGTTGTTCCAGGGCGGCGACGATACGATCGACATCTGTCCGGACGTCACGTAGCGATTCATGGACCCGACGGGGGCCACGTTGCCCGGATCGAGGAACGAGCGGGGCTGCACCCGCAGCACGAGCGGGCGGTCCTGCGCCTCGGCCGCGACCGAGAGGGCGGAACACACGGCGAGGGAAGCCACCGTAGTGAGAGCAAGGCGTCGCATGGTTCAAACTCCAGCGCCAGTTGCTGTCGCGAGGGGCCGGATGCCTCCCGAAAGACAGCGGAGTATCGGGACAAAACGGCTTCGCTTAAATTGTTCCGCCGCCACACGTCGCGCTGCCAAAAGGACATGTGACCGATGACAGACCTTCCGCACCCCCTTCTTCGACCCCACGGCAAGGACCGCCTCGCGGTTCTGGGCGAGACGCCGCTGGTTGCTGAGACACCGGAAGACCTGCTCGACGACGAGACGACGCCGGCCGCCCGCTTCTTCATCCGCAATAACGGCCTGCTCCCTCAGCCCGCCGGGGACGCCGAGTCCTGGACCTTCGTCATCGACGGCGAAGTCGAACAGGCGCTTCGTCTCAGCGTGGCCGATCTCAAGAACCGGTTCGAGACCAAGACCTTCCGGATGGTGCTGGAATGCGGCGGCAACGGGCGTTCGTTCTTCGCGCCGCAGGCGGAGGGCAATCCATGGACCAATGGCGGCGTCGGTTGCGCCGAATGGACAGGAATATCGCTTGCCGACGTGCTGACGGCGGCAGGCCTCAAGGCGAGCGCTTCGCACACCGCGCATTACGGCGCCGATCCGGACAAGCACGGCGATGCCGGCAAGCCTTCCATCTCCCGCGGCATGCCCTTGGCCAAGGCCCTGGACGAGCACACGTTGCTGGCATTCGCGATGAACGGCGAGGCGCTGCCGTTTCTGCATGGCGGTCCCTTGCGGCTGGTTGTTCCCGGCTGGCCGGGCTCGCTCAGCCAGAAATGGCTCACCCGCATCTGGATCCGCGACCGCGAACATGACGGGCCGGGCATGACCGGCCTGTCCTACCGCGTCCCCGTTCAGCCGGTCGCGCCGGGCGAGGAGGTCGGCGACATCCCGTCGCAAATTCTCGAATCGATGCCGGTCCGCAGCATCGTGTCCTGCCCGGCCGACGGCGCCGTGTACTCTGCGGGCACACGCTTGCTCGATCTTCGCGGCGCCGCCTGGGCCGGCGACGACGGCGTCAGCAAGGTCGAGGTCACCGTCGATGGCGGCGCGACCTGGATCGCCGCGACACTTACGCCGCCCCGCAACCGTTATGACTGGACGCGGTGGCGCGCCGACCTGCCGCTGGCGAGCGATGGTTTTTATGAGGTTCATGTCCGCGCGACGGATACGCGAGGGCGGTCGCAACCCTTCCGCGCCGCCAATTGGAACCCCAACGGCTATGGCTGCAACGTGATGCATCGGGTGGCGGTCAGGGTTGGCTAGGCGCCAGATCCGGCGAGCGGCCAGCGCTTGACCTTGCCATCGTGGGAAGGATTACACCCTCGCCATGGCACGCGGGGTCGCTGATCCCACCCGCTCGATCCAAAGGAGACAGCTGATGAAAACCCGATCTCTCGCCCTCGCCTTCGCCTTTGCGACCTTTCCCACGCTGGCCCTCGCGCAGGGTGCCGCTTCCGGCGGACATTCCGGTCACGCCGCTTCCGCAGTGACTGCATCCGACACGGCGGCCACCAAGGCCTACCGCGCGGCGAACGCCAAGATGCATCGCGCCATGGACATCCCGTTCTCGGGCGACGCGGATGCCGATTTCGTGCGCGGCATGATCCCCCATCACCAAGGTGCCATCGACATGGCGAAGGTCGCTCTGCAGCACGGCAAGGACGAGCAGATCAACAAATGGGCCGCCGACATTATTCGCGAGCAGGAGCGCGAAATTTCCGAGATGCGGGACTGGCTCAAGAAACGCGGGCTGTGAGACAACGGATGACGGTCGAATGCGCTTCTAGCGGGCGAATGTCCGCCCGCTAGGCGCTTTGGAAGCCTTCGCGCCGATCGAGGCCGTCCGCGCATTGGTGGCGCATTCTTCCGGCGGCGCGCGCCCGGCGCGGGCGAAAAGAGCCGTCAAGGCGGGGTCGCTCGCGCCCGACAGCGTCACCCCGTCGATGAAACAGGCGAGGCGATGGATATCGACGGTATCCGAGCCGCAAAGCCAACCCTGGAATCCGAAGGCCGCCTCGCCATCGTGGAAACGGAAGGCCTGGCAATTCTGCTCGCTCGATCCGGCGAGCGTGACGGCGGCGCTCTCGACCGGGCCGAATTTTGTCGGCAGCATGGCCGTCTGGGCGTTGCGCTCGACCGAGAGGCCTGCTTCTGCCGCGCGGCGCACGATGTCCACGTAGAAGCTGCGTGGCGTCGGCGGAATGCCGTGGCTGAAAACGACACGGACGTAACGCTGCTCCCCCAACGCGCCGACGATCAGCGTATCCTCGCGACCACCGCCGGAATGCTGGCGCGCCTCGGCGATCACCGGATCCAGGGTCTTGTCGAGGCCATAGGCCGTCCGGGCGGGAACCAGGGGAGCCCAGGCCGGCGGCGGCGCGACCAGGATTGTGGCTGGGATTGCTGTCTGCCCGCCCGATCGCTGCTCGGCCAGATCCTGCTGCGCCAGATAGGCAAGCGCCGCGATGCACAGGCCCGAGAACAGCGTCATGCGCAGCCAGGGCAGACGGCGACGCGCACGGGACAGCGGCCGTTCGTCCCTCAGGTCGAACACGTCGTCCTCATCCTCGTCGGCATAGATCGCTCGCATGCCACCCCTGCTCGAACGCGCCCGTCGCGTCGGAACCCATGTTCTACCGTATCATCGGCGCAGGATCGAAGGCTTTTACCCGGCAGCGTGAATCAGTCGTTACCGGGCCGTCCTGAAGAGATCGCTTGACAGGATGCCCGCCTTTGATGTGTTTCTGCCGGACCGGGCTTGAAGCGAGCCCCGGATGGACGCTGGCAATGACGGCTCTCAAACACACGACGAGCAAAACCAAAACCGTCATGGCGGCCGCCAAAACGGCCGCGACGGCTGTGAAAACGGCCGCCTGAGCCTCGTCGTCCCCGGTCCTCTCTCCCCACGGGGCGAGAGGCGATACCCGATCAGGGTTCCGCTATTTCCGGGGAGACACAACAGGAGAAGTTCAATGGGTTACAAGGTCGCCGTAGTCGGCGCGACGGGCAATGTGGGTCGTGAGCTCCTCAACATACTCGCCGAGCGCGCTTTCCCCGCCGATGAGGTCGTGGCTTTGGCCTCGCGCCGCAGCCAGGGCACCGAATTGTCCTTCGGCGACAAGACGCTGAAGACCAAGACGCTCGACCTGTACGACTTTTCCGATGTGGATCTGGTGCTCATGTCGGCGGGCGGCGAAATCTCGAAGGAATGGTCGCCGAAGATCGCCGCCCAGGGCGCGGTGGTGATCGATAACTCGTCCGCCTGGCGCTACGATTCGGATGTGCCGCTGGTGGTGCCGGAAGTGAATGCCGAGGCCGTGCGCGGCATGAAGAAAGGCATCATCGCCAATCCCAATTGTTCGACCGCGCAGCTCGTGGTGGCGCTGAAGCCCCTGCACGATCACGCCACGATCAAGCGCGTGGTGGTGGATACCTACCAATCCGTGTCGGGCGCCGGCAAGGACGGCATGGACGAACTCGATCGGCAGACCAAGGCGCTCTATTCGCTGCAGGACATCAAGGAAGAGAAGTTTCCGAAGCGCATCGCTTTCAACGTGATCCCCCACATCGACGTGTTCATGGAGGATGGCTACACGAAGGAAGAGTGGAAGATGATGGCGGAGACGAAAAAGATCCTCGATCCCAAGATCAAGCTCACTGCCACTTGCGTGCGCGTTCCGGTCTTCATCGGTCATTCGGAAGCCGTCAACGTGGAATTCGAGAATCCGATTTCAGCCGAGGAGGCGCGCACCATCCTGCGCTCCGCTCCCGGCGTCGTCGTGATCGACCGGCGCGAAGCCGGCGGCTACATGACGCCGCACGAGGCTGCGGGCGAAGACGCCACTTACGTGTCGCGCATCCGCGAGGACATCACGGTCGAGAACGGCCTGTCGTTCTGGTGCGTCTCCGACAACCTGCGCAAGGGCGCGGCTTTGAACGCGGTGCAGATCGCCGAAGCGCTGGTGAACCGCGGCTTGCTGCCGGGCAAGAAGCGCGCCGCCTGACATTCCACCGATCGCAGACAAAAAACCCCGCTGGCGACAGCGGGGGTTTCTGATTGTTCTGGTGCCGACCGCGTGGCGCTAGAGCTTGATCCGGCGAAGTGGATGCCGGTTCGCCGAAAGATCATGCGGCAACAAAAAAATGGAGCCGGATCAGATTCGAATAAACTGAATCCGACTCTAGATGACGAAAAAGTCCTTGTAGGTCATTTTCAGGTTCTTCTTGGTGGTGGCGATTTCCACAGCGGCTTTCGCGCCGGAACCGTCGATGTCGTAATACAGCACGCCCTTCTGCTTGTTGTAGACGAGATAGTCGTTGGCATCCTGCGCCTTGTCGCCGACCGTGAAGAACTTCTTGTTCAGCTTGGCGGGCGTCAATTCGGTGCCCTTCTTGCCGAGTTTCTTGAAGATCGCGTTGTCGAGCCAAATCGAATCGTCCCGGACGTTGAAGTCCTTGATGGCGTCCTTGTTGGTCTTCTTGTTCAGCTTGGTGTTGAACACGAACGTATCTTTGCCCAGACCGCCGGTCAGCGTGTCCTTGCCGAGCCCGCCCCAGAGGATGTCGTTGCCAAGGCCGCCGCCGAGTTTGTCGTTGCTCCTGCCGCCTTTGAAAACGTCGTCGAAGGCGCTGCCGAGGGTGTATTCCGGATTGATGTCGATGACCCCGATCGTGAGGGCCTTGTCGAAGACCGCGCCGGAATTGTCGGTCGCCCGAACCACGATCTGGTGGGCGGGGACCTGCTCGAAATCGAGCTTGAAGCCGTTCTTCACCAGCACCTGGTTGCCGACGATTTCAAAACGCTCGTCCGCGCCCAGCAGGGAGTACGAGAACGTGTTTCCGACGTCGGGATCGGACGCCGTCAGGGTGCCGATTGCGGTGCCCGCGCCCGCATATTCGATCGCCGCATTGGGGCCGGAGAGCTGGATGTCCGTCGGCGCCCGATTCGAGAAGGTCGGCTGATCGTCATTGGTGATGGTGCCGGTTGCCTGACCGCCATTGACCTTGATGGTTCCGCCCGACACGTCCTTCAACTTCACCGTGAAGGTCTCGTGTCCTTCGATCGCGAGGTCGCCCTTCACCTGCACGGTCACGGTCTTGGTGGTCTCGGTACCGGTGAACTGGACGGTGCCGGTGAGCAGATCGAAATCCGTCGCCTCGATCGCGCCGCCTGTCACCACCTCCCAATCCACTTCCGTGTCGCCCGCCGCGTTGGCGCGGGTGACCACGAAGGTGAAATCGGTGAGACCCGCATCGCCCTCCGCATGAGTCGCGCTGTCGGGCGCAATCGACAGAACGTTCGGCGTCGGCGGCGTGTCGCCGGGATTGAAGTTGATCAGGAAGTCCTTGTAGTACGAGGTCGCCCCCGGTCCGCCGTTCTTGTCCGTGACCTTGAGAGTCACGGTGTAGGATTCAGGATCCGTTGCCGAAGGAGTGCGGGCGAATTTCAGGGTGCCGCCCTCAAGCTTGAACAGGCCGCCGGCATTGCCCGCGCCGCTCGAGTTGCCGTTGCCGGTGCTATCGAACGAATAGACGAGCTGGGTATCGCCGTCGGGGTCGCTCGCCATCAGCGTGCCGACGATAGTGCCGTTGCCGACGACGCCGTCGATGGTGGCCGTCTGCGTCCCGTTGCTGAAGCTGAGCTCCGCCGGAGCCTCGTTCACGTCGTTGACGTAGACGGTGACGGAAATGCTCGCCGACGACAGGGCGAGGCCCTCCGACGTGACGGCCTTCACCTCCAGCACGTAGAACTTCCGCGTCCCGGCGATCTGAAGGTCCGTGTCGGTGGTCGATTCATAGTCAACCGCGCCGATGAGCGTGATCACGCCCGTATCGGCATCGATCGCGAGCTTGCCGTCCAGATCGTCGACCAGTTGATAGTGCAAGGCCTCGCCCGCGAGCGAACTGCTCTCAATCGTTGCCACGATGGTGTTGGCCGGTGCGTTTTCGTTGATGGGCGACACGCTGCCCTTGACGCTGGGCGTTGCCGGCGGGGCGATCGAGATCGTGCCGTCGGCGAATTCCGCCCATTCCATGTTGCTGAGCGTGTCCGAACCATCCTGGCCGATGAGATCGGTGACCGTGATGCTGCCGTCGCCGTTGTCGGCGAACGCATAATTCGCCTTCGCGCCCGAGAACACGGCGGTGTCGAGGCCGGCGCCGCCATCGAGGACGTCGCTGCCCTGCGCGCCGGCAAGCCGGTTGGCGCCGCGGTTGCCCAGGAGCATGTTGGCGCTCGCATTGCCGGTGCCTGACAGGTCGTCGGCGCCCGTGAGGATGAGCGCTTCCACCTCCGCGCTCAGGGTGAAGTCCACCGAGGCCCGCACTGTATCGGTGCCCGCATTGGCGGCCTCGGCGATCACGTCGCCGACATTGTCGACCACATAGGTGTCGTCATCGCCGCCGCCGTCCATCTGGTCGGCGCCCGCGCCGCCATCGAGCCAATCGGCACCCGTGCCGCCGAGGATCACTTCATCGCCCGCGCCGCCGTATGCGGTGTCGGCGCCATCGCCGAGATCGACCGTGCCGGTCACGCTGCCGCCGCGGCCGTCATAGGTGTCATCGCCCGCCTCAAGGACGACGTTGCCCTGCAGACTACCGGTATTGAGGATGATTTCAGATCCCACCCCGCCGCCGACTGCCGTGGCGGCCGTAATCGTCCCGGAATTGGTCAATCGGGCGACGTCGCCTGCGAGCGTCGAGAGCAACACACCATGTCCGGCAGCCGCGATCGATCCTTCGTTGGTCACGACACTGGAATTCGAGAACCAGACGCCGTGCGTGGTTCCGGAGACCGAGCCGAAATTGGCGAGAACCGTATGGTTTGCTTCATCGCCAACCGTCTGGTTTCCAAGGACGCCGACCGCTCCCGAGATGGATCCCGTATTGTGGATCGTGACGTTCTCAAGCGACGCCAGAACGCCGGCGAGCACACCGGTCACGTTGCCGTCGTTCAGAAGCCGGCTGCCCAGGTTGAGAGCGACCCCGTTCCTGCCCCCGCTCACGGTCCCGGTCGATCCGACGGTGATGACGGAATCGACGGCGCGAATAAAAATTCCATTCCATTGCGCGTGGACCTCGCCATAGACGGTGGCAGTGACGTGCCAGACGGTCGATTCGAGATCGCGGATGCCGTCATCCGGCGCCACAAATTCATCGATCAGAATCTGCCCCGTCTCGGTGACCACGATTTGATCTTGCTCACCGACAAGTTCCACGGATTTGGTTATGCCGCTTATGATTATAGTAGTGTCCATTTGGCGCCCCTTTGCTGGTTCACCAAACGTTATTACATCTCATTTTTTGGTCAACACCTAAACTGTTCAGATGCAGCGGCGAAGACGCGCGGGTGACGCTCTTAGTCAGTTAACCGCCTGGATTATAAACTAAAAATTGTATTGGGACGCCGCTGCAAGACCGTCTTGCATTCCCGCAAACACACACGCGATGCACTTGTGCGTGCTCGTAGTGTGAATACAATCACAAGGTGGGTAACGGTTTACGGATTCACCACGCCGTCGAGCTTCGTCAGCTCCACATTGGCCCCACAGAGCAGCACCCCGACCCGCTCCCCGGGCTCAGGGCGGTAGGCGCCGGAGATCAGAGCCGCCAGCGCGGCCGCGCCGCCCGGCTCGGAGGCGATGCGCCAATCGCGCCAGAGGGTCGCCTGCGCGGCGCGGATGGAGACGTCGCTCACCAGCGCCACGTGATCGACCGTGTCGGAGCAGATCGAGAAGACGAGGTCGCCCGTGTTGCGCGCCCCGAGTGAATCCGCCGCGACCGAGTCGATCTCCACGTCGACCGGCTCGCCGGCTTCGAGCGCCGCATGGAGCGCGCGCGAACCTTCAGGCTCGATGCCCACGACCTTGACCCGTCCGCCCCACCAGCTGCCGATGCCGCTGATCAACCCGCCGCCGCCGACCGCCACCAGCACCGTATCGATGGCAGGACCGTCCTGCTCCCACTCCAATCCGACCGTGCCCTGACCCGCGATGGTCGTGTCCGCGTCGAACGGATGGGCGCGAAGCGCGCCGCTTTCGGCAACATAGAGATCGCAGGCCGCCTGCGCGTCGGCGTAGCGGGCGCCGCCGATCACCACATCGGCCCCATGCGAGCGGATGACCGCCACCTTGGCGGGACTCGAAATCTCGGGCACGAAAATGCGGGCCTTCACCCCGAGCTGCTTGGCCGCGTAGGCGATCGCCGCGCCGTGATTGCCGCCGGACGCTGCCGCTACGCCTGCTGCGGGTATGGGCTGCGACAGGAGCGTGTTGAAGGCGCCGCGCGTCTTGAACGAGCCCGCATGCTGCAGGAATTCGAGCTTGAGGCTGACGGGTCCCTGATGCCCGAAGGCTTGCGGCAGGGTCCAGACCGGCGTGCGCCGGATATGGGGCGCGATGCGCGCATGGGCCTGTTCGATATCGGCGCGGGTGATGAGCATGGGAGCCGGGCAAAAAAGAGGGGAGGCCATCTCTAGCCTCCCCAACCGACACGGCCAACCCCGAATGGCTCGTTACGGGGCCGCGACAATCAAACTGTCGCCGGGACGCTCCCGGCACGCCAGGCCATCAGGTGCCTGATGATGATCGGCAGGATCATCAGTCCGCCGAGCAGCGACGAATAGATTTCCGGAGCGATCAGCAGAAGCGCTGCGATGATCAGCACGATGCGCTCCCAGGCGTGGGTCCGCACGAGGAACCAGCCCGACAGCGAGGCGCTGAGGCAGGTGATGCCGAGCGCGCAGCCGATGAAGGCCAGTGCGAAGTTCGCCCAGGTGAAATCCGACGTGACGAGAAGCAGCGACGGCGAGAACACGAAGACGAACGGGACCAGCACCTTGCCGAGCCCGAGCCGGAATGCGGTGTTGCCGGTCTTGAACGGATCGGCGCCCGCCATGCCGGCCGCCGCATAGGCCGCCAGCGCAACGGGCGGCGTGATATCCGCCAGAACGCCGTAATAGAAGACGAAGAAATGCGCCACGATGGGCTCGACGCCGAGTAGCACCAAGGCGGGCGCGGCGATCGTCACCATGATGATGTAGTTCGCCGTCGTCGGAATGCCGCAACCCATCAGGATGCAGACCGCGCCCGTCATGATGAGGGTGAACAGCAGCGTGAGGGTCGTGGGCGCGGCAAACCACGCCGGAAGGAAAGCTCCGACGCCAGAGGCGAGATCCGCCGCCGTCGAGGTGACGATGAAGGACAGCTTGAAGCCGACGCCCGTGAGCGTGACCACACCGACCACGATGCCGACCGTCGCGGCGGCGGCGCCGACCGCGAGTGCGTATTTCGCTCCGTCGCGGAAGCCTTCGAACAGCTCCCGGATGGACATGCGCCGGCGCGGATTGAGCAAACCGACGACGATGCACAGCGTGATGCCCCAGAACGCCGCCAGATAGGGCGTGTAGCCCGCAACCAGGATTCCGATGAGGGCCACGAGCGGGATGACGGTCGGCCAGTCGCGGCGCCAGGCGTCCTTAAGGTCCGGCATTTCGTCCCGGCGCAGACCGCGAAGTCCATTGCGCTTCGCCTCGAAGTGAACCTGCATGAATACGCCGAAGAAATGCATGAAGGCGGGCACGATGGCGGCCAGGATGATGGTGCTGTAGGGCAGCCCCAGGAACTCGATCATCAGGAAGGCGGCAGCCCCCATGATCGGCGGCGTGATCTGTCCGCCCGTGGACGCGGTCGATTCGACAGCGGCCGCGAAGTGCTTCTTGTAGCCGAGCCGGATCATGGCCGGGATCGTCAGCGATCCGACCGTCACGGTGTTGGCCACCGACGAGCCCGAAATCATGCCGAACAGCGCGGAGCCGAAGATGGAAACTTTTGCGGGGCCTCCCGCATAGCGGCCGGCGATCCAGGCGGCGTTGTCGAGAAAGAGCTGGCCCAACCCCATGCGGGTGGCGAAGACGCCGAAGAGCACGAAGTGGAACACGTAAGTGGCGACGACCCCGAGTGCGATGCCGTAGATGCCCTGGCTCGTCAGGTAGAGATGGTCGATGAGCTGCGAATAGGTTGCCCCCGGATGCACGAGGATGCCCGGCATGGATTGCCCGTAGATCGCATAGGCCATGAACAGGATGGCAATGATCGGCAGCGGCCATCCGACCGACCGGCGCGTGGCCTCGAGCAGGACGACGATCAGCACGCCGCCGAGAATGACGTCCGTCCGAGTGGGATTGCCGACGCGGAATGCGAGGTCGTCGAGAGGGATCAGCGGCACGTGGCAGACGGCGATCACCGCGGCGATCGCCAGCGCCCAATCGACCACCGAGATGCCGAGCGGGCGCAGGAGGGTCGATTTCGTCGGCTGGTCATAGCCGCGCTTGGAGAACGGAAAGACGAGGAAAACCAAGCCGAGGACGAAGGAGAGGTGGATGCCCCGGTGGATCATTTCCGGCAGAAGGCCGAACCCTGCCGTATAGTAATGGAACAGGGAGAGAATTACGAGAAGCCCACCAACGAGCTTCGCGGCGAGCGGCGCAAGCGGCCGGAAACGGATTTCCGAATCGAACTTTTCTTCGAGTTCTCTGGCTTTCGCCTCGTCGAGTTCCATTACGGGCATGAAAGTCCCCTTACGCGTCTGCGCGCGTCTTCAATCGATCAAAATGATGTCAAATAAGCAATGTGATGGGGAGGCGTGCCTCGGCCCGCCTCCCGGTCCGTGATGCTCTTACTTCAAGACGCCCGCTTCGCGGTAGAACTTTTCTGCCCCGGGATGCAGCGGAATGCCAAGGCCGCTGGTGGCGTTCTGAAGCGTGATCAACTTGCCCTTGGCATGGCCGGCATCGAGCAGCTTGCGGGAAGTCTCGTTCCACACCGTCTTGGTGATGTTGTAGACCAGATCTGCCGGCTGCTTGGCGCTGGTGACCCATTGCGCGTTGACCGAAATCGTCGGGGTCTCGCCCACGCCCTGGTAGACGCCGGTCGGCACCGTGTCCTTGGCGAAGAACTTGTAGGTGGAGAGCAGCTTGTCGACCTGCGGTCCGCTGATCGGCACCAGTTCGATGCCCGACGATGTCGCGAGCTCCGAGATGGCGCCGGTCGGATAGCCGCCAACGAAGAAATAGGCGTCGAGGGCGCCGTCCCGGAGGCGATCACCAGCCGGGCCGGGCTTCAGGTATTCGGCGTGAACGTCCTTCTCGGTCAACCCGAAGGCGCTCAGCACCAGGCGCGCATCGACCAGCGTTCCGGAGCCGGGCTCGTCGAGGGAGACGCGCTTGCCCTTGAGATCCGCCACGGACTTGATGTTCGCGCCCTTGCGCGCCACCAGGTGGATCGTCTCGGGATAGAGGGTGGCGATCAGCCGAAGATCCTCGACCTTGCCCTTGCCCTCGTAGAGGCCGGTTCCGGTATAGGCCCAGAACGCCACGTCCGACTGGGTGAAGCCCGATTCGGAGGCGCCGCCCTGAACCGCGTTGATGTTGGCAACCGAGCCGTTCGACGCCACCGCGGTCGCGACGAGACCTGGGACGCCCTTGCCTTCGGAGCCCGAGATTGCGTTGGCGAGCAAGCCGCCGATGGGGAAATAGGTGCCGGCGGTGCCGCCCGTTCCTATGCGGAAGAAGGTGGGTGCCTGCGCGGCGGCGACACCGGCGAAAGTCAGACCGAGTACGGCGGTCGCGCCCAATACCCAGCGCCGAGCGACATTGTTCTTCATGTTTGTTTCCTGATCTTGCAAGCGTGGCGCGGAGCCACCGGGGCGTAGTTCGCCAGACAGTGCATAAGTGCGGGCGCCTTTCAAGGCGACTTTCTCCCTACCGCTTCGATCGGCCAACGGAGGAGAGGCGGGCCCTCGGCACGTCGCCTACCACGTATCGCGATCGCCGTAGCTCCCGAAACGGAGGGTCCCTGGCGCGAATGTCAGCGTTCCAACAGAAAGTCTCTCAGGACGACCGCGTCATTGTGCAATTCGTCGCGCGCTGCATAAACCAGCGTCACCTGACCGCGGCGCGCGAGATCGCGCAACTGACCGACCTCCTCCGGATGGCGACGCAGCTCGTCCGCGTAACGTTTGCGGAATTCATCCCAGCGTGCGGGGTCATGGCCGAACCATTTCCGCAGATCGGTGCTGGGAGCGAGGTCTTTCGCCCATTGCTCGATCGCCGCGTCCTCCTTCTTGACGCCCCGAGGCCAGAGGCGGTCGACCAGAACGCGGACGCCGTCCGCTGGAGCAGGGTCCTCATAGGCCCGCTTCAATTTGACATTCGCCGCCGGAACTTTGTTGCTCACAGGAATTGCCAGTTCGGATCACACCCCCCCGAAGTCTGGCGCAAATGCACCCGGGGTCAACCGCCGGCAAAAACCTCCTCGTAAGCGAACAGGGCCACGCTGCCTCCGGTGTGCCAGAACAGAACCTTGTGCTCCGAGGTCAGCCGCCGCTCAACGATGAGCGCCATAAGCCCCGCCATGGCCTTGCCCGTATAGACCGGATCGAGCAGCAATCCTTCGGTTCGGGCAACCTGCCGTACGGCCGCCGCCATCGCGTCCGTTGGGAGCCCGTAGCCGGCGCCGATGAAACGATCGTCGATCCAGATCTCCGGCATCGGCCGATCGATGCCGAGAAGGACGAACGTGTCGCGGGTGAGATTGCGGACCCGGGTCTCGGCCTCCTCGCGCGCGCGACTGACGCTGATGCCGATGACCGGAATGACGGCGCGGCGGATCGCCAACCCGGCGATGAGCCCCGCATGGGTTCCGCCGCTGCCCGTCGCCAGCACCACGTGGCTGAAATCGGCATGGTGGGCCTTCGCCTGATCGAGCATCTCGCCGGCCGCATCCACATAGGCCTGCGCGCCGACGGCGTTCGATCCTCCGACCGGAATCAGATACGGCTGACCGCCCGTGCGCTCGCATTCGGCTGCGAGATCCAGCATCGCGGCAGCCGGATCCACATCGCCATCGAAGTGGCGGATCTCGGCACCGAAAAGGCGGTCGAGCAGGAGGTTTCCGCCGCGATGATAGGCGGCGCTTCGGTCCGGCACGGAATCCGTGAGAGCAAGAATGCATTTCAGGCCGAGACGGGCCGCTGCCGCTGCCGTCTGGCGTGCGTGGTTGGACTGGATGCCGCCGGCGGTGATGACCGTGTCGGCGCCATTCGCCACTGCGTCATGCATCAGGTATTCGAGTTTGCGCGCCTTGTTGCCGCCGCCCGCCAACCCCGTGCAATCATCCCGCTTGACCCAGATCTCGGGCCCTCCGAGCGACCGACTCAGGACGGTCAGCGCCTCGATCGGGGTCGGCAGGTGCGCGAGACTTGTCTTTCTCCGCATCCCGCTGCGCGCGAAATCTGTCATCGCCAGACCCTCTTGCCAAATTTTGTAAAGACGATTGTTCGAGTGCCTGCCGGCGGAGAGTCAAGCTTTTCCGCCGTCGCGCGGGAGTTCGCGAAAGCGCGCGTCTATTTGCGATGTTCGCGAACGTAGTCGGCCGCCTGATAGGCCCAATAGGTGAGCTGGACAGCCGCCGTACCGAAGATGCCGCCGTTCCACGCGAGTCCGAAGGGGGCAAACAGCTTCAATCTTTCGCTCTCGCCTTTGATCGCCTCGGCGATGACCCTGCCGCCGATCGCCGTGGTGTTCATTCCGTGGCCGCCAAAGGCCGTGCAGTACCAGATGCCGGGTTTGTATTGCCCGATCTGCGGCATCAGGTGGCGCGCGTAGGACATGAGGCCCGACCACGCGATCTCGACCTTGAGGTCGGCCAGTTGCGGAAATGTCGTGACCATCTCTTTTCGGAGTAGCTTGGAGATGTCGCGCGGGTCTGTCGTTCGCGTGGTGATACGGCCACCCCAGAGCAGACGCGAGCCGTCGTCCACGAGCCGGTAATAGTCGCTCGCGCGCCGGTCGTCGCCGACACCGGCTCTCGTCCGGATGGCGCTGCCGATGAGCTCCGGCGCCTTCTCGGTGAGAAGCACATAGGTGCTGATCGGGATGTAGGCTTTCTGCAAAGGCGCGAAGACCTCTCCGGTATAACCGCCCGTGGTGAACAGCACATGGTCCGCCTCGATCGTCGCATCGGACGTCTGCAGGCGCTTGCGTGCTCCCTCGAAGTCGCATGACAGCACGGGCGATCCCTCGCAGACCCGCCCGCCGAGACGGACGATCTCGCGCGCCAGGCCGCGAGCGTAGTTCAACGGATGAAAGTGGAATCCTTCTTCGTCCAGAAGAGCCGCGTGATATTTGTCCGAGAGCAGCAACGCACGCACCTCGTCCTTCGGCAAGTAGCGCAGCCGCCGCCCGAATTTCCGTTCCTGCAGGTCGCGAAAAGCCTCGAGCCCGGCGCCTCCGTCGTAGCGAACGACGCGCATGATGCCGGGTTTCGGCTGGGCCTCGCGGATATTCAGGTCATCGATGTTGCGCCTGACGATCTCCATTCCCTCGATAGAGAGCCGGTAGAGTTCATCGCTCTGTGCGGTCCCCACGGCGCGTTCGATGGCCGACAGGGAGGTGGCGTATCCCGGCGTGACGAAGCCGCCGTTGCGGCCTGAGGCGCCCCACGCCACTCGCCGCGCCTCCACGACCACGACCGATCGGCCGCTCCGCGCGAGCTCGAGAGCTGCGGTCAGCCCCGCAAGCCCGCCGCCGACGATGCAGATCTCGGTCGAGATCGAACCCTGCGCCGCCGGATAGACCTCGGGCGAGGCGAGCGTGCGACTATAGTATGAATCGATGTAGGATTCGGACATGTGATCTCACGCGGCATGACTCGGGAGCGAGACTATTAGGGCAAAGTTGTTACGGGCGCTATTTCCCGGCGAGTTGTCATACACGTTCCGTCCACAATGGAATCCGGCATTGCTTGACTTGCGCTCCGACAACTCCCAGTCTTCGACCCCGCTTGCCGAGGATCCGTTGGCAGGTTCTCTCTTCGCGCGGTCAATTCCTTTGTTTGCTGTCAATCCCGCCGGCCGGTCCTTCCTGAAGATGCATGGCCTGGGTAACGATTTTGTCGTCGTCGACGGGCGTGAGGAACCGTGCAATCCGCAGCCTGATATCATCAGGTGGGTTTGCGACCGGCATGTCGGCGTCGGTGGCGACCAGCTTCTGGTCATCGAACATCCGACGGTTCCGGGTCCTGCGGCGCGGATGCGCATTTACAATGTCGATGGCACCGAGGCGCAGACATGCCTGAACGCGACACGCTGCGTCTCGTGGATTTTGCTGCGCGAGAGCAACGCCGACCGAATCGTTCTCGAAACCCTGGGCGGCCTGATTGAGGCGACACCTTCCGGTCCGCACGGCGTCTCCCTGCGTCTTGCCGCGCCGCGCTGGGATTGGCAAAGCATTCCGCTCGCGTCCGCCGCCGACACGCTGGCGCTGGATCTCTCGTCGGGACCGCTCGCGCAGCCGACTGCGCTCAATCTCGGCAACCCGCACCTCGTGTGTTTCGTCGCCGACAGGGATGCGGTCGATGTGCCGCGTTGGGCGTCTGCGTTACAAGATCACGCGATGCTGCCTGAAGGCGCCAATATCGGCGTGGCGCAACTCGTCGCGCCGGACCGGCTTCGCCTTGTCGTCTGGGAGCGCCCCGGCATTCTGACTCAGGCCTGTGGCAGCGGGGCCTGCGCGGCCGTGCTGGCGGCACGGCGCCGGGGGCTGACGGACGAGACCAGCGTCACCGTTGACATGCCGGGCGGAGTCTTGCACGTGGAGATCCATGAAGACGAGAGCATCACGCTCACCGGGCCTGTCGCCATCGCGTTCTCGGGCAGGTTTCCGACGGATGTATAAGGTGGCTTGATGAGCGCAAATCCCATCGTCGTTGTCGACAAGATCTCGAAGACCTTTCCGTCCGCAGATGGGCGCGGCTCCCATCTCGCCCTCGACGAGGTGTCGCTGACCATCGAGCCCGGCCAGGTTCTCGTCATCATCGGCCCCTCCGGTTCCGGCAAGAGCACGCTTTTGCGCACCCTGAACGCGCTGGAGAAATTCGATACCGGCAACATCGTCGTCAACGGCGTGGCGTTGGCGGACAAGCGGACGGATCTCAACCGCATGCGCGCCGAGATCGGCATGGTGTTCCAGCACTTCAATCTGTTCCAGCACAAGACCGCCCTGGAGAATGTGGTGCTGCCGCAGGTGGTCGTCCGCGGACGACCGCGCAGCGAGGCGCTGGTTCGCGCCCGCGATCTCCTGGAAAAGGTCGGCATCGCCGATCGTGCCAATCATTATCCGAGTCAGCTCTCGGGCGGTCAGCAGCAACGCGTCGCCATTGCCCGCGCGCTCGCGATGGACCCGAAAATCATGCTGTTCGATGAGGCGACCTCCGCTCTCGACCCCGAGATGGTGGGTGGCATTCTCGATCTCATGCGCAAGCTCGCCCGTGACGGCATGACGATGGCGGTGGTGACTCACGAGATGGGCTTTGCCCGCGAAGTGGCGGACCGCATCATTTTCATGGATCAGGGGCGGATCGTGGAAGAAGGGGAGCCGGGCTCCTTCTTCGCTTCGCCGTCTCACGAGAGGACCCGGGCCTTTCTGGACCAAATTCTCTGACGCTTGTCACCGTCAAGGGAATGAAAAATCATCAACCAAGAAGAGGGAAGACCAATGAAGAGACTTCGGAATGCCATCATGGCCGCCGTGACGGCCTGCATGGGTTTTGCCGGCGTGGCGCATGCCGACGAGATGGATGAAATTCTCAAGCGCGGCGAGCTTCGCGTCGCCGTCCAGTCGCAGGGCGCACCCGTCAGCTTCGTCAACAAGAAGGGAGAGCGCACCGGCCTCGCGGTCGAGCTCGCCAAGATGATGGCGACCGATCTCGGCGTGAAGATCGTGTTCCAGGACTACGACTTCAAAGGCCTGATCCCGGCGCTCCTGTCCGGCAAGGTCGACATCATCGCGGCGGATATGACGCCGACCCCGCAGCGCGCCGCACAGCTCCTGTTCTCGCGTCCGATGTTCTACCAGGAAACCGTCGCGGTCTCGCTCAAGGATGCTCCCTACAAGACCTGGGAAGACCTCAACAAGGCGGGTCTCAATATCGGCGCCACCCAAGCCAGCTCCTACGGCGAAGCGATCAAGAAGTTCATGCCCAAGGCGACGCTCAAGGAATTCGCCGGCGGCACGGCGGCGGTCACCCAGGCGCTCTCGGGCGGCCGTCTCGACGCCGCGGTCTCGGACCTCGGCAACGTTTCGAACTTTGTGCGTGAATTCGGCAATCTCAAGATTCTCGACGGCATCATCACCCGCGAGCCTCTCGCTTTCGCCGTTCAGGCCAATGCCTTCCACCTGAAGCTCTGGCTCGACAATTATGTGGAGCTGATCACGGCCGATCGCCGGCTCGAGAACCAGGTGAATTACTGGTGGAACTCCACCGACTGGGAAAAAGACCACAAGTAACAGCATCAGCCGGCCCTCGGGCCGGCTGACTTCCTCCGGCAGGCGACCGATTGGGCAGGGATGAACTGGCTCCTCGACTTCTACAATTATCGGATTGTGGCGCAATATCTCGACCGCTTCGCGGCCGGTCTTGGCAACACGCTCACTGCTGCCGGCATCAGCCTCGTCCTGTCGATCATCTTCGGAACGTTTATCGCCGTCGCGCTGCTCTCTGATCGCCAGGCGCTCTACCGGCCGATCGCCGCCTATGTGGCGTTCATCCGCGCGACGCCGCTTCTGGTCCAGATCTACCTCGTCTATTACGGATTGCCCGCGCTGTTGCCGATCGCCAAGTCCTGGAGCGACATGTATTTCGGGATCGCCGCGCTCGTCCTCAACAGCGCGCCCTACATGGGCGAGATCATTCGCGCGGGCATCGAATCCGTTCCTCGCGGGCAGATCGAAGGCGCCAAGGCGGTGGGCATGACGTTCAACGAGCGGCTGCGCCATATCGTGCTGCCGCAAGCCTTCGCCAATACGTTGCCGCCGCTCATCGGCCAGACGGCGGTGCTCATCAAGGATACGTCGCTCCTGTCCATCATCACGGTGTTCGAGTTCACGAGCGCCGGCATTCTTTTGAACAGCGAGCGCGTCCGGCCTAACGAGAGCTTCATCACCATCGCGCTCGGATATCTGGCGATCTACGTGGTGATCCTTTTGCTCGCCCGGATGGTCAAGCAGCGGCTCGCCGGTCCCGCCTGGAACGCACAGGGCTGATGTAATGCTTGAACGTTATTGGGCCATCACCGTGTCGCTGTTCCCCTTCCTCTGGAAGGGATTCATCGAGACGCTCTACATTTCGCTGGTGGCCATCGTCGTCGGCTCGCTGATCGGATTTTTCATCGGCGTGGTGCGCAGCCAGCGCGTCCCGGTCCTGAATGGGCTGTTCGGGCTCTATATCCACACGCTCCGCGGCACGCCGTTTCTGGTGCAGCTCTATCTGTTCTATTTCGTGCTGCCCAATAGCGGGATCTCCTGGCTGAGCTGGGATTCGATCACGGCCGCTTTCGTGGCATTGTCGGTCTACACGTCAAGCTACGTCGCCGAGATCGTCAAGGCCGCGATCGAAGCCGTGCCGCGCGGGCAGTCGGAAGCCGCCACCGCACTCGGCATGACGCGCCTCGAGCGGCTCTGGTACGTGGTGCTGCCGCAGGCGCTGAAGCTCACGGTTCCGCCCATGAGCGGCGTCTACGTGATGATCATCAAGAGCACGGCGATCCTCTCGGTGATCGGCATCTCCGAGCTGACCCGGCAGGGCGAGATTTCCATTCTGCGCTTCCCCCGCGACGTCCTGTTCATCTACGGGCTGATCGCCGCGATGTATTTCGTCTATTGCTATCCGGTTCTTCGCTTTGCCCGCTGGGCCGAGCGTCGCGTCGGGGCGGCCCGAATCGTGGATCTGGATTGACGTGATGCTGAGCGCATTTCCGCGGGTCGATCTCGTGGGCGGCCCGACGCCGCTGGAGCCTATGCACCGCGTCGGTGCTGTCGCGGGCCATCCGCAGCTCTGGATAAAGCGCGATGATTGCATGCCGCTGGCATTCGGCGGCAACAAGGTCAGAAGCCTGGAATTCTGGATCGGCGAGGCGCTTGCGCAAGGAAGCGACATTCTCGTGGTGGCGGGTGCGCTCCCCTCGAACCAATGCCGTCTAACGGCAGCGGCGGCGGCGAAAACTGGTCTCGACGCGCTGGTGCTTTACGCCGGAGACGCGTCAGCGCCGCTGCGCGGCAACGCCCTGGTGACGGAGCGAATGGGCGCTGAGATCCGCAGGCTCGGTCCCGTCGGCGAAGAAGAGCGCGGGCGCCTGGCAAGACAGGCGGTCGCCGAACTCGCGGCTGCAGGGCGTCGGCCGTATCTGATTGGCGATCCTCTCACCGGAGCGCTTGGGTATGCGCGTGCGGCCGAAGAATTGTCCGAACAGGCATCGGCGCTGAACCTCGACCTCCGGCATATCGTGCTTCCAGGATCGATGGGCGTGACGGAAGCCGGCATGATCTTTGGTGCGGCGCTCCTCGATCTGCCCTGGACCTTCCATCTCATCAGCGTCGAATACGACGCTCCGGTACTTCGGCAGCGCCTCGACGCGATCCTGAAGGGCCTGTGGCGACACACCGGACGAGAGCCGAGACCCGATTTGCTCGACCTTGTCCGGATCGACGTGAGCCAACTCGGCGGAGGCTACGGCATCGCCACCGAAGCATCGCTGCAGGCAGCATCCGACTTCGCACGATATGAGGCGCTGGTGCTGGAGCAAACCTATGTGGCAAAGACGTTCGCCGGCCTCCTGAGTCGGGTGGCGCACCGCAGCATTCCGGTAGATGAAGCCGCGTGCATCCTGCATACCGGCGGCACACCGTCGATTTTCGAGACGGCGTAGACCCCAAGAAGAGCAGGCTTGCGAGCCTGCCTGCCGAACCCGATTGCGACGGGCGGCTCGATCGCTCCAGTTCCCCGTGCTTTCCCTGACCAACCCACGCTTCCTACCCGTGACGTTACGGCACGAATCGCTTGACAACGTCTCTGTGCAACCGGTTACATAGCGTCTCGGACCGGGAGGTAACGTGCCTTGACGACGCCGAAGAACAGAGTGCCGACGATCACCGAGGTGGCGTCCGCCGCCGGCGTGTCGCGTGCCACCGTCTCGCGGACGTTCAGCCGGCCTGAGCTTCTCACGCCGGAAACCACCGAGCGCGTGCGCGCTGTCGCAGCGCGCCTCGGTTATGTTCCCAACCAGGTCGCCAGAGCGTTGAGCACCGGCCGGGCCGGCAACATCGCGCTCATCGTGCCGGATATCGCCAACCCTTTTTTCCCGCCTCTCATCCGCGCGGCGCAAGCCCGTGCAGATGAGGCGGGCTACGCGGTGTTTCTCGGCGATTCGGACGAGAAACCCGAACGGGAGGACATCCTCCTGACGAAGATCGCAGCCCAGGTCGACGGCTTCATCCTGGCCTCGCCCCGTCTCGACGAGCAGCGCGTGCGCGTTCATGCGGCCCGCCGCCCGCTGATCCTCATCAACCGCGACATCGAGGGCCTGCCCCGTGTTCTCATGGATGTGGATGCGGGCATCACGCAGGCGATCGCGCATCTGGCCGAGCTCGGACATCGTCACATCGCCTATGTGAGCGGCCCGCCTGCCTCCTGGGCCAACCAGCAGCGGCAGAAAGCTGCGGTGAAAGCCGCCAAGCGACTTGGCCTCACGCTGGTGGCAATCCCCGCGAACCATCCGACCTATCAGGGCGGCCAGGCGGCCGTGCCTGAATTGCTGCGGACGGACGTCACCGCGACCGTGGCGTTCGACGACCTCGTGGCGCAGGGCATCATGGCGGGTCTCGCCGAACGGGGCGTGCAGGTGCCGCGGGACATGAGCATTGTCGGGTTCGACGATGTGCTCGCGGCCAGAACCTACCCGCCGCTCACCACAGTGGCGGCGCATTGTGCCGAAGCCGGCGCGCGGGCCGTCGAACTCCTGGGCGAGATCCTGCAAAGCGGCCGCCATCCGACCGCGCGCGTCGTCATCCCGACCGAGCTGGTCGTTCGCGCCACCACGTCACAACCCAGGAGGCGACAGGCCGGTCGAGGAAAGCCGCTCGCTGCCGCGTCGTAAAAAACCGATTTCAACAGAAGCGCAGGATATGATGGACGTTCAACTTTTTCACCGCAAGACAGACCTCGGAAAAGCCGCCGCCGCCGCGGGCGCGCAGGCCATCCGGTCCGCGATCGCCGCGACCGGCCACGCCAATGTGGTGGTGGCCACGGGCGCGAGCCAATTCGAGATTCTCGACGCGCTCGTCAACGATCCGGCGATCGACTGGTCGAAGGTCACCGGGTTTCATCTCGATGAATATATCGGAATGCCCGACACTCACCCGGCAAGCTTTCGTCGATATCTGCGCGAACGCTTCACCTCGAAGCTTCCGACCCTCAGTGCCTTTCACTTCATTCACGGCGACGCCGCCGACCTCGGCGCGGAATTGAAGCGCGTCTCGGATGCGATCAAGGCCCATCCGATCGACGTCACCTTCGCGGGCATCGGCGAGAACGGGCACCTCGCCTTCAACGATCCGCCGGCGGATTTCGACACGGAGGAGCCCTACATCGTCGTGTCGCTGGACGAGAAATGCCGCCGGCAGCAATTCGGCGAGGGCTGGTTTCCGACCTTTGAGGATGTGCCGCAGACCGCGATCTCCATGAGCGTGCGGCAGATCATGAAAAGCAAGCTTTTGGTCCTCTCCGTCCCCGATGCGCGCAAG
Source organism: Microvirga brassicacearum (assembly GCF_008757455.1). Taxonomy (GTDB): domain Bacteria; phylum Pseudomonadota; class Alphaproteobacteria; order Rhizobiales; family Beijerinckiaceae; genus Microvirga; species Microvirga brassicacearum. The sequence goes on along the minus strand of NZ_VCMV01000021.1, from coordinate 189,015 downwards.
GCCGACGCGGTGCGGGAGGCGCTGGAAGGTCCGGTGAGCAACCTGTGCCCGGCATCCATCGTCCAGCAGCATCCCGCGTGCCGGATTTTCCTCGACGATGAATCGGCCGGAAAGCTGTCGGAGGCCTTTCGCGCCGGGATCGCAAGAGACTGAGGCACGCACTGAAAGTTTCACGGGAAGCCAACAAACCGGAGGAGGAGTCAGATCATGGATGGGACATTCAAGAAGAGTTGCGGCATCGCGGGTTTCGCGGTTGCGGCGGCCTTTGCCACGGGCAGCTTTGCCCAGACCGCTCCGGCGAAACCCAAGGCGCCGCTGACGATCAGCGTCATCGACGTGGCGGGCGACCTCCAGGTGAGCCAGCCGGCGATCGAGAAGTTCAAGAAGGATCATCCGGAACTCGTCAGCCGCTTCGTGTTCACCAAGGCGACGGCGCCGGAGCTCGCCGCCAAACTGAAGGCGCAGCAGGATGCGGGCCGGGTCGACATCGATTTCGTTCTCACCGGCAACGACGCGCTGGCAGGCGGGATGGAGCAGGGCGTCTGGCTCGAGATTCTGCCCAAATATCAGGATCGCTTTCCCGATCTGTCGAAGCTCTACCTTCCGGGCGCCTATGCGATGCAGAAGATGGGGCGCGGCCAGGCCTTCGTGATCGACTGGTATCCGTCGGGCCCTCTGCTTGAATACGCACCGGATCGCGTGAAGGATCTGCCAACCACGGCCGAAGGCCTTCTGGCCTGGTGCAAGGCGCATCCGGGCAAGTTCATGTATGCGCGGCCGTCGAATTCCGGTCCGGGCCGCACCTTCGTAATGGGCTTGCCTTATCTGCTTGGCGACAAGGATCCGATGGATCCGGTGAATGGCTGGGACAAGACCTGGTCGTATCTCAAGGAGCTCGATACCTGCATCGAGTATTATCCGGGCGGCACCACCGCCACGATGAAGGAGCTTGGTGAGGGCACACGCGACATCATCGCGACGACCACCGGCTGGGATATCAACCCGCGCTATCTCGGCATCGTGCCGGAAGAGTTCAAAATCGGGACACTGAAGGGCTTTCACTGGGTTGGCGACGCCAACTACATGGCGATTCCCAAAGGTGTCGCGCAGGAAAAGGTCGATGTGCTGCTGCAACTGATCGCCTACCTGCTCAAGCCCGAGCAGCAGGCCTTCATGTACGATCACGGCTACATGTATCCGGGCCCGGCGATCCATAATGTGCCGCTGGAGATGGCGCCGAAGGACAGCCAGGACACCATCAAGAAGTTCGGGCGGCCGGAATATGCCGACCTGATTGCCAACAACCCGATCGAGCCGCCTCTCGATGCAAAACCGCTCGTCGCCATGTTCGACAAGTGGGATCGCGAGATCGGTGGATCGAAGGCGCGCCAATAACCGCACCGCACGTCAACGACGCGAAGGGCGGCGGCATCCGGCGCCCTTCTTTCCACGTAAAGCAGGACCGGCCGATGCAGAGCCACGGACTTGTCGATCTCCAGGTGAACGGGTTTGCGGGAGTCGATTTCAATACGGCAAGCCTCCAGGCGGACGCCTTCGACAAGGCTGTCGCCGCCATGTTCGCCACCGGCGTGACGACCTTTCTCCCCACCATCATCACGGCATCCACGGATGATCTCTCGAGCCGGTTTGCGGCGCTTGACCGCGCGGTTGCGCAGAGCCGGCTGGGTCGCCTCATGGTGCCGGGCTATCATCTCGAGGGGCCGTTTCTCAATCCGGCGGACGGCTATGCGGGATGTCATCCACCAGCGGTCATGATCGCACCCGATTCCGATCTGGTGTTCCGGCTGGAAGCGGGATTGTCGCGTCCCATTCTGCTGATCACGATCGCGCCCGAACTTCCCGGCAGCGAAGACTTCATCCGCACTATGTCGGCGGCGGGAAAGATCGTGGCGATCGGCCATTCGGCCGCCGATGCGCAGACCATCGAGAGGGCGGTCCAGGCGGGCGCCCGCATGTCGACCCATCTCGGCAACGGCATTCCCCAGATCCTGCCGAAACTCGACAACACCATTTTCGCCCAATTGGCTCACGACGGACTCCACGCCAGTTTCATCGGCGACGGCATTCATCTGCCGCAACCGGCCTTGCGGGCGATGGTCCGCGCCAAGGGGATCGCCCGATCGATCCTCGTCACCGACGCGGTATCGGCGGCAGCGACCGCGCCCGGAACCTATGCGTTTGCCGGAATGGTGATCGAGCACGGCACGGACGGATCGGTACGCAAACCGGGCGGTCGGACGCTGGCGGGATCCGCGCTCACGATGGACCGCGCCGTGCGTAAGATCGTGGAATGGCGGATCGCCAGCGCGAGCGAAGCATTCGCGATGGCGTCGGACAATCCCTTCGACCTGCTCGCGCCCGCTTTGCAGGCACACGGCGTCATGGCGCCGGATCGCGGGCGGGTGCGATGGTCGGAGGACGTGCGGGTTCTCGAGGTTCGCTCCGGCAGCGAAGTCTATTCTTCAAACGACAAGAGGGTCACAATCGCCGAAAGGACAGGTCACTGAATTTCTGAGCGCATCGGACATCACAAGAAAATCGACAAGATCCCTAAACCAGAGAGGAACCAACATGAATCGTGAATCAGGCCATATCCATCGTCGAGCATTCGTCGGCGGAGCAGCCGGCATCGCTGTGCTCGCGGCCACGGGCGCCCGCGCGCAAGGGCTGCCGTTGCCCAAATCGCCGGTCGCGCTGAATGTGATCGATGTGGGCGGCGCTCTCGCGCTGATGCAGAAGGCATTCGAGGAATATCGCAAGGCCAAGCCCGAACTGGTGTCGCGCATCACCTACGTGAAGGCGCCCGCGCCGGAACTCGCCTCGAAGATCAAGGCGCAGCAGGATGCCGGACGCGTCGATATCGACATGGTGCTGACCGGCAGCGACGGGCTGGCGGCCGGCCTCGAGCAGAATCTCTGGGTCAAGCTTCTGCCGACCTACAATGACAAATTCCCCGGGCTCGAGGAAAATTATGAGCCGGCCGCGCTCAACCTGCACAAGGCACAAGGGCAGGGCTTCGGCGTTGTCATCAACTATTATCCGTCCGGGCCGCTGATCGAATATGCGCCGGAACGCGTGAAGGATGTGCCCAAAACCGCCGAGGAGCTTCTCGCCTGGGCGAAGGCGCATCCGAAACGCTTCATGTATGCGAGGCCGGCCAATTCCGGTCCCGGCCGCACCTTCATGATGGGCCTGCCCTACATCCTCGGCGACAAGGACCCGATGGACCCGGTCAAGGGCTGGGACAAGACCTGGGAATACCTGCGCGAGATCAATCCGTTCATCGAATATTATCCGGCCGGCACCGGGGCGACGATGAAGGAATTCGGCGAAGGCTCCCGCGACATCATCATCAGCACGACGGGCTGGGACATCAATCCGCGCGCGCTCGGCATCGTGCCGGCAAGCGCCATGATCGGCACCCTCAAGGGTTTCCATTGGGTGTCGGACGCCTTCTTCATGACCGTGCCGAAAGGCGTGTCGAACGACAAGCTCGCCGTTCTGCTCGACCTGATGGCGTTTCTCCTCAAGCCCGAACAGCAGGCGTTTTCATATGACGAGGGCTATCTCTATCCGGGTCCGGCGGTGAAGAACGTTCCGCTCTCGATGGCGCCGAAAGAGAGTCAGGACGTGATCCGCCAGTTCGGCCGTCCCGAATATGCCGAGCTCATCGCCGGAAACCCGATCGAGTTGCCTCTGACCCCGGACAAGATGGTCCTCGCCTTCCGGCGCTGGGACGAAGAGGTCGGGTCCAAAAAGGGATAGGGCGCAACAACACTCAAACGACGACGACCGTTCGGCCGGTCGTCGTCGTGGCTGCCGGAGATGACCGGACAGATCGCTATCGGCTGGGGCGGCCGCGACAAAAATGGCCGAAACCGCACTTTGCGCGTCACAATGGGTGGCTATTTGGTCGTTTACCGGGCACTTGGACGTTTGCCGCGCCGAGCGCGCCAGTTCAAACATCACCGAGAGCGAGACTAAATTCATATGTCAGAGATTCAGCAGGGCGGCTACATTCGCGTTCCAAAAGGAACCACGGTCTATCCGACCGGAGATGGCGTCCAGTCGCAATCCGCGCGCGAGCAGGTCGTGAAGGTCAAGCGGATCTTCGACGTGGATGTGAAGAGCGACTCTTTCTACCTGCTGCTTCCCGACGACATGCGGCTTAGGTACTTCGAGGCAAGCGGCGGCAATCGCACGATCGATCCCGACATTCTGGAATTTACCGACCGGCTGACCAGGGGCGATTATCGCGCGGTCGAATGGACGGGCAAATGGGCCCTGATCGGCGACGTGCAGCACGCCGAGGCGCCTGCCAGCGCAAAAAACCGGAAGGAAACGGCGAAGGACAAGCCCCTCACCAAGCTGCAGCAGATGGTGCGGGGCTCGGTCTGGCGCTTCACCCAGGACGCCGAGCTTCGCTACAAGGTCGGCAACCCGGCCTATGCGGGCGTGCGCGACGACATCCAGAACAGCTTGCGGCAGCTCCCCTCTCACGCCCGCACGCTTGCGGTCGAGGAAAAGCTGAACGAACTCGGCATCGTCGACTTCATCGACCAGCCCTGGGGACGCGTTAAGGCCGGCGAGACCTTCACGGTCATCGGCAAGCTGACCTCCGGCTATGCAGGCGGACAGGACGTGCCGACGATGTTCCGCGGCGAGCGCTTCACTCTCCCCTACAGCAGCCTAGAACCCTTCATCGAACTGGTTTCATAGGGACTGGCCGACGGCACGACATGGCGACGCCCCTTGGCGTCCGGCTGATGACGAGTGAGCTCGGCAGCGGCGAGAAAGCATCGGGAATCCGGATCGCTCGTCGCAAAGCGAGCGACCGGATGTTCCCCCGGTGGGGCCGTCCTGCGCCATGAGGGCACCGATCGGGACCGCGGGGAGTTTGCGCCCGAAGCGATGTCGTCTAAGCTGAAGCGTTATATCCCAGCCGCCAGCAAGGGCCGGCAGGATAGCGGGGGCTTCGACCACGGAGGATGTCATGTATCAGAACATTCTTATCGCCACCGATGGCTCGTCTTTGGCCGCCCGTGCCGTCGATCACGGCGTCAACCTGGCAAAGACCTTGGGCGCGAAGCTCTTTCTGCTGACCGTCACCGAGCCGTTTCATGTCTTTGCGGTCGATGTCGAGCAAGTGGAGGAAACGCCGGCATCCTTCAAGCAGCATATGAAGAAGCAGGCGGAACGCACCTTGACCGAAGCCTCGGCCGTCGCGGCCGGCGCCGGTATTGAAGCCACCATCATCCACCTGGAGGATTCCGCGCCCTATCAGGCGATCATCCGTACGGCGGAAAACCAGCGCTGCGACCTGATCGTCATGGCGTCCCATGGACGCGGCGGCGTTTCGGCTCTTCTGTTGGGAAGCGAGACCATGAAGGTCCTCTCCCATTCGAAGATCCCGGTCCTCGTGGTCCGCTGACGGCCTCGTGCAGCCTCTTGTCGATTTCCCACGTTGCTGGTGAACGCGTGCGACGATTACTGTGCGGGTTCGCCAGGCGGTCGCCGGAACGCGCGCACGAATGAAAAGTCGGAGAAACCGCTGTGAGCCAGGCCGTCTACGACAAGGATCTCGAGAAAAATCCGGCCAATTTTCAACCGCTGACGCCGCTCGGCTTTCTTGAGCGCGCGGCCAGCGTTCATCCGGGTCAGACGGCCGTCATCCACGGCTCCTTGCAGCGCGACTACCGCGACCTTTATGCCCGCTCGCGGCGCCTCGCCTCGGCATTGGCGCGTCGCGGAATTCGACGTGGCGACACGGTCTCGGTCATGCTCGCCAACACGCCGGCCATGATCGAGTGCCATTACGGTGTGCCGATGGCGGGCGCCGTGCTCAATACGCTCAACACCCGCCTCGATGCGAAGATCGTCGCCTTCTGCCTCGGCCACAGCGACGCGAAGGTGCTGATCACCGACCGCGAGTTCTCGGGCGTGGTGAAGGCGGCGCTCGAACAGGTGGCGGTGAAGCCGCTCGTCATCGACTATGACGATCCGGAATTTGCAGGCGAGGGCGAACGCCTTGGTGCGACGGAATACGAAGAGCTTCTGGCCGAGGGAGATCCAGATTACGCGTGGAGCCCGCCGCAGGACGAATGGGACGCCATCTCGCTCAATTACACATCCGGCACCACAGGGGACCCCAAAGGCGTCGTGTACCACCATCGCGGCGCCTATCTCCTCGCCTTGGGAAACATCCTCACGGCCGGCATGGGTCAGCATCCGGTCTATCTGTGGACGCTGCCCATGTTCCACTGCAACGGCTGGTGCTTTCCATGGTCGCTGTCGATCGTCGCCGGCACTCATGTGTGCCTGCGCGCCGTGCGGGCAAAGCCGATTTACGACGCCATTGCGGATGAGGGCGTGACACATCTGTGCGGCGCGCCGATCGTCATGTCGGTGCTCCTGAATGCGCCCGCTGGCGAGAAGCGGCCCCTGCCGCGCAAGATCACCTTCCTCACGGCAGCGGCCCCGCCACCCGAAGCGGTGCTCGCGGCGATGAAGGAAGCCGGTCTCGACGTCACGCATCTCTACGGCCTGACGGAGGTCTACGGCCCGGCGGTGGTCAATGAATGGCATCAGGACTGGGACAACCGACAGGGAGCTGAATATGCGGCGCTCAAGGCTCGCCAGGGCGTGCGCTATCCGGTGCTGGAAACCCTCGACGTGATCGACCCGGAGACGATGCGCCCGGTGCCGGCGGACGGGACGACGCTGGGCGAAATCATGTTCCGCGGCAACGTGGTGATGAAGGGATATCTGAAGAATCGCGCAGCCACGGCGGCGGCCTTCGAGGGCGGCTGGTTTCATTCCGGCGACCTCGGCGTGAAGCACCCGGACGGCTATATCCAGATCAAGGATCGCTCCAAGGACATCATCATCTCCGGCGGCGAGAACATCTCGTCGATCGAGATCGAGGACACGCTCTACAAGCATCCGTCCGTGCAGGCGGCCGCGGTCGTGGCGATGCCGGACGACAAGTGGGGCGAGACGCCTTGCGCCTTCGTGGAGCTGAAGCCGGGCGAGATGGTTTCGGTCGAAGCCATCATCAGCTGGTGCAAACAGCACCTCGCATCGTTCAAATGCCCGCGCACCATCGTGTTCGCGGAATTGCCGAAGACCTCAACGGGCAAGATCCAGAAGTTCCGCCTGCGCGAAATGGCGCGTGAACGGACCGCCGAGTCCAAAACGGGCTGATCAGCGCCCTTTCCACACGGGCTTGCGCTTGGCGATGAAGGCGTCGATCCCCTCGGCGGCATCTTCGGCCATCATGTTGCAGGCCATGACATCGCCCGCATACGAATAGGCGTCCGCAAGGCTCATCGCGCGTTGACGGTGAAACATCGCTTTTCCGGTTCGCACCGCCACGGGGCTCTTTGCACAGATCTCGGCCGTGAGCGTCGTAACGGCGGCATCCAGATCGACATCCGGTACCATCCTGCTGATGAGCCCGTTCGACAAAGCCTCGGCGGCGCTGATGAAGCGCCCGGTGACCAACATGTCGAAGGCGTGCTTGGGCGCCACGTTGCGCGAGAGCGCCACCGCCGGGGTGGAGCAGAAGAGACCGACATTGATGCCGGAGACGGCAAAGGTCGCGCTCTCGGCCGCCACCGCGAGATCGCACGACGCCACGATCTGGCAACCAGCCGCCGTCGCCATGCCCTGCACCTTCGCCACCACCGGGACCGGCAGATCGACGATGCTCTGCATGACCCGGCTGCACGTCGCGAACAGGTCCTGGTAATACGCCTGATCGGGATTGGCGCGCATTTGCTTGAGGTCGTGTCCCGCGCAGAACGCCCGGCCCGCAGCCCCGAGCACGACACAACGGACGTTCGCATCACCCGCAATATCGTCGAGTGCCGCCTGCAGCGCCGTCAGCATCTCCTCCGACAGGGCATTGAAATGGGCGGGCCGGTTGAGGGTCAGGGTCACGACGCCGTCGGCGTCCTCGCGCAGCAGGATGTCCTCGTTCGCAGGCCCTGTGGACAGGCTCATCGGTTCGCTCCCAAAGGTTCGCCCCATCCGGCGCTGCCCGGCAGCATCGTCGATCCTCGCGGATCGCTCAAGCAAGGTCTCGACAGGCCGGTTTTCGGTTGGCATCGGGGGCGGGCGCGTTATGAAGATTTTACGTAGGCGAGATCGTCATGACCCCCATCACTCCGCGCCGCAGCGCGCTCTACATGCCCGGCTCCAACCTGCGGGCGCTGGAAAAAGCGCGTGGCCTGCCCGCCGATGTGGTGATTCTCGATCTCGAGGATGCGGTCGCGCCCGATGCCAAGGCGGCGGCGCGCGAGCAGGTCTGCGCCGCTGTTCGGCAGGGCGGCTATGGCGCACGCGAGGTGGTGATTCGCATCAATGCGCTGGATACGCCGTGGGGCCAGGACGATCTGGCGGCTGCGGCCGAGGTGGCGCCGGATGCGATCCTCATTCCTAAAGTGTCGAGCCCTGAGGCGCTGGTGGCGGTGGGCACGCGGCTTCGGCGATTGCGAACTCCTGTCCGCACGCGCGTCTGGGCCATGATCGAGACGCCGCTGGCGATCCTCGAGATCAACGCCATCGCGGGGGCGGCGCACGACGTGGATACACGGCTGTCCTGCTTCGTGATGGGCACCAACGACCTGGCGAAAGAGACGCGCAGCCGCGTGGCGCCCGGAAGAACTGCCATGCTGCCGTGGCTGATGACGGCGCTCGCCGCCGCCCGGGCTAACGGCCTCGATATCCTCGACGGTGTTTATAACAGCCTTGAGGGTGATGCGGGCTTTCGCGCCGAATGCGAACAGGGCCGGGATTGCGGCTTCGACGGCAAGACGCTGATCCACCCGAATCAGATCGCGGCCGCGAACGAAATCTTCGCGCCCTCCGTGGGTGATGTGGAGCGCGCCCGCGCCATCGTGGCGGCCTTCGCGCTGCCGGAGAATGCAGGCCGGGGCGCCATCGCCATGGAGGGGCGCATGGTCGAACGGCTTCATGCCGAAATGGCGAAGCGCGTTCTGGATCTGGCGGAGGCGATCAGGAGGCGCGAGAGCGACAGTCAGTCATGAATGCTCGAACGCTTCGCAATGTGCGGTCCTCTCGCACCATTACTCTTTCACCCTTCACCTACTCCCCTAACGGCCGTGCTTCCTCGGGCAGCATGATGGGGATTCCGTCGCGAATCGGATAGGCGAGTTTCGCGCCGCGGCTGATCAGTTCCTGGCGGGCCGCATCGTAATCGAGCGATTCCTTCGTCAGCGGGCAGACCAGCATTTCGAGCAGCTTCGGGTCGATCCGCGTGGCTTCGACGGGTTCGGGGAGAGGGTCGGTCATCGCATGGGTCCTATTGTAAGGTATTGTCGGTGCCGCTGCCGCCGCGCGCAAGCTCGATCTCGGTCAGCGCGATCAGCACCTCGGCGCGAGTCTTGAGATTTTCGGCTTCCAGCAAGGCCTGCTTCTCGCGCACACCAAAGGGGCTCATCATACACAGCGCATTGACCAGCGCTTCGTTGGGGGCGTCTTCGATGCCCTGCCAGTCGACCCGCACATCGGCCGCCTGCACGAAGTCGCGCAGGGCCTTGACGACACCGGCGCGATCCACCTCGTCTTCACCGGCGCGAGCGATGAAATCGGCCCGATAATCGGCAAAGTCGACGCGGCACTGGCGATAGAGCGTCGTGGTCCCCAGCTCTTCCTCGACCCGAAAGCGCGCGACCCCCACCAGCGTGATCAGGTAGCGCCCATCCCCGGTTTCGGCGAACTGGGTGATCCGGCCGGCGCAGCCCACATGATAGAGGCGCGGCACCGTCGCGGCGCCGCCATTGTCCGCATCCGGCTGGATGATGCCGATCATGCGGTCGCCCTTGAGCGCGTCATCCACCAGCGAGAGGTAGCGCGGTTCGAAGATGTTGAGCGGGATTTGGCCGCGGGGCAACAGCAAGGCGCCGGGCAGGGGAAAAACCGGAATCACCGCAGGGCAATCGTCCGGCCCCCGGTAAACCGCGTTCATTCCCATTCCGGTCTCCATTCGCCCAGTGAAAGGATCGGCGTCACGAGAACAGCGTCGACGAGAGCTTTCTCCGGCCGGCAAGCGTCATGTCGTCCGTCGGGCCCCAGGCTTCGAAGAACTGCACGAGCTGCTTTCGCGCGCCGTCATCGTTCCAATTGCGGTCGCGGCGGACGATTTCAAGAAGGTGATCGATGGCCTCATTGCGCTTTCCGTGCGCGTTCAGCCCGATGGCGAGATCGAACCGGGCCTGATGGTCCAGTGGATCGGCGGTGATCCGTTGCTGCAATTCGCTCAGGTCGCCGAGCGACCCTGCCTGCTCGGCAAGCTCGATGGCGGCGCGCGCGCCGGCGACGGCCGGATCGTTCTGCTTGGCGGGCGGCACCATCGTGAGGAAGCGTTTGGCGCCCTCGAGATCGCCGAGTTCGGTGTGAAGCTTCGCCAGGGCGGCAAGAGCGCCCACGTGTTGCGGATCCTGCGTCAGCAAGGCCGCGTAGAGCTCCGCCGCGCCTGCGGCATCGCCCTGATCGGCGAGTGAATCCGCCTCAGCCATGAGTGCATCGGCCGCACTCGGTCCGAGCGGTCCCACGAGACGCTCGATGAAGCCCTTGATCTGGCTTTCCGGCAGCGCGCCCATGAAACCGTCGACGGGTTGTCCCTTCTGAAACGCGAAGACCGCCGGGATCGACTGAACACCGAGCTGGCCTGCAATCTGCGGATGCTCGTCGATGTTCATCTTGACGAGCCTGACCTTGCCGCCCGCCTCGCGGACCGCTTTTTCGAGGACGGGGGTGAGCTGTTTGCACGGCCCGCACCAAGGCGCCCAGAAATCGACCAGCACCGGCTGCTGCATCGACACCGTGATGACGTCTTGGCGGAAATCCTTCGTCGTCGTGTCCTTGATGAGGTCGGAATCAGCAGTGCCGATGGCGGGACTATCGTTGAGCATGGCGGCCTCGAAGAGCGCTTGAGGGATCAGGTTCCAGTCAGATGGGACTTGGCTCGCCTTCTGACAATTCCGGCACGGGCAGGGAAATGGGTTCGGGCAGCCGCAGAATCAGAGGCTCGTGGCCCGTCGAGCGCAGAAAATGCAGCAAATCCTCGCGAGAGATCCCGGTCGTCATGGTGTTGACGAGGGGATGGAAGTTCACCCGCTCGTGCTGCATCAGGTTGGCATCGAGGATCATCGTCACGTCGCCGGCCCGGTCGTTGACGATGGCGAAGGGCGTCACCGAGCCCGGTTCGACGCCGAGGCGCGCGCGCAGCTGATCGGCCGAGCCGAACGAGAGCCGGCCCGAGGCGCCGATCGCCTCATGCACCCGCTTGAGGTCGATCGCGGTCTCGTCCTTGGCGGTGATCAGAAAGAATCGGCCCTTCTTGTCCTTCACGAACAGGTTCTTGGAGTGGGCCCCGGGGATTCGCGCCTTGACGGGCCGCGATTCCTCGACGGTGAAAACGGCCTGATGCTCGACGGTCTCGGCCTCGATTCCGAGTGCGGCGAGATGCTTTAGAAGTGCCTGGGGTGAAAGATGGGTCACGAAAAACTCCGCCTGTCGGGCCGTTCTAGAGGTCGGACCGGTTCGGCTCAAGCCGGTCCGGCGAAAACTCCGGAGCCGCCCGCGAGACAGTCTCTTGCACAGAAAGCCTCTTGCAATGTGAATCGATTTGGGGCAAATGAGCGGCCTCGCAACGGCGCAAGCCGTGGAGCGCGGGTGTAGCTCAGGGGTAGAGCACAACCTTGCCAAGGTTGGGGTCGAGGGTTCGAATCCCTTCGCCCGCTCCAATTTTCTCTCTCCGGAGAGACAGCAAAGGCCGCCTTCGGGGCGGCTTTTTGCGTTTCGGGGCGTCACGGCATTTTGTGCCGTTCTTCCCGTTGAACAAGCGGCCTTCCAGCCCAGATGACTCAGTTATCGACGCATCGGTCGAGGATGCGGCCAGAAGGCTCGCCTTGCAACCATCTGCTCACCTGATGTCGGTCGCGACGGCCGTTCCTCCCCACATCCTGAAGCAGGATGAAGCGGCGGCGTTGGCCCATGAGATTTTTGCCTCGCGCTATGGCGATTTCGTGCGCCTGTCCCGGGTCTTCGAAACCAGCGGAATCCGCCAAAGGCACGCCGTCCGGCCCCTCGAATGGTACGCCACAAGCTTGGGCTGGCCCGAGCGCACGGCGGTGTATCTGGAGGGCGCCGAATCGCTTTTCGTCGATTCCGCCACCAGGGCGCTCGCGGGCGCCGGATGTTCGGCTCAGGCGGTCGACACAGTCGTGACGGTCTCGTCAACCGGGATTGCGACGCCGAGCCTGGATGCGCGCGTCATGGGGCGGATGGGCTTTCGTCCCGACGTCTCCCGCGTCCCGGTCTTCGGTCTCGGCTGTGCCGGAGGCGTCACCGGATTGTCGATTGCGGCGCGGCTTGCCACCGCCCGGCCCGGCACAAACGTGCTGCTCGTGGTGGTCGAGCTCTGCACGCTCGCATTCCGCATGGACGAATTGACCAAGGCCAATGTGGTGGCCTCGGCCCTGTTCGGCGACGGCGCCGCGGCTTGCATTTTGAGAGCCGGAGAAGGCGGCCTGGCGCGCATTGACGGGGCGGGCGAATATACTTGGCCGGATACGCTCGACATCATGGGCTGGAACGTCGATCCGCAAGGCTTCGGCGTGGTCTTTGCCCAAGCCATCCCGCCCTTCGCGAAAGAAAACGTCGGTCCGGCTATCACGGCGATCCTGGCCCGCTCCGGCCGCAGGCTCAGTGACATCGACCGCTTCGTCTGCCATCCCGGCGGCCGCAAGGTGATTATGGCGCTGGAGAGTGCTTTGCGCCTGGACGCCGGCTCGCTCGACCATGAACGCGACGTGCTGGACAGCCACGGCAACATGTCGGCGCCGACGGTGCTTTTCGTGCTCGAGCGGGTCATCGCGAGCGGATTGCCGGAACTTTCCGCCGTCAACGCCATGGGCCCCGGCTTTTCGACGAGTTGCGTGGTGTTGACGAGGGTGCCGTGACGCTTGGCCTTGCCTGCCTTGTCGCCGTCACCCTGCAGCGCGCTGCCGAACTCCTGCTCGCGAGCCGCAATACCACCCGCCTGCTGGCGTGCGGCGGCGTCGAGGCCGCACCGGGCCACTACCCGCTCGTCGGTCTCCTGCACGCGTGCTGGCTCGCCGGGCTCTGGGGGCTGGGCTGGAACCAGCCGGTTCACCTCGGCTGGCTCGCGCTCTACGCGCTGCTGCAAGGTTTTCGCATCTGGATTCTGGTGACGCTCGGCGATCGGTGGACCACGCGGATCATCGTGCTGCCAGCCGAAAAACCGATCCGACGGGGTCCCTACCGGTTTTTCTCCCATCCGAATTACGCGGTGGTGGCGGGCGAGATCGCGGTCCTGCCGCTGGTCTTCGGCCTGCCGTGGTTCGCGCTCGTATTCTCCGTCCTCAATGGCGCGTTGCTGACCATCCGTATCCGGGCGGAAAACCGCGCGTGGTCGGACAACCTTGTCGGGGATGACAGCAAAGAACGGGATGCGAAGGCCGGCTTGCGGCGGCTATGATGAGGGCGTTGGAGTCGCCCCTGCGAAAGGATCTGCCGCATGCCAGCAACGAAAGCAAAGATCCGCGTCGGAATCGGCGGCTGGACCTTCGAGCCGTGGCGCGGGACGTTCTATCCCGACGGCCTGACACAGAAGAAAGAGCTCGAATTTGCGAGCCGACAGGTGACGTCCATCGAGATCAACGGCACCTATTACGGCAGCCAGAAGCCCGAAAGCTTCGCCCGCTGGCGGGAGGAAACGCCCGAGGAGTTCATCTTTTCGGTCAAGGGCCCGCGCTTTGCAACCAACCGGCGCGTGCTGGCCGAGGCGGGTCAGTCCATCGAGCGGTTCTTTGCCAGCGGGGTTCTCGAGCTGAAAGAGAAGCTTGGGCCGGTCAACTGGCAGTTCCTTCCGACCAAGCAGTTCGATTTGGCCGATTTCGAGGCATTCCTGAAGCTGCTGCCGCACGAGGTGGACGGCCGTGGCATCCGCCATGTGGTCGAGGTGCGTCACGAGAGCTTTCGTGTCCCCGAATTCGTCGACCTGCTCCGCACCTATCAGGTGGCGGTGGTGTTGACCGACAAGGAGAGTTTCCCGGAAATCCCCGATGTGACCGCGCCCTTCGTCTATGCGCGCCTGCAGCGGGCGTCGGAGACGGTCGAAACCGGCTACCAGCCCAAGGACCTCGACCGGTGGGGGAAGCGAGCACAAGCTTGGGCAGGAGGCAAGCACCCGGCTGATCTGGAGCCCGTCGGGAGCGCCGAAAAGAAAGCGCCCAAATCCCGCGACGTCTTCATCTACATGATCAACGGCTTCAAACCGAAGGCCCCCGCCGCCGCAATGGCCCTGATGGAGAGGCTGGCGAACGGCGCAGCCGGATAGTCGGCATCGACGCGATTCAAAAAAGCCTTCGCGAGGCGGAACTTTTGCAATGTTATTGCATTAAGCCCCTCGTTAGCCTTTTGATTCATCGCGTGGGCGCTCCTCAACGGCGGCTTCACGCTCAGGGAGCTTCCATGTCAACGTATTCTGCAGCCGACAATACCTTCCATCTCGATGCCGCCGAAGACAATTTCACCATCCCGGACACTCTGCCGAACGGCGACCCGACGCCTGACGATGCCGGCATCATGGGCAATGCGCGCGCCAATATTCTGACCGGCGACGAGACCGACAACGTCTTCTTCGGCGGCCTGGGCCTTGATCGGCTCATCGGCGGTCATGGCAGCGATACCTACGTTCTGGACGAGGATGCTGGGGATCAGATCGTGGAGGAGGCCAATGGTGGCTATGACTACGTCGAGTCCAACTTCACCCATATCCTCGCGGCAAATGTCGAAGGGCTGCAATTGTTGGGAACGGCCAACATCAATGGCTTCGGAAACGCAGGCAGCAACGCCATAGACGGCAATTCGGGCAACAACCTCCTCGATGGCGGTGAGGGGAACGATGACCTTTATGGCGGTGCGGGAGATGATGTTCTGATCGGTGGCGCAGGCGACGATCATTTGTCCGCATCGAGTGGCAACGATATGGCCACTGGCGGTTCCGGTGACGATTATATGACCGGATCGAGCGGCGACGATACGATCGATGGAGGCGCAGGTGCCGATGAACTCCACGGCGGCGATGGAAACGACACGCTGTCGTTCGTCTCGGCGGCAACCGGGGTGACCGTCTCTCTCATGGAGGAACATGGCGGCGAGAACGCTGGCGATTCCTACTTCGATTTCGAAAATGTCACCGGATCGGCATTCGCCGATAAGCTGACGGGGAATGCCGACAACAACATGCTCCAGGGCGGTGGCGGAAATGATACGCTCGACGGCGGCGCCAACTGGGACTTCCTCGAAGGCGGTGCCGGAGACGACACCTATATGGTCGATCACTATGCCGATTCCATCATCGATACCGCCGGCATCGACACCGTCAAGACAACGCTGGCCGGATACGTGCTGGCGGACGGTCTTGAAAACCTGATTGTTTCGGGCGTCAAAAACTACTCCCTCACCGGCAACGGAGTGAACAACGCGATCGTGGGCGGTGCCGGGGCGGACATCCTTTTTGGCAAGCTCGGCAACGACATGCTGACCGGCGGCCAGGGCCAGGACCAGTTCTGGTTCAACACCAAGCTGAACAAGAGAACGAACGTCGACAAGATCGTCGATTTTAACGTGACCGACGACACGATCTATCTGGATCGGGGGATCTTCAGCGCGCTCTACAAGATTTCAAAGAACGGTGACATCAAGTCTTCGAGCGTGAAGTTCGGCACCAAAGCGACCGACGCCAATGACCGCATCATCGTCAACAAGGACAATGGCGCGCTATTCTATGATTCAGACGGCAATGGCAAAGGAGCTGCCATCTGCTTCGCCAAGGTCGAGAAGAAGACTGCGCTCACTTTCAGGGATTTCGACTTTCTCTGAGAAACCTGGCCGCCGCACGGCCTGCTGCCAGAAGGGGAGCCAGCTCCTATCGAGCAGCCCCCTTTTTTGCTCGATTGCCGCTTGATCGGCACCATGCTACCGGGGCGGCTCATTTGGAAAGCTGCCGATGGCGCGAAAAGGCCTCTTTGCCCGGGGCGATACCCTTCCGCTGATCCGCCGGCTCTGGCGCGACTGGATGCGGCCGCATGCGCGGACGCTGGCGCTCGTGCTGCTTCTCGTGCTTCTCGTTGCCGGCGCCACCGGGCTCTATCCGGTGCTGATCAAGGCGGCGTTCGACGCCTTTGCGGCCAAGGACGAGACCGCGATCCTGCTCGCACCGCTCTTCGTCATCGGCGTCACGTCTGTCAAAGGCTTTTCCCTGCTGGCCCTGACGGTGCTCACCAACAAGGTGGTGACGCGGATCGAGGCCGACATGCAGACGGCGCTCTACGGCCACCTGATCGAGGCCGATCTGGCGCAGGTCGGGCGGGAGAGCCCGGCCGCGCTGACCCAACGCTTCACCACCGATTTCCTGTTCATCAAGGAGGCGCTGACCCGTCTCTCGACCGTGTTCCTGCGCGAGGTTGCCACCATCATCGCGTTGATCGGCGCCATGCTGTGGATCGATCCCGTCCTGACGCTGGTCGCCGGCGTTACCGTGCCGTTCATCGCCCAGCCGATCGGCAAGATCGGCAAGAAACTGCGGCGCGTGGCGATCTCGACGCAGGAGCAGACCGGCCAGATGGCGAGCCTCATCACCGAGAGCCTCGCGGGGACGCGAATCGCCAAAACCTACGGTCTCGAAGGTTACCTGAAGGCCAAGGCGGCCCGGACCTTCGACGAGGTGCGCAAGCTCAAGATGAAATCAGCCAATGCGCGCGGGCGGCTTGATCCGCTGCTCGAGGCCGGCGGCGGCTTCGCGGTGGCGGCGGTGCTGGTGCTGATCGGCCAGCGCATTGCCTCCGGCGGCTCGACCGTAGGTGATTTTACCGGCTTCGTCAGTGCGCTGATCCTTGCAGCGCAGCCGATCCGCGCGCTCGGAAATCTCAATGCCATCGTGCAGGAGGCCGCATCCGCCCTGCAGCGGACATTCGCCGTCATGGACGACACGCCCCACATCAACGACAAGCCGGACGCCAGGTCGCTCATGGTGTCGGACGGCGAGATCCGGTTTTCGAACGTCGAATTCTCCTATAACGCCGATCAGACCGCGCTTCATCACGTGGATTTCACGGCCGAGGGCGGGCGCACCACCGCTCTCGTAGGGCGGTCGGGCTCCGGCAAATCGACCCTGCTGTCGCTCGTGCCGCGCCTTTACGATGTGACCGCGGGGGGCGTGCTGATCGACGGGCAGGACGTGCGCCACGTGACGCTGAAATCCCTGCGCGCCGCCATCGCGGTGGTGAGCCAGGACGTGGTTCTGTTCGACGACACCGTGCGGGCCAACATCGCCTTCGGGCGCAGCAACGCGACGGACGAGGAGATCATGCAGGCCGGCAGGGCTGCGGCAGCACACGAATTCATCATGCGGCTGCCGCAAGGCTATGACACCGTCGTGGGCCCCGCCGGCGGGCGGTTGTCAGGCGGCGAGCGGCAGCGCGTGTCGCTGGCGCGAGCGTTTTTGAAGGATGCGCCGATTCTGCTGCTCGACGAGGCCACCAGCGCGCTGGATTCGGAATCGGAGCGGCTGGTGCAGCAGGCGATCAAGAAACTGATGCGGGGGCGCACCACGCTGGTGATCGCTCATCGCCTCTCGACGGTCCGCGATGCGGACCGGATCGTCGTGATGGAGGCGGGTCGCGTGATCGAGATGGGGTCGCACGATGCGCTGATCGCCGCAGCAGGCGCTTATGCGCGCCTCCACCGGCTGCAATTGTCGCACGACGCGGAGCCGAGTCCGGCGCCGCCGGCTGCTACTCCCGCCGCATGATCCGGTCGACCAGGACGTGGGACCAGAAGCCGGGGCGGAAATCGCGCTCGAGCGCTTCGGGGTCGTAAATCGTCTCGACCCAGGTGATGAACGGAATTCCCACGGCCTCCCCCTCGCGGCGGTAGCGCTCGAAGAACGCGTCGAGAATGCCGGTCTTCGAGAAGCGGAAATGGCCGAAACGGGCCGAAAGCTGGCGCATCGCCGCGTCGACGCTGCGGCCCTCATGCACGATGAGGTAGAGCACGGCGACGAAACCGGCCCGGTCGGCGCCCGATTTGCAATGCATGATGGCCGGATAGGCGAGATCGTCGAAAAACGCCTTTGCCGACAGGATCGTCTCGCGGTCCGGCGCACCGCGCGAGCGCACCACGAATTCGGCGAGCGTAATGCCGAGCCGGTCGCAGATGTCCTTCTGCAACTGCCACGATCCGTGTTCGCGTCCGCCGCGCAGATTGACGATAGTGCGGATGCCCTGGGCCTTCAGCCGGGCGATCTGGTGCGGAGCGGGCTGCGCCGACCGCCAGAGCTTCTCCGAGACCCGATGCTTGTTGAGGTAGAGAACCCGAAAAACCCCGTGATCGGCCAGCAGCATATGCAGCCACGCCCGCAGGCGATCGGCCCCGCTTGCAAGGGGTTTGTCCCAGCGGGCAATCCGCGCCATGCGTCGCGCATAGCGCGTTTCAGGCTTGAGATAACGGTTGATCACAGGAATCCCCGGGTGCGGCTTTGAGCCGAAACGACATTACGGCCGGAATTTTTCGGGTTATCGGCCATGGGGCTCGATTAATCAATGCGGGCAGTGCAGCCCCGCTGTCGCGCCCGCGCCGGGAGGGACCGGTTGCCGCCCCGCAATCGGTCGTGTAAGGGGTGCGTTTCGATACAACCCTCCTTGCCGTACGAGCCGCTGGGGACCGGGCCTTGGCCCGACAGCATCGCACGCCAAGGCCAACGCATTTCAGGAGAGCGGCGTCATGTCGTCCACTTTCGAGACCGTCGCCGGCATCATTTCCGAAACCGCCGACATTCCGCGCGACCAAATCACGCCGGAGAGCCATGCCATCGACGATCTCGGCATCGATTCGCTGGCGTTCCTCGATATCGCCTTCGCGATCGACAAGGCTTTCGGCATCAAGTTGCCGCTGGAGCAGTGGACGCAGGAAGTGAACGAGGGCAAGGCGCCCGCAGAAGAATACTTCGTGCTCAAGAACCTCTGCGCCCACATCGACACTCTGGTGGCGGCCAAGAAGGCGTAAAAAGCGACGACGACAGAAGCTTGAATCCCGGTGGGCTGACTTTTTCAAAGCCGGCTCGGGGAGGCGAACGGCGACAGATTGAGCCGCCCGGATCTCCTCCCCAGCGCCCGATCCCTCCGGGAACGACATGAGAATGGTTCGGACCCGGGATGCGCCTCGAATATTTTGAAATGATCGACAAGGTGACGCTCCTCGACCGCGACGCGCAGCGGATCGAGGCGACGTCCACGGTGCCGATGGAAAGCCCGGTCTTCGAGGGGCATTTCCCCGGCCACCCCCTTGTTCCGGGCGTGCTGCTCACCGAAGCCATGGCGCAGGCCTCGGGCTATCTTGTGCTCGGGATGATGAATTTCACCCACATGCCGTTTCTGATGGCGGTCGACAAGGCGCGCTTTCGCACCTTCGTCGGTCCCGGTACGGTTTTGACGGTAACCGCCCAACTGGAGCACGAAGGCTCCGGCTACGCGGTCACCAAGGCGAAGATTCTCGTCGAGGGCAAGCCGATCTGCGACGCGGAACTGCGCTTCCGCATCATGCCTTTCCCCCCGGGGATGGACGAGCAATTGCGGGCCCGGGGGCGCCAGATCGGGCTCCTTGCGGCGGAGGCTGTTTGATGCACGATGTTGTCATTACGGGTTTGGGGATCGTGTCCGCGGCCGGCGAGGGCGCCGAGGCGCATCTGGCGGGCCTGACCAGCGCCTCGCCGCGCACCGATATCGAGACTTTTGCGCCATATCCCGTGCATCCGGTCATGCCTCTCGACTATGACCGGCAGATCGCTAAGAAATCCGACCAGCGCCAGATGGAGCCATGGCAGAAGCTCGGCTGCTACGCGGCGGGCCTCGCCCTCGATGCGGCCGGCGTGAAGGACGATGCGGAGCTGAAAAGCCGCATGCACCTGATCGTGGCGGCAGGCGGCGGCGAGCGCGACTATGGGGTCGATGGCCAGATCCTCACCGGGCTCCGGCAGGCGGACAATCCCGGCGTTTTCCTCAACGAACACCTGATGGGCGATCTCCGGCCGACGCTGTTTCTGGCGCAGCTCTCCAATCTGCTCGCGGGCAATATCTCGATCGTCCACGGCGTGACGGGTGCGTCGCGCACCTTCATGGGCGAGGAATCGAGCGGCATCGACGCGATCCGCATCGCGCAGGCGCGTATCGCCTCCGGGCAGAACGACATTTTCCTGGTTGGCGGCTCCTACAATGCCGAGCGTCCGGATGTGCTGCTCATCTACGAGATGGGCGGTTTTCTCTGGAAGCAGCCGTTTCGTCCGGTCTGGAACCGCCCCGCTGAGGGTGGCGGCATGATCTTGGGCAGCGGCGCTGCCTTCCTGGTGCTCGAATCCAGGGAGCATGCGGTCGCGCGGGGCGCAAAAATTCTTGCGAGGATTGCCGGCGTGACCTCGGATCGGGGGCGACGTCAGCCCGGCGGCGTCACGCAAGCCTTGAAGGCCCAAGCGGACCAGCTCGGGGCGAAACCCGACGTGATCATCTCCGGCGCGACGGGCGTCGAAGGAATCACGGAGGACGAGCAGGCGGCCCTCACGGCGATTGCGCCCAATGCGGCCATTTACGCCACCGGCGACGTGATCGGCCACACGATGGAGGCCCAGGCCCCGGCCGGCATCGCCATCGCGGCCGCGCTGATCGCCAAGGGACAATCCAACGAGGCGCTCGTGACTTCCGTCGGCCATCGGCGCGGCGAGGGCTCGGTGCGCCTGACCAGGGCTTCGTGAGGAAAAACGGCATGGCGCTTCGCGACAATAAAGGCCGCCCACTCGTCGCCGTCACCGGCATGGGCGTGGTCACCTCCATCGGGCTCGGCAAGGACGAGACCTGGGGCGCGGTGACATCGGGAAAATCCGGCATCAAGCGAATCTCGCGGTTTCCCACCGAGGGATTGCGCACGACGATTGCCGGCACCATCGACACATTGGACGTCGAACCCATGAGCGCACCGCTGCTCTCCGAACGGTTGGCGATGCTGGCGGCCGACGAGGCCGTCGGCCAATCGGGGCTGCCGGAATCGGATTTCCCCGGTGCCCTGTTCATCGCGGTGCCGCCGGTCGAAATGGAATGGCCGCAACGCGAGGCGCTGGCCGAAGCGTCCGGACAAGATGGGGACATCACCTATCGGGACCTTCTCAAGGCCGCGTCGACGGGCAAGTTCAAGGCCTGGCACGACCTCTTCATCTTCGGCACGGTGGCTGACCGGGTTGCCGACAAGTTCGGCACCCGGGGCTCGCCGATCTCGCTTTCCACCGCCTGCTCGTCCGGCGCCACGGCGATCCAGCTCGGCGTCGAGGCGATCCGCCGGGGCGAGACCGACGCGGCGCTCTGCATTGGCACCGACGGATCGGTGAACCCGGAATCGCTCGTGCGCTTCTCGCTGCTTTCGGCCCTGTCGACGCAGAACGAAAACCCCGAAACCGCCTCGAAGCCGTTCTCGAAGAACCGGGACGGATTCGTGATGGGTGAGGGCGGCGCGGCTTTGGTGCTCGAAAACGCCGATGCGGCGCGGGCGCGGGGCGCAAAAATCCTCGGCTACGTGCTCGGTTGCGGCGAAAAGGGCGACGGCTTCCACCGGACCCGCTCAAGCCCGGACGGCGCTCAGGGGATCGCGGCGATCCGGGCGGCCCTCGACGATGCCGGTCTCGCGCCGGATGCCATTGACTACATCAACGCCCACGGGACATCGACACCCGAAAACGACAAGATGGAAGCGATGAGCTGCACCGCCGTCTTCGGCGAGCGCATGCAAAAGGTGCCGATCTCGTCCAACAAGTCGATGATCGGCCACACACTGACGGCCGCCGGTGCCGTCGAGGCCGTGCTGTCGCTGCTCACGATTGCGACGGGTCGCATTCCCCCCACCATCAACCATACGCTGCCTGATCCGACGATCCCGCTCGACGTGGTGCCGAACGTGGCGCGCGACGCCAACGTCCGGTACGTTCTGTCGAATTCCTTCGGCTTCGGCGGTCAGAATACCTGTCTGGTCTTCGGCGCGGAACCGAAGTGATGACGCGCATTCTCGTCACCGGGGGCGGCAAGGGTGTGGGCGCGGCGATCGTGCGCGCGCTTGTCGCCCAAGGCCACGATGTGGACTTCACCTACCGATCGTCAGGTGCGGCAGCGGCCGCCATCGCTGCCGAATTGACGAGCGCGCATCCGGGTCGGACCGTCACGGCGCATGCGCTTGACGTGGGCGACAAACAGGCTCTCGAGACCTTCTGCGACGCCATCGAGCAGGAAGCGTTTTTTGGCTTCGTGCACAATGCCGGCCAGTCCTACGACGCCCTTGCGGCCATGATGCAGCAGGACAAGGCGGAGGCGGCCATGCAGGTGAATTTCTGGTCGCTGACGCGCATCGCCAAATCGCTCATGCGCGGCATGATCCGTGCCAGGGCGGGACGCATTGTCGCCATCGGGTCGGTCGCGGCGCTGCAGGGCAATCCCGGCAATGCCGCCTATGCGGCCTCGAAAGGCGCACTGATCTCCTATTGCCGAACGCTCGCCATCGAGACTGCCAAGCGCGGCGTGACCGTGAACGTGATCGCGCCCGGCTTCATCGATACGGAGATGATGGCGCCCTACGCGGCTTATCGCGACAGCATGGAAAAGCAGATTCCCGCCGGACGCTTCGCCCAGCCGGAAGACATCGCCGGATTGGCGGCCTTCCTGATGAGCGCGCCGGCAGCCTACATGACCGGTACGGTGCTGCCCGTCGATGGCGGACTGACGGCGATGATGGGCGTGCATCGGTAGAGATTCGAGACCGGATCGCGAATTCGTTTGGAGGGCTCTTCATGTCGCGCTTTATCTGCGTGCAATGCGGTACGCAATTTTCCGAAACTCGCGAGCCGCCGGCTGCGTGTCCGATCTGCGAGGACGAGCGGCAATATGTGCGCTGGTCGGGCCAGGAATGGACGACGCTCGAAGCGCTCAGGGCGTCGCATCAAAATGCCTTCACCGAGGAAGACGGCCTGACGGGGATCGGCATCGAACCCTCATTCGCCATCGGCCAGCGGGCGATCGTGGTGCCGACGAGCGACGGCGCGATCCTGTGGGATTGCGTGTCGCTCGTGACGCCGGAGGCGGTGGCGCGGATCAATCGGATCGGTGGGCTTCGCGCCATCGCGATCTCCCATCCGCATTACTACACGTCGATGGTCACATGGAGCGAAGCGTTCGGCGGCATCCCCATTCATCTTCACGCGGATGACCGCCAATGGGTGATGCATCCGAACGATGCGATCCGGTTTTGGTCCGGCGAAACCCTTGAAATCGGCCCCGGCCTGACGCTCATCCGCAGCGGCGGCCATTTCGAAGGCAGCACGCTTCTGCACGATGCCAATGGCGCAGGCGGCGAGGGCATTCTCTATGTGGGCGACAACCTGCAGGTCTGTCAGGACCGCCGGTATGTCAGTTTCATGCGCAGCTATCCGAACTACATCCCGCTGAACGCTGCGGCCGTCGAGCACATCGCCGCCGTGGTGGCGCCGCTTTCGGTCGAGCGGATCTACGGCGCGTTCGCGCATCGAAACGTGCGCAGTGATGGGAAGGCCGCCGTCAAGCGTTCCATTCAACGCTATCTCGCGGCGATCCGGTCGTAAGAGCCGTCGACAATGGCGACGGACGCAATCTCCGCGTCCGCCGTTGCTATTGGATCGTCAGACTAGCGCTCGATCATCTTGTTCCAGCGGCTGTTCCATTCCGGCCGCTTCTCGTTGATGGCATCCCAGTCCAGCGTCACGGCTGTCTTCATGTAGCCGTGAAACTTGGCGAGCTTGGCCTCGGCCTCAGGTGTGGCGGCCTTGGCCTTGGTGTTGGACGGGACGATATTGCCGTGTTGCAACGCCTTGCTTTGCGCCTCCGGGGACAGCAGATAGGCGGCGAGCTTCTGGGACAGGTCCGGTTCGCTGTTATTGGCGATGACGCACTCGGCGACCATGAGCACGACGGAGCCTTCCTTCGGCTGCGCGTATTCGACCGGAATGCTCTTTTCCTGCAATGCCGCAACAGCAGTCGGCGTCAGCGGGAAGATGGCGGCCTCGCCGGTCTGCACCATCTCGGAGATCTTGGCGGAGCTCGGAATGAATTCGAGCACGTTCGGCCCGATGGTGGCGCGGAACTTGGAAAATCCCGGCTCGACGTCCTTCTCGGTCCCGCCCTGGATGCGGTTGAACATCAGGAAAGCATGCAATCCGAAGGATGACGCTGACGCGGATTGGAAGACGACCTTTTCCTTGTATTTCGGATCGGCCAGATCCATCCAGGAGGTTGGCGGCGCCCAGCCCTTCTCGTCGAACATCTTCTTGTTGTAGGCGAGCCCGGTCATTCCGAGATCGATGCCGACGGCCATGTCGCCCTTCATGCGCGTGCCGGGCGCCAGATCGGCCAGAGCCGGAGTGTCCTTCAGCTTCTGGCAGAGGCCGGCGCCGATGGCGCGCACCATCACGCCATCGTCCAGAAACATGACGTGCATCTGCGGATTGTCTTTTGCCGCGGTGGCTTTGGCGAGGATGTCGGACGAGGTGCCCGGCACGATGACGACCTTAACGTCATTGGCCTTTTCGAAATCGGGCAGGACATGCTGCGTAAAGGTCTTCTCGAAATTGCCGCCGTTCATGCCGACGTAGAGCGTCTTGGTCTGCGCGTGCGCAGCGCCGGCGGTCGCAAGCGCCGCGGTTGCAACGGCGCTCATCCAGAAATGTCGGTTCTTCATCATTGCGATGTCTCCCTCTGTTGTGGCTCGGTCATCAAGTCCGCACCTGAGCCTTCGTTGGTGCGGACAAATCGATCGATGGCGAATGCGTCGATCGGAGTCGTGCTGCGGCCGTCGCGGATGAGGTCGGCCACCACCTCGCCAACGCCGGGGGCGATCTGGAAACCGGCGCCGGAGAAGCCGAAGGCGTGGATCAATCCCGGCGTCGTGGCCGAAAAGCCAATGACAGGGTTGCGGTCGGGCATGTCGCCCTCGGTGCCGGTCCAGAAGCGGATGGCATGAGCGTGACGCAATGCCGGAAACAGCTTTGCGGCGCGATTCATGACGGAGATAGCCGGTGCGCCGACAGGCCGCGAAAAATCCGCGTCCGGAAGCGGCGCGCCGCGAACCCCGCCGACGATGCAGTTCCCGCGCTCCACCTGGCGCGCGTAGATGCCGCCACCTTCGGCGCCGATATTGACCGTCATGGCGGGCGCCACAGGCTCCGTGACGATCAGGCACGGATAGATGCGGCCGAGGGGCACCGGCTCGCCGAAAGCGGCGGCGAACGGCGCCGCCCAGGCGCCTGCGCTGTTCACCACATGGCGTGCCTTGATGTCGATCCCGGCACCGGTCGAAAGATGAAAACCATCGGGCATTCTCTCGACGTGATGGACGGGCGTATGTTCCATGACGTGAGCGCCAGCGCGCTCCGCAGCGCGCGCGAACGCGGCGGAGACAAGGCGGGGATTGGCGTGGCCGTCGCCCGGACAGAGCGACGCGCCCGCCACATGGCCGGCAATCCAGGGATAGCGCTCACGCAGCCCGTTATGCCCCATGAGTTCCAGATCGAGTCCGAGATCGGCCACGCGTGCGGCGTAAGTTTCAAGCGCCGCCATCTCGGCTTCCGTTCGCGCCAGCTTGAGGTGGCCGGAACGCAGGAATTCGCCATCAATGCCGATCAGTTCCTTGAGGCGCGGCCAGATGGCATGGGCGCGCTGCGAAAGGGGGATCTGCGCCAGTGGGCGGCCTTGCCGCCGCACGCCGCCGTAATTCACGCCGCTCGCCTGAGCGCCGCAATAACCCTTATCGAGGACGACAACGGATAATCCGCTACGCCGCAGCGCGAGCGCCGCCGACGTGCCGACGAGGCCGCCGCCGATGATCGCCACATCGGTCGCGAGCGTGCTCATGCGGCGTCCTCCTCGCCTGTGAGATCGAGGGGCAGCGGCTTGATGGGTGCCTGGGAGCGCAGGCGTCCCACGGCCTCCAGGGAGCGTCCGCAGGAAGAAGCCAGCACCTCCGCCGCCGCCGTGCCGCACATGCGGCCTTGGCACCGCCCCATGCCGATGCGTGTCAGCGCCTTGAGGCGGTTGATCTCGACGACGCTTTGCTGTCGCGCCGCGAGACGTGCATCCGCCACCGCGATCTCCTCGCAACGGCACAACACCACATCATCGGGGAGCCCCGCCGCCCACGCGGTCGGGAAGGGAAAGGCGCGCTCGAGAATCGAACGGAAGCGATCGATCGCGCCGAGTTTTTTCTCGAGCAGGCGGATGCGCATCGTGTCGACCGGAAGGTTCGCATCTTGAAGAATAGCCCAACCGGTCCGCTCGCCCGCAAGTTCGGCAGCGTCGGCCCCGGCCACACCGGCGCCATCGCCTGCCGCATACACGCCCGGAACGCTCGTGCGCCCGGCTGCGTCCCGCTCCGGCCGCCATGCGCGATCGCGTTCATCGAAGATGAAGTGACAGCCGGCGAGATCGGCGAGCTGCGTTTCCGATCGCAATCCAAGCCCGAATCCCACGGCATCGCAGGCGAGCCGGGATTCCTTGCCGGCCTCGCGCCACGCGATGCCAGTGACGCGGGCGCCGCCTTCGACACGAATGGGTGCAACGCCGTAGTGAACGGGAATACCGCGGGCCACGAGTTCAGCCGCGTAGCGGATCCCCCGCAAGACCACGCCTGGCTGAGACGGCAATCCAAGCAGCAGATTGAGTTTGGCGGCGAACGGCGCGGTGTCGAGGACCGCCGCGACCTGCGCGCCGGCTTTCAGGTATTGCCATGCAACGAGATAAAGCAGCGGCCCCGTGCCCATGAACACGACGCTGTCGCCGATCGCGCAGCCTTGCGACTTCAGCGCAACCTGTGCGCCCCCAAGGGTAAAGACGCCCGGAATCGTCCAGCCGTCGAATGGCAGCACGCGGTCGGTCGCGCCGGTTGCGAGCACGAGATGCGTGAAGTCTGCACGCCTGCTGCGGCCGTCGACCGCGATGTCGGCCACGGTGGGGCCGATGTTCCACACGAGCGCCTGCGGCCGATAATCGATGCAATCCGCAAGGGCCGCGAACGTCTGGTGCAACGCCGTCGCCTTGCTGGCTTCCGAGCCGTATAGATCACGCGGCGTGCGTTCGTCGGGAACGAAGCGCTGCCGATAGATCTGGCCTCCGCCGAGGGGGGCTTCGTCCACGACGAGCGGCCGTATCCCGGCATTCGCCAAAACTTCGGCCGCGCGAATCCCGGCGGGACCGGCACCGACGATCAGCGGGCGCAACTTTTTGCTCATGACTGGCCCTCCGGCCGGGTGCGAAGGTCCATACCCGGCACGAGAAGCGTCGTGCAGGCGCGCAATCGACGGCCGTCGGCCGTAACAACCCAGCAATCCTGACAGGCGCCCATCTGGCAGAAGCCGGCTCTGGGCCCGCCGGAGAACTCACTATGCCGGAGTTGTTCGGTGAGCGTGAGAGCGGCCGTCAGAATGGTATCGCCGGCGCGGCCCTCGCGGGGCACGCCGTCGAGCGTGAAAGGGATGATGGCGAGGTCGCGCCGGGCGAGACGTTTGAGGAGGGCCATGCTCAGCGTTGTCCGACGAGGATCTTGTCCAGCCCGAAGGCGCGGTCGAGCACCAGCATGGCCGCCGCCGTGAGGGCGATCATCAGGGCAGAGACGGCGGCCATCATCGGATCGATGGATTCGGTCGCGTACATGTACATGCGCACCGGCAATGTCACTGTCGCGGGCGCGGTCACGAAAATCGACATCGTCAGCTCATCGAAACTGTTGATGAAGGCTAGCAGCCAACCGCCGGTAATGCCGGGCAGGATCATTGGTGCGGTGATGCGCCGGAACGTGGTCCAGCTGCTGGCGCCGAGCGTCAACGCCGCCTGTTCGGCGCTGCGGTCAAGCCCTGACAATGCCGCCAGCACGAGGCGGAGCACGTATGGCGTGACGATGACGATATGCGTCGCGACGAGCCACGAGAAGCTGCCGGTGGCGCCGACGAGAGCAAAGAGCCGCAGAAACGCGACGCCCAGCACCAGATGCGGAATGATGAGCGGCGAGAGAAACAGCGCGTTGAGTGCATCGCGCCCTGCGAAAGTGAAGCGGCTGATGGCGAGCCCGGCCGGTACGGCAAACGCCACCGCCAATGTGGCCGACAGCGTCGCCAGCCAGATGCTGTTCCAGAACGACGCGACGAAATCGGGATGTGCGAAGACCGCCTTGAACCAACGCAACGACACTCCGCCCGTCGGAAGCGACAACGTGTTCTCGGGCGTGAATGCCACGAGGCAGATGATGACGAGCGGCGCGAGGACGAACGCGACGACGAGGCCATGGAAGAGGAGGGCGAGCGGTCCGTTTTTCTGCATCGCGACTACCCGAGCATCCGGCGCGCCCTGGTCTCGACCATGCGGTTGTAGGCCAGCATGATCAGAAGGTTCGCGACGAGAACGATGATGGCGATGGCGGCGCCGAGCGGCCAGTTCAGCTCGTGCAGGTATTCGTCATAGACGAGGGTCGCCGCCATCTTCAGCCGACGTCCACCGAGGAGGCCCGGGATGGCGAACGCACTGGCGGACAATCCGAAAACGATGAGGCATCCTGAAAGCATCCCGAGCGACACCTGTGGCAGGACGACTCGGCGGAGCGCGGTAAAACGCGACGCACCAAGGCTCCAGGCGGCTGCTTCCACCATGGGGTCGAGCTTCTGCAGCGCCGTCCAGATCGGGATGACCATGAAGGGCAGCATGACGTGGACGAGAGCGATGACGATCGCCGTCTCCGTGTAGAGGAGCCTGACCGGAGAAAGGCCGACGAGTTGCAGTGCCTGGTTCACCAGCCCTTGCGAGCCGAGGAGCATGCTCCAGCCGAAGGCGCGCACGACGACAGAGACCAGCAGCGGACCGATGATGACGAGCAGGAAGATCGAGCGCCAGGGATTGCGCATCCGCGCAAGGATATAGGCTTCGGGCGCGCCGATCACGGCGCAGATCAGCGTCGTCATTGCGGCGACGCGCAGCGTTCGCCAGAAGATGCCGAGATAATATTCGTCGGTGACGACGGCGATGTAATGCGACAGCGTATAGGCGTCCTTGATGCCTGTCGCATGGTCGTAGACGCGAAACGAGAGGATGACCGTCAGCGCCAATGGCAGCAGGATCATGCCGGCAAAAAACAACGCGCCGGGCCCCGCCAGAAGCCACGGAGAGGAAGATCGGGACGAGGGGCGTGAAATCATGCCGTCCCGCCTCCCGGATGCGCCATCGCAGATGCGATGACCCGCAAACTGGCCGGCGACCAGTCGAGGCCCACTGTTGCTCCCTCGGCCGGCGGTTCTTCGCCCTGGTTCGGGATCGAGACCGTTATCGTGCCGATCGGCGTTTCAAGCGTGAAAAGCCATTGGCTGCCAAGAAAGAAGCGGCTGGCGATGCGACCGTCGAGCTGGCCTTCGCCGGCTTTGCGCAGAAGGATTTTTTCAGGCCGGATCGAGAGGGTCACGGGCGTGCCGGCAGGAAAGTCGGCGGAGGGTGCCTCAAGACGGATACCGCCGATATCGACCGCACCGGCCATGCCATCGCGCCGCCATACGCCGGCGATGAGATTGGTCTTGCCGACGAAGGACGCGATGAACGCATTCGATGGCTGCTCGTAGAGCCGGTAGGGGGCGTCGACCTGGGTCATCCGTCCCTGTTCCATCACGACGACGCGGTCACTGATCGAGAGCGCCTCTGCCTGGTCGTGCGTCACCATGATGGTGGTTGTGCCGACCTTGCGTTGGATACGGCGGAGCTCGAATTGCATTTCCTCACGCAGCTTTGCGTCGAGATTCGACAGCGGCTCGTCGAGCAGCAGAACCGGCGGCGCGATCACCAACGCCCGAGCAATGGCCACGCGCTGGCGCTGGCCGCCCGACATTTCTCGTGGATATCGATCCGCGAAGACGGAGAGTTGGACCAGCGCCAGCATCTCCCGAACGCGCTCGATCCGCTCGGAGCGCGGCACCCTGCGCATTTCGAGCCCGAACGTCACATTCTCGGCAACCGTCATGTGCGGAAAAAGCGCGTAGCTCTGAAACACGACGCCCAAGCCGCGTCGGTTGGGCTTTTCGTTCGTGATGTCGCGGCCATCGAGCACGATGCGGCCCGCTGACGGCTCAACCAATCCGGCGATCATCTGCAACGTCGTGGTCTTGCCGCAACCCGATGGGCCGAGAAGCGAGACGAATTCACCCTTCTCGATGGTCAGGGCCGCATCGTCGACAGCCGCCATGGCGCCGTAATGTTTCGAAACGCGCTCGAGTGCCAGAAACGCCACGCGATCCTCCGATGCAATCAGGGCTGAACCGAGGGTTCGAGAAGCCCTTGGCGCAAACCTGATGACGAACCGAACGACCTGTAGAGTCAACGACTGACTTCCAGTATGAGGAATTTTTTTGATTTTTCTTCCGGTCAGTGGAATAACAAACGCGAAGAAGGGAGACGAATTCAGATGAATGACGCAGACAGCTCCGGAATTCGGCGGGTGCTGGCCGTTTTGAAGATCCTTGGAAGAGGCGATGGCGGCGGGATGCGTCTGACGGACGTGGCGGCTGCCATTGGCCTCAACCAGCCGAGCACGCATCGCGCCCTGAAGGCGCTGATCGCCGAAGGCTTTGTGGAACAGGTCGCCGGCAGCCGGAAATATCGGCTGGCTCTGGAGTTCTTTGTCCTCGCCGCCCGTGCCGGCCAATCGGACGGACTCAGGAATATGGCGCGACCCGCCCTGCTGCGATTGTCGGCGACGCTGGGCGACACCGTCTTCCTGCTCGTCAGGAACGGGTTCGACGCTGTCTGCCTCGACCGGGTCGAAGGCCCCTTTCCCATCCGATCGTTTACGGGAGATATCGGCGGCAAAGTGCCGCTCGGAATTGGCCAGGGCAGCCTCGCCATACTGGCCAATCTTCCCGATGACGAGCGCGAAGCGGTGATTCGGTTCAACATTCCCCGCCTGCTGGATCGCGGCTTCCTCGATGAGGTTGGGCTGCGCATGCAGGTCGATCACGTCCGGCAACTCGGGTGGGCAAGCCTCAATACCGGGCTCATTCCCGGAATGGCAGGGGTCGGCGTTCCCATCATCGACGCCGAGGGGCGGGCCGTTGCCGCACTGAGCATCGGAACCTTGGCCGAGCGCCTGCGGGAAGATCGTCTGCCGATCGTCGTGAAACTCCTGCAGAAAGAAGCGCAGGACATTGCTCGGCTTCTCAATCCGTTCGATGCCACTTTGCGCTACCCCGCGCGGAGCCTGAGCGGGGGCGCAGCCTGACGCGAGACAGCGTAGGGGACAAACTCGACGATCTTCGAACATCGTTTCAGATGTCGGCGCGTTCCTCCACGGGGTCGCAATCACGGGCGACCGCATTTCGCAGATGCGAAAATCGCCTATTATGCGATGCTGAGATTTTGGAGGGCGACATGGGCATGGTCCGGCTTTCTGGCATCGCGACTTGTTTTGCAGTCTTCGTCGGTCTTTGCGACGCTGTCGCGCTTGCACAAGCACCGCTTCCCCCGGCGGTGACGGTTGCCAAGCCGGTCGTGAAGGAAATCACCGAATGGGACGACTTCATCGGTCGTTTTGAAGCGATCAATCAGGTGGATATCAGGGCCCGCGTATCGGGCTATCTGGACAAGGTTCATTTCCAGGATGGCTCCATGGTCGCGGCCGGCGCCCCGCTCTTTACGATCGACCAGAGGCCCTATCAGGCAGCGCTCGAGCAAGCGGAAGCGACCGTTGCTTCCGGGCAGGTGGGCGTGGATTTCTCGTCCAGCGATCTGGAACGGGCCGAATCGTTGCGCCGTACGGGCAACATTTCCGAGCAGCTGCTCGACCAGCGACGTTCGACCTATCGCACGGCGCGCGCGGAGCTCGATCGCGCCCGGGCGGCGCTGCGGCAGGCGCGGCTCGACCTTGAGTTCACGAGCATCAAGGCGCCCATCGCCGGCCGCATCTCGCGCAAGCTGGTCTCCGAGGGCAATCTTATCAACGCCAATCAGACGGTGCTGACGAACATCGTCTCGCTCGATCCCATCCATTTCTACTTCGATGTCGATGAGCGATCCTATCTCGCCTATTCGCGCCAGGCAGCAGGCGGAACGCAGACGTCGACGGAGACCGCGCCGAACAAGGTCCAGTTGACGATGACGGATGAGGGCGAAGCCCGTCGCGAGGGCCGCCTCGATTTCCTCGACAACCGGCTCGACGCGGCAAGCGGCACCATCCGCGCACGGGCGATCTTCGACAACAAGGATCTGTTCCTCAAACCCGGCCTCTTCGGTCGGGTCAGCCTCAGCGGCTCGAATCCTTACCAGGGTGTGCTCATTCCTGACGAGGCGGTCGGAAATGATCAGGATCGGCGAGTGGTCTACGTAGTGGGCGCAGACAACTCCGTGTCGATCCGTCCGGTGCGTCCGGGCCCCAAGATCGATGGCTACCGCGTCATCCGGACAGGTCTCAAGGGCGACGAAACCATCGTCGTCAATGGCATCGTCCGCGTACGTCCCGGCATCAAGGTTGCTCCCCAGATGACGACTTTGCCGCCCATTCGAGAACGCAACGGCTCCTGAAACCCGTCCCGTCACCGGAGTGTTCTGATGCGATTTGCTCACTTCTTTGTGGACAGGCCGATCTTTGCCACTGTCCTGTCGATCGTGCTTCTGCTGGTCGGCGGCATCGCCTATACGACGCTGCCCGTCGCTCAATATCCCGAGATCGCGCCGCCGACGATCGTCGTGCGCGCCAGTTATCCCGGCGCCGACGCGCAGACAGTGGCGGCCACGGTCGCGACACCGCTCGAACAGCAGATCAACGGCGTCGAGAACATGCTCTATATGTCGTCCTACTCGACGTCGGACGGTTCGATGGCGCTGACGGTGACGTTCAAGCTCGGCACCGATCTCGATCAGGCGCAGGTGCTGGTGCAGAACCGGGTCGCGGTCGCGACTCCGCGGCTGCCGCAAGAGGTGCGGACCCTCGGCGTGACGACCCTGAAGAGCTCGCCCGATCTGATGATGGTCGTGCATATGCTGTCGTCGGACGAGACCTACGATCAGCTCTATGTGTCGAATTATGCGCGCAACAACTTGCGTGACGTTCTCCTGCGGCTGGAGGGAGTCGGCGATCTCATCATCTTCGGCGAACGGCAATATTCTCTCCGGGTCTGGCTCGACCCGGAGAAGCTCGCAGCGTTCGGCATGACGTCCGGAGATGTGGTGCGGGCCGTGCAGGAGCAGAACGTGCAGGTCTCGGGCGGCTCATTGGGCGCGCAGCCGGCCCCGAGCGACAATGCCTTTCAGCTCGTGGTGAAAACCCAGGGCCGCTTCGAGGATCCGCGGCAGTTCCGCCAGATCATCGTGCGCTCGACCGGCGACGGCAGACTGGTTCGATTGCAGGACGTGGCGCGGGTCGAACTCGGCGCTCAGGATTACGTCACGAACTCGTATCTCAATGGCAAGCCGGCCGTCGCATTGGCGATTTTCCAGCGCCCCGGCACCAATGCGCTCGCGGCCGCCGATGCCATCATCAAGACGATGGGCGACCTCAAACAGAGCTTTCCACCCGGTCTCGATTACGAAATCGTCTATAATCCGACGGAATTCATCGCGGACAGCGTCAGCGCCGTTTACACGACCTTGTTTGAAGCCGTGCTCCTCGTTGTCCTGGTAATCGTCGTCTTCCTGCAATCCTGGCGTACGGCGATCATTCCGATCATCGCGATTCCGGTCTCGCTGATCGGAAGCTTCGCGGTGATGGCGGCGCTCGGTTTCTCGATCAACACGCTGACGTTGTTCGGCATGGTGCTGGCGATCGGAATCGTGGTCGACGACGCTATCGTGGTGGTGGAAAACGTCGAGCGCAATATCGCGCTCGGGCTCAGTCCCTACGACGCCGCGCATAAGACGATGGACGAGGTCGGAGGCGCGGTCGTGGCCATCGCCCTGGTGCTCGCAGCTGTGTTCATTCCAACGGCTTTCATTCCGGGCATTACCGGCCAGTTCTACCGGCAATTTGCGCTGACGGTCGCGGTTTCAACCCTCATTTCGGCATTCAATTCCCTGACGCTTTCGCCCGCCTTGGCCGCCATTCTGCTGAAACCGCATTCAAGCGAGAGGCCACGCAACCGTCTGACGCGGGCTGGCAACTGGGCGGCCAACCGCTTCAACCGCGGCTTCGATTCCATGGCGCGGGGCTACGCCCGCTCGGTCGGGGTGGTGGTGCGGCACAAGCTTATCGTGTGGCCGATTTATCTTGGTCTCATCGGCGGTACCATATGGATCGCGAACGCCGTGCCTCGCGGTTTCATTCCCATCCTCGACCAGGGTTATGCCATCGTGGTCGTGCAGCTTCCCGATGGCTCCTCGTTGTCGCGCACAGATGCGGTGGTCCAGCGGGCCTCCCAGATCATGCGTGAAACACCGGGCGTGCAGGACGCGGTGGCGTTCGCAGGGTTCTCCGGCGCGACCTTCACCAATGCGCCAAATGCTGCTGCCATCTTCGCGCGGTTCCGACCGTTCGACGAGCGGATCGCCAACAATCAACCCGCTGACGCGATCATCGGCCAGTTGTTCGGCCGAATGCAGGAAATCGAGGAGGCATTCATCATCGCCATTCCGCCGCCGCCGGTGAGAGGCCTCGGCAATTCGGGCGGTTTCAGGATCCAGCTGCAGGAACGCACCGGGGACGACCTCGACCGCGTACTCGCCGCGACTTTCGAGTTGATGGGACGGGCACGACAGAACCCGAATCTCGCCGGCGTGTTCACGACGTTCTCGGCGAATTCTCCCCAGATCTATCTTGAAATCGATCGCGTCAAGGCTCGCATTCTCAACGTTCCCATCGCCAATATCTTCGAGACGCTGCAGGTCAATCTGGGCACCGCCTATGTGAACGATTTCAATTTTCTCGGCCGGATCTGGCAGGTTCGCGCGCAGGCCGACCAGCGCTTCCGGGTCGACCAGACCGATATCAACCGCCTTCGCGTTCGGTCATCGACAGGCGCATTGGTGCCGCTCGGAACGCTGGTGGAGATGCGGGACGTCACGGGGCCTGACCTCGTCCAGCGCTACAACATGTTCACGTCGGTTCCACTGCAGGGAAATGCCGCGCCGGGCGTTTCCTCCGGTACGGCACTCGACACGATGGAGACCTTGGCGCGCGACGTTCTTCCGCAAGGGGCGAGTTTCGAATGGACCGAACTGGCGTTTCAGGAGCGGCAGACCGGCAATACCGCCACGTTGATCTTCGCGCTCTCCGTCCTCTTCGTGTTCCTCGTTCTCGCCGCGCAGTATGAGAGCTGGTCGCTGCCAATCGCCATCATCCTTGTGGTTCCGATGGCGGTGCTCTCCGCTCTCATCGGCGTCATGATCCGCGGCATGGACAACAATATCCTGACGCAGATCGGGCTTGTGGTGCTTGTGGGCCTGGCGGCCAAGAACGCGATCCTGATCGTCGAATTCGCAAGGCAGGCGGAGGAGGAGCACGGTCTCGATCCCGCGGCCGCGGTCGTGGAGGCGTGCCGCCTTCGGTTGCGCCCGATTCTCATGACGGCGTTCGCGTTCATCCTCGGCGTGCTGCCGCTCGTCATCGCCACAGGACCCGGCGCCGAAATGCGGCAGGCCCTGGGTACGGCGGTCTTCGCCGGCATGCTGGGCGTGACGGTCTTCGGATTGTTCCTGACGCCGGTCTTCTATGTGACCATCCGAAAGCTCGCCATCTGGCTGAGTCGCAAGACGAAGCAGCCGATCGGCCACCTCAAGGAGCGAGAAGCCGGCGAGTAGTGCACAGCCTCATCCTGAGGGCCGCGCAGCGGCGTCTCGAAGGATGATCCGGCGGTCTCTGGAGACGCCTCGTCCTTCGAGACAGCGCTGTCGCGCTTCCTCAGGATGAGGCTGGGGCCCGGCTGATCCAACAGGGCCGCCGCTACCGTCGGTCAGACAATTCCGGCCGGACGCCCGCACAAGCCCCGGACCGCTGGTCTCGCATGACGAGAGCCCTCAAAAGCGATCCGCTCTTGACCGGTTTGGCGTGGTATGTATTCTGGTATGACCAAGGTATGAATAAATGACCGCTGATCTTGAAATCACGCGGCTTGGGGAGAGTGGCGGCAAGGGGTTCGAGAAGGTGTTTGCCTTCTTGCGCGAGCGTTTGCTCGCAGGCTCATTGCGTCCGGGCGACCGGCTTATCCCTGAACGCGATCTTGCCGCGCAGCTCGGCGTCAGCCGACCGATTCTGCGCGAGGCGTTGCGCGCCCTCACCGTGCTTGGGGTCGTGGAGATCCGCGACCGGGTCGGCACGATCGTGCGCCGGCCGGATCCGTCCGTCCTCAATGATTTCTTCACATTCGCCTTCGCGCAGCAGGCCGAGGTCATCGACGACGTGATGCAGGCACGCATCGCCATCGAATGCCAGGCGGTCCGCCTTGCGGCCGAGCGCGCGACCGTGTCCGATTTCGAGAAGTTGCAGCAGGCGCTCGCGCGCATCGTCGAGACGATCGACGATGCGGATGCCGGCGGCGTGGCGGATTTCGAGTTTCATCGCGCCGTCGTGACTGCGGGAAAATCCGAAACGTTGATCGTCCTGCATCAGTCCCTGTCCGGCATTCTGATGCGCTCGCATCGCGGCCGGCGCGAGCTGCTTCAGGTCTTCGACACGATGAAGACCTACCTGATCGATGACCACCGCCGGATTTTCGATGCCATCATCGGACGCGATCCGGAGCATGCCGAGAAGGTTCTGCGAGAGCATTTCGCGATCGGCGACGACTTCCGCCGTCGCGCCGCGATTGGCGAACCGGGGCGCCGGAGCGCCTCGTCGTGACCAAAATTCAGGAACAAGAGAATATGATGGGACGTGGCGATCAAAGGGGAAAAGTCGGCTTCATCGGGCTGGGAACGATGGGTCGCGAAATGGCAATCAACCTGCTCAAGGCAGGTCACGCTGTGTACGCCTATGACGTGCGCAAGGACGCCATTGGCGATCTTCTCCCCCACGGCGCCTCCGCCGCCGCGCATCCCGCCGATGCTGCGCGGGAGGCTGACATCGTCATCTCGATGCTTCCCGATACCCCGCAGGTCGAAGAGATCGTCTACGGCGAAAACGGACTCCTGGCGTCGCCGCCGCGCGGCCGCCTCGTCGTCGACATGAGCACGATCTCGCCCGTCGCGGTGCGGCGGATGCATGCGGATCTCAAGGCAGCAGGCGTCGATTTTCTCGACGCGCCCGTCTCCGGAGGACCGGTCGGTGCGAAGAACGCTTCGCTTTCCATCATGACCGGCGGCGACGCGGATGCGTTCGCGCGTGCCGAGCCCTATTTCGGCGCGATGGGAACGACGATCACCCATGTGGGCGAGGCGGGGGCCGGGCAGACGGTCAAATTGTGCAACCAACTCGTCTGCGCCATCAATCTCCAGGCGATCTGCGAGGCGCTGGCACTCGGCCGGGCATCGGGGGTCGATCTCGACCAGCTCCGCAACGTGCTGCTCGGCGGATCCGCCGCATCCTGGATGCTCGAGAAGCTCGGCCCGGCGATGATCGCCGGTGATCCTTCGGCCGGCTTTCGCATCGATCTGATGCTGAAGGACCTGCGCCTCGTGCAGGAGCAGGCGCTGTCGCTCTGCGTCCCGCTGCCGGCGACCGCGCTCGTGACAAGCCAGTATGTCGAGGCACGCGCCCATGGCGAAGGTACGAACGGCAATCAGGCGCTCTTCCGGGTCTATGACCGCATGACCAATCAGGCGGCGGCCTGACAGTGGACGGGCGCGCATGAACCTCAATCTGGATTTCGCCGCCATCCTCGAACGATGGCCGGTCTTCCTCGATGGAGCGCTGCTCACGCTTGAACTCGCCTTCATCGCCACGGTGCTGGGCGCGTTGATCGGCGCTCTCGGCGCCATCGGCCGGCGCAGCAGCCATCCGCTCATCGCACGGATCTGCGGCATCTATGTCGAGTCGATCCGCAACACGCCGCTGCTGGTGCAGATCTTCCTCGTCTATTTCGGTCTCGCCAGTCTCGGCATGAAGTTCTCCGCCTTCACGGTGGCGGCGGCGGCCCTGACCATCAATGTGGGCGCCTACACGACCGAGATCATGCGGGCAGGCTTCGATTCCATTCCCCGTGGCCAGATCGAAGCGGCCGAAGGCCTCGCGCTTTCACGCCCCCAGATCTACTGGCACGTCGTCCTGTGGCCGGCGATCGAGAAGGTCTACCCGGCGCTCACCAGTCAATTCGTTCTGTTGATGCTCGCCTCGTCGGTGACGTCGCAGATCTCGGCCGAAGAGCTGACGGCCGTCGCGAATTATGTGCAATCCGACACCTACCGCGCCTTCGAGACCTACATCCTGGTGGCCATCGCGTACGTTTTTCTCTCGTTGATCATGCGCGCAGGATTCTGGTTGCTCGGACTTGTCCTTTTTCCGCGCCGGCGGCGCCTCGGCACCCCGTTGTGAGGAGGCGAAGTTGGGCGGTTCGCTAAACATCAACCATCTCATGTTTCTCGGCCAAGGTGCGCTGTGGACGATCGGCCTATCGCTGATCGGGCTGATCGGCGGCGGCATCGCGGGCTTCATCATCGCGCTCTGCCGCATCTCGCCAAGCCGCGTGGTGCGCCTTCTCAGTGCCGGCTATGTCCAGCTCATCCAAGGCACGCCGCTCCTCGTCATCATGTTCCTGACCTATTTCGGCCTGCCGACTCTCGGCTTGACGGTCTCGCCGCTGACCGCGGCGGGCGCATCGCTCACGATCTATGTCGCAGCCTATCTCGGCGAGATCTGGCGCGGCTGCATCCAGTCCGTCCCCCGGCCGCAATGGGAGGCGGCCGAGGGGCTTGCGCTCAGCCGCGTCCAGCGGATGACGAAAGTGATCCTGCCGCAGGCGGTCCGCATCGCGACGCCGCCGACGGTGGGTTTCATGGTGCAGATCATCAAGAACACCTCGCTCGCATCCGTGGTCGGATTCGTGGAGCTCGCGCGGTCCGGACAGATCATCAACAACTCGCTCTTCGAGCCCTTCCTGATCTACGCGATCATCGCCGTCATCTATTTCGCCCTTTGCTATCCGGTCTCGCGCATCAGCCGTCGGCTCGAGGCGCGCGACGGCCCGGTTCGCCCCATCATCGAGACCGCCTGACATGCGCAAGATATCGAACCCGCCGACCAATTCGCCCGTCGTCTCGCTCAAGGACGTGCACAAGAGCTTCGATAAGTTGAAGGTGCTCGACGGCGTCGATTTCGAGGTCGATCGCGGCGAAGTCCTCGCCATTATCGGCCGCAGCGGCTCCGGCAAGAGCACCGCTCTTCGCTGCATCGACCGCTTCGAGACCATCGACAGCGGCGAGATCGTCGTGTGCGGCCACCGCGTCAACGATCCGAAGCTCAACCTGCGGGCGCTGCGCCAGGATGTCGGGATCGTCTTCCAAAGCTACAATCTGTTTCCTCACCTGACCATCGAGGAGAACATCATCCTCGCCCCCTGTTCGGTGAAGCGTGTCGGCAAGGCACAGGCGAAGGAACAGGCGCAGCAGGTCCTCGCTCAGGTCGGGCTGGAGGACAAACTTCACCAATATCCCGAGCAGCTCTCCGGCGGCCAGCAGCAGCGCGCGGCGATCGCCCGTTCGCTCGCCATGCAGCCCAAGGTGATGCTGTTCGACGAGGTGACCTCGGCGCTTGATCCGGAACTGACCGGCGAGGTGCTGAAGGTCATCGAGGCACTCGCTGCGAACGGCATGACCATGGTGATGGTTACGCACGAGATGGGATTTGCCAGGGGCATCGCCGACCGGGTGGTGTTCATGCATCGCGGCAGGGTTCACGAAATCGGATCCGCCGCGATCCTGACATCGCCGGCGACACCGGAACTTGCTCAGTTCGTGGGCACCGGGCTCTGATTAGACCAAGCAACAAACCAATCTAGGGAGAAAACGAAGATGATGAAGCGCTCGTTCTACACCGTCGCGGTCGCGACGGTCTGCATGGCCGCCCTCGGCTCCGTGGCCGCGCGTGCCGACCTGCTCGACGATGTCATGAAAGCCAGGAAGGTCCGCATCGCGACCGACCTCGCCATCCCGCCTTCCGGCATGGTGGACGGCAACATGAAGCCGACCGGCTCCGACGTCGAGACCGCTCAGCTGCTCGCGAAGGATTGGGGTCTTGAGCTCGAATTCGTGCAGACCACCGGCGCGACCCGCATCCCGAACGTTCAGACCAACAAGGCCGACATCATCATCTCGACCCTGTCGGTGACCCCCGAGCGCGCGAAGGTGATCGATTTCACGAAAGCCTATGCGGCCCTGCAATCGGTCGTGGGTTGCCTGAAGTCGCTCGAGGTGAAGAACTGGGAAGACCTGAAGGGCAAGACCATCGCGGTCTCCCGCGGCACGACGCAGGATACCGAACTGACGAACATGAAGGATCGGAACCTGACCCTCGCCCGCTTCGACGATGACGCCACGATGGTGACCGCCGCGCTCTCCGGCCAGGCCGATTGCGTCGCAACATCCGCAACGATCGTCAATCAGATCGGTGTCAAGAACGCGGCTCGCGCCTTCGAGCCAAAGGTTGTGATCCGCAATTTCGACCTCGCCATCGGCCTGCGCAAGGG
Source organism: Microvirga brassicacearum (assembly GCF_008757455.1). Lineage (GTDB taxonomy): Bacteria > Pseudomonadota > Alphaproteobacteria > Rhizobiales > Beijerinckiaceae > Microvirga > Microvirga brassicacearum. Next base: position 148,259 of record NZ_VCMV01000021.1, on the reverse strand, counting down.
CGAGCCGCGGCTCACCGAGAAGCTCAACGAGTGGATCACCACCAACCTGAAGAACGGCAAGCTGAACGAGATCTACAAGAAATTCCACGGCAGCGAACTGCCGGCGGACATGCGCGGATAAGCGTGTCATGACATGTGTCCTGCCGAAGCTCTTTTCGGCTCGGCGGGACACCCATGACGACAGCATTCGAGTGGTGCCCAGTGGCACCACTCTCCTGGAACCACTGCAACAAAGGTATACTACAATGCGTCTCGTGATCGGGTCGGACCATGCTGGATGGACCCTCAAGAAGACAGTTATCGAGCATGTACGCTCCCTCGGACACGAGGTTGTCGATGCCGGATCGTTCGATGAAAAACCCGTCGATTTCCCCGACATCGCCCGGGCGGTCGCGCAAAAGGTAACCTCGGGCGAAGCTGAACGCGGCATCATGGTTTGCGGTACCGGCGTCGGCGCATCGATTGCCGCCAACAAGATGAAAGGTATCCGTGCCGCCGTCTGCCATGACGTTCACTCGGCGCATCAATCGGTCGAGCATGACGACGTGAACGTGATGTGCATCGGTGCCCAGATCGTCGGGCCTTGGCTCGCACAGGATCTCATCTCGTCCTATCTCGAGGCTACCTTCTCGACTGACGAGGATTTCCGCCGCCGCGTGGAAAAGCTCCATGCCATGGACGCCGAAGGTTAGCGCACGACCGCGCGAAGAGGCACATGAGCCATGATCCTTGTCTTCGGATCGATTAACATCGACCTGGTCGCCCGCGTCGCGGCAATTCCCCGGCCCGGCGAGACGGTGCTGTCGCCGCGCTGCGACACGTTGTTCGGCGGCAAGGGCGCGAATCAAGCTGTCGCGGCCGCGCGCGCATCCCTGCCAGGGAGGGTCGCGATCGCGGCCTGCGTCGGCGACGATGCGTTCGGCCAGACCGCTCGCGACAACCTTCGTCGCAACGGGGTTGCGGTGGATTTCGTCGCTGCCAGCAGCGAGCCCACCGGTTGCGCCTTCATCACGGTAGATGAGCGCGGCGAGAACGCCATTACGGTTGCGAGCGGCGCAAACGCTGCGCTGACGGAAGCGGCGGTTCCCGCCTCGGCGATCGACGCCACCACGGTTTCGGTCTTCCAGATGGAGGTTCCCTTCGCGGCCGCCCTCAGCGTCGCCCGGCGCGTCCGCAACGCAGGGGGCCGCGTCATCTGGAATTTCGCGCCGGCACCGGCGGCATTTCGGGCAAGCGATCTCTCCGATCTTATCGGCACAACCGATGTGTTTGTCGTGAACGAACACGAGGCCGTCATGGCGGCGGCGATCCTCGGGCGCGCTACCACCGATATCGAGGAGGCGGGCGCCTTTCTGTCACGGACGGGCGGCGGCATCTGTGTGGTCACTGCGGGTGCGCGCGGCGGGTTCGCGTTCCATCCCGACGGACGGCACGAAACTGCCGCGGTCGCGCCGATCCAACCCGTGGACACAACGGGGGCCGGAGACACCTTCGTGGGCATCTTGGCGAGCAGCCTCGATGAGGATCTTGCGTTCAGCGCAGCTCTCGGAAGGGCCTGTCGTGGAGCTTCGCTGGCTTGCCTTGCGCATGGTGCGCAAACAGGGATGCCGACACGCAGGCAACTCGATCATAGCGCATGAGTTTTGAGCCCGCCGGACCGGCCGCGCAGATTTGCGGCAGACCCGCGTTTCGGCCATAAAAGCCCAACAGTGCTCTGACCCGCCAACGTCCTCCCATCGCCCCTGTTTGGAGTTCCGTCATGGTGCCTTCCATCACGCTCAATCAATCCATCGCCATTCCACAACTCGGCTTTGGCGTTTGGCAAATGGATAACGTCGATGTGGTTCGCCTGGTGAAGATCGCGCTGGATGCCGGATATCGCAGCATCGACACGGCAGCCGTCTACGGCAACGAGGAGGGCGTCGGGCGGGCAATCGCCGAGAGTGCGGTGCCTCGCGACCAGATTTTTGTGACCTCGAAGCTCGCCAATGACAGCCATGGCGCCGACAAGGCGCGCCGCGCCTTCGACGACACGATGCGGAAACTTGGTCTCGATATTCTCGACCTCTACCTGATCCATTGGCCGATGCCGAAACTCGACCGTTACATCGAAACATGGAAAGTTCTCGAGGCATTGCGCTCCGAAGGACGGATCAGGGCCATCGGGGTTTCCAACTTCCAGATTGCGTATCTCGAGCGGCTACTCGCCGAAACGGGAACGGTTCCGGCCGTCAACCAGATCGAGCTGCACCCGACGTTCCAGCAGAAGGATCTCGTCGCGTTTCATCAGGAGCACGGGATCGCGACCGAAGCCTGGAGCCCGCTGGCCAAGGGCGCGGTCGATGAACCCGCGATCCGGGTGATCGCCGGGAAACACAAAAAAAGCCCGGCGCAGATAATCCTTCGCTGGCACATGCAGAAAGGAAATATTGCGATTCCCAAATCGGCGACGCCGGCGCGGATCGTGGAGAATATTTCGATCTTCGACTTTGCGCTGGATCATTCCGACATGGCGGCCATCGAAGGCCTCGACCGTGGCAATCGCCTTGGACCGCATCCGGACCTGCGCTGAAGCGTCAGGCGTTGCGGAAATACCGGCCATCGCGATCGTGAAGTGGACTGACACCAAAATCACCGTGACAGCATCGTCATTCCTTGTATAGGAATTGACTGTAACCTTGCTATTCCAGCCTCTAAACGGGGCACAAAGCTCGCCCCATGCAGCTCAGTTTGGACGGCCCGACCATCGTCTTCACCACCACAATGACGTTGGTGACGCTTGGTCTCATGCTGATCTACAACAGCACTCCACGGCGTGGAGACCCTTCAGTTCGGTTCTGGGGTCTCGCCCTGTTGCTGGGAGCCATGGCGTCGTGGGGCTTCCACAAACGCGGCGAATGGGCAGACATCTGGACCATCGACGCAGCAAATGCGCTGGTCATATTTGCGTATGGGCTGCTTTGGTGCGGCATCCGGCTGTTCGCGAACCGACGAATTTTATATGGAATCGCCTTGGCCGGCCCTGTGCTATGGCTTGCGGCCTGTCAGATTGCCCCGTTTTACGATTCCGCCACCGCCCGCATCACGCTCTCATCGACCTTGAATGCCGGATATCTGATCGCCGCCTCGTGGGAACTCATTCGATTGAGAGAGGCGCTATCCTCCAAGATACCGCTTGTCGGCTTCTTTCTTCTTCACGCGGCGATCACTTTGGCGCGACTTCCCGCGGCGGCCTTTCGGCCTCTCGACGCGGACACAAACTTATTTCACACGCCATGGGTGATGGCCTCCGCGTTGGAATCGAGCGTGTTCCATATCGCTTCCTGCTTTCTTCTGCTCTCACTCGCCAAGGAGCGCTCGGAACACCGATTGCAAAGGCTTGCGGCTCTGGATTCGCTGACCGAGATTTCCAATCGGCGTGATTTCATGGGTGAGGCTGCCCGCCTCCTGCGCAAAGCACGCCGTGCGGGAAAGCCATGCGCCGTCCTGATGATCGACCTCGATCACTTCAAGAAGATCAATGACGAGAGCGGCCATCAGGCTGGCGACGAAGTCCTGAAGTCTGTTGCCATGGTGATGAAGGCAAATGTCAAACCCACGGACCTGTGTGGCAGGATTGGCGGTGAAGAATTCGCCTGTTTGTTGATGGATTGCACGCTCGACGAAGCCTTAGGCGTGGCCGAGCGGTTGCGCGGTGCCGTCAGCGACATGATACCGCGCGTGACCATCAGCATCGGGTGCGCATCAACCGATCACCATCCGCTCGCCGATCTCGAGATCTTGATCGGCGTGAGCGATCGGGCGCTGTACGCCTCCAAGAATGCCGGCCGCAATCGGGTGACCGCCGCTCTGGCGGCTTAAAGCGGCGCTGCGCCGTTCCTGGACATCCCGCTTGCATGGTAAAACAGAAGAGTGCTAAGCGTTGAGCCTTCCACAGGGGTGCTCCGTATTGCCGGGGCTGAGATGATGGCGCGACGCCATCGGACCCTAAAGCTGATCTGGGTAATGCCAGCGGAGCGAGGTGACGATGTTTTCCGGTGCACAGATTTCCCTTTACCCTATGACGGACGATTTCGTCGGGGTGATCCTCGGCGCGATCGAGGCGCTTGAGCCGTACAGACCGTCGTTCCGGATCGAGACTGACGATATCTCGACCCTGATCGTCGGGCCGCCCGAACAACTCTTTCCCGCCATGCGCGATTTGTTTGTCAAAGCTGCCGGCAGCGGCGTCCATTGCGTTCTCGCCGCCACCGTGTCGCGCGGCTGCCCGGGGGAACCGGACGATCCGATTTGCGCGCCGCTCGGGCCATCCGCCCATCAGCTGCCGCTTGCCGCACGCATCGACGCCGCGGTTGCCCACGTTTCGGCGGCTAACCGGACGGGCCAGGACGTTGCTGCCCAATTCTCGCTCTATCCGCTCGGCAACGGGCATCACATGGACGAGATCTACGGCTGTATCGCGTTCCTGAAACAATCGGGCGTGTTCGACCGCTCGAAGAATTTCTGCACCCGATTGCGCGGAGATGCGGGCCTGGTTTTCGCGACGTTGAGCGAGGCGTTCCTGCGGTTTGGCGCGCCCGAAGGCCATGTGGCGCTGGACCTGAAAGTGTCCGCAAACAGCCCAAGCGCCGCTTGAAGCGCAACGCGGATCGCCAGCGATCCCTTTCTGCCATCTTTTCCTCCAAAACCGGAAAATCGATATGTCTGACAAGCAAGGCTGGAGCCTACGTGAAACGCTCATCATCACGGTTCTGGGGGCGGTCTTCGCCGTCCTCTATCTCGGCTGGGTGCAGGTGTGGCTGATCGCTCAGGCGTTGTTCGGCTCGCTCACCATGGATGTCGTCATGGGTTTCTGGTTCGTCGTCTCGATCGTCGCGGCGGCGATCATCCGAAAGCCAGGTGTCGCCTTCACGGCGGAAGTCCTGGCATCGCTCGTCCAGATTCTCCTCGGAAGCCCTGCCGGGCTGCTGCTCCTCGTCACGGGCGCGGTGCAAGGCGCCGGCGCGGAAGTCGTGTTCGCCGCCACGAGATGGCGCAACTATTCGCTGCCGGTTCTGATGGCGGCGGGCGTCGGCGCGGCAATTTTCTCCTTCGCCTATACGTGGATCCGCTTCGATTACGGCGCGCTGCAACCCACGATTCTGATCGCCATGTTCGTGCTGCGGTGCCTGAGTGGCGCGTTGCTGGGGGGCCTTCTCGGTCATCTCATCGTGCGCGCCCTCTACAAGACCGGCGTGTTGGCGGGACTTGCGATCGATCATGACATTCGATCTGTCCACGCCTGAGGCCAGTTCGGCCGCGGAGTGGCGCGGCGTCGACGTGCGATATCCGTTCGCCGGGCGCAATGCGGTCGGGCCCCTCGATTTGCAACTCCGACCGGGCGAGCGGGTGCTTCTGCTCGGCGCCTCGGGGTCGGGCAAGTCGACATTGCTGCTCACGCTGACGGGACTGCTCCCCAACAGCATACCCGCGGAGGTCGGCGGCGAGATCACCATCGGGGGGATCGACGTCGGATCGCGGGAGCCGGCCGGATGGGCACCCGAGGTCGCGCAATATTTTCAGGACGCCGACCAGACGCTTTGCGGAATGCGGGTCGAGGACGAGATCGCCTTCGCGCTCGAAAATCGTGCGATGCCGGAGGCCGAGATCGCGGCGGTGATCGGGGATGCCATGCGTGAGGTCCGGTTGCCGGAGAGTTGGCGCCAGCGCCGCTCGTCGTCTCTCTCGGGGGGCGAACGGCAATTGGTGGCCCTGGCCGCGACGCTTGTGCAGGACGCTGGCATTTTCGTTGCCGATGAACCCACCGCACATCTGGCGCCCGAGGCGGCGAATCGCCTTCACGCCCTACTCGCGAAGGCGCCCGCAACCCAGACGATGCTGATCGTGGATCACCGGCTCGACGGCCTGATCGAGACCATTGATCGAATGGTCGTACTGGGAGCCGACGGCACCATCATCGCCGATGGTGTTCCGCGCACGATCTTTCGCGACAAGCGCGCGGTGCTGGCGACACTCGGCATCTGGCGTCCTGCGGCCGCGGAACTCGATGGAGAACTCACCAGGATAGGCCTCGCGCCGCCGATCGCGCCCCTGTCGATCGAGGAGGCACTGGCCCATCTCGATCCATCGCATGCGCCGCAATCTGCCATTGCACGGGCAAAGCCCGTCGTTGCAGCGTTCGTTGCCGCATGTGCGGCGCCTGCGGATGCGGCCGTCACCGACGCTCCCGTGGCGGCTGAATTGCTCGACGCCGCCTGCGCGCCGTTCCTCGGACCCGTCGTGTTGCGCAACGTCGATTTCAGGATTCGCGAAGGGGAAACCGTCGGCATTCTCGGCGCGAATGGCGCCGGCAAATCAACGCTTGGTTTGTGCCTTGCCGGATTGCTCCCGGTGAAAAGCGGAAAGCGGCAGGGTGCCACCGGCGGGGTCGCGTTTCAGCGTTCGGAGAACCAGTTCGTCGGCGGAACCGTCAGCGATGAATTGCGCGCCGCATTGCCACCGCGGATCGGTGACGCCGAACAAGCCCGGCTCGTCGCCGAGACGTTGGAGAAGTGGGGTCTTGGCGGATTGGGTCGGCAACACCCGTTCGAATTGTCACAAGGGCAGAAGCGCCGCCTTGCGCTGGCGACGCTCACCATCACGGATCGCTGGCCCTTGCTCGTTCTCGATGAGCCGATGGCCGGGCTCGATGCCGCCGGCGCGGCTGCTTTGACGGCGCAAATAGCCGGCTTGTGCCGACAGGGCCGCGCTGTGGCGGTGATCACTCACGACATGGATCTCGCATTGCGCCTTTGCCCGCGCTCCATCGTGGTGGGCGAAGGGCGCATCCTCGCGGACGGACCCACCGGCGAGCTATTGCGGGATGCCGACCTGCTCCGCCGAGCCGATCTGGCCGAACCGTCGTCAGCCGCCGCCAGGCGATGGCTGGACCGGGTCGCCGCGTGTTGAACGCGCTTAACCCTTTGAGCAAGCTCGCGGTCTGCGCGATCTGGCTCGCGGCGTCGGTGCTGATCTTCGACGCATGGTTTCAGATTGCCGCCATCCTTCTGGTGTGGCTCGTTCTGATCGTCTTCCAGCGCACATCGCCGTTGGTTCTGCTCGCTCTGATGGTGCCATTCTGCCTGTTCGGCCTTGGCTTTCTGACCACGAGCGTCCTCTTCCGCCAGGAGAGCGACTTCGCCGTGCAGGTCGCGAGCGAGACCCCATTCGGGTCGCGCGCCTTCTCCGCAGGCGTCAACTTGTTCCTGAGAGCCATCGCCTGCGGGATGATTTCCACCTTCTTTGCTCTGACGACCGATCCAGGTGCTTTTGTGAGGGCATTGATGGCCTATGCGAAGCTGCCGCCACGGATTGGCTACTCGCTCTTTGCGGTCATGCAACTGGTGCCCGATCTGGCAGCCGAGGCGCAGCAGATGCGATTTGCCCGAGCGATGAAATCAGGGCGCGCGCCGCGGCGTATCCCGGGACCGTTCGAGGCGGTCAGCCTCGTCATCCCGCTTCTGGCGTTCGGGATCCGGCGGGCCGGGCGAACCGCCATCGCCATGGAAGCGCGCGGCCTCGCAACGGGAACGCCACGCACGCTCACCAACGTGCCGAAATTCTCGGTCCGCGACGCCGCCTTCGTCGCCATTGCGCTTGCGATACTCGGTTCGCTTACGGTGGCGACCGGCCGGTGATCTGTCGTCCGGTCAAAGGTAAGGCGGAGTGCAGGCGCTGACGACTTCGCAAGGCTCGTCTCCGACATTGCAGAAACGATGGGGAATCCGGCTGTCGAACAAATAGGCATCACCCGAGCGGAGGATCTGGACCTGATCCCCGACGGTGATTTTCAACGATCCGGTGATGACGATGCCGCCCTCATGGGAGTTGTGTTCGAGCATCATCGGCCCGGTATCGGCGCCGGGCTCATAGCGCTCGTGCAGGATCTGCAATCCGTGCTCGCGCGAATTGCCGACCTGCCGAAGTGTCATCCGCTTGTTGTTCTGCTTGTTGATGTCGCTGAGCTTCGACGTCAGATCGATCAACTCGTGCGGGCTGAAGAAGACCTTGCTCTGCTCCTTCGTTTCCTCCTGGAAAAAGTCTGCCATCGTCATGGAGACGCCCCCCAGAATCTTGCGCAAGGACGCGACCGACGGACTGTTCCTGTTCTGCTCGACCATTGAAATCAAGCCGTGCGTGACCCCGGCGCGGATCGCCAGCTCCCTCTGGGAAAGGCGCGCCGCCGTCCTGATCTCCTTCAGTCGCGCTCCAACGTTGAAGTCCATCTGATTATCCAATGATTGCGGGTGCCGGTGCGCTCAAGATCGACGTCACATTGCTTCGATCACTCTCGGGCAGGATGCGCCCTCGATTGAGAATGTTCAGGGGGTCGACCGCCTGCTTGATCGAGCGCATGAAGGCGAGTTCCGACGGCGAACGACTGAGCGGCAGGTAGGGCCGCTTGAGGACACCGATTCCGTGCTCGGCCGAGACGCTGCCGCCGACCTCTGCCACGATGCCATACACGACCTCGTTGATCGCCTGCCCGATCATGTCGTCGAAGCCGGGCTTGTAGACGGCGATATGGATGTTGCTGTCGGCGATGTGACCAAACACGATCGGAATCGCGTCCGGCCATTGGGCGGCGACGCCTTCGCGGAGCAACGCGACGGCGTCAGACATACGGCCGAGCGGAATGCTGACGTCGAAATGCGAGCCTTTCGGCAGCACCCGCCCGAACTCGTAATTGGCCTCGCGATAGGACCAGAACCGTCGTCGGTCATTCTCGGATCGGGCGATGATGGCAGTCGGAAGAGTGCCGTCTTCCATGAACGACGCAAGCGTTTCGGCGAATGCCTCCTCGCCAGAAGGATCGTCGCCCATGGCGGCCTCCAGCAGGAGCGTCAATTCGAAGCCGTCTTCGAAAGGTTGCGCCAGCCCGAATTGGCCGGTGGCGACCTCCATATACTCCCGCCACATGGCCTCGAAGACGAGAAGGCGACCCGGCATCAGGGCGTCGAACCGGCGCAGAACCGCCAGGGCGTCGGAAAAGCTTGCGACGCCGCAGAGCGCCGACTGGATCCCGCGCGGGCGGGGGTACAAGGCGACGACCACCCGCGTGATGATCCCGAGGGTCCCTTCGCTGCCGATAAATAACTGTGTCCAATCGTAGCCGGCATTGTTCTTCAGCATCTTGTTGAGCGACCGCAACACCTGTCCATCCGGCAGCACCACTTCGAGGCCGAGCACGTTGCGCCGGGTCATGCCGTAGCGAAGAACCTGGTTGCCGCCGGCATTCGTCGCGACGTTCCCGCCGATGGTGCACGTTCCGCGCGCTCCGAGATCGATGCCGCACATGAGGTTCGCGTTTTCGGCTGCTGCCTGGATCGTCGCCAGCGGCGTCCCGGCGAGTGCCGTCAACGTGCCGCTTTCAACGTCGACCTCCTCGATCCCCACCAGGCGTTCGAGCGACAGGGCGATTTCACCGTGGCGGGGATGTGCACCGCCCGCGAGGCCCGTCATTCCACCCTGGGGAACCACCGGACAGGCAAAGGAATGACAGATCCGCAGGCAGGTGGAGACCTCATCGGTATTACGCGGGAGGAGAAGAGCATCTGGCGGCACAGGAACTTGCCCGCCGGCATCCGCATGATTTCGCGCCGGAATATTCCCGCCCGTCCTCACGACGTCGGCGCCAAGCGCGGTAACAAGGGCTGCGATCACGTTGCTCATGAGATGGTCCTTGACGGGCACTGCCGGTCCCTGAAGGCGGTGCCGCCCGCGTCCCGCGGTTAGTAACGGAAGTCTATTCTGCTTAAAATTCTATACAAGACGAGATCGGCTTTGTCAGCGCCGTGCCCATTGATGCCTGTCGATGAGGCAGTCATATGCCCTTGCCTTGGGCCAAAAGGCCAATCGGCGTGCAGTCCGCACGAAGGCCCGCGAAAGACCGTAAATTCTACCGCCGGTTGATTGCGCCGCTTAAAATCTTGAGCAAAGCTGACGCAAGGGAATAATCAATACCAAAAGCACAGGGAAGCTCCAATGAGGCAACTCCGATTGTCGACGTCCCGATCGCGGAGCGGTCGATTGCGCGCCTGATTGCCCCTCCGCTCAGGTCGGAACGCGCCACCGGAGCGCGCCCGCTTGTTTGAACCATTCGGCCGCACTGGCCTGGGCCAAAATTCCACGAAGCACAATGAAGCCTGTCGCGGGCGTCAGAGGAACGGAAACAGCCACCATGTCTAACGCCGACATCATCATTTCCGGAGGGCGCATCTTCTCCGGACTCGCGGAAGGTTTCGTGGCGGCGCTGGCCATCAGTGACGGTCGTGTGCTGGCGGCCGGAAAGGAAGCCGATATCGCGGCTCTTCGCGGGCCGCAAACCCGGATGATCGATCTCGCCGGCCGCGTCGCCATTCCGGGATTGAACGACGCTCATATGCACCTTCTGCCGGTCGGCATTGCGATGACCGAGGTGAATCTGCGGGTCGAAGAAGGCGTGCGAAGCATCGACGAGATTCTCCGGCGTCTTGCCGCAGAGGCAAAGAACAAGGGGCCCGGCGAATGGGTCGTGGGTCGCGGTTATGACCACAACGAGCTCGCCGAACGCCGCCACCCGACAATCGAGGAGCTCGATCGGATCGCTCCCGACAACCCGGTTTACATCAAGCGCACCTGCGGCCATGTGGGCGTCGCCAATTCACAGGCTTTGCGCGCTGCCGGGATCGGACACGACACGCCCAGCCCTGACGGCGGTCTGATTGAAAGACGCGACAACAAGCTGACCGGCCTCCTGGCCGAACTGGCGATGCGTCCCATCGTCAATGCGATGCCGAAGCCGTCCAAGGCCGAACTCATCCGCGCGATCGAGAAAGCCGGCCAGTTCATGCTCTCGCAAGGCTTCACCAGCGTCATGGACGCGGGCGTCGGCATGCTTGCGGGCATGGATGAGATTGCGGCGTACGAAGAGGCTGCCGAATCCGGCCGGCTTCCGGTGCGCACCTGGGTTTGCATCTATGGAAATCCGGACGGCATCGGCGATGAAGCGCATGCTGCCGGCTACCGGTTCGGCCGCGAGGTCGGGATCCTGCGCTACGGCGCGATGAAAGTCTTCGGCGATGGCAGTGCGGGCGGCCTGACGGCCGCGATGAGCGAGCCGTATCTCGTCGGCGATCCGGACAATCGGGGCATTTTCTGCTTTACCGACGAGGAGATGCACGGATACCTCGCGCATTATCACGCCCTCGGCTACCAGCTCGCGATCCACGCTATCGGCGATGCGGCGATCGAGCAGGTTCTGTCGGGGATTGAGAAAGCCGGCAGCCCGGAAAACCCGATCACCGGCCGCCGTCATCGCATCGAGCATTGCGGGTTTCTCTCCGACGATCAGCTCGCACGCATGGTCGCCGCGGGGATCGATCCCGTGCCGCAACCGCTCTTCATCTATGAATTCGGCGACCTCTACATTCGCAACGTCGGGCAGGAGCGCACCGACGCATCCTATCCCATGCGCAAGTGGCTCGATGCCGGCCTTCATCCGGCGGCAAGTTCCGACGCGCCGGTATGCAACACCGATCCGTTCAAGAACCTCTTCACCATGGTGACGCGCCAGTCCAAAAACCACACGGTGCTCGGCGAAGGCGAACGTCTCACCATGAAGGAGGCGGTCCACGCCTACACGTTCTGCGGCGCCTATACCCAATTCGCCGAGGACCGCATGGGCCGGCTCGTGCCGGGCCAGTTCGCCGATATCGCGATCCTGTCGGAAGACATCTTTGCCTGTGACCCGCAGACGCTCGAGACTGACGTGCGCTGCGACATGACGATTTTAGGCGGTGAGGTGGTGTTCGACCGAGCAGGCCAGCTCGTGCGCGCAGCGGAATAGGCCGGATCGATGCTACGCCACACTGCGGAGCGCTTGCTGCTCGCCATTCCTGTCCTGTTCGGGGTGCTTCTGCTCGGATTCGTCCTGATGCAGGTCGTCCCCACGGATCCTGCCATCGTGCGCGCGGGACCGACCGCCACCATGGACATCATCGAGGCGATCAGGCGCGACCTCGGACTCGATCAGCCTCTCTGGCGACAATTTCTGATCTATATCGGAAAACTCGTGCAGGGGGACCTTGGCGTTTCCATCATCAACAACGTGCCGGTGACGCAGGAACTCGGCGCCACCATCGGGCCGACGCTCGAATTGATGCTTGCCTCGCTGATCTGGGCGATCCCGCTCGGCATCCTGATGGGAACCATCGGGGGCTATTATCGCGGCACGTTCCTCGATCGGGCCATCATGGCGGTGTCAGTTGCGGGCGTATCGGTTCCGGTCTTCTTCCTCGGCCTCGTGCTGATCTGGTTGCTCGGTTTCCAGTACCAGATCTTTCCGTTTACCGGGCGCGGCGGGCCGCTTTGGACCTGGGAAGGCATCAAGGCGATCGTCCTGCCGGCATTGACACTCGGCGGCGTCTTTGTCGGCCCGGTCGCGCGCATGACGCGTTCGTCGGTGCTTGACGTGCTTGGCGCAGATCATGTTCGCACGGCGCGCGCCAAAGGTCTTCCCGAGCGCCAGGTGGTTTCGCGTCACGCCTTGCGCAATGCCCTTGTCCCGGTTGTGACGCTCATCGGCCTGCAGATCGGGTTCCTGCTTGGCGGCGCCGTCGTCACCGAGACCGTCTTCAGCTGGCCGGGGATCGGTCGCCTCGCGGTGGGAGCCATCCTGTCGAGCGATCTGCCGATGGCGCAAGGAACGATCATCGTCCTCTCCCTCGGCTTCATCATCGTGAACCTCGCCGTCGATGTTCTCTACGCCGTGCTTGATCCGAGAGTGAGGAACGCGTGAGCAAGAGCGCCACAATGCCACAAGCGGATGTTGCCGTTGCTGTCGCTCACCCGGAGGACGATGCGCGTCGCCCGTCCGTCCTGCTGCTGCTTGCCCGCGAGCCGAGCGCCTGTTTCGCGCTCGTGACCGTGGTGGCGGTGTTGCTGGCGGGGCTTTTCGCGCCCTGGCTTGCGCCCGGCGATCCCTATGGCGGCGACCTCGCCAATATGCTGAAACCGCCCGACACAACGGATCTTCTCGGGACCGACGGTCAGGGAAGGGACATGATCACGCGGCTGCTCTACGGCCTGCGGACGACCCTCTTCATGGGGTTCACATCGGTCATCTTCGGGTGCGGCATCGGCGGCGTCATCGGGTTTGCGGCCGCCTATTACACGCGCGTCTCCGGGATCCTGATGCGGTTGATGGACGTGCTCCTCTCGTTTCCGGCGATTCTCTTCGGCCTTGCGATCGCTGCCATTTTCGGCCCCGGGCTCACATCCGTGATCATCGCTCTCTCGATCGCGAGCGTTCCGCTGATGGCGCGGGTCGTGCGTGGTGCCGCGATCGTGGTGTTGCAGCAGGATTATGTGGAAAGCGCCCGCTCGCTCGGAATGAGCGACGCACGGCTGATCCTGAAGCATCTCTTGCCGAACTCGCTGTCGTCGATCTTCGTTTTCGTCACTCTGCGCTTCGGCCAGGTGATTCTGCTCGGGGCGGCCTTGTCGTTCATCGGGCTTGGCGCGCAGCCACCCACGGCCGAACTCGGCGCGATGGCCTCGGAAGGCCGCGACTTCCTGTTCTTCGCGCCGCATGTGTCGGTCCTGCCGAGCCTGCTCATCTTCATCGTCGTTCTCGCGTTCAACGTCCTTGGGGACGCGTTGCGCGACGCGCTCGATCCGAAGCTCCACAAATAATCAACTCAAAGAGGGAAAACAGAGAGTCATGCACATGTCATTGAGGACCGCGCTCATCGCCGGAACAGCAGCCCTTTGCGTTGGCGCCGTGCCCGCAATCGCGCAGCAGAAGAACCCGCTCGTGATCCTGCGCGTCATCGACGCCGACAATTACGATCCGATCAGATCGACATCAACCGCCGCCGCCGAAGTCGCCTACATGCTCGCCGACACTCTGGTGAGCATCGATTTCGACATGAAGACGATTCGCCCGCTTCTAGCCGAATCATGGGAGATCTCGCCGGACGGCAAGACCTATACGTTCAAGTTGCGCAAGGATGTGAAATTCTGCGACGGGCGGCCGATGAAGGCGGAGGACGTGGTCTATTCGGTCAAGCGCTGGACCAATCCGGCGAGCCGCTCGCCTGTCGCCAACCGCGCCGGTCCGCTCAAGGACGTCCGGGCCACCGATGATTACACGGTCGTCTACGAGCTGAAGGAACCCTACAGCGATTTGCTGGCCCAGCTGGGTCTCTCCTTTGCGTCGATCGTCGACAAGAACACAGTTGAAAAGCTCGGCGAAAATTTCGGCGTGCAAGGCTTCAACGCTACCGGCCCCTATTGCTGGGTAAGCTGGACGCCGCGCCAGGAAGTCGTGCTGAAGAAGAACCCCCACTACACATGGGGTCCGGACATCTACAAGGATCCCAAGCCGCAGATCGACCAGATCGTGTGGCGCGTCATCCCCGAGCAGAATACGCTGATGGCGGCCATGCAGGCGAAGCAAGCCGACATCACCTATTACATGCCCTACATCGCGCTCGATACGATGCAGCGCGTTCCCGGCACGCAGGTGCAGCAGCAAAAGAACTACGTCTATGACGCGTTCATGGGCTTCAAGGTCGACAAACCGGTCGTCAGCGACGAGGCTATTCGCCGTGCCGCCAACATGGCGATCAACCGGGACGCCATCGCAAAGGCGGTTTATTTCGGCAAGGGTACGGCGCTGCATTCGCTGCTGAACCCGAATGTTCTCGATTTCGATAAGAAATCCGCCGAGCTGATGCCGAAATTCGATCCCGCGGCCGCAGCGAAACTTCTCGACGACGCTGGCTGGAAGGTCGGTGCAGGCGGCATTCGTGAGAAGGACGGCAAGAAGGCGGCCTTCCTCGTCTACGGTCTGCGCAATGCGGTGAATCCAAGGATCTCCGAAGCGATGCAGGCCGACCTTCGCAAGGTCGGAATCGACATGAGCATCCAGCTTTGGGATGCGACTGTCGGCTGGGGCAAGCTTGCAACGCAGGAATTCGACGCCTTCCTCATGTCCTATCCGGCGGTGACGGCCAACGAGGCTCTGAACCTCTATTTCAGAAGCACGCAGGCTCCGACCCCGAACCGGATGAACTGGAAGAACGAAAGCACCGATTCGCTGATCGCCAAGTCGACGACTTCCACGGATGATGCGACGCGGACGCAGGCCAACGGCGCCGTGCAGCGCCAGCTGACCGAGGCGAACGTTTGGGTTCCGCTTGTGTCGGAACCCATGTGGCTGGTCTCGGGTGATCGTGTCGAAGGGGCCAAGCCGCACGGCCTCTATGGTGCCGGGCTCTACAAGGGCCTCGACATCAAGCTGAAGCGCTAAATCCATCATTCACGAGGCCATCATGACAAAAACCACCGTTATCCGGAACGCGTCCTTTGTTGTCGGTTGGGATGCTGACGAGAGCCGGCATACCTACATTCCCGACGGAGATGTCGCGTTCCGGGACGGAGCCATCGTGTTCGCGGGGCGGGGCTATGCCGGCCCCGCCGACGAGACGATCGACGGTCGTGGTTTTATGGTCATGCCCGGCCTCGTGAATATTCACTCCCATCCGTCGAGCGAGCCCCTCAACAAGGGGTTCCTCGATGAGTTGGGGTCGCCGGCGCTCTACAACTCGTCTCTCTACGAATATATGACGATCCTCGTCCCCGACGAGGATGCTGTCGCGGATTGCGTGCGAGTCGCCTATTCGGAGCTGATGCTCTCGGGCGTCACCACGTTGACGGACATGTCGGGTGCTCATCCGGCATGGCTCGATCTTGCTGCCGAGAGCGGATTGCGAATCTGCATGGCGCCGATGTTCCGCTCGGCTCGGTGGCTCACCCGGAACGGCTATGTGGTCGAATATGAGTGGGATGCGAAGGCAGGCGAAAAGGCGATGGCCGATGCGCTCTCGCTGATAGAGAAGGCGCAGGCTCATCCGAGCGGGCGGCTCACCGGCATGGTCAGCCCCTCGCAGATCGACACCTGCACGCCGGAACTGATCCAGCAGAGCCATGCGGAAGCCGAACGACGGGGATTGCCGTGGCAAATCCACGCCGCGCAATCGACGGTCGAATTTCACGAGATCACGCGCCGGCACGGGGTCACGCCGATCCAGTGGCTCGAGAAGCTCGGGGTGCTGGGTGATACCAGCATCGTCGGCCACGGGATTTTTCTCGACGATTACCCGCGGAATGCGTGGCATAGCCGAAGCGATCTCGCGCTGCTCGCCGAAACCGGTACCACCGTCGCCCATTGCCCGACGGTCTTCATGCGCCGCGGCATCGCGCTCAAGGACTTTGGCCGCTATCTGCGCGCCGGCGTCAAAATGGGGATCGGCACCGATACCTATCCGCACAACATGCTTGAGGAGATGCGCTCGGTCGCCTACGTGGCGCGGCTGATGGCGGAAAATCCGCGCACCCTGACCACCACGGACATCTTCAACGCCGCGACCATCGGCGGCGCCCGCGCCTTGTTGCGGGACGATATCGGACGTCTCGCCGCAGGCTGCAAGGCCGACATGGTGATGGTCGACGTCAAGCATCCGATGATGCAGCCTGGCCGCGATCCGGTCCGCAGCCTGATCTACGCTGCGGCGGAGCGCGCGGTCCACACCGTCTTCATCGACGGGCGCCGCGTCGTCGAAGACGGACAGGTGGTGGCATTCGACTATCCCGCCGCCGCGAGAAGATTGCATGAGGCGCAGAAGCGGACCGAGGCGGCAGCGCCCTCCCGCGACTGGCGCGGTCGTGCGGTCACCGAATACTCGCCGCTGACCTTCCCCGTTGTTTGACGGATACAGCATGTCCGCACCGATTCTCGATATTCGCGGCCTCACCACCGCCTTCAAGACCCGCAATGGGCCCATCAAGGCGGTGGACGGCATTTCGCTGACGGTTGAGCGAGGCAAGACGCTTGGCATCGTCGGCGAGAGCGGGAGCGGCAAGAGCATGCTGTCGCTCTCCATCATGGGATTGGTGCCGCCGCCGGGCCGGATCGCCACCGGCGAGATCGTCTTCCAGGGCTCCGACGTTCTCAAATATTCGCCCGCCGAAATCCGCGACATGCGCGGCAATCGCATCTCGATGATCTTCCAGGAGCCGATGACGAGCCTGAACCCCGTTCATACAGTCGGGTTTCAGATCATCGAGGCGATACGCGCCCACCGCAAAGGCTCGGAGCGCGAGTTGCGCAAGGAGGCGATCGAAGCCCTCCGGAGGGTGCAGATACCGTCTCCCGAGCGCCGCTTCGACGAGTTCCCCCATCAACTGTCCGGCGGCATGCGCCAGCGCGTGATGATCGCCATGGCGCTGGTCTGCGAGCCGGATCTTCTGATCGCCGACGAGCCGACGACGGCTCTCGATGTGACGATTCAGGCGCAAATTCTCGATCTCCTGCGCGAGTTGCAGGCCGAGACCGGCATGGCGATCATCCTCATCACGCATGATCTCGGCGTGGTGGCGCAGGTCGCCGACGACGTCGCGGTCATGTATGCGGGCAAGATCGTCGAGCGCGCGCCTGTCGGCGCCATCTTCGACGATCCGCAGCATCCTTATACGATCGGCCTCATCGGTTCGATGCCGCGCATGGAAGACGATGTCGAGCGCCTGGTCGCGATCTCGGGCGTCGTGCCGCCGCCGTTTCGGTTGCCTGTCGGCTGCCGGTTCAACCCACGCTGCCCCTTCGCCGATGATGAATGCCGCGCCAGCCAGCCTGCGCTTGTCGAAATCTCCAGCTCGCACGCCGTCGCGTGCTGGAACGCCCCGCTGGAGGAGCACGCATGACCAAGCCGCTGTTGGAGCTCAAGGGCATCAAGAAGCTCTATCCGGTCCGCAAGGGCTTGATCATCCAGAAGCAGATCGGAACAGTCCGTGCCGTCGACGGCGTCAGCTTCCGCCTGATGCCCGGCGAGACGCTTTCGGTCGTGGGAGAAAGCGGCTGCGGGAAATCGACGACGGCACGTCTGGCCATGCGGCTGATTGAGCCCTCGGAAGGGACGATCCACTATGACGGGCAGGACATCACCCACGCGCCCCGCGCCGAGTTGCGTCGGTTGCGCCGCGAGATGCAGATCATTTTCCAGGATCCTTACGCGAGCCTGAATCCGCGCATGACGGTGGAAGAGATCATCGCGGAACCGATGGTGGTGCACAATGTGGGCGACAACGCTTCCCGCCGCGACCGGGTCCGCGAGCTGCTTCGGCTCGTCGATCTCGCGCCCTACCACGCCTCGCGCTATCCGCACGAGTTCTCCGGCGGTCAACGTCAGCGCATCGGCATTGCGCGCGCGCTTTCGGTATCGCCGCGTCTCATCGTCTGCGACGAGCCGGTCTCGGCTCTCGATGTGTCGATCCAGGCGCAGATCATCAACCTCTTGAAGGATCTGCAGCAGGAATTCGGGCTGACCTACCTGTTCATTTCCCACGGCCTGGCGGTCGTGAAGCACGTATCCGACCGGGTCGCGGTGATGTATCTGGGCCAGGTCGTCGAGACGGCCGACAAGGCAACCCTCTACGCCAATCCGCGCCATCCCTACACCCAGGCGCTTCTGGCCGCCGCGCCCGAGCCCGATCCGACCCGACGGAGCGCCGGACGCACGCTGGGAGGCGATATTCCAAGCCCGTTGAACCCACCGAGCGGCTGCCGCTTCCATACCCGTTGCCCGTTGGCGCAGCCCCGGTGCAGCGCGGAAATTCCGGCCCTTCGCGAAATCGGCGCCGGTCATCTCGCAGCCTGCCACTTTGCCGAAACCGTGCCGGACTTCACCCGCTTCCGCGATGGCTACGGCATCAGGCCGCGCCTTCAGGCGAGACTTGACCTTTATGCGCGCAAGCGCGATGCGGTCGCGTCCGCGATCCAATGATCCTTCCCGACGACGAAACGAGAACATGATGAACGGTGCAGATCGCCTCTGCGACGAGTTGCTGGCTAACGACGTCGACGTATGCTTCGCCAACCCTGGCACGTCCGAGATGCATTTCGTCGCGGCGCTTGATCGCAAGCCCCGCATGCGGTGCGTGCTCGGCTTGTTCGAGGGCGTGGTGACGGCGGCGGCGGACGGCTACGCACGCATGGCCGACAAGCCGGCGGCGACCTTGCTGCATCTCGGTCCAGGTCTTGCGAACGGTCTTGCCAACCTCCACAACGCCCGGCGCGCGCGCACGCCGATGATCAACGTGGTGGGCGACCATGCGACCTATCACCTGGAACACGATGCGCCGCTGACGAGCGATATCGAGAGCCTTGCGCGGCCCATGTCGCAATGGGTGAAGAGAATCGACAATTCCGAGAGCGTCGGGCCGGATACGGCCGCGGCCTATCGGGCCGCCATGTCCATGCCGGGCGTTGCGACGCTGATCCTTCCCGCCAACGCCGCATGGGGCGAGATTTCCGCTTCGCCGGTGACTCGCGCGGAGTTGCCGGCACCGGATCCGATCGTGGCCGGGACGGTGCGCGCCGCGGGCGACGCGATAAGGTCCGGACGGCGCGTCGGGCTTCTCCTGACGGGCCGCGCGTTGCGGGCCGACGCTCTGGCGATTGCCGGGCGCATTGCCGAATCGCACGGAATCCGGCTGCTGGCCCAGACCTCCAACGGACGCATCGAACGCGGTGCCGGCCGAGTCCCGGTGACGCGGGTTCCTTATCCGGTCGATCAGGCGCTCGCGACCCTGCGCGACATCGACGTGCTCGTGCTCGTGGGCTCCAAGGTGCCGGTTGCCTTCTTCGCTTATCCGGGCAAGCCCGGGCTGCTCGTGCGCGAGGATTGCGACATCATCGAGCTGGCGCGCGCGGGCCAGGATCTGAAACAGGCGCTCGCCTGGCTTTCGGACGAAATTGGCACAAAGGCCGGAGGATCGACGTACAGGCCGAAATTGTCCGCCAAGGACGAAATCTTGCCGACCGGGACATTGACCGAGGACGCCATTTCGATCGCGGTCGCCAGAATGATGCCCGAGAATGCGATCATCTGCGACGAATCGCTGACCTCGGCGCGCCGGTTCTTCGAACTTTCGGAGACCGCCCCGCAGCACGATTACCTCGCGCTGACCGGTGGCGCGATCGGCATCGGCACCCCGCTTGCCGCCGGCGCGGCGGTGGCGTGCCCCGACCGGAAGGTCATCGGCCTCCAGGCCGACGGCAGCGGCATGTATACGGTGCAGGGGTTGTGGACGCAGGCGCGCGAGAATCTCGATGTCGTCACCATCGTGTTCGCCAACCGGACCTACGCGATCCTGCACGGCGAAATGCGCAACGTTGGTGTCAACGAGTTCGGCCGCAATGCCCAGCGGATGCTCAACATCGACGATCCGGCGCTCGACTGGGTCAGCCTTGCCAAGGGCCTGGGGGTCGAAGGCGGGCGCGCGACGACGGTGGAAGAGTTCGTCAAGCTCTTCGAAGGCGCGCTGGCACGCCGGGGTCCGTTCCTGATCGAGGCGGTCATCTGAGCGATTCGACGGCCGGACCACCTTCAAGCCGCCGCCTAGCCCCTAAGACGGCCTCGCCGGACGCAGCATCCCCGGCGGGGGTACCGCGCCCTCTGATGTCTCGCCGGAAAAGTGGCGAGGGCGGCCGGAGCTTGTCATTCTCCGGCCAGCCCATTAAGTCGCCGCAATCAGCTTTTCTCCGTCATGGCCGGGTTCGACCCCGGCCACCCGCGCTCCCGGCACGCTGCCGGGGCAGGGGCTCCGGACCAGATCCCGGCATGGCGCTCATCGTGGATTCTCTCATGCGTGCCCTTCAGCTCTTCGGCGACCGCGATCTTCGCCTCACCGAGATGGATGCCCCTCCGCCTCCCGCCGCGGGTGAAGTGCAGGTGAAGGTACGGGCGCTGGCGCTCAACTACCTCGATGTCTGGGGCTTTCGCGGCATGGCGTTCGCCAAGCGCAAGATGCCGCAGGCGGTCGGCGTCGAGGCCTCGGGCGAAATCGCCGCTTTGGGTGAGGGCGTGACCCGGTTCAAGATCGGCGATCCGGTTACGATGTACGGGGCCGAGACCTGCGGCCATTGCAAGGCCTGCCTCGAGGGACGCGACAACCTCTGCGAGAACGTCGCCGGCATCATGGGCTTCCATATCGACGGCTTCGCCCGCGAATACCTCAACCGCCCGGAGCGGCTGGTGATCCCGGTGCCGGAGGGCGTGTCGTTCGAGCAGGCAGCCTGCGCGCCGATCGGGTTCGGCACCGTGCAGCACATGCTGTTCGACAACGCCAAGCTGGAACCGGGTGAATCGATCCTCGTCCATGCGGGCGGATCGGGCATCGGCACGGCCGCCATCAAGATGGCAAAGGCGATCGGCTGCACCGTCTATACGACGGTCGGCGACGACGAGAAGGGCGCCAAGGCCAAGGCGCTCGGAGCCGATTTCGTGATCAATTACCGTACCGAGCGGTTCGAGGGCGAGGTCCGCCGCCTCACCAAGCGGAAGGGCGTCGACGTGGTGTTCGAGCATGTGGGCGCGGAGACGTGGAACGGTTCGCTGCTGTGCCTCAAGCGCGGCGGTCGTCTCGTGACCTGCGGCTCCACCTCGGGCGTCTCCACCACCATGAACCTGATGCAATTGTTCCAGCAGCAATACCGGATCTTCGGCTCCTTCGGCTGCCGCATCGAGAATATCAGCCAATCCCTCGACAAGATCGCGGGCGGCATGGCCCCCGTGATCGATTCGGTCTTTCCGCTGGCTGATTTTCAGAAAGGTCTGGAGCGACTGGAAAGCCGAAAGGCCTTCGGCAAGGTCGTGGTGAAGTTCTGATCATGGCCCCGGGATCGACGAAAGGACGCTCGGACCGAACGACCCACGCCAGAAAGCCAGGATAAACTCGTGGTTCATCAAAAAAAGCGTCGCGGTATCCTTTCCCGGTTGACTGAAATCGTCATGGTCGGGGTCGTGCGCGGCGTTTTTGCCTTTGCGCGGGCCTTGGGGCCGGAGAAATCCGGAGGGCTTGGGGCCGCCATTGCCAAGCGCGTCGGCCCGCTGCTGCCGGCCCACAAGACCGCCTTGGCCAACATCCGCGCGGCCTATCCGGAAAAATCCGACGCCGAGGTCAGGGCGATCGCCCGCGGCGCCTGGGACAACCTCGGGCGGACGGGCGGCGAGTACCCGCATCTGGGGACGTTGTTCGACTACGATCCCGACAGCGAGACGGTCGGCCGGACGGAAGTCGACGGCATCGAGCATTTTCTCGCGCTCCGGGACGACGGCCGACCCGGCATCATCTTCTCGGCCCATCTCGGCAACTGGGAGCTGCCGGCCATTTGCGCCGCTCGCTTCGGACTCGACGCGACGGCGGTGTTTCGCGCCCCCAACGATCCAGCCATCGCCCGCGTGCTCCACGAGATCCGTTCCGGCACCATGGGAGGCCTCGAGGCGGCGCGGCAGGGCGCGGCCTTTGCCATGCAGGGGGCGCTGGAAAAGGGCGGCCATCTCGGCATGCTCATCGACCAGCATTTTACCCGCGGGGTCATCGTCGACTTCATGGGGCGGCCGGCACTGGTCAATCCGATCCTTGGTAAATTCGCCCGCCGTTTCGACTGCCCGGTCCACGGAGTGCGGGTGATTCGCCTCTCCAACTATCGTTTCCGCCTGCAACTGACGCCCGCGCTCGACCTTCCACGTGACGCGGATGGGCAGATCAACGTCCAGGGCGCCATGCAGGTGATGACGCGGGTGGTCGAGGGCTGGGTTCGCGAAAACCCAAGCCAATGGCTCTGGATGCACCGCCGCTGGCGCGCGCCAGCGACGAAGCCCGCTTCCGGCGCGTCAGGTGCCGCCTCAAGCTAAAGTGAGTTTCCCTCAAGGGTGATTTCGTGTTCCATGGCGCCATCATGGTCTCACGCCTAACATTGTCCGTGGCCGCCCTCGGCCTCGCCCTCTTCTCGCGACCCGCTTTAGCCGAGCCGCCGCGCGCCGTTCTGGAGCTCTTCACCAGCCAGGGCTGCTCTTCGTGCCCGCCGGCGGATGCGGTGTTGGCCGATCTGGCGCGCCAGCCTGGGATTGTCGCCCTGTCGTTCCCGGTCGATTACTGGGATTACCTCGGCTGGAAGGATACGCTGGCCCATGCCACCTTCACGGCGCGCCAGAAGGCCTATGCGCAATCGCGCAGCGACCGGCAGGTCTACACGCCGCAGATCATCGTCAACGGCACGAAGCCGTGCATCGGCTCGGACCGCGCCCGTGTCGAGGCGTCCATCAAGGCGACCACCAATGGTGGGCTGCTCCCGGTGGACATGGACATTTCCGAGGCGAACGGCACCGTCACCATCGCCGTCAAGGATACGCCGCAGACCATTACGCGCGTGGCCGAAATCTGGGTGCTGCCGGTCTCTCGCAGCCAGACCGTGCAGATCGGACGCGGCGAGAATCGTGGCCGCACCGTGACTTACGCCAATGTGGTGAGGGGCATGAACCGGATCGGCGAATGGCGCGGTGGCGCAGCGCGATATCAGCTTCCGCTAGAGGCTGCCCGCGGCAAGGGCGACGGCTACGTGGTTCTGCTGCAGACGGTGGAGGAGAATGCTCCCAGCGCGATTCTCGGCGCCGCCAAGAGCAAGAATCTCTGACGCTCACCCTGTGCGACGCGCCAGTGCGAGCGAAGCGCCGAGGCCGCAAATCACGATTCCCGAGGTTTCCCGCAGGCGGCGGATCAGCCCCGGCCTCTCGGCAAGACTATCCCGCGCTCGCGATGCCATGAACGCCACCACCACGTCGGCGCTCGTGTTGAGCACAATGGAGATGAGACCGAGGGTGACGAACTGGAATGCCACGCTGCCGTGCGACGCGTCGACGAATTGTGGGATGAACGCCAGGAAGAAGGCGGCTGTTTTCGGGTTCAGGGCCTCGACGAGGATCCCTTCGCGGAAAGCGCGGCCCGATCCGGTCGCCCGAATGCCAGCCGGAACTTCAATGCGTGCCTCGCGGAACGTCTTCACACCGAGCCAGATCAGGTAGACGACGCCCGCCCATTTGAGGACCGCGAAGGCATCGGCGCTGGCCATGACCAAGGCGGAAACGCCGAACGCGCCGGCAAAGACATGCACAAGACCTCCAAGGCCGGTGCCGAAGCTCGAGGCAAGGCCTTCATCCCGGCCACCCGCCAATGAGCGCGCCGCAACGTAGAAGATGCCCGGTCCCGGTGTGATCGCGATCACGAAAGCCGCCGCGAGAAACAAGAGCAAGCTGCTGGTGCTGGACATGGCCAGGTCCTTTTCAAGAAAGGTGCCGCAAAGCGGCAAAAGCGGGAAGTCTAGATCACGATCACTTTGTTGGGCAGTTCGTCAACGTCGTCGAACCGCGCCGGCGCGTGAATCTCCAGGATCGCGCCCACATCCTGGATCGCTTTGAGCAATCCGGCGGCCGGCTTGCCGGTTCGGATGTTCTCGATCAGCGCCGCCACGATCTCTTTCCAGGCGTCTTCGCCGACCCGGTCGGCAATGCCCGTATCGACGAGAATTTCGGCATAGCGCTCGGCGCGGGCCACATAGATCAGCACGCCTGAACGATGCCGCGTCCGCGTGAGGCCGTGCGCCATGAACTCGTGCATCGCCGCCGCATGGGCGCGCGCCCGTTTCACCGGCTCGGGAATCAGTGTCCACCGCATGCCCGGAAGGGAGAAAAGCAGCGCGAGGGCAAGCGCCGTCGCGGCTTGGATCAGGAAGATGGCGGCCGGTCCCAGTTGGGTCAGCCAGATCAACGGCCAGGGCACGAACAAACTGGCGACCAACGCCCAGAGCACTGGAAACAGCCGATAATCGTCCGCTTGCGAGGCGACCACAAGAACGATCTCGCCATCGGTAGCGCCCTCGATTTCGCGGATCGCCAGGGCGAGCCTGTCCTGCTCTTCGGCTGAAATCACGGCTACCAACTCCCCGATGCGCCGCCGCCGCCCGACGAACCGCCCCCGCCGGAAAAGCCGCCGCCGCCGCCGAAGCCGCCGCTTCCTCGGCTCCAGCTGCTCCCGCCGCCGAGGATCGACCCGGTGGTGATCCAGCGGCCGTCCCGCCTGCGGTGCCGGTGGATGCCGGCACCATTGCGCATGGAGCGCGCGATCAGGACGATCACCACCACCATGATGACGAAGTGCAGCAGCGAGATCGGCACCGACTTGTCGTCGCTCCGCACCTCCGCGCGCCGTTGCCATTCCTCGGCGTCGCCGGTGAGGATCGACAGCATGCCGTCGACGCCCGCATTGATGCCGGCCGCATAATCGCCTTTCTGGAACTGGGGCGCGATGGCAGTGGCGATGATCACCCGCGACAGGGCGTCCGTCAGCGCTCCTTCGAGGCCATAGCCCACCTCGATGCGCACCTTGCGCTCGCTCGGGGCGACAAGCAGAAGCGCGCCGTTATTCGTCTTCGCCTGACCGAGCTTCCAGTGGCGGAACAGGCGGTTGGCGTAATCCTCGATCCCGTAGCCTTCGAGCGACGGGACGGTGGCGACCACCACCTGATCGGTGGTCTTGTCTTCATGAGCCTTGAGTTTTGCCGCGATGGCGGCCCGATCCTCCGGGGCGAGGATGTTGGCGGCATCGACCACGCGATCGCTCAGCGGCGGGAATGTCTGGGCAAAGGCTGGCGCGGGGATGAGCCCCAAACAAACGACGAGCGCGGCGCAAAGCGTCCCCCACGGGCAGAGGCGATGCGACGAAACGTTCATCCGGAGGCGATGGAGCACGCTAGAACTTCACCGCGGGCGGCTGCTCCGACCCGGCGGTCGCCGTAAACGTCTCCATCGGCTTGGCGTCGGGATACATGACGGCGGCGATCCAACGGCCGGGGATGGTTCGAAGCTCGGTGTTGTAGGCCCGCACCGTCTCGATGTAATCGCGCCGCGCCACCGCGATGCGGTTCTCGGTGCCTTCGAGCTGGGATTGCAAGGCAAGGAAATTGGCGTTCGATTTCAGCTCCGGATAGCGCTCGACGGTGACCAGAAGCCGGCTCAACGCGCCCGAGAGCTGGTTCTGCGCCTCTTGGAACTGCCGGAATTTCTCCGGATCGGTGATGGTGGAAGCATCGACCCGCACCTGGGTCGCCTTGGCGCGCGCCTCGACGACCTGCGTCAGCACCTCGCGCTCCTGCTGGGCGAAGCCCTTCACCGTCTCCACGAGATTGGGAATGAGGTCGGCACGGCGCTGGTACTGGTTCTGCACCTCGCTCCAGGCCGATTTCGCCTGTTCTTCGAGGGTCGGCACGTTGTTGATCCCGCAAGCGGAAAGGCCGAAGCCCAGGATCAAGCCCATCAAGGCCACGCGGAGCGGGTTCGGCAGAGCCATCGCCATCATGGGATTTCGACTTTCGAATCGTTTGCGGCCTCAAGACGCACCACAAATGGGGCAAGAGGGGCCGTTCAACAAGTCGCTTTTGACTGGTTCGCCTGCCTCGGCTGGGGCATGATCGGCAAATCGTCCCTTGAAGGTATCCGATGACGTTCCTGCCCGATCTCAGCACTCTGGTGACCTACTCGCTCGCCTGCCTGGTGCTTTTCATCACGCCGGGGCCCGATATGAGCCTGTTCCTGGCCAAGACCATGGCGGGTGGGCGCAAGGCCGGGATCGCCTCGATGCTCGGCGCCATGACGGGCTGCTGCGTCCACACGCTCCTCGCCGCTCTCGGCCTGTCAGCGCTGCTTGCGGCCTCGGTAACGGCCTTCATGATCCTGAAGATCGTCGGTGCGCTCTATCTGCTCTGGCTCGCCTTCGATGCCGTTCGCAACGGCTCGGCCTTGAGCGTCCGGGATGAGAAAAAGGCCGAGCTGCCGTTCTGGAAGACGTTTTTCGTCGGTGTCGGCATCAACCTGACGAACCCGAAAATCGTGCTCTTCTTCGTGACCTTCCTGCCGCAATTCGTGCAGGCGGGCGACCCTTATGCGGCCGAGAAGCTGGTGTTTCTGGGCGTTTATTTCATCGTGCTGACGGCGCCGATGGCGGCGGTCATGATCGTTTTCGCGGACAAGGTGATCTCGCTGCTGCGCAATCGCCCGAGGGTCATGCGCGCCATCGACTACACCTTTGCGGGCCTGTTTTCAGCCTTCGCCATCAGGATCCTGGCGACGTCGGCGCGGTAGCAGCGGGGCTGCGGCCTGAATCCCGGCCGGCGATCGCCCAATAGACGAGGCCCGCCACCGCGCCGGTGAGGCCCAGAACGAAGCTGACGTGCAATTCGCCCGGTGACCCCACCCGGGCCGATCCGCGAAGGATCCACGGGATCGCGGCGGTCAGCACACCTGTCGCTCCCGCGTACCACAGCCCGCTCCGGGCGCGGATCACCTCGCTCAGAACTGCGACCAGCAGCGGGGGGAACACCAGCAGGGTAAAGACGATCCGGCCGACCGCCTCGAAGGCCGCGACCACGATCGGGCCCGGATCCTCCGCCGAGAAGACCTCGTCGACAAAGGCCCAGAACCCCACCAGCAGCGTATCGCCGGTCAGCACCGCCATGACGGGGTCGACGACGGAGGCGATCAACAAAAACAAGGAGCTCGCGCCAATGGCGATGAGCAGCGCGAACGGGATGAGGAGGATGTAGCGGATCATGTGCTGGCTATACCACGGGAGCTTCCGTGTCCGCCATTCGGTCCCTACTCCCTGTCCCCCAGCGCATACACGCCTTCCGCGCCGATGCCCTGCTCCAGCATCAGCCTTGCGCGGGCACGCAGCTTTTCGGTCTCGCTCTTGAGCTGGCCGCAGGCGGCGAGGATATCGCGGCCGCGGGGGGTGCGGACCGGGGAGGCGTAGCCGGCGCGGTAGACGATGTCGGAGAAGCGCTCGATGCGGTCCCAGTCGGAGCACTCGTATTTCGAGCCGGGCCACGGATTGAACGGGATCAGGTTGATCTTGGCCGGGATGCCCTTGAGCAGGCGCACCAGTTCGCGCGCATCCGCATCCGAATCGTTGACGCCCTTCAGCATCACATATTCGAAGGTGATGCGGCGCGCATTCGACAGGCCCGGATAGGCCCGGCAGGCGTCCAGCAGCGTCTGGATCGGGTATTTACGGTTGATCGGCACCAGTTCGTTGCGCAGTTCGTCGCGCACCGCATGCAGCGAGATCGCCAGCATGGTGTTGGCCTCGGCCCCGAGCCGCTCAATCTGCGGCACGACGCCGGAGGTGGAGACGGTGATGCGTCGGCGCGACAGGCCAAGGCCCTCGTTGTCGGCGATGACTTCGATCGAATCGATGACGCCCGACGTGTTGTAGAGCGGTTCGCCCATGCCCATGAACACGATATTGGTGATGAAGCGGGGCGCCTCCCGGGGCAGGAAGCCGTCATCGGGCGGGGTCTGGTCGGGCCAGTCGCCGATACGGTCGCGCGCCACGACGAGCTGCGCGACGATCTCGGCGGAGGTCAGGTTGCGCACCAGACGCTGCGTGCCGGTGTGGCAGAACGAGCATGTCAGCGTGCAACCGACCTGACTTGAGACGCAGAGCGTGCCGCGATCGGTCTCGGGAATGTAGACGCACTCGATCTCCGCACCCTTATCGTGCGGGCCCGTCGGCGCCATGCGAATCAGCCATTTGCGGGTGCCGTCCTTCGACACCTGCTCGGACATGACTTGCGGCCGATCGAGCGTGTAGGCCTCGGTCAGCGCCGCGCGCAGGCCCTTGCCCACGTTGGTCATCTCGGAAAAGTCGCGCGCGCCGCGCAGGTAGATCCAGTGCCAGAGCTGGGCCGCTCGCATCTTCTGCTCGCGCTCGGGAACGCCGATCAGCCCAAGCCTCTCCTTCAGCTGATCGCGCGTCAGACCGAGCAGGGATGTGCCGCCAAGAGCGGTGCCGGGAGCAACGCTCAGCTCGGCCTTCTTCTCGATCGCGAGAGGATCGAGGCCGGCGGCGCGAGCGGCATCGCTCACGGCCAAGGAAGCCGCATTGGAGTTATGTTTGGCGATGTCGAGCGCCGTCGCCATGGGAGATCATGCCTTCGTTATGGGAGCGAGCGCGCTCTATATCACGATTGCGTCCGAAACGTGAAAGCCCGGTCTCGTTCGACAAGGCTCAGGAGCATTCCTTGCGGGCGCGTTCGAGGGCCGCCGAGAAACCGCTGAGGGAATATTGGTCGGTCAGGTTGTTGCCGCGTGCCGACTGCGTCTTCACGGAGACGGTCTGAGCCTTGGCCATGGCGGTGATCGCCTGGCCTTCCTCGGCGGGGTTCTTGAGCCAGGCGTTGGCGTCCTTGGTGATGAGCGCAAACGACGTCGCGCCGATGGAGGCGCTGGCCGGGCCGTTGTCCTTCGCGGTGAAGCCAAGGACAAGCGCGACTTCGTTCTTGACGTTCTCGGCCGGACGGAACGACACGAACAGGTAGGCGGGATCGCGGTTGAGGTTCTTCGGCAGCCGATCCTTCGGTTGCGTCAGCGCATAGCAGATCTTCGACCGGCCGGACTGGGCCGTGTAGACGCCCCACTCGCCCATCGAGGCCAGCAGGGAGGCGCCACCAGGTCCGGTGGCTGCCGCCGTCTGCAGGTTGGCCGCCGCCGGCTTTGCGGCCGGTTTGCCGGCGACGGGCTTGGCCGCGGCCGGTTTCGCCGTGGGCTTGGCAGGCTTCGAGGAGGTTGAACGCTGAGTCTGGGCGCGGGCCTCAGGGGCCGCGCCCAGGGCGGTGAGGGCGCAGAGAACGCCGGCGGCAAGGCCGCGCTGAAGAGATGCGAGATTCATGAGACGCAGCCTATACACCGGATGGTTAAGAACTCTTCACCAGGGACGCCGTGGTGACCTGCGGCGAAATGACGATGCGGGGCCGTTTTCTAGATGGTTCGCCGGCGGCATTCCCGGTCCCCGGGGAAGGGGCAAAAAGAAAAAGGGGCCGTCGATAAACGGCCCCTTAGTTTGGGAGGAAATCGTCAGGTGCTGAAAAGGAACGGGAAGCAACGAAGAAACATTATATCGTACAATACGAAAACGCAATAAGACTAAAGAGAAAAATTTTTGGATGATAATCCTAGAGGGGTGCGCCAATACAGGCTTGAGGGAGTCGTGACGCTGAATAGCGACGTTTAGAAACGAATGGAAGGTCGGCCAGCCTTGCGTCAGCTGGCGGTCGGTGGAGTGGGATGGCGCCGCGTTTACAGCGGCTCCGCAGCGGAAGTTTTGATGTCCAATGTGGCTCGCGCTCGGGCGCGATGGGCGGGCGTGATGGAACCTGCAACCTGCGTGACGGCGGCGGCGAGAACCGCCGCATCGTCGGCAAAACCGAGCAGCGGAAGGAAATCCGCAACCGCGTCCGCCGGCAGGATGAAATACGCGATGGCGCCCATGAGAATCAGCCGTACCCGGTTGGGCGTGGTCGGATCCATGGCGCAGTAATAGGCCGCAACAAGATCCTCGGCGAAGGGAATCCGGCCGCCGAGGCGCTTCAGCTTGGTCCAGAAATCCCGCCGCACCGCCGCGTCGTCGCGGGTCGCGCCGCGCATGGCGTCCATCTCGGCCTTCGTGAACGGCTTGGTGAATGTGTCGTCCAAAACCCAAAACTCCTTCGACATTCCGCCGGCGCCGGGCATATGTGCGCCTTGCGGCGGTGCCGCACAGAATCATCTGTTGCAGGAGAAGACCCATGAAGCTCGACAAATCTATGGCAGCCATCGTGACCGGCGGTGCTTCCGGGCTTGGTGCGGCGACAGCCCGCATGCTGGCCGTCGAGGGCGTCAAGGTGGCGATCTTCGACATGAATGCGCAGACCGGCGAGGCCATGGCCCGCGAAATCGGTGGAATCTTCTGCCTCGCGGACGTGACGGACGAGGCCTCGGTCGATCGGGCCATCGAACAGGCGCGCGCGGCCAATGGCGTCGAGCGCATTCTCGTAAACTGCGCCGGCATCGCGCCGGGGAAGCGCACTGTTACAAAGAAACGAGAAACCGGCGAGTTGCTGGCCCACGACCTTGCGAGCTTCCGCCGCACGATCGAGATCAACCTCATCGGCACCTACGGCATGATCGCCAAATGTGCGGCCGCGATCGCGGGGCTGGAGCCGGTGACGGCCGATGGCGGGCGCGGGATCATCATCAACACCTCGTCGGTGGCGGCGCAGGACGGTCAGATCGGGCAGGCCGGATATTCGGCCTCCAAGGGCGGCGTGCTGGCGCTGACCTTGCCGGTGGCACGCGATCTTTCGAGCTTCGGCATCCGCGTGATGGCGATCATGCCCGGCCTGTTCCACACGCCGCTTTTCGACAATATCGCGGAGGATTACCGCAAGTCGCTGGAAGCCAACGTGCCATTCCCCTCACGGCTGGGGCGGCCGGAGGAATACGCGACGCTGGTGCGCAGCATCATCGAGAACGACATGCTCAACGGGGAAGCCATCCGTCTCGACGGTGCGCTTCGCATGCAGCCAAAATAGGTCAGCGGCGCTGAGACATTCCGGCGGCGAAACGGTCCATGTCCTGCGCCAGTTCGACGTCATTTCGCGTCAGCCCCTTGGCCGCATGGGTCGTGAGCGTCACCTCGACCCTCCGGTAGGTGTTGGACCATTCGGGGTGATGATTGCGCTTCTCCGCCGCGATGGCGACGCGCGTCATCCAGCCGAACGCCTCGTTGAAATCCCCGAACACGAAGGTCTTGTGAATCGCGTCGCGGCCTTCGACAAGCGCCCAGCCCTCCAACGCCGGCAGCATCTCGGCGCGTTCCTCGTCGGTTAGCCTTGGCATTGAAAAACCCTCGGTTGGTGCGTTGCCCGAAAGGGTCATGTCGCCGCGAGGCGCGATTTCAAGTGCAGCTCAGGCAAGCCCGAGCAGGCGAATCAACCCGAGGCTGATGGCGATCAGGACGATGAGCGACAGGGTGACGGCGAGCGTGACGCGCCCGCCCACCCGGGCTAGCACCTTCAAGTCGACCCCGAGGCCGAGCGCCGCCATGGAGATGATCGTCAGTGCGGTGGCGATCGGCAGAATCGCGCCGAGAATCATGTCCGGGATCAGCCCGGCGGACCTAAGGGCTGCCAGCAGCAGAAACCCGACGATGAACCATGGCACGAGGCGACTGAGCGACAATCCGCGCGACGAGCGGCCGACGGCGAGCGAGAGGCCGAGCACGACCGGCCCCAGCATCAGCACGCGGACGAGTTTCACCAGCGTGCCGATTTGCGTGCTGACGAGGCCGACCGGCAATGTGGCGGCGAGCACCTGCGGCACCGCATAAACGGTCAAACCCGCGAGCACGCCATATTGGATCTCCGACAATCCGAGCATCGGCACGAGCAGCGGCAGCCCCAGGACGACGATCACGCCGAGAATCGCCGTGAAGGCAATCGACGAGGCGATATCCTCGGGCTTTGCGCCGATCACCGGCGCCACGGCGGCGATGGCGGAATTGCCGCAGATCGAGTTTCCGCACGCGACCAGAACCGCCATGCGTTTCGGCAACCCGACGAAGCGGCAAAGGCCATAGCTAGCGCAGATGGCAACGGCGACGACGGCGGCGATCCCCACCAGCAAGGCGGGGCCGGCCTGCATCACCGCCTGAAAGCTGATGGACGCGCCGAGCAGCATCACGGCGACCTCGAGCAGCGTTCTGGCCGAGAAACCGATGCCATGTGCGAAGTGCTCACCGGGAGTCCAGGCGGTCCGCAAGACGGTCCCGAGGAGAATCGCGATCACCAGAGCTTCGAGATAGGGCTTTCCGGTCCAGTGCTCTTCGAGCATCTGCAGACCCACGGCGAGGGCCGACAGGACCGCGCACAGGGCGATTCCGGGCGCAAGCTGCGCGATACGCGTTCTGTTCATATCCGTGCCTTGAAGCCGACCGTGGCGCGAGCACGTATGGGGCGCTCTTCCCGCCGCCCAAGGCTCTTCCCACCGGCCGTCCGTCGATGCAAGCGTTTATGGGGAAAGACCGTCCTCGATCGTCCGCCAATCGTGCCGGAGGGCAATCGGATCGCGGTCCATCACCAGAATACAGCCGCCGCCGGGATGGGAGGGTCGCGTCTCCTGGCCGATCGTCACCCCCTGGAGATGAGCGGTCAGCAGGCATCCGACGCCGCCGTGCGAGACGATAACGATATCGCCGCTCCCCGGGTGCTTCCCGGCGATCTCCCGGACGGCATTCACGATGCGGGTTTGCGCATCGATGGCGCGCTCCCAGCCGCGGATGCTCCGCGTCGGGTTCGCGAAGAACTCGTCGACCACCTGCCAGAATTCCGGCGGTGCGATGTAGCCGGTGGAGGAGCGGTCGTTCTCCCCAAGCTCCTCCTCGGTGCACCAGGGCAAGCCGAGGGCATCGGCCACGATCTCCGCCCCGTCCATGGCCTTGCGCTCGCCGCTTGCATAGACGGCGGCGATGTCACGGCCTGCCAATAGCGCGGCAAACCGGCTCATGCGCGCTCGCCCGACCGCGGAAAGCGGCCATTCCGGAATGGGCTGGCGCGGGTCGATGACGACTTCCGGATGAGTGACGAAGATCAGTGATGACATGGGGAGTGACATGGGCAATGTCGTAACGGAGCCTGGCCGTTTCGTCGAGATCACCCCAATGGGTAGGCGGCCTCGACGATATAGGGGCCGCCGCCGACCGAATCCTTGGCCGAGAACAATGCGACTCGCGGCGCCGTGAAGGTGAGTTTCGGAAAGTGCCCGCGCGCGACGAAATAATCGGCCACGTCCAGCGGGGAGGCGACCCGCAGCCGGGCCAGCGTCACGTGCGGGGTGAATTTGCGGGCCTCCAGCGGAAGCCCGATCCGCCGCATCAGGCGCTCCTGCTCGGCTTGCAGATCCACGATCTCGGGGGTGGGCGTCACCCGGGCAAAGATGGCGCGCGGCTTCCCGCCCCCGAAGGTGTCGAGCCCCTCGATCGTCACCTTCAGCGGCTCGCGCTGGCGCGCTTCACCGAGGATTGCATAGACCTCGCGGGCGGTCCGCTCGTCGATGTCGCCGATGAAGCGCAGGGTGATGTGATAGAATTCAGGATCGATCCAGCGCGCACCCGGCAGACCGCCGCGATAGGCGGCCAGCGCCTGGCCGATTTCTGCCGGAATCTCGATGCCGGTGAACAGGCGTGGCATGGGGACCTCCCGGACATCGCGTGATCGTTCGGGCGATCATGGGGTCGAAGGCTCCGGCCCCACAAGTGGCGATTGCGACGATCAACAGCCGGGTTGGTGCTGGCCCGGCATTGCCGGCCCTAGAGTCGGATTCAGTTTCTTCGAAACTGATCCGGCTCTATCCTTTTGTTTGCCGCATGATCTTTCGGCGAACCGGTGTCCACTTCGCCGGATCAGGCTCTAAGGGCACGGATTGCAATGCTCGACGTGGATCGTGTTGATGCGTGCCTCGAGCTCGGGCGAGATCTTCACCCCGAGGGCGGCGATATCCGCTTTCAGCTGATCCATCGATGTGGCGCCGATGATGTTGGCGGTCACGAAGGGTCGCGAGTTAACGAAGGCGATCGCCATCTGGGCCGGGTCGAGATCGAATTCGCGGGCGAGCGCGAGATATTTGCGAACGGCCTGCTCGGCGACGGGATTCTCGTAGCGCTGGCCGCGCTCGAACAGCGTCGTGCGCGCTCCTGCCGGCCGGGCGCCGTCGAGGTATTTGCCCGTCAGGTAGCCCTGCGCCAGAGGCGAATATGCCAACAGGCTGACCTGCTCCCGCGTGCTGATTTCCGCAAGCGCGACCTCGTAGGTGCGGTTGAGGAGGTTGTAGGCGTTCTGCACCGATTGCACGCGCGGCAGGCGACGAGCCTCGCCGTGCTTCAGGAACGTCATGGTTCCCCACGCGCTCTCGTTGGAGAGGCCGAAATGCCTGATTTTACCGGCCTTCACGAGGTCGCCCATGATGTGAAGCGTTTCTTCGATCGGGTGGGAAGGTCCCTCTTCGACGCGAAAGATGGTGGGATTCGAGCCCCACGGCATGGGCCGGTCGGGAAAGTGGATCTGGTAGAGATCGAGATAGTCGGTCTGGAGCCGCTTGAGGCTCTTGTCGATCGCTTCCTCGATTTGCGCGCGAGACAATTCGGTGGTCGAGCCGTCGTCCCGGAACCAGTCATTGGCCGAGCGGCCGACGACTTTCGATGCCAGGATGACCTTGTCGCGGTTGCCCCGCGCCTTGAACCACGAACCGATGATGCGCTCGGTCGAGCCTTGCGTCTCCCGCCGCGGCGGAATCGAATACATCTCGGCCGTGTCGATGAAGTTGATGCCTTGATCGAGGGCGTAATCCAACTGGGCGTGGCCCTCGGCCTCGGTGTTCTGCTGGCCCCAGGTCATGGTGCCGAGGCAGATGAGGCTGACATTCAGATCGGTGCGGCCGAGACGGCGATATTCCATCGATAAGGCTCCTCGCGAAAGGCTTGGTTCTTCCGCGTTTCAGTCAAGGTGAAGGTGCTGACGGATATCAGCGTTTGGGAAGGCTTGCGAGAAAGGTCTCGACCGTGGGCAGGATACGCGACACGATCACCCCAACTCCCGCGGCCGTCGGATGAAGGCCGTCGGGCAGATTGAGGTTGGTCTCGCCCGCGACCCCGTCCA
Source organism: Microvirga brassicacearum (assembly GCF_008757455.1). Classification (GTDB taxonomy): domain Bacteria; phylum Pseudomonadota; class Alphaproteobacteria; order Rhizobiales; family Beijerinckiaceae; genus Microvirga; species Microvirga brassicacearum. Next base: position 112,816 of record NZ_VCMV01000021.1, on the reverse strand, counting down.
GGAAAAACCGATAGAGCACAACGTCGTGCTTCTTCGCAATGTCCCGATAGAGCCCGTCGAATTGCCGGCCGTAATCCGCCCCGAGATTGGGCGACGCAAGCATGCCTGCGAGCATCACCGGAATGCCGCGCGCCTTCAGCCGCTCGACGATGGTCTCGATGGCCCGGCGCGGCACCGCGGGATCGAGCCCGCGCAGCATATCGTTGGCGCCAAGTTCCACGATGACGCCGTCCGTGCCCTCGGGCACCGACCAGTCGAGCCGGTCGAGGCCGGCCGAGGCAGTGTCGCCGGAGACGCCCGCATTGACGATCTGCACATGATGGCCCCGGGCCTTGAGCGACTTTTCCAGCACCGCCGGAAATGCGGCTTCGGCCGGCAGGCCGTAACCCGCGCTCAGGCTGTCGCCCAGCACCACGATCGTGAGCGGTTTGCCTTGCGCGAAGGCCGATCCGGTGCCTGGCAGCGCGGAGGCGAGAATGGCCGCACACGCAAAAATGATCGTCATGAATGGGCCTGATTGGCGCTTCATCAAATGGCTTCCCATATGCTTCGGACTGGGCCGGCGGAATTTTGCCGGACTTCTTTTGTCGAACTTTCAATTCTAATCGAACTTCCAACAGATCGGGTGACCGGGCATGCAGGACAAGGCCATTTCGCTGCACGATGTCGATTTGAGCCTCGGACGCGGTGCGGCCCGGGTGCACATCCTGAAGGGCCTGACCCTCGATATCGCGCCGGGTGATGCGGTTGGCCTCGTCGGGCCGTCGGGCTCGGGCAAATCGACGCTTCTCATGACCATGGCCGGACTGGAGCGCCCGGATAGCGGCCGGATCATCGTCGAAGGGACCGATCTCGCCGCCCTCGATGAGGACGCGCTGGCGCGCTTTCGCGGCCGCCGCATCGGCATCGTGTTCCAGTCCTTCCATCTCGTGCCCACCATGACGGCGCTCGAAAATGTCGCGCTGCCGCTCGAGCTCGCCGGGAATGGGGAGGCATTCGAACGCGCCGAGGCGGAATTGCAGGCGGTGGGATTGGGGCACCGGCTGCACCATTATCCAGCGCAACTCTCGGGCGGCGAACAGCAGCGGGTCGCGATCGCCCGCGCCATCGTGCCCAACCCGGCCATTCTGGTGGCCGATGAGCCGACGGGCAATCTCGACGAGGCGACCGGGCAATCGATCATCGACCTGCTGTTCGCGCTCAAGCGCGATCGCGGCGCGACCCTCGTCCTCGTCACCCACGATCTCAATCTCGCCCGCCTCTGCGACCGGACGGTGCGGCTGCGCTCCGGCCGCATCGAGGCCGATCCGACCTCGGTCTCGGCTTAGAGGCGATCATGCACGGCACGCTTTCCCGACCCCACCCGCGCCCCAGGCGCTTGCCCGCCTCGCCCTTGATCCTGCGGCTTGCCTTCCGCGAGTTGCGCAGCGGCTTGCAGGGCTTTGGCATTTTCCTCGCCTGCATTGCGCTCGGGGTCGCCGCCATTGCGGGCGTCTCGTCGCTGTCGCGCTCGCTCACCGAGGGCATCGGGCATGAAGGCCGGCGGATCCTCGGCGGCGACATGGCGTTTTCGCTGCTGCAACGGGAAGCCAACCCGGCCGAGCGCGCCTTTCTGGCCCGCGCCGGGCAGGTCGGGACCGTGGCGGGCCTGCGCGCCATGGCGATTGCGGGCGACAAGGGTTCGGCGCTGGTCGAACTGAAAGCCGTCGATGGCTCCTATCCGGCCGTCGGCGTGCTGGAGACCGATCCGCAACTGGCACCAGTCGATCTTCTGGCGGAACGCAATGGCGCCTTTGGCGCGGCGGCCGACCCGGTGCTGCTTGCCCGTCTCGACATGAAGGTGGGCGACCGGGTCACCGTCGGGGACGCCACCATCGAATTTCGCGCCAGTCTCCGGTCGGAACCCGACAAGATTGCGAGCGGCATCGGCCTTGGGCCGCGCCTTCTCGTTTCGCAGGATGCGCTCGCGGCAACCGGTCTCGTGCAGCCCGGCAGCCTGGTGCGCTGGACCTACCGCCTGATCCTGCCGCCCGCCCTCGCAACGGAAGACGGCTTGACGCGGATCGAGGCGGAGGCCGGCCGGGTGCTGCCCGAAGCCGGCTGGAGCATCCGCACCCGCATGAACGCCGATCCGCGCTTCGCCAAGAATATCGAGCGATTTACCCAGTTCCTCACCCTCGTCGGCCTGACCGCCCTTCTCGTCGGCGGGGTCGGCGTCGCCAATGCGGTGCGCGGGTTCGTCGACCGCAAGCGCGCTTCCATCGCCACCCTGAAAAGCCTCGGCGCCCCGGGTGGGCAGGTGGTGGCGCTCTACCTGACGCAGGTCATGGCGATGGCGGCCATCGGGATCGTCATCGGGCTTGTCGTCGGCGGCGCGCTTCCATTCATCGTCACGGCCCTCTTCGGCCACCTGCTGCCGATACCCATCGAACCGACGCTCGCCTGGGGTCAACTCGGGATCGCGCTTCTGTATGGCCTCCTGACGGCACTCGTCTTCGCGCTCGGGCCGCTGGGTCGCGCCCATGATATTCCGGTCTCGGGTCTTTTTCGCGACCAGATCGAACCCGGGCGGGCTTGGCCGCGCAAGCGCTACCTTGTCGCGCTGGCCCTCACTGTCACGGCCCTCGTCGGGCTTGCGGTCTTCGCCGCCTATGACCGCCGGATTGCGCTGATGTTCGTCGGTGCGGCGGTCGCGTCTTTTGCACTTCTGCGGCTCGTCGCTCTCGGGATCATGGCGCTTGCCCGACGCCTGCCGCGGCCGCGCTCGACCGGTCCGCGCCTGGCGCTCGCCAACATCCACCGTCCGGGCGCGCTCACGCCCTCGCTGGTGCTGTCGCTCGGCCTCGGCATCACCCTGCTGGTGACGCTGGCGGTGATCGACACCAATCTGTCTCGCCAGCTCCGGCAGACGTTGCCGGAGCGCGCGCCGAGCTTCTTCTTCCTCGACATTCCCAATGCGCGCGCCGACGATTTCGAGAAGTTCCTGACGCAGGAAGCGCCCGGCGCGCAGGTGGAACGGGTGCCGATGATGCGCGGACGACTCGTCACCCTGGGGGGCATTCCCGTCAGCCAGGTCAACGCCAGCGAAGAGGTCTCGTGGGTGCTCGATGGCGATCGCGGCATTACCTACGCGGCGAAGATCCCCGAAGGCTCGAGCCTCGTCGCGGGCGAGTGGTGGCCGGCGGATTATCGCGGCAAACCGCTGGTCTCCTTCGAATCGAAAGTAGCCGAGGGCCTGGGCCTCTCCCTCGGCGACGACATCACCGTGAACGTTCTGGGCCGCAACATCACGGCCACCATCGCCAATCTGCGGCAGGTGGAATGGCGCTCGCTCGGCATCAATTTCGTCATGGTGTTCTCGCCCAACGCCTTCGCGGGCGCGCCGCACACCCATCTCGCCACCGTGACGTTTCAAAACGGCTCGGACGCGAAGACCGACGCGCAGATTCTCCGTCAGGCGGCGCAGACCTTCCCGATGGTAACGAGTGTGCGGGTGAAGGACGCGCTGGAGGCCGTCAACGACATCGTGTCGCAACTCGTCATGGCGATCCGCGGCGCGAGTTCGATCGCCCTCGTTGCAAGCCTGCTGGTTCTTGCCGGTGCGTTGGCGGCCGGTCACAGGGCGCGGCTTTATGATGCGGTGGTGTTGAAGACCCTCGGCGCCACCCGCACGCGGCTGCTCTCGGCCTATGCGCTCGAATATGGAATTCTTGGCGCCGCCAGTGCGGTGTTCGGGCTCCTCGCCGGCACACTCGCGGCGTATCTCATCATCACCCAGGTGATGAATCTGACCTTCGCGCTCGATCTATCGGGGGCGTTGCTTGCATCGGCTCTCGCCGTTTTCGTGACGGTTGGTCTAGGGCTTGCCGGAACATGGCGGATCCTGAGTCAAAAACCGGCCCAATACTTGAGAAGTCTTTGAGGAGGGACACGTGGTGGAGAGAACATCTCCCTCCCGCGGCATTTACCCTCTCGATTTTAAACTTCACTGTTCTTGCTTGCGGGGCTTGAAGCTTGACCTTGCCCCTTGCGCAACGGTGCGCGACATCTCATATTCCGGGCGTGGCCATCAGGATGGCAACCGAAGGTCGAGATCTCGACCTTTTCGAGGGAACACAACGGGACACCGTGAGAAAGGGCTCCGATGCAACCGTATGAGCAGAATCAATACGCCGCCGGCACCGGCTTTGCCCGGTCGGCCGCGCAAGTCGATCAGGGGCTTCGCGCCTTCATGCTCGGCGTCTACAACAACATGGTCCTGGGCCTGGCCATTTCGGCCGTGATCGCCCTGGGCGTCAACATGCTGGCTGTCACGAGCGATCCGTCGCAAGCCGCCGCCCAATTGGGCAGCGTCTATCTGACCTCGTTCGGCCGGACGCTTTACACCACGCCCCTGATGTGGGTCGTGGCTTTGGCGCCGCTCGCCTTCATCTTCATGTTCTCGTTCCGCATGGACAAGATGTCGGCCGCGACGGCTCGCATGACGTTCTTCGCCTTCGCGGCGGTCATGGGCGCGTCGCTCTCGACGCTTCTCATCCGCTACACGGGCGCAAGCGTCGTACAGGTCTTCTTCATCACGGCGGCGTCCTTCGGTGCGCTGTCGCTGTGGGGCTACACCACGAGCCGCAGCCTGTCCGGGATGGGGTCGTTCCTCATCATGGGCGTGGTCGGCCTGATCATCGCGTCGATCGTCAACATCTTCGTGGCGTCGAGCATGCTGCAGTTCGGCATCTCGGTGATCGGCGTTCTGATCTTCGCGGGCCTCACCGCCTACGACACGCAGAAGCTGAAGGAGATGTACCTCTACGGCAACTACGACACCGAGGCGGCCGCCAAGGTCTCGGTCTTCGGCGCGCTGACGCTGTATCTGGACTTCATCAACATGTTCCAGTTCCTGCTCGCGCTGTTCGGAAACCGCAACCAGTAACGACCGCGGATCGATTGCCTTTCAGCAAGCCCCGGCTCTCTGCAGCCGGGGCTTTTTTCGTTGCTTGCGGCGCCGCTCGCGCCGCTTTACGAAACGCCCCATGAGCATCCTCCTGCGACCGTCGATAGAGGCGGACATTCCCGCCATCACTGCCATCTACGCCGATGCGGTCGTGCATGGCACCGCCTCCTTCGAACTCGTGCCTCCGACCGAGGCCGAAATGGCCCGGCGGCGGGCGGCGCTCGTCGAGGCGGACTTTCCCTATCTGGTGGCGGAACGGGATGGCGCCGTGCAGGGCTATGCCTATGCGGGCGCCTATCGTCCGCGCCCCGCCTACCGCTCGACTGTCGAGGATTCGATTTACGTGGCGCCGGACGCGCAGGGCTCCGGCGTCGGCCGCCTGCTCCTCCGGCGGTTGATCGACGAGGCTGAAGCGCGCGATTTCCGGCTGATGGTCGCGGTCATCGGCGATGCGGAATCGCACGGTTCGATCGGCCTCCATCGCAGCCTCGGATTCGAGATGGTCGGCACCTTGCCGGGCATCGGCTACAAGCATGGCCGATGGCTCGCGAGCGTGCTCATGCAGCGGCGGCTTGGCCCCGGCATGGCGACGCCGCCGACGCGAGCGTGATCTGATTGTCGAGATCCGCTATGGTGGGCGCGTTACGACGCGCAGAGATGACCGGAGGATCACGCGATGACCGGGACGTCGCGCCACGATGCCTGGCAGGCCGGCGATAGTTACGATCTCTATATGGGACGATGGAGCCGGCAGATTGCGCCGCCCTTTCTCGACTGGCTCGACCTGGCCGATGGCCTGAATTGGCTTGAGGTCGGATGCGGCACCGGCGCGCTATCCGCCGCCATCCTGGCGCGTTGCCGGCCGAAATCCCTGATCGCCATAGACCCGTCGGAAGGATTTCTCGCGAAGGCTCGCGCCAACCTCCCGGACGGGCGCGCGGCGTTTCAGGTCGGCGACGCACAGGCGCTAGCGCTGGAGACGGGCAGCCGGGACGCTGTCGTGTCTGCGCTCATGCTGAATTTCGTGCCCGACAGGGACAAGGCGCTCGCCGAAATGAAACGGGTCGCTCGCGTCGGAGGCACCGTCGCGTTCTATGTGTGGGACTATCCCGGCGGTGGTGTGGAGTTCATGCGCGCCTTCTGGAATGCCGCCACTTCCCTCGATCCCGGTGCTGTGGATCTCACGGAGGGCCAACGCTTTCCGTTTTGTACCCCGGATCGATTAACCGATCTGGCACGGAGCGCCGGTCTGGCGTCGGTCGAGCACACCGCGATCGAGGTGCCGACGGTGTTCAAGGATTTCGACGATTATTGGCACCCGTTCACCCTCGGCGCGGGGCCGGCACCGGGCTATTGCATGAGCCTTGCCCCAGAGGCCCGGCAGCGCCTGAAGGAGATTCTGCGCGCCTCTCTTCCACGCGCCAACGATGGCTCGATTCCACTGAAGACGAGGGCATGGGCGATCAAGGGCGTGATTGTCTGATGTTGCCCATGTGGCGGCACCATCCCGCGCCCTAGTTCGACACGACCCGGAGCGGCTTGTCGATGACGCGTAGAACGGCACTCAAGTCGTTGCCGCGCTTGAGGATGAGCCCGCTCGCCACCACCACCGAATAGGCACCCTGCTTGCGCGCCAACCGGGGGTCCTTCTCGACCCGGTAGAGCGGCACTTCGGAGCTCCGCCGGTAGATCGAGAAAACGGCCTTGTCGACTAGGAAATCGATGGCGTAATCCCGCCACTCGCCCTCCACGACCTTGCGGCCATATACGCTGAGGATCGTCTGCAACTCGGCGCGGTCGAACGCGACCTGCTTCTGCGCGACCGGGAAGGACAGAACAGGGGCCAGAACCTGGCCTGACCCCTGAAACGGGCTGCCGCGTCGCGGCTCCGCGGTGTCACCTTCGCTCATGTTCCCTCCCGCGAACATCGTGCTTCCCTGATGATGGGACCGCGGAGCGACCGGCGCAACCCGCCCTCTTGCGGTTACTCACGGCTTCGTCAACCAAACCGCAATCTTGCCGCAATCGCGCCGTGCGGCGGCCCCAGTGCGGCGCGAAAAACAGAGTGTTGCCTCGACGGCCCGGTCCATTGTCCTTTCGGATAAGTCAGCCCCCCAGCCCCCCGGACGTATGGTGGGCCGGGCCAATTTTCCAAGTCGGGGCAATCCTTTTCCCCATCGTCGCGAGCCGCCTTCAGGGCGGCTTTTCTTTTGCGAGGGGCTTTCTGATCCCGTCAGGCTGGCAGAATTTTTCTGGAACCGTCACGCGGATCGGATAATGCCCCCACAGCCTCAGCCTAGGAAGCGCGGAGCGCTGTCTCGAAGGGTGAGGCGTCTCCAGGGCGCACTGGAGGATCCTTCGAGACGCCGCTTTCGCGGCTCCTCAGGACGAGGCGGACACCTCGTTGCCACAAGCGTTCCGCTCAGCCTCTGACGACGGAACGTCGCGGCAGCCGAAAAGGCTGCGCTTTCAGGATAAGCATCCTATTTTCGCTCTTCTTGGCTGTTTCCGTGGGGCGAGAGTTGCGCGGGTCACGGACCTGTGCCAACGCTCCCCAAGGATCGTCGATTGAGGGTTTAGGCGCATGAAGCTGGAAACGCCAACCAGCGGCAGCGAATTGACAGCGCAAGCCGTAGCGATGCTGGAAACCAGGCATAAAATGGTTCCACCCACCTTCGTGCCGGTGCTGTTCGGGCGCGTACCTGCCGAGGATCTCGCGCCTTATTCGTCATTGGCGCTGGCCGATCTCGCCGCTGCAGCCTATGCGCATCTGCGTTCACCGCGATCAAAGCACGCGGATATCCGCCTGCTCGATCTCGAAGTCGAACGCGACGGACGCAGCCGGGAAGTGACCATCCTTGAGGTCGTCAACGACAACATGCCGTTCCTGCTCGATTCGACGCTCGCCGAGATCGTCGATGAGGGCTATGAGCCGCTGCTGGTTGCCCACCCGATCCTGGCGGTCGAACGCGATGAGGCAGGCCATCTGGTGCGCTTCTTCGGCGAAGCCCTGAAGACCGCGCGGCCTCCCGAGGCGGGCGTCAGGCGCGAGAGCTTTATCCACATCCATTTGCCCCGCATCGACGATCCCGAGGCGCGCGAGCGGATCGTGGAGGCCATGAGACGCGTTCACGAAGATGTGTCGCTCGCGGTGCAGGATTTCCCGGCGATGCAGGCGCAGGTCGCGGCCGTCGTCGAGAACTACCGGCTTCACCCGCCGCCGTTGCCACCCGACGAGGTCGGCGAGGCGGTGGCCTTCCTCGAATGGATGTCGCGCGACAATTTCACGTTCCTCGGCTTGCGCGAATATCGATTGCCGGCCGGCGATACGGCCGCGGATCCCGTCGAAGGCTCGGGTCTCGGCCTGCTGCGCGATCCCTCCGTGCGCGTTTTGCGGCGCGGCCGTGAACTCGTTGCGATGACGCCGGAAATCCGCGCATTTCTTGAGCTGCCGAAAGCGCTCATCATCACCAAGGCGAACGTCAAATCCCGCGTTCATCGCCGCGCGCATCTGGATTATGTCGGGGTCAAGCTTTTCGACGGACAGGGGCGGCTCGAAGGCGAATTGCGCATCGTCGGCCTGTTCACCGCGAGCGCTTACACCAACACTACCGGGGAAGTTCCTTATCTGCGGCACAAGGTCGAGAAGATCATTGCCCGCGCAGGATTCGACCCGTCGAGCCATGCCGGGCGGGCGCTGCGCAACGTCCTCGAGAGCTATCCGCGCGACGAACTCTTTCAGATCGACGAGAACACGCTCTACGATTTCGCGCTCGAGATCATGAACCTCTCGGAGCGTCCGCGCGTCAGGGCGCTGGTGCGCGCCGACGAATTCGACCGCTTCGTGTCGGTGCTCGTTTACGTGCCGAAGGAACGCTACGATACGGATGCCCGTCGGCGCATCGGCGAGTTTCTTGCCGGTATTTTCGAGGGCCGGCTTTCCGCCGCCTATCCGGCCTATCCGGAAGGGCCCCTGGCGCGAACCCATTACATCATCGGCCGCGACGAGGGCGAGACGCCACAGGTCCCGCGCGAGACGCTGGAAAAAGGTATCAGCACGATTGTCCGCACCTGGGCGGACGCATTGCGCGAGGCGCTCGATCTCACCGTCGGCGGACCGCGTGCGCGCGCGCTTGCGACCCGCTACGCGAACGCCTTCAGCGCGGCCTATCGCGAAGCCTTCAGCACCGAGGAGGCCATCGTCGATGTGGGCATTCTCGAACAGCTCTCCGAAGCGCGGCCACGGGCGGTCGATCTGTTTCGCCGCGAAGGCGACGACGAGAAGCGCGTTCATCTGAAGGTGTTTTCGCGCGGCTCATCCCTGCCGCTGTCGGAGCGCGTGCCGCTGCTCGAAAATCTCGGCTTCCGTGTCGTCAATGAGCGGACCTATCGCGTCGCATCGACCGGCGTATCGGGCATGGACCGGGTCTGGCTGCACGACATGACTTTGGAACGCGCCTCGGGCGGCGCCATCGATATCGTGGCGATCCAGGACCTGATCGAGGCCGCGTTGCTGGCGCTCTTCCGCGGCCTTGCGGAATCGGACGCCTTCAACCGCCTGGTGCTCGAAGCAGGCCTTGGATGGCGCGATGTCGCGATGGTGCGGGCCCTTGGCCGCTACCTGCGCCAGACGCGCATTCCCTACGCGCAGGATTATCTTGCCGAGACACTGGCGCGGCACAGCGCCATCGCCATCAAGCTTGTCGAGTTGTTTTATGCCCGTTTCGATCCACGCACCGAGAACGGAATTTCGCGCGAGAAGGCCGAAGCAACCGTCCGGGCGGAAATCGAGGAGTTGTTACGCAACGTAACCAGCCTCGACGACGATCGCATCCTGCGCCGCTTCATCAATCTGGTCGAAGCCGCGATCCGCACCAACTACTTCCAGCTCGAGGAAAATGGCCTGCCGCGCCAGACCATCGCATTCAAGTTCGAATGCGCCAAGGTCGATGGCTTGCCGTTGCCGAAGCCGCTCTACGAGATCTTCCTCTATTCGCCGCGGGTCGAAGGCGTCCACATGCGCTTCGGCAAGGTGGCGCGCGGCGGCTTGCGCTGGTCCGACCGACCGCAGGATTTCCGCACCGAGGTGCTGGGCCTGGTCAAGGCGCAGCAGGTGAAGAACGCCGTGATCGTGCCGGTCGGCGCGAAGGGCGGCTTCGTGCCGAAGCATTTGCCGCCACCGGGCGACCGGCAGGCCTGGCTTGCGGAAGGGACCGAGAGTTACCGCATCTTCATCCGCACCCTGCTGCAACTCACCGACAACATCGTCGGCGACCATGTGGTGCCGCCGGTGGACACGGTGCGGCATGATGGCGACGACCCGTATCTCGTGGTCGCGGCCGACAAGGGCACGGCGACGTTCTCCGACACCGCCAACGAATTGTCGAAGCAAAAGGGCCATTGGCTCGGCGACGCCTTCGCGTCGGGCGGCAGCCAGGGCTATGACCACAAGAAGATGGGCATCACGGCGCGCGGCGCCTGGGAAGCGGTCAAGCGCCACTTCCGCGAGATCGACATCGACATCCAGTCCGAGCCGGTGACCGTGGCGGGCGTCGGCGACATGTCGGGCGACGTGTTCGGCAACGGCATGCTGTTGTCGCGCAAGCTCAAGGTGGTGGCGGCGTTCGACCACCGCGACATCTTCCTCGATCCCGATCCCGATCCCGAAACCTCATTCATCGAGCGCGAGCGCCTGTTCGGCCTGACGCGGTCGAGCTGGCAGGATTATGACAAGGCGTTGATCTCGAAGGGCGGCGGCATCTTTTCGCGCAGCGCCAAATCCATCCCGCTCTCCGAGGAAGTCCGCGCCCTGCTTGGCATCGACAAGACCGAGGCGACGCCCGCCGAAGTCATGAGCGCAATTCTGAAGGCTCCCGTGGGGCTGCTGTGGTTCGGCGGCATCGGCACGTATATTCGCGCAGCGACGGAAAGCGACGAACAGGTCGGCGACCGCGCCAATGATCCGATCCGCATTACGGGCGGCGAGGTCCGCGCGAAGGTGATCGGCGAGGGCGCCAATCTCGGCATGACGCAACGGGGCCGCATCGAGGCGGCGCGCGCGGGCATTCGCCTCAATACCGACGCGATCGACAACTCGGCCGGGGTCAACACCTCGGACGTGGAGGTCAACATCAAGGTCGGGCTTGCGGTGCCCGAGCAGGATGGTCGCCTGACCGACGCGGACCGCAACGCGCTTCTGGTCGAGATGACCGACGACGTGGCGAGGCTCGTCCTGCGCAACAACTATCTGCAGACGCTCGCCCTGTCGCTGTCGGAGCGGCGTGGCGTCGGCGATCTCGGTTTCGCGCGGCGGCTGATGCACATGCTCGAAGCCCAGGGGCGGCTTGACCGCAATGTGGAATATCTGCCGGACGACATCGCGCTGGCGGAGCGCGCGCGCCGCGGCGAAGCGCTGACACGGCCCGAACTGGCGGTGCTGCTCGCTTACGCGAAGCTCTCCCTGCATGACGAGCTTCTCGACAGCCCGGTGCCGGACGATCCCTATCTGGGCAAGGAGCTGGAGCGCTATTTCCCGGAGGCGATGCGCGACCGCTTTCCCGACGCGATTGCGAACCATCGCCTGCGCCGCGAGATCATCGCCACGCAGCTCGCCAATGCGATCATCAATCGCGGCGGGCCCACCATGGTGGCGCGTCTCGTCGATCAGACGGGCGCCGACGCCCCGACGATCGCAGCAGCCTATGCGGCAACGCGCGACGCGTTCGGCCTCACCGAACTCAACATCGCCATCGACGCCCTTGACGGGATCGTGCCGGGCGCGGTGCAGCTCGGACTCTACGCCGATCTTCAGGAACTCCTGATGAACCGGATCGTCTGGTTCATCCGCAACGTCGATTTCACCAAGCAATCGCTTGCGGAGATCATCGGCGCCTATGCGGCCGGAATCTCTGAGGTGGAGCGCGGCTTGCCGAAGACGCTGTCCGAAGATGCGCTGGCCCAATGGCACGCGCGCACGAACGCCCTCGTGGAGCAAGGCACGCCCGCCGATCTGGCTCGCCGGATGGCGGCGATCCCCGATCTGGTGGCGGCTCCCGATATCGTGCTCACTGCCCAGAGAACGGGCAAGCCCGTGGAAGACATCGCGCGGACCCATTTCGCCATCGAGGCGGCATTCCGGCTCGGCTCGCTGATCAACACTGCGCGCGAGATTGGCGTGAGCGATTATTTCGATCGTCTCGCTCTGGATCGCGCCATCGACAGCATCGCGACGGCCCACCGCAATCTCACCGCCGAGGTCGCCGCTACCGGCGCGTCGGGTGTCGTCGGCGTGGGAGCCTGGGGCGAAAAACGCGGCGCCGATGTGACGCGAATCAGAAGCGCCGTCGATAACATCGTCCTGTCTGGCCTCAACCTGTCGAAAGTCACCGTGGCGGCGAGCCTGCTCGGGGATCTCGCGCGCGGGTAAGCGTGATCCGGCGAAGTAGGCACGGTTTGGTTAGACATGCGGCGAGAAAGCCCGGCCGACGAGGCTGAAGGAGAGCGGGTGAACAAGCAAGACGCGCTGCCATCGATGTCGGCCGCCACAAGCGTCAAAGCCCCTGGCGGTAATCGGAGCGACACCGCCATGGCGTCGAAACCTGCCATCTTGGGCTGGTTGCTCTTCGACTGGGCCTGCCAGCCGTTTTTTACCCTGGTGACGACCTTCGTGTTCGCGCCCTATTTCGCCGCTTCCCTCGCGCCCGATGCGGTCACCGGTCAAAGCCTGTGGGGGTTCGCGACCGCCGCCGCCGGCCTCGTGCTGGCGTTCCTGTCGCCGATCCTCGGGTCCGTCGCCGATGCGACCGGGCCGAAGAAGCCGTGGATCGCGTCGTGCGGGCTGGTGCTCTTCATCGCCTCCTTCGCCCTGTGGTTCGCCGCTCCCGGCCAGCCCTATGCGATTCCCATCGCCCTCCTGGGCTTTGCGGTCGGCACCGTCGCCGTCGAGGTCGCGGCCGTGTTCAACAACGCGATGATCCCCCGCCTCGTCCCGCCAAGCCGCTATGGCCGCCTGTCGGGCACGGGCTGGGCCATCGGCTATTTCGGCGGATTGATCTCGCTGGTCATCGTGCTCGGATTCCTCGCCGCCGATCCCAGGACCGGGCTGACCCTCGCGGGCTTCGAGCCGCTTCTCGGGCTCGACCCTTCGCGGCGGGAGGGCGACCGCGCCACCGGGCCGTTCTCGGCGATCTGGTTCCTGCTTTTCATCCTGCCGCTCTTCATTTTCACCCCCGACGTGGCGCGCTCGGCGCTGAGCTTGCGCGATGCGGTGAAAAGGGGGCTCGCCCAGGTCAAGAGCACCATCGCGGATGCCCGCCGCCACCACAGCGTCGGCCGGTTCCTCCTCGCCAACATGGTGTATCAGGATGCCCTCGTGGCGCTGTTCGCCTTCGGCGGCATCTATGGGGCGGGCGTCTTCGGCTGGCGCGCCACCGAGCTTGGGATCTTCGGCATCATGCTGACGGTCACCGGCACCATCGGTGCCCTCGTGGGCGGCCGGCTCGACGACCGGTTCGGGGCGAAACCCGTGATCATCGGTGCCATCACGGTCCTTGCGGTCGTCAGTTTCGGCATCCTGTCGCTCGGCGCCGATCACATTTTCTTCGTCGTGCCGACAGCCCCGCCGGGCGAGGGGCTTTATGGCAGCGTGCCCGAAAAGCTCTTTCTCGGGCTCGGGCTCTTCATCGGCGCCGTCGCCGGCCCGCTTCAGGCCTCATCGCGCAGCCTGCTCGCGCGCCTCGTACCGGCCGCGGAGGCGGGGCGATATTTCGGTCTTCTCGCACTGTCGGGCAAGGTCACGTCGTTCCTTGCACCATTGACGGTGGCGGTGGCGACGAGCCTGTTCCAGACGCAAGCGGCCGGCCCCGCCGTGCTGATCCTGTTCTTCTGCGCTGGCGGATGGCTTTTGAGCGGCGTGAAGCGGGTTTGACGACAAACAACCTCCCCCACTTGTCTGAAGCCAAAATGCCGGTGCGCATCTCAAATATTGAGGTACAATGTTCGCAATGGACAAAATCTGGCTTCAAGACACGCGGGGGAATTGCCTCTCGTTTGACCTAAAGGACGTGCTGGCGGCCATGGGCAAGGCCGCGCTTGAGGCATTCTGGACAGTGAGCGGGGTCGAGGCCCATGGCGAGGCTCTCTTCGTGACAGGAGAGTGCGAACCCCTTCTTGAAGAATTGGCTGGGTCAGGTCGACGGGTGCGCGGCCAACGCCTCGCAGAAATCGCGGCGGGCATCCAGCAGACGATATGGGGGGAATTCAAGGGATACGAAAGCGAAAGCGCAACAGCACCTTTCGTTGTCGTGATTGCTCTGGATAGTACGTGGTTTGAGGTTCATTCGAACGATGCGGAGATGCTGGCATCCGTGAGATCGAAGTTTGTGAACACTGACCCGCCTACCTGGTCGAAGGCTTGGTCACCATAATCCTCGTTCAATGCCGGAAGTGGCGATGTCCGGTGAACACCATCGCGAGCCCGGCCTCGTCGGCGGCCTTGATCACCTCATCGTCGCGCATGGAGCCGCCGGGTTGGATGATGGCGGTTGCGCCCGCCTCGGCTGCCGCCAGCAGGCCGTCGGCGAAGGGGAAGAAGGCGTCGGACGCAACCACCGAACCGCGGGCGAGCGTTTCGGGCAGACCTGCGGCCTTCGCGGCCTCGGCGGCCTTCCATGCGGCGATGCGCGAGGAATCGACGCGGCTCATCTGCCCGGCTCCGATGCCGACCGTTGCGCCGTCCTTCACATAGACGATGGCATTCGACTTGACGTGCTTGGCGACGCGAAACGCGAAGCGCAGGTCGGCAAGTTCACGCTCGGTCGGCGCGCGTTTGGTCACCACCTTCAGGTCCATTGCATCGACCACGGCGTTGTCGCGGTTCTGGGCGAGGAATCCGCCCGCAACGGTCCGCAGGGTCAATCCGCCCTGACGCGGATCGGGCAGGCGGCCCGCGAGCAGCAGGCGGAGGTTCTTTTTCGCCGCCACGATGGCGATGGCATCCTCGGTCGCATCGGGGGCGATGATGACTTCGGTGAAGATATCGACGATGGCCTTTGCGGCGTCCGCATCGAGGGTGCGGTTCATGGCCACGATCCCGCCGAAGGCCGAGACGGGATCGCAGCGCAGGGCCTTCTCGTAGGCTTCCCGCAACGTCGCGCCCTCGGCAACGCCGCAAGGGTTGGCGTGCTTCACGATGACGATGGCGGCCGAGCGAGCGGCATCGAATTCGGCCACGGCCTCATACGCCGCGTCGGTGTCGTTGATGTTGTTGTAGGAGAGCTGCTTGCCCTGCACCTGCCGGGCGGTGGCGACCCCGGGGCGCTGCTCGGGCGTGCGATAGAAGGCGGCCGTCTGATGCGGGTTTTCCCCGTAGCGAAGTACCTCGGCGATGGCGCCGCCAAGCGCCCGGAACGGCGGCGTCGGCTCGCCGAGTTCGGCTGCGAGCCAATTGGAGATCGCCGCGTCGTAGGCAGCGGTGCGCGCATAAGCCTTCTGGGCCAGACGGCGGCGAAGGGTGCGTGTGACCGCACCCTCATGGGCTGCGAGCTCATCGAGCACCGCGGCGTAATCGGCGCCGTCGACCACCACCGCCACGTCGCCGTGATTCTTCGCCGCCGCGCGGATCATTGCCGGTCCGCCGATATCGATATTCTCGATGCAATCGTCATGCGGACGGTTCGCCGCCACCGTCGCCTCGAACGGATAGAGATTGACCACCAGCAGGTCGATCTGCGGGATGCCGTGCGCCAGCATTGCCGCCTGATGTTCCGGATTGGCACGAATGCCGAGCAGACCCCCATGCACCGCCGGATGCAGCGTCTTCACCCGACCGTCCATCATTTCGGGAAAACCCGTGAGATCGCTCACGTCTCGAACCGGCAGGCCGGCCTCCGCCAAAGCCTTCTGCGTGCCGCCGGTCGAAACCAGCTCGATCCCACGCGCCACAAGCGCTCGCGCAAAATCGACGAGGCCGGTCTTGTCGGACACGGACAAAAGAGCGCGTGTGACGCGCTTGAGATCGCTCGGCATGGCGGCGGCTCCATTGGGCGGGAATTGAAGCGCGCGCGATAGCACGCCGGGGGCCGCATGGAAACCTCAGGCGCGTCTCCCGTCCTCGCGGAGGGCGGAGAGTCAGAGCAGTTCCGGCTCCGGCTCCGTGCGCGGGCTCGGGTTGAAACTGCGGGCCAGGCGCTCGAAGCGCCACCGCACGGAGGGCGTCTCGTGGGGTCGCAGCGCGAGCACGATCTGCTCGGTGCGCCGCATGCCGTCCGGTGTCGCGAGAAAGATGCTGTCCTCGACGAAAGCGTCGCCCGGGCTTGCCGTGAACTGCCAGGCTTCGCGGTTGGGCAAAACCAGCATCACCACCCGTCCGCCCTGCGCCCGGCTCGCCTTGATCCCCGGCGCGAGATGAAACCGGATGATCGCCTCATGGGTGGGATTGGCGGAGCCTTCGCCCCAGAAGAGATCCTCGCCCTCCAGACGATCGCCATCGGGCGAAAGCTGCCAGCGGCGCTCGTGGGTGAGGCCAAAACGCCGGGCATAGCCGTCATGGGTCGCGTTGAGGGTCTGCACATGGTCGCGTTCGGCCCGCTCCGCCGTCACGCGCTGCGGACCGCTGACGACGATGGGGCCGATCCGGTCGAGCAGCCAGCGGGCGGCGAGCCTGTCGGGTCCATGCCCCTTCAGCGCCACCATGTGGCTCGACGACACGTCGTTGATCGAGGCGGTCGAATGCGCCACCGTCGAGCGCGACGCCTGCAGGATGGCATCGTTGGCAATGCGCGGCGTGCCGCAATTGACCACGACACGTTGTGTGCCGCTGGAGAATTCGAACGACAGGCAACCGCCGCCCGCTTCCGTCGATAGCGGGGTTGGCGGCGCGGCGCCGACATCCGCCACCAGAAGGGTGCGTCCGGCCTCCATGCGCTCATAGCCGGAATGCGGCGCATGGTGGATCGGTTGGCTGCGCATGTCGTCATAGGTCAGGAGCGTCGCCAGATGGTCGGCGGCGGTCACGCCCATGCCGTTGAAATGCGAGAGGGTGCCGTCCCCGTGCCGGAACAGGCGCACCATCGGCAGCATGCGGTCGATGGCGTGGAGAAGCGCCTCCGGCGTGTCGACCTCGCGGCTGGCAAACATCTGACGCAGCGGCAGCAGATCGAACAGCAAGTCCACGAGAACCCGCGGATTGCGGCTGGCATGACCGCCATCGGCCAGGATCTGTCGGTCGAGTTCACGCGCCAGAAGGCGCGAGGAGCGCCGCAGGGTTTTTTCCAGCCCTTCGCAGCAGAGGCCAGCATAGGAAAGCGCAATCGCCGCCATCAACTGCTGTTGCGGCAATGCTCCGGCGCGCAAATGGCGCTCGAGATCCCGCACCAGATTTCCGACGATGCGCAGGAAGCGCTGGTAGAAAGCGTGGTCGGCACCCTCGAGGATCAGAGGCGACTGGCTGATGAACGAGATCAGCCGACGCGCCACGACCTGGGTCTCGTGCGCCGTGCGTCGGTCGCCGAGACGCGAACTGACGAACTCGTCCACGAGCGAGCGCGCATTGGCCTGCGCGAGAGCGGTGCCGGCCGCGCGCAGGTGTCGGAGCCAGCCGAAACCGTAGAGCGCCTCGGCCCAGGCCCGGCTCGGCGGCACAAAACCGAAGGGCGAGCGACCGCTGGTCGTGATCGAGCGGCCGGCGAAGGCGAAGAATCCCGAATAGATGTCGGTGGCGATGGTCGGATCGGCAGTGCGAAGATCCTGCGGGGCAAACAGCAGTCGCGTCGGCGACGGCGATCCCATCCGGATCGTCGACAGACCCCAGGAAAGGCTCTCGCGCATGGCACGGCCAGTCTCGCGCAGCGCGAGACCATACAGCCGCCAGCGGTCCGGCCCCCAATTCACGCGGTGCGCTCCTTATTGCTCTGCCACATCCGGTCGCAGCTTATGAAGCTCTGCTCGCCGTTTGGTTAAGATCGGGTAACCGTTAGCCGTTTTTGCGAGAGCATGATGCCGAAAAGTGTGGAGCGGTTTTCGGCCGACATCATGCTCCGGATGGTTTGAGCATGATGCCGAAAAGTGTGGAGCGGTTTTCGGCCGACATCATGCTCCGGGCGCTGGGGTTCAGGATCCGCTGCGGACAAACCGCGCCGCGAAGAATCCGTCGACGCCGCCGCGATGTTGGTCGGCTCCGTCGAGATGGAACGGCAAGGTGCGCAGATCGCCTTTTTGCGTGATGCAGTCGCTCAAGCCGCCGATCTCCGAAGGCTCGATCGGCTCGCGGACGAAACCGGGATGCCGAATGAGAAAGGCATCGGCCTGCTTCTCGCCCTCATCCGCTTCCAGCGAACAGGTGCAATAGACCAGGCGGCCGCCCGGCTTCAACAGGCTCGCGGCCTTGTCGAGCAGCCGGCTCTGAAGGGCGGTGAGCTTCCTCAGGTCGTCCTCGCCCTTGGTCCAGGTGACGTCGGGATGCCGCCTGATCGTGCCGGTGGCCGAGCAGGGGGCATCGAGGAGGATGCCGTCGAAGGGCTCTGCATCGAGCTTTTCGGCCGCGATGGCGCGGGTTTCGACCGACAGCTTGAGACGGGCGAGATTTTCCGTCAGCCGCTCGAGTCGTTTGGCCGATCGGTCGACGGCAAGAACCTCGGCGCCCGCCGCTGCGAGTTGCGCGGTCTTGCCGCCGGGCGCCGCGCAGAGATCGGCGATGCGCTGCCCCGGCTGTGGCTTCAGAAGGCGGGCGGGCAACGCCGCGGCGGCATCCTGAACCCACCATGCGCCCTCATCGTAGCCGGCCAATTCCCGGATCGGCGCGCGCTCCACCAGACGAATGCTGCCGGTCGGCAGCAGCACCCCGCCCAGACGCTCGGCCCAGCCGGCGGCATCCTTCTTCACCGACAGGTCGACGGAAGCAGTCGAGCGGTGCGCCTCGGCGATCCGCTTGGCGACATCCTCGCCATATTGGGCAATCCAGCGATCTTCCAGCCAATCGGGAGTGTCGAGCCACGGTTCGGCCCCTTTCAGAATGGCATCCCGCTCCCGCGCCACGCGCCGCAGCACGGCATTGATCAGGCCGTCGGCGTGTTTGAGCTTGTAGTCGCCTTGCGCGAGCTGCACGGCGGTATCGACCGCCGCGTGATCGGGCACGTCGAGAAACAGGATCTGCGCTGCGCCGATGGCGAGAAGGTGCAGCAGGCGCTCGTCGCGCTGCCCCTTGTTGAGCCGCTCGCGCAGTGCGTTGCCGATGGTGCCGAGGCGACGGAACGTGACGACGCAGATGGCACGGGCGAGCGCTTCGTCTCGCGGCGAGAGGTTCGCCGCCGGCGACAGCTCGTCCATCACGTCGTCGAGGGGGACGCGTCGCTTCAGCGTCTCGGAGACGACGTCCCATGCAAGGCGGCGGGGGCCGAGGCCCGCCTGCGTATCCGGCTGATCCACGGCGCTCAACCCCACGGACCGCGACGGGTGGTGGCGCTCCACGGCCCGGATGTGGGCGGGCGCGTGAAGCTCGGAGCCGCGGTTGCACCTTGGCCCATTTCCTGAGCGAGCGCCTGCAGGGCGGCGATCCGGTTTTCGGTTGCCGGGTGAGTCGAGAAGAGATTGTCCATGCCGCGCCCTGAAAGAGGGTTGATGATGAAGAGGGAGGCGGTGGCGGGATGCCGTTCCGCGTCCTCGTTGGGAATGTGCGAGACGCCGCCGGCGATCTTGGCGAGCGCCGTGGCAAGCGCCATCGGCTTGCCGAGAAGTGCCGCGCCCATCCGATCGGCGTCGTATTCGCGCGAGCGGCTGATCGCCATCTGGATAACCATCGCGGCCAGCGGCGCGATGATGGCGGTGAGCAGCATGACGATGGCGTTGGGCCGATCTTCACCCCGCCCGCCGAAGAGAAAGCCGAATTGCGCCAGGCTCGCGATCGCGCCCGCGATGGTGGCGCTTACCGTCATGATCAGCGTATCGCGATTCTTGATGTGGGCCAGTTCGTGCGCCATCACGCCCGCCACCTCGTCGGGCGACAACATGGCGAGCAGGCCGGTCGTCGCCGCCACGGCGGAATTTTCCGGGTTTCGACCCGTCGCGAAGGCATTGGGCTGCGGATTGTCGATGAGATAGACGCGCGGCGGGGGCAGCCCGGCGCGCGCTGCGAGTTCGTGCACCATGTGAACGAGATCGGGCGCCGTGCGCTCATCCACCTCCGTCGCATGGTGGGCAGAGAGGGCGAGCCGGTCCGAATTCCAGTAGGCGAACAGGTTCGTGGCAACGCCGAACGCCGACGCGATCAACATGCCTGTGCCGCCGCCGAGCATGTAGCCGACAACGCCGAAGAGGGCGGTCAGGGCCGCCAGCAACATTCCGGTCTTGACGGTATTCATCCGGGTCTCCACCTCGTAGGGGTTCGCGGGTCGTTGAAAAATCGCTCCGCACGAGGTCTATGTGGGCATGGTCCCGCTCTCTCCCAAGAGGACCCTCAGTGGTGCGAGAGGCATCAGAATTGACGGAAGGCGCTTCATGAGCACGAACGACACCCCCGATACAAGCCCCGAGGCTCCGATCGTTGGCGCGGCTCCCGGAAAGGCGCTGACGCCGGAGGCCCAGCGCGCTCTCGCGGAGGCCGTAGCGCGCCGCCAGGAGATCGACGCACGGGCGGCCGAACTCGGCAAGGCCAAGGAACATCAGGGCAGGGGCGGCCTCGATCCCGTCCGCTACGCAGATTGGGAGATCAACGGTCGGGCAGCCGACTTTTAAAAGGCTCGGCCGGCCGGATTTCCCCGCCTGATATTCGTCCGATTGTTGTTTCGCCCGACAGCCCCGCTTAGTGTTCGGCAAACGAGGGCGGGGCATGAGTGGGGCGAAACGGCTTGAGTTGTTCCGGAACCTGCTGGAGGAGGCCCACCGCGCCCTCGAACTCCAGTTCGGTTTCGAGCTGTGGGACGGTTCCACGGTCCCACGCGAGCTTCCCTCCTACGCCATGTGCCTCGTCATCAAGCGCGAGAGCGTGATCGCCGCGATCATGCGGCGGCCCAATCTCGATACGCTGATCAACGCGCATGTGGCGGGACTGCTCGATCTCAAGAACGGCACCCTCTTCGATCTCGCGGCGCAGCGCCCTCATGGTAAGGTTTTTCGTCGCCTGAAGACCTTGAGCAAGCGCAAGACCCTTGAAACAGCCTGGAATTTCTGGCGCGCGCCGGCCAACATGCCGCGCCCCCTCGACCGCGTGAAAGACAATTCGCAGGCTCGCGACGGCAGGCCCCAGACCAACAAGCAGAACGTCGCCTACCATTACGACGTCTCGAATGCGTTCTATCGGCTCTTTCTCGATCCCGAGATGGTTTATACCTGCGCGTATTTTCAGCCTGAATGGCATGACGATCTGGCCCGCGCACAGACCGACAAGCTCGACATGATCTGCCGCAAGCTGAGACTCAAGCCCGGCGATCGGTTCCTCGATATCGGCTGCGGCTGGGGCGCTCTCATCTGCCACGCGGCGCAGCATTACGGCGTCAAGGCGACCGGGGTGACGCTCTCGGAGGAACAGGCCGCCCTCGCGCGTGAAAAAATCGCCGCCCTCGGCCTGCAGGAGCGGGTCGAGGTGGTGCTGCAGGATTACACGCAGATGGATGGCGAGTTCGACAAGATCTCGTCCATCGGCATGTTCGAACAGGTTGGCATCCGCAATTATCCGGACTATTTCCGCTCCGTGCACCGCTTGCTGCGGCCGCGCGGATTGTATCTGCACCACACCATCGCGCGCCGCGCCAAGCGCTCCGAGCGCGCCTTCCGCAAGCTCAAGCCGGAATATCGCGCGCTGACCCGATACATCTTTCCGGGCGGCGAGCTTGATCACTTGGGCATGTCGGTGTCGAACCTCGAACGCTACGGTTTCGAGGTTCACGACGTGGAGGCATGGCGCGAGCATTACCAGCGCACCACGCGGCTTTGGTGGGAAAAACTCAATGCCCGCCGCAGGGAGGCCGAGGCCGAGGTCGGCCCGGAAAAGACGCGCATGTGGCTGCTCTATCTCGCCGGCTGCTCGCTCGCTTTCGAGCGCGGTGCCGTGGGCGTGAATCAGACGCTGGCCTCAAAGCGCACCCGCGGCCCCGCCGGCCTACCGCCCTCGCGGGCGGATTTGTATCGGTAAAAGGACCTTGCGGTTTTCCGACGGAGGCGAGCGTGAGGCGGGGCAGATTTGGCAACTGCCCTTCACGGTTCCGCCACCAGCCAGCCCCGGTAGTGAACGAGCGTTCCGATGAACGGCAGGGTAACCGCCACATCGAAACGGTAGCAGCCATCGTCATCGACGAAGGCGTGCGCCTTTGACCGCGGCGCTAGAATAGCCGGAAGCGGCAGTGGCCCGAGGCGCCATCCCACAATGGTGAGATCGAAGCCTTCCTCGTGCGCGGCAATTCGCAAAAGAATCACGAATGGTCCGAATTGCTCCGTCAGGCGACCGGGCCGCGGCGTCGGCGCGAAGGCGGCTCCGGAATGTGGTGCGCCCGAACCGGCGGGACCAGATTTCTTCGCCCTCTTGCGGCACAAGAGTGACCGTGGCGATAAGGGCGCCCTGCTGACGCGCAAACCCGAATGCTCGCGCCACGAGGCGACCCGCAACATGGCTCGCCCCTCTCACATCGACCCGTCCGCGCAGAAGCCGGGTTCGCAGGCCGTCATGAATATCCCTGATGAGCGCCGGCATGACGTTCATCCGGGCGCCGAGGGCGGAGGCGAACATCCCGACGTTCCGCTGGCGTCGCTCTTGTCGGGTGGTGATGGCGAAGCGACGGAATTCGGTTTCGATGGCCGCGAGGTCGATCAGCCCGACGGCCGGCATCGCGCCACGGACGGTGAGGTTGTTTGCCAGCAGCGCTCTCACGATGGCAAGCGCCGGCAGAACCGGAACATTGGGGCCGTCGCCGGCTTCCGCCACCAACGACCATTCGGCCTCGACCGCTATGCCATCACCATCTACGCCCGTTGCCGAAACGCTCATGCCGCCGCGGTCGCTACCGAACGCCGCGACGCTGTCGGCGACCCGCCCCAGGGGATAGGCGTAAGAGCTGAGCGACTGTAACAAGCCCAAGCGCACCGCCTGCATGAGGACGTATAGGCCGAGATGCAGGGCGGAGAGTTCAAGGCCGGCGCGAAAGATCGCCGTTTGCACGGTCGGGAAGCGCGCCGGCACGAGATCGAGATCGGGCGTCTCGCAGAGCGACAGCCAGCGCCGGCCGAGACCGGGCATGTCTCGCCGCACCAATTCGCTCCAGCCGGGCCGTGTCGTCCACGCACCATTGCGCCGCAGCCGCACGGGCCTGCCCACATAGCTCAGGATGGCCTTCAGGACGGAACGGCCGCGTGGCGCGCGGTTGCCGGGCGAGATGGCGATTTCCACCACATCCACCATCCGCCAGCCGCGGGTTATATCATCGAGCACCGCGTGCGAGAGCGCCGGCGTGGAACTGGCGCCAGCCACGGCCAGGACACCGGCGGTGCGAGCGGCCGCGTCAAGCTCTGGAAACGCCGCAACGAAATCGCGTGCATCGGCGATGTCCACATAGTGGCACCCGGCCGCGATCGCCGCCTTGGCGACGCAAGGCTCCGCGCCCTGAAAGGGTCCCGCGGCATCGATGACGCAGAATGGGCCGAGGGCTTGGATCGCCGGCCCCGTATCTGCGCGGTCGAACGTGGCGGCGCCGATTCTGAGCGGACCGTAAAGCCGCACGAGGGCTGCGACGATTGATCGGTGTCGATCCGAGCGACCCGCCACCACCACCCGGCAGGCGGTCGTTGCGAGCAGAGCTTTCGTCAACCGGAGCCCGAAGGCACCTGCACCGCCAATGACGAGAATCGTTGCGGGAGGCACACCGGTCCCAATGCTGTCGACCACTTCGCATCCCTCCTGAGAACAGGAGGAACTTTATTACATCGGATCGAGAGAATTCAAAAACCGGCTACCGTTCCACCACCACCCGCGTCCCGATCGCCACATGGTCGTAGAGATCCAGGATGTCGGCATTGAGCATGCGGATGCAGCCATAGGAGGCGTAGGTGCCGATGGAATCCGGCCGGTTGGTGCCGTGAATGGCGTATTCGTCACGATCGAGGGTGAGGGCGCGTACGCCCATCGGGTTGTTGGGTGCGCCGCCGGGAATCACATTCGGCAGACGGGGATTGTCCCGCTTGACGTCCCTTGGCGGCGCCCAAGCAGGCTTGACGTATTTGCCGTCGATGCGCGCCTCGCCGAACCATTGCTTGCCGGGCTTGCCGACGGCGACCCGGTAGCGCAGCGCGGTGCCGTCGCCGCGCACGAGATAGAGCCGCCGCTCCCCGGTCCTGATCAGAATGGTCCCGGGCGCGATGCCGGTCTCAAAGGGGACGAGTTCCCGCGCGAAGGCGCTGCCGCCCGTCGGGACGAGGAGCAACGCCACCAGAAAGCCCGTTCGCAGACGCATGTCTCAACCCTCCTTGTGGATTGAGACTCCATTGGAACGGCTACGGTTCCGTCGCAAAATCAGGAGATCAGATGACCGGGTCCCAACCCAGCATGCGGTCTGCCGAATTGTGAGCAGCCGTGTGAGGCGTGCGGTTGGTCATGCGCGCATAGAGGCGCTTCACGGTGACACTCGCGCTGGTGACGCAGAGAAACGGCAGAAATGCGTGGACGAGCGCTGCCAGACCCGCAGCCAGCAGTGGCCCGGCGAAGCTTAACGCGACACCCATATGCTCGAAATAGGACTCGCCCACGGCGTCGGGGTGTTCGGTAAACAGCTTCTTCAGGGACATAGTGGCCTCCATTGCGGCCGCATAGTAGCGTTCAAGGCTCGAAGCCTCAAGCCGCAGCGCCGATCAAGCGCATGGTTTTCCTTCGCAGCGTCGGGACACGACGTGGGTGGCCGGGTCAAGCCCGGCCATGACGGCGTGTGTATGCTGAGATCTTGCCTCAGGCGGTCGCGACGCGCTTGTTCTGGCGGTTGGACACCAGATCATCCACCACGGTTGGATCCGCCAGGGTCGAGGTGTCGCCCAGATTGCCGAACTCGTCCTCGGCAATCTTGCGCAGGATGCGGCGCATGATCTTGCCTGAGCGGGTTTTCGGCAGGCCGGGGGCGAATTGCAGGAGGTCGGGCGACGCGATGGGGCCGATCTCCTTGCGGACCCAGGCGACGAGCTCCTTGCGCAATTCCTCCGACGGCTGCTCTCCCGCCATCAGCGTCACATAGGCGTAGATGCCCTGGCCCTTGATGTCGTGCGGGTAGCCGACGACGGCCGCCTCGGAGACCTTGGCGTGCGCCACGAGAGCGGATTCGACTTCCGCCGTGCCCATGCGGTGACCCGAGACGTTGATGACGTCGTCGACGCGGCCGGTGATCCAGTAATAACCATCGGCATCCCGCCGGCAGCCGTCGCCGGTGAAATACTTTCCCGGATAGGTGGAGAAATAGGTCTGCACGAAGCGGTCGTGATCGCCATAGACGGTGCGCATCTGGCCCGGCCACGAATCGGCGATCACCAGATTGCCCTCGGCCGCACCCTCGAGCACCTTGCCGTCCCCATCGACAATCTGCGGCACGACGCCAAAGAACGGGTGCGTGGCTGAACCGGGCTTGAGTTTCGTGGCCCCTGGAAGCGGCGCGATGAGGATGCCGCCGGTTTCCGTCTGCCACCAGGTATCGACGACCGGGCAGCGGCTGTCGCCGACGACACGATGGTACCATTCCCACGCTTCCGGATTGATCGGCTCGCCGACGCTGCCGAGCAGGCGCAGGGACTTGCGCGAGGTCTTCTTTACTGGCTCCTCGCCCGCCTGCATGAGGGAACGGATGGCGGTCGGCGCGGTGTAGAAAATGTTGACGTTGTGCTTGTCGATGACGTCCCAGAATCGGGAAATCGACGGATAGGTCGGCACGCCTTCGAACATCAAGGTCGTGGCGCCATTCGCCAGCGGTCCGTAGAGAATGTACGAATGCCCGGTGACCCAGCCCACATCGGCGGTGCACCAGTAGATGTCGCCGTCATGATAGTCGAAGACGTATTGGTGCGTCATGGCGACGAAGACGAGATAGCCGCCGGTGGTGTGGAGCACGCCCTTCGGCTGACCGGTCGAGCCCGAGGTGTAGAGCAGAAACAGCGGATCTTCCGCGTTCATCTCCTCGATCGGGCATTCATGGGTCACCATTTTGGCAGCTTCGTCGTAATAGACGTCGCGACCGGGAACCATGTTGACCGCAGCACCGGTGCGGCGCACCACCAGAACGTGATCGACATTGCCGACCCGCTCGATGGCGGCGTCCACGTTCACTTTCAGCGGGACCTTGCGGCCGCCGCGCAGGCCTTCATCCGCCGTGATGACGAATAACGATTTCGCGTCGGCAATTCGGCTTGCCAGCGAGTCGGGCGAAAATCCGCCGAACACCACCGAATGGATGGCGCCGATTCGCGCGCAGGCCAGCATCGCGTAGGCGGCCTCGGGAATCATCGGCATGTAGATGGTGACGCGGTCGCCCTTGGCGACGCCGCGATTGCGCATGACGTTGGCCATGCGGCAGACTTCGTCGTGCAATTCGCGGTAGGTGATTTTCTTTGATTCCGACGGATCGTCGCCTTCCCAGATGATCGCGACCTGATCGCCGCGCGTGTCGAGATGACGGTCGATGCAATTATACGCCACATTGGTGATGCCGTCCTCGAACCAGCGGATCGAGACGTTGCCGGGGCCGAAACTGGTGTTCTTGATCCGGGTCGGCTCCCTGAACCAGTGAATGCGCCGGGCTTCCTCTGCCCAGAAGGCATCGGGGTTCTTCACCGAGGCCGCATATTTCGCCTGGTATCCCGCCTCATCCAGATAAGCGCGACGGCTCCATTCCGCCGGAACGTCGTAAATCTTCTCTTCCATAGCGCGTCTCCCAGACCTTTGCGAGCTACTTTGCCCTAGCTTTACGGAAAGAGCGAGGCTGCGGGCAAGGGCGGCAGGCTCGGACTTTGGTCGTTACGGTTAGCGACCAAACCAGCCGATCACGGCTCCTTCGACCAGAAGCACGGCCAGCCAATGGCCTGAATCAATGACGGTGAGCATCGGGCGCGCGCCGCCAAAGCCGTGATTGACCACCATGCTGGTGGCGACGAATCCGAGCCACGCCATGAACGCGACCGCCATGCCATGAGCGACATCGACCGTTCCAATCTGGACGATGAAGCCGGCGAGCACGACGGCCATTACGAGTTCGGCGAGGAACGAGGTGACGAAGGGCACTATCGAGGGTTTGCCGGAAGGGCCGACAAGCTCCTCGCGCGTCTTGCCGATGGCTGCCATCCAAGGCTTGGCCAGCCCCATGTACCAGACGGCGCCGACGAGCCACGCAGCGATCGCGGCGAGGAAAACCGACAGGGCACTGATGCCGGTGAGCGACATGGTCAATCCTTCTGCTTGAGCCCGCCCATCCGGCAGATGATTGCCCATTCCGCATCCGTCACAGGCTGGACCGACAGGCGGGAATTGTTCACGAGGATCATGTCCTTCAACTTCGGCTCGACCTTGATTTCCTCGAGAGTGACGGGGCGTTTCAAGGGTTCTACGGCCCTGATGTCGACCATGCCGAACTTGCCGGTCGGGTCGGTGTGATCGGGGTAGTATTCCTTGGTCACCTCGACGATGCCGACGATCGCCTTGCCCTCGTTCGAATGATAGAAAAAGCCGCGATCGCCCTTTTTCATCGCCATCAGGTTCAGCTTGGCGGAATGATTGCGAACGCCGCTCCAGAACGTGCCTTTCTTGCCCGCCGCCACCTGGTCGTCCCAGGACCAAGTGGAGGGTTCGGATTTGTACAGCCAATGCGCCATTGCGGTCCTCACTGCTCGGATTTGACAGGACGGTTCATGAGCGAGTCCACGGCTGCATCGATGGTGCAGAGGCCGCCCAGCACTTGATCGACCGCTTCGGCAACCGGCATGTCGACGTTGCGGGCGCGCGCCAGCGTCACGAGGGCGTGGGCGCTTGCGGTCCCCTCCACGAGTTTGCCGGCGGCGGCATCCTGCAGGCTCATGCCATGCCCGAGCCGCAGGCCGAATGCGAAGTTGCGCGACTGCGCGGACGAGCAGGTGAGTACGAGATCGCCGAGGCCCGAGAGACCCATCAGCGTTTCGGCCTCGCCCCCATAGGCGCGGGCAAAGCGCAGCAACTCGGCAAAGCCGCGCGCGATCAGGGCGGCCTTTGCGCTCTCACCCAGGCCGCGCCCGGCGACTGCTCCGCACGCGATGGCCAGCACGTTCTTGGCAGCGCCACCGATCTCGACGCCGCGCAGATCGGTGCCGTGATAGACGCGGAAGGTCGGACCGGAGAGGACCGTTGCGAGTGTGCGCGCGAGCTCCCCGTCCCGGCATGCCAGCGTCACCGCTGTCGGCAATCCGCGCGCCACATCGTCGGCGAAACTCGGGCCGGACAGAACGGCGACCGGCGCATCGGGGCGGACATCCTCGACCACGTCGCACAGAAAGGCGTTCGTTTCCCGCTCGATTCCCTTGGCGCACAGCACCAATGGCGTGTCGGCGGGGAGGATTTCGGCAAGCTGCCCTGCCATCGTCCGCGTGGTTTGGGACGGTGTGACGAGCAGAACCGCCGCGGCCGAAGTCAGCGTGGAAAGGTCGGCGATCGGGCGCACCCGGTCATGCAGGCGAATTCCGGGCAGGAAGCGTTCGTTGGTGCGCGAGCGGGCAATGGCCTCGGCCTGTTCGGCGGTCCGCATCCAGAGGATCACGTCCTGGCCGGCAGCGGCCGCTACGTTGGCCAGCGCCGTGCCCCAGGCGCCCGCTCCAGCGATGCCGATGGGAGCGGGCATCAGGCCTTGGCTCCAGCCTCGTCGCGAGTCGAATCGAGCGGCCAGCGCGCCCGCGCCGGAGCCGAGATGTCATCGACAAGACCCAGCCGAAGGCGTTCCAAGCCGGCCCAGGCGATCATCGCGCCATTGTCGCCACAGAGGGCCAGCGGGGGCGCCACCATGCGCAGCCCCGTCTCGACCGCCATCCGCTGCAGCGCTTCGCGCATCGCCTGGTTGGCGGCGACGCCGCCCGCCACCACGATCGCCTTTGGATCGCCCGCGATTTCGCGAAATGCGCGCAGACCGACCCGCGTCCGGTCGATCACCATATCGACGACGGCGGCCTGGAAGCTGGCGCAGAGGTCGGCGACATCGCTCTGGGTCAGGGGCGCGATCTTCTCCGCTTCGAGCCGCAAGGCGGTCTTCAACCCGGAGAGCGAGAAATTCGGTTCGGGCCGGCCCATCAGCGGGCGAGGCAGGTTGAAGCGCTCCGGATTGCCCTTTTGCGCTTCGATTTCCACGTGCGGACCGCCCGGATACGGCAGGCCGAGGAGCTTCGCCACCTTGTCGAAGGCCTCGCCGATGGCATCGTCGATGGTGGTGCC
Source organism: Microvirga brassicacearum (assembly GCF_008757455.1). GTDB lineage: Bacteria > Pseudomonadota > Alphaproteobacteria > Rhizobiales > Beijerinckiaceae > Microvirga > Microvirga brassicacearum. Next base: position 83,474 of record NZ_VCMV01000021.1, on the reverse strand, counting down.
GATGCGCACGTAATCGCCGACGCCGCGCACGGCGACGAGTTGGGTATGGCCTCCCGAGACCAGAAGCAGCAGATAGGGGAACCCAATGCCGTCGGTAAGGCGCGCGGTGAGCGCATGGGCTTCGAGATGGTTGACGGCCATCAGCGGCTTGCGCGTCACGAGCGAGATGGCCTTGGCGGTGGTGAGCCCGACCAGCACGCCGCCGATCAGGCCGGGACCGGCCGCGACCGCGATGCCGTCGAGTTCCTTGACGGTGCAATTCGCATTCTTGAGCGCCCGCGCGATCAGCCGATCGGTCACCTCCACGTGGGCGCGGGCGGCGATCTCCGGTACGACGCCGCCGTAGCGCGCGTGCTCGGCGATCTGGCTCAGGACCTCGTTGGACAGAATCTCGCCGCGTCCATCAAAGCCGCTGCTCACCACGGAGGCGGCGGTCTCGTCGCAGGTGGTCTCAATCCCGAGAATACGCATGTGGCTTTTGGCGTCCTTCGAGCTGATCTTTCGGGCTTCACGACCCGCGTCTCCTCCCCCTATAGTCCGCCCCGCGCTCGGAGATCAAACGCCGATCCTGCTTTTCATCGGAGAACACGCCCAGAATGCCCGATCCTTCCCGCCTGATCATCGGCACGAGAGGCAGCCCGCTGGCTCTTGCACAGGCTCATGAGACCCAAAGCCGCCTGATGATCGCGCATGGCTGGTCCGACGAACGCTTGCCGCTCGAACCGATCAAGACCACCGGCGATACGATTCAGGATCGTGCCCTGTCGGAGGCCGGCGGCAAGGGGCTCTTCACCAAGGAACTCGATCTCGCGCTTCTCGCGGGCGCCATCGATATCGGCGTTCATTCGGCCAAGGATCTGCCGACGAAGCTGCCCGACGGGGTCGTGATCGCCGGCTATCTGCCGCGAGAGGATGTGCGCGACGCGTTCATCAGCCGCGACTTCAAGAATATCGGCGATCTTCCCCAAGGTGGCATCGTGGGCTCCGCGTCCCTGCGGCGACAGGCACAGATTCGCCGCCTGCGGCCCGATCTGCAGGTGACGCTGTTGCGTGGGAACGTGCAGACGCGGCTGGCAAAGCTCGAACATGGTGAAGTGCACGCAACCTTGCTGGCGATGGCCGGCCTGCGCAGGCTTGGGCTGACCGACCACGTCACGACGATTCTCGACACCGACGATTTTCTTCCCGCGGTCGGACAAGGCGCCATCGCCATCACCATCCGGACGGATGACGCCGACATTCGCAAGTCCCTCGGACCGATTCTCGACGCCCCGACGGGATACGCGCTCGCAGCCGAGCGTGCGTTCCTGACCGTGCTCGATGGGTCCTGCCGGACGCCGATCGCCGGGCATGCGCGCCTCATCGGCGACCAACTGGAGCTCCGTGGGCTGGTGCTGCGTCCGGACGGATCGGAAGCCCTCGATGTGCTGCGGCGCGGCGCTGTTGCGGATGCGGCGGCGCTCGGGCGTGAGGCCGGACTCGATCTTCGCGGCCGGATGCCCGCCGGGTTTCTGGCGCCCTGATGCACGTTCTGGTCACGCGCGCGCCGGCCGATGCTGCACGGACTGCGACCGAGCTGGAAGCACTGGGTTTTCAGGCCGTCCTCGCACCGGTGACGCGGATTGTCGCGACCGGGGTGACGCCACCGACAGGGCTGTGGAGCGCACTCATCGTCACCAGCCTGCATGCGGCGGAGGCGCTGTCTCTGCTGCCCGACCGTAGCATCCCGGTCTTCGCCGTCGGGCCCCGGACGGCCGAGGCGGTGCGGGAGGTCGGTTTTGCGCACATTCGCATTGCGGAAGGCGACGCCATCTCCCTGTCGGCGCTGATCCGTGGCCAACTCGCACCTGCTGCGAGCCTCCTGCACATCACCGCGCGACACCACAAGGAGGAACCTGCCGCCTCGCTGCGCGCCGCCGGCTACTCGGTCACGCTGTGGGAAGCCTATGAGGCGGAGGCAGTCGAGAGCCTGCCGGCAACTGGCAAGGATGCCCTGCGGGCCGGCCGAATCGCTGCCGTGCTCCATTACTCGCGCAGAAGCGCCGAGCTCTTCCTGGGGCTTGCGACGGACGCCGACCTGATCGCCTCGCTCCGCGCCGCGCAGCATCTCTGCCTCTCGGACGATGTGGCCGAACCCTTGCGCGCTATGGATTTGCAGGTCCGCGTGGCCTCTACGCCGGACGAGCCGGCGCTGCTCCGGCTGCTCGCCCGATGAGGCGTTTATCGCTTCTTTGACAAACTCGGCTTACATCTAGCGCTGTCCGGCCAGATCGGCACGATCCGGCCGGCACGACCTTCGCTCGGGGTCTCGCTGTCTCGAGCCATGCACCAGGAACGAAACACTGCGCTCAAGCTTGCCCTATTTTAATACCAAGAGTGACCCGTGACCGATCAATCCAATCCTTCCGCTCCCAAAATCCCGCGCAAGAAGCCCCGTCGCGACCCCGCGACCATCGACCTGCCGTCGAAAGTGGTCGAAGAGAGCCGGCAGCCGGAGGAACCGAGTGCGAGCGAGGCGGAGCGGATCAGGGAAGCGGTTGCGATCGAGATGGCGGCTTCCGCTCAGCCTGAGCCTCCCATGGGCGGCGACATTGAGCCGCCCGAAACTCTCGCTGGATCGGGTGACGATTTCATCGAGAATCCGAGGCATCCCGGTGGTCCGTCCTCCCGCGCGACCTCCTTCGCGCCCTTGATCGCCGCGGCGCTGCTAGGCGGCGTGGTGGGGGCGGGCCTTTTGTTCGCGTTGCAGGGCCTGCAGGCGCCGCCCGAGAATCCGCGCCTGACGGTGCTTGAACAACGGGTCGCCGCCCTGCCGCAGCTGGGTGCACAGGCCGGGGCGGTGCAGGCTTTGTCGACGAGAATCCAGGCTCTGGAAGCCGCCCGGGCGACGACGGAGCAACGGCTAGCGGCGGCGCAGAGCGCGGCCGAACAAGCCCTCAACCGGCCTCCTGCGCCTGAATCCGGCTCTCAGGATCAAGGCGCCGTCACAGATCTCGCGCAACGCCTCGCGGCCCTCGAGGGACAGCTCCAGTCGAGCCAGCAGGCATCGGCCGATGCCCGTCAGGCCATCGAGACGCAAGTCGCGGATCTTTCGAAACGCGTCTCGCAAGGCCCCGACGACAGCACCAGGGCGGTCGTCCGAATGATGCTGGTGCAGCGTCTGGGTGACTCGTTGCGCGCGGGAAGTCCTTACGGAGACACGCTCCAGGCCCTGCGCACAAATGGCGCCGATGCCGCCCGCCTTGCCGCCCTGGAGCCTTTCGCCGAGAAAGGCGCTCCCACCGCGACCGCCCTGGCGCGCAGCTTCGAGCCGCTCGGCGCGGCGATCCTTCGCGACGACCGCGCGGCTGCGGGAAGTTTCACCGATCGCCTCCTGCGGATGGCCGACAGGGTGGTCACCATCCGGCCCGTCGATGAGCCCGGCGCCAAAGACGTGCCGAGCCTCATTGCCCGGATCGAGCAGGCGCTCGAACGTGGCAATGTCCAGGAGGCGGTGGCGGCCTGGGAGGCGCTGCCCGAACCTGCGCGACGGCTCTCGGATGAATGGGCCGCACGCGCCAAGGCAAGGGCGTCGGCCGATGCCAGCGCTCAGGCGATCGCCAACGACGCCGTCGCGGTGCTGACCCGTCCGGCACAATAGGTCGAACGTCATCGGCGGTTCGCAAGCCGCGAGCGAATTGTTTAACTGATCTGTCGTGTGCAGGGAGCCGGTTCGGGTCTTTCCAGACGATGCTCTAAAAGGACAAAGCCAGCATGTGGCGTGCTCTCGTTTTCCTCGGTCTTCTCTGCGTCGCAGCCTTTGGTGCGGTCTGGCTTGCGGATCGTCCCGGCACCGTGCTGGTGACCTTCGGCGGCTATGAGTTGCAGACCTCCGTTGCGGTCGCGACGATTGCCCTGGTGGCGCTCGCGCTGGCGCTGGCGCTGCTTTGGGCCGGGATCACCGCGCTCCTCCGCCTTCCCTCGCGCCTGACCTTCGCGTCTCGGGCACGACGCCGCGCACGGGGATATCAGGCCGTCTCCCGCGGCATGGTCGCCGTGGGAGCAGGCGATCCCATTGCGGCACGGCGATACGCGAGTGAGGCCGAGCGGCTTCTGGGCCGTGAGGCCCTCACCCTGCTGTTGAAGGCGCAGGCGGCCCAGGTTTCGGGCAACCGGGCGGCGGCGGAGGCCGCCTTCACCGAGATGATGGACGAAGACGAGACCCGCGTCCTCGGCCTGCGCGGCCTCTTCGTCGAGGCGCGCCGCCGTGGCGATGCGGATGCGGCCCGCGAATATGCCGGTGAGGCGATCCGCATCGCACCCGCCGCCACGTGGGCGAGCGACGCGGTTCTGGAGGCGCGGTGTGCCGATCGGGACTGGCGTGGCGCGCTCGAATCGGTCGAGCGCCGGGCCTCGCTCGGGCTCCTCGACAAGCCCACGGCCCGACGCCACCGCGCCGTGCTGCTTGCGGCCGACGCGCTCGATCGCGCCGAACACGATCCGGAGCGCGCGCTCGCCAGCGCCCAGGACGCCGCGCGGCTTGCGCCCGGCCTCGTTCCAGCCGCGGCTCTGGCCGGACGGCTCTTGTCGCGCAAGGGCGATCTCCGGCGCGCCGCTAAAATCATCGAGGCGGCCTGGCGGATCCAGCCGCATCCGGATCTGGCGGAGGTCTATCTCAATCTTCGCCGCGGCGATTCCGGCCTCGACCGCCTCAAGCGCGCCGAGACTTTGTCCAGAATGTCCCAAGGATCGGCGGAGGGCCGTCTGGCGGTCGCCCGTGCGGCGCTGGAATCGCGGGAATTCGGCCGCGCCCGCGATGCGCTGGAGCCGCTGCTGGCGGAACGGCCATCCATGCGCGTCTGCCTCCTGATGTCGGATCTCGAGCAGGCCGAGCATGGCGCCACCGGCCGGGGACGCGAATGGCTCGCCCGCGCCACCCGTGCGCCGCGCGACCCCGCCTGGATCGCCGACGGGATCGTGTCGGATCAATGGGCGCCCATTTCCCCGGTCACCGGACGTCTCGACGCCTTCGTCTGGCAAGCGCCGCCGGACGTGCTGGTGGCGCCCGAACTGACCATGAGCGACGACGTAACGGCAGATCTCGACGATGAGCCGAGGGCGCTTCCCGTCGCGGATGAAGCAACGACCGTGTCTCCGGCGCCGGTCGAGCCTGTCGGCGGCGGCGCTGAACCGCCGAGCGAGGCCGCGCCCGAGCCACCGAAGCCAAAGCCGCAGCCGGTCGTGTTTCCAGCCGGCCCGCCAGATGACCCCGGATTGCGCGACGAACCCACCACACGTCGCAGCTTTTTTGGATAGGCCGTGGGGCGAGCGTCCCTTGCCAAGCGCCGGCCTTGCGGCTATGAGGTCGCGCTCCGCCCCGCGATGGGCGCGAGGCCGCAATAGCTCAGCTGGTAGAGCACCTCATTCGTAATTAGCTGCTCAGGCGCTAAAAACGTTTAAGATGCAACGGGTTGGGTTACCGTACAGAATTATAGTAGGGTCTTAGTAGGTCCTGCGCCGCAATAGCTCAGCTGGTAGAGCACCTCATTCGTAATGAGGGGGTCGGGGGTTCGAATCCCTCTTGCGGCACCATTTCTCCCAATCATTTTGAGATGCTCCCCGCCAAGGTCTAGCCATCAGCGGGCTGGTGAAGGCGGCTGTGACCAATCGCCGAGGTTCCCGTCCGGGCACGGCCGGCGATGATCGCGCGAGCGGGATGTGCTTGACCGGGAGATGCGCAGGGCTCCTCATCGACTCTACCGTGTCGCTTGCAAAAAGCGGACAATCGGATCACCGAGAGCGTAGTTCGAAACCGCTTCGGCTATGCCGTGAGGAGAAGCTCGACAGCATGAATCTTCGCTTTGTGGAAACCTTCCTGTGGGTCGCGCGGCTGGGGAGTTTCAGCGCCGCAGCCGAGCGACTCAACACGACGCAGGCCGCCATTTCCAACCGGATCGCCACCCTCGAGCGGGATCTCGGGGTGCGGCTTTTCGAGCGCGATTCGCGCAGCATCCGGCTCAGCGCCGTCGGTCAGCAGGCCGTGAGCAAGGCAGAAGAACTGGTTCGCGTCGCCAACGCGTTCCGGGAGGCGGCCAGCGATCCGACCTCCTTGCGGGGTTCGATCCGCATCGGCACCATCGATTCCATCGTGCATGCGTGGCTGCCGCAACTGATCGAACGGATTCGCGAGCGCTACCCAAGCGTCGCGATCGACCTCAACACCGATACGAGCCTCAACCTCTCGCGCGAAGTTGCCGACCGGAGGATCGATCTCGCGTTGATCATGGGCCCTGTCATGGACCCGGACCTCGTCAACCTCGACCTGTGCACATTTGCCTGCACCTGGCTCGCAAGCCCCAAGCTGCATCTTCCTGCCGAACCGCTGAGCCTGGCGGAGATCGCACACCACCCCTTCCTCGCTTATTCGAAGGACAGTCTCCCGCATCACCGGGTTTTGAGGCTGCTGGCGGATGTCGGGATCGAGGACCCGACGATCTACAATTCCAATTCGCTGGCGACGATCATCCGGCTCGCCAAGGACGGAATCGGCGTGACGCCGCTCCCGACCGTGATCGTCCGCGACCACCTCGAGGCCGGAACTCTGGTCGCGTTGGACGTGCAGCCGGCTTTCCCCCCGCTCGTCTTTTACGCCGTCTATTCCGACCACCCTGACAACCTGATCCCGGCCGTCGTTGCCCGGATGGCGCAGGAAGTTGCGCGGGGCTTCTCCGAAGCGCAGACTGATGGCGCGTCATGGTAGCGGGATCGAGGGCAGCTATAACGTTCTGTGATGGATCGGATAACGAAAACTTGGGCTCCAGCCAAAGTATTTCGCGTTTGTGAAATTGTCCCCCGGACGCTCTGTTCGCTTTCTGTTTTTCAAGGAGGCCGGGACGTGAAAGTCAGTCTAGTTCAGATGAATTCGGGCAGCGACAAAGCGGAGAATCTCAAGACCGCTGCGGCGTTGATCGACAAAGCCGTGAGGGATGAGGCGCCCGATCTCATCGTTCTGCCGGAATACTACGCGTTCCTCGGCGAGGGCCGGGAGAACATCCACGCGAGCGCCGAGACTTTTCCCGATGGCGAATCCTACCGGCTGATGTCGGATCTCGCCGCTCGTCACAAGGTGACGATCCATGCGGGAAGCGTGGTCGAGCGCGACGGCAACAATCACTACAACACCACGCTGGTCTTCGGTCCCACCGGCAAGGAGATTGCCCGCTACCGCAAGATGCATCTCTTCGATGTCGATATCGCGGGCGGCATCAGCTACCGGGAATCCGACACCATCAGCCGGGGCGAAGAGGTCGTGACCTACAAGGTCGGCGACACCACCGTCGGCTGTGCGATCTGTTACGATATTCGTTTTCCCGAATTGTTCCGCAAGCTCCGCGACAAGGGTTCCGACGTCATCGTCCTGCCGGCGGCTTTTACGCTGATGACCGGCAAGGATCACTGGGAAGTTCTCGCCAGGGCGCGCGCGATCGAAACGCAAACCTACTTTCTCGCGGTCGGCCAGGTCGGCTCTCATTCGGGCGGCAAGAAATGGTGCTGGGGCCACACGATGGTCATCGATCCCTGGGGTCACATCGTTGCGCAATGCTCGGATCGCGTGACCACCACGACGGCGCGCCTGGACCTCGATTACAACGGCTTCGTGCGGGCAAACGTGCCTGTCGCGCAGCACCACGTTCTGGCTTGAGGAGGCCCGCTCATGTTTATCGTCAATGACATGCCGGCGCAGATTTCTTCGGAGCTCGTGGCCCTGCTCGAAAAAGTCGAGACTGCCACCGTCGGCCACTTCCTGCATTCGGGGTTCGTGGACCGGGAATTGCGCGCCGTCCTGCCCGAGAAACGCGTTGCCGGAACGGCCGTCACCATTCGGCTTCCCCACGCCGACAGCACCGCTCTGCACTACCTGACGAAGTTCGTTCGTCCCGGCGATATCGTGGTGGTGGAACGCTGCGGCGACACACGCCATGCCTGCTGGGGTGGCGTCATCACGCATGCGATGAAGATTGCCGGCGTGAAGGCCGGAATCGTCGACGGACCGGCGACGGATTTTTCCGAAATCCGCAATGTCGAGATGCCGATGTGGTGCCGCGGCCCGTCGCCGATCACCACCAAGATCCTCGGGCTGGAGGGCGCCATCAACGTGCCCGTCACCGTTGGCGGACAGGTGATCGAACCGGGCGATGCGGTGCTTGCGGATGAGAGCGGCGTGATCGTGTTGAAACCGTCGCAGGCAAAGGCCGTCGCCGAGCGCGCTCTGGGCATGCAGGAGGCGGAAATCAAATTGCTTGAGCGCCTTCGGAACGGCGAGAAGCTGCCCGACATTTCCGGCGCCACCCGCCTCGTGGAAGAGAAGATTCTTCGCGTCGCCTGACGCGGAGGTTTCGATCAAAAAACAGAGGGAGATAAAAACGATGTCGAAACTGTGCACGCTGCTCGCCGTCTCCGGCGTGGCGCTGGCGATCTCTTCGCCGGCCTTCGCCGAAACCGTCACGCTCGCCGCCTATAGCGGCATCTTTCAGGACCATTATACCAAGGCGGTCGTCGAGCCGTTCATGAAGGCGAACCCGAACATCAAGATCGAGTTCTACGGCATGCCCAACTCGGCGCAGATGCTCGGGACCTTGCGTGCGCAGAAGGCGGCGCCGCAGATCGACATTGTCATCATGGATGTTTCCGTTGCCAAGGCGGGGACCGACGAAGGCCTGTTCGACAAGATCGACGAGAGCGTTTCCAAGAATGTCGCCGACCTTTATCCCGCCGCCCGCGCCGAGGGCGTCGGCGGCGTCGCGGTGACGTTCGACAATCTCGTTCTGCTCTACAACAAGGAGCAGGTGAAAACCGCCCCCACATCGTGGAATGCGCTGTGGGACAAGCAATATGCCGGCAAGGTGACGATCCCGGCGGTGCCCGATATTCAAGGCACGACCCTGACCATCATCGCCAACAAGATGGCCGGCGGTGACGACTATAAGAAGAGCGTGGAGGCGGGCATTAAGAAGCTCGGCGAGCTTGCGCCGAATGTCCAGACCTGGGACCCGAAGCCTGACGTCTACACGCCCATCGCGAACGGGCAGGCGGCGCTCGGCATCGGCTGGAATGCGCGCGCGCAGGTCTATGCCGACACCTCCGGCGGGAAACTCGGCGTCGTGCTGCCGCAGGAAGGCAGCGGCTTTCAGATCAACATGATCAATCTGGTGAAGAACGCACCGCAAAGCGCCGCTGCCAAGACCTTCATCGACTACGCGCTCAAGCCGGAAACGCAGGCCGCATTCACCGAGGAGATGTTCTACGCACCGACCAATTCCAAAGCGAAGATCTCGCCGACGGCTCTTTCCCGCACGGCGGCTGGCGCTATGGACAAGATGATCGCTATCGATTGGATCGCAGTCGCGGGCATTCGCGATGCCATCACCGAGCAATGGCGCCGTCGCATCATACCTCTCAGCCGGTAGAGCCTCTTCGTTGAGACGCATCCGGCGAACGAAGTTCGTTTCCCGGATGCGTTCCAGAACAGACTTGCCGCAGCCTCGATGGCTGCAGGGAGCACGCAATGATGCAACACAAGAATCTCTCGGCGGCGCCCTCGGCGTCGACCGAAAGCAACGCGCACCTCCGCCTCGACGGCCTAACGAAACGCTACGGCGAATCGTTCGCCGTCGCGTCCCTCGATCTCGCGGTGCCGAAGGGAGAGTTGGTGGCTCTCCTCGGCCCTTCCGGCTGCGGCAAGACCACGACCTTGCGCATGGTCGCGGGGCTGATCACGCCGAGTGAAGGACGGATCGTCGTCGGCGGCAACGACATCACCGCCATGCCGCCCTATCAGCGCGATATGGGCCTAGTCTTTCAGAGCTATGCGCTTTTCCCGCATATGAGCGTGGCCAAGAACGTCGCGTTCGGGCTCGAAATGCGGAAAGTCCCGAAGACCGAGATCGCCACGCGCGTGAAAGACGCATTGGCGATGGTCCGCCTGGAGACGCTGGCCGAACGCAAACCGCGCGAGTTGTCGGGCGGGCAGCAGCAGCGGGTCGCGCTTGCGCGGGCGCTCGTCATTCAGCCCTCCATCCTGTTGCTCGACGAACCGCTGTCCAATCTCGACGCCAAACTGCGCGACGAAATGCGTAATGAGATCCGCGACATTCAGCAAAACCTCGGCATCACCGCGGTCTTCGTCACGCACGATCAGGTCGAGGCCCTGAGCATGTGCGACAAGGTCGTCGTGATGAAAGCCGGCAAGCTCGAACAGATCGGCACCCCGGTCGAGGTCTATGAGCAGCCCGCGTCGCCCTTCGTCGCGTCCTTCGTCGGGCGCACCAATCGGCTGGAGGGAATGGCCAAGGGCGACGGCACCATTCAGGTGGGTACGATAGCACTCAAGGTGCCGACGCGCACCCGCGGCCCGGTTGACATCATGATGCGCCCGCACCGCATCCGGCTTCTCGAGGCGACGCGGGATCCGGCCGACGACAGCACCAACCAGATCCACGGCACCATCAAGCGCGTCACCTTCGTGGGCGATCTTCTGCAGTATCATGTGGATGTCGAAGGCTCCGAGATCATTGTCGAGGCCGCATCCGATCACGGTCGCGGAATCCGCAATGTCGGGATGCCGGTGACGCTTTCCTGGCGGGTCGAAGACACGATGGTGTTCGGGAGGAGCGCATGAGCACCGCCGCTGCCGCGCACCCGCCCTATTCCATGCCGCGGGTGACGCTTGGCAGAGCCGGCACCGCGACCCTGCTGTTGCTGCCGATCGCGCTCGTCAACGCCATGGGATTCATTGTCCCGGTGTTGAACCTCCTGCGCATGTCGTTCTACGAAGCCCTGGCCGGAGGCGGCATTCGCGAGACATTCACACTTGCGAGCTGGAGCGGGCTGTTCCGCGACGCCTTCTATGTCGATCTGATTGTCAATTCGATTGTCGTCAGCCTGTCGATCACCTTCGCCACCTTGCTCGTGTCCTACCCGATCGCCCTTTATCTGCACCGCAGCAGCGGCCGCTGGCGGACGTTTCTGACCGTGTTGGTGATTTCGCCGCTTCTCACGTCGGCCGTGGTCCGCACCTACGGCTGGATCGCATTGCTGGCCGATCAGGGCCCGATCGTCGGTTCGATCGCGGCGCTTGGTTTTACGCCGCCGCGCCTGATGTTCAACACGACCGGAGTGGTCATCGGCCTCACCGAAATTCTGATGCCGTACATGATCCTGTCGCTTCTCGCCGGGTTCGGGCGTCTCGACCCGCGCGTGGAGGAGGCCGCCATGACGCTTGGGGCGCGCCCGAGCCAGACGTTCTGGCGCGTGATCCTGCCGCTGACGGTGCCGGGGATCGCGCTCGGCTGTCTGCTCTGCTTCGTCCTTGCGGTGTCGTCCTTCATCACGCCCAAGCTGCTCGGCGGCGGGCGGGTCTTCCTGCTGGCGACTGAAATCTACGACCAGGCGATCGTCACATTGAACTGGCCGCTCGCCGCCACATTGTCGATGCTGGTGCTCATCATTTTCGGCGCCGCACTCGCCGTCTATGCCCGCGTCCTGCGGGTCATCGAATAGGGGGCCGTGATGGAAGCCGGTCAGACATCCGTGCCGATGAAAATCGTCGTTTTCATCCTGTTTCTCTTCCTGCTTGCGCCCGTCTTGCTGGTGATACCGATCTCGTTCAGCGGCGAGCAGATTTTGACGTTTCCGCCAGCGAGCTGGTCGTTTCGCTGGTACGTTGCGCTGACGCAAAACTCGGCGATGATTTCCGCTTTCTGGACCAGTCTCCTGCTCGGCACGATCGTCACGGTGCTGTCGCTCCTGGCTGCGATCCCGGCCGCCTACGTGATTGTTCGGATGCGCACGAAAGGCTCCGAGTTCCTGTACAACCTCTTTACCGCGCCGTTGCTGCTTCCCACGATCGTGCTCGGTCTCGCGATCCTGATCGTGTTCGCGTCCGCCGGCTTCCTCGGTAGTTTCTGGGGCTTGGTGATCGGCCATCTCGTCATCACGCTGCCCTATGCGCTGCGCGTGCTCGCAACGACGCTGGGCAACATTTCGCTTGCCTGCGAAGAGGCGGCATCGACCCTGGGCGGGCGGCCGTTCACGGTCTTCCGGCGCGTGACATTGCCGATGATGGCACCCGGGATTGTCGCTGCGACCGCGCTCTGCTTCCTGGTGTCATTCGACGAGGTCGTGATTACGCTGTTCCTGACCGGGCCGCGGCTTACCACCTTGCCGGTCGAGCTCTTCCACCATGTCGAGAGCCGGGCCGACCCTCTCGTTGCCAGCGTGTCGGTGCTGCTGATCCTGCTGACGCTCGCGGTGGTGATGGTCGTCGACCGCAGCGTCGGATTGTCGAAAACCTTCGTCAAATAGGTGGCGCGGCACCCGGCGGCCATCCTGGGTGGATCAACGCGGACGCGGTTCACTTCGCGTGGTGAGCGCCGAGAGAGCCTCCATCAGCCGCGTCTTTGCCCGCTCGACGCCGCTCTCGTCGAGCGCATCGAGGTCGAGGAAGAGGTCGAGACCGCTCGAGTGCTCGCTGATCACGGGAGTGCCTTGTGCCATTTCCCCTAAGAGACCTTCCACTTCGTAGGGAACCACCTCGCGGCTTATCCCTTTCATGGCGATGGGAGGCAGGGGACGGGCCCGGACCATCTCGCGAACCAGCGCGTAGGTCTCGAAACTCAGGCAGATTCCGCCAGGCTCGGTAATCGCCTGAAGGCGAGCCGCCAAATTCGCCTCGGCTCCGATGATCGTGTAATCCATTCGGTCATCACTGCCGAAATTCCCCACGTTGCAGAATCCGGTATTGATGCCCATTCGGGCCCGGAACGGCTGTTCGATCCCGCGCTGGCGCCATTGGCTGTTCAACTGCTCCAGCCGCCTCTGCATATCGACCGCCATGCGCAGGCACGCCTTTGCGTCCTCGGCCACCCCTTTTGTCTCCGGGTCTCCGAAGAACACCAGCACGGCGTCGCCGATGAACTTGTCGACCGTGCCCCCGTGGGCGAGGGCGATCTTCGACATTTCGGTGAAGTATTCGTTCAGAAGGCCGGTCAGGTCTTCGGGCTGCAGCCGCTCGGAGATGGCCGTGAAGTCTTTGATATCGGAGAAGAAAATGGTGAGTTTCTTGCGCTCGGTGGCGATTGTGACGTCCTTCTGGCCGCTGAAGATGCTCTTGTAGACCTGTGGCGACAGGTACTTGGCAATCTTCAATGAAATTCCTGCCAGAAAGTCGTTTGCTTCGGTGAGTTCGTGGTTCATGTCGCGGACGAGAGCAGATTGTCGGCGTTGGAGGATGATGAACGTCAAGCCCGCGATGGCCGCGAGAATGAAGTAGAGAATCAGATACTTGAAAGAAAGAATGTTTGCGGCGATCGGCTGGATGACCGAAATCTCCTGAATTCCGCGCACGTCTCCCACCTTCCAGTCCCTTTTCGGGCTGTCTGGATGGGAATTGTGACAAGCCACGCACACCTGACCCATGATCACGGGAGCGGCAGCACGCACATGCCGATTGAGCGAACCGGAAACCTCGACGATCGATGCTTCCGGATCCGCCCGAAAACTTGAAATCGCCTTTTGTTCGAAAGCATCGAGTTGATGCGGCTCTCGTCCTCGGAAGGGAAGATCCGAAATGAACCGATATTTGACGGAGCCATCATGCGCGCTGATTCGCTTGCCGAGCTCGATCGAGAGGGTTGCGGGAATCGGAATGCCGCCCGGCACCTCCCGGTAATTGTGCGTCGGCGTGGCGGAACCTTTGGATTCCAAGACCCGTGCGACCACATCGCTGCCGTAGAACCCGCGCATGTCGTCGATAATTCGACTGATCTCTTCAGCTTGCGTGCGCAGCATCCGCTCCGACAGGTCGCGCAGGTCGAGCCAGGCTGCGATCGGCAAACCGATCAGCCCTACGACGACTGCCGTGATGAGGAGGGGGCCGATCCGTTGTTGGTGCCGCGCGACCCGCTCACCCAATCTCGCCATGACTCAGTCCCGTCGCCTGTCCAGCTGGGCTTTGGCTCGTTCGGCGGTCAGTATAGCACCAGTCTTTCCAACGTGCGGTTTAGTTGTGGTGCGCTCGACAGGGGGGTGGCCCACGGAAACATTCTTGTGAAATAGGAAACTTGACCGAAGAGGCATCGGACAATCCGGCACCATTCAACGCGGCAGTCATCAGCTCCGCTTTTCTGCATTCCAATCGCCGGAGCAGACGCGCCCGCCGGACGTCGTCCACGTACCGGTGCCGAATTTGCCCGAAAGCCGGCCCGTGACGTTCGCCCTGTCCTGGCCTCGCGAAATACTGGCGGACACGGAGCCGTTCGGTCGAACTTGGCCTCGGATGTCGAAGTTCTCCGGTCCGCCGTAGCGGGCGCGACCGTTCTGAACGATGACCGAATAGCGATACGCCCGGTCACAGGCGCCTTTTTCAGTGACGACCTCGACGCTCCAGGTGCCGTCGAACCTGGTGCTTTGAGCAACGGCCGAAGCTGGAGCGAGTGAGCCCGCGATGAGCGCCAATCCAAGCCACGGTTTGGGAGGCATCGAACCCTCCAACATCAGAAGACCGTAATAACGTGCACGTCTCCGAGCGGTTCCGGCTTGTCCGGCGCCAGGAGCCACCCCTCTCAGAAGCCGTAATAGGGCGGGATCTTCCAGTAATCGTGCACTTCCTGCTCGCGCTTGCGGTCGCGCCAGAGTTTCTCGTCACCGCCAGGAGCCCCGCTGAGTTGCGCCTCCGTAATGTCGGTGCGATACCCACCGAGACTGGTGTCATAGTGGAGTTTCTCCCAAGGGATCGTGTGCGCCTGAGCTCCAATTCCGAGAAAGCCCCCGAAGGTCATGATGGCATAGACCACGCGCCCGCTGACCTTCTCGATGATCAGGTGCTGGATCGTCCCGATGTGCTTGCTCGTGGAGTCATAAACCGGCGTTCCTTCGACCCGGCTGCTTTCGATGAGCGGATGAACGGGTGTTGTCGTGTCCGGTGCTGTCGATTGCGCCATGGCGAATCCTCCTGCACAGGCAGAATGACCTCAAGGTAAATCCCGGCGAGGCAGGAGGAGTTCCGCGCCCGCGCCGTCGCGACAGGAGACGTGCCCAACCTGCCGCGGATTGCGGCATCCTCCCTTTGTGGCCCCCCTTTGTTGTGGCTTGACAGAGATTCTCGATAGGCAGAGCCTTTTGTTGCTGCATTGAGGCAGCATGCCGGCGTTGCTCGGCATATTCGTGCTGAAGGAGGTTCACCATGGAACCACCTGGACGCTCTACCGCGACGACCGCTGCGGCAACCGAACGGGCTGCAGCGTAGCGGAAGTTTACGGGCGCCATGCCGGGAGTGCCTTTGCGAGCCGCGCACCCGCAGCACGGCACTGCCGGCATGAATCCGTATATCCCGATCGACGCTTTGCGTCGGCAGAAGGAGAATCCTCATGCGCGTTTTGGTCATAACGACTGCAATACTTTTGGCCACGGGGGGCAGTTCGCTGGGCCAGGAGCATCGGGCCGCTCATGCGATGCAGGCTGACCAGTTGCAATGGATGCCGGCCCCGCCCGTTCTGCCCAAAGGCGCTCAATTTACCGTCCTGTCAGGGGATCCGGCCAAGGCCGGGCCCTTCACAATCCGGCTGAAGGCACCCGCCGGCTACAAGATTCCGGCACACAATCACCCGACAGCCGAGCGGGTAACGGTTATCTCGGGCAATTTCCATTTTGGCATGGGCGACAAGCTCGACGAGGCTAAAGCGGACAAATTGGGCACCGGCGGGTTTGTCGATCTGCCAGCCAGCATGAACCATTATGCGTTCATGAGCACGGAGACCGTTGTGCAAATCGACTCGGAGGGGCCGTTTGTCATCAAGTACGCGAACGCGGCGGACGATCCGAGCAAATCACAGTGAGAAGCTGGTCAGCAAGACGTTGAGGGAGGCCGCCATGCCCAAGTTCGTGATTGAACGGGAAATGCCGGGGGTCGGCAGGTTGTCGGATGAAGATTTTCGCGACGCGGCTCAAAAATCCTGTGATGTTCTCCTCGCGCTGGGGCCCGAAGTGCAGTGGATCGAAAGCTATGTCACCGGCGACAAAATCTATTGCGTCTACCGCGCTCCGAATGAGGAACTGATTCGCGAGCACGCCGAGCGCAGCGGTTTTCCCGCCAACCGGATCAGCAAAGTCGAGCGCGTCATCGATCCCGTTACCGCCGAGACCTGACGGGAAGGCTGGGTTACTGCGGCATGACAATAGTGAGGTATGGCGCTTTGGCCTTTTCGGTCGGACCGGTCGGCGCAGGCACTTGATTGGGGACCGGCTTCAGGGACTTGAGGTATCCGGCAAGCGCCTTGGCGTCTGCGTCCGTCAGCTTTGAATAGGCGTGCGATGGCATCGCAGCGGCAAGTTGGCGTCCATCAGGCCGGACGCCGCCTCGAACAGCCTTGATGATGTCGTTCTCGCTCCACTTGCCCAGTCCGGTTTCGGGATGAGGCGTCAAATTCGGCGGGTGGAAAATTCCCAAGCCCGGAATCTGGAAACCGGCTTCGGATCCGGCGAGGGGCCGCTCGTTGTCGGGTTTTCCGAACAGAGCGCCAGGTGTATGGCAGCCGGCACAATCCATGATCGCCGCCAGATATTCGCCCCTGGCTGGCGCGCTTTGGGCGGCGGCCGATGTGACGCCTGCAACCGCAAGAGATGCCGCCAGCATCGCTTTCAAAACATAATGCATATCCTGCCTTCCTTGTGAAACTCCGTGTCGAGAATGCGGATATTGTTTCGTCGCGCAAGAGAAAATCGGTATAGTCATGATGGGCATCCGGTTCCGAGAGCGGCAATCGCGCGAAATACTCCCGCGTCGCGCAGGCCGCCGAGGAGAGGTTTTGCCCGGCCGGAATCCGGATTATCATCTACGAAAGACCTCGCTTGTTGCGCGTCTTGCCCTAGGGTGAGGGCGTACAAACTGCGGACTGCGTTGAGGCGGGTCCCCCACAACGCTCAGGGCAGAGACAGCAAACAGTGCCAGACGGTATCGGTTTTTCAGTGCTCAACAATGTTCCGGCATTGATGGCTTACGCGGATCGGAACGAGCGGTATCGATTCAACAACAATACTTATCGAGAGTGGTACGGGGTCGAGCCGGAAGCCATTTTCGGGAAGACGATTCGCGCGGTTGTCGGCGAGGCGAATTACGCCCGGTTAGATGGCTATATCCAGCGGGTACTCGCGGGCGAAGCGATCATCTACGAGGAAGAACTGAAAACCGTCGGCCGACCCCGTTACGTGCAGGGCAGCTACTCACCCGATTTCGCGCCTGATGGCTCGGTGCGGGGCTTCTTCATTCTCGTCCTGGACATCAGTGAGCGCCGTGCGCTGGAGCTGCGGTTGACGGAGAGCGAGGCTCGCTTTTCAGGGGCATTCCAATCGGCCGCCATCGGCATGGCGATCGTCAGTCCGGAGGGTCGCTATCTCCAGGTGAACGCGGCCCTTTGCCGAATGCTCGGTTATACGGCGGACGAGTTTCGCGCCATGTCGTTCCAGGACATTACCCATCCGGACGACCTGGCGGGCGATCTGGCTCTGAGCGACGCAACGCTCGATGGTCGGTGGTCGATCTATTCTGTCGAAAAGCGCTATCGGCACAAGAATGGCTCCGACGTGAGCACCGTGCTCAGCGTATCGCTCGTTCGCGACGAGGCGGGCGTCCCGCTCTACTTCGTCTCGCAAGTGCAGGACATTACGGACCGCAAACTCGCGGAGGAGAGGCTCTTCAGGGAACACGAGCTTTCCGAGGTGACGCTCAGATCCATCGGCGACGCGGTCATCACCACCGACGTGACAGGCCGCATCACCTATCTGAACCCCGTCGCCGAAACGCTGACGGGATGGTCGCTCGATGAGGGGTGCGGAAAAAACATCGACGAGGTGTATCGGGCGATTTCCTACGATCAGGGCGGGCTGGTCCTCAATCCGGTGACCATCGCGATGGAAGAGGATCGCGTCGTATGGCTCGGAACCAACACCACGCTTCGGCAGCGGCATGGAGGAGAAGTACCGGTCGAGGATTCGGCGGCACCCATCCGCGATCGGTCCGGTGCCGTGGTCGGTGCTGTGCTCGTCTTCCATGACGTGACGCAGCAGCGGGCGCTTGCGAGCCAGATGGCGCACATGGCGCATCATGACGCGCTGACCGATCTCCCGAATCGAACGCTGTTCCGGGATCGCCTCGAACAGGCGGTGAGCCAGGCGCAGCGCACCGGTGGAGAACTTGCGGTGCTGTTCGGCGATCTCGATCGCTTCAAGCACGTCAACGATACGCTTGGCCATGCAGTGGGCGACCAGGTGATGGTCGAGGCAGCCAATCGGCTGAAGCATTGCATCGGCGAGGGCAATACCGTCAGCCGTTGGGCTGGAGACGAATTCGGCATTCTTCTGCCACGGGCGGACACATCGGCCACAACGGTGAACGACCTTGCTGAGCGCATCGTCTCGGCGCTCGCCGAGCCAATCCACGTGGAGGGCTATCCCGACCCGGTCGAGATCGGGATCTCTCTCGGCATCTCGCTTTATCCGCTGGACGCCAGCGACAGCGATGCGTTGATGCAATCCGCGGATGTTGCGCTCTACGACGTGAAACGCAATGGCCGGGGCAGCTATCAGTTCTTCTCCGAGGCGATGAACGAGGGCGCTCGCGAGCGCGTGGGGATGGAAGCCATCCTCAGGCAGGCGATCCGAAACGAGAACCTCGAGCTGCAATATCAACCGCGAGTCCGGCTGTCGTCCGGGCACGTCACGAGCCTCGAGGCTCTCGTGCGGCTGCGCCACGGCGGTGAGCAGATCTCCCCGACGCGGTTTATTCGCATCGCCGAGGAAAGCGGCCTGATCAGTCTGGTGGGGCATTGGGTCATCGAATCGGTTTGCCGCCAGCTTCGCGCCTGGTCCGGCACCGGCCTGCGCAACCTCAGGGTGTCGATCAACGTCTCGCCCATGCAGGCGCGCCGCGAGGATTTCTCCGCTACGCTGTTGGCCGCAACCCGGCGGCACGGCATCTGTCCGTCGCAGATAGAACTGGAAATTACCGAGAGCACGCTGGTCGAGCCGAAACAGCGCATCACGGCCAATCTCAGCAAGTTGCGGGAGGCGGGTTTTACCGTGGCGCTCGATGATTTCGGCACAGGGTATTCAAGTCTGTCCTATCTCAATCGCCTGCCGATCGACACGCTCAAGATCGATCGGACATTCGTCACCGATAGCGGCTCGCTGGAAGGCGGCGCCGTCGTCGCGGCGATTGTGGCGCTCGGAAAAGCGCTCGGAAAAGGCATCGTGGCGGAAGGCGTCGAGACGCAAGAACAGCTGGATTGGCTGCGGACCATCGGATGCGACGAAGTGCAGGGCTTCCTGTTTGCGCCGCCACTCGAGGTCCGCGATCTTGAGGGCGTTCTGCGCGCCGGCGGACTTCTGCCACGGGACACGTGAGGCCGCGAGCCGGGTCAGTTGCTACAGAACAACAATTCCCGCATGCTTCGCCTTGTTGTCGGGTTCCACATGGATGGTGATCTGGGCCTCGCCGATCTCCGCCTTGAGCGCACGCTCCAGCCGGTCACAAATGTCGTGCGCCTGCGTCACGCTCATGCCGCCTTCGACCACCAGATGGAAATCGACAAAGACAAGCCGACCGGCATGCCGGGTGCGTAGATCGTGGGCTTCGATCGCGCCCTCGGCGTTGATGGCGATCACTTCGCGGACACGGCTCAACATGGTTTCGGGCAACGCTTCGTCCATCAATCCGCCGATGCTCTCCTTCATCAGCATCCAGCCCGACCAGATGATGTTGATGGCAACGAACGCTGCCAGAACCGGATCAAGCCAATTCCAGCCGGTCAACGGCACGAGCAGGAGCCCCACGATGACGCCTGCGGACGTCACGACATCGGTCATGAGATGGCGGCCATCCGCGGTGAGAGCCGGCGATCGCAGCCTGCGCCCTTGCCGGATCAGGATCCACGCCCACCCGGCATTGATCAGGCTCGCCAGCCCGTTGATGGCCAGACCGAGCGCTGGTGCGTCGATAACCTTGGGATTGAGGAAGCCCGCATAAGCCTCACGCAAGATGGCGAGTGCCGCGACGATAATCAGCACGCCTTCCAGCACCGCCGAAAAATACTCGACCTTGTGATGGCCGTAGGGGTGGTTCTTGTCAGCGGGTTCAGCGCTGAGACGAACCGCCAGCAGGGCCGCGATAGCCGTGACGACGTTGATGATGCTCTCGAGCGCGTCCGAGTAGAGCGCGATACTGCCCGTAATGCGGTAAGCGGCGTATTTCAGCGCGAGAACGACCGTCCCGACGAAAATGCTGCCAATGGCAAGTTTCTGGATCTTGTCCATCGTTTCACGATAAAAGCGGGCGGTTCGGTTGCTCGGGTGGACCTTATAGACGCCCGCTACGTCAGCGCAAGTTATTGCGTCGCTTTGCAAATCGCTCGCAGGAGCACGAGATCGCCTGTGCCTGACCGGCGATGAGGATGCGTCGCACCTCACGCTGCGGCCGCAATCTTTTCCTTGAGCTTTCGATAATAGGTCGAGAGCGACGGGGCCAGGAGGACGCAGCGTTCGAGATGCCGCGACGCGAGCGCGCTGTCGCCGCTGCGATATGCGGCGAGCAGACGCGGATGCAGTTCTTCAAGCTCCCGAAGATCAGCATCGTGCCCTTGCGCGGCAGGCGGAATGACCGTGTAGATGGCAGATTCCTCCGCGCGACCGCGCACGGCGATCCGATCGAGCTCGATCAGCACGTGGTTCGGACGGACTGCTTGCGCCGTGTCGGGCCCGAGGATGATGGATACGCCATATTCCTTGGACAACCCCTCCAGCCGCGACGCGAGGTTTACGGTGTCGCCCAGCACCGAATAGTCGTAGCGCCAGCGCGAGCCCACATTGCCAACGACGCAGTCGCCCGTGTTGATGCCGACCCCAACGGCAAAGACGGGGGCCGAATCGCCCTCTTCATTGCGCAGCACCCGGTTCAATCCGGCGACGGCGTCCAGCATGCGTTCGGCCGCGCGCACGGCCCGGGACGCGTGATCCGGACTTGGCAGCGGCGCGTTCCAGAACGCCATGACGCAATCGCCCATATATTTGTCGATGGTGCCGCCTTCCGCGAGGATCGCCTCCGAGAGCGGATCGAGGAGGCGGTTGATCAGCGCGGTCAGCCGTTCGGGCTCATCCTTCAGCCGCTCGGACAGGCTGGTGAATCCGCGCACGTCGCAGAACAGAATCGTGAGATTGCGCCGCTCGCCACCGAGTTTCAGTGCCGAAGGATCATGAGCCAGTTGGGCCACGAGGTCGGGCGAAAGATAGCGTGAGAAGGCGTGGGATACGGCCCGACGCAAACGTCGTTCGCGCGCGTAGTCGATGCCGAAACGGGCGCCGATGATCAGTAGGGCAGCCGACACGGGAAGGACCGGCGGCGCCCAGATTCGGCCGAACCGCAAGAGCAGCCAGCTGCCGACCAGCAATCCGACGAACATCAGGACGGCGCCCGACCCGGAGCGCCAGTTGACCCCCCGGCGGCAGAGATAGGCGGCCAGCAGGGCGACAGTGCTCACGAGCGCGAGAGTCCAGGGTCGCGAGATCGGCACCACGTAAAAACCGTGGAGCAGGTTGTCGATGATCGTCGCCTGGACTTCGACGCCCGCCGTCAGGCTCGCGCTTGTCAGCGTGTAGGGCGTCGGAAACGCATCGACCGAGCCGCTATCCGGCGCAGCCGAAGCCTTGAGGCTCAGTCCCACCAGCACGACGCGATCCTTGAACCTGTGGGGCGGTAGAAAGGCCTCGGGATCGAGCGCCTGATAATAGGAAACCGTCGGGTAGGATCGCGGGGGGCCGAAATATTGGATGAGCGAACCGGCCGGCGGCGGCTCGACCGTGACGCCGGCTTTCCGCAGGACCTGCGCCGCAAAGCTGTCGCGGGCGATCGGCATGTTGCGCAGGGCGGCGTCGCCGTCGAGTGCGACGGAGGTGAGCCCGGCGCTCGCCCCGGCATCGAGGAAGATGTCGAGCGGTTCGACGCGCGTGACCTGGAGGCCCTGATCGAGACGGGTTGCCACCTCGTCGGACGCGAGAACGACATCGGGCCCGATTGCTTTGGCAAACACCGCATCTGCCTCAGGCGTGGAGGGCTCCGCGAAGATGATGTCGAAGGCGATCACTTTGGCGCCGGCTTGTCGCAATCTCTCGACAAGCCGCGCATGAAGCTCTCGCGACCACGGCCAGCGGTGGCCGATTTCCGAGAATGACGGCTCGTCGATCGCCACCACCAGCGCACCGGGTTCCACCGGGCGAAGAGGAAGGAACGTGGAGAAGATATCATAGAACCGGGCTTCGACGAGTTGGAAAGCCGGGACAAGCGACAGGGGCAGCAGAAGCCCCGCCACGAGAGCAGCGATCGCCAGATGCTGCCAGATCGCCTCTCGCGCCACCCTGTGCTGTGGTGCCGCCTTGACCACCGTCAGAAACGCGCCTTGACGGTGGCCGCGACTGCGCGTGTGGGGCCAGGAATGCCGGGGGTGATCTCGTAATCGGCACCGAACATATTCAGCACGGTGACGCCCATCATGAGACGACGATCCGGAGTTTCCCACGTGATGGCCGCGTCGGCGGTCCAGTAATCCTCGAGCACG
This sequence comes from Microvirga brassicacearum, assembly GCF_008757455.1. GTDB lineage: Bacteria > Pseudomonadota > Alphaproteobacteria > Rhizobiales > Beijerinckiaceae > Microvirga > Microvirga brassicacearum. Next base: position 60,837 of record NZ_VCMV01000021.1, on the reverse strand, counting down.
ATGCCGACAAGGTCGCCTGTACGTTCTCCCACATAGGTCGCCGCAACCGTGAGCTTGATCCGGCTCGGATGCACAAAAGTCACACCGCCGCGCGCGAACCGATCCGCGATGAACGGCACGTCACGTCCGAGGGCTTCCTCGGACCGGATCTCCGTCGTCGTCGTGCCGAGCGTGCCGAAGACGCCGATGCCATGGCCGAGCCACAGATTGGCGGTCGCGGCCAGTCGATCCACGCGGGCCTTGCCAATCGACACGGTGTCGAAGGTGTTGGCGATGGGCAAAGTGAGCGCGCGCAGATCCTGCCGCTGATACTCGACGGCCGTGAACAGATGCTGCGACCATTCCGCATCCCACCGCAGTGCCAGTGTATCGGTGCGGCCGCCGAGCGAAGTCGGGATTGCGTTGGGAACGAGCCCGACCGTGGTCACCGGCGCCAGCGTAAAGCTCAAGGGCAGGTCGCCATCACGGCGATAGGCCGCGCGCAGCCAATGTCCCTCGAAGGGAGATATACCGAGCCCGAGACGCGGCGAAATCGCGATGTCCGATGGCAACGCGCCGATCTCGACGGATGTGCGCTGCACGCCCACCTGCGCCTCGAACTTGTCGGACGGACGCCAGAACGCGTCTGCATAGAGGCGATTGGCGCTGAAATCGGCGTTCGCGCGGTTGGTCAGGTCGAGGATCTGGCTCTCGCCTGTCACGCGGTTGAACAACACTCCTTGTCCGAATGTAGCGTCCAGGGTCTTGCCGGTCTGGCCTTCGACACCATAGCGCAGCGTGAAGTCGTTGATGCCGATGCTGTGATTGATGGCCGCAACGACACCTTCGGTGCGGTTGCGCTCCCAGCTCTCGCTGGCAGCCACGATCGGATCGAGCTCGGAACTCCCCGCATTGGTATATCGCCGGTCGAGGCCGCGATTGGCGTAGACGGCGCCGGTCAGCACGTTGCGGTCGGCGAAGGAGTGGCTCCAACCCGCGCCGGCCTGCATGGCGGTGAAATCGCGCTGGCCCGTGAAGTAGCGCGTCGGCGTGTTGATGCGCGCGAGTCCCGGCTCATCATTGGTGGCGGTGCCGAAGATCAGGAAGCGGTTCGAGGCGTTCGGCGTCATTCCGACAAAAAACGAAGCGTTTGAGGCGCTCTCGTTGTCGAGCGACTCGCGCCCATCGGCGCGCACCCGACCGGCCGATAACGAGAAGGAGGTGGGCATCGGATCGTTGCTGAAGCCCTGCACGGTTGCGTCCCCCCCCCAGCCGGCATGCCCGTTGCGGACGAGCAGGCTTCCGCCGATCTCGGTGTCGATGAACGGGCGGCGGACAAGATCCTGGCGACCAACGCGGGAAGACACCGCCAAGGGATCGAAGAACAGGCCCTGGATCGTCAACGTGTAGGCGGTGAGGTCGGCCTCGGCGCCGAACGCGGTTGCGGCGGTCGGACGGTTGACAAGCAGGCTTTGGCGCCGCGCTGCCGCCTGGTCAAAATAGCTCGATGCGGTGAAGGGGTCGAAAACGCGGTCGCCGTAGAAGCGCGCCCATTCGTCGAGGTCGAGAAAGCGATAGGCCTGTGCCGGATAGGAGCCCGCCTGCCGGTTGACCGCGAGACCCGCATAATCGCCGCCGCGCAAGCGGAAGCGCCTGACGCTTTCGCGCGCCGCGCGAACTGCCTCGTCGGCCTGGTAGGCGTCGAGGGCGATGGCGGTGCGCGCGATGGCAACGACCGGATCATTGGGATCGAGTCTGTCGGCATTTTCCAAGGCCTGCATGGCGAGATCATCATCGCCGGCCTGATAATAGGCGATCGCCGTGACGAGCAGTCCTTGCGAATAAGCGGGATTGGCCGTGGAGCCGGCAAGGGCCGCCTCGATACCCTTGGCGGTCTCGCCCTTCTGAAGCAGATAGCGACCGCGCGCGATATACCCGACGCTGAACGAAGGATCGAGTTCGAGCGCCTTGTCGATCAGCACTCCGGCTTCATCCACGCGGCTTTGATCGAGCAGCAGGATTGCCAGATTGGCGTAAGCGACCGGGCTCTCGGGATCCTCGGCGATCGCGCGCCTGAGAGCCTGTTCGGCCGCAATGGGCGCGTCGCGTTCCGATTCATAGAGGCCGATCATGTTCCAGATATCGGACTGCCCCGGCGCCGTGGCGGCAGCCTGGCGCAATTCGGCAATGGCGCGGCCGACTTCGCCGTCGATATCGCCGCGAACCACGCCACTGACCAGCAGCACATCCGGATCGTCGGGATCAATCGCACGGGCGCGGGCAACCGCCGCCCGCATGGCCTCCCGTTCGTTCAGCGCCAGCGCCATCTGCGCGGAGAAGACGGCAAGCCGTGTGTCGCCGGGAAAGCGCTTTTCCGCTGCTCGCGCCGCCTCGGCTGCCGCTTTGAGATCTTGCTTGAAGCCCAGCACGTAAGCGCGCGCGAGCGCTGCCGCGGCGGAGTTCCGGCCGATCTTGGGCTCGGGCTGAACGCGTTTTGGGTCGGCGAGCGATGCTGCGATGTAGCGGCCATAGACGGCGCTCGCCCGTCGCTGTTCATCCAGCCCGTTTTCTGATTTGGCGAAGAACGCGGCCGCGTCGGCCCAGCGTCTCTCGGAACCGGCAATCAGCCCGGCGATCAGATCGGCGCGGGCGCGCTGCTGATGGTTCAAGGGTCGGCGACGCGCCTCCGCGAGCGCGCTGATGGCGACCGCGCGGCCGTCGAGCGCGAGTGCCGTCTCGGCCTGGTTCAGCCAATCTTCCGCATTGCGAGCATCCGGCGGCACGGCCTCAAGTCGCACACGCTGCGTACGCAGCGACCGGTTATCGAGGGGAGAAGCCGGCAGCCAGGTGAAAGCATCCCGCAAGGTCAGGTAGAACAGCATCTGCTCGCGGTCGTTGGAATTCACGAGCACGAATTTCGTCGGCTTCTGACCGATGGAGGCGACCGCCCCTTCACCCTGCCGAACGGTAACCGAGCCCTGAGCGTTCGTCAGTTCCACCACGCCTTCGAGCACGACGAGGCCGGTCTTGCCCGAGCCATCAACCGTCAACGACCAGTCCGTCCCTCGGATGGCCGCCACGGCCGCGGGGGTCTTTACGTCGACCCCGCTGCCGCCGCGCGCCGCGCGCGCCCAAATGGTTCCGGCCTGCAGGCTCAGGTCGGTCGTGCCCGCATCGTTGCTTGCAACCTGGTTGACGGTGAGAGTTGAATTGCGTCCGACCCGGATCTGGGTCCGGTCGGCAAACAGAATCGCCAGATTGCCGAGAGCGTTGGTGCGAAGCACGTCACCACCGACGACGTCCTGCCGGACTTCGACGGCGCGCCAGTTGCTTTCCCGGACGAAGCGCAGTTCCTCGCCGCCCTTTGCCGCCACAATCGAGCCCGCGGCCCATGTGGTGCGGGGCACAGGCGACTGCGCGCGCGCAGCACCGAGCGTCAGGACCAGCGCGCCGATCACTGTCAGAGGCCGAAGAGTGCGGAGGACCATTGGGTGTCGATCATTGAAGGTTACAACATATCTTTGAGGCGGCGAAGCTTACTCAAGGATAGTGTGACTTCAAAGAGGATTCAGCTCCCAACTGCGGTGTTTCACCGCACATCGTAAAGGAGCGAGGCGGCGGAAGCCTAGGGTACGGCTCGCGCCAGGAGCAGCTTTTGCTTGAGATCGTTCTGCGCAAAGGGTTTTTGCAGGACAGGCCGATCCCGGTAGGCGTCGCGAATGCCGGCGCTGCCATAGCCTGTCGAGAACACGAACGGGATGGCGCGCTGCGCCAGCGCCTCGGCCACCGGATAGATCGGCTCGCCGGCCACGTTCACATCCAGAATCGCGAGATCGACCTTCTCGCGAGCCAGGGTTTCCAACGCAGCAGCAAGCCGGGCCGCCGGTCCAATGACCTGACAACCAAAATCGAGCAGCATGTCCTCCAAAAGAAGCGAGATCGCTGCCTCGTCCTCGACGACAAGGACACGAAGGCCAGTGAGGTCGCCGCCGCTTGCCATGATTTCGCTCACAGGTTCACCTCGGAGAAGTTGGATTTGCAGGCCCCGGCGGACCTGCTTGCAGGAAATATGTCTCCGCAACGCTTTGATGTCATGAAGAATCGACAGGTTCTAGCATTCTCGCGGCGAAGCGCAAAAGGATTGCCGGCAAAGCGCGGCCCGTGGCGGGCACGCTTGTCGCCTCGGAGAAACGTGATTAGCCCTCAAGTCGGGATGCAAGCGTGTGAAATCCCTTCAAGATAGGCCAGAAAGCTGCCCGTCGGGCAGTCACGCTGCGACGTTTCGCCTTTGCGGTCATTGGAAGAGACGCAATCTTAGGCTCCATTCACGGAGGTTTCATGCGACCGCCCTTGCGAAAAGCGACCGGTTTCTTGAATAATTGGCGCATGTCAGTGATTTCTGCCCTCCGGAATATCCTCCGTCCTGCTGCCGATGGACCTTCTCCCCAGCACGAACAACACCTCACCGTTGCGGCGCTCCTGATCCTGGTGGCGCACGCGGATGGACGGGTTCTGCCGGTGGAATCGAAGGGGTTGAAGGTCCTCCTCGGCTCGCGATTCGGGTTGTCGGCTGAGGACGCGGCGCGAATTCTGCAAGAGGCGGTGGAGATCGAGGCTCAGACCGATCCTGCGACGCGCCTGATCGACCGTATCGTCAGCGATGTGCCCTCCGACGACCGCGCTCCCCTGCTGGCGCTTGCCTACAGGCTCGCGGCGATCGATGGCACGGTCCACGAATTCGAGGACGATCTGATCTGGCGCACGGGGCGATATCTTGGCTTCTCCGACGATGATCTCGCCGCCATCAAGGCGGATGCGATCAAGAACCTCGTGGCGGACCGAGCCAATGGCTAGAGGCGAGAAAGCGCCGATCCTGATCATCCTTCATCAGGAGCATTCGACGCCCGGCCGGGTCGGCCGCTTGCTGCAGGAGCGGGGTCATCGCCTCGACGTGAGGCGTCCGCGGTTTGGCGATCGGCTGCCGAACACCCTGGAGCACCACGCGGGCGCCATCATTTTCGGCGGTCCCATGAGCGCCAACGATCCCGAGGACTTCATCAAAGCGGAGATCGATTGGCTGGATGTGCCCTTGCGGGAAGGCAAGCCCTATCTTGGCCTCTGCCTGGGGGCGCAGATGCTCGCAAAGCATCTCGGCGCCTCCGTGTGGGCGCACCCGGAGGGCCGCGCGGAAATCGGCTATTACCCCTTGCTGCCGACCGCGGCCGGCGAAGCCTTGAGCGAGACCTGGGGGACATGCTGGCCGAGCCACGTCTACCATTGGCATCGGGAGGGTTTCGATTGCCCCTCCGGCGCCGATACGCTGGCGACCGGAGACGATTTTCCGACCCAGGCCATTCGCGTCGGAACGGCGGCGTTCGGCCTACAGTTCCATCCGGAAGTCACCCACGCCATGATTTGCCGTTGGACGGTTGTGGCGGCCGAACGCCTTGCGATGCTGGGCGCGCAAGATCGCACGCGACAGATCGAAGGGCGGTTCCTCTACGATCCGCATGTGGCGCGCTGGCTCGACCTGTTCCTCGATTCCTGGCTCGCCGGAACGCCTGCAAAACAGCAGGCAATCGCCTGACCTCAGGTCGCGTCGAACTCGAATGGTGACACACCACGCTTCATCTCGTCGACGATCAATGGGTGCATGAGCGGGGGCGCGGCGCGTTGCGGGCACGCCACTCTTTCGCAGAGGCGACAATTGATGCCGATCGGTGTCGGGTCGGGAGCCGTGAGGTCGAACCCGCGCGCGTAGACAAGGCGAGCGGCGTATTTCAGCTCGCAGCCCAGACCGACGACGAATTGCGGATCGGGCATGCCCCACGGATTCGAGGCCCGCTTGACCGCACGGGCGATCGAGAACCAGCGCGAATTGTCCGGCAATTCGACGATCTGCGTCACCACCTGCGCGGGCGTGCGGAAAGTCGCATGCACGTTCCAGAGCGGGCAGGTGCCGCCATATTGCGAGAATGGAAAGCGGCCGGACGAAAAGCGCTTCGAGACGTTGCCGGCTGAATCGACGCGGACGAGAAAGAACGGCACGCCGCGGGCCCCGGGGCGCGCCAGAGTGGTGAGACGGTGGGCGACCTGCTCGAAGCTCGCGCCAAACCGGGCGCCCAGCACGTCCACGTCGTAGCGCAGGGCTTCGGCCGCGGCGTGGAATTTTCCGTAGGGCATCATGACTGCGCCGGCGAAATAATTACCCAAGGAAATCCGCAGCAGCCGGCGCGCCGGGCCGTCTTCCGGTTCAAGCCGCGCCGCCAACCCGTCGATGACCGGCCTCATCTCGGTGAAGGCGAGTTGATAGGCGGCCTGAAAGGTGCGGCCGGATGGGTCGACGATCTCCGAGATGAGCAATTGGCGACGATGGTGGTCGTAGCGCCGCAGGCTGTCCGACATGACATCGATGGGCATGACGCGGACGCGGATCCCGTGCTTTGCCCGCAGCCGCTCGCAGATCGCGAGAAAGAGATCGTGGCCCGGCTCCTGGAGCTCGCTCGCCAAGGCCTCGGCGGCTTCATCGAGATCGGGAAAGTAATTCTTGGCTTCTTGAATGTGATCCCGCACCCGATCGACCGGATTGTCCGCAGCGCCTTCGGCGCGATCGCGATCGTTGAGATCGGGAGTGCGCATCTCGCGCGCGCCACGCATCGCCGCGTAGGCGCGATAGAGACGGGTGACGGCGTCCACGAGGCCGGGGGCGCTCTCCACCGTCTCGCGCAGTTCGAGCCGCGGCACCGGTGTGTTGCGAAAGAGCGGGTCGGCGAAGACCTCGTCGAGCTCGGTGAGCGTGCGCTCGTGATCGTCCGTCGCGAATTCCCGCGGGTCCAACGAATAGGCATGCGACAGACGGATCAGCACCTGGGCGGTGATCGGGCGCTGATTGCGCTCCATCAGGTTCAGATAGCTCGGCGAAAGCCCGAGTTCCTCCGCCATGCCGGCCTGGGTCAGGTTCTTTTCCCGCCTCAGGCGCTTGAGGCGCGGGCCAACGAAAAGTTTGCGGGCATCATCCATTGTAATTTTCTTTACAGCCTTACAAAATACGTCGTGTCTTGACGTGACAACACAACTTTTCTTCTCGTCCTCAGGCATTGCAACGCGGAGAGCAGCAGTCAACATTCATGACAGACGCCGGGAGACGCGAGCAATTGTGAGTTCTCGGTTGATTTTGTCAAGAAATGTAAATGGAAGGACGATCATGACCGCCGCCACCCCAGGTTCATTCGACGATCTGCATCATCTCGCCCCGGCGGGTCGGTTCGATGGCATCACCCGGCCTTATTCCCTTGGGGACGTGCTCCGCCTTCGCGGCTCGGTGCCGATCCGTCAGACGCTAGCCGAGCGCGGTGCCGCAAAACTGTGGCAGCTCCTTCAGGATCGGCCCTACGTCCATTCGCTCGGCGCCATGACGGGCAATCAGGCCATGCAGATGGCCCGCGCCGGCCTTGAGGCGATCTATCTCTCCGGGTGGCAGGTGGCGGCGGATTCGAACGTGGCCGGCGCCATGTATCCCGACCAGTCGCTCTACCCGGCGAATTCCGGTCCCGAACTCTGCCGCCGGATCAACCGGACGCTTCAGCGCGCGGACCAGATCGAGCACGCGGAAGGCGGCGCCAAGCGGGACTGGTTCCTGCCGATCGTGGCCGATGCGGAAGCCGGCTTCGGCGGGCCGCTCAACACCTTCGAGATCATGAAAGCCTATATCGAGGCCGGCGCCGCGGGCGTTCATTTCGAGGACCAACTCGCATCGGAGAAAAAGTGCGGCCATCTCGGCGGCAAGGTCCTGATCCCGACCTCTGCCCACGAACGCAACCTGATCGCCGCGCGGCTTGCCGCCGACGTGATGGGCACCTCGACCCTGATCATGGCGCGCACGGACGCGGAATCGGCGATGCTCATCACCTCGGACGTGGACGAGCGCGACCGGCCCTTCATCGAGCCCGACAGCCGCACGCCCGAAGGCTTCTTCCGTCTGAAGGAAGGCACCGGTCTCGACCATTGCATCGCTCGGGGTCTTGCTTATGCGGAATACGCCGACCTGCTCTGGTGGGAGACCTCCCATCCCGATCTCGACGATGCGCGCAAATTCGCCGAAGCCATTCACAAGCGCCATCCCGGCAAGCTGCTCGCCTATAACTGCTCGCCGTCATTCAACTGGAAGAAGAAGCTCGACGACGCCACCATCGCCCGCTTCCAGCGCGAACTCGGTGCCATGGGCTACAAATTCCAGTTCGTCACACTCGCGGGCTTCCACCAGCTCAACTACGGCATGTTCGACCTGGCGAGCGGCTACCGCGACCGCGGCATGGGAGCCTATTCCGAACTCCAAGCGTCCGAATTCGAGGCGGAAGCCCTCGGCTACACCGCCACTCGCCACCAGCGGGAAGTCGGCACTGGTTATTTCGATCAGGTGTCGCTTGCGATCACGGCCGGCAAGTCCTCGACGACGGCCATGAACGATTCGACCGAGACCGCGCAATTCCACCCTTCGCCGAAGCTTCACGCGGCAGAGTGAACCCAACCTTCATTGACGGAGAGAGACCATGCAACAAGCTCGATTCTGGGTCATCGGAGGCGAATACACCTCCACCGAGTTCGAAACCCTGATCCGCGGCACCGAGCGCCTCGTCGGCCCGTTCGAAAGCAAGGGCGACGCCGAGCGCACCTGGCGCTACCTGTCCGAGGACCATCGGCCGCAGGCGCAGGTGCGGTTTACGATCGCGCAGGAGCCGTTGAGCGCTCTCGCGCTCTGAGGCAGATTTTCGCTCCACCTCCGTTTTCCGAACCGGGCTTATGGGAAGGTCAAGCGGGGGTGGAGGCGCGATCCTCGACCGGCTATGATATGCAGGCAGCGATCTTCGGCACGCGCCCGCACAACTTGAGTCTCTCGCTTGGTTTTGCGGGGCGTTGGCTCTGTCGAACGGCCCAAATAGCCCTAGATCGTGGAAACCGGATTGACCGGGCTGTCCAAGAGGGTCGTTTGATGAACGTGACTTTGAAATCCCTGACCGTTGCCCTTGTCCTTGGTGCCTCGACTTTGGCCGCCCACGCTGATGTGGTCGTCTCATCCAAGATCGACACGGAAGGCTCGGTACTCGGCAACATCATCCTGCTGGCGCTCAACGCCAACGGCATCAAGACTCAGGACCGGGTGCAACTCGGCGCCACCTCGGTCGTTCGCAAGGCGATCACGGCCGGCGAGATCGACGTCTATCCCGAATATACGGGCAACGCCGGATTCTTCTTCAACAAGGCGGACGATCCGCTCTGGAAGGATGCCGCGAAAGGCTACGACGCCGCAAAGAAACTTGATTACGATGCCAATAAGATCGTCTGGCTCGACCCTTCGCCCGCCAACAACACCTGGGCGATCGCGGTGCGCAAGGACGTGGCGGAACCGAACAAGCTCGCGACCATGTCCGATCTCGGCAAATGGATTGCCGGTGGAGGCGCGATCAAGCTTGCGGCTTCGGCGGAATTCGTGAATTCCGCCGCCGCGCTCCCGGCCTTCCAGGCCGCCTATGGCTTCAAGATGAAGCCCGAACAGCTCATCGTGCTGTCCGGCGGCGACACGGCGGCGACCATCAAGGCTGCAGCCGACAAGACCAATGGCGCCAATGCCGCGATGGTATATGGCACCGATGGCGGCATCGCGCCGTCGGGCCTTGTGGTGCTGGCGGACGACAAGAACGTTCAGCCGGTCTACGCGCCTGCGCCGATCATTCGCGAATCGGTGCTCCGGGAGAATCCGAACATCGCCAATATCCTGAAGCCGATTTTCCAGTCGCTCGATCTCACGACGCTGCAAGGCCTCAATGCGCGTGTCCAGGTCGGCGGCGAGGCAGCGAAGTCGGTTGCCACCGACTACCTGAAGTCGAAGAACTTTTTGAAGTAGGCCACGGCCTGAAAGAGACCGCCGCCTGTGCCTGACCTTGGAGAGGGCGCGCCAGCCATGCACGTTTCGCCCAAAGCGCGCGTGGCCCGCGAGCGCCCGGGATTTCTCGCGTTGGCGTTCGATCGCCTCGGCGCTCTGGTGGCATTGATGATGGCGCTGGCTCTGTTCGCGTCGCCGTTCGTCACCTATCGCCCCAACAGGATCGCCGGAGGTGAACCGCGCGGGTTGCTGGAGGCACTACCGGCACTGGCGGGCATCGGTATTCTCGGCCTGATGATCGGCATCGCGTTCGTGGCGGTGTGGCTGCGAAAGCCTTTGATCCGGCTCACCGCGGCGAGTTTGGGTCTGGCATTGCTGCTTCCGGCCATCGGATGGGCCGCACGTTTCGTCTCGCCCGCGACCAACACCTTTGCGCGCGTTTCGCCGGCCCTCGGCTTCTGGCTCCTTGCTCTGGCACTCGGGCTTCTTCTTGCGGATTCGCTCACCCGTCTGCGCTTCGGTCCGTGGGAGCGACTGGTGTCGCTCGCCATCGCCACGACCCTGCTAGCAATTCTGCTGATGTCCGGAGCCTGGGACGACGTTTCGCTCGTGAAGGAGTATACCGCTCGCGCCGAGAGTTTCTGGCGCGAGGCGGAGCAGCACCTGTTTCTGGCGCTCGGCTCCCTCACGGCCGCCGTGCTGGTCGGGCTGCCGCTCGGCATTCTCTGTCACCGCATCCCGGTGCTGAAAAGTGCGACGTTGCAGATCCTGAATATCGTGCAGACTATTCCCAGCATCGCGCTGTTCGGCATCCTGATGGTACCGCTGGGCTATCTCGCCGCCACGGTGCCGTTGGCCTTTGCTATCGGCATTCGCGGCATCGGCGCCGCGCCGGCTCTGGTGGCGCTGTTTCTCTATTCGCTCCTGCCTGTCGTGGCGAACACCGTGGTGGGGCTCGATCAGGTGCCGGCCCTCGTTGTCGATGCGGCGCGCGGCATGGGCCTGTCCCGCCGACAGCAACTCACGCAGGTCAAATTGCCGTTGTCATTTCCCATCATCCTGACGGGGATCCGTATCGTTCTGGTGCAGAATCTGGGTCTCGCCACGGTGGCGGCCCTGATCGGGGGCGGGGGCCTGGGCACGTTCATCTTTCAGGGCATCGGCCAGACCGCGATGGATCTCGTGCTGCTGGGAGCAATTCCAATCGTCGTCATGGCGTTCGCCGCCGCCGTGATCCTCGATGCCGTCATCGATCTCACGAGCGGAGCACGCGCATGATCGAGATCGACCGTCTCACCAAGCGCCTCGGCGACACGTTGATCGTCGACGACGTGTCGATGGTCGTGGAGGCGGGCACGATCGCGGTTGTCGTCGGCACGTCAGGGGCCGGAAAATCGACCCTCCTGCGCATGATCAATCGCCTGATCGCCCCGACCTCCGGTCGCGTGCTCATCGACGGCCAGGACACGATGTCGATTCCCGAGGACGTGTTGCGTCACCGCCTCGGCTACGTGATTCAGGGGAACGGGCTCTTCCCGCATAGAACGGTTGCCGGCAACATCGCGACGGTGCCGAGACTTCTGGGGTGGGACGCCAAGCGGATTGCTCGACGTGTCGATGACCTGATGACGCTGTTTCAGCTTGATCCGGCGGAATTCGCGAAGAAGTATCCCCACGAGTTGTCGGGAGGGCAGCAGCAGCGCGTGGGTGTAGCCAGAGCGCTTGCGGCTGAACCCGCGCTCCTTCTCATGGATGAGCCGTTCGGCGCTCTCGATCCCGTTATCCGCAACAAGGCGCAGGAAGATTTGCTTTCGATTCAACGGCGCTTTGGCACCACCATCGTGCTTGTCACGCATGACATGGAAGAGGCGTTTCGTCTCGGGGACCGGATTGCCGTGATGGACGATGCGCGCCTTCTCCAATACGGCACGCCAGCCGAATTGCTGACACGCCCTGCGGGAGAATTCGTCGAACGTTTGGTCGGGACTACCGAACGGCCGTTCCGCCTGCTGTCCCTGACAAAGGTCAAGGACGTGGTCGAACCGGGGACGTCCGCTGGCCAACCGCTCGACGCTGCGACCAATCTGCGGGACGCCCTCTCGCACCTGATGTGGTGTGGGCGGGACACGCTCCCTGTCTCGGATGAAGGGGGGGCGCTCTTGGGCCGGATTACTGTCGAGGGCATTCTCGCGCACGCCCGGCAACCCGCATGATGCGCTGGGGAAACATCGCTTGGTTTTTGGCCTTGGCGCTGCTTCTCGCGTTCATTACCGCGCCTGACCTTTTTACGTTCGTGTTTGCGCCGTTGACCGAGCACAATGCTCCGCCAATCTACAATCAGGGCAGCCTGCTCTCGCTGACGCTTTCGCATCTCCTCATCGTTTTCGGCGCAGCCTTTGCCAGCACCATCATCGCAGTCTCGCTGGGGATTTTTGTCACGCGCCCCAGCGGGGTGGAATTCCTGCCGCTGTCGCGAAGTCTGGTCAATATCGGCCAGACCTTTCCGCCCATCGCCGTTTTGGCCGTAGCGGTGCCGCTGGTGGGATTCGGCGAGACACCGACATTCATCGCGCTTTTTCTCTACGGGCTTTTGCCCATTTTCGAGAACACGCTGAGCGGGATCACGCAGGTGTCGCCGCTGACGCTCGAGGCCGCCAAAGGCATGGGGATGAGCCCGCGCGGGCGTCTTTTCGGAGTCGAGTTGCCGCTCGCGCTGCCGGTGATTCTCGCCGGAATCCGGCTTTCGATCATCATCAATCTCGGCACGGCGACCATTGGGTCGACGGTCGCCGCCAAAGGCCTCGGCGAAGTGATCATCGCCGGGCTGCAATCGAACAATCTCGCCTTTGTGCTGCAAGGCGGATTGGTGGTGGCGCTGCTGGCCATCCTGATCCACGGCGTCCTGACGCGCATCGAGCGTTCCGCCAGCGCGCGACTCGGCGGTAGGGGAAGCGAGTCGCTCTAGCGAGGGCGCCGGCGGTTTGGCGATCGGCGCAAGACCGCGCCGCTGAAAAAACTACGTCAGCCGGTTGCGGAACATCCATGCGGCGAAGGGCAACGTGACCGCCGCGATGGCGACCAGCGCGAGCATTTCAGGCGCGAGCTGGGCAAGGCCCGCCCCCTCCAGATAGACCTGATGGGTGATGCTGATGGCATAACGCAAAGGGTTGATCAGCGTGAAGTACTGGAGGGCGGCAGGCATGTTGCTGATCGGGGCGGTCAGGCCCGACAGGAGCATGAAGGGCATCAGCACCACGAACGTCAGGATCATCGCCTGCTGCATGTTGCCGACGATCGAGGACAGAAACAGCCCGATGCCGACCGCCGCCGCGAGGAAGAGGACCAGGCCCAGATAGAGAATGACATAGGAGCCGGCGAACGGGATCTGGAACCAGAACTTTGCCACCAGAAGGATCAGGGTCGATTGGGTCACGCCGACCATCATCGACGGCACGGCCTTGCCGATCATGATCTCCGAGGGCCGGAACGGCGTCACGAGAAGCTGATCGAACGTTCCCTCCTCACGCTCACGCGCCACCGACATCGCCGTCAGCATCATCGTCATCATCATGGTGATGGTGCCGATCAATGACGGGATCATGTTCCAGCGCGTCTCCAGCCCCGGATTGTACCAGGCCCGCGTCGTCACCTGCACGGCGGCGCCGGGGAGGCCCTGCGACGCGCGCCATTCCTGACCAAAAGCGGCGAGAATCGTGCCGACATAACCCTGGGCCGTGCCGGCCGTGTTGGAATTGCGCCCGTCGGCGATGACCTGCACCGGCGTCTGGCGCCCGGCGGAGAGATTCTTCTGGAAATCACGGTCGATGACAATGACCAGCACGGCCTGCTGGTTGTCGATGAAGGGCGCCGCCTGCGCGGCCTGGTCGAGCGTCGCGACCCGCGTAAAGATGCGTGAGCCGTCGAGCTTTGCGACAAGCGCCTGCGAGGCGGCGCTGCGATCCTGATCCACGAGGGCGTACGGCACATTGTTCAGATCATATGTGGCCGCATAGCCGAAGATGAGGCACTGGAGGATCGGCGGCAGGATCAGGCTCACGCGGCTTTTCGGATCCTTGAACATTGCCAGCATTTCCTTGCGCATCAAAGCGAGGATCCTGAACAGGGACTCGATCATCTCTCAACCGATCCGCTTGCGCGTGAAGACGACCGACAGGCCCATGAGCACGGTCGCCATCGTCGCCAGAACGGCAGCGTTGGGCAGGATGACGGCCCAGATGTCGCCGGCAAGAAACAATGTCTGGAGAAGGCTCACGAAGTAACGCGCCGGGAAGATGTAGGTGATGACCTGGATCGCCCACGGCATGCTGCGCAGGTCGAACATGAAACCCGACAGCATCATCGCCGGCAGGAAGGTCGCCACCAGGGTGATCTGACTCGCCACGAACTGGCTCTTCGTCACCGACGAGATCACCAACCCGATCCCAAGCGCCACCAGGAGATAGAGCATCGACACGACAATGAGGATGGCAAGCGAGCCGCGGAGCGGAACGCCAAACAGGAGCTTGCTGCCGACGACGGAAAGAGCAAGCCCGATCATCCCCAGCACGAAATACGGAACGATTTTGCCGAGCAGCACCTCGCTCGATCGGACCGGCGTCACGAACAGCGCTTCGAATGTTCCGCGCTCCCATTCGCGCGCCATCACGAGCGAAGTGAGAAGGGCGCCGATCAGCGTCATGACGAGGACGATAAGCCCCGGTACGAGGAAGTAGGTGCTCTCGTTGGCCTCATTGAACCAAAGCCGGCTGTCGACGCTGATCGGAGCGCCTGCGAGCATGCGCCCCCTCGCAGCCTCGCGCGCCAGCCACGTGGCGATTGCGCCCTGGGCGTAACCGAGCGAGATGCGCGCGGTATTGGCATCGGTTCCGTGCACCAGGACCTGGATTTCGGCATTGCCGAGTTCGATCCGGCGCGCAAAATCGGGCGGGATGCGTACGATGGCGTTCACGGTCTTGTCGAGCAAGAGCCTTTGGGCTTCCGCCATTGTCTTGACTGGGACGGCATCAAAATAGTCAGACAGCTCGAAACCGGATACGGCTCCTCGGGCGTCGGCGGACGAATCCTCCATGACGAGCGCCACCGGCACGTTCTTGACGTCGAACGAGAGGCCGTAGCCGAAGAGGACGAGCAGCAGCATCGGCATCACGATGCCGACCGCGATGCTGCTCGGGTCCCGAAAGACCTGCAGGGTCTCCTTGCGGACCAGCGCGAAAATCCGCCGCAGACCTCCCGAACGCCTGGTCGGGATGTTTGTCACGCGGCGCTCCTTGCGATTGGAGAATCCTGCTCGCGCCGCGATTCCTCAACGATGGCGATGAAGGCGTCCTCCATCGTCGGTTCGCGACCCTCGGTCGGGTGGGCATGCGCGCGGATTTCGGCCGGCGTGCCTTCGGCCAGCGTCCGCCCCGCATCAAGGATGACGACGCGATCACAGTACTCCGCTTCATCCATGAAATGCGTCGTGACGATCACCGTCACGCCTTGTTCGGATAGCGATGTGATGCGGCCCCAGAACTCGCGCCGCGCCATCGGATCGGCGCCGCTCGTGGCCTCGTCGAGAAAGAGAATCTCGGGCTCGTGGAGAAGGGATGCGGCCATCGCGAGGCGTTGCTTGAAACCGCCCGGAAGCTGACCGCTCGGAAGATCGGAAAATCGATCGAGTTCGAATTGCTGCTTGGCCCAGGCAATGCGGTCGCGCTTTCGGGTGCCGCGCAGGCCATAGGCGCTGGCAAAAAAGTCGAGGTTTTCGTCGACGCTCAGTTGCCCGTAGAGCGAGAATTTCTGCGCCACATAGCCTAGCCGTTGACGGGCCTCGGCGCGCGAGGTGCGAAGGTCCGCGCCTGCAACCCGCAAAGTTCCGCTGGTCGCGGGCAAGAGACCGCACAGCATGCGGAAAGTCGTGCTCTTTCCCGCTCCGTTTGGTCCGAGCAGGCCATAGATCTCGCCCTTTCGAACCTCGAAGCTCACGTGGTTGACCGCCGTGAAATCGCCGAAGGTGCGCGTGAGGTCGTGCACTTCGACCGCGATGGTATCGCCGTCACCCGTCGGCGGATGATCGAGCGTCATGACATTGCGAAGTCCGCCTCCGGCGACTGCATGAAAGAGCATCATGAAGCCGTCCTCAAAGCGGGCAGGAACCGCTTCCAGCGGAATGGGTGCTCCGTTGAGCGCCAGAGGATTCCGTTCCTCGGCGAAGGCACGCACAATGCGCACTTTGCCAGCCTCGGGCACGGCATCGATCACCTGCGGCAATTGAAACAAGCGGGCCTGAAGCGAACGCGCCGGCATCCCATCCGGAGGCGTCGCCATGAACGTGCATCCCTCAGCCTTCGCGGTAATCTCGCCCGGCATCCCTTGCGCGAGCACCTGCCCGGCATGCATGACGACAGCGTGGTCGCAGCGCTCGGCTTCGTCGAGATAGGAGGTCGTGACGATGACCGTCAGGCCCTCGTCCCTCACCAGCTTAAGCACGATCTCCCAAAGCTCGCGGCGCGAGAGCGGGTCGACGCCAACAGTCGGTTCGTCGAGGAGAAGCAATTGCGGAGAGCGGACGAGGGTGCAGGCGAGCCCGAGCTTCTGCTTCATACCGCCTGACAACTTGCCTGCAAGCCGACCCGTGAAACTTCCCAACTGGGTCATTTCCATCAGCCTGGGATAGATCGCCTTTCGCTGCTCCGGCGTGACGCCATGGAGCTCCGCGTAAAGATCGAGGTTCTCCTGAACGCTCAAGTCTTCATAGAGCCCGAACTTCTGCGGCATGTAGCCGATGCGATCCTGAACCTCCTGAGGGTTTGCGGCGACGTTGATGCCGATGACGTCGAGGTCTCCTGAATCCGCAGTCATCAGCCCGCACACGAGGCGCATCAGTGTGGTTTTGCCGGCGCCGTCCGGTCCGACGATCGCCGTTAAAGTCCCTTGTCGGGCGCTGAAAGAGATGCCGTCGAGAGCAACGACTGTTTCACCGGTCGCTCGACGAAACACCTTTCGAAGGTTTGCCGCCGCGACCGCAACCGGTGGCTCGACGGTCGTCACTGTCGCTGGCCCGTTTGGTGGGCGACCGGGGCATTCTCGCCATTGCCAACCAACAGCTTGACGGTCGTCGGCATGCCAAGGCGCAACTGGTTGTCCGGATCGGTCACGAACACCCGCACCTCGTAGACGAGGCTGGTGCGCAGGTCCTCGGTCTGGATGTTCTTGGGCGTGAACTCCGCCACGGGCGAGATAAACCCAACCCACCCCTCGAACGGCTGCCCTGGGAAGCTGTCCACCGTTACCGTCGCCTTCATGCCGGGGCGGACATGGCCGAGTTGGGTTTCCGAGACGTAGGCGCGAATCCATTTCGGATCCTTCGTTGCCAACGAGAAGGCCGGCCGCGTGGTGGATGCCATTTCGCCGGGCTCCATCAGGCGCGAGCGGACTACCGCATCAACGGGAGATTTCAGCTCTGCATCCGCAAGCTGCTGGCGCAGAAGCGCAAGCTGCGCCTGGCTCATGCGCAATTGCGCCTCCGCCTGCGCGATGTCCTCGGCGCGCGGCCCTGCAATCGCGAGTTCGAGGGCGCGTTGGTTTACGACCACCTTCGCGTCGGCGATGTCGGCCGCAGCTTTCGCGATGTCGGTTTCCTGTTCGCTCGCGATGGATCTTGCGGCGAGCGCTTCACGGCGGTCCCGTTGCCGCCGGGCGTTCAAAGCCTCGGCTTGGGCCGCTTCGAGTTGAGCCCGAGCCTGCGCAATCTCCTCAGGGCGGCTCCCATTGCGCAAGCGGTTGACAACCGCCTGCTGGCTCGCGAGCTGTGCTTCCGCCTGAGCTACCTGCGGCGCAAGGCGGCTGGTGTCGAGACGGGCGAGAACTTGGCCCTTGTGGACAAGACTTCCTTCCTCGACGAGCACCTCCGCGATCCGCTCGCTGCCGTTGAACGCAAGCGTCACCTGCCGTAGCTCCACATTGCCGAACAGGATGAGATCATCGGACGCGGGACGTCGATGAAGGTACCACCACGCGGCGCCCCCGGTCGCGGCGGCAAGCAGGATCACGAGGACGACGCGGATTGCGGTCAATTTTCTCATGGGCTCATAGCTAGGCACGCCCTCCGCTATTGTCAAATTCGAATTTAAAGTTTGAATTTGATCTTCGGGCCGCGTCTGTTAGATAAGCTGGCATGAAAGCTGCCCGTTCCATCCGAAAAATTTCGAATGCCAGAGGTCGGCGTGACGATGGAGCAAACACGAGGGCTCAGATTTTGCAGGCTGCCGGCGAAGTCTTTGCTGAGAAGGGCCTTGATCGGACCACCGGAAAGGAAATTGCCGACCGCGCTGGGACCAATTCGGCCGCCGTCAATTATTACTTCGGCGGAGTAGCTGGGCTCTACGAGGAGGTTCTGGTCGAAGCCCATCGGCGCTTCGTCAGCTACGAGGCTCTCACAACCATCGCTACCCGAGAAGGCACCGCGGAAGAAAAGCTGCGCAGCTTTATCGAGTTGGTCGTGACGACGCTCACTGGTCCCGCGTCGTCATCATGGGCTTTTCGCGTTTTGAGCCGTGAAATTCTGTCACCGTCCCCGTTCATCGAGGCTCTCAGGATGCGGGAGCTTCAGCCCAAGAAGCTTCTCATCAGCGCAATCGTCGGGGAAATCATGGATCTCCCGGCAGATCATCCTGCCGTCGCCAGCGGTTGCTTCAGTGTCGTGATGCCATGCGCGATGCTTCTGGTGGCCGACCGCCACCTCCTCACGCAACTGTTTCCTATCTTGGGCGGGGGGCCAGGAAACACCGAATCGCTCGTGGATCACCTGGTGCGCTTTTCGCTCGCCGGTCTCGTTGCGGTGGCCGAACCGTACCGACAACGTGCACCGAAGTGACATATGAGCGGTGGTCCTGCTGTGCGGCCAGCCACAGAGCGACTTCCAAACGCCGGCGGGTCTCCGTGGTAATGGTAATGTCCATCTTTGCGGTCGCTCCCGGTTGGGCGCAAAGTCGGCCGTAACAATCATAGACCAGGAAAGACACATGTTCAGGCGCTTCAAGGGAACCGGCAACTCATGAGCCGCCGCCGACCGAAAGCATATCCGGGTCCGAGCCACGTCGACCGAACCATCTCGTTGCGGGATGTCCGGCTGGTTTCCGGTCTGGTGCTCGGGGCGTTCCTCCTTACCCATTTCAGCAATCATGCGTTGGGTCTTTTTTCGATCGACGCCATGGAGAGTGGACGACGCGTCTTTAACCTCCTCTGGCGAAATCCGGTTGGCTCGGCTCTGCTTTATGGATCGTTGTTCCTTCACTTCGCGCTCGCCCTCGAGGCGCTGTTCAAACGGCGCACTCTGCGCATGCCAGTGAAAGAAGCAGCCCAGCTGGTCCTGGGACTTTCACTTCCGTTCCTGCTGATCCCGCACGTGGTCGCAACGCGGATCGACTACTCGTTGACAGCCCGTGATCTGGGTTATCCGGACGTCATCCGCAGTCTCTGGATTCAGAATCCAGAGAACGGCGTGCGCCAAGCTCTTGCTCTCCTGATCGCATGGCTTCATGGCTGCCTTGGCGTCTACTTCTGGGTTCGCGCAAAGGACTGGTTCCCCCGCTACGCCATGCTGCTCTACACAGGCGCTCTTTTGGTTCCAGTGCTGGCGCTGCTGGGATTCGCTGAAGCCGGGAAGCAGTTTACATCGGATCCCGCGCGCTTTGCTCTGTCATCCACATCCGTCGCTGACCTCCTGGCCGAGATCAATGTGGGCCTCTATCTGGCCTTTGCGTGTCTGATCGGCGCTGTCCTTGCTGCACGGGGGATGCGTGCCTATCGAAACCTCTCGACGCGCGTTCGCGTGATATATCCGGGTCACCAGGTGGTGACAATTCCCCGCGGCTTCAGCGTGCTCGAGGGAAGTCGGATTGCCGGGATTCCGCATCAATCCGCCTGCGGCGGACGCGGTCGTTGCTCGACCTGTCGTGTCCGCGTCATCGCAGGTCTCGATGTTCAGCCCACGCCAACCGCGCAGGAACTCACAACGCTCGCGAGAATCAAGGCGGGACCTGATATCCGGCTCGCATGTCAGCTCAGGCCGGTCCATGGCCTTTCAGTCGTACCGGTTCTATCTGCGGCGCGCGCGAAGCAGATGGATCGCATCGGCGACAGTCATGTGGCCCGCGGAACCGAGCACGAACTTGCGGTCTTGTTCTGCGACCTGCGCGGGTTCACGCGGCTGACGGAGCATCGTCTTCCCTTCGACACTGTCTTCATTCTGAACCGGTATTTCGAGATCGTCGGCAAGGCGGTGGAGGATACCGGCGGGCATCTCGACAAGTTCATCGGAGATGGGGCTCTTGCGCTATTCGGACTCACGACCACGCCCGAGCAGGCAGCCAACAGAGCTTTCGATGCCGCTCTCCGCATCGTCAAAGGGGTCGAGGGCCTGAACGTTTCGTTCGCAAGCGAATTGGAGCATCCGCTGCAGGTCGTCATAGGCCTTCACGCAGGACCCGCGGTGGTGGGAGAGATGGGATATGGCCAGGCCCGTGGACTAACCGCAGTCGGTGATACCATCAATTCCGCGAGCAGGCTCGAGAACCTGGCGAAGGAGCTTGGCGTCGAACTCGTCATCTCTGACGAGTTGGCCCGAAGGGCTCGTCTCGACCTGTCTCGTTACGAGCGGCGGACCGTGACGGTAAGAGGTCGGGCCGCTCCGATTGATGCGTGGATTGTCAATCATGCGAGCGAAGTCACCCTCGGCGAATGAGCAATGCGATCAGCAACTAACGATCGCCTCGGCATCATTTCGCATCGCGTGCCGGCGAGGCGAAAGCCGTCGGCAATGAGCCGGTCTGACGTTCGATCATGCGATGGACGTGCGGAGGGTTCGGTCCGCGATGCAGAGATCGAAGACGCTCACCGATCACCGCATCGGCTTGCGTGATGCGCTGGTTGTGGCGCACGTAATCGAGCCAGGTCGGGGTGTGGTAGCGTTCCATCCAAAGCTCCGGGTCCGACAAATCGCGAAGCAGCGTCCAATGGCGGGCGCCATCGCGGCGGCGAACACGTCGGCGCTCCGCCATGGCGGTCAGGAACGCCATCACATCCTCCTGCCGGATGATGTATTCGATGGTGATCACCACCGGCCCGCTCCGCGGCTTGATGTCGAGGGCGATCTTCGGCACGGTCCACCGGCTGAGCGGATCAAGATTCGAGAGCGTGTGATCAGGCAGCGTGAGATAGAATCCAATCGCAATGCCGATAAGGTGAACGGCGGCTGAGATCTGCAATGCGGAGCCCGTCCCAACCTGCTCGGCGAGCACGCCCCAAACCGCGCTGCCGAGCGCCATGCCTCCGAAGGTCGCCATTTGATAAAGGGCAAGCGCGCGACCCACGACCCATCGCGGCGCGGATAATTGCACCGTCACATTGAACGTCGAAAGAGCGAGCACCCAGCAGGCGCCGCCCAGGCCCATTGCAAGCGCGGTCAACGATGTCGTCGAACTCATGGCGGTTGCGATCGCGCTTACCCCGTAGCCCGCGAACGACCACCGGACGAGCCATTCGACGTGCAGAAGGCGACGCAGGCGGGCGCTGAGCAACGCCCCCGCGACGGCGCCGATTCCGAACGCACCAAGCAACAATCCGTAAGTGAGCGGTCCACCGTGCACGAGATCGCGGGCGACGAGAGGCGTCAGCGCCGGTACCGCGATTGATGCGAGCCCGAACGTGAAACTTCGCAGAAGCACCGCCCTGATGGCGGGCGACATTGCCACGTAGCGAATGCCCGCTCCCATGGCGTCGCCAAGAGCTTCGGGGGGCAATGCCCGCGGAACACGGACCGGCCGCCAGCGAAAGAGCACGATGATCAGGGCCAGATAGCTGACGGTATTGACCGCAAAGGCCGCGGCGACCCCGGCGGCAGCCACGATCAGCCCACCGATGGCGGGCCCGAAACTCCGCGCGATGTTGAATCCCATGCTGTTGAGGGCGACGGCCGCCGGCAGATCTGGTCGCGGAACCATCTCGCCAACCGACGATTGCCAGGCGGGGCCATTCAAGGCGGTGCCGCAGCCGATGAGAAACGTGAACGTCAGCAGGGACCATGGGGTGACGAGCCCGAGGAACGCCGAGGCCGCAAGCCCGATCGAGATCACAACGAGAAAGATCTGCGCCACCAGCATGATCCGACGGCGGTCGTAGTTATCGGCGATCGCGCCGGCAGCAAGCGAGAACAGCATGATCGGCAATGTCGTCGACGCCTGCACGAGAGCGACCATGTCGGCCGAGTCGGCAATCGAGGTCATCATCCACGACGCGCCGACGGATTGAATCAGCCCGCCGAAATTGGAAGCGAGACTGGCGAACCATACGGCGCGGAAAATGCCGTGTCTAAGTGGGGCCAGAGGTGAGGCGCTGAAACTGCGGGAGCCATCAAGATCGTCACCGGCCGTGTCGTCGGGAGATGGCAGAATGGGCGAGTCGTCAGGCATGAGCGGGCACAAGTTCCTGAAACGCGGTGCGCCGGCAGTCCACGATTCACCTCCCGATGCGCGTGGCGAGCGTATCACCCCTGATAGCCAGCTGCTAGCTTGCGAGAACCGATCCGATGCGCCGGGGGGCCGTCACACCGAATATCTTCCGAACCCCTCTCGCTGATCAGAGGCGCCCGTTGGATGGACGAGCGCCAGCGCATCGGCGACGGCATCGACCTGGTCAGTCAGCAGGCTGGTCGCGACGCGGATATGCTGCGTGTCCGTGATGGAGCATTTCTTCCCGGGCAAGACAGCGATGCCTCGCGCCGCTAGAGTGACCAGCGCAAACTGCTCGGAGCGAACCGGAAGCCACAGGCACAATCCGTCCCTGTCGGGAATGTGCAGGCCACGGTCCTTCATTCGATCGATCAATGCGCGGCGGCGTGTTCCATAGACCGTCTTCGCGTGGTCCACCGCAGCATTGCTCGCGAGGTCGGCGATCAGCCAGGCACCGGCGGCCTGAAGAATGCGGCTCGTCCATCCGGCGCCAAAACTACGGTAGGCCTGGATCTGGTCGACGATGCTGGCCGAGCTCGACAGGACAGCAAGCCGCAGATCCGGACCGAACGCTTTTGACAGTGAAAGAATGTGAACGGTGCGCTCCGGATAATGAGCACCGAGGCTCGCCGGCGGAAGGCTGGAAAGGTCGCCGATGCCGTCGTCCTCAACGATGACGAGATCGCTATCCTTCAGAACGCGCGCCAACTCCTTGAGCCGCTCGGATGAAACCTGGTGTCCGGTAATTGCATGCGTACGGGGCTGGTAGAGGAAGGCGGATGGCTTCTTTTGAAGCGCCTCGGCAAGAGATTTCGGGCACGGACCATGCTCGTCGCAGTTCACGGGGATGATATGGGCCCGGAGATTGTCCAAGATATCGAGCAATCTCATCGCCGTCGGATTTTCGATGGCCACGACGGACCCTGGCATGACCAGCGCCTGCAGGGTCACGTTGACCGCATCGTATCCGCCGTTGGTGGCGAGGAACGCCTCTGCGGCATAAGGCCAGCGTGGCCGCATGACAGCCTGGAGCGAATCGAGGATCGGAACCCGCAGGTAGCTGTTCAGCATCGCAACCTCTGCGCCGTGCAGCAGCGCGTCGCCAAGGGGCGGCAACAATGCCGGGTCGGGGACCGCCACCGTCAGGTCGATGACGTGCTCGCCGAAATTCCCGATGTTCTCGAAGCGTGACGGCCTTGGCGCGATCTTATCACCGCAGACCCAGACCCCGTTACGTCCGCGACCGCTGATCACGTTGTGCCGGCGCAACTCGCTCCAGGCGGAGGAAATCGTCGCCGGACTGACCCCTAGAGCCCGCGCGATCTCCCTGACCGGCGGTAATTGCGTGCCGACCGGAATCGCGCCCGAGCGAATAAGCGCGCTCGTTTCAAGGGCGATGCCGCGCATCGTCCGTTCGGTGAGCCGATCCTTCAGCCACGCAGTCGAGAAAAATGCTGACATGTTCGTTTTCTTTGTTCAGTAACAAAACTATAATTGTACAGCCACTATTAAACAATTAATATTTGGCTAACCGACGACAAACATGCCGAGGGAGCAGCCTTGACCATTACGATTCGATTGGCGGTGCGGGATTGGGATTACATTGTTCCTCTCGCGGTGGGCGACCTTCGCGCCAAGGACTTCAACCTCGAAGTTCATCGCGTCGAGACGCTTCCGGAAGATCTCGCGAGCGATCCGCTTTACGATGCCGGAGAGGTGTCGTTCAGCCGCTACTCGCTTGCACGTGCAAAGGGCGAGACGTCCATTGTCGGCGTGCCTCATTTCCTGATGCGGGCCTTTCGGCATCGCTGCATCATCACCTCCAAGAACAGCGGCGTCACCCGGCTCGATGAGCTCGCGGGGAAACGTATCGGCCTCACCGGCTGGCAGGATTCCGGCAATACCTGGACGCGCGCTCTGTTGAGGCGCGAAGGTGTCGGCATAGAGGAAGCAAGCTGGTTCGTGGGCCGGCTTACGAAATCCCACCCTATCGTCGACCGCCTCGGGGGCTATGGTCGCCCCGGGCGCATCGAGGCCGTTCCGGGGGAGCGGCCGATGATGGAATTGCTGCGGGAGGGTTGGCTTGACGCGGTCTTCACGCCCTTCATGCCACCCGGCTTTTTCGACGCCGATTCCGCGTTTCGTCAATTGGTGCCGGACTTTCGACAAGCCGAGCGCGCCTATTTCAACGATGTGGGCTACGTGCCGGGAATTCATCTGCTGGGGATCAAGCCCGAGATCGTCGCCGCGCATCCCTGGTTACCCGGCGCCTTGAGCGACATTCTCGATGAATCCGCCCGCGTCTGGCTCGAGAAGCGGGCGAAATATGCCGACACCACACCTTGGATCATCGACGAGATCCGACAGGTGGCGCAGGATCTGCCTGCCTCGTGGAACCGCAACGGCCTTGAGGCCAACGAGCGCATGATTGCCGATTTCGGCATCGAACTGCACGCCCAGAAACTCACCGATAAGCTTCTCACGCCGCACGATCTCTTTCCCGACGCCGCAAGCGCCTTAGGTCAGTCATGAAACCGCAGCCAGGAACACCGACGATGAAAGTAGCACTTGGACAATTCGCGGTAAGTCGCGAGTGGCAGGAAAATGCCGACACATGTCTGCGCCTGATGAGCGAGGCGCAGGTGGGCGGTGCGGATCTGCTGGTCCTGCCCGAGGGCATTCTGGCGCGCGATATCGCCGATCCCAACCTCGTGCTTAAGGCAGCCCAAGAGCTCGACGGCCCTTTCGTGACGCAGTTGCTCGCGGCCAGTCGTGGCAACAATCTGACGACAATGACCAGCGTTCATACGCCGGCGGGCGACGGCCGGGTCTGGAATGTGCTGATTGCCATCCGCAACGGCGAAATCCTCGCCGAGTACCGCAAGCTCCACCTTTACGACGCCTTCTCGGCCAAGGAATCCACCAACGTCACGCCTGGCGGGGACGT
This sequence comes from Microvirga brassicacearum, assembly GCF_008757455.1. GTDB lineage: Bacteria > Pseudomonadota > Alphaproteobacteria > Rhizobiales > Beijerinckiaceae > Microvirga > Microvirga brassicacearum. The sequence goes on along the minus strand of NZ_VCMV01000021.1, from coordinate 35,519 downwards.
GCCCGCGCTGGTGGACGTGGCTGGGTTCAAGGTGGGTCTGATGACCTGCTACGACGTACGCTTTCCCGAATTGGCGCGACGGCTCGTGCTCGATGGGGCCGATCTCCTCGTGCTCCCCTCCGCCTGGGTCAAGGGACCGCTCAAGGAGGCGCATTGGGAAGTGCTCGTCACGGCACGCGCGCTCGAGAATACCGCCTACGTGGTGGCCGTGGGTGAATGCGGGGAACGCAATATCGGCAACAGCATGGTGGTCGATCCGCTCGGCGTCGCAATCGCGCGGGCAGCGGAAGCGCCCGCCCTGGTGTTCGCCGAGGTCGACGCCGCGCGCATTGCCTATGCGCGCAACGTCCTGCCGGTTCTCGCAAACCGTCGCTTTGCCAAGCCTGAACTCAACCAAACAATCGCCTGAACAGGCTCGCCACCAACAAAGGGAATGTCGCTATGAATTCAAAAGTTCTTGCCCCCGCCTTGCTCGCTGCGGCGCTTTTCTCCAGCCCGTCGTTGGCCCAGGACGCCAAAATTCCGGTGCAGACGGCCGATGCCACCTTGCACGCGAAGTTGCCTAAGGAAATCCGGGACGCCGGCGAGATGATCACCGTGAACAGCGGCTCGTTTCCTCCTTATGAAATCGTCAGCGATACGCGCAGCATGAGCGGCGCGAGCGCGGACCTGGCGCATGCTCTGGGCGAGGTTCTTGGCGTCAAGGTCAAGCACGAATCCGTCAGCGGATTGTCGAGCCTGCTGAGCGGCATCAAATCCGGCCGCTATCAGTTTGCGATCGGTCCGGTCGGCGACTTCCCCGAGCGCCAGGCCGCCAACGATTTTGTCGATTGGGTGCAGGAATACGTCGTGTTCGCAGTGCAGATCGGCAATCCCAAAGGCATCAAGTCGCTCGCCGATACCTGCGGCCTCAAGATCGCCGTGCAATCCGGCGGCTCCGCCGAACGCGTGATCAAGCAGCAGGCCACTAAGTGCACCGAAGAGGGCAAACCTGCCGTCGAGGTTCAATCTTTCCCCGACCAACCCACGTCGATTCTTGCGGTCCGCTCGAAGCGCTCGGACGGTTTCTTCTCGTCCCAGGCGCCCCTGACCTACTTTGTCCAGCAATCGAACGGGCAGCTTGAACTTGCGGCGGTCGGGCAATCGAACGGTTTCGACGACCTGTTTCAGGGCACGGTGGTGCCGAAGGATTCTCCCCTCGGACCGGTGATCCTCGAAGGCTACAAGAAGCTGTTCGACAATGGCACCTACGCGACCATCATGAAGAAGTGGGGCCTCGACAATAACATGCTCAAGGCGCCAGGCATCAACCTTGCAGGAAAGCGACCGCAGTGACGGATCGCGCGCTTACACCCGGGGCACTCCCCGGTGATGACGTCGCGGAGCTCAGGCTTCGCGACGTCGCTCATGCCCACCGGCCCATCAACTATGGCGGCTGGATCCTTTGGGTCGTGACGATCCTCATCACGGTCGATTTTCTTTGGGTCATCGCCCACAACAAGAACTTCGAATGGTCGGTCGTTGCACAATGGTTCACCGCTGAGTCGATCATGCGTGGCCTGTCGGTCACCCTCGGCCTCACCGTGGTGGCGATGCTCATCGGCGTTGTGATCGGTCTCTTCCTCGCCATCGCGCGCCTCTCCGAGACGAAACTGCTGGTCGCCCTATCCAGCATCTACATCTGGTTCTTTCGCGGCACGCCGCTGCTGGTGCAGCTGATCTTCTGGTACAATCTCTCCACCCTGTTTCCGGTCATCTCGATCGGTGTTCCTTTCGGCCCGGAACTGGCGCGCTGGAACACCAACGATCTTATTACCCCACTGACGGCGGCGATTGCCGGATTGGCTTTGAACGAGGCCGCCTACATGGCGGAGATCATCCGCGGCGGCCTGTTGTCGGTGGATCCCGGGCAAGTTGAGACGACGCAGGCCTTTGGGATGACGCGGGGACGCGCTTTGCGCCGCATCATCATTCCGCAAGCGATGCGTTCCATTATCCCGCCCACCGGAAACCAGCTCATCAGCATGATCAAGGCGACCTCGCTGGTCAGCGTCATTGCCATGGGCGATCTGCTGTATTCGGTGCAGGCGGTCTATAACCGCACTTTCGAGGTCATCCCTCTGCTGATGGTCGCAGTCCTGTGGTATCTCCTCATCACCTCCATCCTGAATGTCGGCCAATCCTTCATCGAGCGCTACTACGCGCGCGGCGAGAAGGGCTCATCCACGAAAGCGCGTCGCGCAACGGATGACGACGTCATCAGTGATGCGATCCACATGGGAGATGCGCGATGACCGCACCGATCCCTACAAAAGCCATCACCGCAGCCAGACCTCTGGTGGTCGCCCGCAACGTGCATAAGTCGTTTGGCGACAACGAGGTTCTCAAGGGCATCGATCTCGATGTCTGGCCCGGCGAGACCGTCGTCGTCCTCGGCCCGTCCGGCTCCGGAAAATCCACGTTTCTGCGATGCATCAACCATCTCGAGGCGATGGATCGCGGCTCGATCATGGTCGGTGGCGAGCAGATGGGCTACCAGCTGCGCGGACGACGCCTGCAGAAACTGTCATCGCGCGCCATCGCTCGCCAGCGCCAGCAGATCGGCATGGTGTTTCAGCAGTTCAATCTCTATCCGCATCTCACCGTGCTGCAGAACATCATCGAAGCGCCCATCGGCATTCACGGTGAAAGCAGACGAGAGGCAGAAGCCTACGCGCTTGCCTTGCTGCAGCGCGTGGGTCTCACCGAGAAGGCCGACGCCTATCCGCGGCAATTGTCGGGCGGACAGCAGCAGCGCGTTGCGATTGCTCGCGCGCTGGCGATCAAGCCGAAGCTCATGCTCTTCGATGAGCCCACCTCAGCGCTGGATCCGGAGCTGGTTGGTGAAGTCCTCGCCGCGATGCGCGATCTTGCCGATCAGGGCCTCACCATGATCGTCGTCACGCATGAAATCGGTTTCGCCAAAGAAGCCGCCGACCGCGTCGTCTTTATGGATGGGGGACACATCGTCGAGCAGGGAAAGCCCGAGGATGTGCTGGTCAATCCCGCGCACCCTCGCACCCGGGCCTTCCTCGGCAGGTTCATCTAGCGAGCGGAACGACACGCGCGGCGGCGAGCTCCTAGTTGAGCATGCCGCCGTGTTCTATAACTTGGATCACCAACACGTGAACCGAATCGGTCCAAACTCAAGAACGTGACCGATTTTTCCGTCTGTCGAGCACGAGGTTCACAAAAACGGCGCTCCACTTTGCCTCGTCATGCTTTAGGATAAAGCCGTTGTCACACGGCTGCATCGGGAGTAGGGGCTGAATTGCTGCGGAACGTCTCGCGTTCTCCGCCCGTGCACCAAAAGGTTGCAAATCGGCACAATGAGGGTCCGCCTTGGATTGGGACAAGATCCGACTTTTCTACGAGGTTGCGGAAGCCGGGAATTTCACCCGGGCGAGTGAGAAGCTCGGACTGAACCAATCCTCGGTGAGCCGTCAGATCAGCGCGCTCGAGCGCGATTTAAAAGTTCCCCTCTTCCATCGCCACGCCCGCGGCCTCATCCTGACCGAACATGGTGACGTGCTCCACAGAGCAGCCCGCGACGTGCATCTGCGACTTGAGGCGACGCGCCAGCGTCTCACGGAAACCAGCGACCGACCCGCTGGCGATCTCAAGATCACTGCGACTGTCGGGATTGGCGGAATTTGGCTTGCCCAGCGCATCACCGAATTCCTCGATGCTTATCCCGAAGTGAACATTCAGCTGATTCTTACAAACGACGAACTCGACCTCGCTATGCGGGAAGCGGACGTGGCGATCCGGCTGCGACGCCCGGCTCAGCCGGATCTGATCCAGCGGCGCCTGTTCACCATTCACTATCATGCCTACGCGTCTCTCGCGTACGTGGATCGCTTCGGTGAGCCGGAGAGCGTGGCGGATCTTGATCGCCACCGCATTGTCTCTCTGGGGGGTGATCAGCCTGCGTTCATCCTGAACCTGCACCGATTGACCAGCCTGGGACGCAACCCAAAGGATCCGCGCCCCAATCGCCTCATGGTCAATGACAGCCTCGCTCTCCGGCGAGCGATCGAGACCGGCACCGGAATCGGCATGGCACCGGATTATGCGATGGGCGGCAACCCGAACGTGAAGCGAGTCCTGCGGGAGGTCGAGATGCCGACGCTCGACAGTTACCTCGTCTATCCGGAAGAAATGCGCTCGGTCGCAAGAGTGCAGATCTTCCGGGACTTTCTCGTCGCGAAGGCACAACGCTGGGCTTATTGAGCGACCGTTTAGCGAAAGTCGACGAGAGGTTCGTCGTAGATCGCGGTACGCAAAACTCCGTCACCGGTGACGACACCGCGATACATTCCGGAGCAATTGAAGGTCAACGAGAACGCGCCGCTTCTATCGACCGCGATGACTCCGCCTGAACCTCCAACTGGCGCCAGAACGTCGACGACGACACCGTGCACGGCTTGTTGGAGATTTTGCCCCGCATAGCGGAGGCGAGACGCGATTTCGTGACCGGCAGCGTAGCGGATGAAAATTTCGCCGTGGCCGGTGCCGGAGACGGCGCAGGTCTCGTCATCGGCCCATGTGCCCGCGCCGATCACGGGGCTGTCGCCAACACGGCCGGGAGCCTTCGCCGTCATGCCCCCGGTCGAAGTCGCAGCCGCCAGATGGCCATTGCGGTCGCGCGCCACGGCGCCGACCGTGCCGTGCTTGCGGGATTCGTCGTGATCCTCCCCGCCGCTCCGTCGCATCGCCAGTGTTTCCTGCAACGCGTCCCAGCGTTGATCGGTGAAGAAATAGGACGCGTCCTCAAACGCGATGCCGTTCTGGCGGCAGAAGTTCAGGGCGTTGTCGCCGATCAGAAACACGTGGTCGGATTTCTCCATCACGGCGCGGGCTGCAAGGATCGGATTGCGTGGACCGCAGATGCCGGCGATGGCCCCGGCCGCGCGATCACGACCATCCATGATGGCGGCGTCCATTTCCTGCAGGCCCGCCGATGTGTAGACCGCGCCGCGCCCTGCGTTGAACAGCGGCTCGTCCTCCAGCGTCATCACGGCCGCGGTCACCGCGTCGATGGCCGTTCCGCCATCCGCCAGCACGACGCGCCCTGCTTCGAGCGCCCGGCGTAGCCCGGCATGATAGGCTGCTTCGCGTTCAGGCGTCATCTTCGTACGCAGAATCGTACCGGCGCCGCCATGAACGGCGAGGGTGAAATCGGTTTTGGACGACAAGGCGCTTGTCATGAGCGTGGTGTTCCCGTTGAACGAAGCTGGATCAAAGTGTCTGCGAGGCCGGGCCGGTGATGGCCGTTGCGACCGGTCATGGGACCGGCGGCGACGAGAGCATCCAGTACCGCCTCCTGCGTCGCGTCGGCCATTGCCTCGAAAAGAAGATCGATGCGGTCCTCGTTGAGTACGCGTTGGTCGATGAGCGCGGCGCGCTCGTCGTGAAGCACCGTGTTCGCCGTCGTGAATCCAAGTGCAATATCGCCGCTTCCATGCCCCCAGAATGAGCCAAGGCGCGCCAAGCCGGCGCCGGCGCGGCGAATGACGCGCTTGAGCTGGCGGTCGCCCAGCGGAATATCGGTCGCCATAACGATAATGACTGAACCCTTCTCCGTGGTCTCGCCGTCGACCGCCGACGGCGGCCGCACAAGCGTTCCATCGGGAAGACGAAGATCTCCGGCGCGCCCGAAATTGGCGAGCACCAGAACGCCCAGATGAAAACTCTCGTCGTCGAGGGCGATCCGGCGGGAGGATGTGCCGATGCCGCCCTTGAACCCGAACGCACTCATCCCGCAACCGGCCCCGACCGCGCCGGATACGAAATCCGCCGATGCGGCGTCCAGTGCCGCGGTGGCGTCCGCTTCGGTCACGGCAAGTGCCTGAATGTCGTTGAGAAAGCCGTCATTGCATTCGAGCACCACCGGATTCACGGTCGCCGTCTCCCGTCCAATGTCCGGGTTGGCGCCGATGGCATGACGGACGAGGGCGGTGCAGCAGGTGCCGACCGCGAGCGTATTGGTGAGGAGCAAAGGTGTCTCGATCGTTCCGAGTTCCTCGATTTGAACCAACCCGGCGCTCTTGCCGAAGCCGTTGAGGACATGGACCGCCGCGACAGGCTTCTCGCGATAGGCATTTGACGCTGGGGGAACGATCGCGGTCACACCCGTGCGAATGCCGCCGTGATTGAGAGTCCGGTGACCGACGCGAACGCCCGGCACATCCGTGATGCTGTTGCGGACGCCCGTCTCCGTACGACCGCAGGCGAGTCCCGCATCGCGTGCACGAAAAAGCGACGTCATGCGGGGCACTCCGCCTTCACGTATGCGGCGATCTCGGCATGTGTTGCGATCCACACGTCGGCGCGCCGCGTGATCTCCGCCAGCAGTTTCTCGAGAATCCAAATGCGCGAGCGGTACCCGGTGACGTGCGGATGCATGGTCAGCAGAAAGAGGCCGCCTTCCTCGTAGGCTCTCTCGAACTCGCGGAAAAAGATATCATAGACATCCGCTGGAGCGGTATGCGGGCGCAATCCGTTGAACCGGTGCATATTGAAATAGACCGCGTCGTCGCGAATCCATTCCACCGGCAATTCCACGATGCCGGTCGCCTCACCCTTTTCCACGAGTTCGTAGGGATCATCGTCGGCCATGAGCGAGGAATCGTAGAGCAGGCCGAGTTCACGCTCGATCCGCAGCGTATCGGGGCTGAAATCCCACGACGGCGTGCGCATGCCGACGGGTCGTGTTCCACTGACGCGTTCGAGCGTGTCGGCTGCCCGGAACATGAGATCGCGCTCGGTCTCATAGGGAAGCTGACTGTTGAGTTCGTGAATCCACCCGTGAATTCCGAGTTCATGACCGGCCGCAGCAACCCGCCGCTGCTCATCTTCATAGAGCAGGGCGGTCACCGCCGGCACGAAGAATGTTGCCCTGACGTCGTGCTTTTCCAGCGCGTCGAGAATTCGCGGAACCCCTTTTCGGTTGCCATATTGGCCCTGGGACATGCGCCCGATCGATTGTCCGCCGTCACGCAATTCATTGGTTTCGTGGTCAGAATCGAACGAGAAGGCGACTGCACAACGCGCACCGTTCTTCCACCGTGCAGGCTTCATCGATCGTCCGGCACGCACGTGATTGACCTTGTCGCGCCAGACATCGTCCTGCCAGGCCCAAGGTTCCTGCTGCATCTCGTCCAAACCGCTTGCTCCCTTAGAAATTTCCGTTGGTGGAGGCCACCGCGACCTCGAAACTCAATCTACGATCGCCCGCCATCCACCGAGAGGATCTGACCAGAGATCCAGCCGGCAGCATCGGATGCGAAAAACATCACCGTGTCGGCGATATCCTGCGGTCGGCCGAGGCGCCGGGTGTGAATGCTCTCGAGCAGACGTTGCTGTCCCTCGGCGCCATAGCTTTCCCACTGACGTTGGGTGGCGGGGTTCGAGAGCACGAATCCCGGCGCGATGCTGTTGACGGTAATGCCGAAGGGGCCGAGTTCGAAACTCAACTGCTTGGTCAGGCCCACCAGCGCATGCTTCGACGCGGTGTAGGCCTGGATGCCCGTGAGGCTCGGGCGCAATCCGGCGCCCGACGCAATGTTGACGATCCGGCCAAAGCCCCCGGCCTTCATGTGCGGAGCCGCGGCTTGCGAGCACCAGAACGCGCCGTGCACATTGGCCTCGAACAGCACCAGCCAATCCTGTTCGCTGACCTCTTCGATTGGCCGACCGACCTGCCCGCGGACGCCGCCAGCACAGTTGATCAGAATGTCGATGCCGCCGAGCTTTTCGGCCGTACCCCGCACCGCCTCGCCGACAGCATCGCGGTCGGAGAGGTCCAGAGTGTGCGTGATTGTTGCGCCCGCCTCTGCGGCGTGGCGCAAGCCGGCCTCGTCGAGATCGAAGGCTGCGACGCGGACTCCATCGGCGGCAAGCGTCTTCACGATGCTGCGACCGATGCCTTGTGCCGCCCCGGTGACGATGGCACGACGGTGGGAGAGGTCAATTTTCATGGCTGCAGCATCAAATCCAGCGTGACCCAGGATTGCTCGCGCCGGCCGTCCTCGATGTCGTGGATCAGCTCGACCAACCTGTCGATCGTGGGCGTCTTGACGCGGGCCTCCGCGCCCAGTGTTGCGATGATGGCAATTTGCGCATCCACTTCCGTTTTCCGCTTACGGACCGCAAGATCGCGCCAGATGCCCGAATGGGTTTTGGCAGTATGCCGGTTGAACTCCTCCATGTCGGCGACCGAGCGGCGCGCCGCGTTCTCATCAGCGTCGGGCATGAACGCGGCGGGATCGAAGCCGTTGAAACCCAGAGGTGTGACATGGCGCGCGAGGGCCACGGCCATCACTTCGCGGCCGAGGCGGTTGAAGACCTGAAAGTGCCGCTGCGACGCAAGGTTGTCCGACATTGACTCGTTCGTCAGCGCAGTTGCAAACAGGATGGCGCCGTAACCAAGCTTGCCCCAGAGATAGCCCCAGATGTTGTCGGTGAGCACCGCATCGGGTTCAAAGATCGACAGCAGCCGGTGATAATCCCGGGCCGCACGCGGTTCGCTGTCGCTGATTTCGCCGACCGCCACGGTTGCGCGATTACCGAAGAGAATACGGCCTGGCTCCAGCCAATCCGCGCCGAAATTCACAAAGCAGCCAACCGTGCGTTCCTGGCCAATTTCTTCGGCGATGACGATCTCGTTCAGACCGTTCTGCGCAGAGAGCACTGAGCCATCTTTCGCCAGGTGCGGCTTGAGCGCGCGCACTGCGTCCCGAGTGTGGTGCGCCTTGACGGCGAGGATGATGCGCTTGAACTGGCCCCGCACGCCTTCAGGCGTCGTGGCGCGGACCCTTTGGGTGAAAGCTTCGACGGGCCCATCGATGACGAGTCCGTCGCGGTTCATGGCCTCGACGTGTTGCTCGACGATGTCGACGAGCAACACGTCCTCGCCCGCGCGCGCCAGATAGGCGCCGAGCGTGCCGCCGATGGCGCCAGCACCCCAGATCAGAATGGTGTTTTGATTTGTGACGGAGTCCTGCATCACCAGGTCTCGATCAGCGCGCGGGTTTCCTCCAGTGCCACCGACCAGATAGCGTTCATGTCTTCGTCCGGGCGCTGGTAGCGGCCGCCGAAATTGCCATCACCGAGCATCTCGCGGACGCCTTCGGGTCCGAAACTCCGCATGCGCTCGAGATCCACCATCGGCTTTTGATGGTCCGGCTGTTCGATGCCGGCCAGCCGCGTCCACGGGAAATTTTCCATCCAGGAGGCGTGAGACGCGACGGGATCGATCTCCTTCACCTTCTCGAAGGTGCGGGGCGCGTTCCACCAATTGTGGAAGCGGACGCGGCAATCGGTGTTCCTGCCCATCCATTCGAGCGCCGCGCTTTGACCAGGCGAATTGCCGCCATGACCGTTGACGAAAAGAATGCGGCGAAAGCCGGTGCTGCGCAGGCTGTCAAGCATATCGGTGAGGATACGCAGGTATGTTTCAGCCTTCAGCGAAACCGTGCCGGGATAGGCCATGAAAGATGGCGTGATGCCATAGGCAACGACTGGAAACACTGGAACGCCCAAAGGTTCCGCGGCCTCGACGGCGACGCGCTCAGCCAGGATGCTGTCGACCGAGAGGCTCAGGAAGGCATGCTGTTCGGTGCAGCCGAGCGGCACCACCGCGCGGTCGTCCGACTTCAGGTATTGTTCAACCTGAAGCCAGTTCATGTCGCTGATCTTCATGAAGGCTTTTCCTCTTTGGTGACGGCTTCGGTGCGCAGACGCTCCAGCGCCGGGATCAGGGTTTGCCGAATAGCGTGCGGGTCGGGCACGTATCGGAACTCGATGGCCTGCCGGCCGGACGGCAGGTCCTTCAAAATGGGTTCGGCGCCACTGGCATAGACCAGCACATCCAAGCCTAGCAGAAATTCCTTGAGGTCCGGAGCGGTGACAAGTCGGACTTCGGCATCCGAGACGTGCGGCGTAAAACGCAAGACGCCCGGTTTCATAAGCGCCATGAATTCTGGAAAAATCGACACGATGCCGATGCGAGCCATCGGATCGATGACGGCGAGGAGTGCGCGAGTCTCCTCCGCGGGAATGAAACTCAGGCCCACCACTGGTATGCCGGCGGGCAGCAGGTTTTCGACCTCACCGCGACGATGGGCCAGCGTCACGCACAAATCATAGGGAAGGGGTTCGGATACGGCCTTTTCGATTGCGCTGACCGTGGTGGCCACAATGGTATCGCCGCCGCCGAGGTGCCCGCGGATGCAATCGACATATTGCTGCGTCGTGTCGATGAAGTTCCCCACCATGACGATGCGCAACGGACGCAGGGATGAGCGGCCCCGCGCCGCGCGGGCATTCACCAAGGAGGCGACCAGGGACGGCGCGAGGCCGAGTTGTTCAGCCTCATTGAACAACCCATCGATGCGGCGCTGCAGCTTGCGCATCGCGGAGGAGCGCAGGCCGTCGCTGCTATGACCGTCGCCCACATAGGTGCCGGCACCGGGCTTCGATTCGATCAGTCCGGATTCGCGCAATTCGCGATAAACCGTCGCAACGGTCATCGGCGCGATGCCGGCTCGTTCGGCGAGTTCGCGTACCGACGGCAGGCGCACGCCCGACGGCAATTCGCCGAGCGCGATGCCGAACTCGATCAAACCGCGGAGCTGCACGCCCAACGGAACGGGGAGCGTGCGATCAAGCGATCCGGCAAGCCCGACAAGAATCGTCTCGCCGTTGGACCGTTCTATCGGGCTGTCACAGTCGGCATTTGCAACAGTAGAGTTATTATGTGTCATCTATACGTTGCTGTTGACTTTTGCGGGTTTGGCGACCTACCGTCATAATCGATAAGAACACATTGGACGAAAAGACCGGTTCTTAGCAAGAGGGGATATTTGATGAAACAAACGTTCAAGCTTGGCGGGGCGCTCGCCGCTGCTCTTCTTCTCGGGACCATGCTCGGCGGCACGGTTTCGGCTCAGACGCTGACCATGGGCGTTCGCGCCGGCCCGGACTCGATCGACCCGCATTGGTCGACCCTAGGCAGTCAGGCCGAAGCCCTTCGCCACGTGTTCGACACGCTGGTGATGGCCGACGAAAACCTGCAGATGAAGCCCGGTCTTGCGGTCTCGTGGAAGCCCGTCGATGAAACGACGTGGGAGTTCAAAATTCGCGAAGGTGTGAAGTTTCACGACGGTTCGGAGCTGACCGCAGAGGACGTGAAATTCTCCATCGACCGCATTCCGGTGGTCACCGGCCCGATGAGCATGACCATCTACACCAAGCAGGTGAAAGAGACGGAAGTCAAAGACAAGTACACCCTGCATGTGAAGACGAAGGTTGCCGCGCCGACACTGCCGAACGACTTCATCCGCCTGTTTGTCGTGTCGAAATCGATCGGCATGGATGCGCGCAACGAACAGTTCAATTCCGGCAAGGCCGCCATCGGCACAGGCCCGTACAAGTTCCTCTCGTGGGAGCCGAAGGGTGATCTGGTCGTCGAGCGCTTCGATGGCTATTGGGGCGACAAGCAGCCCTGGCAAAAGGTCGTCCGCAAGGAGATCCCGAACGATCCGGCCCGCATGGCGGCGCTGAAGTCCGGCCAGGTCGATCTTGTCAACTATGTGCCGGCGACCGACTACGCGTCGATGCAAAAGGACAAGAGCGTCGACACCTTTGTGGCCGATTCCGTCTACTTTCTGAACATCACGCCGAACGTGAAGGAAACGTTGCCGAAACCGGTGAAGGTGGACGGCAAGGAAATCACCGCCAACCCGCTCCGTGACCCCAAGGTTCGCGAGGCGATGGACCTTGCCATCGATCGCAAGACGCTCGTGCGTGTCGTGCTTGAAGGCCTCGGGCGTCCGGCGAACCAGTTGATGCCGACAAGCTTCTTCGGTGGCAGCAAGAGCCTGCCGGAGCGCCCTTACGACGTCGCCAAGGCAAAGCAGCTTCTGGCCGATGCCGGATATCCGAAGGGTTTCGAGATCGACTTTCACTGCACCAACAATCGCCTGCCCGGCGACTCGGCGGTTTGTGAAGCGCTCTCGCAGATGTGGGCGCGCGCTGGCCTGAAGGTGAACGCCAATGCCCTCAACGGCACAGTGTTTTTCCCCGCCCAGCAGAAGGGTGAGTTCAGCCTCTGGATGAGCGGCTGGGGTACGCTGACGGGTGAGGCAAGCTACACCTATGGTTCGCTGGTTCACACGGCCGATCCGTCCACCGGCCTCGGCGCGTTCAACAAGCAGGGCTACTCGAATCCGGAAGTGGACAAGCTTCTCGAGGACGGCAGCCGCACCATGGACGACGCCAAGCGTCGCGCCTTGTTCGAGAAGGTAACCGACGTTTCCATGACGGACCGGGCGCTGATCCCGACAGTGCAGCTCCAGACCGTCTGGGCTGCCAAGAAGGGCACGATGACAATCCCGGCGCGGGTCGATCAGGAGACGCTCGCCTACGAGATCAAGCCCAAGAGCTGATCGCCACCCTGCGGCCGGCCCTGGCAAACGGCCGGTCGTTCCTTGACTGACGTGTCTTCAACCCCGCATGGGCAAGTATGATCGGCTTCTTTATTCAGCGCATCCTGCAGGCGCTTCTGGTGATCATCGCGATGTCGGTGATCGTGTTCGTTGGCGTCTACGCCATCGGCAATCCGATCGACGTGATGATCGATCCCGCGTCCGACCAAGCGTTGCGTGAGGCACTCATTCAGCGCTACGGCTTCGACAGGCCGCTAATCGAGCAATATTTCATCTTCATGGGCAATATGCTCAGAGGAGATCTCGGCGAATCCTTCATCTACCGGCTGCCGGTGATAGGACTGATCTTCTCGCGCATGCCGGCGACCCTCGAACTGGCCGTCAGCGCGATGCTGATCGCCACATTGCTCGGCATTCCTCTCGGCCTTTGGGCCGGCTACAAGCCCGATGCGATCTCGTCGAAATTCATCATGGGCCTGTCGGTTCTCGGCTTCAGCGTGCCGACCTTCTGGGTCGGCCTGCTGCTCATCATGGCCTTCGCGGTCGAATTGGGTTGGCTGCCATCGGGCGGGCGCGGGCCGGTCACCGATTTCCTCGGGATGAAGCTTTCCATCGGGTCGATGGAGGGTTTGAGCTACATCATCCTGCCGGCATTCAATCTCGCGCTGTTCAAGCTCGGACTTCTGATTCGCCTGACGCGTTCTGGCACGGTGGAGGTGATGAGTTCCGATTATGTGCGGTTCGCGCGCGCTCAGGGCCTTTCCGAGCGCAAGGTCGTCGGACTTCACGTCCTGAAAAACATTTCGATTCCGATCGTCACCGTCTTTGGGCTTGAACTTGGTTCGACGCTCGCCTTCGCGGTCGTGACCGAGACCGTGTTCAACTGGCCCGGCATGGGCAAGCTCATCATCGATTCCATCACCGTCCTCGATCGTCCGGTGATGGTCGCCTATCTCATTCTCGTGGTATTTCTGTTCGTGTTGATCAACCTCGTCGTCGACCTGATCTACGGCCAACTGGATCCCCGCATCCGCGTGAGGGCCGCATCATGAGCCTCGCCCCCGAAACCCGCTGGAGCAGGCTTTTCAACTTCTGGCAGGATTACAAGCAGAGCCCCGTCGCGTTGGCGGCGCTCATCATCATCGTGTCGGTCGTGCTGATGGCGATTTTCGCGCCGCTGATCGCGCCACAGGATCCCTACAACCAGGAAACGCTCGATCTGTTCGATGCGCGGTTGACGCCGGGCGAAACCGGGTCGGGCGGCTATGTTCACTGGCTCGGCACGGACGCTGCGGGACGGGATGTCTTCTCGGCCATTCTCTTTGGCCTGCGCACGAGCCTCATTGTCGGCGTCCTTGCGGGCACGTTCGCGTTGCTGCTCGGCGGCGTGGTCGGCCTGATGGCCGCCTATTACGGTGGACGGATCGAGGCGGTGATCATGCGCATCATCGATCTCCAGCTTTCTCTACCGGCGATCCTGCTCGCCCTGGTGCTCGTTGCCATGCTGGGACAGGGGTTGCCGCAACTCGTGACGGCATTGACGTTGGCGCAATACGCCTACTTTGCGCGTACCACGCACGGGGCGGCCAGCGCCGAACGCAGCAAGGATTATATCGAGGCCGCGCTCTCGACGCCGTTGCCTGCGCGACAGGTGCTGTTTCGCCATCTGTTGCCCAATGCGCTGCCGCCCCTGATCGTGGTGGCGACGGTGCAGGTTGCGAACTCCATCGCGCTGGAGGCCACGTTGTCGTTTCTGGGGCTGGGGCTGCCATTGACCCAGCCGTCGCTAGGGTCGCTGATTTCCAACGGCTTTCAGTTTCTGCTTTCGGGCCGGTACTGGATCTCGATCTACCCGGGCATCGCCCTGATGCTCACGGTGGTGGCCATCAATCTCGTGGGCGATCAGGTTCGCTACGTCCTCAACCCTAGGCGCAGCCGATGAGTGAGCCAGTTCTTCGCGTCAAGGACCTGCGAACCGAGTTCGCAGTCCGCGCCGGCATCGTCAAGGCCGTCGACGGCGTGACCTTCGAGGTTGGCCGTGGCCGCATCCTCGGCCTCGTTGGCGAATCGGGTTCGGGCAAAAGCGTCACCGGCTATTCCATTCTCGGCCTCATCGAGCTGCCGGGGCGAATCGCGGGCGGCGAAGTGCTGCTCAACGGCGTCGATCTGACAAAGCTCAAAGGCGAGCAGATACGCCGCGTCCGGGGCGCGCAGATCGCGATGGTCTTCCAGGACCCGATGATGACCTTGAACCCGGTGCTCAAGGTGTCGACGCAAATGATCGCGGCGGTCCGCGCCCACGATAATGTTTCGCGCAAAGTTGCGCGGAGCCGCGCCCGCGATGCGCTTGCGACGGTTGGCATCCCTAGTCCCGAGGAACGCCTCGACGCCTATCCGCACCAGCTCTCCGGTGGCATGCGCCAGCGCGTGGCGATTGCGATTGCGCTGTTGCACAAGCCGGCCGTGATTATCGCGGACGAGCCGACCACAGCCCTCGACGTTTCGATTCAAGGGCAGATTCTCGCCGAAGTGCGCCGCCTTGCAGACGAGACCGGCACCGCCTTCGTGTGGGTCACGCACGATCTCGCGGTCGTATCAAGCCTCGCCGATGATATCTGCGTCATGTATGCGGGCCGCGTGGTCGAGACGGGTGCGGCAGCGGACGTCATCGCGTCGCCGCGGCATCCCTACACCGCGGGTCTTCTCGCATCCGTGCCGGCCGAGCACGAACCGGGCGAGCGATTGCCGCAAGTTCCCGGCTCGGCGCCGTCGCTTGCCAATCTGCCGCCGGGTTGTGCTTTCGCGCCTCGCTGTTTCAAAGCGGGGCCGGCCTGCAACACCACACCGCCTGTCCAGCATTTCGAAGACGGACGCACCGCCCTCTGCCATTATCCGATTGAGCCCGATTCATGTCAGCCGCTCTCCTCGACATCGACCACGTATCAAAACGCTTCATAAAGCGTCCGAGCATCGGCGAGCGCATCGCGGGTCTGCTCGGGGCCGGGCGCACGACTGAAATCGTCCGCGCGGTCAGCGATGTCAGCCTGACTGTCCGCAAGGGCGAGGTGGTCGGTCTGGTCGGCGAATCCGGTTGCGGCAAGTCCACGCTGGGACGGATTGTTGCCGGGATCTACACACCGAGCGACGGCAAAGTGCTGTTCGACAAGGGACCGGTGGCGCGCGAGAAGGGCCGGCGTACGGACAAGCTCACCACGCGCATCCAGATGGTGCATCAGGACCCGTTCTCGAGCCTCAACCCTCGCATGCGCATCGGCGATACGGTCGGTGAAGGACCCGTCGCCCATCGCATCGTAAGAGCGCGCGACGCCGACGCCTATGTGGCGAACACGCTTGAACGCGTGGGACTAGACCCAAGCTATCGTCGCCGTTTTCCGCACCAGTTCTCGGGTGGACAGCGTCAACGCATCGCGATTGCGCGTGCCCTCGCCATGAAGCCGGATCTCCTGGTGCTGGACGAGCCGGTAGCTTCGCTCGATGTCTCGATTCAGGCGCAGGTGCTGAACCTGTTCATGGACCTGCGGCGCGATCTCGACCTCACGGCCATCTTCATCAGCCATGATCTGGGGGTTGTGCGGCACGTCTCCGACCGTGTCGCGATCATGTATCTCGGTCGCATCGTCGAACTCGCGCCGACGCCTGAACTTTATGCGGCGCCAAACCACCCCTACACGCGGGCCTTGTTCGAGAGCGTGCCGCGGGTCGGTGTCGGCCGAAAGAATTTCCGGCCGATCGCCGGAGAAATTCCTTCGCCGCTGCACCCGCCCGCCGGTTGCCATTTTCATCCGCGCTGCCCCTTCGCAGGGCCGCGCTGCAGACACGAGGTTCCCGCCTTGCTGCCGGTCGGTGAAGGTCGCCTTTCGGCATGTCACCTCAATACCGGCGGAACCGGCTGACTTCCTGGATCGGCAATCATGATACAGCAAACTCCTCTCGCCGCGCTGAATGAGCGTGTCGCGGCCGTCAACGATGTGTTGAATTCCACATCGGTGCTGACATGGGATTCACGCACGATGATGCCGGCCGGTGGCGCCGAAAACCGTGGACACCAGATCGCCACGTTGACTCGCGTCGCCCGCGACCTTCTGCTTTCTGCCGAGACGGCGGACGCGCTCGCCGCCGCGGAAAGGTCGGTCGAGTCATCGGCGCCGGACGCGGCCGAGCGCCGGATGGTCGCGCAGACTAGGCAGGCCTTCGAACATCACCGCCGTGTGCCAGCCTCCCTGATACAGGAGCGCGCGGCCCTTCGAACGATGGCGCAATCGGCCTGGATCGAAGCTCGCGCCAAAAGCGATTTCTCCATTTTCGCGCCACATCTTGAGAAAACGGTAGCGTTGGCGCGCGCCTATGCCGATTGCATCGGCTGGAGGGAGCACCCCTACGACGCCATGGTGTCGATCTACGAGCCAGGTGAAACTGCAGCCAGCCTTGGAAGGCTCTTTGATGTTCTTCGAGCCGGCATGCAACCAATCCTTGAGACTGCCCGGTCGCGGCCTGCGCCCCGATCAGACTTCTTGTGTCGCGATTTCCCGGAAGCCGAGCAGCGTGCATTTGGCCTGAGCATGGCCGGAAAGCTCGGCTATGATCTCACGCGGGGGCGGCTGGACACCGCGGTGCATCCCTTCGAGGTCTCATTCACGCGGGACGACGTGCGGATCACGACCCGCTACAGCAGAAATTACCTGCCGGCCTCGCTGTTCGGTACCGCGCACGAGACGGGTCACGCCCTCTATGAACAAGGAGTTGATCCGGCCTATACCCGCACCACGTTCGCGACCGATCTTATCGGGCTCTACGCGGTTGGCGGCACGAGCTTTGGGGCGCATGAATCGCAATCGCGCCTATGGGAAAACCACGTCGTGCGGAGCCGCACTTTCTGGCGCCTGCATTTTCCGGAATTGCAACGCCGTTTCTCCGATCAACTCGGAGATGTAAGCGCGGAAGAGTTCTATTGCGCCGTCACACGGGTCGAGCCAGGCTTCATCCGCGTCGAGGCCGACGAACTCACTTATGATTTCCACATCATGCTGCGTGTGGAGCTTGAATGCGCATTGATGGACGGTTCACTGACCGTGACTGATCTGCCCGCCGCGTGGAATGCTGCGATCAAGCGCGATCTCGGCCTCGACGTTCCCGATGATTCCAGGGGCGTGCTCCAGGACGTCCATTGGTCGACGGGCTATATCGGCTCGTTCCCGACCTATACGATCGGCAACGTGATGGCGGCACAAATGATGGAAGCGTTGCGCCGGGATCAATCCTCGCTCGATGCTGAAGTCGCCGCAGGGGACTACACCGGACTAGCGGATTCCCTGAGGACAAGGATCTGGCGGCACGGGCGACGTTTCACGCGGGACGAACTGCTCCGACGGGAAACCGGCCGCAGTCTCGACCCTGCACCATATCTCGAATACCTGCGGGCCAAATACGCAACCTAGACTTGGATAAGGTGCCTTGGCCTTGCCGCCTCATTTTCGGACGGCGCAGCCCCGCCAGAAAAAAGGCCGCCCTTGCGAGCGGCCCGAAGTTTAGGGAGGAAACGCCCAAGAAGGGCAACAGCACCGCGACGCCAATCGCCGTGCTGCAGGCCAATAGGTAGTTTTCGGGCAATGCTTTTGCAAGATGAGAAGGACAGCACCGCTGCCCCTTTTTTCGCCACTGTGCTCGTCCGTCGGCTTCGCAGCACAGAACCGGCGAAAGTCCGGACGATACGCGAATACGCGTTTTTGAGTGTTCGCCTAGCCTTCAATACATGCGCGGCTTGTCGAGCAGGTTGATCATCCGCTCGAGGTCGCCATCCACATAATGTGCGATATTCCTGCAGAAAATGTCGGTGATCTTCCGGTTCTCGCTCGGCGCTGTGCTGGCGGAATGGGGGCTGATCAGGACGTTCGGAAGGGTCCAGAGGGGTGAATCCGGTGGCAACGGTTCAACGGTGGTGACGTCGAGGCCGGCAAATCCGATCCGTCCGTCTTTCAGGGCGTCGATCATCGCCTTTTCATCCACGACCCGGCCCCGGGCGATGTTGACCAGAACGACCCCGCGTTTCATGGCCGAGATCACATCCCGGTCGATCATCCGATCGGTCAGGGGGGTGTGGGGTGTCGAGAGCACGACGTAGTCAGCCTGCGCCACAGCGCCTTGCAGGTCCGATTGACCCACCACGTCATCGGCGAACAATTCGCCCCGACGGTCCGGTGATGGTCGATTGACGACGGCAATCACTTTCATTTGGAACGCGCGCGCGATCGCGCCGATGCGCGCGCCGATCTGACCGGCCCCAACAACCGTAATCGTCTTGCCGGATAGCTCTCCGCCGCAATAACGATCCCAACGCTTTTGTGTCTGGTCGCGCAGCAGCCGCGGCAGATTCTTCGTGTGGCCCAGGAGAATGAGGAAGACGAATTCGGTAAGCGCATCCGCATGAACGCCACGGGCGGTCGTGACGATCAGATCGCTGTCGGCAAGTCCGAGTGCATGAACGCGCTGTCCGACCCCCGAACTTGTGGTCTGCACCCATCCGACATTCGGCGCGAGTGCCAGGCCGCGCTCGGTCTCGGAGCCTGCCGGAAAATCCCACAGGATGGTGGCCCTTGAAAGCCGGTCACGCCAACGGCTTTCCTGCTCGCTCGTGCGTCGGAAGCTCTCATCTCCCTCGTGATCTCCGAGATAGCGCGCCGGCGGAAGAAGATCGGGCTCGAAAATCACCTCGACGCGGTCAGGCGCCACGGCTCGAATGCGCTCGACATGCTCGTTCTCGAGAAAGGAGGTGATGAAAATTGTGTGCGGGGTGGTGGTCATGATCGAGGACTGCATCCGGCGGGCGATGACCCCGGGAGTATCACGAGCATAAGACTCCCCACAAGAAGCGTCGGCCGCAAGGTGATCGGATAGGATGTCATCGTGTCCGCCTCCGCCGACGCGGCGGACACGATGAGGCTTCTGATTATGGAATGATCTGAACGATCCGGCGCGTCCCCGGTTCGACGAGAACCGGTGTGTCGTTCACGACGGTGTAGCGGTAGCCCTGCACGTTGTATTCGGCCGGAACCTCGTAATAGGTCACGCCATCCGCAGGCAGCACCGTACCGACGCTCACCTCGTTGGTATAGGCATAGGACGCGGGCCTCTGCGTCACCACGTATTGACGGAACTGCGGCTGCTGCTGATCGGCGATCCCGCCGACGATCGCACCGGCGACGCCGCCGACTGCAGCGCCTATCGGTCCGCCAATGACCGCTCCGCCGACCGCGCCGGTCGTTGCACCTGCGGCGACGCCGCCACCCGATTGCGCAAAAGCACCCGTTGAGGCAACGCAAGCAACCGTAACAGCCATGAGAAGTTTCTTCGACATGTTCGTCTCCTAGCGGAACAGACATATTCCGAGAGACAGAACAACGTGGCTCCCAAAAGGTTCAGATCAGCTTTGCTTCCTTAGCGGAATCAGAACCCGATTACATTAACAGCACATGAACATACTATTAATCGATGGATCAGCCCGCATCATCGATACTCTACGAATTGCGCTCGCCGTGAATGCCTCACGAGAGGGACCGCGGGAGCAGCATGCAGACGACCAACGGGCTCGAGACTTTAAGTGAGAAACTCATTGGAATCTTTTCAACGTGGTCACATAAACCTAAATTACTGTCAGGGTTGCGGGGGCTGACCCGAGCCAAGGACGGCAGCTGTCGCGGCGCGGCGATCACGGCGAAGAACCTTTGTAGAGAACTCGGATCCACGATCATGACGAGCGACACGGACTTTCCCGCCATAAGGCTTGGTTCCTTAAGTCGGTATGTGCAGGACCACCTCGGCGAGGCGCTGCGCGCCGTTTACGGCGACCCGTCGGACCAGCGCGTGCCACGACACCTTGCTCAACTGATCGCCAGAACAAGTCAGATCATTCGCGCCCATCAGGAGCCGGTCAGCCAGGTCTTTATCGACGGCATCATGACCAGCATCCCGTCGCTGCGAGCGTTTGCGATCTCGCTGACACGAAACGCCGATCGGGCGGAAGATCTGGTTCAGGACACGGTCCTGAGAGCGCTCAGCCGCCGAGAAGGGTTCGAAGAAGGCACCAATATGCAGGCGTGGCTCTTCACGATCCTCCGGAACAGTTTTTTCACCTCTCACCGATCGAAAGGCCGCGAGGTGGAGGATGCCGACGGCTACCATGCCGCCACCCTGGTCACCATTCCGGATCAGGACGACAGGCTGGCAATCAAGGATCTCGAATCCGCCCTCGCACAACTTTCATCGGAGCAGCGCGCAGCCATCATGCTGGTGGGTGCGGACGGGCTGACCTACGAGGAGGCGGCCGAGGCTCTCGATTGCGCCGTGGGGACCGTGAAGAGCCGGGTCAACCGGGCGCGCACCCGGCTCGCGGTTCTGATGGGCCTGGTCGAGGACGGAGCGTCTGGGCCGTCGGAGGCAAGCGCGTAGGATCCGCCGTCGACTCAAGTTCCGGCCGCCCAACATAAGAAAACCCGGCTCGGCCTATTGGACGAACCGGGTTTTCAAGAATTCGCGACCGCTCACGGAGAGGCGACCCAGGAGGATCGTGCCCCGGGTCATCCTCGCCGTTACGCCTTGGCTTTCGCCTTCTTGGCGGCAGGGCGGCCCTTGGCCTTTGCGGCAGGGCTGCTCACGCTGTCCGGCGTGGAGGCTTTGGGGGCGGCGGCCTTCTTGCGGATTTGTCCGAGACCGAGGCTCTTTGCGAGATCCGACCGGCGTTTGGCATAGTTTGCCGCGACCATCGGATAATCGGAGTGGAGGCCCCATTTCTCGCGGTACTGCGCGGGGGTCATTCCGAGGATCCCAAGATGACGCTTCAGGGTCTTGTAAGGTTTGCCATCCTCAAGGCTGAAGATGAAGTCGGGGGTCACTGATTTGCGGATGGCGACAGCCGGCTCTTGCTTGGGCGGAGCGGGCTGTGCCGGCGCCGTAAGATTATGAAGGGCCCCGTAGACGGACAGGATGACTTCGGCGAGATCGCCGCGCGCCACAGAATTGTTTGCCACGTAGGCTGAAACAATGTCGGCGGTCAGTTCCGTGAGGTCGGGCATCTGCGGTTCGAGTACGTTCATCGTATTTCCAAGTTCATCTTCGGGCCAAGAATTCTACATCTTCCAATCATCGCATGCGGTCAAGCCGTTGTTCAGCTGTCTTTTCAATTAAAGCCGGAATTAAACCTCGGAGAAACACGCCTGCCGTTCCGGCTTGGCCATCTTCACCTTTTCTTGGGGAAACGAACGAAGGGGCTGCGGGACAAGAAGCAATACCGCTTGCCGGGCATCAACCCAACAAGATCCTCATTGAAATAACAGTCCATGAGAGAAAAAATGACTTCAACGACACTCCCCGTTCTTTCCCAACTGGTGTTCCCACGAGTTGCCGGCTGTGGCTTTCCGGAAGGGAGCGAGGGAGAGGGGGCGGGAGGCCCACCTGCACAGGGCGACCCGCGGGAATTCCATGCTCCCGGGCGCCAGCAACCCGGCCGATTCCGCACGACGGCGCCAAAACCACCATGGTTCGCTTCAGGCGAGGGGTTCGACCAGCTGGCGTCCCCTCGCACATGCCAGCCGCCCGGAACACGCGAGAATGACGCCAATCGGAGTGTTCTACTCTTGACCTGAATGCCAAACACTGCACGGTATAGCGCGTCACGCATAAATAAGGGCTTAGAGACATCAAATGGCTACTGGTACGGTGAAGTGGTATAACGACCAAAAGGGTTACGGATTTATCCAGCCCGACACAGGCGGCAAGGACGTGTTCGTGCACGTCAGCGCTCTGGAACGCGCCGGCATGCGCGGTTTGGTCGAGGGACAGAAGATCTCCTATGAGGTCGAGCAGGACCGCCGGTCCGGCAAAGAATCCGCCACCAATTTGCAATCAGCCTGATTAATCTGCGGGCGCCAGCACCCTGGCGCCTCGCTCTCAAGCCGCCCCTCGGGGCGGCTTGAGATTGCGCGCCTCTGCCCGATCGGCGCTTCCCGCCGCCGGCAGTCCGACGGTCTGCCGGACGCTCTCTGCTGTAATTGCCTGGGGGACCGCAGCACTTCGTGCGCTGAGGATCGTCGCGATCCGGCTCGACGAACGCGGTAGCGGCTCGCGCGCTTGTCACGCGGGGACTCGGCCAAGCCGGAGCGTGAGGCCGCCGAACTCCGTCTACCTCGCCTACCGCCGCCTACGTCCGCCTCATTGGCGCGCGCTGAACGAGCCGTGCTGCGCCTGCGGGTTCAACCGGGCAAATTCCGACCCTGTCATGTGGACAAGCGTCGTGTGATCACCGCCTTCGATATAGAAGTCCGAGTGTTCGTTCAGGCTGTTGTCGATGATCACGTCGAGCCCATAGCATTCACCCACGGGCGGGATTGCGCCACGGACGCAGTCGGTGAAAATCTCTTCCACTTCCGCCTCGCTCGCCAAATGGACCTCCTGCCCGAGTTCCACCCGCAGGTCAGACAGCCTCAGGTGGTGGGATGCGGGCAACACTGCCATCATATAACGATCGCCATCGCTGAGAACGACGCCCTTTGCCAGGCGATCTTCGGGTATATGCCCCGCGTGCGCGGTGCCGAGGGACGACATCGTCGGCTCGTGCGCGACCACGTCATACTGGACGCCTTGGTCGGCTAGAAATCGTTGTAGTCTGGGTGCGATGGCCATGGTGAACCTCCTGGCGCGCCTAAACCTGCGCGGGAAGGACGGCGCTTGACAGGCGGCCGTCGGGACGCGCGGCTGCTGGATCACCGGTGAATGCTACACCCGCCATGAGAAACCGACAATTGTCGGGAGGGGAGCCTGATTTCGGGGCGGCCGGAACGGCGCCACCACTACAAAGACCGAATTTTGTGTCACCGATGAGCCGAATCGGCGCGGCGACGGAACAGAGGACGCGTCGAGCCTGACAGGAGATCGTCATGGCCATCAAGGACTTGCTGAACATCGTCGGTCGAGGCACGGAAGCGAGCGCACCCTATGCCTTTTGGCTCGCGGAGACTTGCGGCGCCACGTTGACCGCATCTGCCCTCGTGATCGAGCCTGACGTGCCACTGCACGTTTCGCTGGAATTGCCCCAAACCTGGCTCGACCGCATCCGGGATGAAGCCTCTCAGGAAGCGGCGAGCGTGCTTCAGGGTGTTGCGGAAACCGCCAAGTTTCGGGGCCTGTCCGTCGAAACGCTGGCTTGGAAGACGTCCACAGGAGACGCGGATCGGGACGCCGGGCGACTGGCGCGGTACTACGACCTCACGATTCTGCGGCAGCCGGACCCTGACGGCGTTGATACATCCTCGACGATCGAATCGGTCCTGTTCGAGTCAGGTCGGCCTGTGCTGATCGTGCCGTATATTGCCGTGCGTCCGCAGCTCAACACGGTTCTCATTGCGTGGGATGCCGGGCCGACAGTTGCGCGCGCGGCCGGAGATGCCTTGCCGCTTCTTGCGCTCGCGGGGACCGTCGAGGTCCTGACAGTGGACAGGAACGAAACTGAATTCAGGCGTCGCTCAAGCGAGAAGCTGGTGCAGCACTTGAAACGTCACGCAATCGGGGCCGAAGCGAAACACATCGCGAGCGACATGGATATCGCCAGTACGCTGCTGTCCTACGCCGCAGATGTGGATGCCGACCTCCTGGTGATGGGAGCCTATGGGCATTCGCGGCTGCGCGAAATCATCCTCGGCGGCACGACCCATAATGTGCTGCATTCCATGACGCTCCCGGTGATGATGGCGCATTAGACTCGGACTCGGCTGGCCGGCATCCCCCGCGCCGGCTATTCCCCTCGGTCGCCGGCTAAATTCACCGTTATCGCGTCAGCCCGAGTTTCAGCGCCTGCTGGCTCGGGATTGCCGAGCGCAACCTCTCGCGGAAACGCATGTTGGCTTCGTTCATGATGCGCTTGTGCCGAACGCCCGAATCGCCATCGTCGACGACCCGAACGACAGCCGCGGACGCATTGAAGAGATCGTCTGCCGCCGCCTCAATTCCCGGATCCCGTTCGACCAGCCACAGGATGCTGAGAATCTGCGCCCGCAGATTTCCGAGACCCGTTTCGCTATCAGGTGTTCGCTCGAGCTGCCCAAGAATCACCTCGATCGCCTCGATGGCTTCGTCCAAGGCTTCGGTCATAAGCGGCATCGCTAACTCTCCTGAGCTGACACATCCTCTTTCTGGCAGACGGTGGTTCGGATGCCTGCGGCACGACCACCTCGACCTCACCTCCACGGTGACCTGATTCACTCTACCGGTGTCGGCGCCCGATGTGAATCCTTGCCGGTGGATAAACGTCCAAGCGGCGGCTTCGTAACTCTGCTACGTCGATGCGAGGAGTTTCTCGACAGCCGCGGCAATCTCCAGCAGCCGGCGGTCCCCGCCGTGTCGCGCCATCAGCATCAGGCCGACAGGCCGCTCCGTGCCGGGGATCGGCAGCGTGATGCTGGTGAGGTCGAACAAGTTGGCCACCATCGGATTGCGCAGGAGAAGCCAATCTGTCCGGTGATAGAGTTCGACATCCTCAAGCAGCGGCGCGATTTCAGGCGCTGTCACCGGGGTTGTCGGCAGCATCAACACATCGATGTGGGCGAGGCGTTCGTTCATCGCGGCGACGAGCTCGTTTCTGCGCCGGATCATCCTGATATAGGTCGGTGCGGGAATGCTGCTGCTTCGAACGATCGATTTTCGCACCAGCGGATCGATATCGTCCGCTCGCGTGTCGATCCAGTCCGCATGAACGGCGGATGCCTCGATCGACGCGATCGATGCGGCAGCGGTCGCCTCGCGCATGTCTTGCAGCAACGGTTCGATCGAGAAATCGACGATCCGCGAGCCGCCCTTGGACAAAGCCGTCATGACCTTCGCGAAAGCACTCGCCACCATCGGCTCGACGCCTTCGAACAATCGTCCGTGGGGGATCCCGATCTGCAGATTCGCGAGCGGGTAGGGGCGAAGGGCGAGCGGCGCATCTCCCGCCATGATCGCGTCGGCGGCAGCGCATTCGGCAACCGAGCGGGCGAGCGGGCCGAGGGAATCGAGAGTGTAGGAAAGCGGAAAAGCGCCCTTGAGCGGCACGCGATGTGCCGTCGGCTTGAAGCCAACCACGCCGTTGAGCGCTGCCGGGATGCGGATCGATCCGCCCGTGTCGCTGCCGATGGAGATGTCGCTGGTTCCTTCTGCGACCGTCACGCCGGCGCCGGAGGAGGAGCCACCGGGGACCCGGCTCGCATCCGTCGCGTTGCCCGGCGTGCCGAAATGCGGGTTGATGCCGAGCCCCGAATACGCAAATTCTACCATGTTGGTTTTGCCGAGAATGACGGCGCCCGCCTCGCGAAGCCGCGTCACGACGGTTGCGTCCTCGGGTGCCGGATCGGCGTCCCGCAATACCATCGAACCAGCCGTCGTCGGCTCGCCCTTGACGTCGAGAAGGTCCTTCAGTGACACGACGGCGCCGTCCAACGGTCCAAGACTGCTGCCGGCCCGCAATCTGGCATCGGCCGCATCCGCGGCGTCTCGTGCTTCTTGTCGATAAAGGCGCACGAAAACGCGCTCGTCGCGGGCGCGCGCATCGAGGCGAGCCAACGTGGTCTCAAGTCTGTCTCGGACGTTGTTCATGATCATCCCGGTTAGATCAGGCGATGGTGAGGGCAAGCAGGACGGCAATTGTGACACCGCGGTGCTCGCTGGTCATCCCACGTCGGCGCATGCTAGTCGAGAACCCCCGAGGGAGACTTCGATGATGCCTTCGTCCAAAGACCCGACCTTGCCTGTCGATGACGACGCGCGCCTTCTCGCGAAGCGTCTGCTACGCACCGCCCGGTCCGGCGCCTTGGCGACGAACGACGGCATCAGCGGAATGCCTTTCGCCAGCCTCGTTGCAGTCGCCACGGAAATGGACGGGACGCCGATCATTCTCACGTCTCAATTGTCGACGCATACGCAATTGCTCGAAGCCGACGCGGCCTGCTCCCTGCTCGTTGCGGCAAGCGGCAAGGGCGATCCGCTGGCGCATCCCCGTCTCACCCTCCTAGCGACGGCACGCAAACTCGACCGCGACGGACCGGAGACTGCGCGCGCACGGCAGCGATATCTGGCGCATCATCCCAAGGCTGAGTTGTACGTCGATTTTCCCGATTTCGCATTCTGGCGGCTGGCAATTGAGGGCGCGAGCCTGAATGCCGGCTTCGGACGCGCCTATCGCATGGCGGCCACCGACGTGCTGACGCCGATGGAAGGTCTCGCTGACCTCGCCGCCATGGAGGCGGATGCCCTCGAGCACATGAACACTGAGCACGCCGATGCGGTGGCTCTCTACGCGACGCGACTCTGCGGCGGCGCCCCCGGGCGCTGGAAGCTGACGGCAATCGATCCGGAAGGCGCGCAACTCATTTCGGGTGACACGGTCCTGCGGCTCAATTTCCCGCGCCCCCTCGCCAGCGGGGAGGAACTGCGCCCGATGCTCGTGAGCTTGGCAAAGCAGGCGAGGCAGGATGCAGATTCGAGCCGCCCAGCCGGATGATCTGAGGAGGACCGCATGGGGATCTAGGCTCACTCACAGGGATCAAATTCAGGCGTCGACACTTCTCTCAGAGATCTTCTCAGATATAGAAATCCGCCTCTGTCAGCTTCAGGTTTTTCTTAAGCTTTGCGAATAAAATGGCCCTCATGCTGCCGGTTCCATCTTCGTCGTAATACAGTCCCCCGGTTTTGGGATTGTAAATAATCCGATCATCAGCGCCGACTGCACTTGGGCCTATATAGAAAATATTTTTGTCTAAAAATTTATCACCTTCGAGCTTCTTGAAAATATCTCGGTCGAGACGAAAGGAATCGTCCTTCACTTTGAAGTCGATGATCTTGTCGACAGCACGTTTCGACAAATTCGTGTCGAATACAAAGACGTCCCGGCCGCGTCCGCCCTTCAACTTGTCGGCTCCACCAAGTCCGTTGATGATGTTGGCGCCCGCATTGCCCTGAATGAAGTTCGCGAAGTTGTTGCCCTTCAGTTGAATGGCTGCTTTTCCTTTTGGATCTGCCGTGCACAAGAGCTCGATTGCGGCTGTGGGGGTGAGGCTGTAGTGCGTAAAGGTATAGACGGAATCGTATCCCTCGCGGGTCGCCTCGGACAGAGTATCGCCCGCGCTATTGACCCAGTAGCGATCATTCCCTAGCCCCCCGGACAATACGTCCGGTCCAGCACCACCGTCGAGAACATCGTTTCCGAAACCGCCTTCAATATAATCCGTACCCAATCCGCCGATCAGTATGTCGTCGCCGTCGCCGCCGAAGATGTTGTCAGACTGCATGCCCCCATCGATGGTGTCGTTCCCGCCGCCCCCATCCAGAATATCAATTCCGTCGTCACCGGTGACCAGATCGTTTTCCGATCCTCCGTTGACGTTGTCCGCGCCTGCGCCGCCGTAAAGGAGGTCGTTGCCGGATCCGCCGTCGACATTGTCGGCGTCGACACCGCCGCTCAAAGCATCGTCGCCGTCGCCTCCAGACAAATTATCCGCTTGCGCGCCTCCGTCGATGGTGTCGCTGCCCCCGCCGCCATCCAGAGCGTCGACGCCCTCATCGCCGGTTATCGCATCATCGCCCGCTCCGCCGTCGATGTTGTCTGCGCCGCTGCCTCCCGACAATGTATCGTTGCCGTCCCGGCCGCTGACGCGATCGCTTCCGTCACCCGCGCTGATGAAATCGGCGAGACGTCCCCCGGCGAGTTGATCGCTGCCGGGGCCGGAGCGAAACTCCATTTGTTCGAACCCGCTCAGGCGCGTGCCATCGAGCATCGCCGTGACGTCATCGACCATGA
Source organism: Microvirga brassicacearum (assembly GCF_008757455.1). Lineage (GTDB taxonomy): Bacteria > Pseudomonadota > Alphaproteobacteria > Rhizobiales > Beijerinckiaceae > Microvirga > Microvirga brassicacearum. The sequence goes on along the minus strand of NZ_VCMV01000021.1, from coordinate 7,193 downwards.
TGTCGAACATGAAAGCGAGCGCCTGGTCGGATCGATCGATGACCAGCCGGTCGGTCCCATCGCCGCCGATCAAACGCTCGGCCGCTCCGCCCCTTGGGCCTTGCCCCAGACCGCTGATCACGAGATCGTCTCCATCGCCGGCGATGATATAATCCGCACCAACGCCTCCATCGAGCGTGTCATTGCCGCCTTCGGAAATGATGACCTGGTCGCCAACTCCGCCAACGGCGACATCGTTGCCGGCTAGAAGATATCTCAGCAAAGCGCCTGGAGCGCCTGCGAGGCGCAGAGCCTCGGCTTGGGGCAATGCCAGAAGAGACGGCAATCCGGTTACGGTGACGGTCGTCATGCCTCCTTGCAAAAGAGAAAAGCCCGTGAGCGTACCGGCGCTCGGCACACCCGGGGCCGAATAGGTAAAGCCGGTTCCCTCAAGCCGCAGGAGGGTGAACCGCTGGTCTCCGACCTCGAAGACCGTAGAGCTTGTCGCCGCGACAGAATCGATCTCGGTCGGAATACTCAGGAACGCGTTGTTAGGGTCCACATTCGCGTTAAACGTGATCGTCGCCATTTGTCGGTCCTCTGATGCTGCTGACAGTGCGGGTGCTGCTGATGCGTCCTGTGGAAGAGCCTTAGCGGCTCTTGATGTTTGCAATTCCCGTCATGCCTGCCTTGATCTCTTCGGTGATACGAAACAGATCGACGCGGTTTGCGATCACGGTCGGCCTGATGATGACCAAAAGTTCGCTCTTGCGGCGATCGTTGACGGCATTGCTGGTGAAAACGGCACCGAGGATCGGAATGTCCTTCAAGCCCGGAATGCCCTCCTTGCCGGCCTGACGGTTCGACGAGATGAGACCGCCAAGAACGATTTCAGCGCCGCTTTGCACGGCGACCGAGCTGTTGATCTTGCGCTGCCGGATCGTCGGCGAGTCGATGGCGGAAGTGGATGTGGGAACCACATCGCTGACCTCCTGCGAAATATCGAGCATGACGAGACCGCTCGCGTTCACGCGCGGCGTGACGGTCAGGATGATGCCCGTATCCTTCAGTTCAATCTCGTTGACGACGGGCGCCTCCGGGTTCGTGACGCTGCGGGCGGACCGCGTCGCAATCGGAACCTGATCGCCGACCTTGAGAGTCGCGGTCTCGTTATCGAGGACGGTGAGGGCTGGGGAGGAGATGACCTCGAGGTTGGTGATCTTCTCGAGAGCGTTGACCACAAGACGCCCTTGCGGGACGTTGAACACGTAGTTGAAGCCCGGCAGGTTCGCGCCGGGGTTCGGGCTTCCGTCATTGAGAGAAACGCCATGGGCCCCCTGCTGAAAATACCAGCGCACGCCGTAGCGTAGGGCATCGTTCAATCCGACCTCGGCGATAGTGGCCTCGATTAGGACCTGCGTCGGCAGGACATCGAGCCGGCGGATCGCCGACTCGATCAGCCCGTAGGTTTCAGGGCGCGCCATGACGACAAGCGAATTGGTTGCGGTATCGGCGCGGACCTGGACGCCCTGCAGGGGGTGGCCCGTCTCCGGGCTCGCGGGCTCGTGAGCCGCGCTGAGTGCTGCCGGCTCGATCTTTGCCGCGCCGTTTGCGCCGAGGGCGCCTGCGTTGCCGGACGGAGCCTCGCCGGCGGGACCGCCTTGTCCGGCCAGCATTCCGCTAAGAATCTTGGCGAGGTCGGCGGCGCGGCGGTTCTGAATCTGAAACACCCTCATCTGCCGACTGTCGTTGCCGGTCTGGTCGAGACGTTCGACCCAATCCTTGGCGCGCTTGAGCGCTGCCGTCGATCTGGTCATCAGCAGGACCGCGTTCATTCTCTGAATCGGGAGCACCCGGAAAGCGCCCTCATTTTCCCCTCCGAACATCTGGGCTGCTTCCGTGGCGACGGTTGCGGCGCTCGCATCCTTGAGCGGGACGAGAGCAAAGAACATACCCAGCATCTGGTCGACATCGAGCGTGTCGAGGAGTTGGGCCATCGGGTCGAGGTCGGCCGGGGACCCGGCCAGAATAAGATAGCGTCCTTCGGTGCTGGCGACGATCTGAGTGCCGGCGGTTGCGAAGGGCTGCAAGGCCGCACGCGCTTGCTCCGCCTTCAGGAATCGAATCGGGACGATGCGAATGTTCTCGCCGACCGGTCCCTGTTCCGAGCCATTGCCGCGACTGGCGACCCGAAAAACACCATCGGCCTTGACCAGGGCTGCTCCGTGAAGCTGGAGAACGTTGCGAACTAAAGACAAAGCCGCCTGTCGCGTCACCGGCTCGGTGGTGCGGAGCGTCACCCGACCGGTCAGGGCAGGGTCGACGATGACGTTTTCCTTCAGCACGTCGTCGAAAACCACGCGCACGAAATCCTGCAGATCCGCGTTTACGAAGTTCACCGTGACTTTCGTACCGTTCTCCGTGATGAGGATCGGCTCGCTTGTTTGGCCGCCGGTTCCGGCCGCCTCGCTGCCGAGATCCGTGTAGCCGGCTCGCCGATTGGGTCCGCTCGCGGGAATCGGCCCGTCGCTCCCCAATTCCGGGCGCCCCGAGGTTAGGTATCGCGCATTCGGCCCCAGGAGACTGTAACGGCCGTCGCCGTCGGGTGACGAAGATTGGGATGCGCACCCCGCCAATGCGATCGTCCCGGCGATGGCAGCAATGCCGATGGCGCCTTTCATTGAAGTACCTCGAGACGATTCTAATCTGCGCCCCGCGTTTCCGGCGGTAGGCTGATTATCTCATCCCCGAGTAGCTTGTGGTTTTCCATCCGGAGTTGCCAGAAGCTTGTGGATAAAAGCAACGATATATCAGTAAAGATACCTAAAGCGGCTGGCCGGTGTCAGTCTAGGATTATCGACCTCGACCGCCCCACAACCACAAAGTGTACTTCCTGTGCCCGCCTTCCGCCTCTTTCCTCCTGTCGTCCTTCTGTTTTGCCTCGCCGGTTCCATAAGTCTCTTCCAGACGGTTCCGCTCCGGGCGCAGACGCCGGCGCAGACCGCGCCTTCCGAGGATGTCGTGATCTCTGACGACGCGGACCCGGCGGAGGCGGCCAGCGGGACCTTGGATACGGAGGGCCGGACGGGTCCGCCGGTGCCGATGAATCCCACGGGTGGGCTTTCCCCCGAGGACACGGCTCCTGAGCCCGCCCATGCCGAATCGGCATCGTCCGGTGGCGAGGCTCCCAGCGTCACGACGTCTGGTGCCGCGAAATCCAGCACCATGACCACCAACGCCAGCACCACCCCGGAGCCGGCCGCCGGGGCGGTGGACGACACATCGGCGCTCCTGCCGGACGCGTCCTATAGCGGCAGCTACACCACTTCGATCCCCATCGCGGTCCCGAGCTTTCGGGGCCTCGAGCCGAAGCTGCGCTTGGTCTACGATTCAGGCCGCGGCCTCAGAGCCGGCGGACCGCTCGCCGGCTTTTTCGGCACCGGATGGTCGTTGGATGGGATCTCGAGCATCGTGCGCGTCTCGAAGGGCCGCGGCACGCCGCGCTTCGACGACACGGACGTCTTCCTGCTCGACGGGGAAGAGATCGTGCCCTGCCCGAAGCCATCGAAGGCTCCGAGCTGCGCGAGTGGGGGCAACCGCATGTCCAAGGTGGAGAGCTATCGACGCTTCGCCTATTCGGGCAGTGCCAAGCGCTGGAGAATCACGGCGCGGGATGGGACCGTCTATATCTATCAGGCTTCGGGGCTCGTGAACCCGACCCTTTCCGGGGACCCCAACCTCAAGGACAAATATCTTTTCGTCCTCACTTCGGCCACGGACCGGCACGGAAACGTGGTCAAGTACAGCTATCACTGTGCGTCCGGCTCCGTCTGCTATCCGACCAGGATCACCTATAACGGCACCGAGATCGTCCTCTACCGGCACAAGCTGTCAACGCCCGCCATGTCGATCGCCAATGGCGGCGGAAGCATCGGGCGGGTTTCCGGCCGCCTGAAGACCATCCTGGTGCGTACCGGCGGCCAGAAGGTGCGGGCCTACAAGCTCGTCCACGACATTTCGGCCCTCACCGGCTCCGCCCGGCTAACGAGCGTGCAGGAATTCGGCAACAACGTTGTCATCGACGCCACCGGCACGGTTACCGACGGCGCGCGGCTGCCAGCGACGACCTTCGCTTATTCGTCCAGCGCCCTCGGCTTCCGGGCTTCCGGCGCGACCATCGCTGCCGGCCACGAACGCCTGGTCCTCGACCTTAACGGCGACCAGCGCAGCGACGTGTTCGGCTACACATGTGCGTCCACGGCTGACAAATGCACCTTCGTCTATTCGACCAACCCGGCCCAAGGCGCCTATGCGTCGGCTTGGCTTGCCAACATCGCCTACGGTCATACCGTGACGGGCGGCGACCGCTGGCTTTCCGGCGACTTCCTCGGCCTGGGCCGGCAGCAGGTGATGCGGATCGTCTCCTGGGCAGACGAGACCTGCAATACGAACACGAATGAATGCACCACGGTCACCGGCACGAAGGCCGTGCTCTACCGCCTCGATACGATCGCCGGGAAAACGCAACTCACCGCCACTGATTGGTTCTCCCTGCCCCATGGCGGTCTCGCAGGCCGCGCCATCGCCGGCGATTTCGAGGGTAGCGGAACCAGCAAGATCTTCTTCGACAGCACGCTCTTATCCACCCCCAGCCCGCGCTACATTGTGGGCGCACTTCCGCTCTGCAATACCCTGCGTAACTACCTCGTCCAGACCGGCGATTTCGACGGCGACGGACGCACTGATCTCATTTGCCATGAGCCTGACTTGGTCTGGGGTACCCATGCGGCGATCCTGTTGTGGGACAAGGCCGGCAAGAGATTCAAGGCGCAGGAGAAGGTGCTCATCGCCGGTGGCCTTGAGCCCGTCGCGGAGCTCGTGGTCGGGGATCTCAACGGCGACGGCAAGAGCGACGTCACCCTTCTGAACAAGGATCACAAGACCGCCCGCGTGATGCTGTCGAACGGCAAGATCCTGATCAAGGGTCCGATGACCGCCCTGTCGAGCGCCGCCCCCGGCGCCCTGGTGGGAGATTTCGACGGGGATGGACGTTCGGACGTCTACGTCCCCTCAGCCCCTAATGCCGCCGGCGGCACGATCCTGCGCTACAAGGGCTCCGCCTTCGTGCGCCGGAGCCTGCCGGATGTCACCAACGTCTCCCCGCTTCCGATCGCGCTACGCGCGGGGGATTTCAACGGCGACGGCAAGACCGATGTCTTCACCAACAAGGTCTGGACTTCCACCGGGGTGCCGCAGGACCTCCTCACTGGCGTCGCCAACATCTGGGGCGGCACCGCCACCATCGCCTACGAGCCCTCCTCGACCACGCCGAACGATCGCATGCCGTTCGTGCTGCAGCGCGTGTCCTCCATCGAACGCGACGACGGTCGCGGCGGCCGCACCAAGACCGGGTTTGCTTATTCGGGAGGGTTTTACAGCCATGGCCAGCGCCGTTTCTACGGCTTCAAGACGGTCACCATGAAGCTGCCGTGCATCACGGGCGAGACCCAGTGCCCGGTGCGCGAATACCAGTTTCTGCAGAACGTGGCTGCGGCCGGCAAGATCGAGAAGCTCACCGTCAGGGCCGGCGCGGGTGCGAGCGCGCCGGTGCTGCGCGTGGTCGACGAGACCTGGACCGTCAACATCGGCAGCGCGCCCTACTGGGCCCACAACACCGCCACCACCACGACGGACATGCTGGTGGATGGATCACGTACCCGCAAGGTCGAGCGCGAGTTCGACAAGGTCCACGGCAACCTGATTCAGCTCAAGGAGCATGGCCGTCTCGACATTTCCGGCGACGAGCGCGTCACCGCCTGGAAGTTCTACCCGAACACGACCGCCTACATCGTGAAACGGCCCGCCAATGAGCGCGTCTATGAGGGCACCGCCGTCGATTCGAATCGCGAAATTGCCCAAACCCTGTTCCATTACGACGGCCAGGGCGGAACCATGCCTCCGGCAAAGGGCGATCTGACCCTGACCCGTCGCTGGCTCAAAGAGGCGGGGACCTATGCGGACCGCGCTGCCACCTATGATCCCTACGGCAATCGGATCACGGTGACGGATGAGATCAACCGCCAGACGGTGACCACGTTCGATCCGACCTACCACCTCTTTCCCACCAATGTGACCACCGCCGGCGTCACGGTTCGATCGGCAGAGTGGGATTTCCGGTGCGGCAAGTCCGCCAGCACCAAGGATCTCACCGGCCAGGCCACCACCTACGGCTACGACGAACATTGCCGCCCTAAATCCGTCGTCAAGCCGGGCGGCGAGACCACCGCCTGGAACTATCACAACATCGGCGACCCGTACCGGCAGCGCATCGAGACCGTCACGCCGCTGGGCGGCGGCACGCTGAGCGCCTCCGTCTACCGGGACGGGCACGGGCGGGTGCGGAGCACGCTTCGCAGCGCGCCCGGCAACGCCATCCAGGTCGATGTGGACTACAATCGGCGCGGGCAGCCGGAAAGCCGCACCTTGCCGTTTTATGCGGGCGGGCCGCGCGAGCTGACGCGCTTTGCCTATGACGGTCTCGACCGGGTCGTGAAGATGACGCGTCCGGACCAGACCATGGTGACGAGCGCCTACAAGGCAAGCCCGGTCGGCTTCGACCTGATCGAGACGCGGGACGAGCTGTCCCGTGTCGCGCGCGCCCACCGGGATGCCTATGGCCGCACGATCCAGGCGGATCGCCCGTATGTCGGCGGCGCCTTCCTGACCACCACCATGACCTATGACGGGCTCGGCCGGATGACTGGCGTTCGCGATCCCCGCGGCAGCGCCTGGTCCTACACCTACGACACCTTGGGGCGGCGCATGCAGGTGAACGATCCCGACCGGGGCCTGTGGCACTACCGCTACAACCTGGCCGGGGAGCTGGTGGAACAGACCGACGCCCGCGGCGAGAAGACCGCCTTTGCCTATGACGATCTTGGCCGCCTCAAGACCAAGACCGTGCGGGCCAACATGCCGCGTCCGGAGGTGACGACGAGCACCTACGGGGCGCCCGGAAGCGGCCCCGACGGGGGACGCCTGATCAGCCTGGCGAACGCGGCGGCGACGATCTCTTATGGCTATGACGGCAATGGTCGCCAGGTGCGGAGCACCTACGAAACCAAGGGCGCCAACGGCACGCAGACGCACCATCTCAGGACCGTGTACGAGCCGGGTGGGCGGGTGAGCGGCCGGGAATGGGACCTGCAGGAGGG
>NZ_VCMV01000020.1:23641-59386 GCF_008757455.1 Microvirga brassicacearum | reverse complement strand
GTACGGCCATGAGGATCCGTCGGATGGCGAAGCGCAGCATGGTCGTACCTCCCCGTTACCAGCCGATCAGTTCGTCACAACCCGTGCGCCCCAGGCGCGCGGTTTGCCTTCCCACGGTTCGGCGCCCTGCACACGCTTCGTGTGCGCCCAGGCTTCCTGGCCATTTGCGAAGATGATCAGCGGGGTTGTTGCCATCTGGCGCTTGTGGAGTTCGTCGAAGAGCTTCTGGCGCTCAGCCTCGTCCGAGATGGTCGAGGCCTTCTCGAGCAATGCCTGCGCTTCCGCGTCGTCCCAAACCTTGCGCGGCTGCGTGTCCTTGGGGCCGGAGAATTGTTCGAAGCTCAAGGCCGGGTCGAGGCGCGCCGAATACGAGAAGGACATCATCTGATAATTGCCCTTGTTGTAGCGGTCGAGCTGGGTCGCCCATTCGAGCACTTCGATCTCCGCATTGATGCCGACGGCCTGCATCATCGCTTGCGCGATGACGGCTGCGTTGAAGCTCGGCACATGGACGCGCTTGTTCGCGATGATCTTGATCGTTTCGCCCTTGTAGCCAGCCTCCTTCAGCAGCTTCTGGGCCTTAGCCGGATCATAGGCGTAGCCTTCGCGCTGTGCGGCCTTGTAATAGGCGGAGGTGAGCGCGATAGCGGAATTGTTCGCCTTGCCGTTGCCGTTCGAGACCGCCGCCACAAGCTGCGGCATGTCGATCGAGGCCGCGATCGCTTGGCGGAGCTTCACGTTGCCGAGAAGCGGATCACGGGTCTGGAACAGGAAGGTGTGTTTGGTCGCCGACGGGAAAAGGCCCACCTCGACGGTTTTGCTTTTGGCCAATTCCGGCACGTCCGAATCGAGCACCTGCGCCACATCGACTGCCCCTGACGCAAGCGCAGCCTTGACCGTTGAAGCGTCGGGAACGACGAGGAACTTCACCTCGGGAATAGCGGCGCGCTTCGCACCCACCAGGCCATCCGGCTTCTCGCCCGGAAGCGACTGGTAGTCGTCGAAGCGTGCGAGCGTGACGGCTTCACCGCGGCGCCACTCGCCGAACTTGAACGGACCGGTTCCGACCGGCTTGTCCCAGCTCCCGTCGGCCTTCACCGAATCCTTGTGCAGGATCGCCGTCATGCCACAATCGGTCCGCGCGAGGGAATCGAGGAAGAGCGCGCTCGGCCGGTCGAGCGTCATCGTGACGGTGGATGCATCCGGAGCCGCAATTTTTTCAACCTTGAGGCCGCTGCGACCATCGAATTCGGTCCTGCAGCGCCAGTCGGTCTTGGCATCCATGTAGCGATTCCAGCTCCACACGACATCGTCAGCCGTCAGCGCTGCTCCGTTGTGGAACTTGACGCCCGGCCGCAGGCGGAACGTGTAGGTCTTGCCGTCGGGCGACAGCTGCACCGATTCCGCCAGCAGCGGCGCAACGGTGCCGTTCTGGCGGTAGCCGACGAGGCCTTCCACCATGTGCAGCACGACCGCATCGGTGTTGTCGTCGCGATTGACGCCGGGATTGGTGCTGCGGATATCAGCGTTGAGCGCCACGGTGACGCCTTGAGCCGCCGCCGGAGACGCAGCCATGAGAGCAGCCCCAAGGGCTGTCGCGATTGATAGTTTCATCTGTTCATACCTCTGGTTTTGCTTTTTTGTTCGTGCGCCGGTTCTTGAGAACTGCGGCGAAGAAATTTTCCACGTGTTCGACGACACGGTCTCCGTCATGCGGCACGTTCGGCACGAGATCGAACTGGACCTTTACGCCGGCAGCCTCAAAGGAGCGGCGCAGGCTGTCGAGACGCTCGGGCCGCGTCCGACCGGCATCGTTTGCACCGGGCATCCAGTGCCTGCCGGTTTCCCGGTGGGTGATTTCCCATGTCTCGAGATCGGCCGCGCCGACAACCATCTGCACCGGCACGTTCCGCATGGCTGCGATATCGGGTTCGATGCCGAACCGTTCCTTCATGTCGCGCACGCCGACCCACCAATCACGGGTCGGATCAAGCAGCGTCACCGATCCGGGGGCGCCGATGGAGGCGGCCCAAAGACGGTTCGGATGGAGGAGCAGGAATCGATGGGCGAAATGCCCTCCGCCGGAAAAACCAAAGAGCGCGAACCGATCGACGTTGAGTGCATATCGCTCGCCAACTTCCTCGACAATCGCGAGGAGCGCCTGGTCGTAGCGAATATCGGCTTCCTGCATGTACTTGAAGCCGTCGCGGTTGCCGTCGCCGCGCACTCCGACCGGAAAGAGCGGGCAGAGAATGATGCAGTTGTTCCACCGGCCGAATTCGGAGAAGGCGTCGCGATATGAAGTGAAGCCGCGGCCGGTTCCGTGCATCGCCACGACGAGATCGGGCTTCGCTTCCTGGCCGAGGTTGGCGGGAACGTAAAGACAATAGGAAAAACGTGGATCGTGGCGGCTCGCAAAGATTGTCGTATGGCCGAGATCGTAGATCTGGCTCCCGCGATCCTCGGTCTCCGGTGCAGGGGTCGCTGCGGCAATCGTCATGAAGCTCTCTCGATTGGTTTCAGAATTGGCGCCAAAATGTTTGCATTTACCTGTGGCCTTGGCAATACTGGCTGACGGCTTTTTTGCGGCCCACCGCCGAAGTGTGATTTGATATCGCGGAGGCTTCCCCTCGCCGTCCCCATTGCCGTCGCCCGGCGATGCCGTATGAGGGTTGCGGACTGCACAATCGGGGTGTTGTTATTTTTATGACCAGCAAAACGCAGATCTCCCGCGGCACTCTTCTTGAGGCGATGGCGAAGGACATTCAGGCCGGCGTCTTCACACCCGGTACTTGGCTGAAGCAGATCGATCTGGAAAACCGGTACGGGGCAACGCGCATGGAGGTGCGACGTGCGCTGGACCAACTGTCGAGCAAACGCCTGGTCCGGCATGTGCCCAACCGGGGCTACCACGTTCACGCCCTCGACGACCGGCAGGCAGATGAAATCCGCGAGGTGCGGATCGTCCTCGAGACCGCAGCGGCGGACACCATTGTTCAAAACGCGACGGCAGCCGACCGGCAGGAACTGCGCGCACTCGCGCAACGGTTTTCCGACCTCGTGTTGACCGGCACCCTGCTCGAACAATACGAGGCGAACGTCGCATTCCACATTCGGCTCCTCAAGCTCTGTTCGAACCAAGAACTCGTGAACCTCGCTCTCGATATACGAGGGCGCGGTCCCTCCGCCCCGGCGACGCAGTGGAAGACCCGCGCCCGCATCGAACAATCCGGTCGCGAGCATTTCCTGATGATCGAGGCAATCGAGGCAGGGGACGCGCCGGCTCTCAGAAGCATCCTCACTGCCCATATCCGGCAGTCGGCCGAGAAGGAACTCGCCCGAATTCAGCCGCCGCAACGCCGCCGCGGCTGAATTCGCAAAGGCTCATCGTCCCCGCGGGGCCTCAGTTCGCGACGCGAACCTCCCAGGGTCCCCGCGGGGCCTCAGTTCGCGACGCGAACCTCCCAGGCCCGCGGCTTCGAGAGCACGGACGCGGCGTAGCCCTGCACGTTCTTGCGAAAGGCGCTGGCCTCGACCCCGTTATAGAGCATCACGAACGGCACCTCGGTCAGGAACCGGGAATGCAACTCGTCGAAGATCTTCTGACGCTCGGCCTGATTTGACACCACCATCGACTTTTCGAGAAGCGCCTGCGCTTCGGGATTGTCCCAAACCTTTCGAGGCTGCTTCTCCTTCGCACCCATGACGGATTCGTAGCTCAACGAGGGGTCCAGTCGCGCCGAATACGGGAATGCCATCATCTGATAGTTTCCCTTATTGTAGCGATCGAGTTGCGTGCCCCATTCCAGCACTTCCAGCGTCGCATTGATCCCGACCGCCTGGAGCATCGCTTGCATGATGACGGACGACGCGAAAGTCTGTGGGTAGCGCTTGTTGGTCATGATCACAATCGGCTCGCCCTTGTAGCCAGCCTCCTGCAGAAGCTTCTTGGCCGCCTCGGGATCGTGCTTGTAGCCCCGGTCATGCGCCGCCGTGTGATAAGAAGAACTCAACGGCACGATGGAGTTGTTCTGCTTGGCGAGACCCTCGGTGACGGCTGCGGCGATCTGTGAGGTGTCGAGTGCTGCAGCGATGGCCTGCCGCAACTTCACGTTCGAGAGCAGCGGGTCCTTCGTCTGGAGCAGAAGCGTGCTGAGGCCCATGTTCTGCGCAATGGAAAGACCCAGGTTGGCCTGCGCTTTCAGTTCTTTCACATCGGCATTCGCCACGTCCGGCACCACGTCCACATCGCCACGCAGCAATGCGGTCTTGGCGGCGGCGTTATCGGGAATGACCATGAAGCGGACTTCGTCCACCAGCGGACGCTTGGAGCCGGCATAGCCGTCAGGCCGCCCTTCGCCGAGGCTCGAATAGGCATCGAAGCGTGCGAGCTTGACGAACTCACCCCGCCGCCACTCGGTCAACTTGAACGGTCCGGTGCCGATAGGTTTGTCCCAGCTGCCATCCGCCTTGATCGAATCCTTGTGCACGATGCCCGTCATGGCGCAATCGGTGCGCGCGAGCGTGGCGAGAAAGAGCGCGTCCGGCTTGGTCAGGCGGAAAATGACCGTGCTTGCATCGGGCGTCTCAATGACTTCGACCTGCGTGCGTCCGCGACCGTCAAACTCCGCAAGGCAGCGCCACTCGGTCTTGGGGTCGGTATAACGCTTCCAGTTCCAGGCGACATCCGCGGATGTCAGGTCGGCGCCATTGTGAAATTTGATTCCCTGGCGGAGCTTGAAAGTGTAGGTGCGCCCATCCTCCGAGACTGCAACGGATTCCGCGAGGAGCGGCTTGATGCTGGCGTTCTCGCCATAGGCCACAAGCCCCTCCACCGAGTGGAGGACAACCGCATCGGTGTTGTCATCCCGGTTGACACCCGGATTCGTTCCCCGAATGTCCGCATTGAGCGAAATGCGCAGCACCGATTGCTGAGCCAGCGATGGCAGGGCCGATGCCGCAAACAATCCCGAAACGCACCCTGCCAGTAAAAGCTTTGCCTTCAACGTCATCGTCGTCCTCCGTTAGATCTGAAATCGTTCCTGCTCTGATTATTGTTCTTCTGCGTCGCTGGACGCCGATCGCTGCCTATCCGGCTTTTGCGATCGACGTCACTTTGGCTGCGCCCTGGGTGGTCGGGCGTTGAACCTCCATGTCGAGCTTGTAGGTGGTGAAGTTTCGATTGAGCGCCGGCAGCATTGCCACCTCCAAGGTTCCGAGCATCGGCTCCATCACGATCATCGCCACGGTGGCGCTGAGATTGTTGCCGAGAGTCTTGCGAGGCGGACGGCAGACCGCCCACGGCGTCTCGAAGTCGTCGAACAGAGCGTCTTTCACCGTGTCGCGCGTCACCGCACCAAGATGCGGCTCGATGAGCGCGCGGACCCTGATGTCCCGGTAAAGACTGTCGGGCGTGTTGGCGATGCCGGTATCTTTCAGCTTCGACAAGGCAACCGGGCTTTGAAAATGATTGGCGTGGACGATGAGACCGCGCTCCGGGTGGACCTGGAACGTCTCGTCCGGTGCGCATTCGAAGTCGATGGCAACGCCGTTGGCCTGGCTGACAATCATGTTGTTGGCGGCCGATTTGGCGGTCGTGTAGACCGCGCGCATGGCAGCCGCGAGGTGCTTCTGCTCCAGAACCTTGCGCCGGATCAGCGCCAGCGGCACGCCGAGGCGCCGATAATCCCGGTCGGTCTCCAGATAATTGGCCGTGATCGCAATACCCGCCGCGTTGAAGCCGGATCGGCCGAGCGCGCCCGCCTCCGTAAAGGTCAGGATGTCCGGCCCGTCCTCTCGACGCACCTTGAGGACCACTGCGGTCTCGGCGCATTCGACCTTCCAATCCCAGTTCTGGGCGTGGATGAGCCTGCCGTCCCTGGTGACCTCGGGCAGCGCCACGACGCCTGTGCAGCCATCCGGGTCGTCGTCCGGGGATTTCATTTTATCCGCTGGCCGCTGGGCGAGTTTCAGGATTTCGGTGCGGGCATTGAGGAGCACCACCGACTCGAACGCCACTCCGGCGCCCTCCGCGATGCCGCGCATCTCCTCCAGATAAGTCGGATCGAACTGGTCAATCGTCGGCTCGAACTTCTGCACGAGAGTCCTGATACCGTCCGACGTGAGATTGCTGCCGGCAAGCTGGGCCGAGTAATGCTCGATCCCCAACCGCACGCGCTCCGCGGCCTGCTCGCCATACTGACGTCCCCTCTCGCGCGGGGTGCCGGAAATCTCTACGAGCGGGCAGGATGGCGTCATTATCGAAGACCTTTTCTCAATAGCTCTGGCATTTTCTGCGAGAACATTGTATTTCATCATGACAGAATACAAGCAAGAGGAATCTTCAGGTGTTCCAGCCGACCCGATTGCAGCAGGACCTCGCAGAACGCATCGTTCAACTCGTCAACGACGAGGGGCTGACGGTCGGAGCGTTGCTGAACGAGAACAGCCTAGCGCGGCGCCTCGAGGTCTCCCGCACGCCGGTGCGCGGCGCACTCCAGCATCTGGAAGAACGAGGCATCGTCACCCGACGGGCCAATCGCGGCGTCGAATTGATCGCCATCCCTTCAAACGGGCATGCTGCGATTTCATCCGACGAGGATGAGGACTGGCTGGTCCAGATCGCGCGCGACCATCGCAGCGGGGCGCTGGGAGAAGACATTTCGGAAGTGGAGATCATGCGCCGCTACGGCCTGAACCGCCCGACCGTCCAACGGGTCCTCACCCGGCTGTCAGACCTTGAGATGGTCGAGCGGAAACCCGGTTACGGCTGGCGGTTCCTGGCTGGATCGCGTGATTCCGCGACCCATGACGAGAGCTACCGCTTTCGAATCATGATCGAGCCGATGGGAATCCTCGAACCCGGATTTCGCGTGGAACCGGCGTGGATCGAGACGATGGTCGAACGCCACACCGACACCCTGGAGCGACCGTGGCTCGAGGCCTCCAGCGTTGCCTTCTTCGAGATGAACGCGGCGTTTCACGAGGGTCTTGCGGCAGCCTCCGGAAACCGTTTCGTGCACTCCGCCATCCGTCGCCAGAACCAGCTGCGACGTTTCTCGCAATATGACTGGAAGTTCGGCTTCGAGCGCGTTGTCGTGAATTGCCGGGAACACTTGGAGATCCTCGATTATCTGTCTCGGGACGAGCGGGACATCGCGTCCGCGCTCATGCGCCGCCATCTGGAGCGGGCAAGCCGCATTCGAAGCGGCAAGAGAGACGATCCGGGCTGAGCTTGCATTTTTTTGTTACAAAATCCCAAACCCTTCCCTCTCGCAGGTGCCCTGCCATGACCACCTCTCTCCAGACTGCTCCGCGCCCCCTCGCCAATGATGTGGGCGACGCCCATTGGCTGCCGTTCACCGCCATGCGGCAATTCCGGTCCCAGCCGATGATGTTCGTCGGCGCGGAGGGAATGTACTACATCGCGGCGGACGGTCGCCGTATCCTCGATGCCATGGCGGGCCTATGGTGCGTCAATGCCGGCCACGCCCAACCTCGAATCGTCGAGGCGATCCGGGAATCGGCGGGACGTCTCGATTTCGTTTCCTCGTTCAAGATGAGCCATCCCGGCGCGTTCGAACTGGCCCGGCGACTGACGGAGGTGGCGCCTGAAGGTCTCGATCATGTGTTCTTCACCAATTCCGGTTCCGAGGCCGTCGATTCCGCATTGAAGATTGCCCGAGGCTATCACCGCGCCCGCGGCGATGCCGGACGGACGAAGCTCATCGGGCGAGCCAAGGGGTATCACGGCATGGGATTCGGCGGCTTGTCGGTCGGCGGGATCGGCCGGCACAAGCGCGATTTCGGGCCGCTCCTCCCGGATGTGGCGCACCTGTCTCTGCCTTACGATCGGTCCAAGATGGGCTTTTCTCGCGGCCAACCGGTCACCGGGGCGGATTACGCGGACGAACTTGAGGCCTTGCTGCAGGTGAACGATCCCGCCACCGTCGCCGCCGTCATCGTCGAGCCGGTGATCGGGTCGGGAGGCGTCTATCCGCCGCCGACGCAATACCTCGATCGGCTCCGCTCGATCTGCACACGCCACGGCATCCTTCTCATCTTCGATGAGGTGATCACAGGTTTCGGCCGCCTCGGACAGCCCTTCGCCGCCCAGGCATTCGGCGTCACGCCCGACATCATCACCTGCGCCAAGGGCATGACGAACGGTGCGGTGCCGATGGGTGGCGTGATCGTCAGCGATCTGGTGTTCGATGCATTCATGGCGGGCCCGCCTGAGGCGATCGAGCTGTTTCACGGCTACACCTATTCGGGCCATCCCTTGGCCTGCGCGGCTGGACTTGCGGCTCTCGACACTTATGAGGAGCTTGATCTCTTCGCGAGAACGGCCGCCCTGGCGCCGGTTTGGGAAGCGGCCCTGCACCAGCTCAAGGGCGCGCCCCACGTGGTCGATATCCGCAACATCGGACTTCTCGGCGTCGTCGAACTGGCCTCACGACCGGGCGAGCCCGGCGCAAGAGGAAGCCTGTGCGCGCATTCGTGCTACGAGGACGGCGTCCTGGTGCGAGCGTCGGGCGATTCTATCGTGCTCTCGCCTCCCCTCATCGTCGAAGAGCATCAGATCGAGCAGATCGTCGCCAGCATTCGCTCCGGTCTGAACAGCATGAACTGACACAGCATTTACCGTACGACCGTTAGGCGTGTGGCGAGTCCGTCGCCACACTTCAAACCGCCGCCACTGCTATGCTGGCTGCTCACCCATTTCGGCGAGACGTCTCTCCCAGGCGAGGGCATGCGCAATAATCGTGTCGAGATCGTCGAGCGCGGGTCGCCAGCCTAGTGTTTCGCGGATGCGGTCGGCGCCCGCGACCAGCATGGCCGGATCTCCCGCTCGCCTATCCATGCGGACGGCCGGGAAGTCGGTGCCGGACACGCGCTTTACCGCGTCGATGACTTCGAACACCGAATGCCCTCTGCCATAGCCGCAATTCAGCACTGTGCTCGTACCCCCGGCGGCCAGATAGTCGAGCGCGCGCAAATGCGCCTCGGCGAGGTCGGACACGTGGATGTAGTCACGCAGGCAGGTTCCATCGGGAGTCGGATAATCGGTGCCGAAGATGTCCACGTGACTGCGCTCGCGCAGAGCCGCCTGCGTGGCGACTTTGATGAGATGCGTCGCGCGCCGGCTCGATTGTCCGCTTCGACCCTGCGGGTCCGCGCCCGCCACGTTGAAGTAACGCAGAGCCACGTAATGGAACGGATGGGCGGTCGCGGTGTCGCGAAGCATGATCTCGGTCATGAGTTTCGACGAGCCGTAGGGCGAAAGCGGCTGGAGGGTTGCCGTCTCGGAGATCGGATTTTCCGAGGCGTCGCCGTAGACGGCGGCGGTCGAAGAAAAGATGAAATTGCGGACATTGGTTTTGACCGCCGCGCTGATGAGCGCGCGCGATTTCACCGTATTGTTCAAGTAATAGCCGAGCGGGTCCGTGACCGAATCCGGAACCACGATGGAACCGGCAAAATGCGCGATGGCCTCGATCGCGTGCGCGCCGATGATCTCCTCGACCAGCGCCTCATCGCCGCAATCGCCCTCGATCAAAGTGACCCCCGGCGGCACGACCCACCGAAATCCGGTGCTCAGATTGTCGAGAACCACCACCTTGCGCCCGGCATCCACGAGGGCGAGCACCAGGTGGCTCCCGATATAACCGGCACCACCCGTCACGAGAACTGTCATTCCTGAACCTTTTGCGGAGAGTTGAACGGAAACTGGAGAAGAAGGATCCTACGAGCGCGAAGGTTTCAGCGTCACAGGGACGCGCACGAGATCACGATCCCAGGTCACTTTGCAATCCTTCAACTGATAGCGCGTCAGGTAGAGAAAGCCGGAATCCCCGAAATCCTCGAACGAAAACGTCGTCGCCCGCGGATCGATCAGGCTGGGATAAAAATACGCATGCGGTTCGTCGCAGGATTTGTCCCACAGCAGCTCGGCCTTCATCACCAGAGACGGCTTGCTCCATTTGACAAGGTCGCGGGAGGTCGCGGCGAAGATCCCCTCCTCGACCTGTCCGCCCTCGCCCTTCCGCCTGTCGCCGAAGACGGCCAGCACCTCGTCGCCGCCCCGTCGTTTCACCATGCCGCCGATCATCCGCCCGAAGGTCGCGGGCGCGACCGGTGCGCAGACATGGGCTTCGGGATCCGCATTGCTGTCCCGGAACGGGTCGATGAAGCTGGCGCCGAACCCCTCGCCGTCCCAGGCCCGCCATGACGACGGGTCGGCGAGGTTTTGGGTCCGAATGAGGCAGTTGCCCCGGCGCTGGGCCTTGTAATGATCGGCGAAGATGAAGGCGTAGTACCAGCCGTCGCGCTCGATGATGTTGGTCGGGTTGGCATAGCCGACCCGGCCGTCGCGGTCGGTCGGGAACGGATACGGCAAGGTCGCCACCACAGGCGGACGCCCGCCGCGGTTCTCCGCCTGGAAACTGCGGCCGCCGTCCTCGGACACGAGCGCCGTGACGGTGTTGAGCAGGCACGGACTGTATTTCCCGGCCGGGCATTGGCCGGGGGTGCGGTCGCCCCGGAGTTCCGTGTGAGCCAGCGCATCCACCCGCTTCCCGTCGCGGGTGTAGACGGCGCCGATCCAGCTGAGGTCGTCGAACGCCGCCAGTTCGGCGGATCGTCCAGCCTCGAACAGCACGGCGCAATCGGGCTTGAGCGCATCGAGGCTGCGTCCGGCGAGCGCCCGGTTGTCGTTATGGCTGATGACCAGCCGAACCTCCCCGTCCGCTCGCCGGAACGCCCGCGCCGACGCATCCGGAACGTTGGTTTTGACGCACGCGTCGCGGGACCAGTCGAACACCGTCTCGACGGGACCGGTCGGCGTGACGGCGAGATCGCCGCCCGCCTTGTCCTGTGCGTGAGCGCCGGAGGCGAGCCACCCGCCGATGACGACGGAGAGCAGGCACGCTCCAGCGGTTCGGCGTTGCCTCATCAGGCGACCCGCTGGATCGGCTCTTTGGCCTTCTGCATCACGTCGACCATCTTGTTGTCGACGCCGTTTTCGACCAGGAACTGCTGCATCTCCCGGTAGGTATGGTGATAGGCCCGGTTGAACTTGTCGAACAGCGATTGATTCCAGTAATCCTCGATGTTGAAATCCTTGCCCGAAAACACATCGAAGCTCGGGATCTGGTAGGTCTCGGCGAATTCCACCGTGCGGCTGTCATAGGTGAAGTAGATCGACGGCGTGCCGTTGGCGAGCGCCATCAGGTTGCCGTGCAGTCGATAGCCGAGTACCAGGTCCTTCTGCTGCACCAGCGCTTCGTAATCCGCCACCACGTCCGAATAGAACAGCCGTTCGCGATGCAGCTTCTCGATGGTCTCGTCCATGTACCAGTCGGACACCCACTTGTTGGCGCGCAAGGCCGCGAAGGCTTCCTCCTTCTGCTCCGGCGTGCCGAAGACCATCTTCTTCTCCTCGACCTCGCCCTGCGCCATCAGCACGACGTCGAAGCGCGCGGCCAGCGACTTCACCAGATCGCGGTGGAACGTGAGATAGCGCTTGATATCCTGTGCGTATGCCGGCGACACCTCGCGTCGCAGCGTGATGCCGACATTGCGCACCTTTTCAAGCGGCGGCAGCTTGATCGCCATGTTGGGATCATTGCGGCGGAAAGCTGTGGGGCAGCCGACGATGCGGACGTTCTTGATGCCGATATCCCAGAGGACCTGCGCCGAATAGGCACCGCGCACCCCAATCGAGGTTGTTGAATCGGCCATCATCCGCAGCACGGTCTTGGTCTCGGCCGAGAGCTCGATCTTGCCCTTGACCGGAGCTTGCGCGCCGATGCCATAGGCAATGACCGGGATCTTCAGTCGCTTGAGCACATCGACAGTCTGGCTCCATCGCATGTCCTTGTGGACGTAGTTGGATCCGCGCAGGAAGACGTAGTCATATTCCGCATTCAGCTTGTCGATGTCGTCCAGGACGGGATTGGCGATGGGCAGAACGCCGAGCTTGTCGAAGTTCAGCAGCTTCAGCGACGAGTCGAACACGAACGCGTCGCCGATGTTGTGGTAATGGTTGATGTGGCTCTGGACCTCCTTGTGGCGGTACCAGCGGACATTGTCGTGGTCGTAAACTTCCCCGGATGGGATCATGACGAGAGCGCGGGCCATTGGGTGTCTCCTATTCCTGCTGAGTGGCGTGTCTGTTTCAGGCGGTGCGGATTGCGGCCGGATCGATTTCGGCTCGGTGTGAAGCAAGGTCGCGGTAAAGGTCGCGGTGAACGCTCGCGCATTCGTCGATGTCGATGGGACGCCGGATGCCGGCGCGCAGACGATCCCACAATGTCGCATCGGTGAGTGCCTCGACCATGCGGTCGATCAGGTCTTCGGATGACCCGACCCGGAAATGCAGGCCATCGACCCCGTCGGTGATCTTCTCAGCCATGCCGCCCACATTGCTGCAAATGAGCGGGCGGCCGTGGAAGAATGATTCCTGGATTACGATCGGAGAGTTTTCCCACCAGATCGACGGGATGATGGTCCAGTCGATGGATTTCATCAGCCGGGGCATTTCGCTGTTCTGATAGGCGCCGTAGAAGCGCACGCGCGTCCCGGCGCGCTCGACCAGCGCCTTGATCTTCTCCTGGAACGCGCTCGGCTGCCGTTCGAGATTGCCGCCGAAGATCATCAATTGTGCGTCGTCGCCCCACACGGATTCGGGAATGCGCGCCACCGCATCGAGCAGAACATCGACGCCCTTGAAGGCGGTGATCTGTCCGAAATAGGCAAAACGTGCCCGCCGCCCCTTCGCATCCGGGAGCGGGCGCGGCTCGACCGGCGCGCTGATATCGAGGCCGTTCTCGATGACGGTGAACTTTTCGGCCGGAAGGCCCCAATCCACATAACGATCGACAAGAAACTGGCTCGGCGAGACGAAGTGGTCGGCGACCTGCAAAAGCGAGCGCACGAAATACTCGCGCCGCAGAAAACGCGCCGGCGAAATCTCCGGGAAGCAGGCATTGCAATCGGCAGGGGACGAGCGATGGCAGAGTTTGGTGCTGCCGGTCTTCACCATCTGTCCGTGATGATGGCAGATCGACAGAAACTCGTGGAACGTCACGACGATCACGACTTCGGGCAACGCCCGCCGCACCGCATACAGGCATTCGAGCCCCAACCCGATGAAATGATGGAAGTGAACCACGTCCGGCTTCAGCTCCCGCACCACGCGCAGGAAATCGCGTTCGATCTCGTCCGTGTTGTGATTGGAGAGCAGGAAGTGATCGTATTCGTCGGCGTGGTAGAGAATTTCGCCGTGCTTCTGGCGCAAGCTGAGAAGCGCCGTGCCGCCATGTCGCACGACGGGATGTCCGACCCGCGCCAGGAAGCGGGATTCCGCGTCTCCGATCCGGTTGAGACCCTTGTGCAGATTGTAGGACGCGATCTCGCCGCCACCGAGCGAGAAACTCGGATGACCGTGGGAGACGACGAGCACCCGTAACGATCGATTTGTCATTCTCACCCTCGCATATTCGCCACAAGAAGGGACCAACGCCGGTTGAAGCTCCAGCGATCGATCCGCTGCGCCAGACGGCGCCAGGCGAGCCCGGAACCTCCGTGGTCCTCATCGGCTGCGACCATTTCCACCTCCGGAAGCCAGAGCGACGGGATGCCGGCGAGCTTCAGCTTGAGGCAGAGATCCCGTCCCTTCTCGGCGACGCCGAGATAGGTCCGCCCGAAGCCGCCGGTGCTGGCAAGCGCTGCCCGCGAGACGATGCAGCATGCCGTCGTGCCCGCAATCACCTCCATCGCCTCCGCGCCCCGCACCACATCGCGCGGGTAGCCGATGAAACGATCCACCAGCAGACGTTCCGTATCGTCGAGCCATGTCCCGGCGAACCGAATCGAATCGTCTTCGAAGACGATCGTCGGACTGATCAGGACCTTGCCGCCGCGTGCGTTGTAGGCGCGCTGCATCCGCGCCACCCAGCCGGGCTGGCGAGGCAGAACGCCGGATTCCAGAAGCACCAGCGTCTCGGCCTTGGTGCCTCCGATGGCGGCCTCGAACGCATCGCAGGCATCCTGCACGCCGTCCGCCGCGATCAGGCGCACCGACAATCCGTAGAAGGCCGACAGGCGTTGAACTTCCGAGGCGATGTCGCCGAAGGTCGCGATCGGCACGCAAACCACGATCGGCATGTCGGCGACT
Source organism: Microvirga brassicacearum (assembly GCF_008757455.1). Classification (GTDB taxonomy): domain Bacteria; phylum Pseudomonadota; class Alphaproteobacteria; order Rhizobiales; family Beijerinckiaceae; genus Microvirga; species Microvirga brassicacearum. The sequence goes on along the minus strand of NZ_VCMV01000020.1, from coordinate 45,207 downwards.
TCCGGATCGAGCGCCAGAAGCGACAGCGCGACGGACACCTCTTCGGTATCGAGACCCGCTCCCATGACGAGCGCCGTGCGCGAGGCTGAATCATCGAATTCGAAATCGCGCATCTCGACGATACGCGGAGCCGGATGGTCAAGCGCCTGCATCATCGGGCCGATATGGCGCTCGATGGCCTTGACGCCTCCCGACATCCGCGGGTCGAGGGTCGAGACGAGCCGCTCCAGCGCTCGCCGCGAGAGCGCCCGGACGGGTTTCAGCGGATAGAACGCCAGCGCGTTCGACTCGACCGACAGCTCGAAATAGACGGGTTCGTCATCAGCCGAAGACAGGCCCGGCACGAAGGCCAGAAAGCCATGATCGTGTCGCCGCGGATCGATGCAGCCGGCGAAAAGGTCGTTCTGCTCGAAGGCCGCCGTCACGTCGGGACGCGGCAGGCGCGTCCAGCTCGCATGAACCGGCGCGCCGCCGCCGCTCGCGCGCAGGATGACGGAATCGACCGAGCCTTCGGGATCCAGCATCCAGCCGCTCACGAGAAGGCCGCCGCCGGGAACATCGACCACGAGGTCCATGCCGAGGCGGATCGGCTTGTCGAGCAACGACACGGTGTCGCGTCCGTCGAACCGCTCGCCGGCGCGGCGCAGCAACTGCAGGGTCTCGGTGCCGGCAGAGGCGCGCGGCAGGACATCACGGATATGCGCCGGAACATCGGTCGAGGCGAGAAGGACGCGACGTTGATAGATCTCGAGGGTTCGCCAGCCTTCCGCCGTCCGAAAAAACAAATGCTTCAGGCGCTCGATGTCGAAAGGCACATCCGCTGCGGCCAGCAAGCCGACGAAGCCCTGAGCGCCACCACCGAGGTCGTCCCGAGCGACGGTGGCAGCGGTCAGCTCGGCGGCATGATAGCCGTCATGGGCGACGAAGACGCGGGATTGATCGACAGGCAGAGCGTTCGACCAGCCTTGCAGAAAAATCTCTCCCGAATCCGCGGGTCCCATCACCTCGACATAACCGTCATTGCGGGCGGTTGCGGCGAGCAACGACATGGCGGCGGCGACACGAGCGGTGTTCGACCGGCCCTTCATCAGCGCCTGCGCCATCGTGTCGGCCACATCGGCAATGTGCTCGCCCGCATCCTGCGAGAGAATCGGCATCAGCTTGGTGAGCGGAACGGCGCGCTTGACCAGCGTATAGCGGACCGGCTGCCCGTCGCACCGAAGGACGATGGAGCGAAGGCGCAGGCGGCCGGCGATCTTCAGCGGCACGATGGCGACGAAACCGATGGCGGCCTCCGGCGGAGCGCCATGCCGGCGCCATGTCGCGACGGTCGCCGTCATGGCCAGGGTCGGATCGCCATTGAGCAACACCGGCGCGGGGCTCGACATGGAGGCGGCGACGCCGCAGATCAACACGAGGTCATCGCCGATCGGCGCCGCCAGCGCCGTCTCGCCGTCGAGCGGAAGGGTCAGATGATCGGTCGGGCTGTTGGCGGCGACCAATTCCGTCGTCCCCGAATGACGCGCCTCAACGAGTGCGTGGATCGACGTCATCAAAATCCTCCGCGCAAAAGGACCAGCAGGATGGCGGTGGTCGCCGTCGCGGTAATGCCGCCGAGCATGAGCAGGAGCGATACCGCCCGACGCATGGGCCGGTCGGCCGCTTTCGACAGATCGGCGATGCGGGAATCAAAGCCGGTCAAAACCGTATCGAAACGGAGGAGAAACACCTCCAGATCCGCCACCCGCTGAGCGAGATCGTCCCGGCTGTTGCGGACCAGATCCAGGGCAGCACCGACGCCGTCCTCGTTCGACGCCATCTGCTCGACTTGGGCTGCCGTGCTCCGAAGCGCCTCGGCGGTCTCACGCTGGATGATCTGCGACCTGCGTTGCGCGGCGATCAGCACCTCGAGTTGATCGAGAACGCGGCTGAGAGGCGCGTTCACCGCAGCCTCCGCCGTGCGCTCCGTGTGGCTCGGCGGCTGCAGGACGATCTCCTGGCCGGTGGTCGGCGATACCGCAACGACCGAGAGACGTTCCCGCTCCTCCTCCGACAAGGCTCCCGGGAGTTCGACCTCGAATGCGTAGGCGCCGTCCCCGATGCCGTTGCGACGCAGATCGATGCGCGGTCTGTCGGCGGTCGCGGACGCAATCATCCGGCCGCCCATCAGGACGCGCACAAGCAGCCGCTCCTGCGGACGAGCCTGGTCGCGGACCCAGCCATACAGCCGGCGCGCTTCGATCGCGTCCAGTCGGCCCTGAATTTGCGCGGTGACGCTCGATTCCACTGCGGGAACCGCGATCTTCTTTTCGGCGACGCTCATGCGGCTTCGGCTCCTTGTCCCATCATGTCGGTTGGCGCACGGAGGCTGCGATAGATCGCCAGGTGCCGGTCGGCGACCTCGGTGATCGGCGCTGGTTGTCTGATGCCTTCGACGAGTTTGTTCCAAAGACCCGGTGTTTCCGCCGCCTCGCGCATGACACGGGCCAGAGCGGCCGGATCATCCGCTCTCGCATGGAGACCATCGATCCCGTGGCGGACCGCCTCTGCCATGCCGCCGATATTGCTGGCGATGACGGGGCGGCCATGGCGAAACGCCTCCTGGATCACCAGCGGCGCGTTTTCCCACCAGATCGACGGGACGACGACCCAGTCGACCTCGGCCATGAGATCGGCGATCTCGTCGCGGCCATAGGGACCCACGCGCACCACATGCGGCTGGTTTGCCGCCACCAGCGCGTCGACCTCGTCGGTGAAAGTCTTCGCCTGGAACGGCGCGCCGCCGTGCAGACGCAACGCGAATCCGTCGACCTCGTGCGCCAGACTTTGTGCTGCGTTGAGCAATCCGACGATACCTTTCCACGGGTTGAGATTGCCGAAATATCCGAACACGGCGCGCCGGCCGTCCGGCGAGGAGCGAACGGGCGCGGCTGCCGCATCGGGCCGGCCATTCGCCACGACCTCGATCACGCTCTCGGGCAATCCCCAAGCGACGTAGCGGTCCTTGATGAATTGGCTCGGTGCGAGAAAGCGATCTACCTGGCCAAACATGGTCTTGAGATGACGTTCGCGCAGCAGAAACTTGTCGGATGAAATTTCGGGAAAGCACGCGTTGCATCGACCGGGCGACGCGCGATCACATCGCTCCCGGCCTTTCGTGCGCATCATCAATCCATCATGGGCGCAAATCGCATAGTAGTCATGGAGCGTCATGACGATCCGCGCATCCGGCAGAACGCGTCGAACGAGCGCGATGAACTCGACGCCGAGCAGCAGCAGATGATGAATGTGCACGACGTCGGGGCGGAACTCTTCAAGCAACCCCTGGAGTTGAGGAACCACGCCATAGGTGTCGATCTGGCTCATGTAGAACCGGTCGAAATGGCCGCTCCACACGACAACCTCGTCGGCGGCATCGCCGACGGTCTGAAAACTGGTTCCGGGCCGCGGCTCCCGATGATGGTGATCGGTGGCAGCCAAAAACAGCGCCTCGACGTCGGGCCTCGTTCGCAGTTCCGAAAAAAGATCGTGCGCGAAGATTTCGGTGCCTCCGGGATGGAATTCCGGATGGTTGTGCGCGACGACCAGAATGCGGCTGCTCACGCGCGCGCTCCCGGTTTAACCGCCACAATGATGTCTTGGTAATGGGTGCTCGGAACCGCGCGCCAATGGCCGAGATCGACCCGCTCAATGCGGAGGCCCGCCTCCTCGAGAGCGTTCTCGACGATGCCGGGGTCGAACCCGATGGCGGCGAGGGGCGCCGAGACATCGCCATACCAGCTGCCGGCCTCCGCGCCGCGAACGAAGCGCGGGCGCGCTTCCGCTCGTCCTGCGTCGCCTGGGGTGACGAGAAATGCCGTGACGAAGAGACGCCCGCCCGGAGCCAGCAGACGCATCGCCTCGCGCGCATAGGCGGCAATCTCATTTGCGGGAAGATGGGTTGCGACGGAGATCATGGCGGCGAAGTCGAAGCTGTCGTCGGAGAAGGGCAGCACCACTTCGTCTCCGCGCAGGGAGCCGTTCGGATTGTAGAGCGCATGCGCGACATCGAGTTGGCAGAAGCGGAAATTTGGGTAAACGCTGCCGATGTTCCGCGCGCACCACGCAATCCCCTCCCCGACCGGATCGACGCCCTCATAGCGCGCGGTGGCGGAGTCCAGATATTGCGTGAGCGGCACGGCAAGACGGCCGATTCCGCAGCCGATATCGAGAACGCGGTCGTGGCGCCGAAGGCCGCCGGTCCGAACGAGGTGCCCGAGGAATTCCACCCCGATGGCGCGGTAATCGCCGTCGCCCACGAACACATTTTCGACGGCGGGCGCGGGCAGAAAGCGATTCTGCTCGATGGTCTGCATCAGGCAGGCCAGCCGCATCTCCTCCACGGGGGAAAGTCCTGTCGTCGGCTGCGGTGCCGTGATGGCGCGTTGAACGTTCATGAGAAGGCCTTCCTTTCTCTACGGCGGCGTTGCCCGGCTGCGGAAATCGCGGCAATCAAGCCGCCCCAGCGCTCCGCATGGAGAGCGCAATTGTACTGCCAGGCGATTCCACGCATGTAGTCGGCGTTGACCGACATGGATTTGCGTTCGAGGTGATAGAGCTCGACATCCGGGGTGTAGGAAATCCGCCGCCCGGCGGTTGTGATCTTCAGGCAGAGGTCGCTGTCCTCGTAATCGCCGATGACGTAATCCTCCGTAAAGCCTCCGACCTGCTCGAACAGGGTACGCCGCATGACGAGGCATGCTCCGGTCACGGCAGGGACGACGCGCTCCTCGGCAGCGGGCGCGTAGGAACGCGGCATGCCCTTGTGGAAATGATGGTTCAGCCAGCGCCCGCGATGATCTTTCTCGAAATACATTCCCGCATGCTGGATCGAGCCATCTTCGAACAGAAGCTTGGGGCCGACGGCACCGATGCGACGCGAGCCGCCGAGACGCGAGACGAGCGCCTGGAGCCACCCGGAGGCGGTGGGAATGACGTCCGAATTCACCATTGCGAGCGCGCCGCCGCGTGCAACCGACGCGCCGGTGTTGCAGGCGCGCGCGTAGCCGGCATTGCGCTCCATCACGACGAGCAGCATCGGCACGCCGTAGATCAGATAGAGGCCCCCGAGCAGGTGCTGGACATCGGCTGACTGATCTGGCGAATCGAGCACGAAGATGAGCTCGGCGTTGGCGCGAAACCAGGCATCGGCTGCAAACGCAGCGATCTGGAACCGGAGATAATCGAGCACCTTGTAGAGCGGAATGACGACGGACGCTTTCGGGCGGGCGAGCGGCGTTCCAAACGTGTGTATGATTGGCTGACCGACAGCTGCGCCGGTGCGGGCGTGCAGGTCGGCAATGACCGGTGCGAGAATCCGCGCCAGCACGTCCTCGCTCACATGTTCAGGCGGCACCGCACGCAAGGCCGCAGCACGCGCATCCGCGGCGCTGATCGGCTGCGTGGGCGGCACGAGGGTATGATGCGAGCCCGATTTCAGGTGCAGCCGAAAACGCGGCTGCAGGATCGGCGCCGTGCCGCCGCGCGAGGGCGCCAACGCCACAAAGCCGGTCGCGTTGATCTGCGCGCCGCTCTTCGGATCGCTGACGGTCACCGGAAAGCGATGCAGCGCGCTCGTCAGGTCATGCGGGTCGGCGCCGAGCGCTTCGACTCCAGCCACAAGATTGGAAGGATCGCTATACCAGCCGGTCACGAGCGTGCCACTGGAGGTGGACAGGGCATCGACGATTTCTGCCGTGGGGGTCAATGCCTGCCCGACGACGCGCCGGGGCTGCAAGGGAGCGCGCAATTGCGCTTCGAGTGCAATCGAGCAGCCGACATCGGAAAGAACGGCCAGCTCGCCCAGAACGTGTTCGCGAAGCTGCGGCGCTGTCTCGCCGTGCTTGCTCAGCCAGCGCGCAATCGAGGGCAATCGCGTACGCGCTGCCTCAAGGGTTCGCACCGACAATCCGGAGGGTCCGATCAAGATCAAGAGCGCATCCGGCGATCGGGTAATCCGGCTGCCCGCGAGAAGGTGGAGAGAATCGCGCCCGCCAGTTGCGGCAACATTCCGATGAGGCCGCGCGGAGATTCGTGTGGGGCCGTCTCCGGAAAGGCCGTAAATCGCGTCGACCTTGCCGAAGTCGCTCGCCAGCGATGTCCGAACCAGAACCAATTCGTCGCCGGCGCGCGCAATCGGCGTCGCGATGGCCGGCGATGTGACCAGGTGGCGCAGGATCGCGGAGAGAAATCCGATGAACTCGCTTGAGCGTTGCAGGCGAAACAAAGGTCCCCAGACATTGAACAACGTCGAGACGAATGCGATGCGGCCGGCTCCATCCACATCGCGCAAAAGTTCGGCCGCATCCACGCGCTCGAGGGAAGCGTCGGGTTCCACCGCGACATCGATGCTGCCGCCAAGCGGCTTGGCCGAAAGGCAAACTGTGAAGGAATCGTGCTGGTGACGACGCAAGGCCCATAGCAGCCGCGTGCCGCCATCGACACGGGTCAACCGCAGGGACGCGTTCGGCGTCACGGTTCCGCCCTCCACCACCGACAGGGGCGCCACGTTGCGGACGGCCTGCGGAACGTCCCAGACCAGCAGCACGATGTCTCGCGCCAGCAAGGTTACACGCGGCGAACCGGAGGACTCCGCCGGCGGAGTCGACGGGACAGTATCAAGCATCGTCATGAAAGCGCAGAACCTCAAAAAAATGAGACGCCGCGGCCATAGGAGCCGCGGCGTCCGGGTTCATTAGTTGACGGTGAAGTAGTCGCCGGGATTGTTCTGGATATCGTCGGCGTTCACATCGACGAGCGTAACCGTATCGCCGTTGCCCAGGTCGATGAGCGTATTCGCCCCGACCTGCTGCAAGCGGCCCGCAAGATCGTCCGCGGTTTCGATATCGGTGCCGTTGATGCCCTTCGAGATCTGCAACAGGTCCTCGCCGACCTTGAAGTCGAGAACGACATCGCTGCCGCCGCCGCCCGCAAAGACGAAGACGTCGCGACCGCTGCCACCGGCGAGAATGTCGTCGCCGGCTGCCCCTTGCAGCAGATCGTCCCCAGAGCCGCCACGGAGCACATCGTCGCCCGCGCCGCCCTGGAGGATGTCATTGCCGGAATTGCCATCGAGGATGTCGTTTCCGTCACCGCCCTGAAGGATGTCGTCGCCATTACCACCGCGCAGGTAGTCGTTGCCGTCGCCACCCTGAAGGACGTCCTCTCCATTGCCACCGAAGAGCAGATCGTCGTCGGCTCCCCCTTGCAGCAAGTCGATGCCGTTGCCGCCAAAGAGAGCATCAGCTCCGGCGCCGCCGAAAACGGCATCGTCGCCGTTGCCGCCGTAGGCGACATCATCGCCATCGTCGCCGAAGATGACGTCGCTGCTGCCACCACCAAAAATCAGGTCGTCGCCGCCGCGCCCAAAGATCACGTCAGGCGAACCTGAACCGTGCAGTACGTCGTCTGACGCACCCCCTCCAAGAGTTGCCATATGTATCTCCTTCGTGATTGCGCCGGAAGAACGGACACAGCCCGATCCAACCGACCGGAATGGAATTCGCGATTACGCGACCGAGTCGAACGATGCCACTTAGGCGAGTTGTTTATACGTTCAACACCCCGGAGGCTAAGATATGACAATTCTCTTGTAAAGACTATTTTGCTGCATTGCACCATTTCGATTTTGAGTATCAAGCATTACTATCTCATAATACTTTCGAAAATGGTTTATAACTACATCGCTTTCAAATTAGCTCGAAAACAGAACTATTTTGGAGCGCCGCATCATTTGGCAGCCCCATCAGATACTTATTACGGATGATTATTCCTCGCGGAACGCACGGTTGAAGCTCTCGGTGATCGGAGCGATGAGATAATCGATGGCGCGGCGCGGCTTGTTAAGCACCAGCACCTCGGCCGGCATGCCGGGATAGAGCGCCACTGAAGAATTCTGCGCGAGACTCTCGGAAAAGATTTCTGCGCGTGCGATGAAAAACGCCGAATCGTTGCGTTCGTCGATCTGCTGGTCGGCGGACAGGTAGGTCAGCCGGCCGGCGAGCGGAGGCGTGCTGCGGTTGTTGTAGGCGGTGAGACGCACCTGCACCGGCGCGCCCACGCGCACCGAATCGATGTCGCGTAGACCGATCTTCGCTTCGACAATCAGCGGCTCGTTCTCAGGAATGATGTCGAGGATCGGTTGCCCAGGCGAGATAACGCCGCCCGGCGTGCGGGTCCGGATATTGGTGACAATTCCATCCTGCGGCGACACCACATCGACCCGGCGCAGGATGTCGTTGGCGGCGTTCATGCGTTCCGACGTGTCGGCGAGATCGAGCTGCGACATCTGGAGATCGGCTCCGACCTGCTGCTGAAAATCGTTCGCGATGGACATGATCTCGAGTTCGGCCGCAGCCATCGCCTGCTCGGCCTTCGCCTTGCGGGAAATCAGCTCGGCGGCGCGCCCGATAAGTTCACTCTCGCGCGTCTGAAGTTCCGTGAGGCGCGGACGCGGCGCGTAGCCTTTTTCCACCAGCCCCGCGATGGCTTTGAGCTCACGGTCCAGCAGTTCGGCTTGCCGCGTGTTGGCGTCGGTTTGCGCCTGGACGGAACGCAGTTCCGCCCGATGCTGCTCGATGGTTTTGTGCTGGATTTCGACCTTCTGGGCATACATCTGGCGCCGGGCTGCAAACAGCTTGCGTTCCGCGTTGATGATCTCGTCGAGGATCGGGCTGACGGAGGCGCGCAGCGATGGCGGGAAGATGAGCTCTGTCTCACCCGCCTGCTCCGCGCGCAGGCGCACGAGCCGAGCTTCCAGCCCGAGCCGCTTGCCGCGCAGCTGCTCAAGTTCTGCCCTCGGCTGCGTGTCGTCGAGGCGTACGACGGCCTGTCCCGTTTTCACCACGTCGCCCTCCTGGGCGAGCAGCGTCTTGAGAATGCCGCCTTCGAGATGGCTCACCGTCTTGCGTTTCGAATCGACGACGACCGTCGCGGTTGCCACCGCTGCGCTGTCGAGCTGGGCCGAAAACGCCCAGCCGGCGAATCCCCCTAGCCCCAGGAAGATCGTCGTCAGTCCGGCGATGACCGGGCCCCGAAGTGACGGGGGTTTCGGTTCTTCCGTCTCGTAGCGCTCCGCCCATGTGGTCATGCCGGTCGGCACGGTGGCGGGAATTTTTGTCGGGCGAGCAATGATCTCGACGTCGCGTTTCATTTAGCGCTCCTTTGAACAGAAAGAGCCGGGCCGCTTCTGGTTTGGGCCACGGCTTTCTCGTCCGGATCGATGATCCCGGCAATCGAGGTGCGCGGGCCGAACTGGCTGATCCGACCGTCCTGCAGCACCAGCAATTTATCGGCGATCTGCATGATCGAGGGTCGGTGCGCGATCAGGATGACGATCGCGCCGTCCGCCCGCATGGCATCGATCGCCCGCATCAGCGCGCGTTCGCCTTCGGTATCGAGGTTGGCGTTCGGCTCGTCGAGCACGATGAAGCGGGGCCGTCCGTAGAGCGCGCGCGCCAGCGCGATCCGTTGCCGTTGCCCGCCGGACAGCATGTAGCCGCCGTCGCCCAGTGTGGTGTCGTAGCCTCCGGGAAGCCTGCCGATCATGTCGTGCACGTTGGCGAAGCGCGCCGCCTCGAGCACCATTCGGGGATCGGCTTTCCCCATTCGGGCGATGTTGTCACGAATGGTTCCGTCGAGCAGCGACACAGCCTGCGGAACATAGCCGACCATTTCGCCGAACGACGCACGCTCCCACAGAAACACGTTGTGACCGTCGAGATAAACGCCGCCCGAGGTCGGTTTCAGGACGCCGACGAGCAGACGCGCCAGCGTCGATTTTCCAGCCGCCGAAGGGCCGACGATCCCCAGCACTTCGCCGGGCGAAAGCGTGAACGACAGCCCTTTCAGCACCGGCACGTCGGATCCCCCCGGCGCATAGACCAGGCGATCCACCACCAGGTCGCCTTCGGTGCGCGGAGTCGGCACGGTGTCGCGTTGCGGCGTCTGGTTTTCGAGCAGATCGCGCACACGCTTCCAGGCGGTGCCAGCCATGACCCACTGCCGCCATCCGTCCACCATCGTGTCGAAGGGCAGCAACATGCGGCCCATGATGATGCTCGAGGCCACCATCGAGCCCGCACTGACCTCCTGCTTGATCACGAGCGTCGCGCCGACCGACAACACCACGATCTGCATCCCGTAGCGACAGGTGCGCGTCAGAGACGACAATGCCCGTCCGCGTCGCGTCGCCGAATCGAGAAGGTCGAGCGTATGGAGCTGTGCGCCACGCCAGCGCCGGGCCAGCGCCGGCAACATCCCCATCGCCTCGATCGCCTCCGCGTGACGGAGTGATCCGCCGATCTCGCTCAGGCTGTCGATGGCTGATTCGTTGGCGCGCTTCAGCGCCCGACGAGTCAGGAAATCGGACAGGAGGCTCAGCACCACAAGGATGATTGCGGAAATAAGCGCGACGAAGCCGTAGAGCGGATGCAGGGCGAACAGCACCGCGAGGAAAATCGGAGACCAAAATGCTTCCAGCGGCACGCTGATGGCGTTGCCGGTGATGAAGTTGCGGATATCGTTGAGATCGCGCATGGCCTGCGCCGCATGGGTCGCGCCGCGCCCGACCGACGCCGAGACTGCCGCTTGCAGGACCGGAAGGTTCAACTTCCGGAGCAGAATGCTGCCCATCACCTGAAAGGTGAGAGCGCGAATGAAGTCGAGCACGCCATAGAGAATCAGCCCCACAGCCGCGACGACTATCAGCATCACGAGGGTATCGAGGCTCTGGCTGTTCACCACGCGATCGTGCACTTGCAGCATGAAAAGCGGCACGGTGAGCTGCAGCATGTTGATGATCGCGCTCAGGGCGCCAGCATAAATGAGTCCTGTAAAAAATGCCTTCCGGCCGGCGTGAATCAGGTTCGCCGCCTGGCCGGACTTCGTGGTTCTCTTCATGCGCGGGGAGCTCCGATAAATCGCCACAACGTTCACGTGCCCAAGTGTCGAATTTTCGTGGTCAAACTTTGCCCACGTTTGTCGCGCACTTAGGAAAACACGTCCTGCCTCTCAACGATCCTCAAATACAAACTAGACTAGCGATGAGGGATGTCACTTAGAAATCATCTGTGGCAAATAAATGAACATAAGAAGAAGGCTATTAATTTGGGAACGCTTGGAAAATATTTTGAATTTCAAACTAGTTTGTCAGAAACGGCGGAACCAAGCATGGAAATTAGGAACGATAACGACTTACCGGGTCTAACGCAGGCTCATCCGGCCGGTCGTGTGACCGTCCCGTCTTCCCCCTTCCGAGATGGAGTGCCCGTGTCCCTACCGGCGCCCCCTCAACCCGAGACCGCCGCGGAACCGAATGCCGTCACGCACCTGGATCTGCTACGCCTCATCGAACGCGTTCATCGTCGGTCGCTGGATCTCTTCCGGGTCGATCTTACCCGGTTGGGAATCGAGGACCTCTCTCCGTCTCAGGTCATGGTGCTGTTCACCATCGGGACGGATGATTTGTCCGTGCGCGATCTCATCGACCGCGGCTATTATCTTGGCTCGAACGCGTCCTACAATCTGAAGCGGCTGGTCGAGACCGGCTATGTGGATCGCAATGCCTCGCAGCGCGACCGCCGCTCCGCGCGCATCCGTCTGTCCCAAAAAGGCCGTGCCTTGTGCGAACAGGTTCGGGCAGCGGACGAGGCCTATTATCGCTCCGTCGTGCGGGACGAGGAGGAGGAGCGCGATCTCGAAACGACATTTCGTACCCTCAAGCGGCTTGAACAGGTGTGGTCCAACACCCTCCGCTACGGGGAATCCCAGATTTTATGATTCTGGACGATTATCGTACGGCCGCTTGAGACAGGAATTTCCAACTGTCCAGCCCACGGCAGCCGCGGGTCGAAGGTCACTCGCCCGCGGTGTCGATCCATATGCGCCAGCTTGATGTCGGTGAGGTAACGCGGGCGCGGTTCTTCCGTCCGGCATCGACCGGCGTCGCCACAAGTTCAGGCAGTTTTGCGGCAGCAGCACGACAAGTTGATTTTGGCCGGCAAACCTAATATTGTATCGGACAGTATGAAATGCGGATCTTCGATGTTTAATCCCACAATCTGACTTGCCACAGGATCGAGCGAATGGGTCGCCCTCGCGAATTTGACGTCGACGAAGCGTTGTGTTCCGCGCTCCAGCTTTTCTGGCGCAAAGGCTACGAGGGCACGTCGATGTCGGATCTGACCGACGTGATGGGGATTACGCGCCCCAGTCTCTATTCGGCTTATGGCAACAAGGAAGACCTTTTCCGCAAGGCACTCGACCTCTATGAGCGCCAACACCTGTGCTTCGCAAAGGAGGCGCTTCAGGCGCCGACCGCCAAGGAAGCCGTGCAGCGGCTCCTGGAGGGCTACGCCGACGTGCTCACGGATCCCATGCATCCGCCCGGCTGCCTTGGAGTGAACGGTGCGCTGGCGTGCAGCGAGGCGAGCGCGCCCATCCGAGAGGAACTCATCGCGCGTCGCACGATCAATGAGGACATTCTCCGCGAGCGACTGGAGCGAGCACGCGCGGAAGGCGACCTCCCCGCGGGGGAAAACGCGGCAGATTGCGCCCGCTACGTGATCTCCGTTGCCCTCGGCATGGCCGTCAAGGCGGCCTCAGGGGCGTCACGAGAAGAGCTTTACCGTGTCAGCGATTTTGCCATGCGCGGCTGGCCGACGGCTTAGATCAGCATAAGCTTCGACCCAGGCGCGCTTGCTGCCTGCCCTATCGAGCTTCGGCGCTCAATGCGCCGAAGCTCCAATCTTTTCCGCCTGGGGCAACGCGGCGATATCCGGCTGGTCCAATCCCGGTTGCCTGAGGGGCCGATTGCCCGCGATCCGCCGGATCAGGACATAGAATACCGGCGTGAGAAACAGGCCGAACGCGGTCACGCCGATCATGCCGGAGAACACTGCGATTCCCATAGCCGAGCGCATCTCGGCGCCGGCTCCCGTCGACAACACCAGCGGCACCACGCCCATGATGAAGGCGAGCGACGTCATCAGGATTGGCCGAAGGCGTAACCGGCTCGCTTCGACCGCGGCCTCGATCGGTGTGCGGCCGGCGAATTCCAGTTCACGCGCAAACTCGACGATGAGGATGGCGTTCTTCGCCGACAGACCGACCAGCACGATCAGCCCGATCTGCGTAAACACGTTGTTGTCGCCGCCTGCGAGCCAGACACCCGTCAGGGCCGCGAGCAATCCCAGCGGCACGATCAGGATGATTGCGACCGGCAGCGCCAAACTTTCGTATTGCGCCGCAAGGACCATGAAGACGAGCAGAATCGCGATCGGGAAGACCAGAAAGCCGGAGCTGCCCGCCAGGATCTCCTGATATGTCAGTTCCGTCCACTCGACGCTGAAGCCCTTCGGCAGGGTCTCCGCCGCGATGCGTTCCATCGTCGCCTGTGCCTGACCCGACGAGAAGCCGGGGGCGGCCGCGCCATTGATGTCGGAGGACAGGAATCCGTTATAGCGCATCGCGCGCTCGGGGCCTGCGCTTGGCTGGACTTTCAGCAAAGCCGAGAGCGGAATCATCTCTCCGCCGTTTGAGCGAACCTTCAGAAAGCCCACATCCTCCGCGCGCGCCCGAAACGGAGCATCAGCCTGAACACGAACCGAATAGGTGCGGCCGAACTTGTTGAAGTCATTGACGTAGAGCGATCCAAAATAGATCTGCAGGGTGCTGAACACCTCGGCAACCGGAACGCCAAGCTGGCGCGCCTTTGCGCGATCGATATTGGCATAGAGTTGCGGGACGTTGACCAGATAGCTCGAGAAAAGCCCTGCAAGCTCGGGCGCCGCAGAGGCCTTGGACAGGAACTCCTTCGTCGCCCGGTCGAGCGCCTGATATCCGAGGCCGGCGCGATCTTCGATCTGGAGCTTGAACCCGCCGATCGTGCCGAGGCCCTGCACAGGAGGCGGCGGGAACATCGCGATCATCGCCTCCTGGATGCCGGCAAATTGCTGGTTCAGGTTGGCGGCGATCGCAGAGGCACTGAGGCTCGGGTCCGTACGCTCACTGAAAGGCGCCAGCGAGACGAACACAATGCCAGCGTTGGAGCTGTTGGTGAAGCCGTTGATCGACAGCCCCGGAAACGCGATCGCGCTTTCAATGCCCGGCTGCTTCAGCGCGATCTCGCCCATCCGACGAATCACGTCTTCGGTTCGGTCGAGCGTGGCCGCATCGGGAAGCTGCGCGAAGCCGACCAGATATTGCTTATCCTGCCCCGGCACGAAGCCGCCCGGAACCGTCTTGAACATGAATCCCGTCGCACCGAGCAGCGCCACGTAGATGACCATCATCAGCGCCTTGCGCGAGATGGCACGCCGAACGCCGCGGCTGTAAGCGTTCGAGCCGCGGTCGAACAGTTTGTTGAAACCACGAAACAACCAACCGAACATCGCATCCATGATACGGGTCAGGCGATCCTTCGGCGCGTCATGGGCCTTGAGAAGCAGGGCTGCCAGCGCCGGTGAAAGGGTGAGCGAGTTGATGGCCGAGATGACCGTCGAGATGGCGATCGTGACGGCGAATTGCTTGTAGAATTGTCCCGTCAATCCGCTGATGAAGGCAAGCGGCACAAACACCGCAACGAGCACCAGCGCGATCGCAACGATCGGTCCCGACACCTCCTGCATGGCGCGGTACGTCGCTTGGCGCGGAGAAAGCCCCTGTTCGATGTTCCGCTCGACATTCTCGACGACCACGATGGCGTCATCGACGACGATGCCGATCGCAAGGACCAATCCGAACAAGCTGAGCGCGTTGATCGAGAAGCCTAAAATTTGCAGAACCGCAAAGGTGCCGACGATCGATACCGGGACCGCCACAAGCGGAATGATCGACGCCCGCCATGTCTGCAGGAACAGGACGACCACCAGCACGACGAGCAGCACCGCCTCGAGCAGCGTATTGACGACCGCATCAATGGAGGCGCGGACGAACTGCGTCGTGTCGTAGACGATCTCGAAATCGACGCCTTCCGGCATGTTGGCCTTGATCTCGGCCATCTCCGCGCGAACCTTGTCGGAGATTTCGATGGCGTTCGATCCCGGCGCCTGGAAGACCGGAATGGCGACTGCGGGCTTGTTGTTCAGAAGCGAGCGCAGCGCGTAGTCGGCTGCTCCCAGTTCCAGCCGTGCAACATCACGCAGGCGTGTGATCTCGCCTCCAGCGCCGGTCTTGACGATGATGTCGCCGAACTCTTCCTCATCCTGAAGCCGCCCTTGCGCATTGATGGAAAGCTGGAGATCGAGCCCAGGCACGCTCGGCGACGCACCCACGACGCCTGCAGCCGCCTGCACGTTCTGAGCGCGGATCTCGCCGACCACCTCGTTGGCGGAAAGGCCGCGCTCGGCGATCTTCTGTGGGTCGAGCCACACCCGCATCGAATAGTCGCCGGATCCGAACAGTTGCACCTGCCCTACCCCGTCGATCCGTGCGAGGCGATCCTTGACATTGAGCACCGCGTAATTGCGCAGGTACGTCATGTCGTAGCGGTTATCCGGCGAGACGAGATGCACGACCATCATCAGGTCGGGCGAACTCTTGACCGTCGTCACGCCGAGACGCCGGACCTCTTCGGGCAATCGCGGCTCGGCCTGCGACACACGATTCTGGACGAGTTGCTGCGCCTTGTCGGGATCGGTGCCGAGGGCGAATGTGACGGTCAACGTCATCGTTCCGTCAGTCGTCGCCTGGCTACTCATATAGAGCATGTCCTCGACGCCGTTGATCGCTTCCTCGATCGGTGCGGCCACCGTCTCGGAGATCACCTTCGGGTTCGCACCGGGATACTGGGCGCGAACCACGATCTGCGGCGGCACGACTTCGGGATATTCCGAGATCGGCAGAACGCGCAGCGCGAGCAAGCCGACCACGAAAATGAGCATCGACAGGACGCCGGCAAAGACCGGGCGGTCAATAAAGAACTTCGAAATGTTCATGAGGTCGTTCCGGAGCGCCCGAGGGCGATTAATTCGAAGAGGATACGGTCGATGCGGTGAACTGGCCTGTCGCGTTCGCTTCCATGGGGACCGGCTGCGGCGCAATCAAAGCACCGGGGCGGACCCGATGCAGTCCATTGACGACGACCCGCTCACCCGCGGCGAGGCCGCTGGTCACGACGCGAAGTCCGTCCGCCGGTGCACCAAGCTTCACCTCGCGATAGACCGCCTTGAGATCCGCATCGACGACGAGCACGAACTTCTTGTCCTGATCCACGCCGACCGCGCGTTCGGAAACGAGCAGGGCGGGAGTGGTCTTCGCGTGTCCGAGGCGAATGCGGGTGAATTGTCCCGGCATCAAGCGGCCGTCGGGATTGTCGAACACGGCCCGTACACCCACCGTGCCGCTGGCAGCGTCGACTGTGTGGTCGATCAACTGCAGCTTGCCTCGCGCCACCGTTGCGCTCGAGCCCAGCGTCATCTCGACGGGAATGTCGGCGACGCTCCCGCGACGATCGCCTCGGGTCGACAACGTATCGAGTGCACGCTGTACGACGTTCTCGTCGGCGTCGAAGCTGGCATAGATCGGATCGACCGACACCAGTACCGTCAGCACAGGCGCGCCAGGTCCGGCGGCGACCAGGTTTCCGACAGTGATTTCGGCTTTTCCGACGCGACCTGAGATCGGCGCGCGGATTTCCGTGTAGCTGAGATTGAGACGCGACGACTTCGCCGCTGCCTTCGCGGCGCGCAGATTGGCTTCCGCCTCACGGACGCCGTTCATGCGACTGTCGAGATCGCGCTGGGTGATGGTCTGGTTGGCTGTCATGCGCAAGCCGCGATCAAGTTCCGTCTGCGCAAATGAAAGCCGCGCCTCGGCGGCGACGACCTGCGCATCGGCCCGCTCCACCTCGGCGGCGTAAGGCTCGGGATCGATCGTCACGAGCAGAGCGCCCTTCTCCACCAGTGAGCCTTCGCGGAAGTGAATCGCCTGGACGGCGCCTGCAACGCGTGACCTGACTTCAACCCGTCCAACCGCTTCCAGGCGCCCGGAAAATTCCTCCCAGGTTGCCACGTGTCGCGCCTCGACGACTGCCACCGACACCGGCGTTGCCTGTGCGACTCGTCCGGTGCTGTTGCTCTCGCTGACGGCGTGATTCGGCATCAGCGATGACGCCACGACGCCCGCCACAACGACGACGGCAACGGCACCCAGAGGCTTCATCAGTCCGATTTTGGGAGACCCAGGCATAGGAGCGTCCAGTTCTGAAAAATTGTCTCTGACCGCGATTGAATACCGAGCGGTACTGTATCGTGAGGTACGGTTCCGGATTGCGACTGTCAATGGTTTCATATCGCTTGGTATGAAATAAACGGGCTTGCCCGTCCGTCATGTGCGACAGCGCACGCGACGGGCGGCGTGACGCACGGGCGCCTCACGCCCGCTTGACCGGTCGGCCGTTCGATCCATGTCGGAAGAAGCGGAGATCAGATCGCAGCGCGGTCGTGTGTGATGGACAGGCGATGAGCGGAGGTTG
Organism: Microvirga brassicacearum; assembly: GCF_008757455.1. Taxonomy (GTDB): domain Bacteria; phylum Pseudomonadota; class Alphaproteobacteria; order Rhizobiales; family Beijerinckiaceae; genus Microvirga; species Microvirga brassicacearum. Next base: position 27,695 of record NZ_VCMV01000020.1, on the reverse strand, counting down.
GAGTGCCGGAAGTCATATCAAGCGTCATCCAGCAGATCGAGTACGAGGCCGGTGCGCGCAAGCTGCACGTCATGTTTCGTGAAACGGGCGCCTACACCTATTATGGCGTGCCTCGCTCGGTCTACGAGGCGTTCCTGAATGCGCCTTCCATAGGCCAATTCTTCAACGAGCGGATACGCGATCGGTACCCGACGGAGCGGCGTGATTGACCCCGCCATCCGCTCGCCTGGCGCTGATTGCGCGGTTCAGATTCTCGCGATCGTCGGGTCGTCGCTCGCGTCGATCAGCCCTTTTCGGGCGGCGCCGGTTCGCCGAGCGAGAGCATCAGCCGGTTGGCCCAGTTGAAGAACGCGGAGCCGTTGATGACGTCGACGATTTCGCGATCGTCGAGCCCTGCCTCGCGCAAGGCATCAATCTGCTCGTCGCCAAATGCGACCGGCGTTTCGGTGAGCGCTACGGAAGCGGCGATGACGGCGTCCCAGCGGGTGTCGATCTTCGCGCCGACGCCCTCGTCCAACAGACGTTGCACATCATCCCGACGCTTGGAAAACTGCGTCGCAAAGCGCGCATGGACGGACGCGCAGAAGATGCAGCCGTTGAAGCGCGACGTGGCGGCAGCGGCCAATTCGCGCTCGGCGCGCGGCAGGCCGGATTTCGTGTTGTAGAAGATATCCTTGTCGGTCTTGGTCCGAAATTGCAGGATATCGGGATCCCGCGCGAGCAGCATGAAGTAATCCGACTTCGAGCGCGAGGCATCGACGAGCCCGGCCCAATGGCGCTCCGTCAGTTGCTCGGCGGGGAACGGCTCGAGCCAGGGCAGCCATCCGAGATCGTCCTGGGTGAAGGCCGTCGGTTCGGCATTGTCCACATGGGTAATCGTCGTCATTTCTTGTCTCTCCTTGCGTAGAGCCAAAGGCCTAGAGATTGCCGCCCGATGCCAATGCGGCGGTGAGCGATGACTCGCGCGCGACACGGCGCTCGGAATTCTTTGCAAGCGCGCGCAAGCCCGCGATCACGCGGATCTGGAAGGCCAGAAACGAAACGAGTTGCGACAGGGTCACGATATCGTCCGTCGACCATCCCGCATCGAGAAGCTTTTGCAGCGCCTGCGGGCTGGCGTCACGCGGACGAAACACCAGCAGATGGGCGTGCTCGAACGCCGCGGAGAGCCTGGGTCCGAGGACCGCGCGATGCTCGTCGGACACCTTGAAGATCAGCCCTTCCTTGTCCTCGCGGCTCAGCGGACCGCTGGGGAATTTTCCATAAGGACCGTGGACCGCGCCGCGTGAAATCTCGCCCTCGATTGCCTCCACTTGAGCGGGTTGAGCATGCTTGCGCAAACCCGCCGCATAGAATGCGGTCACCGTGGGCTGGCGATGAAGACCGGCGACGAAGGTCGCTACCGCGTGGCGCTCCGCGGTCGTGACGCCGTCGGGGTTTTCCGGCTCGAAGAGTGCGCGATAACTCTTCTGCGCGTTATCCCGTGCCTCCGGCCGCAACGCCCGCACCTCGTCGAGATGCGAGCCCGGCTGGATGTCGGCGAGAATGTCGATAACGTCTGGTGCCGGTGTACTCATAATCTGCTCTTCCCACTCGAATTCGCGCTTTCGAAAGCAACGCGTCGCGCGGTCGGTTGCCAACCTCCGCAGGCGCGCCATCACACACCAGTCATTGTCATCAAATCGATCCCGAACGGCAACCGGAACGTTCTTTTTCAAGAACACGCCAACGGAGAAACTATTTCTTCAAAACACCATCGACGCAGCAGGTTTCGCAAAAATGTTGGTCAATTCTGCGGGTATGAGCCTCGGCGGACAGGTCTGGCCGCCCGTGGTCGTTCTCCAGAACGAACGAATTGCAACGGATTCGAATCAGGCCCGCGCCGGTGGCGACGCCCGCCCAGGGAAGACTTCCCGTGCCCGCGCGGACAGCTCGATGCGGTTTCGGCCGCCGCGCTTTGCCAGATAGAGCGCCTCGTCCGCCTCTGAATACAGGCGCTCGAACGGCTCTTCGGGATAGCGAACCGCGACGCCGACTGACATGGTGACGCGAACGGCATCGCCCGGCACCACGATCGGTGTTTTCGCCACGATGCCCAGCAATTCATCCAGCGCCCGAACGATCACTTCCACCGACGCTGTCGAGGAGATCAGCGCGAATTCCTCACCACCGAGGCGGCCCACCAGCCCGAACTGCGCGAGATGCGAGGCCATGATCCGGCCCACGGTCTGCAGCACCGCATCGCCGACGCGGTGTCCGTGGGTGTCGTTCACCATCTTAAAGCGGTCGACATCCGCAATCACCAGCACCATCGTTTGCGCGACCGGCGATTCGCTTGCTTCCATGAGCGCGCGGCGGTTGGGAAGTCCCGTCAGTGAATCCGTCCGGCTCAGTACCTCGAGCGCGCGTTTCGATTGTTGCAACTCCCGTTGCGCGCGACCGAAGATCAGCGACGCGGGAACTGCGATGACCAGCACGGCGAAGACAGTCAAAGCCCACGATCTGAGCGCGACGCTCCATGCGGTGAAGAACATCAACTGACTGACGACATCGATGGCAAGCGCAACCGCAAGCGAAATTGCCGTCACCACCACGACGTAGCGCGCCAGATCGGCTGCGGTCGTGATGGTTGGCGTACTGAGCCATTTCGGAAATTTTCGCATCGAGATTTGCCAAGCCGTTGGATGACGCCGTCTGATACCATGCCGACATCGAGGTGGAGCTAGCGACAACTTGCCCTGCGCGATCGTGGCCTCATTCAGGCTCCACGGCACAGGGCCATGTCTTCGGGGTCGTCAGATCTTGCGGCAGCTTCGTCGAGGCATCCCCGCAGGCGATATCGATCTGCGCCTGCGTCAGGCCTTTGACCCCCGAGAGATTGGTGCCCGTCAATTGCGTGAGAAACAGGTAGGCTCCCGTGAGGTCCGCGGCATTCAGATCGAGATTGGCGAGATTGGCGCGAGAGAGATTGGAATAGCCGAAATTGACGCCGGGGACTTTTGCCTTGGTGAACGTCACCCGGGCCAGTTCGGCGCGCGACAGGTCGACCCCGGTAAGGTCGGCGCCCGTGAAATCGGATCGGTTCAGTTCGGACTTTCGAAGATTGGCGCCTGAGAGATTCGCCTGGACGAAGCCGGAGCGGCTCATATCCGCCCCGATAAAAATGGCCTTGGACAGGTTCGCTTTCGTGAAGTTGGCGCGCCAGCCGACTGCCTTGGTGAAATCGGCGTGCGACAGGTTCGCGCCCTCGAATCGGGTCCGCGTCACCTCGGCCTCGTCAAGTTTCGCGCCCACCATGGTCGATCCGGCGAAATCGCTCGCGCCAAGCGCCGCCTTGCTGAGGATACTTCCGGTTAAATCATCGCCAGCGAGCATCCGCCGCGCCTTCGAGCAGCCCGTCCAGTTGACTCGCGGTCCAGGATCATCGGAACAGCCGGCCTCCGCCGATTCCACATGCGCCATCGCAATCGCCGCGATGCTGCAAGCAAGCGCAAGGCGGCCGAAGGGCATGGAAGGCGACTTGGGGCGTGTCCGATGCATGCGGCACCTCCTCGGGGCGTGTCTTCAACAGATGTGGTGCGCCGTCGTCCGGTCGGGAAGGTCCATTCTCCCAGCGCGAGGCGATTGACCAAAAAAGACCCCGACGACAAGCGACGGGGTCAGGTTCTCTCCTCGTGCATTCCCCAGCTGCCACTGGAAAAAACGCAGATCAAAAAGCGCATACGGATCGAAGAGGGTCAAATCATCAATGTAACTAACGGTAAATATGATTAAATCTAAATAGTATGTTATGTCGTTGCATTTCATGTTTTGTTAGCGCTGTTGCTAAATGGCCATAGGAAAATCGACTGCCATTAGGTAAGTTGCGCTCTCCTAAACACGAACAAGGGAAATTCCCATGCGCTCTACTCTCCTCAGCCTGCTCGCCGGTACGGCAGCCCTGGCTATTGCTGCTTCCGCTGCCCAGGCTGCGGATCTGCCGTCGCGCTATGCTCCTCCCCCGGTCATCGCAGCTGTGCCCGTCTTCACCTGGACCGGCTTCTACGTCGGCGTG
>NZ_VCMV01000020.1:0-23631 GCF_008757455.1 Microvirga brassicacearum | reverse complement strand
GGCAGAAGCCGAAATATAAGGGGGGGCGGGGGAAGTGAGGAGCGCTCCGGAAATCTACTACAGTTGTATTGTATATTCTTCGCCAGAATCAACTTTCCGCAAGAGGTCGATTGTTGACGACGACCACTTTCTAGTCTCCGCGCTTCTGCCGATTTTTATTTTGCAGTGATATCTATTATCTGAACGCCGGATGTCGATACCTTTTTCCGACTTTATTCGATCGAGAAGCTTACCAGCAACGTGCCAACCTTTACCCCCTAGGCGCTGGCCAACCTGTGTCAATGTCAGTGGATGGGTCAAGTTAGTGTTGTTAGCTTGCACTATACCAAGCAACCGAGGCAACTCGTCTTCATTGTCGACGACTCTCTCAAGAGCATCATAGTTCACCTCTATAGAACCCCTAGGGATATCAGATCTTATAAGCTTATAAGTACGCGCCGCCAAGGACCTTACCAGTTTAGTATTTATCGATTTTAGCTCTTGACTTGCACCAAGCTCGGAAAACAACCAGTCAAAATCATTAGTAACTATCGCTCTCACCCGAAACTGGCTTCCAGTACTAAAAATCACATGTTCATCTTGAAAGCTTGATTTCGTATCTACTGAATCACCCCATTTTACGTAAAAAATATTGTCAATAAAACCATCTGCGTCCGCGATAAGCTCCCCAACGTCTTCAATAATTGATCGCACATTTGGATCGTTGAACCCATACCCAAATATAAACACTGGATGTTCAGCAAAATAGGTCAAAAGTTTTGCCGAAACATATTTTTTCTTGTATGCGAAATCCTGATAATCAGATTCAGTTAAAACCATAGAAGACAAATCGCTGACACAGCCATGTATTTTGAATATCTACCCGAAGCTATTCATGTTGTACTTGATGACTTTTTGCCCTATAATGGGCTCATACCCATCATAGATTTTTTCTAAAAAGGTGTCGAAATTAGTAGTGATAACAGCATGCGGGCGAATATCTCTAAGTAATCCAATCTCCTCTCGGAGTTTTTTATCTGTGAGTTTTGAGATTTTTGGAGTTATTTTTATTAAATTGTCGGATATTAGATGTTTAATGAATATGTCAGGCGAAAACTTCTCATTATAAAGATCCTGTGGGAAAGACTTCTTGCCTTTTCCCCAGGCCCACGCATGAATTCGCTCTATAAGACTCGTGCCAATTTTTACTGCATCGTTTTTTGATATCTGGGCGTAATACTCATAGTCGGGTCCTCCATCATCCACCGCTTTAAGCGCAGTTGCCAACGCCCCATGCCAATCCGGAGCTTGAAAATATCTCCTCGATAACCCTGCACCAACGAAGAGAATTGGCTGGCATTCTTTTGCTGCAAGCGTCTCCTTCATTAGGAGAGCGATCCGCTTTTTGTAGTCAGCAAATGCTCCTGTTTCCGGCATTGACATATTCCCTCGCACTCTCACGGAGACTACCGCTTGTACGAAAGACAGCAACCGTAACTACCGTCCTTCCACAGGTTGAGATCATTTCGTGAGTGCTGGATTTCGTCCGAAACGAGACTTAGAATCCAAGCGGGATCCGCCCCAGCGCATCCGCGACCGCAATAAACTTCACCACATCCTACTGCCGCTCGCCGCGCTCGTGCGTCAGAAACATTCGTGGTCGCTCCCGCCCCCATGCCCCTCCCCTGGCGCCAATCCCGCGAAGCCGATCTCTGGCTCCGGGTCGACCCTGCCAAGGCCGTCCGCGGATTTGCTCAAACTTACAGCGAGCAGGCCGGCGAGGAGGCGTTGCTACGGGCGTTGCTGGCCGAGCGGGATGGACGGCGCGAGGCGGCCGGGTTCTGGTTGCGGGTATATGAGGGATGGCAGCAGCGGGAAAAAGCGGCTGCTGTGTAACACCGCGTCATCACCGGGCTTGGCCCGGTGATCCACGCCTCCTGCGCGCAAAGACTTGGGTGGCCGGGTCAAGCCCGGCCATGACGGCGGTAGAGTAGTCACGCCAACGATCTCGGCGAAGCCTTCAACCCGTCACCACTCTCTCAAGCAACTCGCGCGGCTCCACCCCCAACGCCTCCGCCACCGCAATAAACTCCACCACATCCAACTGCCGCTCGCCGCGCTCGTACTTGCTCACGAACGTGTTGTAAGCCCCCAGCCGCGCCGTCAGCTGGTCCTGCGTCAGGCCCGCGCTCTTCCGCGCGGCCTTGAGCACGGCGCGGAGGCGTTCCTGCCGTTTCGTATGGATCGATTTTCGCATGCCCGGCCCCAACACAAGGGCAGGCGAAATATGCTGTTTTAGGAAATTAGCCAAAACAGCTACTAGCTAAATCAGCTATTTTGTTTCATCTTCCACCCATGTCCCTCCCCTGGAAACGCTCCCGCGAAGCCGATCTCTGGCTCCGACTCAACCCCGCCAAAGCCCTCCGGGTCCTCGCCCAAGGCCACGGGCAAGCCGGCGAGGAGGCGTTGTTGCGGGCGTGGCTGGCCGAGCGGGATGGGCGGCGGGAGGCGGTTTTGTTCTGGCTGCGGGTCTATGAGGCGTCCCGGGGGCGGCAGGAGAATGCGGCGGCGGCCGAGTAGCACCCTTCCGTCATGCGCGGGCTTGTCCCGCGTATCCACGCCTTGAACCGCTCGGCGGGAAGAAGACGTGGGTGGCCGGGTCAAGCCCGGCCATGACGATCGCAGGGGCGATCACGCCGAGTATGTTGGGCAGTCTTCGTTCCGTCGCGACCCTCTCGAACAGCGCGCGTGGCTTCACCGGCGGCCGAGTAGCACCCTTCCGTCATGCGCGGGCTTGACCCGCGTATCCACGCCTTAAACCCGCTCGGCGGGAAAAGACGTGGGTGGCCGGGTCAAGCCCGGCCAGGACGTGGCGCCGTGTTGGTCACGCCGATGATCTCGGCGAAGTTTTCAACCCCTCGCGACTTTCTCAGACAGCGCGCGTGGAACCACCACCAACGCCGCAGCCGCAGCCGCAGCAATAAACCAGCCAGACGCACGGGCCGGGTCGAAGCCTAAGACTCCGTCTCGAAACTCACGAAGGTCGCAACGTTCGTCGGATGAAGATCAGGCTGCGGCTGCATAGAGCCGCCCCAATCTTCCGCATCACTTCCGGCAGGCGAAGGGTGGGAAGGTGCTGGCCGTTCCGGCGTTCATCGCCACGACGACCATGATGTTGGCGAGGTCGAGTTCCTCGGTGGAACGGGGGCAGACATTGGCTCTCGCTGTGCAACCGGACGCCAGGAACACCTCGTGGGCGGCGAGGAACTCCGGTCCCAAGCCCCGCGTTCCGCGCCGCGCGAGGGCGTCGGACCAGCCTTTTGTGTAGCGGGCGCACTTCACCTCGGACCAGCTTTGCGACTGGCTGTCCTGCGCGATGGCGACCGAAAAGCCGCTCGCGATCGAGGACGCCAGCAGGGCCAAAAGGGCGGCGATCAATTTCGACGGACGGCTCATCTCACTCTCGGTTCACGCGGCGCCGGGGGATGGAACATGCGGATAGGTCTGCGTCAAGATTCCAGGCGTTCAGGGGGAGCGAGACTTCGTCCAGCCCACTCCGTCATCACCGGGCCTGGGCCGGTGATCCGCGCCTTCTCCCGAGCCGAGGAGAAGACGTGGGTGGCCGGGTCAAGCCCGGCCATGACGGCGGCGGAATGGCGGCGGGCAAAAAGCGACTGGCAAGAGGCAACTTGGCAAAAAATCGGTTGGGCGAAAAGTGACTGGGCAAAATGCGACCGGGAAGTTGGCCGTCTCAAGGCCCCTCCACCATCACCTCATAATGCTGCGCCTTCTCGTCGAACCGCGCGAGCACGGCGCGGGCGGCCGGCGGTACGACCGAGGTTTCCCAGTCCGGCCCGGCAAAATCCTTGACCGCCTCCCACGAGGCAAACCACATCACGGTGATGAACTCGACCTCGTCCCCCAACGGGCGGCGGAAGAGTTCGATGTGGCGAAGGCCTGCGATTTTGCGGGCGATGATGCCGGGAAAGATGGTGTGGCGGATCAGGTTCTCGTACGCGTCGGCGTTCTCGCGGCTCGTCCAGCCGTGCCACAGGCGTGAAATCATCGCGCGCTCCTTGGGCGAGGTGGCACAAACTATGACCCGGATCGCCCGATGAGGAGACAAAAAATCGCAATCGGCGATGCGCGAGCCTATAGCGGCACCGAGAACGAGCAGTTCAGGCCGGAGGGGTCGAAGCGCATCTGCAGGGCGCCGTCGAGTTCGGCGCAGATGCTGCGCTCGATGAGTTTCGAGCCGAAACCCCGGCGCGAGGGTTCGGTGACGGCGGGGCCGTCCCGCTCGATCCAATCGACCAGCAGCAGCGGCCGGCCGTCCGGGTCCGGGGCGGTGCGCCAGGCGATGGCGACGCTGCCTTGGGTGGCCGAGAGCGAACCGTATTTGACCGCGTTGGTGGCGAGTTCGTGAAAGGCCATGCCGAAGCCCAGCGCCTGTCGCGGCGTGAGGCGGATGGGCTCGCCGGTGGCGCAGACACGGCGCTCGTCGATGCCGCCGAAGGGCTTGAGTTCGGCGTTGAGAATTTCCCGCATGCAGGCGCTCTCCCACAAGCCTTCCGTGAGAATGTTGTGTGTCGCCGAAAGGGCGAAGAGGCGGGCCTGAAAGGCGTCGCGGAAAGCCTCGAGCGTGCTGCTGCCGCGCAGCGTCTGCAAGGCAAGCGACTGCACCACCGACAGGGTGTTCTTCACCCGATGATTGAGCTCGTGCACCAGCAGCGTCTGGCGCTCCTGGGCGAGCTTGCGCTCGGTGATGTCGAGACAGGCGCCGATCATCAACGCGGCCGGCCCCTTGCCGTCCCGGATCATGCGGCTGCGGGCATACATCCACCGCACCGCGCCATTCGGCAGCACGGCGCGGAATTCATAATCGGCCACACCCCTGATGACGGCCTCATTGATGGTCTTGCGCACATGGGCGTGATCGTCCGGGTGGATGAACCGGGCGAATTCGGCTTCCGTTCGCGGCGCATTGTCGGGATCGAGGCCGAAGAGATGGATCAGGGCCGGGTCCCATTCCACATGCTTGCTGCGCAGGTTCCAGCGCCAGGTGCCGGTGCCGGAGGCCTCCAGCGCCGCAACCAGCCGCTCCTGTGCCACCTCGAGGCGCTCCACCGCCGCCCGGAGCGACGCCGCCACCACCACCGAGAGTCCGCCGGCGAGAAGGTAGAGCCCGAGATCCATGAGCGCCCGGGGATCGGCCAGCCCGTGATTGTCGCCTCGCCGGAACAGCAGGATCGAAACGGCACCGAGCAACAGCGCGAACAACCCCACCCTGCCGCCGCCCAGAACGGCCGCCACCAGCACCACCGGGTAGAGCATGACGTCGCACAGCGTGTCGCCCAGCAGCGGGTGCAGCGAAAGACGAACGAGCACCGCGGTCGACACCATGGCGACCGCAAGCCCATAGGCGAGGCTCGAATGAGTGGGGATCAGCTTGGTGGAGCGGATGAGCAAGGCCGGCAGCGCCCTAAGGGAAAGAAACACAATAACATCGAGCAGGAGGCCTTGCTAGCCCCGCTCGATGCGGGCGCGCACGGGAGCTTTCCCGTGCAACAAATGCCCGGCGCGAGGCCGGGCATCAGATCGTCGTTCGGGGCCGGCTAGATCCGGCCGAGCAGCAGCAGGATCAGCAGGATGACCAGGATGACACCGAGCACGCCGCTCGGGCCGTAGCCCCAGCCGCGGCTGTAGGGCCATGCGGGAACGGCACCGAGAAGCAGAAGAATGACGATGATGAGCAGAATAGTGCTTGTTGCCATGTGAGCGTCCTTGACCTTTGTTGATCCGCCGAACTCGCGTTTCCTGCCTTCTCGGATTCAACCCCGACGATCGAGGTCGTTGCCGCCCCGGGATGAGAGCGCAGGCTCCGTGCAGGAAAACTTGGCCGTGAGGAATAGGTTCCATCGTGGCCGGGACGGCTCCCCGGAATGGTCGGAGCGTCGGGAACGATGCCCGCTCCTTGCACGTTGAACTCCGGGTTATCGGGTGTCAGGCGGCGTCCGGCCCGCTCATTGAGGGAAGCCGCAGAGCCCATGAACAAGGACGACAAAACCGATCCCAAACGCCAGATGGGCCAGTCTTGTGAGATCGAAGGGGTCCCAGGATCCGCCAGATCCTCACCAGGATTGTCGCGTTCCGTTCAGACGCAACTGGGCCAGCGCCTGCGCCATTTCTACGAATCCCTGTCGCTGGGCGAGACGCCGGTGCCCGACCGTTTCATCGACATCATCAATCGCCTCGAACAGATGACGGCGGAGAAGAAGCCATCATGACCATCGACGCCTCCGTGCGCGATTCGATGCTCAAGGCAACACCGAACCTGCGGGCGTTCGGCATTTCGCTGACCAACAATGTGGACCGGGCCGACGACCTGGTGCAGGAAACCCTGGTGCGGGCGATCGCCAATATCCACCGTTTCCAGCCGGGGACGAACATGCAGGCATGGCTCTTCACCATCCTGCGCAACCTCTTCCATTCCGAATACCGGAAACGCCGGCGGGAGGTGGAGGACGCGGACGGCAAATACGCCGCCACCCTTTCGGTCCAGCCGGACCAGATGCCCCATCTCGACTTTGCCGACCTGCAGACGGCCCTCGCCCTGCTGCCGCATGAGCAACGCGAGGCGCTGCTCCTCGTCGGGGCCTCGGGATTCTCCTACGAACAGGCAGCCGAAATCTGCGGATGTGCCGTCGGGACGATCAAGAGTCGCGTCAACCGGGCGCGCAACCGTCTCGCGGACATCATGCATCTCACGGACGTCGAAGAGGAGCTTGGGCCTGACCGCCTGACCTTATCGGTCATGGCCGCCGTCGCCTGAGCCTCCGGCAATTCCCCAAAACGAAAAGAATATCGCGCGCCTGCCGTGCAGGGGAAAACCCTGCACGAGGAGCCGATTTTAGCGCATCGCGCTTGAATCAGCCGCCGGGTTCGGTTCAGGCGCAGGCTGTCGGGCGAACCGCAGCCATTTCGCCCAATCATGCGCTAGCGGCGACGGAACTGCGGGTTGCCGCGCTGCGGCGGACGCGGGCCGGTGGAGCCGGAATCCTTGTGACGGAAAATGAGGCGGCCCTTTTCGAGATCGTAAGGGGACATCTCGACTGTTACCCGGTCACCCGCCAAGGTCTTGATGCGGTTCTTCTTCATCTTGCCGGCCGTGTAGGCGATAACCTCGTGCCCGTTATCGAGTTGCACGCGATAGCGCGCATCGGGCAAGATTTCGGTCACCAGACCCTCGAACGTGATGAGTTCTTCCTTTGCCATGCAAAGCCTTCCGTCTCAAAAACAAAAAAGCCGCTCCTCAGCGGAACGGCTGAAATGCGAGAGGGCGTGACGAACACACCCTCCAGCACGAAAAAGCCTTACGCGTTCTGCAGGTTTACTGCCGAAGCGCGGCCGGTGCGCTGATCGGTCTGAAGCTCGTACGAGATCTTCTGACCTTCCCGGAGGCCGCGCATACCGGCGCGTTCAAGCGCCGTCGCGTGGACGAAGATGTCCTTGCCACCGTTGTCGGGCTGGATGAAACCGTAGCCCTTGGTTTCATTGTACCACTTCACCGTTCCCGTTTCCATGGGAATTCCTTTCACTGACGTCCTGCACGTAGGTGGAAACCGATACCGAACCACCCATTCGTCGATATTGGTAGGGAGAAGGAACGTGCGCCCGGCAGTGCCAAAGCGAAGTAGCCCAGTCGTCCGGCCAAATGTCGATCGTTTTTCGATAGAGTATAGTGCCAAAAAATGCAAGGCGTTCGCCGCCGCTAGCCTACGGCTGGACCTGCGAAACCTGATGAGCGGCGCCCATCCTTCTGAAGATGCCGCCGACCTGCTTGAACGGGCAAGTCCGGCGGGACTTTCTTCTGGTTGAGTTTTGGTCGCTGCCGCAACGGCAGCCCGGTGTTTTTTGACGTTGGTCTCTTGCCTTTCCAAGGCGGGCCTGCAACCCCATATCTGGCCCGAACAGCATGGGACGAATAATGGCAGGCATTTCCGTCACGCTCGACGGCGACAACATCCAACTCTCCTTTCAAAAGGGTGGCCAATCGACCGCCGTGGTCATGGATCCCCATGCGGCCCGCTCGCTCGTGCAGGCGCTCGACCAGCTCCTCGTGGCCATCGGCGAGAGCGCGTCGCAAAGCGAGGAAGGATTCGAGGAGATGGTGGACGTCACGTCGCCCACCATCGATGTGGGTACCGACGAGACGGGTCTCTCGGTGATCGCGCTGCAGGCCGGCAACATGGCGCCGTTCATGCTCCGCCTGCGCGACGAGGAAGCGCGCCATATCGCCAACAGCCTGCTGGAAATCCTCAACAGTCCGCCCGACGCCCGCATCTCCCTCGGCGGCCACTGAACGCCTCCACGGCAGCGTTCGAGGCGGCCAAAACGGAACTTCGATACCCGGTTGCGGTTGTCGAACGCGGGTCGCGTGTGGCCGCATGGCGGGGCAGTTCGATGACGGTGCACAATCCCGACTTTACACCGATCGCCCATCCGGGCGTGCCGATCCTCGACGCGAAGGCGGAACCGACGCTGAAATACCCGGAATCGGAGGCATTCTATGCCGAAGCCTTGCGGGAGCTGAACCAGCTCGGCCTGCCCTATCTGTTGGCCGGCACCTATGCGCTCTCGGCCTATACGGGGATCACCCGCCCGACGAAGGACCTCGATATCTTCTGCAAGGCCGGCGACTACACGCGGGTCCTGTCGCATTTCAAGAACCTGGGTTACGCGGTGGAGATCGAGGACGATCGCTGGCTCGGCAAGGTTTTCAAGGGAAAGTACTTCTTCGACGTCATCTTTGCGTCGTCGAACGGCACCATGCCGATCGGCGATCTCTGGTTCGAAAACGCCCGTCAGATCGAGGTTTTCGGCTCACCGGTGCGGATTGTCGGGCCGACCGAACTCGTCTGGTCGAAGTGCTTCATCCAGCTTCGTCACCGCTATGACGGCGCCGACGTCGCGCACACCATCCTGAAGGCCCACCACCTCGTCGATTGGCACCAGCTCCTGGCCTACATGGAGGTGCATTGGGAGGTGCTTCTCATGCACCTGCTCAACTTCCGCTGGATCTACCCAACCGAGCGCGACAACATTCCGCGATGGGTGATGGACGAGCTTCTCGATCGTCTCTCCAAGCAGCTCGATCTTCCCCTGCCGCAGATGAAGGTCTGCCGCGGTCGCATGTTCTCGCGCGTCGATTACGAGATCGACGTGAAGGAATGGGGCTTTGCCGACGTGGGTGGCGAGGGCGAGTGGCGGAATGACTGACGCATTCACGCCGCTGCGGATCGCCGCCATGGGTGACCTCCACATCCGGGAGGACAACGCCGCTTCGTACCGCGAACTCTTCGGCGAAATCTCGCGGGAGGCCGATGTGTTCGTCCTGACGGGCGACCTGACCGACCTCGGCCTCGCACGCGAGGCGGAGCTGCTGGCGCATGATCTGAAAGCCTGCTCGATTCCCGTCGTGGGCGTTCTCGGCAATCATGATTACGAGAGCGGCGAGCAGGAGGAGGTGAAGCGCATCCTGCGAGACACCGGCATGCATGTCCTCGACGGCCAATCCTGCGAGATCGACGGCGTGGGATTTGTCGGCGTCAAGGGATTTGCCGGCGGCTTCGGGCGGCGCATGCTCGGCTCGTTCGGCGAGCCTGCCATCAAGCAATTCGTCCACGAGGTCATGAACGAGACCCTGCGCCTGGAAAACGCCATGCGCCAGGTGCGGTCCAAACGCTCGCTCGTCATCCTGCACTACGCTCCGATCGTCGAGACGATCGAGAGCGAACCGCTGGAGATCTATCCCTTTCTCGGCTCATCGCGGCTGGCCGAGACGATCGATCGCTTCACCGTCACGGCCATCGTGCACGGACATGCCCATCGGGGTCGCTATGAGGGACGCACGCCGGGCGGGCAGCGCGTCTACAACGTCGCCCGTCACATCGAGAAGCCGACGGGCAAACCCTACGCGATCATCGAAATCTAAGGGAAATCGAGGCTTATCGGCGCACGCCTGGATCGGTGGGAGTGCCCGGCAGGTAATCCGGCTCCGATCCCGGCCCCTTGGGGTCGGAAATCCCCGGATCGTTCACCGGATAGGGCGTGCGCGGACCGGTCGGCCCGATATCCGGCACCTCATCGGGCTCCGGGAGCGGCGGCACCTCGCTCGGGATATTTCCGCCAGGGATCGGTTCAGTCGGATTGCCGGGATTGACCATTCGGTGTCCTCGTCCGGTTCACGGTGTCTCGAGAGACCAACCGAGGGAGGGTCGGCCCGTTCCACAAAAACGCCTCATGCCGATAAGGAACCTGCGCGAAAAGAAGCCGTTCCCCGCCCGGGACATCCATCAGCGGAGAGCGCGATATGCCAGACATCAAACAGGCGAAAATCCTCATCATGGCGACGGACGGTTTCGAACAATCGGAACTTCTCGTCCCGCAGGAAAAACTGACGGAAGCGGGCGCGACCGTTCACGTCGCCGCGCCGAAATCGCGGATGAAATCCGGCAAGATCTACGGATGGAGCGAGAGCGACTGGGGCAAGACCGTATCGGTGGACAAGGATCTCGACGACGTGAATCCGTCCGAATACGATGCCCTCGTTCTCCCCGGCGGCCAGATCAACCCCGACAAGTTGCGCGTGGAGCCGAAGGCACTCGAGATCGTGCGGGCCTTCTACTCGGCCGGCAAGACGATCGCTGCCATCTGCCACGCCCCGTGGCTGCTCGTGGAAGCCGGCGTGATCAAGGGCAAGAAATGCACGTCCTATCACTCGATCAAGACCGACGTGATCAATGCCGGCGGACAATGGCGCGATGAAGCGGTGGTGGTCGACAAAGGCCTGATCACAAGCCGCAATCCCGGTGATCTCGACGCATTCTCGGCCAAGATCATCGAAGAGGTTCGGGAAGGCGTCCATACCGGCCGCCAGGCCGCCGAATAGGCGACCGACGTCAACAAAAAAGCGGCCGGTGCTGAACCGGCCGCTTTCGTTTCAATCGCTGGCGAAATCCGCTACGCCTGCTGGATCGCCGACAAGATCCAGGGTCCGTTGCGGTCGCGCCGGAACGTCCACACTTCCCGGGCCTCGACCGGTTGCGCCGGGTCGCCATCGATGATCCGGCCGCTCGCCTTCTCGGTGGTGACGTCGATCAGGCCGTAGCGCATCGCGACGGTCGCATAATCGACCTCGCCCTCGCGCCAAGATTCTGCCAGATCACCTTGCAGAAGCTTCACGTCCGAGACGCGGTTGACCTCGCCGCGAGCCGCGAAATCGTTGAGCTCTTCCTGGATGTAGCCGGCCATTTCCGGCGTGGCCATCGACCAGATCTTCTCGATGTCGGAACGGGAATAGGCGTCCTGCATCTCCATAAGGGAGCGCTCGAAAGAGGCGAAATCCTTCTCGCCGATTCCGACCTCGTCACGAATGCCGGGGCGCGTGGCGCGCGGAGCCTTCGAGAGGCCACCGAGAGCACCCAATCCGCCCAAACCTGCGCCACCCAAACCGGCGCCGAGGCCGCCTCCGCCAGCCGTGCGGGCGTTTCCGGTCGGAGGCACGGAGCCCGCCGGCATCGAGCGGGCATGGCCCTGGCTCGCATAGGCCGGCTCCTGCCGCTTGCGGAACCACTTCATAGCGAACGACACGAGAAGCACGACCAGGCCAATCTGCAACAGGAGGCCGAACATCGACGCAAGACCGCCGAGGCCGCCGAAGAACCCATTGCCCATCAGCATTCCGAGCAGGCCGGCGCCGAGAAGGCCGGCCATCAGGCCGGTACCCAGCCCGAAACGGCCCGGCTGGGCTGCCGCGGGCGCGCCCGTTGCCGGTCGGTTGATCCCCTGGTTCGGGACCTGCGAACGCTGGATGGGTGCAGCCGCCCCGGGCGCCGTATTGGTGCTTGGAGGCGCAGACCAAGTGCGCGAGCCGCGCGAGCCCATGCTGCCGCGCCCGCCCATTCGGGCCTCGGCCGCGCTGCCGGCGAAAATCAGCACCGCCGCCAGAGCGATCAACACGCGGCCGCGGCGGGAGGTTTTCGTCATCATCATCTCGGTCAATTCCCTGGAGTAGGTTTGATTATGACCTCATATGGGAAGCCGGCAGCGGTAGCAAAAGATGCCCTGAGGCCGCTACCTTTCGTTAGAACCGTCGACCGCTTCGACGCGGGCCGGCATTTGCCCGAGGCCGGTCACGTCCGAAGATCCTTGCGATGAGCCGGCGAGGACGAGGCGATTCGGGTGAAATCGCGCCGGAAGAAGAAATGATTCTCGTTTTGTTCCATCCTCGGCGCTTTGGGTTACCCCTTGTTCCGTCAGCGTTATTTTTGGACGCAGCTTAGAAATCCCCGTTATTCACAGGGGTTTCCGCCTCGGAGGGCGAATGGCCGAGGTTCTTAGTCTGTTCCTAGGAGAAAAAGAGGCTGGCCGCGCCGGAAGGAAGCCGACGCGGCCCATTCAGAATGTCCGCGTCGGCCTTGAAGAGTATCGGATTTGGGGAGATCAGGCGGCCTTGGCCTTCGGCAGCACCTCGGCCGAATAATCATCCATCAGGATTTTGGTCATCTCACCCGGAACATAGGTGTGAGCGCCCACTTCGGACACGGGGGTGACCTCGGCGGCGGTTCCGGTGATGAAGCATTCGGTGAAACTGCCCAGTTCGTCCGGCATGATCCGCCGCTCCGCGACCTCGAAGCCGCGGCGCTTCGCCAATTCGATGACCGTCTGCCGGGTGATGCCGTCCAGGAAGCAATCGGCGGTCGGCGTGTGGACGACGCCGTCCCGGATGAAGAAGACATTGGCGCCGGTGCACTCGGCAACGCGGCCTTGCCAATCGAGCATCAGCGCGTCCGCGTAGCCCCTTCGTTCCGCGCGATGCTTGGAGATGGTGCAGATCATGTAGAGGCCCGCCGCCTTGGCGGTCGAGGGAGCCGTCGCCGGGTCCGGGCGCCGGTAATCGGCCATGTCGAGACGGATGCCCTTCATCTTCTGGGCGGGGTCGAAATAGCTCGGCCATTCCCAGGTGGCGATCGCCAGGTGGATCTTGTTGTGCTGGGCCGCCACGCCCATCATCTCCGATCCGCGCCAGGCAACCGGGCGCAGATAGGCATCCTTCAGGCCGTTCTTCTCGATCACGGCGAGTTTTGCCGCGTCGATTTCGGCGACCGTAAAGGGAATCTCGAAATCAAGGATCTGGCCCGACTTCTTGAGGCGTTCCGAATGCTCGCGCGACTTGAAGACCACGCCGCCATAGGCGCGTTCGCCTTCAAACACACTGGAGCCGTAATGCAGGCCGTGCGTCAGCACATGCACCTGCGCGTCCCGCCAGGGTACGAATTGTCCGTCGTACCAAATCCAACCATCGCGTTGATCGAAAGGGGCAGCGGACATCGTAAGTCTCCATTGAGGGGCGGCCGCTTGGCGTCGGGCCGCGTAATTTCGTAAGCGTTACCGTGTGGTTTGAATTTCATTCATTTCACGGAAGCGCCTTGACGAGTAACAATCGTCCTGAGATATGTCAACAAGGCTGACTTAAAAACTCGTCGGCCGGCAACCGGACTGGATGGATCCCACAGTGCCTGAAGCAATTCCCGTCATTCGCCCGCGAACCTCCGGCGCCGATGTTCTCGCCGAAACCCCGGCCTATGACCTCATCGAGCTCTTCTTCTTCGCCTATCGCGACTTCGTGAGCGATCCCGACCGGATCCTCGATGAGTATAATTTTGGCCGAGCCCACCACCGCGTGCTTCATTTCGTCGACCGCCAACCGGGCCTAACCATCGCCGAATTGCTCGATATCCTGCGGATCACCAAGCAGAGCCTGAACCGCGTCCTCAAGGAGCTCATCGAGAAGGGCTTCATCGAGAGCCGCACCGGGACCGCAGATCGTCGGCAGCGCCATCTTCACGCCACGCCGCAGGGGCGTCATCTGGCCCTCAAGCTGGCGCGGCTGCAGACCCGCCGGATCATGCATGCCCTGGCGGAAATGGATCCCGAGGCCAAGAATCTGGTCAGCGGCTACCTGCTGGCGCTGATCGATCAGGACGACCGCGCCCACGTCCAACGCCTCGTATTCGGCGAAAAAGAAACCTGATAGACATCGGCCCATGGAGCCCGCACGCATCGATATCCCCGATCACGCGCCGCACGTCCTCGTGGTGGATGACGACCGGCGGCTGCGTGAGCTTTTGGCCCGCTTTCTCACCGAAAACGGCTATCGGATCACCACGGCCGCCAGCGCCGCCGAGGCGCGTGCCAAGAGCGAAAGCGTTCTCTTCGACGCGCTCGTCCTCGACGTGATGATGCCAGGAGAGACCGGCTTCGACTATGCCCGGAGCCTGCGGCAGGTCTCGCAGATTCCCATCCTCATGCTCACCGCCCGCGCGGACACCGCCGACCGGGTCACCGGGCTCGAGATCGGCGCCGACGATTATCTGCCGAAACCCTTCGAGCCGCGCGAATTGCTGCTCCGCCTCGGCAACATCCTGAAGCGCAATCACGCGGGGGCCGGCGCACCGAACACGGATGCCCTCGAGGTCGTCCATTTCGGCCCCTTCTCATTCCGCTTCGATCGCGGCGAGTTGCGGCGAGGCGACGAGGTCGTGCGGATTACGGAGCGCGAGCGCGAAATCCTGACGATCCTCGGCATGCGCACCGGCGACAACGTCCCCCGTGAAGAGCTCTCCGGGAACGGCACCGCCGCCAACGAGCGCACGGTCGACGTGCAGATCAACCGGCTGCGCCGCAAGATCGAGATCGATCCTGCCAATCCCATGCTGCTGCAGACCGTTCGCGGCGTCGGGTATCGCCTCGTCATCGATCGATGAAGATCGGTTCCGCCTTCGGATATTCCCCGTTCGATCGGGCCATGCGGTGGATCGGCCGGTTCCTGCCGAAGGGCCTCTATGCGCGCTCGCTCATCATCATCATCGCACCGGTGGTGCTGCTGCAATCAGTCGTCGCCTACGTCTTCATGGAGCGCCATTACCAGCTCGTGACACGGCGATTGTCGTCTGCGGTCACGGCCGATATCGCCGCCCTGATCGATATCTATGAACGCTATCCGCAGGATCGCGACGCCACGACCCTGACGCGCATCGCCTCCGAACGGCTTCAGCTCGACGTGGACATTCTCCACGACACCGACCTGCCGCCGCCGGCCCCCAAACCGTTCTTCTCGATCCTCGACGAAACCCTGTCCGAGGAGCTGCGCCGTCAGGTCGACCGGCCTTACTGGATGGACACGATCGGCCGGTCGAACTTCGTCGAAATCCGCGTGAAACTCGATCCCAATACGGTGATGCGCGTGCTGACGCGCAGCTCTCAGGCCTACGCGTCCAATTCGCACATCTTCCTCGTGTGGATGGCGGGCTCGTCGCTGATCTTGCTCGCCATCGCGATCCTGTTCCTGCGCAATCAGATCAGGCCGATCCTGCGGCTTTCGGAGGCCGCCGAGGCGCTTGGAAAAGGGCGCGAGATCGAGTTTCGTCCGCGCGGCGCGCGCGAAGTGCGCCAGGCCGGACACGCCTTTCTTGAAATGAAACGACGAATCGAGCGCAATCTCGAGCAGCGCACGACCATGCTCAACGGGGTCAGCCACGATCTGCGCACCATTCTCACGCGCTTCAAGCTGTCGCTGGCGCTCATCTCGCAGACCCCCGAGGTGGAAGACCTCGAACGCGACATCGACGAAATGACCCGCATGCTGGAGGGCTATCTCGCCTTTGCCCGCGGCGATCTCGGCGAGCAGGCGATCGTGACGGATCTCCGCCCGCTTCTCGAAGAACAGCAATTGGATGCCGAGCGGCAAGGTCACGCGACGTCGCTCGACATCGTCGGCGACCCGATGATCACCGTCCGACCGGATGCCTTTCGGCGCCTGCTCGTCAATCTGGTGGCCAACGCCGCGCGGCACGGCGATCGCATCGAAATCCTCGCCAATCACGAAACCCGCTGGCTGGTCATTCACGTGGATGATGACGGGCCGGGCATTGTCCCGGAGATGCGCGAAGAAGTCTTCAAGCCGTTCTTCCGCCTCGACGAGGCGCGCAATCAGGACGAGGGCGGGTCTGGACTGGGCCTTGCCATCGCGCGCGATATCGCCCGCGCCCATGGCGGCGACATCACACTCGGCGAAAGCCCGTTGGGCGGCTTGCGCGCAACCGTCCGCCTGCCGGCGTGACCGGCGGCGCGGCGGGGAGGAAGGCGCGCCCACATTGATGGTTGTCAGGGTTTTTTGAGGAGCGCCTCGAGCCTAGGCCGTGAACCCATAAACGCCAACGGCTGAGATTGGTGGGAAGCGGACCTACACAGGTCCATCTGCGAGCTCAGCATTCAGTGCTGACGCAAGTTCGAAAAATCTCCTGCGGACGCTAGACGAGTAGGGATTCGCGCTCTCGATTGCCTCAAAGACCTCCGGCGCATCGTGGCGGACCATGTTCACGGCCTCCAGCAGCAGATCAAAGCTCTTCGTGGTCATGCGCGTCGGCAACGGCTCCATCTGCACTAGTACCTTTGCAATGAGATGCGTGAGTCCTTGGACAGTCGCCGCTTCGCGATCATGGTCTTCAGGTGTGGTCATGATGACGTTCAACCGGAGTTGATGTCGGAGGAACGCGGCCAAACGAAAGCAGCGGCGACCTCGGATCGGACACACGGCGATCTTCAATCCTGCGATGCCGCCGCGCGCGCTCTGTGGGCCAAACAGCGGGTGCGTAGCCACTATCTCGGCATGCGCCGGAAGCCCGCGCTTCATGATATCGGCCGGTCCTAGTTTCACCGATCCCACGTCAAGTACGAGCGATCCGGGCTGGATATGGGGAGCTACGGCATCGACGATCTCCTGCAGGCGTCCGACGGGCGTGGCAAGCACGACCACCGGGCAACTCGCTGCCATCTCAAGACTGGTGAGCGCGACATCGTGACATTCGGCGATCGGCTGGAGGCCAGGAGCAGGGTCATACGCGCACAGCCGAAAGTACGGTCGAATGTGGCGTGCGATGAGCTGCCCAAAGGCGCCGAAGCCTATGATGCCGATAATCGAGCTTGGCCTGGTATCGCTGCCGTTTGGCATGGACTAACCTCTGCAAGGCTGCGAAGCCAGAGGCGTCCTGCCGGAACTCAAGCGCTGGCTGAGCAGCGGTTGAGCAACGAAAGCACACCGGCCGCTATGAAAGCGGCGCGCAATGGCGAACAATATTACAAGTCATGCTGAGGCCGTAGCCGCCCGCGGATGAAATGTCAATCAATGCCACCCGATACGACAAGCTCGCCGCCGACTTCCTCGCTATGCTTCAGCTCGCCTCAATGCGGCTTTGGCTCCGCGCTTATGAGTCTGCGGCCTAATACAGCCGCCCACCCACCGGGACATCCCGCGCCGGCCCGATCAGCATCACCTCGCCATCCGCGTCGGGCACGCCGAGGGTCAGGACTTCCGACATGAACGGCCCGATCTGGCGCGGCGGAAAATTGACCACGGCCAGGACTTGCCGGCCGACGAGTTCCTCAAGAGTGTGATTCACGGTGATCTGGGCGGACGAACGCTTGATGCCGATCTCCGGGCCGAAATCGATGACGAGTTTGAAGGCCGGTTTACGCGCCTGCGGAAACGGCTCGGCCGACACGATGCGCCCGACCCGGATATCCACCTGCATGAAATCCGCGAACGAAATCTGCGCGGTGTCTGTCTGATCCATTAAGCCCCCTTGCCCGACAGCGGTCAGATTGCCGCTGCCGGATCGTTCGTTTCGCCATTCTCCGCGCGTCTTGTGCGCGATCTGGGTGACGATGATGAACATTCCTCGATCACAGCCCGCCCGAAAGCCCGAAATGGTGCCGTGAGGCGACGCAGATCTTCCGCCTGCTCCAGCAGGCCCTCCCCTCGCCGCAACGCGCGGTCGAGCCGCGCCATGGTTCTGGCGAGCGCCGGATCGTCGTCGTCCAGCCACACGCGCAGCGTCCGGCCAAACACCAATGCGGCACCCTGGAGCTTCAACCCGCCCAGCCGTCCCTCGGTGGAGATGCCCGCCGCGGCGAGCATGAACCGCTGGGAGTTGAGCGACACCTGATTGAGCGCCGCAAGCGACAGCGGGTCGAATTGCAGATCGCGCATCATCCGTCGCAAGGCCGGCTTGTAGGGCGTCAGGGCATCGAGACGGCGCATCATCACGTCGAATACCCGCTCCCGCGCCGGTTCGCCGGCAAGATCCTCGCTCGTGCCTTCCAGGACCTTGCGATCGATCCCGCGTGAGAACGCTCCGAGGATCGCGCCTTTCGAGGGAAACAGCTCTCGAAATTCCGACAAGGGGACGTTCGCCGCCTGCGCGATGTCGGCAATCTCGATCTCATGCCAGTCCTTGCGCGCCGCGAGGCCCATGAGCGCCTGGACGATGGCATCGCGTTTCGACGAGGACGAGGATTCGGCCGTCATGATGATCTCCTCAGGGATGTTCCGTTACGCTTTATGTAGCGCTGGACGCGTCCGCTTCACGCCGCTCAGCCCGAGAGTTCGCCGGCACGTCGCTTTGCCGCAGCCACCGCCTCGCGCATAAGCGCCTGGAGGCCGTTGGGATCAGCCATCAGGACCTCCAGCGCAGCCGCAGTGGTGCCGCCCGGCGAAGTGACGTTCTGGCGCAGGATGGCGGGAGGAAGTTCGCTCTGGAACAGCAATTCGCCGGCGCCCGTGACGGTCGCGCGCGCGAGCCGTTCCGCGAGATCCGCCGGGAGCCCGGCCGCCTTGCCGGCCTCGGCCAGGCACTCGACGAGATGAAACACATAAGCCGGCCCCGATCCCGACAGGGCCGTGACCGCGTCGATGAGATCCTCGCTCTCGAGCCATTCGACGATCCCCACGCAGCGCAGAAGCGCATCGGCTGCGCGACGCTGCTTCTCGGTCACTTCGCCACTTGGTGCAGCGCCCGTCGCCCCGCGCCCGATGCTGGCCGGCAGATTCGGCATGGCCCGGACGATCGCGGTCGCGGCGGGAAGCCGCGCCCTCAGGTCGCCGATGGTCTTGCCGGCAAGCACCGAAACCAGAACGGTCTGCGGGCCGAGAATTGCGTTCACCTGCGCGGCGGCATCGTCGAGCAATTGCGGCTTGATCGCCAGAACGACGACCTCGGGCGCCCCCGGCGTCGTGGGGTTCAGCGCAATTCCGCGTTCATGGCACAGGCGCGTCATCTCATCGGACGGGCGCGGATCGAGAACGGCGACGCCTTCCGGCGCCATCCCGTTCGCAAGCCAGCCCTCGAGCATGGAGCCGCCCATCTTGCCGGCACCGACGAGAACGAGAGAGGAGGGAAGGTCTTGAGCGTGCAACGACATGGCAACCTGACAACAGAGGATCCGGAGCCGCAATCTAGATCAGATTGGCACGATGCGGATACCTGCTATCGGAAGGCAATTGTGGACCTCCCACGGAGGCCGCGCTCAGGCCTCGCCTTCGGTTTCGAACAGCACGAAATCAAGCGCCTCGCGAGGCGTTCTTCCGGCCCAGAGAACAAACTGGAATGCCTGGAAGTAGCGCTCGCAGGCCTCGACCGAGACGCGCAACATCGTCTCGCATTGCCCCGAGGTCGCGTCGGCGCCCCCCGCCAGCAGCAAGGCGTGGCGGAACATGACCGTGTTCTCGGTGCTCCAAAGGTCGAAATGGCCGACCCAGAGTTGCTCGTTGATCTGCGACAGCAGTTGAAGGATGTCGTGACGGCGCCGATCAGGCACCTTGAGGTCGAACGCGCAGGCAACGTGAAGCGCCTCGACATCCTCGATCCATGTGAACGCCACATGGTATTCCGCCCACCGACCGCTCACCGACACGGACATCTCGTCGGTCGCCGTCCGATCAAACATCCATTCGCGGATAGACGCCAGTCTCTCCACAACGTCGAGAGGATGTTCCACGCGATCTATCTCGACTTGCAACTGACGCATATCAATCCACGAGGCTCAGTCTCCCGAAAACTTAAAGCATTCAAGGAAACGTGATTACATTTTAGCCGGCTGATACGCCATATTACCGGTGCGAATACGTTATGATCCAGCACAAGTCGGCGCTTCGGCGACGAATCAACTCACGGATCGACAGTCCTAGATTTCGATAGGCGTCACAATGCACTCATACGACCTGTCCACAACAGGTCCCCTGACGTGCCTGCATACGCGCTAGGATCAGGGCGCAGGCTTCGCCTTGGCGCTCGGCGATGCAGGTCTCGCCTCAAGCGCGTTGAGCCGAGCCTCGAGACGCTCGTTCTCTTCGCGGGTGGCGACAACCATGTCGCGGAGCACTTCAAGCTCCTCGCGCGTGGCCACGTCCATTTCCTTGAGGAGGCGCTCGATTTGGCCTCGCACGACAGTTTCGACCTCGCGACGCACCCCTTGGGCGGCACCGGCCGCATCGGTGGCGAGGCGGGCGATTTCGTCGAGAATGCGGTTCGAAGATTGGGTCATGTGAGCGTCCACGATCGGCCAAGGATGGGATAAGGCGAGTTCCGCCAAGATGTGGGCGTATTCCGACGAAACTGCAACAGTTCCCGGCTTGGTAACAGGGTTGACGCCCGGGCTCGCCCCGGTCCAATGGCAATGGTTCATCAAGGCTCCTGCATGCCGTCGCTCACTTTTCCGATTATCGATCCGATCGCGTTCTCGATCGGCCCGTTCGCCATCCGCTGGTATGCGCTCGCCTACGTGACGGGGCTCCTGGGGGGCTGGTTCTACGCCAAACGCCTCGCGGCGAGGACGGAATTGTGGGCGCCGCAGCGCCAGCCGAAACCCGTCGATGTGGATGATCTGATCGTCTGGGTTGCCCTCGGCGTCGTGCTCGGCGGTCGGGTCGGCTACGTGCTGTTCTACAATCTCTCAACCTATCTGGCGCAACCGCTCGAAATCTTCGCCGTGTGGCGGGGCGGGATGTCGTTCCATGGCGGACTTTTGGGGGCGGCGCTCGCCATCGTGTTGTTTGCCCGCACCCGCAAGCTCAATCCGCTGACGATGCTCGATCTGGCCTCCACCGTGGCGCCCATCGGGTTGTTTTTCGGCCGCATCGCCAATTTCATAAACGGCGAATTGTGGGGCCGGACCGCGATCGATTTTCCCTATGCGGTCGTATTCCCCCATGCCGGTCCCCTGCCCCGGCATCCGAGCCAGCTCTATGAGGCGTTCGGAGAGGGATTGCTGCTCTTCATCCTGATGGCGATCGCCGTTCGGTTGTTCGGCTTCCGTCGCCCCGGCCTGCTCGGCGGCATCTTCATCCTTGGCTACGCCATCGCGCGCATCGTCTGCGAGTTCTTCCGCGAGCCGGACGAACAACTCGGATTCCTGTTTGGCGCTTCGGTGCAGGCGCTCAGCGGCGGCATCACGATGGGGATGCTGCTGTCGATCCCGATGGCGCTCCTCGGGATGGGTGTGATCATCGTGGCGTCGCGCGGCTATACGCAGCCGCGCACGGAGACGGCGTGAACAGCCTTGGCGACAATCTGCGCGAATTGATCACCCTCGAGGGGCCGATCACCGTCGAGCGCTACATGGATGTTTGCCTGAAGCATTATTATGCGACCCGCGATCCGCTCGGCACCGCGGGCGATTTCACCACATCGCCGGAGATCAGCCAGATCTTCGGCGAGTTGCTGGGCTTGTGGATGCTGGAAATCTGGCAAGCGATCGGACGGCCGGCGAGCGTCAACCTCGTCGAACTGGGGCCGGGACGCGGTACGCTGATGGCCGATATGCTGCGCGCCGCAAAGGTGCTGCCCGAGTTCCTGACCGCCGCAACCGTGCACCTTGTCGAGACGAGCCCGGTTTTGCGCGAGAAACAGCAGGCAATTCTCGCCGCCTCAGGCGCGGCCATCACCTGGCATGACAGTTTTGCGGCCGTACCAGACGGCCCTCTGCTGCTGGTCGCCAACGAGTTCTTCGACGCCCTGCCCGTCCGCCAGTTCGTTGCGACCGAACGCGGTTGGTGCGAGCGGCTCGTCGGCATCGAGGGCGATGCCTTGATCTTCGGGTTGAACGCCGAACCGCAGCGCGGTCTTGGCCATCCACCGCAGATCGGCGCGATCCGCGAAGCCCATGTCGCCTCCACGGCGTTGATACGCGACATCGCGGCCCGGCTCGCGCAGCATCGCGGCGCCGCCCTGATCGTCGATTACGGTTATTGGGGCCCGGCTTTCGGCGATACCCTGCAGGCCTTGAGGGGACACGCCTATGTGGACCCGCTCGACGAGCCAGGCGAGGCCGACCTCACGACGCATGTGGATTTTGCCCAGCTCGCTCACACCGGCCTTGCCGCCGGCGCCAGCATTCACGGCATCGAGACGCAAGCAAATTTCCTCCACGCACTCGGAATTGCGACGCGTGCGACGCGGCTCAAACAACGGGCCACGCCCAAACAGGCAATCGCCATTGATCAAGCGGTCGGCAGGCTGACCGCAACCGAAGGGCGCGGCATGGGCGAGCTCTTTAAGGTTTTGGCGCTAACCGATTCCGGTCTTGAAAGCGTGCCGGGTTTGCACGCGCGCCTGGAAGCGCCGCAGAGGTGAAGCAGATGTATATCGAAGCGCCGGAACTCGCCTCCTATCCCAATATCAAGCACGCCTTCTTCACACGCGTTGGCGGCGTCTCGGAGGGCATCTACGCGTCGCTCAACGGTGGCCTGGGCTCGTCCGACGATCCCGCCCGCGTGGCGGAGAACCGTCGGGTGATGGCGGAGGATCTGGACGTTGCTCCCGGGGCATTGATCAGCATCCACCAGGTCCATTCCGCGGACGCGGTGATCGTCGAGGGCCCGTGGCCCGGCGACCGCCCCAAGGCGGACGGAATGGCCACCGTCGTCACCGGCCTCGCGCTCGCCGTCACGACCGCCGATTGCGGCCCGATCCTTTTTGCCGACCCGCATGTGAACGTCGTCGGCGCGGCTCATGCGGGCTGGCGCGGGGCGTTGGGCGGGGTGCTCGAATCAACCATCATCGCCATGGAACGCCTCGGTGCGAGGCGAGACAAGATCGTGGCCGTCCTGGGCCCGACGATCAGCCAGGGCGCCTACGAGGTCAGCGCCGATTTCGTGGCGCGGTTTACCGGCATCGACCTCGCAAACGAGCGCTTCTTTATCGCCGGCGAACGGGCCGGCCACGCGATGTTCGACCTGCCGGGCTTCATTGGGATGCGGCTCGAATCGGCCGGGATCGGGGAATTCGCGAATCTGGGCCTCTGCACCTATGCCGACGAGGAGCAGTTTTTCAGCTATCGCCGCACCACCCACCGGGGCGAACTTGATTATGGTCGGCTGATCTCGGCCATTACCCTGGTGCCACAAGTTCTCTAGGAACGAACAATTTTCCTAGTCCGATGAAACCAACGGCAAAGCTGCGCGTTGGGATTCGGAAATACCGAAGGGGAAGATCCGTCTGTTACTGCCACAATCCCGCCATAGTACGATCCGTTGCTGTTGTGGAGATGTCACAGACCTCGCGAGATTCCTCCCTTATATACGCCCCGTCTGAACTTGGCGTTGGGACACCCCGCGCCAAGAATATGGAATAGGAATCAAACCATGAAGAAACTTCTTCTCGCCACTGTCGCGGTCTTCGGCTTTGCCGGTGCTGCTGCGGCTGCGGATCTGCCGTCGCGCTATGCTCCTCCCCCGGTCATCGCAGCTGTGCC
>NZ_VCMV01000001.1 GCF_008757455.1 Microvirga brassicacearum | reverse complement strand
CCGGTCGTTGGTGGAGCTGATGACGGTGATTTTCTTCGCGTCGGGACCGAGCCGCTCGAGGCCGCGTGCGAAAAGATCGATGTCGATATCGGGTGCTGCCATCACCACCGCGCCGATGCGGGACATGGCGCCCTCGCCGCCGGAGCCGCGCAGCATGCGCAGGGTCTCGAGCGTCAACAGGGTCCCCATGCTGTGCGCCACGATATGGATCCGCCCGCCGCTCGGCGATTTGGCAATCGCCGCGAGCAGGTCCTCGAGCGCATCGCGTGACCACATGGCGCTTTCGCGATCGCTCACATAGCTGAAGGTTGAACCGGCCGACGGCCAGGTGAAGAGCCCGGTGGCGCCGGGAAAGCGGATGCCTTCCGACAATTCGATGGTCGAGGTCGCGGCGGTCTCGAAGCTTTCGCGATATCCGTGAATGTAGAGCAGCAGATCGCGGCCGAGCGCCGCCTGCGCAAAGGATTGCGCGGCGGTGGTGCGATCGAGGGAATCGACCGACGCGATGCTCCAGCCACCGGAGGTCACGCGCCCCATCAACGAGCGATCGGGCGGCGTCAGGCGCGCCTCTGCGAACACCATCTCGGCCGAGCGCTGGGCGCTGAACCACGGCTTCTTGATCGGATCGGAGACCGGGAGGCGCGTGGTCGCAATGAGCAATCGCGGATCGTTCGACAGGCCGGCACGCGGCGATGTCGGCGTGCGGGACAAGATCGACTCGCCTCCAAGGCATCCGGACAACGCGAGACTTGCGAGAGCAATGACGGCGAGGCGACGGGCGGGGATGAGCATGGTGCCGGTGGGTGTGAGGACAAAGGTGGGCCCGCTCTGTCGCGTCCGAACGTGGCAGACACAAGGCAGGACCGAGGCTCGGGCCGATAAGCTGTCGAACGTGGTCAATCATTGGTGAACGGCCATCCGCTTGATGCGGCGCGGCTTGCGGCTTAAATCGGCAATGATGTCTCTCGCCCGTCTCCTCCTCGTCATGATCGGATTGTTCGTTCTCCCGCTTGGTGCCCATGCGGTGTGGTGGGCCATGCGCGACGACGTTGCGGCCAATTATCGCCAGGCCGATTGGTCGAGCGCCCGGCTTCTGTCTCCGCCGGCCGAGACGCCTCAGGCCATCGTGGCGGTCTATGCCGCCCGTGTGGGGCGGTGGCGCGGCATCTTCGCCCATCATACCTGGGTGGTGGTGAAGGAGGCCGGCGCCGACCGCTACACACGCTACGACAAGGTCGGCTGGGGAAGCCCGGTCCGCACCAATGGCTGGGCGCCGGACGGACGCTGGTTCGGCAATGCGCCCCGACTCATCGTGCTGATCGAAGGCGAGGCGGCGCAGCGGCTGATTCCGCAGATTCAGGCCGCGGTGGCGAGCTATCCCTATCGCGTCTCGGGCGACTACAACGCCTGGCCGGGGCCGAATTCCAACACCTTCGTGGCCCACGTGATGCGCTCGGTGCCGGAGCTCAGCGCCGCCCTGCCGCCGACCGCCCTGGGCAAGAACTGGCAGCCTTTCCGGGATATCGTCGGCCTCACCCCGAGCCGAACCGGGGTGCAGATTTCGCTCGGCGGCTACGCGGGCCTCTCGGTCGGCTGGATCGAGGGGATCGAGGTCGATCTCCTGGGCCTCGTCGCCGGCATCGACATTCGCCGGCCCGCCATCAAGATACCCGGCTGGGGACGGATCGGAATGGAACCGATCGTCTGGTGAAAAGCGGCCGCGAACACGCTAAAGCTGGTCCATGACCGGGGGCACCTCACGCAAGACCGATATCACGGCCGAGACCATCGCCCGCGGCGACCGCGCCGTGCTGGCGCGCGCCATCACGTTGATGGAATCGCGCCGCCCCGATCATCGCGCCAAGGCGCGCGAATTGCTGCAGGCGCTGATGCCGCGAACCGGGAACGCGGTCCGGGTCGGCATCACGGGGGTTCCTGGGGTTGGCAAATCCACGGCGATCGACACCCTTGGCAGCATGCTGACCGAGCGCGGCCACAAGGTGGCGGTGCTCGCCGTCGACCCGACCTCGAGCCGCAGCGGCGGCGCGATCCTCGGCGACAAGACGCGCATGGCCAAGCTCGCGATCGACCCGAACGCCTTCATCCGCCCCTCCCCCTCGTCGGGCACCCTCGGCGGGGTCGCGGCCAGGACCCGCGAGACGATGCTGCTCTGCGAGGCTGCCGGATTCGATGTGATTCTGGTGGAGACGGTTGGGGTCGGGCAGTCGGAGACGGCGGTCGCCGACCTGACGGATTTTTTCCTCGTACTGATGCTGCCCGGCGCCGGCGACGAATTGCAGGGGATCAAGAAGGGCATCCTCGAACTCGCCGACATGATCGCCGTCAACAAGGCCGACGATGACCGCATGCGGGCCAAGGCTGCGGCCGCCGACTACAAGTCGGCGCTTCGCATCCTGACGCCCGCCTCGGCCACCTGGAGGCCGCCGGTTGTCACCGTCTCGGGCCTGACCGGGCAAGGCCTCGACGAGCTCTGGAGCAAGGTGCTGGAGCACCGCAAACGCCTCGAGACAACGGGCGAACTCGCGGCGAAGCGGCGGGCGCAGGATGCCAAATGGATGTGGGCACTGGTCCACGAGCGCCTGCACGACCGCCTGACGCAGGATGCCGGTATGCGCAAGCAGGTGCCGGAGATCGAAAAGGCGATCGCGGCCGGGACCCTCTCACCGACCGCCGGCGCGGACGAGATCATCGGGCTTTTGGGACTTTAGGGGATAACGGATCCTCATCGTGAGGAAGCGCGACAGCGCTTTTGTAGGACGACGCATCGCAGAGTGCACTGGAAGATCCTTCGAGACGCCGCTACGCGGTTCCTCAGGATGAGGCGGAGCCCGGGAAGCAGCACCCACAGCCTCATGCTGAGGAAGGCCAAGGCCGGTCTCGAAGCACGACGCGGCGCCAGAGACCCGCTCGCTGCCGAATACGCGCGCTCGTTATAACGCCATCATGAGTGGCGCGGTGTGTCCGGTCCCGGGTCGCCGCCGGTGGCGGCTAACGCCAACCTTCCGAGGTAATGGGTCCAGCCCTGCTCGTGGCTGGCGCAAGCCTCCGCGTCGGGCAGACCGCTGTGGGTCATGCGCAACAGCGTCCCGCCCATCTGGTCGATCAGGTCGATTTCGATCAGACCCGATTCTGGTGGCGTCTTGTCGTGCCCCTCCCAACCAAAGCTGTAGGCGAGACGGTGGATCGGAATGACCTCAGTGAACCGCCCACGGGCGATGTTCTTGCCACTGACGTTGACGAGGTAGAGGCCGCCGGGATGCGGCTCCACTGTCGCCTCCGTGCCGATCCAGCGCAGGATCTTTTCCGGATCGGTGAGGAAGGCGAAGACGGTCGCGGGCGGTGCCGCGATCTGGATCTCACGTCGGACCACCAGCGGTTCAGTCATCGGAAGCTTCCTTCAAACCAAGCGATGTTCACGTCGGCCCGGTATGTGAAACCGGCGTGGCGCCCACCATTCCTAGTGCAATTATCCCCTCGTGCAAGGAATCTACTTTTCGCCACAACACGGCGATGACAGGCGCCGGCCGCCAGTACATGATCTCCTGCATGCGACTGCCCTCTGCCCTCGCCTGGCTGGTCGACGCGGCTAGCACCGTGCCTGGCGCCGACAATTTCCTGGCGACCCTCGGCGCGCAGTTGATCGCCGATGGCTTACCGCTCGCGGGCGGCGCGCTGACGCTGGCGGTCCCGCATCCTGTCATCGCCCGCCGCGCCTGGTTGTGGCGGGCGGAAACCGGAGCGGTGATCGAGGCGTTCGGTTTCGGGTCCCTTGGCGCGGCCGAGTCTGAGCAGGAAAATGTCGGCCGCGACTGGCTCGTCGGGCTTGGCACCGGAATGGTGGTGGTGGAGAGTGTCGCCGGCTCGGCACCAGACAGCCTGACGTCGAGCGGACCAGCACCAAACAGCCCGGTGCTGGGCTGGGCGGTCTGGCGGTCCCTCACCGAGGCCGAAACCGTGCTGTTGCATCAGGCGGCGCGTTTTGCTGCCGCGCCGCTCGCCGTCCTTGCCGCGCGGTCGACCCTTGCCGCGCTGCTCGAGGCCTATCTCGGCCGACGCAGCGCGGCGCAGGTGCTGGCCGGGCGGTTGCGGCGCGGGACTGGCGAGACCATCCGCGCGGTCCTGCTCTATGGCGATCTACGCGGCTTTACCGCGCTGTCGGAGGCGGTGGCGCCGGAGGCCGTGGTCGCCGCGCTCGACGCTTGGTTCGAGCGCATTGCCGGAGCCGTTCAGGCCTTCGGCGGAGAAGTGCTGAAATTCACTGGCGACGGCGTGTTGGCGATCTTTCCGGTTGGCCAACGGGGGCCATCTGACGCGTGCGAGGCCGCTCTACGCTCCGTCAGCGCGGCCCGGGCGGGCATGGCCCACCTCGATCAGGCACGCAGCCGCCAACGCCTGCCGCCCCTCCCCTTCGGCATGGCCTTGCATCTCGGCGACATGCTGTGGGGCAATATCGGCACCGCAGATCGGCTGGACTTCACGGCGATCGGCCCTGCCGTCAACCTGGTGTGCCGACTCGAAGGGCTGTGCAGGCCCCTCGGCCGCAGCGTGCTGATCTCGGGCGCGGTCGCGGCGGAGACGACAACGGCGTTGATCCCTTTAGGCGAGCACGTATTGCGCGGTATCGCCACGCCCTGCGCAGTCTTCACTCTGCCGGACGAAGCAGTCGCGCCGGTCGGCGTTCAGGTGCCTGACTGATGTAAGCCGGAAGGGTACGTCGCCATCTGGAAACCAGGCTCGTCACAAAGCCGTGTCTACGTGGGACAGCCAACATGTTGGTGCCCGGGAGACACGCCTGCGCGAGATTGGTCTTCTTCTGCTGAGTTATAAAACGTCAGCGACGCTAGACACGATCCAGGACGTTAACGGAAACATAAGGTCATCGATCTTGCAACACCGCTAGTTCCATCTGCGATACCGCCCAAAATCGGCCTTCCTCTGATTCCGATGCCTCATGCGCTTCCGGCGGGACCGGCATTGCCGCTGAGATAGCGGAGGGCCGCATCGAGACCGCCGGACTGGTGGGGAATGCCGCAAGCGCGCAGTCCCATCTCCACCCCCGAAAGCGTTCCCATCACCATAAGATCGTGAAAATCGCCGAGATGGCCAATGCGGAAAACCTTGTCCGCGAGCGGGCCGAGCCCGTTCCCGAGGGACATGTTGGATCGGCCGAGGATATCGGCGCGGAGGTTGTCGGCGGAATGACCTTCCGGGAGCCGCACCGCCGTCAGGGCCGAAGAATATTCGGCGGGATTTGCACATTGGATCTCGAAGCCCCAATGGCGGACGCAGCGCCGGGTTGCTTCGGCTGCGCGATCGTGACGCGCGAAGACGTTTTCGAGCCCTTCCTCGTGCAGCATGTCGATTGCGACCTTCAGACCCTGCAACAGATTGGTCGACGGGGTATAGGGGAAGAAACCCTTGTCGTTGATGGCGATCATCTCCTCCCAATCCCAGAAGGAGCGTGGAAAACCCGCGCCCTTGCCGGCCTTGAGTGCCTTCTGCGAAACGGCATTGAACGCAAGGCCGGGCGGCAGCATCAGACCCTTCTGCGATCCTCCGACCGTGACATCGGCGCCCCATTCGTCATGGCGATAATCGATCGAGCCGAGAGACGAAATCGTATCCACGAGCAGGAGTGCGGGATGGCCCGCATCGTCGATGGCGCGGCGCACAGCGGCGATGTCCGAGGTCACTCCGGTGGACGTCTCGTTGTGGACGACGGCGACTGCTTTGATCGTGTGCTCCTTGTCGTCGCGCAACCGCGCCTCGATAGCGCCGGCATCGACGCCCGACCGCCAATCGCCCGCGATAAACTCGGCTTCGATGCCGAGACGCTTCGCCATGCGGCTCCAGAGGGTAGAGAACCAGCCGGTCTCGAACATCAACACCTTGTCGCCCGGCGAAAGCGTGTTGACGAGCGCCGCTTCCCACGCCCCAGTCCCGGAGGCCGGATAGATGATGACAGGGTTGCCGGTCTTGAAGATCGTCCGGATGCCGCTTAGCACCTCGCACCCGAGCTTTGCGAATTCGGGGCCACGATGGTCGATCGTCGGCTTCGCGATCGCGGCGAGAACGGGGAGCGGCGTGTTGGTGGGGCCTGGGATCTGCAGAAAATGGCGGCCTGGCTGGTAAGTCATTGAAGGTCCTTCTTGGAATACCGATCGCGGGCCGGCGCGGCTCTGCCGTAGCGTCGGGAATCGTGTTGTTGAGCACGATGCGACCAGGGACGAGAACGCCCCTGGCTCACAATGAGCGCATGATGCCGCCCGGCATCGTGCGCCAACCGGTTGCAATCAATCCGCGAGACTGACGCCATAAAGCGGCGTGCCGCCGAAGGGCTGAACCTTGAAGTCTTTCACCTCCCTGCGGGCGGCTTCGAACTTGGCGCCGTTGCCGAGGAGCACACCCGGGATATCGGCCAGCCAGATCTCCTGTGCTTTTCGATAATGCTTCGCGCGCTGCTCCTGGTCGGAGATCTGACTTGCCGCGTCCATCTCCTTCTGGAAATCCGCATTGCACCAGTCCGGCGTGTTGTTCGGGCGCGGCTTTCCTTCGACGCATGTCCAACGGCCGGTGATGCTGTGGCCGGGGTCGGGGAAGTCCCACATGCCGCCGGTCATGCCGACGCTCGCCTCGCGATTGCGGATGCGCTTGATGTACTCGCCCCATTCATAGGTGACGATCTTGGCCTTCACGCCGATCTTCGCCCAATCCGCCTGAATCATCTCGGCGGCCCGACGTCCGTTCGGCATATAGGGCCGTGCGATAGGCATCGCCCAGAGATCGGTCGTGAATCCTTCCGGATAACCCGCCTCCGCAAGAAGAGCCTTGGCTTTCTCGGGATCGTAGGCGCGCGGCTTGAGCTCGTCATTGCGACCCCACAGAGTCGGCGGCACAAGCGATCCGGTCGTCTTGGAGCCGGGAAAGAACACCGCCTTGTTGATCGCCTCGAGATCGATCGCATGGGCGAGCGCCTCACGTACGCGCTTGTCGGAGAACGGCTTCTCCTTCAGCTTGAACGTGATGTAGCTCATGTCAGCGACGGGGCCCTGAACGAGTTCAAGCTTCGGATCGGCCTTGATCGTCTCGAAATCCGGCATGTTCGGATAGCGTGCGATATGGCACTCGCCGGCCTTCAGCTTGGCGATGCGCACTGACGGTTCCGGTGCGATGAGATACACCACATTGTCCACTTTCGCGGCCATGTCCGGTGTCGCGTTGCCCCAATAGCCGGGGAACTTCTTCATGCGCACTTCAGTATCGCGCTGGAAGCGCACGAGAGAAAACGGGCCCGTGCCGACGGGCGCCGTGTCGATCTGGTCCGGCGTGCCGGCTTTCAACATTTTGTCCGCATGTTCTGCCGACATGATCGCGAAGGATCCGTCGGAGAGCGACCCTACGAAGGCGGCAGTGGGCACGTTCAGGGTGAACCGAACCGTGTAGTCGTCGACCTTTTCGAGCTTGGCGATCTTTCCCGCCAGAACATTTTCATAAGTAGCGTAAGCCGCGCCTCCGACCTTGTGAAACGGGTGGTCCCGATTGCCCTGTCGTTCGAAGGTGAAGATCACATCGTCTGCATTCATGTCGCGGGTCGGCGTGAAGGTCTTGTTGGACTGCCACTTCACACCCTTGCGCAGCTTGAACTCGAAAACCTTGGCATCGGGCGACGCGGTCCAGGTTTCGGCAAGACCC
Organism: Microvirga brassicacearum; assembly: GCF_008757455.1. GTDB lineage: Bacteria > Pseudomonadota > Alphaproteobacteria > Rhizobiales > Beijerinckiaceae > Microvirga > Microvirga brassicacearum. The sequence goes on along the minus strand of NZ_VCMV01000001.1, from coordinate 127,021 downwards.
GGCACGATCGCCGCGCCGCCGCGCTCGACCATCACGAGCTTGTTGTAGATGTTCTCCGTGACGTCATAGGTCGTGCCCGAGGTCGTGTATTGCGGGCTTAACGTGTCGGGATTGCCCTCCGTACACACGATGAGGGTGGAGGCAACGGCAGGCGCCGACAGGAAGAGACCTGCGGCGAAAATCGGAGCGACAAGGCATCGGTTGCGTTTCATGAAATTCTCCTCTGTTTCGTGATTTTTTGGTTTCTTGCTCTTGTGGCGGTCAGGGTCGCTGCTCGGCAAAATGACAGGCGACCAATCGGTCTTCGACGTTGCGCACCTCCGGTCGAACCTCGCGGCAGATGTCTCTGGCCATCGGACAACGCGGGTGAAAGACGCAGCCTTTCGGAAGCGCGAAGGCTGATGGCGGTTCGCTGACTTTGACGTCCAGTACGACCGGTTCCGGCTCGAACGAGATCGTCGGGGCAGCGGCGAGAAGCGTGCGCGTATAGGGATGCCGCGGATTGGAGAAGATCGCGTCGCGGCTGCCGAATTCCATCAGGCGACCATAATAGAGAACCAGGACCTCGTCGGCGATCACCCGCACGACAGACAAGTCGTGGCTGATGAACAGGTATGAGAGACCGAACTCCTCCTGCAGATCCATGAGCAGATTCAGAATTTGCGCCTGGATCGAGATATCGAGAGCAGAAACTGGCTCGTCGGCGATGACGATCTTCGGCGTCAGCATCAGCGCCCTGCCGATTGCGATACGTTGGCGCTGGCCACCGGAGAACATGTGCGGAAAGCGCCAGTAATGCTCCGGCCGCAAGCCTACTTTCGCCAGCATGGCCCGCGCTCGCTCCGCCCGCACCTGCGCAGGGCCGAAACCTTGCACGAACAGCGGCTCTTCCATGATGCGCCCGACACTCTTGCGCGGGTTGAGCGAGCCGTAAGGATTCTGAAACACCATCTGGACGGTGCTGCGCTGGCGCTTGCGTATTTCTTGCGATCTCGTGCGCGTGTCCTCGCCAGCAACGACGATCTCGCCGCCATCCGGCTCCTCGAGCAGGCTGAGAATGCGGGCCAGCGTCGACTTGCCCGACCCGGATTCGCCGACGACCGCCAGCGTGCGGCCGGCACGCAGGTCGAACGAGATGTCGTCGAGCGCATGGACGCGTGCGGACTTCTCGAATAGTCGCCCCGGCACCTCATAGATGCGCCGGATGTTGCGTGCCGAGAGGAGCGGTGTCGTCATGGGCCCGGCTCCGCGATCATACTGGTCCTCACGCGCCCGCTGCCGCACGTGGCGACGCGCCTGCCGCAGGTTTTTCTTCCGCGACGATCGCGCCGATCTCCGATATCAGCATCGGCCAGCAGCGCAGGCCCTCGCGAATGCTCTCGATGGCGTAGGATTCGTTCGGCGCATGCACGCCGTCCGCTGGCAGGCCGAAGCCGAACATCAGGGTGTCGGCGCCGAGCTTCTCGCGGAAGATCGACGTCACCGGAAGAGTGCCGCCGTGGCGCACGCGCACGGGAGCCTTTCCGGTCTCGCGCCTCAGGATGCGATCCGCCGCGATGAGCAGCGGATTGTCTTTGGGCAAGGTGTAGGCTGGCGCGCCGCCGCCATAGGTTTTCACGACCAGACGCGCGCCCTTGGGACAAGCAGCCTCGAGGTGCCGCTTGATCGCTTGCGCGATTGCATCGGGGTCCTGCCCCGAGACAAGGCGCGCGGTGATCTTGGCATGCGCCGCGCTTGGAATGATCGTCTTGCTGCCGGGACCGGTATATCCGCCCCATATGCCGTTGATCTCGACCGTCGGCAGCAGCACGAGACGCTCATGCGCCGTATAGGCGGGATCACCGTGCGCCATGCCATCGAAGGTCGCAAAGAACGCGTCCTCGTCCAGCCCCAGCTCCGCGACTTCCGCCCGTTGAGCCGACGTCGGCAGGATGGAGGGATCGAGCATACCCTCGACGAGAATGCGACCCTCGTTGTCGTGCAGGGATGCGAGCAGACGGGCCATGTCCTGAAGCGCATTGTGGGTGGTGCCGCCATATCGCCCCGAATGCAGGTCCCGGGCCGACGTTTCCAGCGTGAGTTCGAGTTTGATGATGCCGCGGCAGCCGACATTGAGGGCAGGCCAGAATCCCATGCGCCCGCCATCCGCCGAGAGAACGAGGTCCGCCTTGAGCAGGTCGCCGGATTGATCGAAGATCTTCGGCAGGCTCGGCGCGCCGATCTCCTCTTCGCCCTCGAACAGCACCTTGAGGTTCAGCGGGAATTCGCCCTCGACCGCAAGGAAGGCCGCGAGCGACTCGATCGCGATGGTGGAGGATCCCTTGTTGTCGGACGCCCCGCGACCGTAGAGCCGGTCGCCCTTTCGCGTAAGCTCGAAGGGTGGCGTCTGCCATTGATCGAGCGGATCCGGCGGCTGCACGTCGTAATGGCCGTAGACCAGGAGCGTCGGCTTTCCGGGAGCGTGGAGCCAATCGCCATAAATCGCCGGATGTCCGCCGCCATCGAGAAGCTGAAGGTTTTCGAGCCCGACCTTCGCGAAGCGATTCATGAGGAATTCGCGCGCCGATGCCATTCCGGCGGCGAAGGCCGGATCCGCACTGACACTCGCGCAAGCCACATAGGCGCGCAGACGCTCGATGATCTCGTCCGTCATACCTTCGAGGTGTTGAACGACGCGTTCACTCATGGACTTTCCTCATTGTCTATCGCGCGTGCACGAGATGCGCTTCCTCGCGCAGATCGAGCCTGTGCGCCGGGAAGTGACAGCGGACGCGACGATGCGGTCCGTGGCTTTCAAAGGCGGGCCGCCCCTCGCGGCAGATCGGCGCGACGAGGCGGCAGCGATCACCGAAGATGCAGCTCTCGGGACGCGCGCCGAGCGGCGGCACCAGACCGGGAATTGTCGGCAGGCGCCGATGGGCGCCCGCGTGCTCCGGCAGCGCGTCGAGGAGAGCGCGCGTGTAGGGATGCTGCGGTGAGGTGAAGAGGGCGCGCGTTTCGGCCTCCTCCACCCCCTCGCCCGCATACATGACCATCACCCGGTGCGCCGTCCGGGCAAGAACGCCGAGATCATGGCTGATGAGGATGAGCGACATGCCGGTGTCGCGCTGCAGCTTCGACAGGAGATCGAGGATCTGTTTCTGAACTGTCACGTCGAGCGCGGTTGTCGGTTCGTCCGCGATCAGAAGGCGCGGGTTGCGCGCGATCGCCATGGCGATCATCACGCGCTGGTTCATGCCGCCGGAAAGCTGGTGCGGATAAGCCGAAAGCCGCTTCTCCGGGGCGGGAATGCCGACCTGCTGAAGCAACTCGATCACCCGATCGCGCCGCCGCCCCCTGCCCCGCATCCTGCCGATCCGCAGCGTTTCGTCGATCTGCCATCCAACGGTGAAGCATGGATTGAGAGACGCCATTGGGTCCTGGAAAATGATGCTCATGTCCTGCCCGACGACCCGTCTGCGCGCGCGGGTGGAAAGCGCCAGTAGGTCATGCGTGCCGAACCGCATGACATCGGCCGTCACGCGGCTGTCCGGCGGAAGAAGTCCGAGGATCGCCAACGCGGAGACGCTCTTGCCGGATCCGGACTCGCCGACGATGCCGAGGATCTCGCCCTCATCGAGCGTGAGATCGAGACCCTCCACGACGCGGGCATAGCCCCGCGCCGTGGGAAAGCTGACCGAAAGATTTCTGACGTCGAGGTATGCCATCAGCGCCTCAATTTGGGATCGAGGGCATCGCGCAAGCCATCGCCGACGAGATTGAAGCAAATGACCGTGACGAGGATGCAGGCGCCGGGAAAGGTCACCATCCACCAGGCGCTCTGGAGATAGGCCAGGGAGCCGGACAGCATCGTACCCCATTCCGGCGTCGGCGGCTGGGCGCCGAGACCAAGAAAGCCGAGCGCCGCGGCGTCGAGGATCGCGTTGGCAAAACCGAGCGTCGCTTGGATGATGAGCGGCGCGACGCAATTCGGAAACACCGTGCGCACCATCAGGTGGAACCGGCCCGCTCCGGCGCTCCGGCTGGCGGACACATATTCCCGGGACAGTTCGCGTAGAGCAGACGCGCGGGTCAAGCGGGTGAAGCTCGGCATCATCACGATCGCGACCGCGAGCATGGCGTTGAAAAGCCCTGGTCCGACGACGGCGACCACGACCACCGCGAGAACGAGGCCGGGAAACACCAGGAGAATGTCCATCACCCGCATGATCGCGGTATCGATGAGACCGCCGAAAAAAGCCGCGACCAAGCCGAGCGCGCAGCCGACCACCAACGAGATGGTCACAACGATGATGCCGATCAGAATCGACAGCTGCGCGCCATGGAGGAGGCGCGAGAGAATATCGCGACCGATATCATCGGTTCCAAGCGGGAATGCCACCTTGCCGCCTTCCAGCCATGCCGGCGGCAGGAGAATATCCTTCCGAAACTGCTCGATGGGATCGTGCGGCGCGACCACGCTGGCGCAGATTGCGAGGAGCACGAGCACCACGAGCACCACGCTCGATACCAGAGCGGCGCGGTTGCGCGCGAAGCTCTTCCACAATTCGACGGCCCGCGACGGGATCTTCTCGGGAACCGCGAGGATTGCGTCGCTCATCGGCGGCTCCTGATGCGAGGATCGAGGAGGCCGTAGGTCACGTCGACGCCGAGATTGACCAGCATCGCCATCACCCCGATGAGAAGGACGCCGCCCTGCAGGACGGGATAGTCGCGCGTGCTGACCGAACCGACGAGCCAACGTCCGATGCCAGGCCAGGAGAAGACCGTTTCTGTAAGGATCGCGCCAGCAACCAGGGAGCCGACCTGAAGACCCATGATGGTCACAATCGGAATCATGGCGTTGCGCAATGCATGCACGAGCAGGATGCGCGCGCGCGACGCGCCTTTCGACTGCGCCGTTCGAATGTAATCTTCCCCCAGCACCTCCAGCATCGACGAACGGGTCATGCGGGCGATGACTGCGAGAATGCCGGTTCCGAGCACGATTGTCGGCAGGACGAGATGGCGCAAGGCCGATCTGAATGCCTCATAATCCTTGGCGAGGAGCGCATCGATGGTGAGAAAGCCCGTGACGCTCTCAACGTAGTAAGCCGCGGACAATCGGCCGGAAACCGGCAGCAGGCCGAGTTGAACCGAGACCAGGAGGATCAGCATCATGCCCCACCAGGGCACCGGCATCGACGCGCCCGTCACTGACACGCTCATGACGCCGTAATCGATCCAGGAATTGCGAAACACCGCCGCCGTGATGCCGAGAAGGATTCCGAAGATGGAAGCGAAGATCACGGCGCAGATGGTGAGTTCCAGCGTCGCCGGCAGAAGCGTGATAAACTCCTCCCAAACCGGGCGATTGGTGGTGAAGGAGGTTCCGAAGTCGCCGCGCAGAAGATGCTGGATATAGATCAGGAATTGCTGCGGCAGCGACAAATCGAGGCCGAGATCGCGACGGAATGCGTCAAGCTGCTCGGGCGTGAGGTCCATGTCGCCGTAGCGGACCTCGATAGGATCGCCAGGGATCAGTCGAACGAAGGAAAATGCCAGCAGAACCGCGCCCAGCAACGTGGTGAGTACGATGGCGGCCTTCCGGGCAAGCAACCGGATCATGCGACCGCTTTGCGCGATGAGGGTTTCGCCGTTCCCCTGGCACGGCTCCTTGGGGCGCCGGCGCGTCCCAGAATCCGATCCCGCTCCTCGGAGACGGCGCTCATGAATTGCCGCACGAGCGTGGAGCGTGCCGCGTAACTCGGGAAGAGCACGCCGAAATTGAACTTGAGCTCCGGGCGGAACGGCCGGGCGACGAGTCCCTGCCGCTCGTAGAGATGCGCGGTGAAAGGATCGACGATCGTCACGCCCGCCCCCTCCTCCACCAATCGACACGCGACGGCCGCCAGCGGGGTCTCGATCTGGACGTCGCAATGAACGCCCGCATCTTCGAACATGTGGCGGATGGAAGCCTGCATGCGCCCGTTGGGACCGCTGTGGATAAAGGGAACGTTTCGCAGATCTTTCGGCTCGATGAATTTCTTCGCGCTGAGAGAATGTGCCGCCGGCATGACGCAGACGCCTTCCGCCTCATCGAACAGTTCGGTCTGAATGCCCGGCTTGTCCACGGGGAGATTGGCGAAGCCGATGTCAAATTGCTGCGACGTGATCCAGTGCGGCAGCGCGTCCGTGCGTTCGATCTGCAGCGTCGCAACGACCCCGGGCCGCTCTTTCATGAACCGCGCCAGCACCCCGGGTAGGAAGGCGTGCGCCAGCGCCGGCATGCTGACGATCCGCAGCGAGCCGACGCGGTGGTGCCTGATATTGTCCGCATGCTGCATGACCTCATCGAGGCCATGAAAGGATCGCTCGACTCCCTGGTGCAGAGCGAGCGCCTCTGCCGTCGGCACCGTCCGCCCATCGATCCGGGTGAACAACGTGAAGCCGACCGCCTGCTGGAGTTGCTGCACCAGACGGCTGATCGACGGCTGCGAGATGCCCAGGAGCTGGGCGCCTTTCGTGAAGCCGCCAGCCAGATGAACGGCGCGGAATGCTTCCAGGTGACGATGAGTTATGCGCATCTGGTCCCCATACGTTATTCGAATGGAAGTTCGAATTTCATTCGGCGTCAAGCACAAACATCAATCAATCGACCGTTTGTTTTCATGGACACTATGCAGTACGTAAATCTTCTCTCGACCGCCATTTACATTACGCTTGGTGATGTTCGGGTTCTTGCAATGGCCAACCCTCCCTCACCAAGCTCATGAGCGTCTCCCTTGGCAGATCGGCCAATCCGACCGCCGGGAGGAGATCGTTGTCCTTCGCGAGGTCGCGACCGTAGAGAGCAGAGAAGACATTGAGGCCAGCCTCGTGCAGGCTGACATCCGTTCCGATCATGCGACCGAGAAGGAGGTTCTGCAGAAGTCCGAATGGAACATCTTCAAGAACATAGCGGGTGTCGATCGTTGCCGGCCCCGCAGTTCGCTCTGTTCGTGTCAGGAGGAGACGGGCGGTCTCGCCGATCGGTGCGTCGGGAACGCCATAGGTCAGGGAATAATGCTCGCGCATCGTCCTCACCGTCAGGCCGAAGCGGGATGCAATGGCCAGGCGCTCCTTGTCGATCGCTTCGAGCAGGCGCCCGACGGCATCCGTCATGTTTTCGGTCTGTCCCCAATCCTCCCCGCGTTCCATGCGCGTGAAGTTGGACAGGGCAAGCGCCATGTGGCTCTGCGGATTGACGTTGCTCAGGGCGATGGCGAGGATGTCGGAACGTTGCACAAAACGGTCGCCGAACAGCGCGACGCACGTCGCAAGGCCCCGTTCGTTCTCACTCACCGGGAGTGTCGCGAGATCGACCTTGCCCCGCAGAGTGGCGATCTTAACCGACGTCAGCGAGCGCTGGCGCGCGCGCAGAACCGTGGTGCTCCAGGCAACGATCGGTACGGAGAGCCCGCGCTCAGCCAGTTTTTTTGCCAGATAGAGCGCGCCGAGCGACGCGTGGGAGCTGATGATGACCACTTGCGCGGCGGTCAGGTGCGGCGCCATGGCATCCATCACCACTTTGTGCCCGTTGGCCGGCAACGCAAGAAGAATCGCATCGGCGTCCGCGACCGCATCGGCGCAGGTGACTGCGATCTCCGGATGGAATTGTCCCTCCACCTTGCCTTCGCTGATCAACGCTTCGCCCCGCGCGAGCGCCTCCGTCCGCTTTCCTGATGGCGACCAGAGAACGGCCGTGTGTCCGTTCGCGCTCAGAAAAGCAGCACTGCCGAAGGCAATCGCCCCGGCTCCCATGATTGCAACGCGCATGATTTCCGTTTCCTGAGTTGAGCTAGTTGAAGAAGCGGCTCGGGCGGAACTCGCTGAGTTCCGGACGTTTCGTGCCATGCACGATTTCATCGGTGACAGCCTGCCCGAGGAACGGGCCGAGCGTGACGCCGCTATGGGTCACCACGACATAATATCCGCTTAAATCCGGCACTGGGCCGACGGCCGAATAGGAATCGCGCGGCACGGGTCGAATGGCGATCCGCACCGCCTCCACCTCGATCGGCCCCAGCACCGGCAGAACCTGCTTTGCCCGCCGGAGAAGATCCTGCGCCTGGGGATGCAATGGCACAGCGTTCGATTCCGCCGCGACCAGCTTGTCGAGCTCGTTCGAGCGCAGCATGAACCGGCCGCCGCCATCAGGACGCATATTGACGAGCGGCGTGCGCAACGCGCGCTTGAGTTTCACGCCCGCCGCCTGCGTGTATGCGATGAGGCCGACGGTGGGCGCGAGCGGGATCTGGTATGCGCTCTTTTCCGCCACGTCGTTGGACCAGCGTCCCGAGCAATTCACCACGATATCGGCCTGATGCGTGGTGCCGTCGTGGAGCGTGACGCCCTCGCAGCGGCCGCGATGAACCTGCAAGCCGACCACCTTGCCCGTGACGAGCGTGAGACCATACCGTTCGATCGCGCCGCCGATAACGGAGCCGGCGTAGACGACCGCATCGCACCAGCCGTCGTTGGGATAGAAGATGACGGACGCATTGCCGACCACGTCGGGGTTCAATTCCGGTTCGAGTTTTCGCAGATCGTCATGCGAAAGGCTCTCCGCCGGATAGCCCCATTCCTGAAGCAGCTTCAGCTTCTGGAAAGGATCGGAACCGTCTGTGCCGCCGGCCTCCGGCTGGGCTCCCTGCCACTGGATCACACCCGGGCGATGATACCAGTTGGCATCCGAGAATTCCTCGAGGATCTGGGCATGGGCCTCGCGTCCGGCGAAGTTGAGGTCGTAGTAAGGCTTCGAGGTCAGCTTTTCGCACGCATTCACCCAGGCGAAACTGACGCCCGACGTACCACCCCCGACGCGACGTTCCTCGATGAGCGTGACGGATGCACCCGCCTGCGCAAGACGATAAGCGACGGACGAACCGACGATGCCGGCACCTACAACGATGGCTTTCATGCTATGAACCCTGAGAACGTTTCTTGATTGTCGGGAAGAAGTGCGGGGGCGTTGCCACGCGGAACCCGTCGGAGGTGCGCGGAAGGCATCATTTTCCCGGCCCCACGAGCGTGCGATCGAGGCCGTAGACGCGGTCGACGATGAACATCAGCAGGAACGTGCCGAAAATGACGACCGTCGATACGGAGGCGACAAGAGGATCGATGGACTCCTCGATATAGTGGTACATGCGCACCGGCAGCGTCATCGATGACGGCGTGGCGACGAACACCGTCATCGTCACCTCGTCGAAGCTCTGGATGAAGGAAATCATCCAGCCGCCGGCCACGCCCGGGATGATCATTGGAAGCAGGATGCGCCGGAACATCGTCCAGTTCGTCGCGCCGAGCGAAACCGCTGCGCGTTCGATGGCCGGATCGGCTGTCGTCAGCGATGCGAGAACGAGCCGCAGGCCATAAGGGAAAATGATGAGGATGTGGCTTCCGATCAGGGCGATGAATGAGCCGGAAACCCCGACCTGGGTGAAAAAGCGCAGAAAGGCGACGCCCAGGACCACATGCGGAATGATCAGCGGCGACAGGAAGAATGCGACGAGCCCATCCCGTCCGGGAAAGCGGTAACGCGACAATGCGAGCGCGGCGGGCACGGCGAGCAGGATCGCGCCGGTCGCCGCGATCAACCCGAGCATGATGCTCATGCCTAGAGCGTTTATGAATTGCTGGTTGTCGAGGATGGCATAGAACCAGCGCAGCGACAGGCTGGTCGTCGGCAGGACGAGCAGATTCTCCGGCGTGAACGACATCCATATCACCACGACGAGCGGCGCCAGCATGAAGGCGACGAAAAGGCCGTTGAAGGTGATGGCGAGAGGGCCGTTGCGCGTCATCGCGTGGTCCTCGCGTAGCGGCGTTCGAGAAGGTTGTTGTAGGTCAGCATGATGGCGGCGTTGACCACGAGCAGCACGATGGCGATCGCTGCCCCCAGCGGCCAGTTGAGGGTGCCGAGAAACTCGTCGTAGGTCGCGGTGGCGACGACCTTCAGCTGCCGACCGCCGATGATCGCAGGTGTTGCGAAAGCGCTCGCCGCGAGTGCAAACACGATGAGCGATCCTGAGAGAATGCCCGGAATGATCTGCGGCAGGATGATGCGCCGGAAAACCGTGGCCTCACTCGCCCCGAGCGACAGCGCGGCGCGCGCGACCTTCGGGTCCAGCCTTTGCAGCGAGGCCCAGACGGAAATCACCATGAAGGGGACGGACACATGGACGAGCGCGATCACGATGCCGTGGACCGTATAGAGAAGAGGAATCGGTCCTGTTCCGAGCCCCAGCGCGCCGAGAACCTGATTGATGACGCCGTTGCGCCCAAAAAGCAGCGCCCATCCGAGCGTGCGAACGACGACTGAAATGAGCAGCGGGGAGATGCTGACGATCAGAAAGATCGATCGCCATGGCGGCTGCATCCGGGAGAGAACATAAGCTTCCGGTGCGCCGATCAGCACGCACAGAACCGTCGTGGCGAGCGCGATGCCGATCGTTCGCAGGAAGATGGTATGATAATAGGGGTCGCTCAGCGCATCCCTGTAGTTCCCGAGCGTGACGCCATCGATCACGCCGGTCGTCAGATCGTAGTTCTGAAAGCTCAGGATCGCCGTCATCACAAGCGGCGTCACGAGAAGAGCCGCGAATAGGAGCAGCGCAGGAAGGCTGAGAAGATAGGGGATCCGGCCCTTCGAAGCCTCAGCCATTGTCGGTTCCATCCCGGATGAGAGCCACATCCTCAGGGCGCCAGCTCAAGGACAGCGGCTGCATTTCGGCGAATGCAGGCTCGCCGCGATGAAGGTCGCAGACCAGCACCGTTCCCGCCGGAGTATCGATCACGAACAGCCAGGAGCTCCCCTGAAACACGCGAGAGACGAGTGTACCATTCAGGAAACCCTCTCCCGGAGCCGCCAGCTGGATCTTCTCGGGGCGCAAGGCCAAAACCACCGCGTCCCCGATAGCGACGGCTGCTCGAGCATGGGCGGCAACCGGAGAGCTGCAACCATCGATCTGAACGGACAGGGACGACCCGGCGACGCTCACTACACGTCCCGGAAGCTGCGAGGATTTGCCGACAAAGCTCGCGGCGAATTGCGTGCGGGGATTGTCATAAAGCGTGAGCGGATCGGCGAATTGGACGATGCGACCCGCATCCATCACGGCGATGCGGTCGCAGGTGGCGAGCGCCTCGGCTTGATCGTGCGTGACCATGATGGTAGTCGTGCCCACGCGCCGCTGAATGGCGCGCAATTCCACCTGCATCTCCTCCCGCAACTTCGCGTCGAGATTGGAGAGCGGCTCGTCCAGGAGGAGGAGCGACGGCTCGATCGCGAGCGCCCGCGCTACCGCGACGCGCTGCTGCTGCCCGCCGGACAGCTGACGCGGATAGCGGTCCGCCAAATGTTCGAGCCTGACGAGAGAAAGAGCGTGCTTCGCGCGGCTTTCGCGGTCGGCCCGCGGCAGTTTGCGCATCTCCAGACCGAAGGCAACGTTCTCCGAAATCGTCATGTGGGGAAAGAGCGCATAGCTCTGAAAGACCACACCCATCTCGCGTCGGTTGGCTGGAATCCCCGCAAGATCCCTGCCGTCGAGAACCACGCGGCCACTAGTGGCGTCTTCGAATCCGGCGACGATGTTGAGCGTCGTGGTTTTTCCGCAGCCCGACGGACCGAGCAGCCCGATGAATTCGCCGGGCTCTATCGCAAGGTCGATCCCGTTAAGCGCAGTGAAGCTCCCGAAGCGCTTGACCAGCGATTCGATGACGATCTTGCTCATGTTGTTCTCAAATCCGATTGGGAATCCGGCCCGCCTTCACCCGAGCGAGCCGGAACGCCTCGTGCTACCGTTCGATCTCGCGGTTCCAGCGTTGCGTCCACGCGGCGCGCTGCTGGTTGACGGTCGGCCAATCGATCTTGACGAGCTTGGACACCGCCTCGTCCCCGAAAGGAACACCTGCGGCTTCGTCTTCGGAGAGCTTGGTGGTCTTGTTCACCGGGCCATACCCGCTGCCCGCGAGGATTTTCTGCACGTCGGGCGAGAGCATGTATTGAATGAACTTCTGAGACAGCGCCGGCGCGTCGCTGTCCACCACTGGGCACATGGTCACCATCAGCGCCACTGTACCTTCCTTCGGCTCGGCGATTTTCAGCGGCAACCCGGCCTTCTTAAGCGCCACCGCCCGCGAGCGGGCCACCACCGTCATGGCGATCTCGCCGCTTTGCAGCAACTCCTCCAGCTTCGGAGCGGAGGGCGCGAAAGTCAGCATGTTCGGCCGGATCTTGTCACGATAGGCAACGAAGCCAGGCTCGATCTCCTTTTCCCCGCCGCCATTGGCACGCGCCACCATGATCAAGCCATGGAGTCCCGTGGTGCTGGCCGCACCGAGGAGCGACACCTGCCCTTTGTAGGCAGGATTGCCGAGATCGCCCCAGGATTGCGGGACGGGCCATCCCTTTTCGGCGAAGACCTTCTCGTTATAAACCGGACCTGTCGCCCCGATGCCGAACGCGATTGCGCGGTCGTCCAGTTTGGCGATCGGGTACACGTCGTCGAGCACAGCCGCCTTCTCGATGGGTGCGCAGAAGCCGAACTGCACCGCCTGATACATCGGGCCGTCATCGACGATGGCAATGTCGATCTCCTGTTTGCTGCGCTGCGCCTGGAGCTTGGCAAGCGTCGCGGTGGACTGACCAGCGACGTACTCGACCTTCACGTTATTGGCTTTCTCGAAGGGCGGCAGAATGGTGTCGCGCATCTGCTTCTCGAACGAGCCGCCATATCCGGCGATGTACATCGTCTGCGGAGCCTGGGCGATCGCCCCGCTCCCTGTTGCGGAGGCGCCGATCAGAGCGGTCGCGTAAAGGAGAATCCTGGTGCGGTCGATCATCATGTTCCCTTTCTGGAGCCTGTCTTCTGGCAGTCGCGTTCCATTCCGATCCGGGGTCTCGGCGGATCATCAATGCAGTCAGCTTTCTGCCGCAGGGTGAGCCTAGTTTCGGTGGGCTGGCTGATATGTCAATTGCATGATTTTTAATTCGCTTATACATATCTGATATGGGCTATGCCGAATTGAAAGCACCGGACTGGACCGGGATTGACGGCTTGCCGCCTGTTTCGCCATCCGCTTTTTGGGTTAATCTCTTCTCTCCATGCAGATCAGTCATAAGCACCTCGAGGCCTTTCAGACCGTCATCCGGACGGGCGGTTTCACGAAAGCCGCCCGGCTCTTGCGCACATCCCAGCCATCGGTCAGCCGCATGATCCGGCAATTGCAGGACATTGTGGGTTTCCCGCTTTTCACCCGCGTCGACGGGCACACGGTCCCGACGGCGGAGGGGCTCCTCTTCCATGAGGAAGTGGAGAGATCATTTCTTGGATTGGACAAGGTGCTCCACCGCGCGTCTCAGATCCGCGAGCGACGCGTAGGGCATCTGCGAATCGTGAGCATGCCTGCTCTCGCACAGACTTTTCTTCCGCGTGTCATGTCGCGATTTCTGCGGGAGCGACCCGGCGTCACGGCCTCGCTGCAGGTCCAGCGCTCGGAGACGATTGCGGCGTCGGTTACCACACAGCAATTCGACATCGGCTTTGCCATGCTGCCCTTCGAACGGCCGGGCCTCGAAGTGTCGCTGTTCGATCGTGCCTGCGGCGTCTGCGTGATGCCGCCCTCGCATCCCCTCGCCCACAAACCGTTCGTGGAGGCCAAGGACCTCCGTGGCGTGTCGCTCGTCGGCAGTGGCCCGAACAGCCTTATCCAACTGGCGCTCGAGCGCGTCCTGAACGATGCGGGCGTGCCTTACGACGTTCAGATAGAAACGCCGATAACAGCCGTCGCTTGCCAGTTCGTCATCGAAGGCGCCGGAATTACGATCGCCGACCCGTTCACCGCGTCCGCATTTCACCAGGTCGGTCTCATCTCGCGGCCCTTACGGCCCGAAGTTCCGTTCAATTTCGGCGCCTTATTTCCTTCGAATGTTTCCCGCTCGAATCTCGTCCTGGAATTCATCGCCCTGGCGCAGGAATACCGCGATCGGATCCCGAATACGGGCTGAGGTTGAGCGAAGCTGCGACACAACGATGGCCGACGCTCGCTCCGGATCCGTTCAAGCAAAGCTTTATTCTTGCTTGAAAGAACTTCCCCGAAGGCCCCTGCGGACGGCACCCACATCTTCGGATCGTCTGACCTCGGCATCAGCTCGCCGCGCGCGATCGCGAAGGTGCGCGCCCTCATCTCGGATAGGGATGGATTCCAATCCGGAGGATTCGGTCCGAGGCTGCACGCGCCGTCTGTGTCCGCGCTTTGGGCATTGCATCATCGCTCTTCCGACCAGATCGAAACTCCCCCGTTATCCGAACACAACTTAATTTGGATCAGAGCGCCAGGAAGTTGATGCTTGTTGAACCGCCTACGCGATGAGGTGAAACAGGTAGAAGCCGTTAAACCGCACGCCAGCCGATGCGGCTCTTGAGTGGAAACCTGGTGGCGGAGCATCCGCAGGGTGAAGCGATCGCTCGAACAGCCACCCTTCCGCAATCACGAAGCCGGGCACAGGATAGTCCTCTGGCACGGCACAAAAAAGCAAGGGCCGCTGCGCGTTACGGAACAAATTATGAGTACGATCCGGTGACTCGACAACGAGCAGCGGTTTATCAATAACCGTCAAGCTATGCTCCCAATGACTGCGGAAAAGCGGCCTTCCAACAGGATTGTGTCAGGAGATCGACGGCGTTCAGATAATTAGGTTTACCGCGAGCGTATCCGGCGGAGACGCAAAACCAACCCGCTGAAGTTCGCGCGTGAGGGGCGAGGTCGTGGCAGGTTTTGTAGCACCTCCGGGACGCGAGCGTGCCCGACGAAACTGGCAGGCTCATCACACGCCCCAATACACTGCCCTTGCTCAAGCTGCGTCACCCACATTCAATGGCTCTTGGAATGAGCTCTTGGAATGTGGCAATAGCTCTTGGAAATGTGGGCTGTGGCCTTACGCTATCTTGCGATAAATGGGGCGTTCGGATCTCCGAGCGAGCGAGACGAGGGTAACCTCAGCGCTTTATAGAGGTTGACATCTGCGCTTTTCCCCGAGAGTATTATCAATTATGTTGGAGCTATTTAGAGTTGCAGCTTCATTGAAGCGTACGTGCGTAGATTAGCACGCTAGAGAGATGTCGGACATCATCATCTCGCCTCGTCATCGAAATTGCTGAAATGGAAACCGTCCGGGCGATCCTTTGACGGTCGTATGTACAGCGATCCCGCCTAGGGCAATTGATGTCGGAATGCAGAGAGGCAGCGATGGGCTCTCGGTTTCTGGTCCAGACACTGGCTCGGAGTAACGCACTCCAGAGTGTCAGGTCGCATAACCTGCTTTGGTCATTGCTGTTTGTCTTGCTCCCGCTCGGTGCTACAGCCGACGATTATCGCCTTGGCCCGCAGGATAGGTTACGCGTCAAGGTCGTCGAGTGGAGGGTCGGCAAAACCGAGTATTTCGACTGGGAGGTTTTCGCCGGCGAATACGCCGTGAACGCCTCCGGGGTTGTCTCGCTACCACTCATCGGCAGCCTACCTGCGGAAGGAATGACGGCGGACGAGTTTGCTGTTGCCGTTGCCGAAACCCTGCAGAAGCGCGCCGGGCTCCCGAACCGGCCAGAAGCCGCCGTCGAGATTATCCAATACAGGCCGATCTACGTGGTTGGAAGCGTCGAGCGTCCCAGTGAGTACGCCTACCGACCTGGGCTGACGGTGCTTCAGGCGGTTGGCCTGTCGGGTGGCTTTTTCCGGCAGACTGAGGCGGGCCTCATCCGCCTTGAGCGCGATAGGCTCACAGCAGCCGGAACCCATGAGAGCGCTCGTCTGGAAATACGCCGCGTACTGGTCCGCCGCGCGCGACTGGCCGCGGAACTCGCCGACAGAACGCAGATCGCTGCCCCGGAAGAATTACGCGATGATGCAGACGTCGCGCGGCTCATTGCCGACGAGCTTGCGGTGATGAACGCACGCAGCGACTCGATGCGCTCCCAATTGGCTGCTCATTCGGAACTCATAGGTTTATTCTCCAAGGAGATTGAGTCTCTCCAGCAAAAGATCGCCGTTCAGGACAAGCAGATTTCTCTCGCCCGTCGCGAACTGAGGAGCGTCGGCAGCCTAGTTGAAAAGGGCTTGGCAGTGAGTTCGCGAGAGTTCGCACTCGAGCGCACGGTGGCTGATCTCGAGAGCAAGATGCTCGACTACACGACTGCCGCGCTCCGCGCCAGGCAGGAGATCAGCAAAGCGGACCGGGATGCGTCCGACCTGAGGGCAGAGCGCAAGGCGAAGGTCGTCACTGAAATACAGGAGACGGAGGTCGCACTTGACCAGCTTAGGGCGCGCCTCGCAACCGCCCAAGGTCTTGTGAATGAAGCGACCACCGTCGCACCACGGTTGGTGCTCGACCGCTCGCTACAGACCAAACAGCGGATGGCCTTCTGGATCGTCCGTCGGAATGGCATCAATGCCGTCAAGTTCGTGGTCGACGAGAACGCTATTGTCGAGCCGGGCGATGTCGTGGGGGTGGAATCGGGGCCCGGAGAGGATCTTTCGGCCCGCTGGCCCAGCCTGAGCGCCGCAAGCGAGGGCTCGAACCCACACTCGCAATCGGGCGCCAACTAGGGCTTTTGAGGCAAGCGCCGATTATGGCGAGCGGCGGTTCGGCATCGAGACGGGCCGTCGCCGCCCTGTATCAGAAAGGAATTTCTCAGCGAACAAAGATGTCCACCAGCTGTCAATGGAGCATTGCATGCGACCGATCTCGACAGAAGACTTGGAAAAGCCAATTGGCGTTTGTGCCGGCGCGGTTCCGATGCTGCAATGGCTCCGGATCGAAGATCTCGTCGTTGATCCGACCTACCAGCGCCCTATCGTGGGGCAAGGCCGCCGCAACGTCATTCGAATCGCCTCGGCCTTCTCATGGTCCTGTTTCTCTCCAGTCGTCGTTGCTCCAGTGGAGGGAGGGAAGTTCGTCATCATCGATGGACAGCACAGGACCACGGCCGCGGCGCTAGTGGGTTTCGACACCGTCCCGTGTCAGGTAGTCATCGCCGCGCGCGAGCAGCAGGCAATCGCCTTCAAGGCAATCAACGGCATTACGGTGCCAATCTCACCCATGGCCTTACATGCAGCGGCAGTCGTGGCGCGCGAGCCTTGGGCCATCGATGTCGCTGATGTATGCGTCAGGGCGGACGTAGAGCTTCTTCGTTACCCGCTTCCGGTCGAGCGTCAGCGTCCCGGGCAAACGATGGCCATTGGCGCAATTTCCCGCTGCCTGAGGCTTTATGGCGCCGCAACAGTGATCACAGCCCTGCAATGCATTACCCAAACCGCGAACAACAGGCCCGGCGCTCTCACAGCACGGTTGATCCGCGGGTTATGCGAGGTTCTCAACAGCGAGCATCGCTGGAGAGACAGCGGGCTTGCCTTACTGGAGGCGTTCGATGCTATCGATCTGGCAGCAATCCAGAGCGACGCGGCAATGCGCACCGGAATGACGCGCGTGAGCCAGGTCGAGAGCATCACAGAACAAATCCGTGTGGATCTGGCCCGGCTGATGCCCCTCCCAGAAGTCGACGGATCGGCTCACCACTTGGGTTCGAGAAGCTCACTCGCGACCCACATCCTCTCGGACTAAAGCAGATTGGATCTGCCGTTCCGAGCGCCATGGCGCCTGGACGGGTCGAACCGACGCGCAAGCCGGGCTTGGTGGAAGGGTTCAGATTATGGAATCAGAGATTCCGACGTTCCCTGCACACATTGTGATGGGTGCCTTTCTGATTCTGCTCCCCTCCACTTGGATCGCTGCCTCCCGCTTCAAGGACAATCCGACTCGCTTTCTGATCGCTGCTATCTGGCTGCGCTACCTGATGTCAGCGTTCCACGAATACACGTATTCCCCAATAGCCGGGGGACTGTCGCTAAACGCATTGGCCTCGGTCATCCTGACAGCCATTGGCTTCGCCGTCGTAGACAAGCGCCTTCTGAAGCTGAAAGCTCTCGGGGCCGTCTACCTGATGATCGCGGTTCTAGCCGTCAGTGCAATCGCCAACGGCCGCGTGGAAGGCGTGGGAAGCCTCGCAAAATGGGGCTATCTTATCACCCTGACGATTGCTGCCTACGAGGCCCTGCGGCGACACGGATCCGTTGCGCTGTTTTGCGGCCTCCTCACCGTTTTCCTGCCGCCCCTCGCTCTGCAGCTGCTGTCGGTTGTCATGGGCTTGGGCAAGGGCAGCGAGGAAGATGGCTCTATTTGCTTCATCGGCGGCTACAACCATGAAGCCGCATTCTCCATTATTGTCCTCACCTTTCTCTATTGCTCATGTTTCCTGGCGCCGGACAAGCCACGACTGACCGTCCTGTGCATAGCTGCCGCGCTGCTCGCGCTTCTGCTGGCGAACTACAGGACGTCACTACTGGCGGCACTCCCAATCTTGGCCGCAATCATCTTCTTTGGCGCGATCAGGCGCATTTCTCCCAGCGGACGCCCTGTGATCGTGATCGTGATCGGGTTGGCCGGAGCCATCTTGCTCTACGCCCTCGCGAGTGCCATGCATCAGCGGTTCAGTGATCTGTTCGTTGTGCTGTCGAACAGCGCGGGCCTCCTCAAGCCGCCGGAATATTATACGGAGGCGGAGGCTGACCTCCTGTCAGCTCGTGCGATCATTTGGAGTCGCTACATCACGGCTTACCTGAACGGCTCGGTCACGAACCTCGCTCTCGGTTTCGGTCCAGAGTCGTGGGACGGAGTGTTTAGCCACTACGCCCACAACACCTTCGTGTCGGTGCTGTACGAGGCCGGGCTCTTTGGGCTCGTTTCCCTGGTGTATTTGTTCGCGTTGAACTTCAAGCTTGCGATGAGGACAGCTTCTGGTCGACGCCCTTTGATCATGGGCGCGCACATTGGATTTTTTGTGTTGAATTTGGCCACGATGCCGTTCTGGTTGATCGAAGGGAATGTGCTTCTCGCCCTGACGCTGGCCTATACGCTTCATGCGCAGGTGCTTCGGCGCATACGGATGCCCCGAATGCGATTGGAAATGTCGACGAGGTGAGGCGAATAGAGCCGGTACCGGGTTGCCGATCAGCGTCGGGCGACGCGAAGCAGTTCTCCGCCTACAGGGCCTCTTGCGGGAATTGCGCGAGTCCCGGCTTGGGAGCCTCGAGTCGGCGATAGATCTCGATGATGCGGCGAGCGTGCGTGCGCGCCGAAACATCCTCGGCGATTTGCCCGCGTTCGTGCTGCCCGAGAATCACGGCCTCGGGTTCGCGAAGGATATCGAGTGCGAGCGATGCGAACTCATCCGGATTCACTCCGATTTCCGCCAAGCGGCCGCCGCGCCAGCGGTTCCAGATCTCCCGGTGGCCTGCATCGTCCGTGGCGAGATACGGCGTTCCGACGATAGCCGCCTCAACCAGCGTGCGCCCGAATGGCTCGTTTACCGACGTTGCAAGAAGGAGGTCGAGGGCGGCGATGTTCCGCTCGCCAGGTAGACGGAAACCGGCAAACGTCACCCGATGGGCAATTCCAAGCTCCTTTGCCACTCCCATGAGATCGTCCTCGGTTTCGTCGCCGTTGCGTCCAAATACGACGAAGTGACAATCTGGTCGGGCTGAAGCCAACCTTGCGCAGACCTCCAGGAAATAGCGCGACCGCTTCCTGAACCAGAAGTTGCTCACGAAACCAATGAGAGGCCCTTGCCTTGAGCACCCGATCTCAGCTGCGAACCGGCGTGCTTCACGACGAAGAAGGTTATTGCCGGACACGTGGATCGGATTGAGCACGAGGGTTCTCCTGCCCGGCGCCACGAATTCCACATTGTGCTCACATGCTTGCGAGATACAGACGACTTCGTGGGCAAGATTGACGAGAAGCCGTTTGGGCAACGTCATCCGATTGAGTGAACGGTGATGATACAAGATGGGCCTGCCGGCCAGCCGCGCCACCGGTCCCCAGGACTGCACGGCTGCGAGGTCGTTGAAATGGACGACACAATCTGTGGCCAACTCCCTGACGATCCGCCAGCGATCGGCAAATCGAACCGCATCGTATGCCGGATGATGGCGATACGTGGGTGGTTCGCCGGTCGCTACAACGGCGAAACCGCTCTTGTCTGCCTGTTCGGCGACGAGCGTTCTAGCTGAACAAAGGACGCTGCACCGAATTCCATGCTCCTCCTGCAGGGCCCGTCCAAGGGTGAAGGCCGAGACGTGGCTACCTCCCATGTCGCCGCCGACGAACGGAAAAACGACTGATGTCACTGCAGAGGGTCGCCGGCGTTTGGGTAAGGCGAAGCTTGATGTCACGGCGAAACCTCTTTCCGAGCTTCGGCCCGCGAGTACTGAGGCAGCAAACAGACTGCACGCATTCTGCGATGTCTACTGCACATGAGACACATGGACGATGGGTCGACTGACTGGCAGTTGTTCCCCCGACGGCGTGGCGAACGCGACGGCCAGCCGTTAGGCAGCGCTCCGGGCTGGCCGAGAAGTCGATGCATGCTTGCCCTCATGCTGAACCTTTTTTCAGCCGGCAGTGGACGCGATGAACGGATCACGCCCGTGTTGGAGAATCCAGACAGGGCTCGTTTGTGACGAAAGATCCGGACCGAATGCAAGTCCTCCCGCAGGTGATGCTCCCCAGGATCCTCATGCACGCCACCCGTCTGCGTCGGAAATGTCGCGCCTGACGGGGTAACGCTGGTACAGCCGGAGAAGTCTCATATCCACCCGGTTCAAGACGACACCCATGCACCGGGTCTCATCCAAGTCATCGGCAACCAGAGCTTCCTTGACGAGGGCCTTCGATGTGTGCCCCCAGCGGACCGCGAGGAGCACGCTGTCGACCTTGCTTGCTAACGCCCTCGCATGGTTTGCCGCGCCAAGTGGCGGAAGATCCACGATGATATACTCGAATCGCTCCGATGCCTCACGAAGGACCTCTTCGAATCTCTCGCTTGTGATCAGCCGGCTCGAGTGCGCGAGATCCTCCCGGTAGACCGTGGGAAGTATCACAAGCTCCGAGCCAGGCACACGGCGCAGGGTTCCTCGCCAAGGTTGAATGTCGGCAAGGACTTCCAAGAGGCCGTCGGTAGCGTCAGGGGCGAGGATTCTAGTTAAGGTGGGGTTTCTGAAATCCGCGTCGACAAGGAGTGTCTGGCTTCCCTCGTCGGCGAGCAGCGCAGCAAGGTTGGCGGCAATGAGTGTCCTGCCCTCCTGCGGCGCCACGGAAAGAACTCCAATCACTCGCGCACGGGTACCCCCACACCCATGAGAGGCCGAGGTCGCAACTGACCGAAGGGCCTCTGCGAAATCCGAATGGGGTGCATGGAGAACGTAACGCGCGAGCGGCATCCGATCTTTCGGTGAGATCCCGCGCAACGAATTGCGTCTTGTCCACTTACTGAACCTGGGGAGAGAGATCGTGGGCAGCATTCCGAGGCATTTGAGCCCGAGTTCTTCGCGGACTTCGTCTCCAGTCCGCAAGGATCCGTCCCGGTACTCGCGTATGGCTCCGTATGCGCTCCCAACAATGGTCCCCATCAGGGCTGACAGGAGGATGATGGAAAATGTCTGCGGGTGACTTGGTTGCATAGGGAGCACAGCCGGAGTTACAACCCGTGCATCGCTCATCGGAAATGATTGCTGTTGAACGGTTTGCTGGTAACGCCCCAGGAACGATTGATAGAGGCTCTTGTAGGTATCCGCCGCCCGCTCAAGTTCCCGCAGTTGCACGAGGCTGTTGTTTGCCTCAGCAGCGACACCGATCAGCTTCTCGACACTCTGGCTCAGCGATTCCTGCCGCGATCTGGCGATCTGGTATTCGCTCTCGTAACCGTTGGCAACTCGAGAAAGTTCGACAAGTATCTGGCGCTTAACCTCCGCTTTCTCGGATCGATACCGCACTGCGCGCTCGTGATCCGGCCCAAATGATGCAATGATTTCCACCTCACGTCTCAATGCCTCCAGGTAACGCGCCTGGAGTTCGCTGATCACAGCGTTTCCCATTGCCTCCCCGACCAACGCCTCAATCTGGTTTGTGTCGAGGATGGTGCGAATTCTGTCGAGCCGCGCGCCGGTCCGTGCAACTTCCCCGCGAGCGACACTGAGTTGGGTGTTCAACTCCGCTAGTTGCAAATCGGAGACGAGTTGCCCTCCCACCGCGATCAGGTTGTTCGCCAAGCGGAATCGTTGGACCGCGAGATCGGACTCGACCGACTGTTGCCGCAATTCATCGAGCCGCTTCTGGAGCCATGAGTTGGCCTGTCGGGTCGCCTCGTACTTTGCATCAAGTTGATCAGCCAGATAGGCCTCAACATATGCGTTGGCAATCCGAACGACCTGATCCGGACTAGTCCCCGTGTAGCTAACCGTGATGACGTAGGTTTTTCCAACGCGCGCAATCGTGGTCCTGCTGAGCAGGCGATAGACGGCTGCCCATAGTCGCATCTCCCGCGCTCGCGACCCATCCGCCACCGCCTCGGGGCGGTCGCGCAGCTTGCCGGCGACGTCGCTTGCGATCTGTTCAATCCGCCGATACACCGAAGTCAACAGCCAAC
Organism: Microvirga brassicacearum; assembly: GCF_008757455.1. Taxonomy (GTDB): domain Bacteria; phylum Pseudomonadota; class Alphaproteobacteria; order Rhizobiales; family Beijerinckiaceae; genus Microvirga; species Microvirga brassicacearum. The sequence goes on along the minus strand of NZ_VCMV01000001.1, from coordinate 104,459 downwards.
CTTCGCGAGACCAGAAAGTTGGATCGTTTGCGAGGTTCAACTGGTTGATCGTCGCGAGCGCAATCCTCCCCGACTTGAGGACCTCTACTTGACTGTCGACGACGATTGGAGCATCCACCCCGACATCCGTGACGGCGGAAACATCCTGAACCGCCCGGACCTGACGACGGTCGATCATGATACTCGTCGTTGTGGTATACAACGGCACGGACGTCACGGCGTAAAGGATTCCAAGTGCAGCGCCAATCGCGGTTAGGCCAAGGATGATTTTCCACTGACGTCTGATCGCTGCAAAGATGTACTGCAGGTCGAAGACCTCGTTTTCGTCCCTTCCCCCAACCGGGGCGACCACTGGCTCCTCAAAAGACTTGCGCGTCGGCAGTTGGAGCATGACACACCTCTCGAAACACACCTCTCGAATTGCATTTTTTCTGGCGCGTCGCCGTACTCGCTGGTTCTCATGAATTCGAGACGCTGAGAAGTGCCGGTCTGATCCGACGCAATGGCTAGGAACTCGCCACTCGGTAGCGTCCACTACCATCGCATCGTCTTAACTATTGCTCAAGCCGAAATGCAGCCCCGACACGCTGCGCTATGTCCAAAGGATAATTGTGTCCTCGAGACGCGCGATGCTAGATGCAACCTGATGTTTTGAGGTTAGCATCAATACGGCTTCGGATTGATAGATTACGCCGAAGGACCAGCAACCCCATGCATTGTCTGCGCCGCCGCTAATTTAGCAAACCTGGAAAGAGCTGAGACAACTGCGTCGGCCAAGGCAGAGTGAGGTTCCCCGAGGGCACAAATGCAGCTATCCGCGAAAGGTCGTGCCCACCGCGTCTGTGATCGCTGTGGTGTCAGCAACGTGGCAAGCATCAGTGACACACACGTCCTCAGCGCATGCGTCCTCAGTGCATGTATGTGACGCTGCGAGATTGATCGAAGGGTCGCGCGACCTGCTCAGTTTGCTGCTAGTTTAGAACCCGCCGCGCAGTATCGCGCAAGCTCGCAACGGGCTCGTCTGAGTCGCGACTTCGGTTATCTGCAAAGAACATCGCACCTTGATTTCCCGGAATTGAGCGTCACGTGAGAGGGACAAGCTCAATAAGCTGGCTTACAATCATCTTTGGCTGCACAGCTAACGTTTTTGCGGGGCCCAATACCGGTTTAGTCAGATATGACACCGTCTTATTCAATATTATATGCAATAAACGGGACGCGGCGGCGCTGGCCGATCGTATATGACGATTTTGGTTTCTTCATCCGCCTGTCCGATCTTGCCGCGATCTTGCTAGCGAGCGTTGTAGCGGGTGCAAGTTACCATTTACTCGCTTTCGGCGAGATAGGTCCAATTGAGAAGTTTGTTGTGTTCGGCATCCTCTTCGGGGCTCTATTGCTGCCATGCCTCGGGGCTCATGGTGTGTACGAACAAAATTGCATCATAGATCCTCGCACAACCCGCAGCACTGTCGTGTTTCTTTCCGCAATCGTTTCTCTGTTTTTGGCTGGAGTTCTTTTCATCCTCAGCCCGAGTCATGCTTTCTGGCCCGGCCATGTTTTCCTCTTCGCCGCAATTGCACCAGGTCTCATCGTTGCCCAGCGCATCGCGCTCTCGCAGGTGATCTCGCGCGCGCTCGCGCAGGGTCGACTGAACGGGCGAGCGATCGTGCTCATTGGGGAGGACGGCGCTGGAACAGCCCGGCAAAAGCCCGACTCTGAGCGTTTCGGCTACCGTGTTGTGAGATCGGTCGTCGTGCCGCCTCAGACGGAGTGCTTCTACACCGATGCGGATTGGAAAGCGTGTGCACGGCAGGTTATCGAGTATGTCCGCGAGGCGAAGCTTGACGAAGTCCACATCGCGCTTGATTGGCGTCGACAGGGAGCCGTGAATGCCCTCCTGGCGGAGCTGCAGATGACGCCTGTGCCAGTTCGGCTCCTGCCGGATCCAAGCATTCTGGAGCTGATGCGGCATCCCCATGTCAAGGTCGCATCAAATGTTGCTATTGAACTGAAGCGGGCAACGCTGACTTGGGCCGAGAAGGCGCAGAAGCGCACATTCGACATTTTCATTTCCGGAGCCGCCCTGGTCCTCTGTCTACCACTTTTCGCTGTAATCGCGTTGGCGATCAGCCTCGACTCGCAAGGCCCCATTCTGTTTCGTCAATCCCGCGCAGGCTTCAATGGCCGTGTCTTCCGAATCTACAAATTTCGTACGATGACCGTTCTCGAAGACGGGGAGACGGTGATTCAGGCGACGCGCGACGACCCACGAATTACCAGTGTGGGCCGCTGGCTCAGGCGTACAAGCCTCGATGAACTCCCGCAACTCCTTAACGTGATCAAAGGTGAGATGTCGCTCGTTGGCCCCCGCCCGCACGCGCTGGTGCATGATAGCGAATTCAACCGTCTGATTGGCAACTACGCACTGCGCAGTCACGTCATGCCGGGCATTACCGGCTGGGCACAAGTTCATGGTTTGCGCGGCGAGACGTCAACGATTGACGCAATCAGGCAACGGGTCGAGTTGGACATTCAATATATTGCGAACCGTACTCTGCTTCTCGACCTCCAGATCTTGGCCATGACGGTAGGCGAGGTCTTACGGCATCGCAACGCATACTAGGTGCAGACCGGACGCGGTGCGCTCGCTGCTATCACTTGTTGTTCCTGGGAGGATTGCATGGCTTTGCATGCGCCTCGACTAACACATGCCCAGAGGCGGGCTCTCATAAGAATTCTTCTCGTTGTCGCCTGTGCTGCTCCAGGCGTCGCCTTCAGCAGCGAGCCACGGACACTACACATTGCTCCGTCGCCTGCTGGTGATTCGAACGGGTCGGATTGGGCAAACGCCGGTGGGTTGGAAAAGCTCTCCGCATTCGTCGCCCTGGCTGGGCCCGGCGGCAAGGTGCTGCTTAAAGCCGATGATGGACCCTACCGGATCTCACGACAAATTGTCATCCGGGCCGGCGGGGCCGATGGGCTGCCTGTCACGATTGCCGGGGCAGATAAAGCCGGAAATCCCGCGAAGGCTGAGCTCGTCGGAAGCCGTGCCGATCCTTGGAGCCTTGAGGGTGATCCTGGCTCGGAGGTCTTCCGTCTCTCCGGTGGCGCGAACTATCTCCGCTTCGAGCACATCTACTTTCGCAACCATGGCAATGGCTGCTTCCGTATTGCTAGCGACATTCAGGGACTGGAAATACGGGACGTGGACGCGAGAAACGTCCGCCGCTTCCTTGAGAATAACGCAAGCGGTTCGGGTGCGCACGCGAGCATCTACGACCTCACCATTCGCCGGGTGACTGTGCGGGGCTATTCGAAAGGGGCGATCAGGCTCAAGGATAACTCAGCCAAGATTGTCATAGAGGACGTCCTCGGCGACAGCGAGCGTCAGGACGGCGACAACTTTGCAATGGGAATCTCGCTGCAGGACACGGTTCATGACGTCGTGATGCGTCGCGTGACGATGATGAACAGCCATGACAGCACGCACGAATACTGGAACGGTGACGGCTTTGTAACCGAGCGCGGCGTCCACAATATCCTCATTGAAGACACGCTTTCATCCGGCTCGACGGACGGCGGCTACGATCTCAAATCCTCCAACACCACTCTCCTTCGAGCTCGCGCAGAGGACAACATGCGCAACTTTCGGATTTGGGGCGACAGCAGGATTACAGATTGCGTAAGCCGCAATCCACACAAGCGCGGTGGAAACGGCAAACAGAATCATTTCTGGGTTGCGAACGGCGCGAAGGCCCGTGTCACCGGATGCCAGATCGAAGATCAGGATGAGGGAACCACCGCGTTTGAGGTGGGGCAAAAGGGAGAGATCATTGTGGAAAATTCACTGATCAGGATGAACGCGAGGGCACGCCTGTCGCTGATCCATGATGGCGGTCTACTCGACATCCCGGCCGCCAAATAGCAACCTGATGGGAGGGTGCGCCGTGCGGATCTGCGTGCTTGGACTGAGAGGTATTCCTCAAGTGGTCGGAGGGATTGAGACCCATTGCGAGCAACTTATCCCAAGGCTGCAAAGGCAACGCCCGGACGATGAGTTCACGGTAATTGGTCGGAGATCCTATTGCCCGCATCTGATATTCGAATACTGCGGAGTCCGGATAGTCGCTCTCCCGCATGCCAAGAATAAATATCTTGAGGCGATTTCAAATTCAGCGGTAGGCCTTCTCTACGCGCGGTTCTACATTCATGCAGACGTCGTTCATATCCACGCGATCGGCCCAGCCTTGGTCGCGCCGCTAGCCAAGGCGCTTGGCATGAAGGTTCTCGTGACTCACCACGGAGCGGATTACAACCGGGATCGTTGGAATGCTTTTGCCAAAGCAGTTTTGCGAGTTGGCGAATTTTGCGCCGTGCACTTCGCTGATCGTCTGATCGCGGTCTCTCCGTCTCTCGCTGAGCAACTCAAACGCCGCTATCGCTCACAGGCGTCGCGCATCTCGTTTGTCCCCAACGGTGCCACTCACATCTTGCAACCGGCCGCCTCGGAACGAGAGCGTCGTTCTCTCCGGCGGAGGTTCGGAATACGCGGCGAATATATCGTCACGGTCGGGCGACTCGTTCCGGAAAAGGGATTCGACGATCTCATCCGCTCATTCAAGAGTGTCGCCAATCCACCTAAGCTCGTCATTATCGGAGGGGCTGCAGCGGGCGATCCGTACGTCGCGCACCTTCATCACGAAGCGAATGACAGAGTGGTGTTTACTGGCTCTTTAAGAAGAGCGGAGGTCACCATTCTCCTTCGGGACGCCTCTCTTTTCGTGCTTGCATCCCGGCATGAAGGGCTGCCGATCGCTGCGCTGGAAGCCGCGATCCTCGGGTGTCCACTTCTACTGAGCGACATCCAACCGAACCTCGATCTTGGCTTGGCACAAGCCAACTACTTCAAGGTCGGCGACAGGGACGACCTGCGGCGGAAACTGGCTGATCCTCCCAGAACCTTCCTCGTCGATCCGGCTGTCATTCTGAACCGCTACGACTGGGACAAGGTCAGCGAGACAACGAGCGCTGTATACTCGACCTTGATGGAGAAGACCCCGAACGGGCTCGCGAACACTCATTGAGTGGCTAGGCAGATCCGGCGGTAGATCCCAAGCATCTTTGCAGCGTGAAGTCGCGGCGCAAGTTCCTCCGCCACCCTGTGGCGAGCCTCGAGCGAAAGCGCTACGTCTCCCGAAGCAGCAAGGACGTTCACAGCCGCATCCGCGAACTGTTCCGCCGTCGCATCGGGCCTAACCAGATGGCCACCAGACCACCGGGCCACTATTTCGCTATGGCCGGCGTCGTCGGTTGCAACGAAGGGAACCCCGAGCAGTAGCGCTTCGACAAGCGTGCGTCCGAAGGGCTCGCCAAGTGCCGGAGCGAGCAGGACGTCCAATGTGGCAAGATTCATTTCAGTCGGAGATCGGAAGCCAGCCAGAGCGACCTTGTCAGCGATCCCAAGTTCGCGCGCGCGGTCTTCAAGGTCCTTGCTCTGATAGTCACGCTCCCGGCCAAATATGATGAAACGGGCATCGGGCTCGCGTTCGGCAAGGACTTGGCAGACTTCAAGAAAGAAATCAGGCCGTTTCCGATATTGAAAGTTACCGACGAAGCCAACCAGAATGGGCCTCCGATCCTGCCACCGTGCACCGAACTCGGCCCTCCACCCCGCCGGGCGCTCGAGCGCCGGCCCAGGAAACGGATTCAGGATTGAATGGACTCGGTGGTCCGCCAGGAAGCCGAGATTGCGCCGACACGGCTCGGATATGGTGATCACGGCCTGAGCTATTCGAACCAGTGCCCTGTCGAGCCGCGACATCGTGAGGATAACCCGATGGTGATAGACCACTGGTAGACTCAATAGCCGTCCCGCAAAGCCCCAAGACTGGAGGGTCCAGAGATCGTTGCAGTGGACTACGGTGTGAGGCCCGTAGAGGCGCAGTGCCTGCATTCGCCGAGGTAGTCTGATCAAATCACTCCCGGGCTTGCGGGCTTTCGCCGGAGCATCCGCCGTCGCTTGAACCTCGAGGCCCATCTCAGAGGCTTGTCGCGCAATGCTCGAGGCCGCCGGAGCAATAACGATGCACCGTATCCGATGATCAAGCATCAGCGAGCGAGCGAGGTGGAACGTGGAGATATGGCTTCCACCAACGCTCGCGCCCGTAAATGGAAAGATGATCGGGCCGACCGTTGCACTTGCCCTAGAATCCATCACGCGCCATCCGAACCGCTCGATTGGCCGCGGCCACCTGGACGCGTCCGTCAGTGTCGCGCGGAGCTCCTTATCCGTCAAATTGAGCGATCGCCAGCTTGATGAATGCTCGGCGCCTCGTCTAGTTTAGATTTTGTTTGTCTTTTGCGAATTAGCGCGCCGCGGCACGTGAGGCGCGCTTCCGAGGAGCGAAGCCTATATGTTCCGATACTCGCGAACCGAAGGGCATGAACAGGATGCGCGTGATCGGGGATGAACAGCTTAACCATTATGTCGAGGCTGGTATTCGGCAGGTTCAGGGTTGGTTCGGCCGAGTCGACGCCGAAATCTATCGAGGTGTCATCACCGCGCAGAATGAAGCGGGTCTGGGCGGCGCTATGGCAGAGATCGGAGTTCACCACGGCAAATCCTTCATCGCGATGTGCTTAGGCCTGCAGGATCAGGACAGGGCATACTGCGTCGATATTTTTGAGGACCAGCACCTGAACAAGGATTTCTCCGGGATGGGCAGTCGGATCAAGCTCGAGGAGAACCTGAGGCGCTTCGGCATAGCTCCGGAAGCTGTTGTAATCACGAAAAGCTCGTCTCTCGATATCACTGCAGCCGACATCCTTGCCGCGGTTGGAGAGGTTCGTTTTTTCAGTGTTGACGGCGGACATTGGCTTGAGATTGTTCGGAACGATCTCACCATCGCGGAGGGGTGTCTGGCGGAGCATGGTGTAATAGCCATCGACGACTTCCACCGTGCGGAATGGCCAGATGTGTCTGCAGGTTACTTTGCGTGGCATAGTGCTCGCACGAAGCCGTTGGTGCCATTCGCGATCGGCTCCAACAAACTGTATGTCTGCCATCAGAAATGGATCGATTTTTATCGCGAGCGGATCGATAACACACCGTTTCTACGTTCCCTGAAAACCAAGCATAGCGAGTTTCAGGGCATCGAGATTCCGGTTTTTCAGAGTCTCCTGCTCCCGGACGCGACAGTAAATACGAGATTTCGGCGCTATATGATGACTTACCATCCAGAGTTCTACGTCAGAGTAAAGAAGTACCGGTCGATGATAGCCCGCAGACGCTAGATGGAGAATCCGCTCGGGTCGGAGCGATCCTTTCGAGAGGCTGCATGAGCATACGCAGAAAACTGATCGCCGGTTCACTGTGGTCGATCGGGGCCAGTTTCACATCGCTGTTTTCCGGCTTCTTGGTGTTCTCGATCTTGGCCCACCTGCTGCAGCCCGCAGAGTTCGGCATTGTCGCCTTCGCGGCTATTTTTATCGAAATAGCCGCCACGTTCATGACTGCCGGCATTCCGGAAGCGCTCATCCAACGGGAAAAGTGGGATGAGACTGCGGCATCGACTGCATTCTGGACCAGTCTCGTTAGTTCCACGCTCTGCGCGGTCGCCATATCCGCCGCCGGCGTCTGGGTGATCCTGTCGGGCTCCTCTCTGCTAGGAGCGGTTATCATCGCTTTGGGAAGCGGCCTCATTGTCGATGGTGCGCGCGCGGTCCACGAGGCCAAGCTCCGGCGCGAGTTCGGCTACAAGGTCTTGGCGCTCCGCACGACCACCGCCAAGTTGTCCGCGGGCATCGTCGGCGTCGGCTTGGCTTATCATGGCTTCGGTGTGTGGGCGCTGGTCGTAAACCGCCTTGTTGCTGCGATCCTCAGTGCCGTAGTCATTTGGCGAGCAGTGCCGTGGCGGCCGCGGCTGGTGTTTTCCAAGAGCGATCTGCGACAGTTCGGAAGATTTGGCGGCACTCTGATCACCGCTAAGATGCTCGGCGAAATCACGAAGCGTATCCCCGAACTGGCAATCGGGTTTGTCCTCGGCCCCGTGGCGCTGGCTTCATACCGGGTGGGGTTGCGCGGCCTGCAATTTCTCATCGGTACCACTATCAGGCCTCTCCAGGTCACAGCCCTCACAGCGCTGTCGCGGCTGCCACCAGCCGCCGTTGGCGAGGCTTACCTTCGGATGACCCGTGCGACGGCCCTGGTTTCCTTCCCGGTGTTTTTAGGCGCCGCCGCGATTGCTCCCGATTTCGTGGTGCTTTGCTTCGGGCAAAAATGGGCGTCGAGTGCCTCCGTGATGACGGCACTTGCACTTGTGGTGGCGCCCGCCACCCTCGTGTACTTCGCTGCCCCAGCGCTCACGGCCGTCGGGAATACACGGTTGATCGTCGTGTCGGACATTGCACAACTCCTCACGAGTACCCTTGTCGTCCTGATCGCAGTGCCTTTTGGCATCGTGGCGATTGCTGCCGGCCTGACTATTCGCAGCCATCTGACTTTGCCGATCGTCTTGCTTATGCTCCGCAAGGGGGTCGGTCTGCGTGTAAGAAGGACGGCAACCGCCCTGATTGGACCTGGAGTCGCAGCTAGCCTCATGGCCATTGCCGTGACCGCTGCGCGCCTGTTCGTCCTGGAGGATATGGGACCGCTGGTGCGCTTGCTTGCCTCGGCCTTATTGGGAAGTGTGATCTACGTTGTGCTGCTTTTCGCATTTGCGCCTCGCTACACATCGGAGACACTGCTCGAGTTTCTTCCATACCTTCCCCCGAGATTCCAAAGAATCGGTTCTCGGATCGTGAAGCGTCGGTAGTCTTCCACCGAGACGAACAACTTATTTTGGCGCGGCGGCGGCTGAATAGCGTGGCGGTTCTCACCGTTGCGTCTTGGGCTACTCGGAAGTGCGCCTGAACGGTCGAGGCCTCCTACAGGCCCAGCAGCGAGGCGATGAGAACTCTCTGGATTTCGGACGTGCCCGAGTAAAGCCTGCTGCCTAAGGCATCTCGCAGTTCCCGTTCCACCTCCGATTCAACCATGTAGCCGTAGCCGCCGCGGATCTGAATGGCGTCCTCAGCACATCTCACCCAATTCTCGCTGATGGTGAGCTTCGCGAGGGCAGCCTCAAGAAAAATGCTTTTCCCTTTGCCTTGTAGCCAGGCTGTTTGGTACAGCGCTGCCCGTGCTTGATCCACGCGCATCTTCATGTCGACGAGCTTTGTCGCAACCAGCTGGAACTTCCCGATGGATTGGCCGAATTGCTTGCGGTCCTTCGCGTATCGGATCGATGTCTCAAGCAGTCGCTGCATCGCTCCGACGGCACTGGCGAGGATGCAGGCGCGTTCCCAGTTCATTGAGTGCGTGAAGAGGTTCTTGCCGTTCCCCTCCCGGCCGAGACGGTTCTCGACCGGGACCTCGCAATTCTCAAGGAATACTTCAGCCATCGGCGATGTTCGCAGCCCCATTTTCTCCAGTGCGCGGCCGACTTGGAGGCCGGGATAATCTCTCTCTACGAGAAAGCCGCAGATGCCATTCGGCCCGATGGATCGATCCAGGGTGGCATACACAATGATCAAATCGCCGACGCCCCCATTCGAGACGAAGGTCTTGCTGCCGTTAAGGACATATCTGTCGCCCCGTCGTTCTGCGGTGGTCTGCAGGCTATAGGCGTCGGATCCCGAGCCCGGCTCCGTCATTGCGTTTCCGCCGACAAGGCTGCCATTGCAAAGGCGAGGCAGGTATCTTTGCTTCTGCTCCTTGCTGCCGAAATCCAGCAGCGGGACTTCGAGCGTCCACATGTGAGCATTGATCGAAAAGACCAAGCCGTTGTCCTTGCAGCCATATCCAAGGCTCTCGAGGACGCCGACGGTCGTCAGCGGATCAGCGCCCAATCCGCCATGCTCGATTGGAATCGGGAGTCCATGGATTCCGAAGTCGGCACACTTGCGCCAGCCCTCAAGGTTGAACTCGCTCCGCTTGTCGCGCTCGCGCAAGCCGTCATTGAGTTCCTCAAGAGCAAATTTTTTGACCGATTCGCGAAACTGCGTTTGCTCTTCGGACCAGGCGAAGTCCACAGGTCAGCCCCCGCTCCAAAATTTTAGAGTCTGATAGTCGACTTTATCCGTCGAGGTTTTCGGGAGTGAAGGATGAAAGCTGAAGCGATCGGGGATCATATAGATCGGAATATGTTCGGAGCAGAAGGTCTTCATCTCGATGAGGGATAGCGTCCTGCCGTCCTTGGAGACCACATGGGCATGCACTCTCATCCCCAAGGTGTCATCCGCCAGCGCCACGACAGCAGCCTCCCGAACGCCAGTGTGACGGTAAAGACAGACCTCGATTTCGCCGAGTTCAACCCGGAACCCGCGCTTCTTGATCATCCGGTCACTGCGGCCGAGATACCGCAAGTTGCCGCTGGGCTCTTCCTTGGCTATGTCGCCGGTCCGGTAGTATGTCGCGCCCGCCACCTCGACGAAACACTTGCGCGACTGCTCCGGCAAGTTCCAGTAGCCTCGCGTGACACCAGAACCGCGGATGCAGAGCTCGCCTTCCGTGCCCTTCTCCACCGCCCTTCCATCGGCATCGATGAGGATCCCCTCAAGATGAGAGCAGACCTTGCCGATCGGCATCGGCTCGGTGCGGTCCTCCGGGATTGGCGTTGGCACCTCGTAGAACGTGCAAACATTGGTCTCCGTTGGCCCGTAGAGATTAAAGTAGCGCGGGTGCGGCCAGTATTTTACCAATGATCTCAGATGAGCGACCGGGAAAACCTCCCCGGCGAAAAGCACGAATCGCAGGGAGGAGAAATTTCGGCTTTCAAGTTCGCCGAATTGCGCCATCAGGCTCAGAATGGATGGTGCCGAGTACCAGATGGTAATCTCCAGGTCGGCGATCAGGTGCGCTAGTTCGAGCGGTTGCTTGCCAACCTCTTCGCCTATCAGCACCAGCGTGCCCCCGTGCTTCGCAGCGCTGAAGATGTCGAAGACGGAGAGATCAAAATGGAATGGAGCGTGGGAGGAAAACCGGTCCGTCGGCAACAAAGCGAAGATCTCTGCACACCACTCGACGAAGCTCACGGCGTTGAGATGCGACAGCTGGACACCCTTCGGTCTGCCCGTCGAGCCCGACGTGTAGAGGACGAAGGCAAGGTCTTCCGGCCGAACCGGCGCGGACACGGCCGACGGAGCCTCCGCGTGGCGATCTTTCTCATCGAGCATGGCGCGCAGGTGGACACCGCCGCCCGCACCGCCAATCACGAGGATTGCAGGATAGGCACCCTGCGCGCTTGGTTCCGCAATCAGCATCGGTTCGAAACGATTCTCGATAACGATGACTGCGACTCCGCAATCGGCGAGGATGTAGTTGTTGCGCGTCGGCGGTGCTGTGGGATCCATCGGCACGTAAGCCGCACCGGCCTTCAGGACCCCGAATATTGTCGCGACGGCATCGATAGATTTGCGAATCCAGAATCCGACGCGGTCGCCAGGACGTATTCCAAGCTCGACCAATCGATCACGCATTCGGTCCGATAAGCGATCGAGTTCTCGGTAGGTGATGAAGCTGCCATCCACCTCCTGGACCGCGATCTTGTCGGGCCACCGGCCTGCGGCGTCTTCAAGATAACGATAGAGCTTGACGGTCATGGGACCTCGCAGCATGGATAGCGCCAAGTCAGCGTTTCGAATCGACCAGTTCGCAGATCGTATGCAACGTATTCAGGTGTTCCTCGTCTGCCTCGTGAGCCTTGACCTGGATGTCGAACGTCTGCTCGAGGAAAGTGACGAGCTTCAGCGTCGCCAGGGAGTCGAGGATGCCGGTCGATACCAGCGCAGTGGTTGGCGTGAGCCTACTCGGCTCCTCACCCGGAAGGAATTCGTCAAGAATGAACTCCTTGACGATGCTCATTGCGGAACTCTCGTGGGTCATGAGATCTGCTCCAGTTGTCTCGCAGTATCGACTGGTATCTGCGTCACATCCGGGTTGTCACGATCGACAGTAGCCAGAAAAAGTGCTGCGACGGAAGTCATCGCATCGCCGAGATTAATATAGTCCCGCCTCAATGGTCTGCAAGCTGGCTTTGCCTTCCGAGCTGCGCGAGGCCTGCACGGTTGAAGCACCTCCACACAGCCAATCGAGTGAAACCATCGAAACCGAGGGGCGCGTCGCCGATCGGCTCCGCACCGCGCCTACGATTCCGAGCAGCTAATTTAGCGCAGGTTCATCACTGGACCTTCAGCGGTGCGCCGGTCAAAGATCATCTGGGCTGAACGGCGCCAGTGTGCCTGGATCTAAGAAGCCTGAGAGGAGGCCACGCCCGTGGAAGCTCCTACTACATCGGCACGCTTAGGGCCGATGCACCAAGCCAGCCGCGCTCTCGCAGGCATGCCCATTTCTGGCGTTGACGTCTCCAATGGAGGCGCCGATGACGCTGTACAAAACTATAGAGTACAGCTCCGAAGGGATCTCCAACTTGGGCGGCTCCTCCGGCTCGCCGTGATCACCGTCGAGCTCGCGCTCGTGGCGGCTGCGATCAGGCTGACCAATATAGAAACCCGCGCATTTGAGTCGGTCCTGATGCTCGCTTTGGGCGGCTTTCTAGTCCACCATTTCCTGCCTGCGGCCTGGCGGATCAATTTTTTTGCTGCGCTCTCCATTGCAAGCGTGCCACTCGTCTTTGGGTGGGAACCCGGAATGTGGCTGCTCGCCACCGGAGGACTGCTCATTGCCTTATGTCACCTGCCGGTAGCGTTCTGGATTCGCATCGCACTCATAACGATCGTTGGTCTGATGTTGGCGCTCGCGCGAAAGCAGGTGCTACCGCAGTTATCAGCGATCCCGATGACCATCTGGCCCATCCTTGGCTCGATGTTCATATTCCGGCTGGTCATCTACATCTACGATCTCAAACACAGTGCCGGGCCGTTTAGCGTCGGGCGCGCGTTCTCATACTTTTTCATGCTGCCGAATGTTTGCTTCCCTCTCTTTCCCGTGGTCGATTACAAGACTCTCCAGCGCAGCATCTACAACGACGATTCATTACGGTTATACCAAACCGGCGTGAGATGGATGCTGCGAGGGCTTGTTCAGCTGGCGCTCTACAAGGCGGTCTATTTCTTGGCAGTTATTGAGCCAACAAGTGCGATGAGCGGTACTGACGCCGCGCAATACATGGTGTCTACCTTCCTGCTCTATCTCAAGATCTCCGGCCTGTTCCACCTCATTGTCGGATTGCTCCATTTGTACGGCTTCGGGCTCGCCGAAACCCATCACTTTTATCTGTTCTCCTCTAGCTTCACCGACTTCTGGCGTAGAATTAATATCTACTGGAAGGATTTCATCCAAAAACTAGTTTTTAACCCCGCCTATTTCTCGCTCCGGAAACGGGGCGAGACTTTTGCGATCACATTGGCGACGCTGATTGCATTCACCGCCACTTGGCTTCTCCACTCCTACCAATGGTTCTGGATTCGGGGCGAGTTTCCGATTGTATGGACCGACATGGTGTTTTGGTTCGGGCTGGGTCTCGTCGTATCGATCAACGTCCTTTTGGAATCCCGCAAGGGACGGCAAAGATCGCTCGCGAAGCCGGCAAGGACATTTCGCAGCGATGCGCTGCTCGCCCTGAGGATCAGCGGCACTTTCATCACAATCTGTGTTCTCTGGACGATCTGGAGTACCCCCAATCTGGAGGAGCTTGGATTCATTTGGCGAGCCCTTCTCAACTCGGGGCCGGTGGATCTGGCAGTCCTCCTCGGCTTGCCAGCCTGCCTGGGTGTGCTGGGTGCAGTGCTTCGGCACAGAAGGCGCGAGGTGTTCGGCAGTGGCGGCGAAGCCGGCGAAGCGGGTAAGCCATTCCTGCTGCAGGCTGCGGCGGTCTCGGCAATCGCCAGCCTGCTTATCGTAGTCGCGTTACAGCCTGCTTTGCTAAAGACGGTGTCGCCAGCGCTGGTGACGCTGGTGCAGGACATGCGCGACCGCACCCAGCTCAACGCTGCCGACTCGAAGAAGCTCGTTCGCGGCTACTACGAAGATCTCGGTGATGCGGCGCGCTTCAATGACGAGCTGTGGAAGATCTACGGCATGCAGCCGCCGGATTGGAAAGGGTCAGTCCCGGTGAGGGACCGTAACGATGCTATCGAGAGGGAATTTGTGCCGTCGACAGCAACGATGGCTACTGGAGTCACGCGCACGATCAATAGGCTTGGATTACGTGACCGTGAGTACTCGCTCGAGCCCGAGCCCAATACCTTCCGTATCGGCCTGGTTGGCGCCTCGCACGACATGGGTTGGGGTGTGAAGGATGATGAAACCTATGAGAACGTCGTCGAGGACCGCCTCAACCGCGAATTGGGCCCGCTGACCGGCTATAAGTTCGAGATCCTGAATTTTTCATATCAATCATATCGACCGACCCAGAAACTTGCCGTCATCGAGCAACGAATTTTACCGCTTCACCCGAACCTGGTCCTGTATGTGGCGGGCACAGTGGAACCGGATTGGACGTTCAGATCAGTTCGGAATTTGGTCAGAAACCAGCTCCTCGATCAGTTTCCCTTTATCAAAAACGCAATGGATCGGGCGGGTATCAGGCCCGAGGCCCTTCCGGAGGAGGACGTCCTCAAGAGCAAGTTGGCGCCCTTCGCGGAGGAAACCCTGCGGGCGGTATTCGAAAGGTTCCACGATTCGACCGTATCATGGGGCATTCGCCCGGCACTGGTTCTGCTTGAAATCCCGAACGACAGCCGCTCGCGCAGCAAAGTGTTCGATCGTTTAGCGACCCTCGCGCAATCAGCCAAGCTTCCGGTTATTGATTTACAAGGTTCCTTCTCGAGGGTCCGGGACCGGCAGTCGCTCTGGGTTGCTCCTTGGGATGAACACACCAACGCCGAAGGGCATCGTCTGTTAGCCGAGCGCCTCTACTCTCTTCTTCTCAAGGAGCGACTGGTTCCCACTGAAGCACCCTCGGGGCAACCGCATGGCCGAGACACACGGTAGGGGCTTTGCAAATCCCGTCCGAAACCGTTCGGCGCCCCAACCGTGGGAGGCAGTCATGGCGGAAGCGCCCGAGTTACACGCGGCTGAGGATGAACCATGAGCCGATTTCCCTTTTCGCAACTTCTTTCTCTCGATCGTTACTATGGTTAGGCACAAACGGATCACAGAAGATGTTGCCATGCCGCTACGCGCCTCGCTGTCAGTCGCGATCTCGCCGGCATTCAGAGGAAGGAGTAACGCATTTACCGTGCTGTTCGCGCGAGCGCTGCTGGCGAACGGTTTTCGCGTCGAGGAATTCTCGTTTCGGAAACTCCTGTCGTTCCGGGTGGTGATCTTTCACTGGCCGAACAGTTTTCTTTCGGGCTCTGCCGGACGCCGCGGCTTGAGATCGCGATTGAGACTGAAGCTCCTTGAACTTGCGAAGCTAGTTACCGGTCTCAAGATTGTGTGGGTTGCTCACAATATTCACCCCCACGACGTGCCCAATCTTCAGCCGGGTAGTGGCGCCGATTTCCTAAAGTTGATCAATGGCGTCATTTATCTGTCGAACAGCTCGCGCGCGGAGATCCTTAAACACCACCCCGCCCTCGCTGCGGTACCGGGTCTCGTCACCACGCACGGGCATTACCGCTCGTCCATGGCATCGCCTCCGACGCCGCCTCGCTCCCCTGGCTTCCCGGTTCGCCTGCTCCATTTCGGTCAAATTCGACCCTACAAAAACGTGGAACAGCTTATCTGGTGCATGAAGGAATTGCCGGGAGACGCTGTTCACCTCACCGTCGCAGGGAAAGTGGACGACCTCGACCTCATCCAGAGATTGCGGGAACTTGCAAGTAGCGCCTCTCACATTGAGCTCGACCTAAGGTCCGAGCTCCTGCGCGATGAGGAACTCGAAGCCATGTTGGACAAGTCCGATGCGGTCATTCTTCCCTATCGAAACGTGCTGAATAGCGGCGCTGCGCTGTTTTCGCTTTCGCGCAATCGGCCAATCCTGGCACCGTCCATCGGCAGCCTGCCGGAATTGCGGGAAACAGCCGGTGCGGATTGGGTCCATCTTTACAAGGGTGACCTGACAGCCGATCGGATAGCAGCGTTCGTGTTCGCGCTTCGGTCTGAACGGCTTCATCACTCGCCGGACCTGTCGGCCAATGACTGGGTCAAGATCGGTCGGCAGCTTGCCGGCTTTGTCGAGGCTATCGTCCATCACGACCGTTCCCCGAAGGCGCCGCCACCGACCAAATTAGAGCCCGCTGACGTATGACGAGCAAAACACGAGCATGCAAGGTCCTTTTCGTCATCAACTCGCTCGAGGGTGGTGGCGCCGAACGGGTGGTGTGTACCCTCGCCTCCGCGTTGGCAGAGGCTGAGGAACATTGGGCGGTGACGCTCGTAACGCTGGATCGCGGCGAGGACATGTACGCGCCCTCGCCTCGTGTGACGCGTACGCCACTCGATTCTGGAGGGCGGTTGCTCTCCAGTATCCATGTCCTTCTTCGCGTGATGCGGGAGAACCGGCCCGACGTCGTCGTCAGCTTCCTGACCCGCGCGAACTGTGCGGCGATCGCGTGTTCGCGGCTGCTGCGGATACCCTGCATCATCAGCGAACGTGTGCATACCACAAGCCATTTCTCATCCGGCGGCTTTCGGGGTTTGCGCAAGCTGGCGGTCCGATGTTTCTACCCGTACGCCGATCGCGTCATAGCGGTATCACGCGGCGTCGGCGACGACCTCGTGCGCAACTACGGCTTAACCACTCGCCAAATGGTCACGATCCACAACACGATCGAGATCGATAGGATCGCGCATGCGGCTCGCGCGGAGCCGTCAATCGTCCTTCCAGCCGATTATATCGTGGCCGTTGGGCGTCTCGTGACCAACAAGAACTTCTCGATGCTCCTGCGTTCCTACGCTCGCGCAAACATCACCAGCGCGCTCGTCATTCTCGGGGAAGGACCCGAGCGAAGCGGACTGACGGCGCTCGCCGCGGCGCTCGGGATCGCCGACAGGGTCCATATGCCGGGTTATATTCCAAATCCGCACGCAATCGTCGCACGGGCGCGTTTCTATGTCTCTTCGTCTAATGCGGAGGGCTTCCCCAATGCAATGCTCGAGGCGATGTGCGTCAGGCAACCCGTCGTGGCCACCGACTGCGACTCGGGACCGGCCGAGATTCTCCAAGGCGAGACAGGCGGGCCGAAAGCCTTGACCCTGACCCGAGCGCCGTTCGGGATTCTGGTTCCAACTGATGACGAGCACGCGATGAGCGCCGCACTCCGCGTCATGGAAGATCCAGAGACGCGCGCTCGCTTCGCTGTGGCGGCGTGGCGACGCGCGCACCAATTCGATCCCGGGCATGTCATCTCCCGATATAAGGCTGTCATAAGTGCAGTTGTACCGATCGCGGCGTTCCGCGGGCGGACCGCGGAGAGCCTTTGACGAGTGTGAGATAGTGCGCACAGGTTGGGCCCTGTGCGTCGGCATCAACGCGACCACCGGTTCGACGCAACGGCGGGATCGACCTTGAGAATCCAGGTGAGCTTTTTGATGTCCCGCTCGCGGATATACGAGGCGAGCCCGGCTGGAATGTCCTTTAGGCAAAGTGCTCGCTCGAAATCGATGAAGACCGGTTCGCCGGTTTTCTCCTCGATGATGATATTGCCGTATTTGATATCCTCAAGCGTACATCCAGCACGGTGGACGGCGACGAGGCCGTCCCGGATCCGGTCGATTGTAACCGCATCGACCACGTGTGGTAGAAACTGGCGAGCTAACTCGGTCCGACGCGCCTCTAGCCGGCGACGGGAGAGGATAAATCGGGGCATCGGCCGCCCTTTGACATCGGCGCCAGCCTCCTCTAGAGCCAACCGTAGGTTGCGACCTCGAATATAGCTATAGACGATATGGAGGCGGTCGAAATCGACGTGGAGCACGTCCGGAACATTGCAGCGTGCTTCATGTAGCATCAGCGCGGCTTCGAGTTCGTTCACGAACTCAGAAACGTTGCCGAGGAAATTTTTGAGAATGCCCACATCTCCCTCGAGGTCGACAACGACGAGGCTGTGTCGATGGACTGGTCGAAACTCGATAGCGGGGATGACCTTTGTGGCCCAGAAAGGCTCGATCAGCGGAAGAAGCGGTCCATTTCGATCGATCAGAGCCAAGGGCACATAAAGCCCCTGCTGTCGTTTGGTTGCGATGATCCGTTCCAGTTCTGGACTTAACTCGGACAGCCGGCGGGTCAGACGTCTGGACAGCCCAGGCCCCCTGCTCCAATGATCCCGAAGAGCCTGGAAGCGCAGATCTGCGCCGGCGAAACGTCGCGATAGAACAGCATGGCGCCGCAATGCATGGAACAAAATAGTAACCCGCGAGAGAACGGGCGCGAGTGCCATATCGGAGCGATCGAAACCCGCCCAATTCGCCAGATAATATTCGGGCGACTTGCATTATTGTCAAGGATAGGCGCAATCCGGATTCAACCGTCGGCGCAGGTGAGAAGCGCGCGTTCGACCGTGCCGCCTAGTGAAGCGTCGCGACTGCAGTCGCCGCCGCGATCGCTGAAGGCATTTGGCAGTTCGTGGTTGGTCAACCCTATCCTTGATCGCGGCGGTGCCAGCCATGTAGGACCGCAGTTTCTTATCAAGCCTGAACCCGACCCGATTGCTGTCTGACGCTGGTCGTAGCGTTGAGAAGAACTTGCGCCCCTGCTGCACATTCATCGACTCCAGCCGTCAACTGCGCAAGAACGAGAAATCGATGACAATCTTGCCATATCGAACCTCTGGCCGCGAAAGGCGCTCCAGGTTTTCGATTGGGCGTTCAGCGGATTTTCCTGCGTCGTTTGATCTCCCGCTCAATCAACAGAGCGATTGCAGCGCCAAGAAGGGTGCCTAACGCCTTGATAAGGCCATCCTCGAGGCGACCGTGACGACCTGGGACTAAGGCTTGGGCCGTCTCGAGCAGCGCGCCACCTCCGGTCACCAGCAGCATGATTCCAAAGCGTTGTTTGGGATAGGCGAGCCAGAAAGCTGCTCCCGTCACCACGAACGCGGCAAACCGTTCCAGATCGGCAGGAGCCGAAGTGACCGGCCTGTGTTCAATGGGAGAAAGGGTGAATGCCAAGATTGCCAGAGTAAGCAACCATGCGACCCAACGGAAGAACACTTCGAACGTCATCGGGACCAATTGGGACAGGTTGGAGTAAGGGACTGCGAGTTGGTTCAAGCGCTCGCGACTGAGACTTTCGACGACTTTCCGGAATGTAAAGCACCAGCGGAGGATGAAATCTTGGCATCGGTGACTTGGCTACGCGCCGCGGCTTATTGATGACCGCAAGCTAATCTCACAAACGCAGGATCAGCAGTTGTTCCCGCCTCAATGCGACTGACTTCGGCAAAGCCATACCTCAGGAGGACCACTTCCAAAGGGGCAAACCAGCGGACCTGCCGGTCGTTCAGTCAGTGTCGCACCGTCAGTGAGCTCGATAATCGTGTCCTATTTCTGGTTCTCTTGCCGCCGGATCACATCATGCCCGTCCCCGTCCATCAGGAGTATGCTAGGAGATGTCATGTCTGGATGGCGCCCGTGTGGCGATGTGATTGTTGCGGCGCGTTCCGCACACTTCTGCTTTCGTACGGCTGGATAAGTCGTCGAACTGAAATGCTCGCGCTAAACGTACCTATCTCACCTTTTGGTCAGCGACATGGCTGCATCGCCATAGCGCTTGCCGGCAAATTTTTCAGGCGCCAACAAGTCGCCGAGCGTCTTGAACTCATCCGGCGAAAGCGCAATGTCCGCAGCGGCGACGTTCTGCTCCAGATGCGCGATCTTCCGTGCACCGGGGATGGGGACGATAAAATCTCCCTGGTGGAGGACCCAGGCAAGCGCGAGTTGTGCAGCCGTCACGCCCTTTGTCGCCGCCGTCTCCTCCAGCAATTTCACGAGCGAGGCGTTGGCGGCCATGTTCTCGGGACTAAAGCGCGGAAGCGTCCGCCGGAAATCCTCGGAACCGAAATCCTCCGGTTTCTGGATTTTACCTGTTAGAAAACCGCGACCGAGTGGGCTGAATGGCACGAAGCCGATACTTAGTTCGCGGCAGGTGTCGAGGATTTCGCCTTCCGGATCGCGGGTCCAGAGCGAGTACTCGCTCTGAAGAGCGGAAATCGGATGGACAGCATGAGCCCGGCGGATGTGGGTGGCTCCCGCTTCGGAAAGGCCGAGCGCGCGCACCTTGCCTTCCTTCACAAGGTCCGCCATGGCACCCACTGTATCCTCGACCGGCACCTGCGGGTCGACGCGGTGCTGATAGAACAGATCGATCACCTCGACCCCGAGCCGTTTCAACGACGCCTCGGCCACTTCGCGGACATGCTCCGGCCGGCTGTCGACGCCGGACATGGCGTCCGCGCCCCTCTTGCTCGTGTCGATCCGAAAGCCAAACTTGGTGGCAATCACCACCTTGTCACGATAAGGCTTCAGGGCCTTGCCGACCAAGATTTCGTTTTGAAACGGGCCATAGACCTCCGCCGTGTCGAAGAAGGTAACGCCAAGATCGATGGCCCGATGAAGCGTGCGGATGGATTCCTGCTCGTCCTGGCCACCATAGGCGTGGCTCATTCCCATGCAGCCGAGCCCAACTATCGAAACGGCGAGGTGGGGACCGAGTTTGCGCGTCTTCATCGGTTGATACCTTCTGTTTCACACCATAGAGCAATGCAGAAGTTCCTCGGTGCGGCTGGTGAGATCAAGACCAAACCGACGCAAATCGCCGTTCTTGGTACCTCTGAGAGGTAAACCGAATGTCTGGACCAGCGGGTGAACAGATCCTACAAGGCCGCGGTAGGGGCGTCCTTGGCCCGAAGCCGCAGCAAGGTCCCCGGTCTACGGCATCGTTGTGGAGGGGCGCAGCTCCGTCGATGAATCGATGGTGACAGGGGAGTCGATGCCCGTGACCAAGGAGGTGGGTGCCGAGGCGATCGGCGGCCATGAACCAGTCCGGCGGCCTCCTGACCGAGGCGCGAAAGGTCGGGCGCGACACCATGCTGTCGCAGATCGTACAGCTCGTGGCGGAAGCCCAGCGCAGCCGCGCACCGATCCAGCGCCTGGCCGATCAGGTGTCCGGCGCTACTTCGCGGTCATCGGCGTGGCGGCTCTCGCCTTTGCGGCTGGGCGACCTGGGGACAGGACCCTCGGTTCGCATTGGGGCTAGAGGATCCTTCGAGACGCCGCTGCGTCTCAGGAAGACGGCGCACCCATCAACTCCCCGGTCGCGGTCATTCCGCCCACCTCGATGCCGTTCCAGTTCCTGAGGACCGGCTGCGCCAGGCGCTCAATGGCAGCGCGTTCCTCGTCGCTGAGCTTGAGGTAGCGCAGCAGCAGCCCGCCCATCATGGCCTCGGCGGCGCGGGTGGTGCCATCGTCGGCCTTCAGTGCGATGCCGTAGCCGAGCTCGGGCAAGGCCGCGCAATAGACGCCCTCGGCGCCCACCTTCACGAAGGCGCGCTCGCCCAGGATCTCCATCACCCTGGTGTCGAAGCGGTCCGTGCCCGCCACCATGAACGGGTGCTGCGCCACCGCCTTGCGGATGCGTCCGGCGGCTTTCGCGGTGTCGGGCGATATTCCGATCCCCGTGCCGAAGCGGGCGAAACCGAAGGCCAGGGCCGGGAGCGGGATTGCATAGGTTGGGATCGAGCAACCGTCGAGACCGCTCCGGTCTTCGTCGTGAGATGCGCCCGTGATGTCCTCAAGCGCAGCGCGCACCCGTTGCTGGACCAGGTGCGCCGCCTTCACATAGCCGGCGGGATCGGTGTCCGACCCGCAGGCGAGACAGATGAACCCCGCATGTTTGCCCGAGCAGTTGTTGTGCAGGGCCGTGGGTGTCTCGCCACTCGCCGCAAGCGCACGGTTGGCGGCTTCTCCCATGGGCCAATGGGTGCCGCATTCGAGGCACGACAGGTCGCGCCCGGCCTTCGCCAGCATGGCGGCGGCGGCCGCCGTATGGCGCGGCTCACCCGAATGGGACGCGCAGGCGAGCGCGATCTCCTCGTCGGTAAGCCCGAATTGTTCGGCGATGCCGCTCTCGATCAAAGGGAGTGCCTGAAGCGCTTTCACCGCCGAGCGCGGGAAGACCGGCCTGTCGACATCGCCCAGCGACAAAACCGTGACGCCATCGGCTTCCACGACCGAAACGCTGCCGCGGTGCCGCGATTCGACCAGATGGCCGCGGGCGACCTCGACGAGAAAAGGGTTATCCATGGGTAGCCTCGGATTCGATTGGCGGGTCTTGTGTGCCGCTCGAGAACCGAAGTCAAAGACTCTATTGCGTCGATGGCCTCCCGCGGCGCCGCTTGCAGCCAAGCCTCCGCCCGCTTAAACCGGTCGTTGATCAACCGGAGAGCCCCTGATGCGTGTCGCGATGATCGGAGCGGGATATGTCGGCCTGGTTTCGGGCGCCTGCTTTGCGGATTTTGGCCATGACGTCTGCTGCGTGGACAAGGACCCGGCCAAGATCGAGGCCCTGAACCGGGGCGAAATTCCGATTTTCGAGCCGGGCCTGAGCGATCTCGTCGCCAAGAACGTGCGCGAGAACCGGCTTTCCTTCACCACCAGCCTGCCGGAGGCGGTGGCGAGAGCCGAAGCGGTGTTCATTGCGGTCGGCACGCCCTCGCGACGCGGGGATGGGCACGCGGACCTCACCTTCGTCCACCAGGCCGCCCGCGACATCGCCGCCGCCCTGAACGGCTACACGGTCATCGTCACCAAATCGACTGTGCCGGTCGGTACCGGCGACGAGGTCGAGCGCATCATTCGCGAGGCGCGGCCGGAGGCTGAATTCGCCGTGGTGTCGAACCCGGAATTCCTGCGCGAAGGCGCTGCCATCGCGGATTTCAAGCGCCCGGACCGGATCGTCATCGGCACCGAGGACGACCGCGCCGCCAACGTGATGACGGAAGTCTACCGCCCGCTTTATCTCAACCAGTCGCCGCTTCTGGTGACGTCCCGGCGGACCGCGGAACTGACCAAATATGCCGCCAACGCGTTCCTCGCCACCAAGATCACGTTCATCAATGAAATCGCCGACCTGTGCGAGCAGGTGGGCGCGAATGTGCAGGATGTCGCGCGCGGCATCGGCCTCGACAACCGCATCGGCTCCAAGTTCCTGCATGCGGGACCCGGCTATGGCGGCTCGTGCTTTCCCAAGGATACGCTCGCGCTGATCAAGACCGCGCAGGATCACGAGGCGCCGACGCGCATCATCGAGACGGTCGCGGCCGTCAACGTCCAGCGCAAACGGGCGATGGGACGCAAGGTGATTGCCGCCTGCGGCGGCTCGGTTCGCGGCAAGACCATCGCGGTACTGGGTCTCACCTTCAAGCCGAACACCGATGACATGCGCGATGCACCGTCGCTGGATGTCATCACGACCTTGCAGGATGCCGGCGCGATCGTGCGCGCCTACGATCCAGAGGGCATGACGGCCGCAAAGGCGCTCATGCCCGATGTCGAATACGCCGGCGACGCGTACCATTGTGCGACGGGCGCCGATGCGCTGGTGATCGTGACCGAATGGGATGCGTTCCGCGCGCTCGATCTCGGTCGCCTGCACAAGACGTTGGCGCAGCCGATCGTCGTCGATCTTCGCAACATCTATCGGCCCGAGGACATGCGGCGGCGCGGCTTCACTTATGTGAGCATCGGGCGGCCTTGACCTTCACGCGGCGCGCCTTTCGCGCCATATAGACGAACCCTGACCCGGAGCGCGCCTCATGCAGACTTTCTTTGTCGAGATCAAATGCAAGCTCGGAAGGACCTATCAGGTCGCGAGTGCGCTGGCCGACCGGGAGATCGCGTCCGAAATCTATTCGACCGCCGGCAATTACGACATCCTGGCCAAGTTCCACGTGGATGACGACGTCGATATCGGGCATTTCATCGCCGAGAACGTGCAATCGATTCCCGAGATCGCCGACACACACACGATCATCACCTTCAAGGCGTTCTAGAGCCTGATCCGGCGAAGTGGCTGCCGGTTCGCCGAAGGATCATGCGCCAAAACTAAGAGACAGAGCCCGGCTCTAGCCGCGGGACCCGCGGCCAACGCGCAACTACTGAACCTCTGCGTATGCGTCGATCCGCGGCGCGGCGGCGGGGGCGTTGATCCGGGCGAGGATGGGGCCGATATCCTCGTAGCGATCCATGCGTCGGACGATCTTCGAATCGATCTTGTTGTACAACTCCGCCACGCTCACGGCGCGGCGCTTGCGGCCCTTGCCGTCCGTGAACAATCCCGCATTGGCCTTCGCTGCCTTTGGGAAGAGCTTGGTGGCGTTCATGTTCGGATCGGAATAGAGCACATCGAGAAAACGCACCGCGCTGCCGGCGCCGAGGAAGTGGGCCAGATACAGTTCGGCCTCCTCCAGTTCGCGTTCGCCTTGTGCCTGTAG
Organism: Microvirga brassicacearum; assembly: GCF_008757455.1. Classification (GTDB taxonomy): domain Bacteria; phylum Pseudomonadota; class Alphaproteobacteria; order Rhizobiales; family Beijerinckiaceae; genus Microvirga; species Microvirga brassicacearum. The sequence goes on along the minus strand of NZ_VCMV01000001.1, from coordinate 80,024 downwards.
CGCGCGCTCCACGTCCTTGATCAACTCTCCCGCCATCAGCGCCGAAAAATAGGGATCGGTGCGCAGGCTCATGATCCACGAACGGTCCTTGTCGTCGCCTACGACCGGTTCGCCATCGACGAGGCGGATTGCCTTGGCGGCGGCCTCGAAGCCGTAATCGGCCGCGTGGAGGTAGACCGTCTCGAGCCATGTGCGGTCGATGAATTGAAACAGCCCCTCGGCGCTCGAGGTCGGCGCCTTCGCCTCGTTGGAGAGGCTCGATTCAACATCGGCGAGCGTCAGCATGTAGACCGGATCGACGCCCGTGACATGAGCCGCCTTGAGCACGGAATGGACCAGCCATCGCGGCACGGTCCGGCCGCCGAACAGGATCAACTCGTCGGGATCGTCAAAGGCCGCCACCGGAACCGGATCGACCGGGGCGGGTTTCCTCTGGGTCGCTTTCGGAAAAGCGGCCTCGATGATGGAGCGGAAGAGCCCAGGATTTTTACGGAATTCCGGGACCGGCAAAGGTGCAGAAACCGGACGAGCCAAGAGGGCGCTGGGCAAAGTCGCGACAGCGGCGGGCGCAGCCGCCATAGCTTGAAAGCCGAGCACCAGGCTGAGCGTTGCACAAAGACGGATCGCGTGGCGACCGCGTCGCGCATTCGTTTGTGCACCCGTTACAGGTCGCGGAATCGCGCCCACAGGCGTGATCGCAATCGTCGGCATTCGGTTATTTCCCGCTGGGCCCGACCGGACGGCGGACCCTCCCTTTTTGTCGTTCTGATACAAAGGGGTGGCGGGCAGATGTGGCGAGAATCGGTCAGCTTAACCGTGGGCGCTGCCTTTTTTGGCTTAAGACCCTGTTTGTTAACGGAAAATTAAGGCGTAGATTTTGCCACGAGCTTCGCGTTTGTCTGTTCCAGACGCTTTGCCAGCTCCCGCATTACCGCCAAAGACATCTGCGGGAACTGCGCCAGAAGCTCCAGAAAAACCCGCCGGTCGATCCGAAGCGCCGTCGTGGGCTCCGACGCCATGATGGTGGCCGACCGTGGCGTGTCGGACAAAATGCCCATCTCGCCCACCAGCGCGTTGCCTTCCAGCTCGGCGACCTTGATCTCCCCTGTCGGCGTGGTGAGGAGGACATCCGCCCTTCCCTCCAGGATCACGTAGGCCGAGTCGGACGCATCACCTTGCGAGAAGAACCGTTGCCGATCCGCGAACTGAACGCGCTCGCTGGTGAAGGCCAGAAGTTTCAAGCGCGCCGGATCGATGTCCTTGAACATCGGGACCTGCCGCAAGGTTTGAACTTCGGCTTCAAGGGTCATGCAACCTCTCCTGCTATTCTCTGTGCGTTTGCCGGCTGGGGCTCCGATGCCTCGGACGTCCGACCGGCGTTGCTCTCTGTCGTAATCTGTCCGTCGCCGAAGCGCATTAGAATATCGAAGTCCTCGACTTGTCGATCATTCGGCAGCACCATGAAAAGGCTCCTGCCTCTTCCGAGTTCGATCAGGAGCTTGATCATCTTTTGCGCGCGCGTCTCGTCGAACGGCGCCAAGGCGCCGTCGATCACCAGAATATCCGGACGCTTGACCAGACACCGCACCAGATTGACGCTGGCGCGCTCCTGCGCCGTCAACAGGCGGCCGGCGGTGCCGACCTGCCGATCGAGGCCGACACGCTCGATATCCTCCAGCAGGTCGAGGCCCTTGACCACGGCCGAAATCGCTTCCGCCACGCGCGCCTGGGCGTTCGCTACCCGGTAACTGACGCGGCCGAAAAGCAGATTGTCGCGCACGGGGGCAGCCGCGCAGATCTTTTCCGGGTCGTAGAACTCCACATCCGCTTCGACTTTCTGGAACTCCTGACGCACGTATCCGCGCGCCTGCACGAACTGGACCTTCAGCTTGTCGTCGATCAGACCGAGACGATGTCGGGCTTCGATATAGGCCAGCGGCAGCGAGAGCAGGCGGGTTCGGTCCTCTTTCGTCAACGCCGCATCGGAACGGCTCCGGCGCAGGATCGCCTCGAACTCGGGCAGCTCCTCGGCTCCGATGAAAGAGAATTGCTCGAAGAGCGAATGTCCCGGCGGCAACCCTTCGAAGATTTCCGCCATCGTCTCGGCGATCTGCCGGCCCATATGGACGAGTTCGTCGAAGAGCCCGGCCTGATCGATGGCCGAGCGGAAGCTTGAATTTTCCGCAAGGTTGCGGCCGCGGAAAGCGTCCGATGTCGGGACGCCAAACAGGAGGTTCTCCGCAATGGTGGACTGGTCGTTGAATTGCTGCGGATCGAAGGGCTCGACGAGATCCGCCATTCCCTCCGCCTGGAAAGTCTCGCGCAAGCGCCTGCGCGCTTCGACCAGATGCTCCGCCAGTTGCGGATCGCGCTCGGGATCGATCCGGCCCGCAAGTCCGAAAAGATAGATCTCGTTGCCCATTCCGACTTTCTTCATCAGGTCGATGAGAATGCGGTCGAGGTCGTCCTCGTCTTTCGCGCCGACCACCGTGTAGTCGATCCATTCGTCGGCAACATTCTCGATCGGATTGCCGGTCCGCTGCGCCTCCCTGATCCGGCGAAGCGCCTCGCGCTCGTCCTCCTTGCGTTGGCCGAGCGGTTTGTGGCGCAGCCCGTAGACCAGATTATCGCGGATGCTGCCCGGAAACAGAATCGGGTCGACGCCCGCATAGGCGATTTTTTGTCCCGCGATCGCGGGCGGGATCTGCCGCAGATCCTGTTCGCCGATGCGGATACGGCCGCCGAACGTGGTCATGCGGCGCGCGAGGATCTGCGCCATCAGGCTGGCCACGGAGGCCCCCCCTGAAATGAGCGCCACATCGGCGGGCAGCGGAATTTCGAACGAGACGCCGTTCAGGATCACGCCCCCATGGGGATCGCTCACCCGCAAGTCCTCGGCGACGAGAGGTCCCACGAGCGGCGCTTCTTCACCGGCGTCCTCCTTCGCAAGCAGCGTCGGCGCGAGCCGTTCCTCCGAAAAGTGCTGGGTGACCTGGTCGTATTTGACCTGCACGTCGAGGCGCTGCTGGTCCCAGTCGATGAGTTCTTTCAGCGGCGGCGGCAATTCCCGGTAGGCTGCGATCACCGCAACGAGCTGGCCGATATCCAGGGTTCCGCGAATGGCGAGGTAACCACCGACCGAATAGAAAAAGAACGGCGTCAGCTGCGACAGGAAATTGTTGATGAACTTGACGATGAATTTGCGATTGTAGATTCGCAGGCGCAGGTCGAACAGCTGATACAATCGCTGGCCGATCTCCGCGCGCTCCCAGGCGTAGGAATTGTGAACCTGCACGGCCTCGATGCCATCCGAGACTTCGGCGATACGACCAGCCAGCTGGCGGGACGCGATCTGGCGCCGCTTGCCAAGGCGCAAGAGCTCCCGACGCATGCGCGGGATGATGGTGAACTGAATGCCGACGACGGCAAGCGCCATCAGCCCCAGCGATACATTCTGCACCATGATGAAGAACAAGGCGGTCAGCGCCTGCATGCCGAGGAACACCGGGGTGATGAAGGCATCGCCGATGAAGCCGCCGACCGGCTCGACCTCGTCCTTGATGATCGTCGCGGTCTCGGACGACTTGACCGTCCGCAGCGCCTCCGGGGTGAACCGCAGCACCATGGTGAAGAGGTCGAACCGCAGGCGTCTCAGCATGCGCTCTCCGAGCACGCCCTTGGCGACGTTGATCCAGTATTTGAACGCGCCGTTGATGATCACGAAGAACAGGAAGAGGCCCGACAGGCCGAGCAGCAGCCCGATCCGGCCGACCTCGAACCCCTCGAAGATCGGAAACGAGGCTCCGCCGAGCCACTCCGGCAGGCTTAACGTAAAGGGAAGAAACGGTGCGGTGGCCTGCCCTTCGCGGAAGGCCTCGCCCTGGATTGCCTGGTTGACGATCTGCCGTGGGAGGTCGAGGGAGGCGAAATAGAACGGCTGAGACACGAGCACGACCGCGCAGACAAGCAGCTGGTCGCGCTTCGAGTGGGTCCAGATATAACGAAACAGGCTTTTTTCCATTGGCCGGACGATATCACCAACGCTTTGCCCCACCATAGTCTCTTTCCGCCGCCCCTTCCCCTTTTCAACGGCGGCTTTACCTACTTGCGGCGGGGCTATTGCAAGCCCGGAACTCTGTGTCTTAACGTCATTTCGACACCTTCTCTAATTTGCCCCACATGGCAGCTGGTCATGGACGTGACGATGGAAGCTCTTACGGCACAGTCTCCGCCATGGCCCAAAGGCGGGTCGCGGGTGGTCATTTACAGCCACGATACCTTTGGTTTGGGCCATTTACGGCGGTCCAGGGCCATTGCGAATGCGATCGTGGAGGAATGCCCCGACACCTCGGTGGTGATCATTTCGGGCTCGCCGGTAATCGGCAATTTCGAATTCGGCAGCGGGGTCGACTACATTCGCATTCCCGGCGTTACGAAATTACCCGACGGCGATTACCGCTCTCTCAACCTCAATGTGGAGCTTGATGAGGCCGTCGGCTTTCGCGAAGCCTTGATCCTGCAGGCGGTCAAATCATTCCGCCCCGACGTGTTCATCGTCGACAAGGAGCCGACCGGCTTTCGCGGAGAGGTCATTCCTGCCCTCGAATATCTGCAGCGGGCCGGCTGCCGGCTCGTGTTGGGCATCCGCGACGTCATGGACGAGCCGGCTCTTCTCGTACCGGAATGGGAGCGCAAGGAGGCCCGCCAGGCGCTCATCCGCTATTATGACGAGGTCTGGGTCTATGGCCTCAAGGACGTCTACGAGCCCCTGGCGGCCCTCAACCTGCCGCCGGAGATCGAACAACGCATCACCTATACGGGCTATCTGCGCCGCGAGGTGCCCGCGACCCCGTCACTCGTGCGGTATCCGAAAATCACCAAGCAGCCCTTCATTCTGGTGACCACCGGCGGCGGCGGCGACGGCGACGACCTGATCGATTGGGTGATCTCGGCCTATGAGGCGGATCAGAGCCCGGAAATGCCGGCCGTCATCCTGTTCGGGCCCTTCGTGAACCGGGATCAGCGCCGCTCGTTCATGGAGCGGATCTCGCGGCAGCCGAAGCTCGACGCGATGTCGTTCGACACCAAGATCGAGCATCTCATGGAAAAGGCGACCGCGATCGTCGCCATGGGGGGGTACAACACATTCTGCGAGATTCTTTCCTTCGATAAGCGCGCGTTGATCGTGCCGCGCACCCGGCCTCGCCTGGAGCAGCACATCCGTGCGGTCGAGGCCGAGAGGCTTGGTCTTGTGAGCATGCTAAGCGACTATACCGAGGCGCGCACGCCCGAACGGATGGCAAGCGCCCTTCGCAACCTCTCCACGCAACCACGCCCGTCCGAGGTCACCGTTCCGGGCTTGCTCGACGGACTTGACCGCGTGCAGGAGCGGCTTAAAGCTCTCACGCAGCCCCGGGCCTATATGCCCGCCTCAGAGGCAGCCGAGTAACCGCCAGGATGTCGTTGCCCATGAAAGCCCGACGGATCGCCGTCGTCGTGAAGGGCTATCCGCGCCTCTCCGAGACCTTCATCGCCCAGGAGATCCTGGCGCTCGAACAGCGTGGACTCGACCTCGCAATCTGGTCCCTGCGGCACCCGACCGAGAAGGCGGTTCATCCCATGAACCGCCAGATCAAGGCGCCTGTGACTTACCTGCCGGAATATCTCTACGAAGAGCCGCTGCGCGTGCTGCGCGGAAAGCTTTTCGCCCTACGCCAGCCGGGCTTTCGAAAACTCATGCGCGCCTTCTGGGCCGATCTGAAGCGCGATTTCACCGCGAACCGCGTCCGGCGCCTGGGGCAGGCTTTCGTCATGGGGCGGGAGATGCCGGCCGACATTCAGCATATCCATTCTCACTATCTTCATACGCCGGCCTCCGTGGTGCGCTATGCGGCGATCCTGACCGGGCGCACCTGGACCTTCTCGGCCCACGCCAAGGACATCTGGACGACACCCGATTGGGAGAAGCGCGAAAAGCTCGCGGATGCGCTCTGGGGCGTGACCTGCACCGAGCAGGGAGCACGGCATCTGCAGGCATTAAGCCCGTCGCATGACCGCGTGAGGCTGGTTTATCACGGCCTCGACCTGTCGCGCTTTCCCTCCCCGCCCGCCGACGGCTCGCTGCGCGACGGATCCGATCCGGCCGATCCCATCCGCATCGTGTCGGTCGGTCGTGCCGTCGCCAAGAAAGGTTTCGGCGACCTGCTGCAGGCTTTGGCCGCCTTGCCGGCGGACCTGCACTGGCGCTTTGCGCATGTGGGCGGCGGCGATCTTCTCAAGAGTCTCAGAGCGCAAGCACAGAAGAGCGGTCTCGGAGATCGGGTGGCGTTTCTCGGTGCGAAAGCGCAACCGGACATCATCGCGCTCCTGCGCGAGGCCGACATCTTTGCCCTGCCGTCAAAGAAGGCCGCCTCCGGCGACCGGGATGGGTTGCCGAACGTGTTGATGGAGGCGGCGAGCCAGAAGCTCGCGATCGTGGCAAGCGACTTCGCCGGCATTCCGGAATTCATCCGCGAAGGCACCGACGGCGTGCTGGTGCCGCCGGGCGATTGGGTTGCGCTCTCGAATGCCATCAACCTTCTGGCGCGCGAACCCGAGCGGCGTGCCGAGCTGGCCAATTCCGCGTTCGAGCGGCTGCGGCACAACTTCTCGATGGATGGCGGCATCGACCTCCTCGATGAACGATTTCGCGCCATCCTCGGCCCCGCCGCAACCGTCCGGTTGCCCGCGTGACCACCTCGCTGCCGGTGGCATTCTACGCGCCGTTGAAAAGTCCGGACCATCCGTCTCCGTCCGGTGACAGGACGATGGCGAGGCTTCTCCTGAAGGCCCTGCGGATGGCCGGCTTTTCACCCTTCGTTGCGAGCCATCTGCGCACGCATGACAAGCATGGCGATGGCGCTTTTCAGGAGCACGTGCGGCAGGAATCCCTTGCCGAGGCCGAACGGCTGATCGCGCATTATCGCGGCCTTCCCACAGCGGAACGGCCGGCTTTGTGGTTCACCTATCATGTCTATTACAAGGCCCCGGACTGGATCGGGCCTTGTGTGGCCGATGCCTTGCATATTCCCTACGTCGTTGCCGAGGGATCGCGCGCTTCAAAGCGGTCGGACGGACCCTGGTCGCTCACCCATCGGGGCGCCGAACAGGCGCTCGACCGGGCCGATCTGATCTTCGGCATGACCGCCATGGACCAACCGGCCTTGCAGGCGGCCAAGCCAGTTCATCAAACGCTGGTCGACCTGCCGCCGTTTCTCGACGAGACGGAATGGGGCACCTCGTCCGCTCGCGCACCGCGGGTCGGCGCCGCGCCCCGGCTGCTCACCGTTGCGATGATGCGCAAGGGCGACAAGTTCGAATCCTATCGCATTCTCAGCAAGGCGCTTGTGCAATTGCGGCACCTCCCGTGGCATCTCGACATCGCGGGGGATGGCGAAGCGCGTGGCGAGGTCGAAGCGTTGTTTGCGCCGCTCGAACCGCGACTTCGCTTTCATGGACAATGCGAGGCCACTGAGCTTCGCGACCTTTACCAGCATGCCGATATCATCGTGTGGCCGGCGGTGAACGAGGCCTACGGTATGGCGCTTCTGGAAGCGCAACTCTTCGGGAATCCCGTTGTGGCAGGAAATTTCGGTGGCGTCGGCAGCGTGGTCCAAAATGGCCGAACCGGAGTCCTGACGCCGCCGGGCGATATCGACCTTTTCGCAAAAGCCATCGGCGCGTTGATCGAGGATTCGGCGACCCGGCATCGGATGGGCGAAGCCGCCCGCGCTTTCGTGACCGGCGAACGCACTCTCGTGCGGGCGGCGATGCGATTGCGCGACGCGATGCTGCCCTTGAGCGGCGGGAGCGCCGCATGACGAAGCGTGTTCTCATTCTCGTCACGCATCTGCTTGGCGCTGGTCACCTGACGCGGGCGACCGCGCTCGCACGCGCCTTTGCGCAAGCCGGTCATTCGACCACGCTCGTCTCCGGTGGCATGCGAACCTCCGTCGCGATGCCGGATGACGTGATCTTCGTCCAGCTTCCACCCGTGCAAACACGCGGCACAAATTTCTCGGCCCTGCTGGACGATGGCGGCCGGCCGGTGACGCCCGCGTTCCTGGCAGAGCGTTGCGATTATCTACTCGAGACGGTGAACCGCGTTCGCCCCGACATCCTGATCACCGAGCTTTTTCCGTTCGGCCGCCGCGTTCTGGCGGATGAATTCCTCGCGGTGCTGCGTGAAGCGCACCTGATGCGCCCGCGCCCCCTCGTCCTGTCGTCGATCCGCGATATCCTCGTCGCGCCGACCAAGCCGGAACGGGTGACACAGGCGGTGTCGCGGATCGACGAATTCTACGACGCCGTTCTCGTCCACGGCGACCCCGCAGTGGCGCCTCTTGACATGTCATGGCCGGTCGACGACCGGCTTCGCCCACTGCTGCGCTACACCGGCTATGTGGACGAAGCCGCGGTGACGACACCGCAGGCGCGGCGCGCCGGGATCATCGTCTCCGGCGGATCAAGCGCCGCATCGCTGCCGCTCTACCGGTCCGCGCTGGCAGCGGCGCAAATCGTCACCCGCACGTCGTGGCGGGTTCTGGTTGGTCGTGGCATTGCCGATGAGGACTTTCGCGCGCTCCAGCGCGCTGCTCCCGGCCATGTGACAGTCGAACGCGCGCGGCCCGATTTCCGCCAACTCCTCGCCGGCGCTGATGTGTCGATCAGTCAGGCGGGTTACAACACGAGCGTCGATATTCTCCGGTCTGGCGTGCGCGCCATTCTGGTGCCGTTCGAAGCGGGGCACGAAACCGAACAGCGACAGCGCGCCGAGTGCCTGCAACAAGCCGGTCTCGCGCAGGTCCTGCCGGAGGATAGGCTCGATGCGCGGTCACTCGCCGACGCGGTGACGTCGCAGCTCGAAAAGCAGTTGCCGCCGTCCCATTCCATCGCGCTCGACGGCGCGCACGAAACTCTCCGCATCACTGCGGAACTCGCCCTGTCGCGCCCCGCACTCCTGAGCCCGCCCATCGATTGGAGCCCCCTCGACACGGCCATCGATCGATCCCGCGATCGCTGTCATGAGCCGGTCATGTGGTGGCGCGATGACGATGCGGTGCGCGAGACCCCGCAGCTTGATCGTCTCCTGCAACTCGCGAACAGGTACAAGGCCGGCCTCGCCGTCGCGGCGGTCCCGCGCAGGGTCGAACCCTCGCTGGAGCGCGCGTTGCGGGACGAGGAGCGGGTTTCCATCCTCGTCCATGGCTACACCCACGCCAACCATGCGCCGACGGGCAAGAAGAAAGCGGAGTTCGATGCGGAACGCGATCTTGATGCCATGGAAGCGGAGGTCCGCACCGGCCTGCGGGACCTCGGACGCGTCTTCGGCGACCGGCTTCTGCGGGTCCTCGTGCCGCCCTGGAATCGCATCCCGCCCGCGCTCCTCCCAAGACTTGCCGGAGCGGGATATGTCGGCCTCTCCACGTTTCGGGACCGCCCGGCGCCCCAGCCGGCGCCCGGCCTCGTCCAGATCAACACCCATATCGACCCGATTGAATGGCATGGCACCCGCAGCCTTGGAAACGTGCCGGCGCTCGTTGCGGCGCTTGCGGGTGCGATCGATCGGCGCGCATCCCCTGTCGGGGACGGCGAGCCGATAGGATTGCTCACCCATCACCTGGTGCACGACGAGTGCATCTGGGCATTTTGCGAAGAGTTGCTGCTCTTTCTCGCGAGAAAGCAGCTTCACTTTGCGCCAGTTCGAAAGTTATTCTGTGACAAAAGTGGAAACGTCGTCGAGCCGTAGCGCGTTATCGTCCTATAATGCGCCTTTGTCGGAGAAGCCTATGGATGAGCCGCTCCTGTCCGTCCGCGAGCTGACGGTGGATTTCGTCACGGATTCCGGAAACTTCCGGGCTGTGGACGGGCTGACCTTTGACATTCCCAAGGGCAAGACCGTGGCGCTCGTAGGGGAATCGGGGTCGGGCAAGTCCATCACCGCCCAGGCGATCCTCCAAATCCTTCCCAAGCAGGCGAAGATCGGGGCCGGCAGCATCGTGTTCAACGATCCGGCAATCGGAGATGCGGTCGACATCACGGGTCTTGAGGCGGAGAGTTCCGCCATGCGCGAAATGCGCGGCGGCCGGATTGCGATGATCTTCCAGGAGCCGATGACATCGCTCTCGCCGCTCCACACCATCGGCGACCAGATTTCGGAAAGTTATCTCACGCACATTGCCGACGACCCCGCCGAAGCCAAAATCCACACCCTGGAAGTGCTGGAGCGTGTGGGATTTCCGGACCCGAAGCGGGCGTTGAATACTTATCCGTTCGAATTGTCCGGCGGCCTGCGGCAGCGCGCGATGATCGCCATGGCGCTCATCACACGGCCGGCACTTCTGATCGCCGACGAGCCGACGACCGCGCTCGACGTGACGACGCAGGCGCAGATCCTGGATCTCATCAAGAAATTGCAGATCGAGACCGGCATGTCGGTCCTGCTCATCACCCATGATCTCGGCGTGGTGGCGAATGTGGCCGACGAGGTGGTGGTGATCTATCGCGGCCGCGTGATGGAGGCAGGGTCGCGCGACGACCTGTTCCGCCGAGCGCAGCATCCCTATCTGCAGGCGCTCATGCGCGCCGTTCCCCGCTTCGCCATGGCTGAGGGCGAGCGCCTGACGCCGATCCGGGAGGTGACGAGCGAAGTGCTGGCGCATGCGCAGACGCCCGAGCGGATCGCGCCTGCAGGCCCCATTCTCCAGGCTGAAGGCTTGACCAAGACTTTCACGCTCCGGTCGGGCTGGTTTTCCGGCAAGGTCCGCACCATCCACGCGGTGAATGGCGTGGATCTCGCACTGCCGACCGGAAAGACGCTTGGGCTCGTCGGTGAATCGGGTTGCGGCAAGACCACCGTTTCAAAGATCATCATGCGGGCGATGAACCCGGATTCCGGCCATGTGCTGTTCGACGACGGCACCGGGCCGCGCAAGGTTCACGAGCTCGAGGGTGACGCGCTCACAGCCTATCGGCGGAACGTCCAGTTCATTTTCCAGGACCCCTTCTCGTCGCTCAACCCCCGCATGACGGTTTATGAATTGCTCACCGAGCCGTTGCGCATCCATCGTATCGGCACATCGGACGAGCGGTATGAGCGCGCCAAGCAGCTGCTCGACATGGTGGGCCTTAACCAGCGGGTCCTGCGACGTTATCCGCATTCCTTCTCCGGCGGGCAGCGCCAACGCATCGGCATCGCCCGCGCGCTCGCGCTGGAACCACGGGTGCTGATCTGCGATGAGCCCGTCTCGGCGCTCGACGTCTCGGTGCAGGCGCAGGTGCTGAACCTCCTGAAGGATCTGCAGGCAGCGCTCGGGCTGACCTATCTGTTCGTGTCACACAATCTCGCGGTGGTGGATTACATCGCCGACACGATCGCCGTCATGTGCCGGGGCTACATTGTCGAGGAAGCTCCCAAGACGTCCCTCTTCCGCAACCCGGTTCATCCCTACACGCAAGCGCTCCTCGCAGCAGTGCCCGATCCCGATATCGATCGTCCGCTCGATTTTGAGAAGCTCCGGGTCGGCCGTTTTGCCGATCCGTCGCAATGGCCCGAGCCATTCAGGCTGGCGGCGGGCGAGTTCGGCAGCATGAAGGAAATCGAACCCGGCCATAAGGTGCGCCTTGGAACCGAGTTCGTCAGGGAGGCGGCATGATGTTGGCAAACCTCCGGATCAGCGCATCGGCAGCGTTGTGCGTGCTGGGCCTGCTGGTGTTCCCAGCCAACGCGATCGAATTCAGCGAGGCGCCGCTTCTCACCGAGAAGGTCGGGCGCAAAGAGTTGCCGCCGGTCTTACAGCGCCTGCCGCAAACGCCATTGATTGTGGAGCCGATGGACGGCGAGGCGGGGCAATATGGCGGCGACGTCATCACGCTCGTGCCGCGCTCACGCGATATCCGCTACATCACCACCTACACCTACACGCGGCTGCTCGGGTATAACCGCAGGCTCGAACTCAAGCCCGACCTTCTCGAAAACGTCCACAACATCGACGACCGCATCTTCACGTTCACGCTGCGCGCCGGCCATCGCTGGTCCGATGGCGCGCCGTTCACCGCTGAGGATTTCCGGTATTACTGGGAGGACATCGTCAACAATCCCGACCTGTCGCCGGCCGGTGTCCCCGAATTCATGATGGCGGGCGGCAAGCCGGCCAAATTCGAGATCCTCGACGAGCGGCACGTGCGCTACACCTGGGATCATCCCAATCCGCGCTTCCTGCCGCAGCTGGCGGGCGCCGTCGATCCGGGCATCTATCGTCCGGCGCATTACCTCAAGCAATTTCACGCCAAATATGCCGACAAGGCGAAGCTCGAGGAGGCAGCCAAAGCCCAGAAGTTGAAATCCTGGGCAGCCCTTCACAACCGCGTCGACGACATGAAAGAGCAGACCAATCCCGATCTGCCGGTATTGCTGCCGTGGCGCGTGACGAACCGGGCTCCGGCCACCCGTTTCACATTCGAGCGCAATCCCTATTATCATCGCGTCGACACCAAGGGGCAGCAGCTTCCCTACATCGACCGGATCATCATGGATGTGTCGGCGAGCGGCTTGTTCGCCGCGAAAGCCAATGCGGGCGAGGTCGATCTTCTCTTTCGCGGGTTGTCGATGAGCGACATTCCGGTGCTGAAACAGGGCGAGAAAGCGCAGGGCTACACCACGTTGTTGTGGCCTTACGCGCGCGGCTCGGAGCTCGCGCTCTATCCCAATCTCAATGCTTCGGATCCTGTGTGGCGGGCATTGAACCGCGACCTCCGATACCGCCGCGCGCTGTCCCTCGGAATCGACCGGAAAACGTTGAACAACGCGCTCCTCTTCGGCCTCGGCATCGAGGGCAACAACACCATCATGGAGCAAAGCCCGCTCTACCATCCGATGCTGCGGACCCAGAACGCGACCTACGACCCGGGCGAGGCCTCGCGGCTTCTCGACGAGATCGGGCTCACCAAGCGCAATGCGGCCGGCATCCGGTTGCTGCCCGATGGACGCGAGCTTGAAATCATTGTCGAAACCGACGGCGAAAGCAGCCTCGTGGTCGATGGCCTGACGCTCATTACCGAGTTCTGGCGCGAGATCGGCGTGAAGCTTTTCGTGAAGCCGCAGGACCGCACCGTGATGCGAAACCGCGTCTATGCGGGATTGACCGTCATGGTCGCCGGCCAGGGCTTCGACAACGCTATCCCGACCGCGTTGATGCCGCCGACGGAATTCGCGCCGATGCGGCAGGACAATTATGCGTGGTCGAAATGGGGCCAGTACGTGGAGACCAAGGGCAAGACCGGCGAAGCGGTGGATATTCCCGCAGCCAAGCGGCTGCTCGCCGTCTATGAGATCTGGATGAACACCGGCAACCGCACCGTGCAGCGGGACGTCTGGAGCGAAATCCTGAGCAACCACGCGGAAAATCAGTGGACCATCGGCACGGTCGCCGGTGCCCTGCAACCCATCGTCGTCCGCAACGGATTGCACGGCCTGCCGAAAAAGGCACTTTATTCATGGGAGCCGACGGCGATGCTCGGCATCTACCGCGTCGATCAGATTTACTGGAACAAGGCCGTTCTCAAAGAGGCTCGCAGATGATTACTTTCCTGTTGCGTCGCTTCGTTACCATGTGTGTGACGCTGCTGATCATCTCGGCCCTTGTCTTCGCGATCATCAAATTGCCGCCCGGCGACTTTCTGACCAATCAGATCGCAGAACTGCGCGCGCAAGGAGAATCCGCTTCCGTCGCCAAGGCCGAATTTCTCATCAAGCAATACGGGCTCGACCGCCCGGTCTGGGAGCAATACCTGGTCTGGCTCGGCGTGATGCCGGGTCAGAACGGTTTTTCAGGCCTGCTGCAAGGGGACTGGGGCTGGTCGTTCGAATATGATCGTCCGGTGGTGGAAGTTGTCGGCGACGCTCTTTGGCTGACGCTTCTGGTCAACTTCGCCGTGGTGATCTTTATCCATCTCGTGTCGATCCCGATCGCCATCTACTCCGCGACGCGGCAATATTCCATAGGCGACTACATCGCCACCTTCATCGGCTATATCGGGCTTGCCACGCCGAGCTTTCTGCTCGCGCTGATCCTGCTCTACTACGTCAACCGCTGGTTCGGCGTGTCCATCGGCGGTCTCTACGACGCGCAATATGCGGGTGAGCCATGGACGTGGCCGAAAATCCAGTCGCTCATGTCGCATCTCATCGTGCCGACCATCGTGATTGGTCTCGGCGGCACGGCGGCGATGATCCGGCGCATGCGTGCGAACCTGCTCGATGAACTCGGCAAGCAATATTACGTGACGGCGAAGGCGAAGGGTCTTACCCCGCGCAAGGCACTGCTGAAATATCCGTTCCGCATGTCGCTCAACCCGTTCATCTCCGACATCGGCAACCTGCTGCCGCATCTGGTTTCGGGCTCGGTGCTGGTGTCGCTGGTGCTGTCCCTGCCGACGGTCGGGCCGATCCTGCTCAGTGCCCTGAAGAGCCAGGATCAGTTTCTCGCCGGCTTCATCCTGATGTTCGTCGCAGTTCTCACGGTCATCGGCATGCTTGTCTCCGACCTTCTGCTTGCCTGGCTCGATCCGCGCATCAGGATGGGAGGCGGCCGATGAACGAGTCGCTTTCTGTGAAGCAGCATTATGTGGATTCGGCGGCCTTCGATCCGGGCGCGACGGAGCCGATGGGATCGGAGAGCGAAAGCTTCTATCGCGCATCATCCTGGCGGCTGATGTGGTGGAAATTCCGCCGCCACAAGGTTGCGGTCGCGGCAGCCTTCATCTTGTTGGTCTTCTACGCCATGGTTCCCTTCGTCGAGGTGATCGCGCCCTACAATCAGACCAAGCGCCATGGGGATTTTCTCTATGCACCGCCGCAATCCGTGCACCTCATGCATGAAGGCCGCTTCATCGGGCCGTTCGTCTACCCGTATCAATTCACATTCGACATCGAGAGCTTCCGCCGGGTCTACACGATCGACACGTCGACGCCGCAGCCGATCCGTTTCCTGTGCCGGGCGGATGGATACGATTTCTGGGGATTGGTCCCAGCGAATGTGCACCTGTTCTGCCCGCCCGAGAACGGCACGATGTTCCTGCTCGGCACCGATCGGCTCGGGCGCGACCTTCTCTCGCGCATCATCTATGGCGCCAGGATCTCGCTCACCATCGGCATCGTCGGCATCGCCGTGTCGTTCACGCTCGGGCTGTTGTTCGGCGGATTGGCGGGCTATCTCGGCGGCTGGGTCGATCACGTGATCCAGCGCATGATCGAGATCCTGCGATCGCTGCCGGAATTGCCGCTCTGGCTTGCGCTTTCCGCGGCGCTGCCGGCGAACTGGAGCCCGATCCTCGTCTTCTTCGGCATCACCATCATTCTCGGCCTGCTTGATTGGCCAGGCCTTGCCCGTGCGGTCCGCTCGAAGCTGCTGTCCTTGCGTGAGGAGGATTTCGTAAAGGCGGCGGAACTCATGGGCGCCTCGAAGCAGCGCGTGATCTCGCGCCACCTCATTCCGAATTTCATGAGCCACCTGATCGCTTCCGCAACCTTGTCGATTCCGTCGATGATCCTCGGCGAGACCGCCTTGTCGTTCCTCGGCCTTGGCTTGCGCCCACCGATCACCTCATGGGGTGTGCTGCTGAACGAGGCGCAGAACCTCGCCGCCGTGCAGCTTCATCCGTGGCTGCTGTTTCCGATCATTCCGGTGGTGATCGTCGTGCTGGCGTTCAACTTCATGGGCGACGGATTGCGCGACGCGGCGGACCCGTATCATTAGGCACCGCCCGACGGAATCACCTCTCCCCGCCGGGGAGAGGTCGAGCGGAGCGAGGGTGAGGGGTGGGACCTTTCCGGACAGCGCGCATCCCCTCACCCGGACCTGCGGTCCGACCTCTCCCTCGAGGCAGAGGTGGAAAAGCGGCACCGCCCGACAGAATCACCTCTCCCCAGCCGGGGAGGGAGGTGAGGTGAGACCATTTCGGACAACGCCGCGAAGCCGCAATGTCGGACTAAGCGCTCGGCCGATTGCCAAGAGCCCTGCAAAAAAGGCGCCTTTTTGGGGCGCCTTTTTTGACCTTATACGGCCTTCGGTCAGAATAAGGTCGATTGCTCAGCGGCCGCGCGGGCCCTTGTCGAGCCAGCTGACCTGACGGCCATCGCCGCGGGCCTCACCGCTCCGTGCGGGCTGTTGCTGCTGGCGTTGTCCGCCATTCGGGGAACCAGCGGGCTTCGCGCCGCGCGGGCGGTGGCGCTTGGGGCCGCGATCGGCGTTGGGATCGGCATTGCGCGGCGCGCCGTGCCCCTGATGCCCGCGGGCATGGGGAGCGGAACGCGGACGCTGCGACTGCTGCCGGCGCGGCTCACGGGGTTCTTCCCGCTCGCCAGCCACCGGACCGGCCTGAAAGCCTTCCGGAAGTGCCGCAACCGGAACCTTGAGGCGCGTCAGCTTTTCGATGTCGCGCAGGAAAGCCCGCTCTTCATCGTTGCAGAACGACAGCGCAATGCCCGTCGCGCCCGCGCGGGCCGTGCGGCCGATGCGATGGACGTAGGATTCGGGCACGTTCGGCAGGTCGTAGTTGATCACGTGGCTGACGCCATCGACGTCGATGCCGCGCGCTGCGATGTCCGTCGCAACCAGCACCCGGCACGAGCCGGCGCGGAAGGACGCGAGCGCCCGTTCCCGTTGCGGCTGCGACTTGTTGCCGTGGATGGCGGCCGCGTTGATGCCGGCCTTGTCGAGACCGCGCACGATCTTGTCGGCGCCATGCTTGGTCCGGCTGAAGACGAGGACGCGGTCGATCGCCGGATCCTGCAGAACCGTTTCGATGAGAGCCTGCTTGCGTCCGGTGGCGACGAACATCACGCTCTGCTCAACCCGCTCGGCGGTGGTCGCGACCGGGGTCACGGCGACGCGGGCGGGATCACGCAAGAAGGTATCGGCCAGGGTCGAGATGGTCTTCGGCATGGTGGCCGAGAAGAACAGCGTCTGGCGCTCCTTCGGCAGCATCGTGACGATGCGCTTGAGCGCATGGATGAAGCCGAGATCGAGCATCTGGTCCGCTTCGTCGAGAACCAGAATCTCCACGTCGCGCAGGCTCAGTGCCCGGCGGTCGATGAGATCGAGCAGGCGACCGGGGGTCGCCACCAGGACATCGACGCCGAACGAGAGATCGCGCTCCTGCTTGCCGATGGCGACGCCACCGAACACCACCGAGGTAGTGAGCTTCATGTGACGGCCATAGGTGCGGAAGCTGTCGGCGATCTGGCTTGCCAGTTCGCGCGTTGGGCTGAGGACGAGGACGCGGCAGCCCTTGCGGATTGCGGCGCGGGGTTTTTCAGACAAACGGTGGATGATCGGCAACGCGAATGCTGCCGTCTTGCCGGTGCCGGTCTGGGCGATGCCGCAGATATCGCGGCCGGCCATCACGAACGGGATGGCCTGCGCCTGGATCGGGGTCGGCTTCTCATAGCCTTCGGTCGCAAGCGCCTTCAGGATCGGCTGCGCCAATCCAAAGTCGGTGAAAAGTGTCAAAGTGAGTGTCTTTCGAGCAGAGAAAAGTGAGCCAAAAAGGCCAAGTTCGTCATGCCAAATTCATGTTGGAAGACGGGCGCTGCCGGGCTCTTGGCGACCACCGCGTGATGGGCAGTCGAGCGGTCAAGCGATTGAAGAAAGGGGCCGGGCCTCCACCTTCAGGCGGATATCCGTCACGCAGCCCCACTCAAGCGGCTCCCGATGGGAGCGCTGACGCCGTGCTGTGCATATGATGGATAAAGCCCTGTTCGTCAAGCTCCGCTCCTGACATAAGGGCCGCCACCGCCCCCGTTGGTGCCACGATCTTCCGGAGAGTCGATCGGCGCGGGGCCGAACGAGGTGCAGGCCCAGATGTCTCGTCCCGACCGTATGCCATGGGGTTTTGTGGCTGCCCTATCCGTCACCCAGCTGGTTTCATACGGGACGCTCTTCTACGCTTTCGCCCTTCTGATCGAACCGATGGAACGGGATCTCGGCTGGTCCAAATCGGCCCTGACCGCCGCCTATTCGCTCGCCCTCGTCTCGTCGGCTTTCTTCGCCGTGCCGGTCGGCCGGCTGATCGACCGGGGCTACGGCCGGGCAGTGATGACCGGCGGCTCGGTCCTGGCCGCGATCCTCCTCGCCTTCTGGTCACAGGTCGGCGATTACGCGCTCTTTTTGCTGATCTGGATCGGATTGGGCGCGTCCATGAGCGCTGTTCTGTACGAGCCCGGCTTTGCGGTCCTGGCCCTGCGGCTGGGGTTTCAGGCGCGGCGCGGCATCACCGTGATGACGCTGATCGGCGGATTCGCCAGCACCGTCTTCATCCCCCTCACCCACGTTCTGATAGAGGCCTATGGGTGGCGCGGCTCGCTTCTTCTGCTCGCCGCGCTCAACCTTGTGATCTGCGCCGCATTGCATGTGGTGAGCATCCCCAAGGCGGCCGCCCGGCCGGCGCGGAGGTCCGAGCCGGAGCCCTCGGCTGCCCGGTCCGATCCGCGGCGCGTGCTCTCCAAGCCCTCGTTCTGGTGTTTCGTGGCGATGTCGGTTTTCCAGGGATTTATTTCCACCGGCCTTCCCATCCACCTCATACCGCTGCTGGCCGAACGGGGTTTCTCCCTCGAATCGGCGGTCATTGCGTATTCGGTGATCGGCCCGGCGCAGGTCGCCGCACGCTTCGCGACCGGCTTTGGCGAGCGGGCGCTGAGCCTGCGGGCAATCGGGGTCGTCACCATGGCGATGAGCACGCTTGGTTTTGGGCTTCTGCCCTTCATTCCAGCCGGTTCCTGGCTACTGATCGTTTTTGCACTCCTCTACGGCGCGTCCAACGGCATGCTGACGATCGTCCGGGCCCTCCTCCCGCAGGAATTGTTCGGCCGCGAGGATTACGGCGCCATCCAGGGCATGATCGCGATGCCGGTTCGCCTCGCCCAATCGGCGGCTCCGTTTGCTTTCGGGGCGATCTGGGCCTGGTGGGGCAGCTATCAGGCGGTGACGATCCTTTGTTTCGTGATGGCCCTCGGCTCCTTCATCGCGTTTGTGCTAAACCTCGTCGTGGCAAAGGACTCGTGAAGCGGCCGGTTCGAGCCTTGAATTCAGGTGCCTTAGACGGCTAAAGGAATTCTTTGCAGAGCGCCGGACCCCTCCGGCTTTCGAGGAAAGACGCGTTTCGTGGCGACAATAACCGATCTTCTTATCGTGGGCGGCGGCATCAACGGCGCGGGCATCGCGCGCGATGCGGTCGGTCGTGGCCTCTCGGTCGTTCTGTGCGAACAGGCCGATCTCGCCGGCTACACGTCATCGGCCAGCACCAAGCTGATCCACGGCGGCCTGCGATATCTGGAATATTACGAGTTCCGCCTCGTGCGTGAAGCGCTTTTCGAACGTGAGCGCCTGCTCGAGGCAGCTCCCCACATCATCTGGCCGCTGCGCTTCATTCTCCCGCATGAGAAGGGAATTCGCCCGGCCTGGTTCGTGCGCCTCGGCCTGTTCCTCTACGACCATCTGGCGCCGCGCAAACGGCTGCCGGGGACACAGACGATCCATCTCACCCGCCATCCGGCCGGACAGGCTCTCAAGCCGGGTTTCGACACCGCTTTCGTCTATTCCGATTGCTGGGTCGAGGACAGCCGCATGGTGGCGCTGAGTGCCCTCGACGCCTTCGAGAGAGGCGCCGACATCCGCGTTCGCACCAAGCTCGTCTCGGCGCGCCGTGATGGCGACACCTGGCTCGCGATCCTCGAGGATACGCAGAAGGGAACGACCTATGAGATCCGCGCCCGCGCCGTCGTCAATGCGGGCGGGCCGTTCGTGGCCGACGTTCTCAACACGAAGCTCGGCCTCAACACCAACAAGCAAGTGCGCCTGGTCAAAGGCAGCCATATCGTCGTGCCGAAGCTGTTCGACGGCGATCAGGCATTCATCCTGCAGAACAAGGACAAGCGGATCGTGTTCGCGATCCCCTATCAGGGAAAGTTCACGCTCGTCGGCACCACCGATGTCCCAGTCGAGGCGGTGCCCGACAGGAAGGTCGTGATCAGCGACGATGAGATCCGCTATCTCTGCGACGCGATCAACCACTTCTTCAAACGCGAGATCGAACCCGGCGACGTGGTGTGGACCTATTCGGGCGTACGTCCGCTGTTCGACGACGGGTCGAGCAACGCCTCGGCGGTCACGCGCGATTACGTCTTCGAACTCGACGCGCCCCACGACCAAGCGCCCGTGCTGTCGATTTTCGGCGGCAAGATCACGACGTTCCGCAAGCTTGCCGAACACGCCCTCGAAGACCTGAGGCGCTTCTTCCCCGACATGAAACCGGCCTGGACCGAAACGGCTAAACTTCCCGGCGGCGATATGCCGGATGCGGATTTCGAGCGCTTCTTCGCGAGCGTCAAATCACGCTTTCCCTTCCTCGACGATGCGCTCGCCTTTCGCCTGTCGCGCGCCTACGGCACCCGCATCGCCGAGTTGCTCAGCGGCGCGAATTCGATGGCGGATCTCGGCGAGGATTTCGGTGCCGGTCTCACGGCGGCCGAGGTTGATTATCTCGTGCGCCGCGAATGGGCGCGCACCGCTGAGGATATCCTCTGGCGGCGCTCCAAGCTCGGTCTCCATGTGCCGGCCGATGCGGCGGCGAGGATCGACGCCTACCTGTCGACGCGGGACGTCGCCCAGTTTGCCGCACAATAAGCCGCGCGCTGCAACGTCCTTAACGAAGAGAAACGCGGGGGAGCTTTTTCATGGCCAAATATGTCGGGGCGATCGACCAGGGCACCACCAGCTCACGCTTCATCGTGTTCGATCAGGCGGGATCGATCGTCTCCGTGGCGCAGAAAGAGCATCAGCAGATCTACCGCAAGCCGGGCTATGTGGAACATGATCCGATCGAGATCTGGCGCAACACCGAAAGTGTGATCGCCGAGGCGCTGGCCCGAAAGGGACTTGGTCCGCGGGATCTTGCAGCCATCGGAATCACCAATCAGCGCGAGACCACGCTGATCTGGGACAGGCACACCGGCACGCCGCTGCACAACGCCCTTGTCTGGCAAGACACGCGGGTGGATTCCATCGTCGCCGAATATGCCCGCGATGGAGGGCACGACAGGCTGCGCAGCAAGACGGGCCTGCCGCTCACCAGCTATTTCTCGGGATTGAAGCTGCGCTGGCTTTTGGACAACGTTCCGGGCGCGCGGGAGAGAGCTGCCGCGGGCGACGTCCTGTTCGGCACCATCGATACCTGGCTGGTCTGGAACCTGACGGGCGGCCAATGCCACATCACCGACGTGACGAATGCCAGCCGCACGCAGTTGATGGATATCAGGACGCTGCGATGGGATGACGACATCCTGGCGCTGTTCGACATCCCCGATGCCTGCCTGCCGACGATCGTGTCGTCGAGCGACCTCTATGGCGAGGCCGTGGGGCTTCTCGCGGGCGTTCCCATCGCGGGGATTCTCGGCGATCAGCAAGCCGCATTGGTGGGCCAAGCCTGCTTCGAACAGGGCGAGGTGAAGAACACCTACGGCACCGGTTGCTTCATGCTGATGAACACCGGCGAGACACCTTATGCGTCGAAACACGGCCTGCTTACCACCGTCGGCTACCGGTTCGGCGAGGCCAAGACCGTCTACGCGCTCGAAGGCTCGATCGCGATCGCCGGGGCGCTGGTGCAATGGCTGCGGGACAATCTCGGCCTGATCGAGCAGAGCACCGACATCGAGCCGCTGGCGCGCAGCGTGCCGGATAATGGCGGCGTGACGATCGTCCCCGCCTTCTCGGGCCTCTACGCCCCCCATTGGAACGCCGGCGCGCGCGGCCTCATCGGCGGGCTGACCCGGTTCGCGAACAAGGGGCACATCGCCCGCGCGGCGATCGAGGCCACGGCCTTCCAGACCATGGAGGTGCTTCAAGCCATGACGCAGGATACGGGAATCGCCGTCAAGGAACTCCGCACCGACGGCGGCATGGTGGTGAACGAACTCCTGATGCAGTTCCAGGCCGACATTCTCGATGTCCCGGTGGTGCGGCCCAAGGTGATCGAGACGACGGCGCTGGGTGCAGCCTATGCGGCCGGGCTTGCGACGGGAATTTGGGGTGGGACGGACGACCTCGTGGGCAACTGGGCCGCCGACAAGCGCTGGCAGCCGGTCATGCCGGAGAACGAAAGACGCCGCCTCAATGCAGGCTGGGCAAAAGCCGTTGGACGGGCGGTGGATTGGGCGTGAGGCCTCAAGCTTGGCTGATCGTCCCGCGCATGGGCTCGCCCGCCGAACTCGCTCTCACTGGTCGAGGACGCGCCGCAACTTCTCCGCATTTGCCGACAGGATCTCGGGTTTTTCCATCTCGCCCGTATGCGGCTTGAGCGGAACCCCCTCCCAGCGCGGAAGGATGTGGAAATGCAGGTGAAACACCACCTGCCCGCCTGCGCTCTCGTTGAATTGCTGGATGGTCAGGCCGTCCGCACCGAACGCCTGCTTGGCTGCCTTCGAGACGGTTTGAACCGTCTTGATCAGGTCTGAAAGCACGTCGGCGTCCACGTCCAGGATGTTCCTGACCTTGGCTTTCGGGATGACGAGAACATGGCCCTCGCCTCGGGGCATGATGTCCATGAAAGCGAGCGCGTCGTCTGTTTCGTAGACTTTCTGACAGGGGATTTCCCCTCTCAGAATTTTGGCGAAAATATTATTGTCGTCATACGGCATGTGGCGTCTCTTTTCGGTGATCGTGCGCTTTCAAGATTACCCGCTTTCGGACCGGACGATAGGCGTCTCGCGGTGGCCAAGCGCAGATCTTGCCGTTCGCCCAGACGCTATTTTTCCTATTGGGCCGCCTTTGTCCGTTTCCCAAATACGCGCTGCGATTCCTTGCAAAGGTTATCCACGCTCCTACGGAACCATAGCAACATCAGGCTGTTTTCAAGGGAGACCTAACCTCCAGGAGGCTTTGAGATGGCGACAGGAAGTTCGACTTCGAAGCGGGGCTTCGCGTCGATGGATGGCGATCGTCAACGCGAGATCGCAAGCAAGGGCGGCAAGAGCGTTCCGGCGGAGAAGCGGTCGTTCTCTCAAGACCGCGAATTGGCCTCCGAGGCCGGACGGAAGGGCGGACAAGCGTCCGGTACGAATCGCCCTTCTCAGGACTAGCCCCAACCAACAAACGCTAAGGGGGCCGCTGGACGGCCCCTTTATTTTTGTCCGCAGGCTTTAAGTTTTGAACCGGAAAGCCGCGTCATCCGCCGAGGCGAGCAGCATCGGCTGATCGCCGCCGTGGGGCGTGGAAGCAGAGCCGCCAACCAGATCGAAGGCGGGCCATGGGAGACCGGCCTGTGCTATCCGCGACAAAAGACGTTCTGCAGCCGGAATAGAC
Source organism: Microvirga brassicacearum (assembly GCF_008757455.1). Classification (GTDB taxonomy): domain Bacteria; phylum Pseudomonadota; class Alphaproteobacteria; order Rhizobiales; family Beijerinckiaceae; genus Microvirga; species Microvirga brassicacearum. The sequence goes on along the minus strand of NZ_VCMV01000001.1, from coordinate 56,628 downwards.
GACCCTTCAGTCGGAATGCCGAGCGCGGTGGCCGCTTCCTCGATCGCCGTTCTCCGTCCCCAGACCCGGGCGGCACCGACCAGCGCAATCAGGTTTCGCTCGTCAGCAGACATGCGGCGCGAACCGGGGGCTTGGTAGGTGAAAGGCTGGGGCCGCTCTCGGGCGACGGAGAATGCCAGGAGGGTGGCGTCGGAGACGATCGCTCGGGCAAGCGCGGACGATGTCCACCTGTTGAGTTCCCGCTCAGCTTGCGCCAGGGCGGCAAGATCATGCGCCGGCTCAAGTTCGCTCGTGGAGCGGAACAGATCCAGGACAGGAACGACCGACGGGTGAAGCAGCACCGAGACGACGTCGTCCTCGTTCTGGAACTCGTCTCCAGCCATGATCCTCGATTATCCCGCAGCTAAGAATTTGAACATGGCCCCCCGCCCGATGTGGTGGCGAAAGCCGGAACGACCAAGTGACGACGAAGCATCAACGGGCACATCACGCCGTCTTCATCTTTCGTCGGCACCAATCCGCTAAACAGCGACAGCACTGACGCATAGTCACTCGGTGGCGAACTGGAAGCAAGCCGACAAAACTCGTCGGGCAACTCCTCCTGGCAGAGAAAGGCTTCAATTTCATTCGCAGCCGTCACAATTACCTCCCTGGGACAGGCGATCACCTGTGTCTGAGGAACGAACCGCAGAGAATCCGGTTCCGGGTGCGGCAAAGCGCGCAGCCAAGAAAAAGCGTGCGGAACAAGGGTCCCGCACGCTCCTTGATCAAGGAATCAGGGCCGATTAGGGCTTCTGAGCCGGGGCCGCCGGAGCCTTCGGCGCCGTCGTGGTGCCGGTCGTCGATCCGGTCGTGGATGCGTCGCGATCGGTATCGAAGGCAGGTGCCGCCTGCAACTCGGCCTTCGTCATCCGCAGAATGACGCGATCCGGTTCGCCGGTATCCGCGGCTGCCGTGGTGCCGGTGGTGGCCGGGGCGGTGCCAGTCGTGGCCGGAGCGGTCGCCGTTGTACCCGTGGTGGCCGTCGAACCTGTCGATGTGACATTCTTAGCGGCGTTCATGGCGCTGACCTGCTCGCGAGTCGCGAATTCCAGCGACTTGAACGGGACTGCGACATCTTTCTCGCCAATTCCCAAGAAGCCGCCGACGCCAACCACGGCCGCGAGGGCTTGACCGTTACGGTCAACGATCACGTCGTTGATATCGCCGATGGATTCATTGTTGGCGCTGATGACCTTGGTGCCGATCAGCTCGGACGCCAGCATCTGGCTGGGTTCGATCTTGGTCATGAACGAGCCCGACATTGCACTGCTGGAGGTCGAGGTGCTGGGCATCGTGGTGCTCGGCATCGCGCCAGGCGCAGTGGTCGAAGGGTTCGAAGTGCCTGACGGGCTCGCCGGAGTAGCCGGGGCTTGGGCAAAAGCCGGCGCGGCAAACATTGTCGCGACGAGACAGGCTGCCATATGCGTCTTGAGCATTTGTGAACTCCTTCTGGATAAACTAAGTGGTTCCCTACAGTGCAGTTGCACTTGCTGTCACAACGGTGAATGCTTGCGATCGTTCCGCAATGACCAGCAATAATCGCCACGCACACGAACGACTTCCTGGTACGACGCCGCAACATCTTTGAGCAGCTCGAACGGAGTGTGCTCACTGCTAGGCCGCAACGCCTCACCACAGGCATCAGCGCCGCTGTAAGACAACGAATGCTCTCGGTGGCGGTTCCGCTTGAACACGGCGTCTAGCTGCTGGCGCCGGAGACCGGTCGCTTGCGAAAGATCAGCGAGAACGCGCGGCGCAGGGCGAATGTCGCGGGTGTCAGAACCTCGTCAGCAACCAGCCGCGCTCCGTCCTTGCGCCGGGCGAGCACCAGACGGCGGTTGTGAAAAGCTTCCAGTTCCGGGCGGTGCCCCACGCTGATCATGGCGGCATCGGGCAAACGCTGCGCGATCCGCTCCATCAAGATCTCCTGCGCGTCACCGTCGAGCGCGGAGGTTGCCTCGTCCATCACGATGATGTCGGGCGCCTGGATAAAAAGTTGCGCGAAAGTCAGGCGCTGCTGCTCGCCCCCGGACAAGGTTCGCTCCCACGGCGCTTCCTCGTGAATGCGGTCCACGAGATGCACCAACTCGGCATCGCGGAGCGCCTGCTTCACATCCTCGTCGTCAAGGCTGTCGGTTGGGTCCGGATAGGCCACCGCGTGTTTGAGCGTACCGATCGGCACGTAGGGTCGTTGCGGCATGAAGAACAGCTTGGCACCCTTCTTGATGAGAATTTCGCCCTCCCCCCACGGCCAGAGGCCGGCGATGGCGCGGATCAGCGTGCTCTTTCCGGCCCCCGATTCACCGACCACCAGCACCCGCTCGCCGCGGTCGATCTGCACCTGCGTTTCGCCCACCACGGCGGTGCCGTCATCGAGATTGACCGACAAGCCCCGCAATTCGAGCGCGACCTTTTCGCCCTGCTCCGAACGGACGATATGACCCGCTCCCGGCTGCTCGGCCCGCTCAAGGCGATCCAGCGACACGATGAGCCCCGCGACGCGGTTTGCGGAGGCCGTCCAGTCGGCAAGCCTGGGGTAGTTTTCGACGAGCCAGTTGAACGATACCTGGACCGTGACGAAAGCCGTCGCCGCCTGCATCACTTCGCCGAGCGACATCGTGCCGGCGAGAAATTTTGGCGAGCACAGAATGATCGGGATGACCGGCGCGAGAACGAAGTTTCCGTACGATACGACAGTGGTGCGCAGATATTGCCCGCACAGTTCGCGCCACCGGCCGATGACATTTCCCAACGCCACGCTGAGCCCGTTGCGCTCTTCCGGCTCGCCCCCGAGCAGCGCGATGCTCTCGCCGTTCTCGCGCAGCCGCGTTGCCGCATAGCGAAATTCCGCCTCGGCCTGGTTCTTGTCTTCCGCCACCTGGACGAACCGGCGGCCAATGAACAGCATCGCCGTGGTGGTGATGATCGAATAGATCACCGCGACGAAGACGAGATAGCCCGGTACCTCAATGGTCCGGCCGCCCCATTGGAACGAGATCGACCCGCCGACCGCCCAAAGGACACTGATGAACGTGACGGCGGTCAGAACCGCCGTCGTGACCCCGAACGCGAAATCCACCGGCGACTCCGTGGCGATGCGGGTGTCGTCGGCGATCCTGAATTCCGGGTTCTCGTGCTGGCCTTTGACGAGGTTGAGCTGATAGTAGCGGCCGTTCTTGAGCCAACGATCGATTTGATAATCGGTCAGCCAGGCGCGCCAGGCACGCTGCGTCGTCAAGCGCCCCCATACAGAGGCGACGTTGAACGCGACCGCCGCAAGGGCAAGCGGCACGAAGAGAAGCGCGAGGTGTCCGACCAGCGAGATGTCGCGCGTTTCGAGCGCGTCGAAGATCTCGCGGTTCCACACGTTCAGCCGGTATTGGACGAACAACTGACCAAGAATGATCGCGAGCAGCGAGAGCGAGAGAAACCACGCCTCGCGCCGACGCACACCGGTCCAAAACCCTGATGCGGCTTTCCAGAACCGGGCGAACAGCCGGCGTCTTGCAACGATCGCGCCCGCTTCGCTCACGCTCGTCTCCGAAATCTTACGCAACAAAGCCGTGGCCTAGGGCTCAGCTGCGGGCCTGAATGCCACTCTCGAGGCTCGTGACGCAGAGGCTCGGCGCTGCTTCGTTCCCGGCCCGGGCGAGAGGGCTGACAGCACCGACGCAGCCGTAAGGATGCGCGCGGCGTTTGGGGGCCACCGACTCCTCGCTTGACTCGCGCGAGACAGGTTGCGGCTTTGTCTGGCTCCCGGTTTCATGCTTGACGGTGATGACCGGCAGATCGGTGTCCCTTGCGACGTAGGTGGTGTTGGTTTGCGGGTCGGAGCGAAACAGAACCACTCCGTTCTCGTCCTTCAAGACCACCTGCACGCGCGACACACCGACGAGCTCCACCACCGACACCGCCTGACGCGATTTTGCGGTCACCGGAGCGGTGACACGGTCCCTCTTTCCGCTTGCATCGACGGTCTGGGATTTGGCGATGAAGGCCGCAGATTCCATCTCGCTATTGGCTGCGTGACCGACAGCACCCGGTGCAAAGCTTGCAACCATGAAGGCGCTCCCAATCATCCCCATTACGGTTGCAGGTACCTGGAACATCGTCGTCTCCGCCGATTAAAAGATCGCACCAAACTTGGCGCTCTCGGCGAAACAACGCGACTGTATCTGCGAGGTTCCGGCTCCTCCGTTTACAGAAGATTATGCGCTGGCGGGGGAACTATTATTGCGGCGAAGGCGTTTCAAACGTACCGGCCTCCTGGTCCTCCCCGCATTCCCCTTGTGCATCGGCCGGCACCTTCAGACGGGCATCAAAGCCCGTCTTTTTTATTTGCCGCGCGCACAAAAAAGCCCGGCTCCAAAGCCGGGCTTTTCGCTGCGATAACCCATCATCGACGTCAGGCGGACGCACGGACCTCGCGTCGACGGGCGCTTTGCTGAAAAAACAACGCCTGACTGATCACAGCCGACACGTTTGCGGGCTGGAACGGTTTGGCGATCAGGAAAGCAGGCTCCGGTCGTTCGCCGGTGAGGAAACGCTCGGGATAAGCGGTGATGAAGATCACCGGAACTTCGAAGGCCTTCAGCAGATCGTTCACCGCATCGAGGCCGGAGCTGCCATCGGCAAGCTGGATGTCCGCCAGAATGAGGCCGGGTCGCTTGTTCGAGGCGAGTTTTACCGCCTCGGTGCGGGTCCGCGCCACGCCCGTCACGTTGTGCCCGAGGCCCTCGACCAAAGCCTCCAAATCCATGGCGATCAGCGGCTCGTCCTCGATGATGAGAATATCGGTCGCCATGTCCGCAGCAAGTTCGCGGCCGGCCTCATCGACCAGCTCGCGCACCTTGTCGGTATCGACCGCGAGAATCTTGCCAACTTCGTCTTCGCCGAAGCCCTCGAGGCAGGACAGCAGGAAAGCCTGACGGGGCAGCGGCGTGATTTGGCCAAGGCGGACTTCCGCCGGAAGATCGCGCTGCGTCAACTCGCTGCGGCCATTCACCGAGAGGGAATTCCAGATCCGGGTAAAAACCTGAAACAGCTCCACCTTCACATTGCCGTCGGCCGCAATGGTGTCAGGGTCGCTCACGAGGGTTTCAAGTGTGGCCGCTACGTAAGCATCCCCGGCCATTTGGCTTCCAGTGAGCGCGCGCGCATAACGACGGAGGTAAGGCAGGTGTTGGACGACAAGCTGTGCTGTCGACATTCGCGTCCCCTTAATGTGATTTTCGGCTCTTGGTTTCGATACGAACGGTTAAACTCGGCAGCTTGGCGAAAGTTCCCGCCGTGGAACCGAAAGGCGCCTTTGGCGTTATCGCTCGAAAATCAATATGACGGCACCGTCAAGTTTTGCAATCGACCGACTTTTTTGCAGCCGCCGGGGAGCGGAGCGCAAGGGGAATTAGATGACGTCTGATAAGGGCAACAAGCTCGCCCGGGTTATCGCCGAAGATGACCTGGGGGATAAGCTTGGAACCGATCCGAAGCTCGACAACGTCAGCCAAAAAAGGATCGGCGATCAGCTAAGGGCAATGTACGACGATCTCGTCCAGCAGCCGGTGCCCGACCGCTTCAAGGATCTTCTGGCGGAACTGGAAGGGAAAGGGCGGGAGACCAAGAAGTGACGCTGGAGCCGGACCTCCGGGACGCTCTTCTCGCCGCCGTACCCAGTCTGCGGGCCTTCGCCATTTCCCTTTCGGGACAGGTCGACCGCGCCGATGATCTCGTCCAGGACACGTTGCTGCGTGCGCTGTCCAACATTCATCGCTTCGAGCCAGGCACCAATCTGAATGCCTGGCTTTTCACTATCCTGCGCAATCTCTTCCATTCCGACTACCGCAAGCGCCGCCGCGAGGTGGAGGACCCGGATGGGTCCTATGCAGGACGGCTGGTGGTGGAACCGGAACAGGGCGCCAAGCTCGATTTCGAGGATTTCCGCACCGCTCTTTCAAAACTCCCGCACGACCAGCGTGAGGCATTGTTGCTGGTGGGAGCGTCGGGCTTTTCCTACGAGGAGGCTGCGGCGATCTGCGGCTGTGCCGTTGGAACGATCAAGAGCCGCGTCAACAGGGCGCGGTTCCGCCTGGCATCCATGCTGCAGGTCGAGACCGATGACGATCTCGGGCCCGACAGCATGACGCGGGCGGCACTGCAGACGTCGAGTTGAGGTCAACCAACAAAAAAACGCCGCCTTAACAGGCGGCGCTTGGCTTAAATCGGGACCGCACTAGAGTGGGTTTCGCCCACGCAGCAGGCCGATTACCGCCGAAATGGCGAAGAGAACGATCGCCACGAAAAAGATGAGCTTGGCGATTTCAACGGCCGTGCCGGCGATTCCGCCGAACCCGAAAAGTGCCGCGACAAGCGCGATGATGAGAAACGTGACTGCCCAGCCGAGCATGATGCTACCTCGCGGAGTAATGAATCGGCACGCGCCGATGACATTCGAATAACGCCAAGCGGAACTGTGGAGTTCCGTGAAAAAGACTCATTCGCACAGCTTCAATGGTTAATCCGAAGTAACGAGGAGCTGATAACGAGTATGGAACGGACCTCTCGCCCACACGTTTTCCAGAATATTCGGGAGACGGATCTTATGAATCGTTCGGTTGCTCTCCGCGCATTCTTGATTTTCACGACAATTACCGCTTTCGCGGCGATTACGGGGATTTTATCCCAGGCTGCGATCGCGGAAGCGACGTTCCTTATCGGCGCTTCGCTGGCGGCCATCATGCTCTTCCTCGCCACCGCAGCGCGCCGGCCCGAGGCCGTTCCTGTTCGCGTGCGTGCGCGGCGCTAAAAACCGCCCAGGACATTTCCAATCAAAAGGCGGCCTGCGAGCCGCCTTTTTGGTGCGATCACGACTCGGTCGGATCGCCGCCATTGGGATGCAGGACGCTCCCCGTCATGTAGGACGAATCCTCGCAGGCGAGGAACAGGAAACAGGACGCGACTTCATTCGGCTGGCCCGGTCGCTTGAGGGGCGTGTCGGCGCCGAACTTGGCGACCTTCTCGGCCGGAAATGTCGAGGGGATCAGGGGCGTCCAGATTGGCCCGGGAGCGACGCCGTTGACGCGAATGCCTTGATCCGCGAGCTTCTTGGCCAACGAACGCGTGAACGCCACGATGGCACCTTTCGTCGCGCTGTAATCGAGAAGGTCCGGACTGCCCCGGTATGCGGTGACCGATGTCGTGTTGATGATCGTCGAGCCCCGTCCGAGATGCGGCAGAGCGGCCTGCGTCGTGAAGAACAATCCGAATATGTTCGTCCGGAACGTGCGCTCGAGCTGGTCGGGGGTGATATCCGCAATCTCATGTTGCGGGTGCTGCTCGGCCGCATTGTTGATGAGCGTGTCGATCCTGCCGAAAGCAGCGAGTGTTTGTTCGACCGCGCGGCGCGCGAATGCCGCATCCCCGATGTCGCCCGGAATGATGATGCAGGCGCTGCCCTCGCTTTCGACAAGTCGCTTGGTCTCGCGGGCATCCTGGTTTTCGTCGAGATAGACGATGGCGATGTCGGCACCCTCCCGCGCAAACAGCACCGCGATCGCGCGCCCGATTCCGCTATCGCCGCCGGTGATGAGCGCGACCTTGCCGCGCATGCGGCCGCTTCCGGGATAACGGGGTTCGAAATCGGGCTTCGGATTCATTTCGGTTTCGCGGCCCGGCTGCCGATCTTGCGTTTGGGGCGGCAACGTTTGTTCTGTTTCAGCGCTCATCGGATCATCCGCTCTCGGAAAGGCGGACCCGGCATGCGCGTTCGACCGCGCAAAATGAAGCCCGCGTCAGAGGTCCAACGCGGGCGTCAAAAGCGTGTTCCGATGATCGAGTCTAGACGTCGGCGCGCAAGGTCGGCTCCTGCCTGTCGGCGTCTCGCCCCATGTTGAGAAGGTGAAACAGGATGATGGCACCGAAAGTCGCGGTGCCGATTCCATCAAGCGTGAAGCCGCCCACCGTGAGCTTGAAATTGCCGGCGCCCAGCACGAGGGCGACCGCAACGGTGATGAGGTTGCGCGGATTGGAGAAGTCGACGCGGTTCTCGACCCAGATGCGCCCCGCGGTCGCGGCGATGAGGCCGAAAACGACGATGGACAGACCGCCGAGAACGGGCCCCGGGATGGTGCCGATGAAGGCGCCGAATTTGGGCGACAATCCCAACACCAGCGCGATCACCGCAGCCACCAGGAACACGATGGTGGAATAGATCCGCGTCACTGCCATCACGCCCATGTTTTCCGCATAGGTCGTCATGCCCGTACCGCCCGATGCGCCGGACAGCATGGTGGCCAGACCATCGCCCATGAAGGCGCGGCCGAGATACGGATCGAGATTGCGTCCCGTCATGGCGCCGATGGCTTTGATATGTCCCAGGTTCTCCGCCACCAGGATGATGGCGACGGGAGCGATCAGGCTCATGGCGGTGAGATTGAAAACCGGCGACTGGAACACCGGCAGGCCGAACCATGCCGCCTGCCCCACCTTCGCGAAATCGATCGGCGCGCCGTAGCCGAGGAAGTTCGCTCCGATCAGGTAGGCCATATAGCCGATGGCCCCGCCCACCAGCACCGGCAACCGGCGCCATATGCCCGGCGCATAGACCGCCACGAGCCCGACTGCGATCACCGTGATGAGCGCAATCCAGCGGGCGAACGATGTCCCGGCCTGGTTGTCGCCCGCGGCGCCGGAGGCGCTCGAAATGGCGATCGGCGCCAGCACGAGGCCGATGGCGGCGACGATCGCGCCGGTGACGACCGGCGGCATCAGACGTTCGACCCAGCGATGGCCGGCAACCTGCACGACGAGGCCGATGAGGAAATAGAGCGCGCCGGCCGCGATGATGCCGCCGAGAGCCAGCGGAATGTTGGGGTTGGGCGTGCCGACCACCGCACCGGTCGCAACAAGAACCGGACCGATGAACGCGAAGCTCGAGCCGAGATAGCTCGGCACCCGGCCGCCGACGACGAAGAAGAAGATGATGGTCGCGATGCCCGAAAACAGGATTGACACGTTGGGGTCGAACCCCATGAGGATCGGTGCGAGCACGGTCGCGCCAAACATGGCAACGACGTGCTGCAATCCCATGATGACGGTCTGCCCCATCGGCAGCCGCTCGTCCGGCATGATGACGCCCTCAGTTTTCAGGGTCCATCGTGGCAAGAAACCGTCGGTCATTTTTTATCCCCCAAGCTGTGCCGCATGGCATTGCACCGTAGCGCCCTGTCCTCTGGACTGACTAGGCCGCCGGGCGAGTTATTAACCGTCGCGATCCACCTGCTCTGGACATCGGCTTTGGCGCCGTTCAGGCTCGCCCGCGATCACCAAGGAGGCCGGCAATGCGCAGGGACTTCAACGTGCCCGAAGGTAAGGTGCACACCCTCTGGATCGACAGCGGCAGCCTTGCGGGCAACCTGCTCGGCGATCCCGCGCGGCGGCGGGTCGACGTGTATGTGCCGGCCGGCCATGATGGTCGCGATCTGCCGCTCCTGGTCGATCTCGTCGGCTACACGGCGGGCGGCCCGGCCCATACCAACTGGAAGAACTACGGCGAGAATGTTCCCGAGCGTCTCGACCGGCTCATCGGCACCGGCGAGATGCCGCCTGTCGTCGTGGCGTTTCCCGATTGCTTCACGCGGCTCGGCGGCAACCAATACATCGACAGCAGCGCAACGGGCCGATGGGAAAGCTTCCTGATCCACGAGATGCTGCCCTTCGTCGAGCGGCATTTCGCCTGTGGCGGCGACGGGGGGCGTGGCGTTTTCGGCAAGAGTTCGGGGGGCTACGGCTCGCTGGTCCATGCCCTGCGCCACGGCGGCTCGGTCTGGTCGGCAGCGGCCTCGCATTCGGGCGATGTGGGGTTCGAATACCTTTACCACCTGGGCGAGTTCGCCGCCGCCCTGCGTCATCTTGTGGATCACGAGATGTCGATCGAAAAGTTCGTCCGCAAGTTCGAGGCCGGGCCGAAAGCCAAGGATGTCGACTGGCACACCATGATGGTGCTGGCGCAAGCCGCGACCTTCGATCCCGATCCGAGCCAGTTCTACGGAATCCGCCTGCCGGTCGATATGACCACGTGCGAACTCATCGCCGACCGGTGGGCGAACTGGCTGCAATGGGACCCGCTCCGCATGGCGGATCAACAGCAGTATCTCGAAAACCTGCGACGGATGAAGCTGCTCTACGTGGATTGCGGCGATATCGACCAGTACAACATGGTCTACGGCTCACGTTTGCTGCACACGAAGCTCGGGGCGGCCGGCGTGCCGCACACTTATGAGGAATTCCACGACAACCATTCGTCGGTCGATTACCGGATGGATACCAGCCTCCCGCTGCTGGCCAAAGCCCTGTCGTAACGCGGGAGTTCAAGCGCCTCCAGGCTCGTCTTCCGTCGGCAATTCGCAATGATTGTGGATGTGGATGGCCGCCACGGCCGCGTGGCCCATGGCGATGACGATCTGGTCGAGCCCCCGCACGATGTCGCCCGCCGCATAGAGGCCCTTCACCGATGTTTGACAATGCGCGTCGACGATCAGCCCGCCCGACGGGTCATGTTCGGCCCCAAGGGACAGGGCGAGGTCGGAACGATATTTCAGGCCGAGGGCGGAATAGAGCACGTCGAACCGATGCTCCCTGCCATGAACATGCACGGCAGCGATGCGGTCGTTTTCCATCTCGAGCGTTTCGACCGGATCTTCAACGATTCTGATCCCCTGCTCGTCGAGTTTGGCACGCGCGTGCGGGCTCAGCTCCAGTCGCTGGCCGAGCGTGAGAAGCGTCACGTCGCGCGAGTAGGTGCGGGCAATGAAGATCGCCTCGCCCATTCCCCGATCGCCATGGCCGATAACGGCGACCTTTTGGTCGCGGGCCTCATAGCCGTCGCAGATCGGGCAATAGCGCACCAATCCGCGCTGTATCGCGTTGGGGAGGTCGGGCAGGTCGGGTTCGATATCCACTGCCCCGGTCGCCAGCAGCACCCGCCGCGCCGAAATGGTGCTGGTGGCGCCATGTCCGTGCCCTATGGTCGCGACAAAGCCGTCGGGCCGCTTGTGCAAGCTCTGGACGGTCCCGGTTTCGATGGCAACGCCATATTGCCGAAGGTTGTCATGCTGCCGGGCGAGGATTTCTCTTCCCGAAATGCCACCTGCAAAAACCGGAATGTTGTGGCTTGCCGGAATCCAAGCCGCCCGCGGCGCCCCGCTATCGATCAAAATGAACCGGCGCTTGAGCCGCGCCAGATAAAGCGCCGCCGTCAACCCAGCCGGTCCGCCGCCCACAATGAGGCAATCGAGTACTTCGCCATCCGTCAGCATGAACGCCCCCACCCCGTGACACGCAATGGGCACAACCCACAAGGGCGGGAAAAGATCAGGTGACGGGGCCCGAGGAAGGCCAACCAGGCGCGGAACGAAACGATGACCTGTCCCCAGCCGAGGTGTAAGGCTGATCGCCCTGCCACCGCCAAGTGGCGTCACCCGATGAAAGTTGCCTGTTGTGACGATCACATTGTCGAATTCCCGCCTTGAAACTCAGATCTCCACCCTAGGCGCCGAGCTGGTTCGGTTTCGGGACGAGGAGGGGCGCGACCTTCTCTGGGACGGCGACCCGGCCTTCTGGAGCGGACGCTCGCCGCTTCTGTTTCCGATCGTCGGACGGTTGAAAAATGATCGCATTCGCATCCATGGGCGGGAGCACAGTCTCACACAGCATGGCTTTGCAAGGACCTCGGAATTCGAGGTCCGAGAGACAGGTCCGTCGAACTGCCACCTCCGCCTCACCTCAAGCCCATCGACGCTGGAGCATTATCCGTTCGAATTCACCCTGGACGTATCCTACAGGCTCAAGGATTCCCGCTTGATCGTAAGCGCGATGATCCTGAATTCCGGCGAACGCCCGATGCCGGTGTCGTTCGGCTTCCATCCGGCTTTCCGCTGGCCGCTGCCATTCGGGGGCGCCCGCGCCGCTCATGAAATCAGGTTCGAGCAGATGGAACCGGAGCCGATGCGCCTGCTTGTCGACAACCTGCTCGGGACGACCCACGAATCGCCGATTCAAGGCGACCGGCTGACGCTCCGCGGCGAATTGTTCGGCAACGGAGCCCTCATTTTCGACCGGATCAAGAGCCGCAACGTGGAGTATGGCGTTCCTGGCCAGCGCTCCATCAAGGTCGGGTTCGCAGGAATGCCGCACCTGGGCCTCTGGACCAAGCCCGGCGCCGGCTTCATCTGCATCGAACCGTGGCAGGGCCATGCCAGCCCGGTGGGATTTGACGGGGAGCTCGGCGAAAAGCCGGGGGTTGTGCAGGTATCTCCTGGCGACACTCGGGAGTTCGCCATGGAGATTTCGCTATCGGATCCGTGAGTGTCGGCTAGCGCCTGATCCGGCGAAGTGGAGACCGGTTCACGGAGAGATCATGCGCCAAACAAAGAGATAGAGCCGGATCAGACTCGAAGAAACTGAATCCGACTCTAGCGACCGTAAACATCCTCGACACGGACGATATCGTCCTCGCCGGTGTAGCTCCCCACCTGGACCTCGATCAGTTCCAGCGGGATACGGCCTGGATTGTTGAGGCGGTGCATGGCCCCGATCGGGATGTAGACGGACTCGTTCTCGTGCAAGAACACGATGTCCTTGTTCACGGTGACCTCGGCGGTTCCGCGAACCACGACCCAATGCTCGGCGCGATGAAAATGCTTTTGCAGCGAAAGACGTCCGCCTGGCTTGACCATGATGCGTTTCACCTGGAAGCGCGACCCGGTGTCGATGCGCTGGTACCAGCCCCAGGGCCGATACATCCTGAGATGTTCGGTCGCCTCCGGGCGCTGTTTCGCGCGCATCGAAACCACAAGATCCTTCACAAGCTCCGACCGGCTCCGCGACGTCACCAGTACCGCATCAGGTTTGGCGACCACGATCACATCGTCCAGGCCGACGACGGTCGTGAGAATATCATCGCTGTGCACGAGGCTGTTGCGGGTCTCGATCACCTCGACGTTGCCACGCAAGGCGTTGCCGTCCTCGTCGCGCGGCGAGGCATCCCAGAGGGCGCTCCAGGAACCGATATCCGACCAGGAGAACGAGACCGGCAGAACCCCTGCGCGCTCGGTGTGCTCCATGACCGCATAGTCGATCGAAATCTTAGGAGCCAGCTTGAACGCATCCTCCTCGAGCCGGATGAAGTCGAGATCGATGGTTGCACGCTCGAGGGCGTCTCGCGCAGCAGCCAGGATCGTCGGCTGAAACCGCTCGAACTCCTCGATCATGACATCCGCCCGGAACAGGAAATTGCCGCTGTTCCAAAGGAAGCCCTGGTTGATGTATTCCTGAGCCGTTTCCGCATCCGGCTTCTCGACGAACTGTTCGACGCGACTGGCCTGAGTGCCCTTGATCGGCTTGCCGGGCTTGATGTAGCCGTAGCTCGTGGCAGGGAACTGCGGTACCACCCCGAGGGTCATGATCTGACCCTGGCGCGCAGGCTCGATTGCCGCCTGACAAGCGGCCGCGAAGGCGGCAGCGTCATCGATGACGTGGTCCGCCGCGATCACAAGGACGATCGTCTCAGGATGCAGGCGCGCCGCATGACATGCCGCAACGGCAATGGCGGCAGCCGAATCGCGTTGAATCGGCTCGAGAATGATATCGGCCGCCGCGCCGATCTGCGCCAATTGTTCGGCGACGATGAAACGGACCTCGTTGCTCGAGATAATCGCCGGGCGGAGGAAGACCTGCGGCGCCGTCACGCGTTGGACGGCGGTCTGGAAGGTGGAGTGCTCACCCAGGAGATCGATGAACTGCTTGGGCATGCTGTCCCGCGAAGCCGGCCAAAGCCGGGTTCCGGAGCCGCCGCACATGATCACGGGTAGAATATGGTTGCTGCCCTCACCCATTTCCGGTCCTTCTGTAAGCATATCGGGCGTCGTAAACACCAGCCGGGCTGGCGTCAACTCAGGAGTTACGGTATTGCGAGCACAGGTTGCGAACGTCGCCTCCCGACGATCGGTTGATCACAACGCCGCTCATTTCTGCCAAGAAAGCTCGCTTGATTCCTTCGACTGGAACGACGAAGCCGGCACCATGAATGAATGAATGCCCGCCGGGAAAAATTGCCAAGCACGACCATTGAGCTGTGGCGCCACGCCTCGGCAGCTTTCAAGAACCAGGTTCCTCAGCGGCCCCACTCTAGCAGTTTGCATGTTAATGACCACGGATATGAAAAGCCGGACAACACGCCTTTCCAGCCAGCAACGCCCTGGAGTTGCACTCCATTATTGGGGTCGTCGCGGAGGCGGATCGCAATTCACGCTGTTCCTGGCCCGGCATTTAACGGGCGCTGCAAATCCTCCCGAAGTCTTGCTGTCTCTGGCGCGCACGAATGATGACATGGGGGCCTTTCAGGCGAGCGGACTGCCCATCATCCAATTCGATCGCCCCACGTTGTCCACCTTGTGGCGCGAAGCCTGGTCGCTGCCGGCGCAGCTGAGAACGCACGCAGCCACACTGGCATCTCTCAATGTGGGCGTGGTCATCATGACGATGAACTCGCCGTTTGCGTGGCCGTTCATCCACGCCCTGCAGAGGCGGGGCATCAGGGTCATCTACGTCGCTCATGATGCGGAGCCGCATCCCGGCGACTATGCGATCACCTGGCAGAGGACGACGCAGGATCTCCTCGTCAGGAATGCCGACCGTGTTGTCGCCCTGTCCAGCAGTGTTGCCGAGCGAATGGCCGAACGTGTCCCGGCCTCCGCCGTGAAGACTTCGGTCATCCCCCTTGAAGTGGTCTTTCCCACCCATCGGACGCTTCTGCCGGCTCGCACCTCGGCCGACGAACCGTTCCGTCTCCTCTTTTATGGGCGGCTGCTCCCTTACAAAGGCCTGGACACGCTTGCGGCGGTGTTGGAGCCGCTCAGGGCCAATCCGCTATGGCGACTAACGATCGCAGGTTCAGGGCCGCTCGAGCCGGACGTCAGGCGTATCTTTGACGCATGGCCGCAGGTTCATCTGGAACTTGGCTGGGTTTCCGAGCAACGAATGGCAGAGCTTTTCTCAAGTCACCATCTCTTGCTATGTCCTTATATGGAAGCCAGCCAATCAGGCGCCGTTGCGCAGGCCCTCTCCTGGGCCATGCCTAGCCTTGTGATGCCCACCGGCGCCCTGCCTGGGCAGGTCGGCTTCGGAATCGGCGGGCTCGTAGCGGCGACGATGGATCCAGGCGGCTTCCGTCAAATCCTGCAGTCGGTTATGGAGCACCCCGGTCGCCTTGAGGAGCTCTCTCGCGGAGCAAATGCGCTGTTGACCGAGCGGCAGGGCAATCAGGATTGGATGAAACTGGTGGAAGCAGCCGCACTGGCGTAGAACGTGAGGGTCGGCGCCGGCCAGCATGAGCGGGAGAATTTGACCATCTCGCTATAATGTTGCCGCAGGACCTCGACGGAATCCCGCATCGGGCTGCTGCGGCGACGTTCTGATTTCCGCCTGGCGGCACCAGCGGCAGAAGATCCCTGCTCCGACGCGAAATCCCCAGATCGATTGACATTCCTTTAGGACGCAAGCTATGAGCAGGCCCAAACGGGGTGTTACAATACAGCGTCCCCACAAGAGGGATATCTTAATGAGTTTCAGCCGTCGCGATCGGATCATCCATAAGAGTCTCAGCGTTGTTAACGCCGCTTTGAACAGGAGCATTCTTAGTCGGGTAACGAACCGGAATGACGGTACGATCCGCTTAGCCTGGGCGAGGTCGCCAGAAAAATACTACGCGAACATAGGCGACGCGCTCAGCGCCGTCATGGTGACGGCCCTGAGTGGCCGCCTCTGCCGCAAGGAGCCTTTTCGCTCCGCCAGGGAGCGCTTGTATGCGGTCGGTACGATTGCACACAATGCCTACGGTGGAACCGCGCACATCTGGGGCACAGGCCTGGACGCCAAGTTCAACGCTTTCGACAAGACATTGGGCCGCTATGCCGCCCCTCCGAGCACCAACGTTCGGGTCCATGCAACCCGCGGGCCGTATTCCCGGCAGGCGTTTGTGGACGCCGCCATTCCTGCTCCACGGGTTTATGGCGACCCAGTATGGATGCTGCCTTCGATCTTTCCGGCGGCAACGGAAAAAAAATGGGACCTCGGAGTCATCGTTCACGTAACCGAGTTGGCGGCGTTCTCGCCTGAGGACAAAACCCGGCCCGACTTCATCCGCTATCAGATACCCCCGGAGTTTCGCGACCGAGTCAAAATTATCAGCACCGTGGTCGAACCGACGGTGGACGCCATGATGGCGAAAATGGAGGAAATCACCTCCTGCCGCCGCATTCTCAGCGTAAGCCTGCATGGTCTCGTATTCGCGGAAAGCTACGGCATACCGTGTTTGTATTTCGGATTTAACGGCCCCAACGCGTGCGAGACATTCGACCTTGCCCTCGCCACAGAAGACGTTCTCAACCACCGAGTCCGCGATCTCTACGCCGGTCTCGGCCGCGAAAAAATTACAGTATACGGCTGTGATCGCATCCGGCCGACGGATTGGGCGGCTGCAATGTCGGCAATCGACGAAGTGTGGTCTCCGGCGCAATTTGACCCGGGCCCTTTGCTTGATGCCTTTCCCCTGCCCTTGGCGTTCGATCCCCGGCGCGGAGAGCCTTTCCGAAATTATGATTTGCTTCGGCAGATCGAATTCTAGAAGACCGCCTGGTATCCACGCCCGCATCGTCGCATTGGCAGCTTGGACGCAGATGGGATAGACGGGCGGAATCAACCGAAATTTGGACGTCGAAGAGGCTAAGACAATATGGCAGACCGAGGCGTCCTTATCGATGGATCGCAGTTTCTTAGCAAGACCGCCACCGGGATTGGCTCGTATGGGCGGACGCTAGCCCGGGCGCTGAGATCCTCGGGCTTCGACCTGAGTGTCCTTTACGGCCGAAATGCCCAAGCGCCGCGTCACGCATTGCCACAAAGCCTTGCGGTACAGGTGTTTGGCAGCGAGGCATCGGTCGAGAACCGCTGGGTCCGTGCGTTTCGGCATGCCCCGTTCCTTGCCGGTGCGGCGATCGGATTGTCCAGGCGTGTGCGCCCCAGCAAGGTTTCCATCGAGGGGGTCGACCTGGGCGCTTTCGAGCCGCCATTGCCAACAGCCGATCGCGTGTTCAATGCCTCGGGAGTTTACGAACGCGCGCATTTGCGTTTCGCCCTCAAAGAACGGTTTATGCAGATTGAGGTGCCGAAGGGTGTCGAGCTCGCCCATTGGACCGGTCCCATGGCGCTCAAGGCCCGGGGTGTACCGAACATCTACACGTTGCACGATCTGATACCCTTGCAATTCCCATATTTCGTCGTTGATCGCGGTGCGCACCAGCTTCGCCTGCATACGGCGATCGCGCGTGAGGCCGATCATATCATCACGGTCTCGGAAGCCTCCAAGCGGCATATCGTGGACATTCTGAAGGTCGACCAGGAACGCGTGAGCGTGACTTATCAGCCGACGCCCAACCTGCCCAATCTCGAGCAGGCTGACGCGGCACGGCTGGTCGAGACAATTTACGGAGCGGAGCCCGGAAAATATGCGCTCTTCCTCGGTGCTATTGAGCCGAAAAAGAACCTCAAGCGTCTCATAGAGGCCTTTCTGATGGCCAATACCGGTATTCCCCTGCTCATTGCGGGACCGAAGGGGTGGCTCAACCGAGAGGAATTGGAACTCATCACAGCGGTCAGCATGCGCAAGCCAATCGTGCGCCAGCTCGGCTATTTGCCGCGGCGGCATGTGACAGCCCTTCTGCAATGCGCTCGCTTCTTCGCTTTTCCTTCGATCTACGAGGGCTTTGGTCTCCCCGTGCTCGAGGCGATGAAACTCGGTATCCCGGTGCTGACTTCGAACACGAGTTCACTTCCCGAAGTCGCGGGCGACGCGGCAGTATTAGTCGACCCGCTTGACATGACCGAGCTGACGAAGGGCATCCGGGCTCTGACCCACGACGCGGACTTGCGGCGGGAACTGTCTCAGCGGGGACCCGCGCAAGCGGCAAAATTCTCCGACGAGGCATATCGTCAAAGGCTGGCGATGGCCTACAAGAAGGTTGGGATATCCATGCCCGAGGTGGCTTGACGGTTCTGGCTTTAAAACAGTCAGCAGGAAGGCGCGACGTCACTGTCGACAATATCCTCCGTCATCAGCAAGACTGATCGAATGCCTGCTCCGTTCATCTCCCGGGCCGGCTGAAAGAACTTTGGACTTAAGTAAAAAGAGAAAAACGATGCGAAAGTTTTTTCAGGTCCCTTCTCTGAAACCGGATCATGAGCCAAGAAAAGAGGCCAATATCATGCCGGGCGGCCGGCAGAGCGCCCTCGACTGGCTCCGCAAGCATGAAGTACCGGCATACAGCCCGGATTTTCGTGCTTTCAACGATCCAATCGTCCTGCCGTTGGATGGAGCAATTCAACAGGACACGCTCTATGCCCAGAAATACATATTGTTTCACAAGGGACATCTTTCGAAGATCGAACCTTCGTGGTGGGCGAGCTTTGCCGGGCGCAGCGAGATCGTCTTTGCGAATGATGTCTACGTGATTTTATGCGTCCGGAGCATCGATAAGGAGAGTGACGCGGTAAAGAGCTTCTTTCAGTATGCGATCGACCAAACCCCCGATGGGCTGAGCGGCAGCAAGCGAACCGGACGGTTTTGTCAGTACATCGGCAACCAGACCGTGCTGACGGAGACCTCTTTCAAGCGCAAAATATACTTGGACAGCGAGGACATCTCCCTAACACCACATATCATGTACGATGGCAGCTGGGAGCCGTGGGTGACGGATGTCATTATGCGCGAACTGGGTGCCGGCGACACCTTCGTGGATATCGGTGCAAATTGCGGATATTTCTCACTGCTTGCAGCGCATCTGGTCGGACCGACCGGCTTCGTAGTCGCCATCGAACCTCAGAAGGCGCTCGCCGACAGAATCAAAAAATCAATTGCCGTCAATGGCTTTGGGGCGTTCGCATCGGTCGCTCAACTTGCGACTGGCGAAAAGCAAATTCAAGCCTCCTTGGGACGATTCGGAGCCTATAAAGGGAGTGCCTCACTGCTCCCGGGCGGGTCGACCCTTGGCGATTCGGAGCAGGTCGAGGTCAAGCCGCTGCCCGTCATATTGGCCAATATTCAACGTGAGTTTGGACGGCCGATAAAACCCACCTTCATGAAAATGGACGTCGAGGGGTATGAGTATTCTGCCTGGCTCGGAATGCGAGATTTGCTGGAAGAGCGTTCGCCGATGCGAATTGTTCTTGAATTCTCACCCCGACGTTACGTTGAATTCGGGCAGGATCCGAAGGCATTCGTGGCGGATATGCTGCATCTGGGCTTTTCCATAACCTGGCTTCAACACGATGGACTCGAAGAACCTTTTGGCGTCGATTCTGTCGATGCGGTCTTGAAGAGCGACGATTTCGCGGACCTGATTTTGCGTCGATGACGATGCCTCTACGGCTCGACGAAACCGCAACCGGTTACTCTGGCTGCGACCATTTTAAGATTGACTCACGAACGGGAGGGGCGCATCTGCCCCCTTCCGTCCTCTAACCGCAACCTTGAATGAGATGAGCGGCAATCTGGCCCTGAGAACAATAGAAACCTCCGCTGCCGGCTATGCGCCCCGGCGGACGAACACGCAGCTTGCCGTGGACGATCTCGTGGCGGGTGTCGAGAGCTGGTGGCTATGGAGCACGCTGGCTTGGCAGGACATCCGGCAGCGCTATCGCGGCTCGATACTCGGGCCATTCTGGCTCACCATCAGCATGGCCATCATGGTGGGGGCGTTAGGCTTTTTGTATTCGGCCATCTGGAAAATCGAGATTACGACTTTCCTGCCATACCTCACGCTGGGCGTTCTATTCTGGAACCTTATTTCGTCGCTTATCAATGAAGGCACGTCAGCATTCATCAGAGCCGAGAGCATTATGCTTCAGGTGAGGATGCCAATGACTGTCCACGTACTTCGAAGCGTGGTTCGGAATTTCATCATTTTTCTTCACAATTGCGTCGTTGCCGCGGCGGTATTGCTGATCTTTGCAGTCCCTCAATCGCTATACAGCCTGGTGAGTCTACTCGGCCTGTTTCTGATCCTGCTGAATGGGATCTGGGTCACGTTGCTCCTTGGGATGGTCTGCGCCCGCTTTCGAGATATCGGACCGATCGTGTCGAGCCTTACGCAAATTGTATTCTTCTTGACCCCGATCATCTGGATGCCAGATGCTCTCGGTAACAAGTTCTGGGTCCTGTATCTGAACCCGGTCTACGCTTTCCTCGAGATTGCGCGAGGTCCGTTACTTGGCCACACGATCCCGATGCCGGTCTGGGGTATGGCTTTCGGCGTTACAACAGTGGGTTTTCTCGTGACGTTCCTGTTTTTTGCCCGGTTTCGTGCCCGCATTCCATTCTGGGTCTGATACATGTCGTCCATTAGACTTTCCAATATCAACCTGCGCTTTCCTCTCTATCGCGACAGCAGCCGGTCGTTAAAGCGCAGTCTGTTGGAAGCAGGCAAAGCTGTATCGCGGTCGCGGACGATCTCGACCGATGGCGGGCACACCGTCGTCAACGCACTGAACAACGTCACTTGCAATATCGAGCACGGCGAGCGAATCGGCCTGATCGGAACCAATGGCGCCGGCAAGAGCACGCTTCTGCGCGTGCTCGCGGGCATCTACGAGCCGACGTCGGGCGACATCAAGGTCGAAGGACGCGTCAATGCGCTCCTGAACATCGGGCTTGGCTCCGATCCGGATGCGACGGGTTATGAGAACATCCTTTTGCGCGGCCTCTACATGGGGCTGCATCCCAAGGAGATCGAAAAACTCGCGCCCGCAATCGCTGAATTCAGCGAACTCGGCGAGTTCTTGCACGTGCCCGTCCGGACATATTCGGCCGGCATGGGTATGCGTCTCTCCTTCGCCATTGCCACCGCAACTCATCCCGACATTCTTCTGATGGATGAGTGGATCATGGCTGGCGACCGGCGCTTTCTGCAAAAGGCGCGCGAGCGTGTCGACAGCTTCGTATCACGCTCGCAGATCCTCATTCTCGCATCCCACTCGCCTCAGATTCTCGCGCAATGGTGCACACGCCTCTTCTGGATGGATAGCGGCTCCATTGTGATGGAAGGTGAGACAGACGCAGTGCTGAAGCAGTATGAGACGGGAGAGCCTCCGGCATCTCCCTCAGACACGCAGCAACTGACAACGCTCGCCTCCTGACGGTCCATCTGATCAACATGAGAGCGTATTCGTCCTCGGCCGTGGAGCATGGATGCGAAACGCCCTGCTAAAGCTCGCTCACCGTCATGTCTGGCAACGATTGCCGCGCAATGCGAGACGCGCTGCCCTCCTTCACGGATCGGCCTGGCTCGCGCCCCGCGTGACAGCGGGTGCGAGAGCGGTCGCTCCGGTGATCGTGGCCGGGCCACTCCGCTCGGCGTCAGGACTCGGAGAGGGCGCCAGAATCTGCCACGACGCGCTCAAGCAAGCGGGGCTATCCGTCTACGGAATCGATCTGACACGTGCCCTCCTCTACGATGAGAATCGCGCGGATTTTGACTTCGAGGATGGACGCAACCTGATCGGCGCCGGGAGCCTTTTCCTGCATGTCGGCGGCCCGCTTGTGCCGCTCGCCTTGCTCCGTCTTGGTCGGGCGGTTGTGAAGGACAAGCGTATCGTGGCCCACTGGGTGTGGGAATTGCCACGAATGCCGGAGGATTGGCGTTTGGGCGTGCCCTTTGTGCATGAGATTTGGACACCGAGCCGGTTTGCGGCGGAGGCGATCAGTACGATCACCGGCGACCGACCTGTCCACATACTCCCGCATCCTATGGTTCCCCAGGCAGGAGGACCCCGACCAGAAGCCACAAGCGATGGGCGCCCTTTTACCGCCCTGGTGATCCTCAACATCGCCTCGAGTTTTGAGCGTAAAAATCCGTGCGCCGCCATCAGGGCCTTTCGGCAGGCGTTCGGTGACGACCCGGGCGCTCGTTTGATCGTGAAATTCGCCAACGCTTCCGCCTATCCCAAGGCTGTCCAACTGATGAAGGACGCGGCGGGCGGCGCTTCCAATGTGGTTTTCATCGGCGAGATGCTGGATTTCGCCGAGATCGAAGCATTGTATGCGGAATCGGACGTTGTCATGTCCCTGCACCGCGCGGAGGGCTTCGGCCTCGTGGTCGCCGAGGGCATGTTGCGGGGCCTGCCTGTCATCGCGACCGACTGGTCCGGCAATACGGATTTCATGACGCGCGAAACAGGTATGCCGGTGGGTTACAAGCTGGTCCCCGCCCACGATCCGCAAAACACCTACGAGCATCCCGACATGTGTTGGGCCGACGCCGATGTTGAACAAGCCGCGGAGGCTCTGCGAACCCTGCGGGCCGATCCCGATCTCCGGAGGAATCTCGGATTGGCCGCGCAAACACACGCGACCCGCTTCCTTTCACAAAAAGCTTATGGCGAAAGGGCCGCGAAACTCCTTGCCTCGGCGTGACCTTGCTCGCAGCCTACGGGCGACATTCTCTCGCTCCTAGAGGGCTTTCGAGGGGGATCTTCTCGAGGTCCGCAAGCCAGGTTGATGCATTCCCGTCGCTCGGCGCCCGCCAGTCGCCGCGAGGAGACAGGGAACCGCCTGAACTGACCTTCGGACCGTTGGGCAGCGCCGAACGCTTGAATTGGCTGGTGGTGAAGAAACGATAGACAAAGACCCGAAGCCACTTGGCGATTTCCGCCAAATCGTATGCCCGTCTTTTCGCCTCCGGCGTGTGCGGCGGCCACTCCCCGGTGGTTGCATCGCGCCAAGCCTGATACGCCAGGAACGCGATTTTTGAAGGGCGAAATCCATAGCGGATCGTGTAGAAAAGGTTGAAGTCCTGCAGCGCATAAGGGCCAACGTGGTCCTCGGTGAGTTGAGCCGGCGCCTCGCTCTGGTCACCAGGGATCAGTTCCGGCGAGATCTCCGTATCCAAAATGTCGAGCAGGATCGGTCGAGCCACCGTGCCAAAGATGTCCTCGTTCGCGACCCAGCGGATCAGATGCTGAATCAGTGTCTTCGATACCGAGGCGTTGACGTTGTAATGCGACATGTGATCGCCCACGCCGTACGTGCACCATCCCAGGCCGAGTTCCGAGAGATCGCCAGTTCCGAGCACGATTCCATTGTGTTGATTGGCTAGTCGGAAGAGTACCGAAGTTCGCGCCCCGGCTTGGACATTCTCGAAGGCGATGTCGTACAGGGGCACGCCCTTTGCAAAGGGATGGCCGATATCGGTTAACATCTGTCGACACGCCGGGGTCATGTCGATCTCAGCCGCAGTGACGCCCAATGCCTTCATGAGAGCCCAGGCATTTGCGCGCGTACGGTCGCTCGTGCCGAAGGCAGGCAGCGTATAGGCGAGAATATCGCTCCGGGGTAAGCCTAGCTGATCGAACGCATGAGCGGCGACGAGCAACGCCTGCGTGGAGTCCAATCCCCCCGACACGCCGATGACGAGGCGCTTCACGCCCGTCGCTTCCAATCGCTGCCGCAAGCCATGAGATTGGATGTTGTACGCCTCGTAGCAGAGTTCCGAAAGCTGTGCCGACTGGGCCGGTACAAACGGGAAGCGTGCGATGTTCCGCCTGAATCCAAGATCACCGCCTCGCTCAGGATCGGCGCGGAAAGTGACTTCACGGAAAGGCGTCGGCGGACGATTGAAATCGACGGCGTCACCGAATGACGATTGCCGCATTCGCTCCTGCTGCAGCAACTCGAGATCGACATCTGCGAAAATCAGTTGCGGCTCGCGCGCGAAGCGCTGGGCCTCGACAAGCAATGCGCCGTTCTCGTAGATCATCGCTTGGCCGTCCCACGCGAGATCCGTGGTCGACTCGCCCTGCCCCGCCGCCGAATAGAGATAGGCGGCAAGACAACGCGCCGAATGGACCTTGCAGAGGGCATGACGGTATTCCGACTTGCCTACAGTGATGTTGCTTGCCGATAGGTTGACGAGCAGCGTCGCACCTGCGAGAGCCGCGGCCACGCTTGGCGGGACAGGTGCCCAGACGTCCTCGCAGATTTCGGCATGCACGATGAAATCCGGAACATCCTCGGCGCGAAGCAGAATGTCGCTGCCGAACGGCGCTTCCTGTCCGGCGAACCGCAAGACGGGCGGGACATGACCGCCACCCGGGGAAAAGTGGCGCTTCTCGTAAAACTCGCGATAGCTCGGCAGATAGGTCTTTGGAAACGCCGCCAGCAGACGACCGCGATGCAAGGCGAGCCCCGCATTGTAGAGCCGTCCGCCGGCGCGCACCGGCGCGCCGATAAAAATGAGGCATGACAGGTCGCGAGTCGCATCGAGAAGTTCTTTAACTGCGGATTCGGCTGCCTCCAGCAGCGCCGTTTGCTGCAGCAAATCATCGATTGCGTATGCACTCAGGCCGAGTTCCGGAAAAAGCACAAGGGATGCGCCTTGTGAGGCGGCATTCCGTGTCATCTCGAGAGTTCGCTCGGCGTTGAACACCGGATCCGCAACGCGCACGCGCGGCGCTCCCGCAGCGACGCGTACGAAGCCGTGCTGATGAAGATTGAAGAAGTTTGTCATCGTCATTCCG
The DNA here is from genome assembly GCF_008757455.1 of Microvirga brassicacearum. Classification (GTDB taxonomy): domain Bacteria; phylum Pseudomonadota; class Alphaproteobacteria; order Rhizobiales; family Beijerinckiaceae; genus Microvirga; species Microvirga brassicacearum. The sequence continues at coordinate 31,965 of NZ_VCMV01000001.1, read as the reverse complement.
GCCTGTCCGTTCGTTCCGCCACTACGCTTTCACGCCGATGAGCAACCAGCTGGGCCTCACCCAGAACACCTGTGAGAAGTGAGGCCGCCATCGATCGTAATTGTCGACGATGGCGCGCATGACGCCCTGACCAGCCTCGGACGCGGCAAGCGCCGCCGGATCGGGACAGAAATCGTGCCATATCATCACGCCGCCCGACCGCAGCAAGGGAATGGCCTTGTCGGTGTCGCTTATGACGACTTCGGGTGTATGCCCGCCATCCACGAGAATGGTATCGAAGAACTCGGGCGCAAACTCTTCCGCGCGGAACTCGCGGCTGTCGCACAGGATCTGATGGACGCGATCCGACAAGCCGGCTGCGCGATAACGCCAGCCGATGCGCTCACCCGCATCGCCTGCCTGCCCGTGTTCGGCCGGCTTGAGCGTTTCTCCTTCGAGGGCCTGGCGCCCGTAGAGAGGGTTGCCCTGTTCGTCGCGCTCGCCTTCAGGCAGGTTGATGGTCCAGATCTCCGCTGCGCACGATTGTGCGCACAGCACGGTTCCGAATCCCTCCCAGGTGCCGAATTCAAGATGCCGGCGTGGCGACAGGTGTTTATAGAGATACCGATAGATGCCGGGCTCATCGACTTCCGTCTTGAAGCGGTCAATCCCATATCGATAGACCATCCTCTCAGGAACATAGGGCGCCTTCAAGTCGAGTGCATCGCCCAGTTCGCCGACAGGAACGATCCTGATTTGCCGCGTGTCCCGAGCAGTCGTTCCGTCATTGGCGAGGCATTCGTTCAGATCGAAGCTACGAACGCGCGGATCAAGGACCGGAGAGGCCGTCACTGCGGCCGGCCGAGCCGTGAAGACGCGAACGGAATGGATCTCGGCCCGCGCCGGTTCTCCGCCTTCGGTCACGTTTCGGAGCATCAGCGCTTCAACCGTCTCCGCCTGCGGCACAAAAAGCCGAACCATCTGCGGACCTGGCGCCGCGTGGATCATCATTTCTTTTCCGACATAGACGGTGAGATCGGACGCGAGACAGCCAAGGCCGACCGCACCGGCCGACACCTCGATTTCGGCTTCCACGATAATCGAGCCCGCCGTCTGCGCGCCCTCGCGTGACCAGGACGCACCATAGGACCAGCGCGGGCCCGGAATCTGGAGGGCCCGCGGATGGTCAGGAACCGAGATGGCGCCATTGTGCAGCTTCGCGACAGGCGAGAAGAACGCCGGCAATGGTTCGCCGGGCCCGAACACGGGTGGAAGCAGGATGGGCTCACGATCGAAGGTGAGCGAGAGGCGGTCCGCCGGGCCCGCGGTATCCGAAGGCTCGCGCTTCAGAATAAAATTCTCCTGGTCCAGGACCAGGGCGCTGTTATAGCCGCGTGCCAGGAGCCACAGCATCGCATCGCCAACCGACTGACCGCGCGTGGCAAGCGCATGATTCAGTTCGATGATCACCCAGGGATTGAAGCGCTCGAGCGTTTTCTCCGCGCCTTTGAGGACCTCGAGGTCGAAGCCATCGACGTCGATCTTGATGCAATCGACACGCGCAAGTCCGGCTTCCGTCACGAACCGATCCAGCGTGTTGAAATCGTAGTGCTGCCGTTCGGGCGCCGCTCCCCATATGCGATAAATCGACTCGTCGAGCATGCCCGCCTGGTTGCCCATGGCAACCTGACGCACGGTGACGTTCCCGATGCCCTGCGCCGCAAGATTTTTCCGAAGCAACTCCGCCGTCGCCGTCGGCTCGAATGCGTGCACGTGCCCTTCCGGTGACAGGCGTGACATCAGCATCGAATAGACGCCGACATTCGCACCGACATCGAGTGTCACCCAATCCGTCCCCGCATTTTGGACGAGCCACCGTTTCGTTTGGAGTTCGCTCTCCGGGTAATAGTCGGTAAATTCCGGATAGAATGCGACAAGCTCGATCGGCGCCGCCCCCGGCACAAGCGAAAAGACGCGCTGCTGTTCTGCGGATGTCGACATTTTTTCGCTTTCTCCTCGTGCGCCGTTTCAATCCGAAGGCAGCACGTACCACTGCAGTTTTGGATCGGTCAGAGCGGCAGATCCCAGTCCAGTCTGGCTCAAAGGGAGCCTAGGCGAGATAGCGTCTTGCGGCCGCCCATACGGCAAGATGAGGAAGAACTGCGATGTTTCCGCACTGAATCGCGCGCTCGACCGCTTCGAGGTTCAAGAGCCTCACTTCCATCGTTTCCAAGTCCCCGGCATCAGGTTCGGCGACGCGACGGCAGCCTGTGAGCAGAAACAGATGCGCCTCCCCGCAGCCTTGATTGCCGCTGACGGCGCAGCGTCCCAAGGGGGTGACGGCGCCCGTTTCATAGCCCGTTTCTTCCAGCAATTCCCGCCGCACCGCCGTCGCGGCATCTTCACCCGGGTTAATATGGCCAGCCGGAAAGGTGAGTCCGTGCCGACGCGCGCCGTGCTTGTACTGCCAGAGCGTGATAATTTCGTTCTTGTCCGTAACGGCAACTGCGATCGCGAAATCGGGAAGGCGAACCTGCCAATAATCGTCGATCTCGACGCCGCTATCGGTGCGCACTCGCTGACGCGTGACGGACAAATAGGGTGGAGCGTCAAAGGCAACCTCTTCGTCGAGGATTTTCCAAACTTCAGCATCAGCTCTCATTGTCACTCCGCCGTCGTCTGCGCCCCGCCAGTTCGGCAGTGCGCTCAGATTATAATCCCGATCCGTGCATCAGGGGCTTGAAGTGTCTCTGTTAAAAGCTTCAGCGGCTATTCTTCGCCCAAACGCCTGCGTCCTGCCGCCACGCGGCATACTCTCCGACCGGTTTTTCTCATCATTTGGCCTATTACCAGCTCACCGTGAAACCGATGCACCCAGATCACGTTCGAAGCGGCTCCAGAGGACGTCGGTTTCCGGCAACCACACCGAACTAGTAACATGATTTCGCGTGCCAACCTACCCACGCGCTCTTCCGCAGAACGTCAAATCTTGACGTTCTGCACACGACTGTCAGCAGAAAAGCCGGGGCCCTCAGCGCCCCGTCTTGGGTGAATGGGTCGTTCACATAGGGAGGCTAGCATTCGCATGCGGAGAACACCGCTTGGGCGCCCCCATTGCTCCAGCACTAATACCGTGTCTTGGGCCCGCCTCTTCTAGATCGGTTTTGCAGTAATCATCAAATGCCAGCCCAAGGCTTTTTCGAGCGATGCGAACATCTCCTCTGGCATTGCTTTGAACCACGGCTGCGGCTCATACTCGTAGCGGACATACTTTTCGACGACATAAGGAAAGATATGATCCTGGCGTATCTCGGTTACCTCAAATTGACCGTCCAGGAGTTCACGTACCTCGTCATTGGTATAGGTGAATGCGATCGGACAACCGGTTTGCGCCTCAGGCTGATCAAACCCAGCATCGATCATGATCGATTTCCAGGAATTCGATGCGTAGAGCATGATCCTCAGTTCGCCATCCGTCGCGATAATGCTACGCGCGCTCTCAATAACTGCCCTGGGGTTAGGTGTATGATGGATAACGCCGAAAGAATAGATCAAGTCGAACTTGTTAGGACCGACGACGCGGCCCACTTCTTCCGCATTGCCGACGTGAAAGGAGCCTTTGAGACCAAACTGCTCAAAGCGCTTCTTTGCAAGTTCCAGGCTCGCAGCTGATAGTTCGATGGCTGTGTAGTCAGCACCTTGCCGCGCGAAGTTGGTAGCATCCGTGCCGATACCGCAGCCGATCTCAAGCACCCTTTTGCCCTTCCAACGAGGAAAATCAGCAAATCCAGGAATATGCGGCTCGACAAAGTACTTCCTGGCTTCGACTTCATCAAAATACTCACGGCTCCCGACAGGCTGGGTGGAGTGTCTGACATTGCAAGGACGGCGATCCCAATAGGATTGCACGTCTTCAATCCCGGGAAGATTGGCGACAGTTGCGGTGGACATTCAGTGCTCCTTGGAAAAGGCAGGTGATAGACGTTTGATTCGATGAGAAAGTGGTGCTTGTGGGCCAAGCCGCTGCGCAACCACACGTGTTACACGGAATTCCGCTGCCCCATTTGAGTGGATTCGCACCTCGATGGCATCAGGGGTGCCACTCATAGAAAGTGCTGACGCGACATCAAAAACCAAACTGTAGGATGAGGTTGCAACGTCAATGCCATTAAGCTGAAGGCTGGTGATGACGTCGTCGCCGGCCGCAATTTCGATATTTACATCGAGCCGCTGTGCGGACATGGCACTTTTCTTCCAATCGACCGGACCATATGGAAATCTATTTCCGACGTTGCCAAGGACGCGTCGCACCGCCTGTTCAATCCCGTTTTCTCCAGGAGCGCTGATCCTATCGTATTCAAGGTCTATGGAAACTTTGTACTTGCCAGGCAGCGGGTGCGCGTAAGGGCCGTAAGTCACGTGACCGGCTGTGTTGCTGCGGGAACGAATTATTTTACCGTCCCTGACGCCGGCGGTGCCGGGGAGCATATTCGGCAGCCATTCTACTCCCGCCTCATCCAAATTTGGTGGATTGATAAAGCCGTGTCTAATGCGCACGCTGAAAGGTGTGCGGGCAACGTTGATATGGCTACTGAACGCCCGTTCAAACCGATTGTGGATCGCATTGATTCCAATAAAGCGGCGGGGCATTTCCTTCTGCCGTTGCCGTTCTTCTTCAGCATCGACCAATCTATGGAAGCAACTAAGCATGGCTCGCGCGAGGAGCCAATCGTGCTCATGGGGGACTGGAATGAGCGGCTCACCATTCTCGCGAGCAAAGTCAAATATGAACGCATCGGCAGTTGCTTCAACCTCCTCAAGCGTGAGGAGGTTCACATGCGCCTCGCCTTCCAAATTTCCGAGTGTGGCGAGTTCGCCCGCTATGAGAATGGGAGAGGTAAAACCAAGGCCGGCCCAAGCCTCCACGAACAGTTCAAACATCCGGCCCCGTTGACCGAACCAAGCAACGGAGCAGGTGCGCGGCATGCTCGCGAAGAGATCAATCAAGAATGGCAGCACGTGCTCGGGCGCATATCCACAGCGATCATAAAAATCTGGAGTATAGGAGCGCTGCAGTGGCGTGGAGAGTGGTGTCTTCAGCAAGGCATTGAGGGTGTCTATAAAAACGCCGCCAGTCGCTCCCTCAAGCCGCACCTCTTCCACCTCATCAGCGGGACAGCCCCAAGATTCCGCCTGCTCTGGCAGTTCTGGCCGTTCGACGCGGTGAAAGAACTCCTCTGGATTATTCTCGACGGCATCGCGTCGATGCGCCGGCGTCACTTGCCGCGTGTGGTCGCAATGGTAACCGAAGATCTGGGCCGACAGGTCGCCAACATGCCCGTAAACCATGCTGAACCGCTTCGCGATATTTGCGTCCACATGCCAGCCGAGCAACATCTCCTCATGAAAACCGTGAAAGGCGAAAAGGTCCGCGCGCTCCATCAGTTGGAAGTCGCCTGGCCCATCAAATAAGAATGGCGACATGCCAGCCACGATCTCGTTCAGATGAAGATCCCATCCCCACCGATCGAAGGCTTCGATTACGGCACGTGCGTTCAGACGATCGACGGACTCCCAGAGCGTTTCTGGGACTTCAAAGCGCGGAATTCCGTAGTGTCCCTTGGGGAGATCTCGAACAGTTTCTGATAGAGACTGTCCTTTGCGCGGGACAAAGACCATGTCGGTATTGGTCGACAGGATCCACCGGTTTGCCGGATTCGAACGACGAACCGCAACGTTACGGGCTACCGGCTCCAGCGCCACAAGATGCGTGCGCGACGCGAAACGCGCATGGACAGAGGGCCGAACGCGCAGGATCCGGAGATGACGTTTGGCCTTGTCGGTGAGCGTATCCTGGATCGCCTCAGGAAAAGTCGGGAAGTCGTCGGGCGTATTGTAGTCGACGAACAGGATCTCATCCGCGGGATCGGAGAGAACTTCCGCCATGCAGTTGAGGCTGAGCGCCGCGCGCTTATGGAGATTGTAGCCGTAATTGTCGTTCCGGCCGTAAAGCACAATCGAAATCAAACTTCATCTCCAGACGATAAGTATTCCTGCACGAGGTCAGCCCGCCCCCGGTCAATCGGTTAGCCCTCAGGCCGCCGCCTCGCGGGCCGCAGATGCGTGGCGCCAATCGCCACGCCCGAGACGAACAAGCTTGACGCCGCTCGTCTCCGTCGTTTCGACGATACCCCATGGATCGATGACAACGCGCGACTGACCTGCCGACAAGCCCGAGTGCCAATTGATTTCGCTGAATTCGGGCCAAGGCGTCATGATCACGACGGCATCGGCATTTGCGACAGCATCGGCAGCCGAGGCGAAGACGTCGGCACGGGTCCCGAGCACGGCTACGCCTGCGTCGTTTGCCATCGGATCGGAAACCATTACTCCATAGCCGGCTTCGGCCAGCATTACGGCAAGGGACACGCCCTGGCTTTCCTCGACCACGCCCGTGTGCGGCTTGTAAGAGAGTCCAAGCACCGCAATCGTCTGGCCGGGACTGACGCTCGCCTCGACAGCACCCATCAACCGATGCAGTTGGTGATCATTCACCCGATCGGTGGCCTCGGCCAATTCGCAATTCACGCCGAGCTTGCGCCCCAGAGCGGCGAAAGCCTTGTTGTCGCGTGGGAAACACGGCCCGCCATAACCGATGGCCGGCTTGAGATACTTGCGTCCGATGCGGCTGTCTGCTCCGACGGCGCGCGTCACCACATGCGCGTCAGCGCCCGGCAGGTGATCGCACATATCGGCAATCATGTTCGCGTAGGAAATCTTCGTCGTGACGAACGTGTTCACGGAAATCTTGCAAAGCTCCGCATTCACCAGGTTCATGCGGTGAAACTCGGGCGTGCTTTCCGTCGAGCCGCGATACACTGCCTCCAGCATATCCCCCGCTCGCGTATCGGATTCCCCGATCAGGATCATATCAGGGAACAGCATGTCACGGACGACAGAGCCAAGAGCGATGAATTCAGGATTGTAACAAAGCCCGAGATTCTCGCCGACAATCCGACCGGAGGTGCGCTCGAGCGCCGCGCGGATCTCGCCGCCCGTCGACCCTGGCATCACAGTGCTTGTCACCACCACCACGTGGTAATCGGACTTGTTGTGGAGGGCTTTGCCTATCCGCTCCACCGCATCGACGACGTAGCGATTCTGGAACAGCCGGTCCGGTCCGCTCGGGGTCGGAACGATGATGAAGGTGATGTCCGTTGAACGTATCGCGTCCTCGTAGTCACCCGTCGCCCGAATACGGCCCTTGGCACGATCAAGAAATTCTTGAAGTTGCGGCTCTTCGACCGGCGCGCGGCCAGCATTGAGCGCACTGACAAACGTGCTGCTGAGATCGACGCCGACGACATCAAAGCCCTTGACGCCAAATACCGCCGCCATGGGGGAACCGAGCTTCCCAAGCCCAATAACCGAGAGTCGCGGCCGCGTGGACGTGACGTTCATAGGCAAACCTTTCAGCTGAATGGAATCGTCGTTCCGGACAGACGTGATATTTAAGCTGCGGCGCGTTGATTGCGGCCCCGAGCGCGCTCTACTTGGCCTGCAATCCACGTATATGTCTTGCGAAGGCCGATCTCGAGAGGCTCGTCGGGGGCCCAGCCAAGGCGCTCGCGGATGAGTTCGTTATGAGAGTTGCGGCCCCGCACGCCCACGGGCCCGGGGATATTCCGGATCCGCTGTCTCTTGTCGGCGATCGTCATGACCATGTCGGCGAGTTGGTTGATCGTAACCATCTCCTCCGAACCGATATTGACCGGCCCTTCGAAATCCGACCGGGTCAACATGATCGTGCCCTTGATGCACTGGTCGATATAAAGGAAAGATCGGGTCTGGAGGCCATCGCCCCAGATCTCGATTTCGCCCCCGTTCTCGGCCTGCGCGACCTTTCGGCACAGGGCGGCGGGAGCCTTCTCCTTGCCGCCGTCCCACGTCCCTTCGGGGCCGAAAATGTTATGATATCTCGCTACGCGGCACTGCATACCGTAGTTGCGGTTAAATGCAAGATAGAGGCGCTCCGAAAAAAGCTTTTCCCAGCCATACTCGGAATCGGGAGCTGCCGGATAAGCGCTATCTTCTTGGGTGACGGGGCGATTGGGATCTTCCTGATTGTATGCCGGATACATGCAGGCCGAGGAGGAGTAGAAAATGCGCTTGTTGTTGCGGCGGAGACAGGCGTCCAACACGTTGAGGTTGATCGTTGCCGAATTGTGCATGATGTCGGCGTCGTTCTCGCCGGTAAAGATATAACCGGCACCGCCCATATCGGCGGCAAGCTGGTACACTTCGTCGAAGCGACGATCTACAGCCGATCGGCAGTTATAGGGATCCCTCAGATCCGCAACCATAAAGTCGTCAGCCGCGGTTTCACTGAAGGCGGGCATCTTAAGATCAACGCCGCGAACCCAAAAGCCTTGGCTCTTCAGTTCTTTAACGAGGTGGGAGCCTATGAACCCACCCGCCCCACACACCAAAGCTGTTTTCATCAAGTATCCCCATATGCGCTGCCGTGGCGGGGGCACTAATATTCGGAAGGCCTTCCCGTGGCAAGGACCACGAAACTTAATTTAATCCAATGAAACCTGCCAAGCTTGGAGGTCGCCAATCATACGGCGCCATGAGCCTGCGTTCAGAGGTCGCGCAGCGCAGTCGGCCACGTAGTCGGCCCTCTGGAACTGCCGCGGAATGCGCTTCCGTTTGATAAGGCCTATTTGTGAGCAATGCATCTTAGCAGGAGACTTCCGAGGGCACCGTAAACCCTTGGGCTGAGAGCGGTCGATGTGCTTTCGTAGTCGCGTACGAGACGTCGCCAGCGGGTCATCCAGGCGAGGTGCGCTCGACGACCCACCGCCGCGGGATGACCTCGCCGAGCAGGAAAGGCCGTATCCGCGTCCACTCCTCATCAGTGAGGTCGGTCAGATAGCACTTTGTTTTCTTTTCGATATCGGCCATTCGACCGCGCGTCGCTGGGGGCCACATCCCAAACTTAAATCACCGCCCATCCGTCAATTTCGATTCGTCATCAAACGGGCCTCTGAAAACGCCAGCCTTCAATACGTCCGTGATCCTTTGAGCGTGCTGGTCCTCGGCTACTAAGGTTTGGTTTGTCGCACGTGCTGCGATCCAGCACCGGCCACTTTGGCGATAAATTCCGCACTGCAAGAGATGAACTAGGTCAGGTCGATGAGGTCACCGGTTCTACACTGACCCAAGGGCACTTGATACCTGTCCTGCAGTCCGCCCCTGCGTAGAATCGCCGTGCCGAGTCAAACGCCGGACGACCTGTAAATTACCAAGATAACCGGGATGGCTCCGAAATTCATTTCCTCACGGTGAATGACTTCCAGCCGCTTGCCGAACCGTGCAAAGCGAGCAATCAATTGATCCAGATACAAAGGGTCCCTGACAATCGCCACAACCTGGCCGCCATTCGTGACAAATCCGACATACTGATCACTGATATCGTCCGCAGACCGATCGTTGCTGGTGCCAAGTCCGCCTGTTCCGGTCGAGATCAGTGATCCACGAAACTTAACTAGCCTCAGCCTGCAATCACCGACCTGCGCCTCTTCGTCAGGGCCGATCCATACCCAAGTCTGCCACCAGACAGGGTTACCCAGCCGGAAGAGTCTGATCAGGCGAACGATTCCCGCGTAGGCGCTCTCCGCATCGACACATGTTCGCGATGCAACCTTCGACCCCAACTCACTCCAAAGGACGCGGCGGACAACACCGGTCTGGATTGCCAGCGGAGGATAGGCGACGAGATAAACAAAAGCGGCTACGGGGACAGCCATCCATTTTGTCGCTGGAAGAAGCACCCCGCCGACGACCGCCGCGAGCATCACGACACCGGTCATGATTGCAAAAGCGTTTGGAGTTATCCACGAACCAAAATTCCGAAGGTCGGGACTAATTTGCAGAATTATAAAGGCAACGATCATTGCGACGCAGGTTGACACTAGTAATCGTTTATCCACTGGTTGGATTAGGACGCCCAAGGCGATGAATGCAGGAATGATAAGTGGATAGGCAAAATAATCAGGCTGAAGAGCCACATGCCCGAAGCTCTGCCAAACGATCCAAAGTAGAGCAAGAAAAACATATTGTGCCACAAGAGCAACGGGCACAAGCGTATCCGGCCTCAGGTTGGCCGATCTGCCCTTCATCAATCCCATTAACCAGATGACCGATGCAACGAGGATCGATGCTGGCAGGATGAGATAAACGAAAGCTTCAGGCCTGAGAAACCAAAGGCTCGACCACGGCGACCACCATGCTTTCATATTGGATGGGTCGCGCGTGTAATTGAAGACGATCTCGACGATCGGCCAAAAAAATGCAGCCCGCCGGCCAACGGACCAGGCGATCAAGCAGAGAACCAAAGTCACCAGAACGAAACCAAGAAGGCTCCAGCTAGCAGCCTGAATGATGCCTTTCAAATTGCGATGCTGCCGGCCAACCGCCAGATATTGAGCGGCGAGAACCGGCACCATATTGACGAATATAATATTCGCGTGAAAGGTTGCCCCGAAGGCCATCCCTGTTGCCACGAGCCAGTTTATCGGACGTGCCGATTGTGATGCGCGGGTCAGAAGATAGAGCGTGAGCGCGTAATAGGCGCCCGACGGCGTCGTCTGATAATCCCAACCGCCGGAGCCGTGGAACGGATAATAAGCCGTCAACAGAGCCGCAACAATCAAGCCGCTCTTGCGCGAGACCAGACGCGCCAACGTGAGGTAGACGAACACGGCACTCGACGTTAGCGCGCCAACATGCAGAACGAAGTTCGCCGCGGTCGGCCCGAGCAGGCTGTAGAGAGCATAGCCTGGAGCAATCCAGGAGAGTCGCGATTCCTTGTAGTGGCCAGGCAGAAAGTTTGGATCGCCGTAATGAAGAAAATACCCGACATTGTACCAGGGATCGAGGTAACCGATCGGAGTGTAAAGCCAGCCGGGGTTTCGAAGCCCCAAGAGTACGGGAACTGCAATCAACAACAGAATATGAACATGTTGTTCCCGAACTCTTAAAAGCACCTTGGAAATCATAGTGAAGTCTCGCTTGAAAGTGCGACAATCATGATACCGCCCGAGATCAGGCTGATGCCGACCCAGCGCATAAACGTTATCGGCTCGCCGAGCAAAAGGGCCGCGGCGCAAATCACGGCGACGAACTGTGCAGCGGCGTAAGCTTGGGCCAGGTTGAGTGGCAACACTTTCAGGACGAAAGCGTAGAATGCGGCAGCGGTGGCAAATATCACAAGACCGATGAATGTTCGCCACGATATCAGCCCAAGCAGGACCGCGCTCGCCGGGTCCCCTGCCCCAAGCTTCATCATAAGATTGGCGATGACAGTGCAACCTATCATAAGGACGAGCAGGAGGAGGGTCGACATAGTCTCAGCCACACGCCACTGGCTTGGCTTCTCCAACGACCTGAAGCCCTGCGCGGCCGAAACCCGGTATTCGCAAGACCGCCTCGTCAATAACAGTCGATCCTCGCGTGAGGGCGCGAATTCCGGGTACGTAGCGGAAAAGCCGGTTGAAGATGAGTACATCGCTGTTCATGAACAGGCAGAACCCCAGAAACCCACAGGTTCTGTAATCGGTCAGATCAAGTCCGGCCCGGGTGAGAACACCCGCAGTTTCACTATGCGTCAGGGGTCGTTCAGTTGCGTGATCGAGCATGGGAGACAGTCGGTAGACCAGCCAGCGGATCGCCTTCCACAGCACGAAATCGCTCACGGGTTCGCGGAAGACAAACCTCCCCCCGGGCCTGAGGATTCGCCGAATCTCTCTGAAGAGAGCGGCCCGGTTCGGAACATGATGCACGCCGCCGAGCATAAGAACCGTATCAACAGAGGCGTCTTTAAGCGGGACACGCGTGGCGTCGCCTTGGACAAATAGCGCCTGACAATCGCCGGCTGCCGTCAACCCGCTCTCAAGCATCTTCTCGGAAACATCGATTCCAACATAACGCTCAAACGCCAACCCTGACAGTTTCAGGGCTTCGCCATGGCCGCAGCACAGCTCAGCCACTGTCCCAAGACTAGTGGAACCAATCTTAGCCATCAGGACGCGATCGAGATAAGCCATGTACTCCTGAGTGTGCGGATAAGATAAGTTGGCGATGTAAGCGTTCGCAATCCGGTCATAGTGCTGCTGCTGATAATCGGCTTCTTCGGACAACGTGGACAACGCGAATAGTGGAATCCCGTGAGGTGAAATGGGAAATGTGGCGCCCGATCGATTGGTTCTCAGGCCCGCGTCACAGACCAGCAGATCCTCGCCGCCACCCGGGGCGGCCAAAATGTCAAGCCAAGGAATGATATCAGCAGGGGCTTCGGCCGATTGTGGAGGACGCGCATTCATCACTATTTTCCCGATGCGGATGTTTTTGTCCCAATCGCAGTCCACGACATCTGATTTACCCATGTGACTTGCACATCGACCAGCCCCTGATCGCGCATGAGTTTTTCCACGGTGGCGCGCGGCCAGTAATTCGCGATCTTCGGGAGCATCTGATCGAACACAATCGAGCGCAGATGCCGAAATGTGAAACCCCGCAGCAACTCAAAATAGGCGATGCGTCCGATCCCCAGCCGCAAGGCGGTCCAAAGCAACGCCGCAGGGTAGACGGACAGATGGTGGACGAGGCCGATGGGCAGTCTGGAAAACAGTAGTTTTCGGATGGGGTCGAGCAGATTGACGATCCATTGGTTGTTCTCGAGCCCATAAACCCATATCAGCACGCGCCCGCCCGGCTTGACCGCTTTCACCATGCCGGCGAGAGCCTGTTCCGGATACTCAAGATGGTGGATCACTCCAATCGAGAATGCAATGTCGAACCGGTCTGCCTCGTTAATCTCGTAGGCGCTGCGCTCCTCGACGCGAACTTGCGCAAACGACTCAAGCGTGCGGCAAGCAGAGGCGAGAGATCGAGAATCAACGTCGATCGCCAGACCCTCGGATGCACCATAAAAGGCCGGCCAATAGGAGTTACGCCCCATTCCGCAACCGACATCCAGGAAGCTCCGACCCTTCCACTCCTCAGGCGAAAGAGGGATTGACCAGCGCCGGAACTGTTCCTCGTATTCAGGACGCATTTCGGCATATTCGCTCCACTCATAGCCAAAGCGATCAGGCGACCCGGACGCAACCGGCGGTGAAGATGTCTTGTTGACGGTTGTCACGGCTCGCCCCGATCTTTGCCAAAAATTGCGGGTTTGCTTACGAACGCTAGAATCGAAACGCCGAATGGCGGCTTGATGTGTCGTGCGCTCAGAACATCGAATGTGAATATCCGCTCAAGAAACCAGTTCATCCACCTAGAATTCAGTTCAGCTTCGCTTTTCGCCTGCACACCGAATAAATCGATGAGTCTACGCGCGGCAAAAATTGGCAGAAAAAGCAGATAGTTGAAGTAGTATACTTTCTCGACGTGGAGGCGAGCTTTGCGGATGCGGGAGAGGAGCTCGGGCCGAACGTAGCGACGCTTATGCTGGGCAACTCGATCCTGGAGTCCCCACAGCACGCGAAAGGCCGGTACTGTGACAAGTGCGAGACCGCCTGGCTTGAGAACTCGGGCGATCTCCGAAAGAGCTTTGAGGTCATCGTCGACATGCTCGATAATATCGGTTGCCAGCACGAGATCGAATGTTCCCTCGGGAAACGGCATCGCGCAGATGTCGCCTTGCTTGACCACCCCCAAGCCCTTGCTCGCGCAATAGCTAATCGCTTCCTCGCTGAAATCCAAACCTTCAACATCTGCGAAGCCGATGTCGCGAAGCATTCGCAGATTGGTCCCGGTCGACGTCCCCACGTCAAGGATTTTGGCTGTCCTCGGCAGTTTTGCTTCGATGATCTCACGCGCAAACAGCCGCCGGCGTCCGACGAACCACCAATGGCTCGCTTCATTGACCGCTTCGCTGGCGAAAGTTCCGCTCTCCATCGCTCGCCTTAGGCCGCGTCGGCCAAGGCAGGCGGCGCAACAAGATGTGGCGCCAGGCTTGCCCAGGCAAAGAGGAGAAGACGGTTGTCCTGCTCGCCGCGTTTGTGCGACGCCCAGCGGTCATCAAGTACGGCAGCATCGAGCCCGATTTTGCATGTGGCAGCACCGTTCACCGTTGGCGCTGGCCACTCCCGCAACCACCGTGACACCGGGATACCAAAGCCTTTCTTCCGTCGGGCCAGTACTTCCGGTGGCAGCCATCCCGCAACCGCACGGCGCAGGAGCACCTTTCGTTCCCCATGGCGAAACTTGAAGGTGTTCGGCAGCTTGCGACAGAACTCCACGAGATCGTTATCGAGAAACACGGCTCTCGACTCGAGTGAGTTCAGCATCGCGGCTCGATCAACCTTGGTCAGGATATTGTCCGGAAGGTAGAAATTTGTATAAAATTCGAGCGTGCGATCAACGAGATCAGTATCGTTGGCGGCCCATAGATCGAGCGCCTCCTCGTAGAGCTCTTCAGCCGACAAAGGACTTTCAAAAATTTCACCGATGAGCTCGGGATCCGCCGGCGAAAGCCAGATCGGATTCCACATCGCTTGCGGCCATGACAGCCCCAAAAGCGCTCTCCGAACCTTAAAGTCAAGACTCATGTTGCTGGTCGACCGAGGTAGTAAATCAGCCAAGCGTCTCAGTCCGCGATGAACGCCCCGAGGAACCAGGCTCGAATAAATGCGGGCGGGGTTAAGAGCTTTGAAGGGATCGTAGCCTGCGAAAAGTTCGTCACCGCCGTCGCCCGAGAGCGCGACCGTAACGTGCCTGCGAGCAAACCGGCTGAGGAGATAAGTCGGCAAGATAGACGGATCGCCGAGCGGCTCGTCCAAGTTGCCCAGAATTTGGGGCATCAGCGTGCGTGCGCGATCTAGGTCGAGTATTTCTTCGTGATGCTGCGTGCCGAAGGCTGCCGCCAGCGCTCTCGCAAATCCGGATTCATCAAAGCTCGGATCGGTAAAGCCGATTGTAAACGTCTTGAGACTCTCGCTCGCAAGACCCTGCGCCGCTCCTGCCAACACGGTACTGCTGTCGATTCCCCCCGAGAGAAACAGCCCAAGCGGGACATCGCTGATGAGACGACGCTGCACCGCCTGTTGCAGGAGGTCGCGCAATTCGTCAGCTAGTCGGGGCTCGTCGGACAATTTGAGGTCGTTGTCGGGCTCAAGTCGAAAGCGCCAATAGGAGGCCACGTCAAAGCAGCGCGATTCAATATCGAGGGTCAGGCTGCAACCAGCGGGCAGCTTTTTGATGTCGCTGTAGAGCGAGTGCGGCGCGGGCAGAAAGCCCCAGGCCAGATATTTCTGAACAGCCCGCGGCGAAAGCTCGCCCGACACGGCAGGATGCTTCCGAACGGCGGTGACCTCGCTACCGAAGACGAAAGACCGCGGAGTTGCCGCATAGTAGAGAGGTTTCTCGCCGAACCTATCGCGAGCCAAAAAAACCTGCTTTGCCCGCCGATCCAAGATTGCGAAGGCGAACATACCGTTCAGCCGTAGCGGCAGTTGGCTTCCCCATATTTTATAACCGTGGACAAGGACCTCCGTATCGGAGTGCGAAGACCTAAAACGGCAGCCGTTGGCTTCCAACTCCGACCGCAGTTCGGCGTGATTATAGATCTCACCGTTGAAAACGATGCCGACATCGCCGGCAGCATCCCACATTGGCTGTGCGCCGCCCTCGATGTCGAGGACCGCCAGAAGTCGATGACCTAGATGTACGCGCGACTCGTCATTTGACCAATAACCTTCGCCGTCGGGGCCACGATGACTAATACTCGCCACCATCGCACGCAAGGTCGAGTGCGAACCCTCGCCAACAAATCCTGCCAGACCGCACATGCCTATTTCTCGAACTCGGAGCTGTAGATCTCACGCACCAAGTAATGGGTCCGCTTCTGCGACTCGAAATACGTTCTTACCATTATTTCCGCCAGCAAGCCCAACAAGATACTTAATATTCCAATCAGAAAGGTCATAACGACAACAAGTGGAAGAGGAGTCGATATCATAGATATGCCCCAAGCGAATTTTATTGCAATCATCCAGACAAAGGTGACCGCGCTTGTGGCAAGCGCCAAGGCACCAAAACTTCCAAAGACGTAAATCGGCTTCACAAGATATCGGTCGAGAAATTTGACTACAATCAGGTCGAGGACCACTTTCAAAACGCGTTCGAGGCCGTAATTCGAATTGCCGAATTTGCGTGGATGATGGCGAACCGGCACCTCAGCCACCCTGCCGCCCATCCAGGCGGCATAAATCGGAATGAATCGATGCATTTCGCCGTAAAGACGAACCCCTTTAAGAACGTCGGCCCGGTAAGCTTTCAGGGTGCAGCCGTAATCGTGGAGATGAACCCCCGAAATCCATGAAATCAGTCGATTGGCAACCCGACTCACAAAATTCCGCCGGATCGCCGCGTCCATGCGGTCTTTGCGCCAGCCGCTCGCGACGTCGTAACCTTCATCGAGTTTGGCGAGAAGAAGCGGAATGTCGTCCGGATCATTTTGAAGGTCTGCATCGATTGCGACGATTATCTTCCCCTTGGCATGATCGATTCCGGCCATCATCGCGGCCGTTTGTCCAAAGTTACGGCGGAAGTCGATAATTCGAAGATTTGGAAGAGAATCGAGCGCCGCGATCAGCAGATTTAAAGAATTGTCCCTGCTCCCGTCGTTCACTGCGACAATCTCAAATGATCTATCCAGCGAGAGAAGAACCGGAAGAAGGCGGGCCAACAAGTCCGGTATGCTTTGCTCCTCGTTATAAACGGGGATGATCACAGAAAGGCTTGCCTTTGTGGGTCCATCGTTGCGTGCAACGGCCTCATCGGATGAATGTTTATGGATTGACATGCGTTTGGCTTCAGCCACAATCTTGTCTCTGCGGTGCGCAACCCTCTTCGCATCGTCTGCGTCATTTTGCAATGTTTCGCCAAAAGGATGCGAATCGAGTCTATTTCCTGCCGTCGTCTCTCTGTCTGCGTTTACCAGCTTAGCCGGCAAGGAGCAGTCAGTTGTGACTGCCATCGCGAAGCCGAATCGCGGTCAAGATTGTCGATCGAAGGCTGCAGCCCGGGCCTGCCGATCAATCAGGGCCAGCCAGGCACCCGAGCGGGCTAACCCTTCAGCTTGTACGCTTGGCCTGATACCTGGCTGGGGCGCCAGGATTCGAACCTGGGAATGGCGGTACCAAAAACCGCTGCCTTACCACTTGGCGACGCCCCAATGCCTTGTGCGGTGCGGCTGTTCATAGTCGCCGGGACTGCCGCTGGCAACTGCCATTTCACGGAGCGCGAATATCGTCGAAAACGCCATTCTCCGCTTGCGGGGCACCCCGCCCCCGGTTATAAGTCCGGCCTTCCCGATGGTTTGAGAATGTCGGAGTGTAGCGCAGTCTGGTAGCGCACCACGTTCGGGACGTGGGGGTCGTAGGTTCAAATCCTATCACTCCGACCACTCTTCTCAGGCACTTAGCCCCATTCCCATTACTATCTGGACAGATGCGCCTCGAGGTAATGCCTCCGTTCCCCCGTCCTATGGAGAAGCGCTATGGGCGAAGTGACAATGGACTATGTTGCGATCAGAGATGGGAACGCCTATGCGCTCATGTCGGCGGAGCATGCAGACACGGCATTAAGTTGATGCGAACCAGCGAGGCGGTGAAGCTGCACCTCGACTGTGAAGGATTCCTGGCAAACCCATCTATTAGTGGTTCCGCCGCTTCGTCCGGCGCGTCATGTTCCGGACGATCCACGACGTGGCATGACGCTGGATCGCGAACGGACGGGGCGCTTCATCGACAGTCAGTCGGTCAAGGCACGGGAGGCAAGAACAAGGGGCTAGACGCTGGAAAGAAGATCGGCGGGCGTAAGCGCCACATCCGGCCGATGGCCGTCTGCTGATGCTCAACCTGACGCCGGCTGACATCTCCGACAGCGCTGGCGCTCAGATGATCCTCGACGGCGTGCGCAATCGATGGCCATGGCTAAAGCATCCCTTCGCGAACGGGGCCTATGACCGCACAAAGCTCACAACGCAGCCTTCCTCAAATTCACTTTGGAGATCGTCAAGCGCTCCGACGTCGCCGAAGGTTCGAGGTCATCCCGCGGCGGTTGGTCGAGCGCACCTTCGCCTGGATGACCCCCTGGCGACGTCTCGGTACGCGACTACGAAAGCGCATCGACCGCTCTCAGCCCAAGGGTTTACGGTGCCCTCAGAACTCTCCTGCTGAGACGCATCGCTCACAAATAGGCGTTATCAAACGGACACTAAGGTATTGAGGCCGCTACTCACCCTGCGTCTTGTTCTTGATCTCCAGGAGATTCATTGGCACACGCAAGCTACGGGAGGTGACAACCTCACGCCCCTTGACCTTCAACGATCCACCGCTCGCCAGGAAACGCTCCATGAGTTGCTGAACGCGCGCCTCTTCGTTGGTGACATACACAATCAATCCGCCTACGGCTGAAAGTTCGGCTAGCCGGCTCTCCTTGAGCTGGTCCTGCTGCGCTGCCTCCCAGGCGGGTTGGACATACTGGAAGCCCGTCGCGACAAGGGCGGAGCTAAAGTGTCCTAGGCGGATATTGGCAGATGACACCGCGCACCCGGTGCCAGCCGGCACGGTCTCGTCTTGATCGGCCCAGATGAAAATCCTGCTGTACGAGTATCCCTGCATCCGTAACAGGCGGTGAGCCTGGTCAATTGCGTCTGCGGCGAGACGCGCCGACGGACAAGAGTCCCGAGTGACCCCGCCCGCGCCAGAAAGGCCGAGCACTAGCCCGAGCGACATCAGACCGACGAACACCAAACCGCCCAGGTAGTGCTTCCCAAATAATATCAAGCACGCGAGCGCTATCCCAATCATCGCGAGCGCGGGCAAGAAGGATCCGTGCAGGGCAAATGCGCTCAAGACGAAGCTGGTGTTGAAGAAGTACAGAGGGGCCAGAAAGAGTCCGACGATCAGGATACGCCAAAGGACACCAGGACCTTCGCCCGGTGGAAACTTCAACCAGCGGTCGGCTGCCGCCGCGACTGCCGCCGTCAGTGGGTAGACAAGCGGGTAGGCGAAATAGTCCCAGTCAAGCGCGGTATGCCCTAACGTCTGCCACATCAGCCACAGCAAGCTAGAGAAAGTGTAGGCCGTTGCGAAGACAAGGATATGCTGCTCGCGAGGAGACAGCGGACCTCTGGGTTTAAGGATCGAAGCCTGCGCGGCCACTGCGATCACCAGACCTGCTGCCAACGGTCCGAGATAACGAGCCTTCCAGTACCATCCGGACTGCCAAGGGTTCCACCAGGGCTTCAGGTGAGAGCTGTCGGCAACATACGAAGTGACGATCTTGAACAGGCGAGCGAAGAACAGAAAGTCACGCCCAACGATCCAATTGATCGCACCGAGCGCAAGTGTCATGAGGACTGCCCCTGAAAGTGCCCATAGAAACGATTTCGCCAGCGGAGGCACGTGCCTGTGTGACGCTCTGTAGGCAACGAAGTAGTGGGCGGTCAATATTGGCAGAAAATTGATAAAAATAATATTGGAGTGAAGAGCTAGCGCACCGCAGGCACCGGCAATCAAGAGGTTTGTGCTCGACCATTTTTCCTGGGCACTTCTGACGGTCAGCCACCAGATCAGAGCGAATAGAGGCCCCCCAGGGCATTGTGGTAGTCAGCCCCTCCAGACGCATGCCCGAACGTGTACGCCGCAAAAAAGGCGGCCCCGAAGAAGGCCGCAGATCGTCCAAGTGTACGTGCAAAAAGGAGATAAAGAGAAGTGCTGGCAAGCGTTAACGTTCCGATCTGAAGAATCCAGCTGGCGACTACAGCGTCGACAAGGCTTCGCACAATGAACTGAAGCAATAGCCACGGCAGCCGAGCGATCTTATAGTTTTGATTTTCAAATGTTGGATCGGTGTAATTGAGTCCAAAGCCAAGGTAATACCAAGGATCGAGATAGCCGAGTGGCGTATATAACCAAGTCTCGTTGATGAGTGCTTGAGCGATGGGGATCAACCAGACCAAGGCGAGATCAATTGTGATGCGCCTCCGGTCTCCCTGAGCAACCTTAGTAGTATAATCGGCATGCGAGTTCACGCCGGCAAGCCGGATGTTCCGTAGAAAGTTCAATCTTGATCCCCCGAAGAGCGAAGCACGAAATGCTTCAATCAAGTCATGGTCGCTGCATTTGGTCGTGTGCAGCTTGGTACCTAGTAGGCAACGCCGACGAAATGTCACGCTCCAGGTCAAGTCGGGGCTCTTCTAACGAGAGTCTTTGCCATCATAAGAAAAGCGGCCCAGGCACCGCTGTTGGCTTGACCAGAGGATGAAGACCGAGACGGAAGAGGTCGGCCGTACTTCTAAGGGGCGACCTCAGTTAAGCCAATCTTCTGCTGGTCCACCCAATTGATGGAGGCGCAGTCTCCCAGTGCCCCTTCTAGTTCCGCCACGACCGCAGCCGACCACCGTTCGGCACTGGGCTCATTCAAATGGGATCCGTCGATTGTCGCCAGGTCCTCAACAATTGGGTAGATCACCGGCCATCGTAGTCTGGCCCCGAGCCGCTGGACGAGCGTCTTCGTTTCGTCGAAGTCGTTAGGTGCCGCAGTTAAGACTAGGCACTCGCGAGATATGCCGATGCGCTTCAGAAAACTCTCGGCGACCTGAGCGATGCCTTCGATATCGGCATCAGAGGCCTTGATCTGCTGTATCCCGAGGTTGGTTGCCCTTTGCTGCGGAGTCGCCAGTAAATTGGCCCAAATCCATCTTCCGGTCGCGTGCGAGCGGTAGATGGTGGGGGAGTTGCGGGTGCATCCAATAGGTCCAAACGCGCAGGCGTGATCGGCTATCCAGGGGCCGATTTTTTTGCCGACGTGCTCGGCCCGGACGGCGAGGCTTCCAGATGAGACTGCTTTCGCTGGTGGTGAGAGCCATTCAGCAAAGAACCGGTCCGCGTTGATAACAAGAGCGCGCGGTCGGAGCCCGTATCGCTCGATGAGTTGCACCGGGAATTCGCTGGTTTCATTGTATCCAAACCCGAGGAGGTGATAGCGGAGGCCCCGGGCACCGAAGTAGGTTTCGACGCTGTCTGTGGAAAAAGCGAACTGAGCCCGGCTGTTGCCCAGGAGCAGGACATCGGCCTTTCGAAGATTATCGACAGCTTCGCTTTCGTATCCAAGAAAGTACGCGCCGTGCTCATAATCGCCATATCGCGCGGTGCTACAGAAAGCAAGGTAGGTGCCGGGCTTAGAAAACGGGCGGCAGGCACTGCTGCGTATGCCCCATTGCACGGAAAAAGCTAACCCACCGGCGAGCAGCGCCGCTATCAGAAACAGAACAGCGTAAGAGGGGGATGCTGTCGTTCTCATGTGATGGTTGCTGTCGGCCCGTCAAAACTGGAAATAGAGGAAGGCCACCGGGGTGGTCATGGCCAACACAATTGCAACGCCGCATAGAGCCCCAACCGTAACCGCCCACGTATAGCTTGGCTGCCACGGCTGCCGGTGCCGCAGCCGCTCATCGGAGAAACCGTCATCTGTCGCGCCTGGTCGGGGCAGAAGTTGCGCCGTGTTCGGCATGAACAGCACAATCCCGGCCAGCGCGGCAATCCATATTCTAACGTCGAGCGGTGCGGACGCCATTTCTATACCGTTCAGTCCTACCATGCTTCGCCACAAGCTAGACGCTGTTGCAAAATCGCTGGCGCGGAACGGAACCCAAGCCAGCACCACGACAAGTAGCGTCAGCCCTCGAGCTACCAATACCGGCAGGTTCCGGCCGGTCCCGCGCCAGAGATGATTCAGCACAAGGGCCCCTCCGTGGATCGCACCCCAGAGTACGAAGTTCCACGACGCGCCGTGCCACAACCCGCCCAACACCATTGTAGCGAAGAGGTTGACATGCCGCCGGAATGGGCCCTTCCGGTTGCCGCCGAGCGGAATGTACAGATAATCGCGTAGGAAGCGGGACAGCGTCATGTGCCAACGCCGCCAGAACTCGATCAGTGAGGTCGCCTTATATGGCGAGAAGAAATTAATCGGGAAGGCGATCCCGAGGATCAGCGCCAGTCCGATCGCCATATCAGAGTACCCGGAAAAGTCGAAATAGAGCTGAAGGGCATAGCTGACAGCGCCGGTCCAAGCGCTGGCGAACGGGACCGTGTGCCCCTGTTGAGCAGCAAGGAACACCGGGTCAGCAAAGTTGGCGATGTTGTCGGCCAGCAGAACTTTTTTTGTGATGCCTATGCCGAACCAAGTCAATCCGGCGGTCACCCTGGGCCATTGCGGACGATAGCTTTTCTCGTCCTGGAACTGCGGCATCATCTCTTTGTGATGCAGGATCGGGCCCGCGACCAGATGTGGAAAGAAGGTTACGAATAGAGCGTAGTGGATCGGATTGTATTCCCGCGCTTTTCCGCGATATGCATCGACGAGGAACGCGATCTGGGTGAAGGTGTAGAACGAGATTCCGATTGGGAGCTTAACGCTGATCTCGGCCGTAGGGACGCCAAAGGTGCGCAATGTATCCAGCAAGAACATTGCATATTTGAAGTACCCGAGCAGGGTGAGATTCGCGGCAACAGCTAGGAACAGGACGGTCGCACTGCGTGTACGGGACAGAAGGGTACCGAAGAGGAAGTTGAACCCGATTGAGACCACGATGAGCGGTAACAGTCGTGTGGGATCATCCCAGGCATAGAACACCAATGATGACGCGGCGAGCCAAGCCGCAGCGGGTTTACGCCACCCCATGCCCCCTAGCGCGAAATAGATCACGACGACGACAGGAAGATAAATGGCTAGGAAGTCGGGGGAGGTGAAAAGCACAATATAGTTTTTTGTTGTGTGTCCGATACGTTACGTAACGGAATAGCTTCCTCTACTCAAGCCTTCTAAAATAATATTTCTCTCCGGACTGACAAGCGGCGACAATCGGCGCGAAGCGACACCGCCGCCATCCGAGTTCGCGGCCTAGCTACAGCGCCGACAGAGCGGGCGCACACGTTGCAGCGGCCCGCTGCCGGACGGGACGCTGAAGCCTTTCCTGGTCATACTGCAGGAGAGCGATCTTTTCATGCGCCAGTGGGGCACCTTGGTGACCCAGCACGCCGTGTCGGCCTTGGCTCGCGCGTCTAACTAGATCCTTGCCCAGCGAGAGCCGCGACGCCCCTGCAGTGAGGCGATGTTGAAATCCCAGTGGAACTTACCACCGGTCTACGCTCCGAGGCGCTTCCCGGCCTTCCAACGACCATAGAGGGTAGTGGCACCACCGATGTTGCTCATGCCGGCCGTAGATAGGCGTCAGCGACGTTTGAGATGGTGAGGACAAGCCGCCGCCAACCGAGCCGCGCAGGGCGCCGACAAACCCCATTTGGTTTCATAAGGTCTCACGATTTGGTGCGACAAAAGTTGCCCGGAGGTGGCGCAATGGAGGCTCGATTGTTGTTCATACAGTGTAAAATAGACGCGAATCCCGCTCAAACTCTTCCATCATTTGCCGGTAGTTCAAGCCGTGCTCCCGACCGATTTCGGTCTCTGCCGCCAGAAGATCAAGCGCTTGGTCAACGTCGATAAGCCAATTGATGGTGGATCGGCACGTGACGAGAACGTCGGCGGCGCAATCCTGTAGTCCAGCCAAGGAGAACAAGACAGAGAGCTTCAGTAGCTTCTCTGATCCGTAACGCTCATCCAGATCTCGGACGTACAGCGCGTCCCCTTGGAAGGGTATACCCCTTGTACTCTGGGCCGGGATGGGTAGGGCATAACGTTGCGGCAAGGCTGCCATCGCATAGGGCCGCGTGGTCAGAGCGGCCAACGCAAACCCATGCGCCCTCATGAAGCGGTCTGTGTTGTGGAAGGTGTGTTCAGTCGGGTCGTCAGAGCCGAAGAAGTTGACCTCCAACCCTGCGCCAAGAACTTGCTGGTCGGTAAAGACTCCTGAGAGGGATTGCAGAACATCGAAGTCGCCGCCATCAATATCGATTTTAACGAAGTCGACTGATTTAAGATTGTTCTCTTTGATGTATGCAGGCAGGTGGATATGACGATCCTCCGCTAGCTTGGTCTGTTGCCATGCGTTAACGGCCGTCTTTTCTTGGCTGGTTGCGGCTGCGGTTTGCTTCGCTGTAATCTGGATAGTCCGTGCAACAGCAAGGCGCCCCCACGGATTGCGTCCGAAATAACTCTTCCCGCCCCGCTTGAGAACAATAGGGTCGGCATCCGGCACTCCGACGAAACCGGCCTCATAACGAACATGAGGCGCAGTCTCGACACTGTTCAGTCGCTCGACCTCCTCAATATTGGGGTCGAAACCGACCGCCTGCAACTTTTCACCGAAGACTCGCCAAGCAGCGTCGATGCCCCCGCTGCACCCGACATCCAATAGCGTAAAGTGCTCGTGCCGCAGGCGCGATGCAGCATACCTCGCGAACGCCCCAGCCTCGCTA
This sequence comes from Microvirga brassicacearum, assembly GCF_008757455.1. Lineage (GTDB taxonomy): Bacteria > Pseudomonadota > Alphaproteobacteria > Rhizobiales > Beijerinckiaceae > Microvirga > Microvirga brassicacearum. Next base: position 7,528 of record NZ_VCMV01000001.1, on the reverse strand, counting down.
ATGATTTCCATGCAGATGCTCTCCTCCTGACGGGTCCAGAGCATCCTGGACCACATTCTGGCTGGTCTCAAGCGGGGGACGCAAGCACGCGGCGCCTTAACCTCAGCGATGAGTAGGGAACATACTTCGGGGTCTGCGCCCCGCGGTCTGTAGACTCAGGATCTTCCGGCGCCAAGTATTGTCGCTTCAAGAATTGGGCCTGCGTAAAACCCCTGCCTCACTCCAACCGTTACTTAGCTCCATGTTAGAGGGGCGCCCGGCAGATTTCCTGACAGATTCGTCGCGAGTTCTCGCTCTCGATATCGCGTCCCAGTTGTCGGTTTAGAGGGGAAGAGCTGGCACGAGTGTACGGATCTCCAGATACGAGAGGCGCCCGGGAGTCACGGTCCGGCTCGACTTCAATAGGGCTGATAATAGCCCCGTGGCGGGCGGGGATAATCGCCATACCCTCCGCGGTCGTCGTAGCGTGGTCTTGCGCGACGGTAAGAGCGCTCACACACGAGACGGCCATTCGCGTTAGCAACGTCGCCGGAGCCGCAGCGACGCAAATCCAACTGCGCGGGCACAAGGCGACCGAACCGGTCTTGGCACAACGCGCTTAAGACAGGCCCTCGCTGGTCGATCCGCGTGCAGCTTTCGACGAAGCTCCCCCCAACTTGGGCAAGGGCATTCCGATCGGCGGCAAACCAAACGGCAGCGGATACAGTTGCTATCAGGATCAAGCGGCTCATGCGACACCTCAAACGCTCGGCAAACCAAACACGACAATAGGGATGTTGGGTGAGAGTTCCTGAGAGTTTCATGAATGTGGCTGTGAACCGGGACGTTAGTCCTTCCGCGCCTTGAATGACGGCTGCAGAAGCTGCCGGTCTGCTGTCCAGCCGCGAAATTCGACCTCGACCCCGATCTTTCGCCTGGTCCAGGCGACACTCCTATCCTTCCGACCCGGAGACGGGTGGCTTGTCGAGGATGAACTTCTTCAGTCCCGCTCAAGGGCGGCAGCACTGGTCCGGGTGAAACGGTTCCCACGCCACCTGCTGATTTGAGCATCCCCTCTCGAAGCGCGCGAGCCGAATGCTTGCCAGCGCGCCGGCCGTCTTTTCATAGCCAATAACGAAAAATGTGTCGGATTGACCGCCTTTCGTCTTGAGCCACTCCTTGACCCGCCCGGAGGTGTAGGGCTTGTTCCGACGTTTTGAGACGATCCCCTCAAGCCTGTGCTGGCACCACCGTCGACCTCATCGGAAAGCAAGATGGTCCGGCTCGCGGGGTTTAGAACGGCTGCAAGTGCGTCTCGGCGTCCTTCCAGCTTCGGCCGCAGGTCGTGACCATCAAGAAAATACGGCGATGTCAGCTGAGAGGCGGCCTTTGACGCCAATTGCTGCCTGAAAAGCTTCAAACAGAGTGGCCCTCATCGTCGAGAACGACGGCTATAGACCGCCAGGGTGGCAAGCGTCTCCGCGATCGCGGGGAAACTCTCCGTCCAGGCAGGGCCGGACCGCGTTCGGATCGTCACCTTGCTATTCTCGATGTAGTCAGAGAGGCGATAGCCATCCCGAGCGCAGCCCAGGATCAGATTAGGCTGGGCGTAGACGCGACAGCAGCCTACGAATTTCTGAGGCACCCTACATAGGCACCCGCTGTTTCTCTGCTGACCCGGAAGAGGTCGACGATCGCCTGCTGGCCTTTGGTGACGGAGGAGAGATTGCACATCTCTTCTCGAGATCACTTCGCGGCGGCGAAAAACAAAAGTCCCCTCCCGAGTTGCGATCGGGAGGGTCAATATCATAGAGGCCGAGAGTACCGGAGGTTCTTGTTACCTCGAGGATCTGATCCAATCGGTCAGATCACGAAGAAATCCGACGAAGTCACGTTATTGGGACTCCCAAGGATCGTTGCAAACTGAGTCTGACCTGTGCCGCCGACGCCGTCGGGATCGAAGTACAAGGCGCCCGTCACGTTATCGTAGATGACCCGGTCATTGCCATCGCCCGCGGCTGTGCCGACGCGGAACGCGTTGGCCGTCAGGGCTCCGCCGGTCAGTCCGGTGAACACTGCATTATCCAGCAGGATGGTGTCGAAGAAAGCGCGGAAGTCCCGCACCGTATCGAGATTGGCGGCATCGAGAGGTGCGTTGAAGACGAATTTGTCGAAACCGAACCCGCCGCTCAGTACATCGGCACCGACTCCGCCGTTAAGGCGGTCATCACCCGAGCCGCCACGCAGCCGGTCATCACCCTCGCCTCCTTGCAGCCGGTCATTGCCGAATCCACCGATCAGTCGGTCATTGCCAGCGCCGCCGCTCAATCCATCGTTGCCGGAGCCGCCGAGCAGGAAGTCATCACCGGCGCCCCCGTTCAGCACATCGTTGCCAGTGCCACCATCCAGCCGATCCGCGCCATCGCCGCCGCTCAAACGATCGTTGCCGGCGCCGCCGTTCAACCGATCGTCGCCAGTTTCACCGAGGAGCCGGTCATTGCCTGTGCCACCGTCCAGCCGATCATTGCCAGCGCCGCCGAAAATGCGGTCATTGCCACCCAGACCTGGGAGATGCTCATCATCGGCAGTCCCCTGAACAGTGTTGTTCCGGTCATTGGCAATCGCGACCCATTGGCCGCGAATTTCACCTCCTGGGAATGCGGTCGTATGAGCATTGAAGTAGAGGCTCACGTCCGATCCGACCTGGGCCGAGCCGAGTTGGTTGGCAAACGTTGAGATTGACGTGGTGGCTGGGTCAGTGGTTTCCCAGCGGCCACTGACGGTCCACGAGCCGTCGGCATTGGGAACGATCGACAAATCGTCACTGTCGTGAGCAGGATTGACCTGCCCAAAGACAACGCCGCCATTCACCCCGCGCGCTGCGTTGTGGACATGGTGGCTGGTAATATCGTCAGCCGTACTTGCTGTTTGAGCCGGAAGGCCGGCGGCAAGGCCGAAATCGAGGCCCGTGTAGTGGATCGAGTAGCTCGCCGCCACGGCGGTTGGATTGAAGATCACGGTTCCCACGCCGCGTGCAGTCGAACCGTTAGGGGGAACCTCTTGACTACCCGTGAGAGTGACTCGGAATGCTGTGGCCATGACTGTTTCCTCCGTGCGAGGCTCATGCCTCAGGATGAAAAGCCCCCAAGTGACCAAACGGCCTGCTCACTGAACAAGCTCTGCTCTGACGACATCAGGCCTCTGAGTCCCGATCGCGAACTCGTGTCTACCTTGTATACTTTTCGTCCGACGAGGATTTAGGCCAAGTGGCGTATATACTTAGGCGCCTCGACCTCCCCCAAAGGTGTAGAGCTCGCGGGCTGATCCAGATCGCCGCGACCAACCGAATCCCGCCAGCCTCTGGCCGGGCGCGCGAATGATTGTTAGACGGACGTGGCATGAGGCCAGCGGGTTCGCGGCCCTTTGACCATCCTCTTCAACATATCCTACGGAGTCGACCTGATGAATGCTGCTCACCTCAATGTGGTCTGGGCGCCGCGCCTGCTCAGCGTGCTGCGAGCCGTATCGGCGCTGCTCTTTCTGGCCCATGGCACGCAGAAGCTTCTCGGCTTTCCGGTCTCGCCCAATCCTGGCCCGGCCATGCTCACATTGCCGTGGATCGCCGGGGTCCTGGAACTCGTCGGCGGGGCGCTGCTTGTCGTCGGCCTCTTCACGCGGCCGGTGGCGTTCGTGCTCTCGGGGCTGATGGCTTGTGCCTATTGGATGGCGCATGCGCCGCGCAGTGCGTTTCCGGTTCTCAATGGCGGCGATGCGGCCGTGCTGTTCTGTTTCGTGTTTCTCTATCTGGTCGCAGCCGGTGGCGGCGCCTGGAGCCTCGATAACCTGCGCAAGGGTCATCACGGCTGACAGCCGTTCAGGCGGTGGATCCGGCCAGTGTGCCGGTGACAGCAAAAAGCCGCCCGAGGGGCGGCTTTTTTCACAATCGACGGGAGCGCCCCCGCTCAGGCGCTCTTGCCGCCCCGGCGGGTGATGCTCCAGGCGGCCTGCATCAGCGCAACCGCCAGCGCCGTCTTGACGAAGGTGGCGGCGATGAACGGCACGATGCCCACGCTCCAGGCCTTGGCGACCGGCAGCAGCACCGAGAGCCAGCAGAAGCCGGCGAACAGAATCACCGCGTGCCCTATGGTCATCATCAGAGCGACGCGCAGGAGCGAACGGTCCCAGCCGCGCTCTGCCATGAAACCCATCACCAGGGCTGCGGCGAGGAAGCCGAACAGGAAGCCGCCGGTGGGGCCGGCAAAATAGGCCGGGCCTGCGATCATGGGCGGCGTATTGGCGAAGACCGGCATGCCCAGCGCCCCCTGCAGCAGATAAAGCGCCACGGTCGCGCCGCCGAGCCGCCAGCCGTAGGTGGCGCCGATCAGCAGCACCACGAGCGTCTGCATCGTCATCGGCACGAAGGGAAGCGGCACCTGGACCTTGGCCGAGATCGTCAGCAAGGCGGAGCCCACGGCCATCAACACGATGGCGCGAAGAGCCGCAAGGCCGGCCTCGTTCCGGGTGGGCCACAGGAGGCCGACAAGGGTGGGCGAGGAAGGAAGTGTCGTAGCGCCGATCGACATCGATTGATCTCCGAAAAGTTGATCCGCATTTCACTTGGGCGAACTGCGACGCCTTATAGGTGCGTCCGCCCGGCGCCTCAAGCCGCAATGGCGTCGAGCCTCCCAGGTTGCGCCTCTGAGGGGTTGCCTGAATTTCGCCATTGCGGCGTCGCACCGGGGTGGCGGCCGGTCCGTAGAAACGCCAAGGTAGAGCATGTCAGACGAACTCACTTTCGACGTCAGCCCCCCTGCCCGCTCAGGCGAATGCCTCCGCCTCAGCCCGCTGGTGCGACGTGTGGTGGCCAACAATGCGGGGCCGATCACCTTCACGGGCACCTGCAGCTATATCGTCGGCAACGGCCACGTGGCGATCATCGATCCCGGCCCTGATCTGCCCGAACATGTGGATGCGCTGCTGCACGCGGTGCGCGGCGAGACGGTCACGCATATCCTCGTGACCCACACGCATAAGGATCATTCGCCGGCAGCCCGCGCCGTCAAAGCCGCCACGGGAGCGACGCTGGTCGGCTGCGGCATGCATCGCAGCGCAAGGGCGCTCGCGCTCGGCGAGGTCAATCTGCTGGAGACCAGTTCCGACAAGGAATACGCGCCGGATTGGGAAATGACCGACGACGACGCCATTGCGGGCCGGGGCTGGACGCTGGGCGCGATCGCGACGCCGGGCCATATGGCAAACCATCTCGCTTTTGCCCTGCCGGAAGAAGCAAGCCTGTTCTCCGGCGACCATGTGATGGCGTGGTCGACCTCCGTGGTGGCGCCGCCGGACGGTGCGATGAGCGATTATATGGCATCGCTCGACAAACTTCGCGGGCGCGATGAGGAGATCTACTGGCCCGGTCACGGCGGCCCGGTGCGCGATCCGCAGCGTTTCGTCAGAGCGCTGGTGCATCATCGGCGCCAGCGCGAGATCTCGATCCTCAACCGGCTGGCGGTTGGAGACACCACCATTCCGACGATCGTCGCCGCCATCTACCAGGGCCTGAAGCCCGCGCTGGTGAATGCCGCCGGCCTGTCGGTCTTCGCGCATCTGGAAGATCTTGTGATGCGTGGTGCCGTCATGACCGACGGCGTGCCGTCGCTCGACAGTCACTACACGCTTGCATGAATCGGGCGCGCCGACAGTGGCGCGCCCGAGGCTCGCTTATCAGCCGCAACAAGAACCGACGGGCATTTGCGAGAGGTCGGTCTTCTCCGCGCGCGTCTCATCCTCATAGCGGTCGTGATGACGAACCCAATCCATGATCTCGCCCTCGTTGCGGCCTTTGGGCGTGAAATCGAGGAAGTTGTGCGTGCCGAGCAGAATGTCGAGGCCGCGGCCATAGGTCGAATACGTATGAAAGATCTCGCCGGCGGCGTTCTTGTAAAACACAGAGAGGCCGGGCAATTCGCCGGCAGGAGCGCCGTCGCTCATCTGGTAATTGTAATAAGTCTTGCCGGTGGCCATCTCATCCTGCGTGGCGGAGACATGGTAATCGTAGTTGAAGTCGTTGCCGAATGACGACACCCAGTTGAACGTCCAGCCCATGCGCTGCTTGAAGGGCAACAACTCCGCCAACGGCGCGCGAGAAACCGCCAGCAGCGTCACGTCATGATGCGCCAGATGCAGGTTGGCGCCGCCCATATGATCGGCGACGAACGAACAACTGGGACACCCCTCTTCCCATCCCGGGCCGAACATGAAGTGATAGACGACCAATTGGCTGCGCCCGTCGAAAAGCTCGCCAAGCGTCTTCTTTCCCTCGGGGGTGTCGAAGATATAATTCTCGTCGACCTTGACCCACGGCAGCGCGCGGCGCTGCCGGCTCAATTCGTCTCCCGCCCGCGTATGCATCTTCTCCCTTGCGAGAAGCGCCTTGCGCGCCGCGAGCCAATCCTCTGGCGAAACAACCTTGTGATGATCGAGGGATTCTTGCTGATCCGGATGCGCGGTCTGATCCATGATGGGCTCCTCTGTTCTCTGCCAAAAGTTCGGATTTACGTTTTCGGATTGTCGGCGAAATCCCGTTCGAGTTTGTCGAGTGAGCCGCTCCAGCCGTGCTGGTGGCCGTCGCGGGCGGCTTCATCGAAGAACTGTTCGTGAATGAGCGTCAGCATCGTGCCATTGCCATCCGGTCGAAGGAGAACGGTGACGAGGGATTCCCGCTCCGGCGTGCTGCGCCAGGCCCAGGTGAAGACCAGTTTCTCGTCCGGCACGATCTCGCGGTAGACACCGCTCACATCGTGATCCTCATTCGCGTCGTCACGCATGATGACGCGGTAGCGACCGCCGATCCGCACATCCGCCTCGGCGTGATAAACCGCGCAGTTCTCAGGGCCCCACCAGCGCATGATCTTGGCCGGATCGGTCCAGGCCGAATAGGCGTTTGCCGGCGAGGTGTTGAGCCGGCGCTTGAGCATGAGGCTCGGCTTCGCCGCGGCTTTGCTCGGATGCTCTCCGCCGTCCCGTCCTAGGATTCTTCCGGAACCTGGGACGATGGCGGGATTGGATTGGGTGGGCATGTTTCTTCCTCCACAAACGCAGCCAGACGATCGAGCTTGGTGGACCAGTAGCGCTGATAGCTGTTGAGCCATTCGAGCGCGTCTTCCATGGGTGCCGCCGTCAATCGGCAGGCGACGATGCGGCCGGTCTTGGCGCGCGAGATCAACCCGGCATCGGAGAGCACATCGAGGTGCTTCATGATGGCCGGAAGCGACACGGCGAATGGCCGCGCCAATTCGCTGACCGACGCGCTCTCCTGCTCCGACAATTGCGCCAGCAAAGCACGGCGGGTCGGATCGGCCAGGGCCGAGAAGGTGCGGTCGAGGGATTGATCTTGATACTTAACCATGAAGTTAAGTATGCGGCCGCTGAGGGAGGGCGTCAAGGGGAAATGCGAGTGGCGAGTGGCGAGTGGCGAATGGCGAATGGCGAGTGAGCTCGCGGTAAGGGGCTAGGCCTCAACCCTCCCCATTCGCCCCCTCTACCC
>NZ_VCMV01000019.1 GCF_008757455.1 Microvirga brassicacearum | reverse complement strand
CGGCGTGCGTCGTCTCGAAGCGATGACGGGCGACACCGCGCGGCGCCATCTTGCCAATGAGAGCCGCAAATTGCGCGAGATCGCAGGGTTGTTGAAAACGCCCGTCGATGAGGCGCCCGAGCGCCTCTCGGCACTGCTCGACGATCGCCGCAAGCTTGAACGCGACCTGCAGGAAGCGCGCCGCAAACTGGCCATGGGCGGTGGAGCGAGTGAGGGCGACCCGGTGCGCAACGTCAACGGCGTCAAGCTGATGGCGCGGGCTGTGACCGGCGTGGAAATGAAGGACCTGAAGGCACTGGCCGACGAAGGCAAGAAGCGTCTCGGCTCCGGCGTCGTCGCCATTATCGGCGTGGCGGATGACGGCAAGGCCGGCATCGTCGTCGGCGTCACCGAAGACCTGACGGCGACGGTCGACGCGGTCGCCCTGGTGCGCGTGGGCGCCGAAAAACTCGGCGGCAAGGGTGGCGGCGGCCGGCGCGACATGGCGCAGGCGGGCGGACCCGACGGCGCCCAGGCCGAGGCGGCTCTGGCGGCGGTCGAAGCCGCGCTCGCGGCGGGTTAGGTTCGTCGAACGGTCATCCGCGGCCGACGCTCCAAGGGGCGGCGCCGCGGATCAATCGTGGTCCGGATGCTGCCGTGATTTCATCCGGGCCAAGTCCTCCGGCGTCGCGACGTCCTCGGTCGTGGCGCCGCGCAGGGTGTGCAGGATGGCAAAGGCCGGCAGCCTGCTCTCGATGCCCCATTGCACCTCCGGCGTGACCCGCGCGGGTTCGTCGAGGCTGCCGATCGAGACGTTGATGCGATCCTGGCCGACGTATTGAAACGTCAGCGGCGTGCCGCAATCGCGGCAGAACCCGCGTTCCACCGCCTCCGAGCTCTTGAAGATGCCGGGCTCGCCGCGGGTCCACACGAGATCGCCCATCGGCACCCCGGTCAGTGCGGAGAAGTAATTGCCGAACGCCTTCTGGCACATCCGGCAATGGCAGATGCTGGCCTCGGTTGGCTCGGATTTCAGCGCGTATCGGACCGCGCCGCATTGGCAGCCGCCGGTCATGACAGTTTCACGTGCAGGGGAAGACATCCGGGTCTCCTCATCGGGGAATAGCGAGCTGGTGCAGGCAGGTTCATAACTGGCATAGGAAAGATTGTTTCCAGAAATTGCAACCAGGAGGATTGCGGAAAGACAGTGCCGCTCGGTCGCCAACGTCGCTACCGCAAGGCAATGATTTTTATTTTAGCCATAGAAACCTAGACTCTCTGCGGGACTCGTGTTGCTAATCGATCCGCGGCAGACAAACTCAACGGCAACCTGGGGTCAATCCATGGCTACCATCCGAGGAACTTCTTCGCGCGATCGCCTGTTCGGGACCGGGGCAGACGACATCATCGACGGCCTCGGTGAACGGGATCTCCTCTTCGGTTATGCCGGCAACGATATCCTGAACGGCGGCAACGCCTCCGACCAGCTGTTTGGCGGGACCGGGGATGACATCCTCGATGGCGGGACGGCGATCGATTTTCTGGACGGCGGCAGCGGCAACGATCGGCTCTTCGGCGGCGACGGGAACGACCTCCTCTCCGGCGCTGCCGGAAAAGACACCCTCGATGGCGGCGCCGGCAGCGATTTCATGTATGGCGGCCAAGGCGACGACACCTTCCGGCATTACTTCAACGAGCTCATCGGCTCCCAGCGCGACTTCATGAACGGCGGCGGCGGCCGCGACTTCGCGGCTTTCAGGGACGGCCTGGGCCAGACCGCCAGCAACCTGACGATCTCGGCGACCCGCAACAACAATGTCATGGTGGCAAACGGCATCGACACTGTCGAAGCCAAGAGCATCGAACACCTGTTCTTTGAGCCGTCCTACGCCCAAAGCCGAACGATCACGATCGGCAATCTTTTCCGGACCGATCTTGCGACCGGCCTGATCGAGATCGCCGGCTTGAATGATACGGTCGATGCATCGGCGACCTTCACGCGGATCCTGTATCGGGCCGTCGGCGGCGTGAACGACGTCACGGCTGGATTCAACGGGGCCGACATGGCGCAGTTCGTCGTGCCGAAGACCAATTTCGGGTCCGTCTGGACCGTCATGGCCGAGGCCGTGAAGGGAAGCACGAGCCGCGAGCTCCACGTGCGCGAACTGACCGGGAACGGCACGCAGGATACGACCCTGCACCGCTTCGAGAGCATCTTCTTTCGCCTGGGAAATGGCGACCATACACTCACCATCGGCGACCTGACCGGGACGGCGTTCCCCGGGCTGATCGAGATTCATCTCGGTGACGGCCACAACATCATCGATGCCGGCGCGACCCACAATCGGCTCCGCATCGTGACCGGCAGCGGGAGCAACCAGGTCGTGGCCGGATCCGCCAACGACGAGATCATCGGGACGTCCGGCGCAGATAACTTCCATGGCGGAGGCGGGAACGACTACGTGGCCGGCTTCGACGGCAACGATTTTCTTTTTGGCGACGCCGGGGGCGATGTTCTTTTCGGCGGGGAAGGGAATGACGCGCTCGATGGAGGATCAGGTCGCGATTGGATCAGGGGCCTCGCCGGCGACGATACGTATACCGGGGGCGCCGACGTGGATTTGTTCCAGGTTCACTTTGAGGAAGGGCGCGATACCTTCGTGGATTTCCGCCACGGCGAGGATGTGGTCGATCTGCAATCGATCCTTGTCCTGAATTCGTTCTCTGATGTCGCCGCCCGCATGTCCCAGTCGGGAACCGACGTGTGGCTCGATCTCGGCGGCGGACACGGCATCGTCTTCCAGAATTCGCTGCTGTTCAATTTCAGCGAAGCCGATTTCCGCCTGTAGCGGAGACGGTCGGCGCTCCAACGCCCTCGGATTTACGTCGGCCGGAGTTGTTTCGGAACCGAAAAGCCGGCGGGCGCTTTATCGGATCGACGGGGGCTTCCTTTGCTAGGAGATGCGCCATGAAAACTGCGCTTGCCGTCGTCGCAATGGTGGGAGGCTGGACGCTTGCCGGCGCGTTCCTGACCCCGGCCGCCGCATTCTTCGGGCCGGATGCACGCATGACCGATAACACGCTCGTGGCGCAGACCCGGTGGGTTTGCGATCGGCGCGGCAATTGCACATGGCGCGGTTCCAGCCGGCGCACGTTCTATTATGGCCCCGGCAACTGGCGTCATTGCGAATATCGGTGGCGGACGGGGCGTCGCGGGCCGTATCGCGAGCGTTTGTGCTGGTGAGCGCCAAAACAAAAACGCCATGGCGGGAACATGTCCGGCCATGGCGTTGAAGAGACGATGAACGAGGGCCTTAGGCGGCCATCGCCTTCTTGAGGTTCTCGTCGATCTTGTCGAGGAAGCCTGTGGTGGAGAGCCACTTCTGCTCGGCGCCCACGAGAAGCGCGAGGTCCTTGGTCATGTACCCGGCCTCGACCGTGTCGACGCAGACCTTCTCCAGGGTGTTGGCGAATTTCGCGAGCTCGGCATTGTTGTCGAGCTTGGCCCGATGGGCGAGGCCGCGGGTCCAGGCATAGATCGACGCGATCGAATTGGTCGACGTTTCCTTGCCCTTCTGGTGCTCGCGGTAGTGACGCGTCACGGTGCCGTGGGCGGCTTCCGCCTCGACGGTCTTGCCGTCCGGCGTCATCAGGACCGAGGTCATCAGCCCGAGCGAGCCGAAGCCCTGCGCCACGGTGTCGGATTGCACGTCGCCGTCATAGTTCTTGCACGCCCACACATAACCGCCCGACCACTTGAGGGCCGAGGCCACCATGTCGTCGATGAGGCGGTGTTCGTAGGTGATGCCGGCAGCGATGAACTTGTCCTTGAACTCGGCGTCGTAGATCTCCTGGAAGATATCCTTGAAGCGGCCGTCATAGACCTTGAGGATGGTGTTCTTCGTGGAGAGATAGACCGGGTATTTGCGGTTCAGGCCGTAATTCAGCGAGGCGCGCGCGAAATCGCGGATCGACTCGTCGAGGTTGTACATGCCCATGGCCACGCCGGCCTCCGGGAACTGGAACACTTCCTTCTCGATGACGGTGCCGTCCTTGCCTTCGAACTTCATCGTCAGGCGGCCCGGGCCCGGTACCTTGAAGTCGGTTGCCTTGTATTGGTCGCCGAACGCGTGACGGCCGACGATGATCGGCTGGGTCCAGCCGGGCACGAGGCGCGGCACGTTCTTGCAGATGATCGGCTCGCGGAAGATCACGCCGCCGAGGATGTTGCGGATCGTGCCGTTGGGCGATTTCCACATCTGCTTGAGGTTGAATTCCTTCACGCGATCTTCGTCCGGCGTAATCGTGGCGCATTTCACGCCGACGCCGTATTTCTTGATCGCTTCCGCCGCATCGACCGTGACCTGGTCGGCGGTGGCGTCGCGGTTCTCGACGCCGAGATCGTAATATTTCAGGTCGATGTCGAGATAGGGGTGGATCAGCTTCTCTTTGATGAAGTGCCAAATGATGCGGGTCATCTCGTCGCCGTCGAGTTCGACGACCGGATTGGCAACCTTGATCTTCGCCATGATCTCACCTTGCGTTTGAAAAGGATCGAACCCGCCGGACGGCGGGTTGCATGGCGCGGGCTATAGCGCGGCTCAGGCGTGGGGGGAAGCGGTCTTGCGATAACAATTGCCGCCGTCCCTGCTCGTCCGGGCGAGCTCGGGTCGATGACCTCAGTCGAACCGCAGCTTGTCGAGGAGATGCGAGGACCGGAGCCCCGCCCACGGAACCTCCCGGGGCGATCCGCTGAACGGGACATGCTCATCCATCGCGAGCCAGACGAAGATGAGCGCCATGACGAGAAACACGCCGAGCAGCCGCCAGGAGCGGCTCGGCCGCGGCCGGCTCGTCAAGATTCTGTCGCGCCACTGATACGTCATCGCCATTCGATTCCAGAAATGCCGGCGATAACTAACGTAATTTCATTGCAAAACAATGGGGGCAGGCGACTTTTTGTGCGCGTGTTCCCGCGGGCGACCAATCCACCACCGCTACGCTTCGTGTGCCCGCGCACCGCCGTTTGCGAAGAAATGTTATGAATAACGTTCGCACAGACGTTCTGGAGGGTCGCCCCGGAGCGTGGCTGTGGTAACAACATTCCGTTAGGTCCGGTAATCGCCGGGCCGTCAAACAGGGAAGTGAAATGCGCATCGCAATCATCATCGGGGCCACGGCGCTGGCTCTCGCGGGTTGTCAAACGGCTGAACAATCCATGGCCAACGCCGAATCCGTTTGCCTCGAAACGGGGCTGAAACCCGGCACCAGGGCCTATGCCCGCTGCCAGAACGCCGGCTACCGCAACAACGTGGCCCAGTCCAATGCGGCAGCCAACCAGGCGGTCGCCGGCGCCGCCGTCGGTGTCATCGGCGGCGCCGTGATCGGAGCCGCGGCGGCCCGCCCGTCATATTATTGCGGCTGGGGCTGCTGGTAGAAGCCTGCGGCGGATCGCGGACTGACGGGCCTCCCAGGAATGACCCCTCGGGAGGCCTTTTCTTTGAGCGGACTCAAGACGATTGGCCGAGGCGTTTTGGCGGCGTAAAGAAAACGGCCCCGGCGCCCCGTCGGAACATCGGTTTGTCCAGTCCTGACATGAAGCATCCCGTCATCATCCTCGTCGAGCCGCAGCTGGCTGAAAACATCGGCATGGTGGCGCGCGCCATGGCGAACTTCGGCCTGAGCGAACTTCGCCTCGTATCGCCGCGCAACGGCTGGCCGAAGAAAGGCGCGCATTCAGCCGCTTCGGGCGCGACCCATGTGCTGGAGCACGCGAAGCTGTTCGAAACGGCCCGCGAGGCCATCGCCGACCTTCATTATGTGTTCGCCACCACCGCGCGCGAGCGGGGCCAGATGAAGCGGGTCCTCGGTCCCGATGCGGCCATGGGCGAGGCGCAGAGCCGGCTGGGGGAGGGGCAGGGCGTCGGCATCCTGTTCGGTCGCGAGCGGACCGGATTGGAGAACGACGAGATCTCGCTCGCCGACGCCATCGTCACCTTCCCGGTCGATGGGCAATTCTCCTCGCTCAACCTGGCCCAGGCCGTGCTGCTGGTGGCCTATGAGTGGCGGAAGCTCGCCGGCGCCGCGCTGCCGTTTTCCGGCGAACGGCGCTCGCCACCGGCGCCGCGCCACATGGTGGTGTCGTTCTTCGAATATCTGGAAACCGAGTTGGAGGCGGTGAATTTCTACCCGCCGGACAAGCAGCCGATCATGGCGCGCAACATGCGCGATGTCTTCCACCGCCTGGAATTGACCGAACAGGATGTCAGGACCCTTCGTGGGGCGATTCGTGCCCTTGCGGAGGGACGGCGATTGAGAAAGCCTTAAAGAACTTCGGTTTATAGGAAAGAAGCGCAAACCTGCGCTTCGTCTTCGACTCGAGATCATTCATGCGCGGCTCGCTCATCGCCCTTTGTCTTGGCTCGTGTTTTGCCGCCAGTCTGGCGCAGGCGGCATCCCCGCCGAAACAACCGGAAAGCGGGCCTGGCGGATCCGACTACAAGCGAGCCGAAGTGACGAAGCGCGGTATCGGCACGGCAAGCGCCGGAACCTTCGTGTTCCATGCCGCCGGTGCCGCGGCCGAGCCCCGGCCAGTCGTGGTGTTTCTCCATTCGTGGGGCGCGGTGAACCCGGCTCTTTACGGCGGCTGGATCGAGCATCTGGCGCGCAAGGGGAACCTCGTCCTCTATCCCCGTTTTCAGGATGTGAACAAGTCGCGGCCCGCGGACGCCTCGGCGCTGGCGGCGAGCCTCATCAAGACCTCCCTCGAGGCCTTGGCGAACGACGCGGACGCCCGGCCCGACGTCAATCGCGTCGCCTATATCGGCCATCTCGCCGGCGTGCCGATCGCCCTCAACCTCGCGGCAAGCGCGGTCGCCTACGAGATCCCGGCGCCGAAGTTGATTTTCGGGCTGATGCCGGGCGGCATCACCACGAGCGAGAAGGAGCGGGGTATCCTCCTGCAGGACATCTCCACCATCGCACCCGACACCCTGCTCATCACCATGAGCGGCGACCGCGACCACCTTCCGGGCGACCGCGCTTCTCGCAAGATCCTGAAGGATGCGACCAGCATCCCTGCAAGCCGCAAGCTCTTCATGCGCGCGGGTTCCGACGACCACGGCTTTCCGGCCCTCACCGCGACACTGACCGCGCCCGGCTCGCCCCAGCCCGATTACGACATCCGGGCGATCAAGCTGCCGCCGGACCCGCCGCGCGATCCCAAGGTGCGCAACACCTGGCGCTGGAGCGCCGACATGTCCCTGTCCGGCCAGCAGACGATCCTGACCCAGCAGCTCGGCAATAACGGTATCGATACCCTCGATTATCTCGCCTTCTGGAAAACCTTCGACATGGCGGCGGATGCGGCTTTCACCGGCAAGGATGCGGCCTTCCTGCGGCGCGACCCGAAATTCGTCGATATGGGCTCGTGGAGCGACGGCTGGCCCGTGCGCCGCCTCTCGGCCGACATGCCGAAGGTGGAGGGGCAGGACGACAAGCCGGAGCGCGGGCCGCGCCGGCGGCTGAACCTCGCGCCGGCGGAGACCAAACAGACACTGTCGCAGAATGTGAATACCCGGTCGTAAAGACCGGAGATGACGGTTGGGGGCGTTCTACATGCTGGTCGATCTTCTTGCCGGAACTGCCTATAACCCGGCTGTCATGCCGTCTCCCGTTCCCACCATCCTCGTCTTCGATTCCGGTCTTGGCGGATTGACCGTCTTCTCCGAAGTGCTGAAGGCGCGGCCGGATGCCCGTTTCGTCTACGCCGCCGACGACGCGGCGTTTCCCTATGGCCGGCTGAGCGAGGACGCGCTGGTGGCGCGGGTTCTCGCGGTGATGGAGCGCCTCATCGCGATCCACGATCCGACTCTGGTGGTGATCGCCTGCAATACCGCCTCGACCCTGGTGCTTCCCCGGCTGCGGGAGCGCTTTTCAATCCCGTTCGTCGGCACCGTTCCGGCCATCAAGCCGGCGGCGCTTGCGACGCGCTCCGGTTACGTGACGGTGCTGGCGACGCCCGGCACCGTGGCGCGGGATTACACGCGCGACCTCATCGAGACCTACGCTGCCGGCTGCCGGGTCAATCTGGTCGGCTCGACGCGTCTTGCGGGCTTCGCCGAGGCGGAACTGACGGGCGAACCGGTATCGGATGAGGATCTCATCGCCGAGATCGCGCCATGCTTCGTCGCGGAGGCGGCCGGCCGCACCGACGTGGTGGCGCTCGCCTGCACCCATTACCCGCTCCTCCTCCCACGCCTTATCGCGCTCGCGCCGTGGCCGGTGACCTGGATCGATCCTGCCCCCGCCATTGCGCGGCGGGTGGTGCAATTGCTCGGCGGTCCGGTCGTCGGGCACGAGGCCGGCGAGGATGACGAGGCACTGGCGGTCTTCACGGATGGCGGCCGCCTTGGCGCCAAGCTGCGCCACGCCTTGCGGGAAACCGGCCTGCCCCGGATCGGCGTTGAGGGAATGCCGCTGCGGGGGTAGTCGTCCGCTGGACGTTCGAGTGACTCAAATCACCTCATCCTGAGGAGCCGCATAGCGGCGTCTCGAAGGATCTCCAGCTGGCACTGGAGACGCCTCGTGCTTCGAGACAGGCCTGCGGCCTTCCTCAGCATGAGGCTAGGGGCTGCATTGCCCTCGGGTTCTAATTGACTTTTCCCCCCGATCCCCTTACAGCCCACCCATTCGCGCGGTCCGTCTTGGGCCGCGTTGAATTTTTACGCACCCGTGGCTCGGCTTCTTGTCGGCCTGTCGTCCCCGAGAGGGGAAGAGGAGGGCGCGTTCCTCAAAAACCGTTCGACAACAAAGAGGAACAGCGATGTCGAAGCGCATTCAGGCCAAGCATAAGCTTGACCGCCGCATGGGTCAGAATATCTGGGGTCGCCCTAAGAGCCCCGTCAATCGTCGTGAATACGGCCCCGGCCAGCATGGCCAGCGCCGCAAAGGCAAGATGTCCGACTTCGGCACGCAGCTGCGCGCCAAGCAGAAGCTCAAGGGCTATTACGCCAACATCACCGAGAAGCAGTTCCGCCGCTACTACGCGGAAGCGATCCGCCTCAAGGGCGACTCGAGCGAAAACCTCGTGGGCCTGCTCGAGCGTCGTCTCGATGCGGTCGTCTACCGCTCGAAGTTCGTCGCGACCCCGTTCGCCGCGCGCCAGTTCGTCAACCACGGTCACATCCGGGTCAACGGCCGCCGCGTCAACATCCCGAGCTATCTCGTGAAGCCCGGCGACGTGATCGAGGTCAAGGAGAAGTCGAAGCAGCTTGAGGTCGTCGTCGTGGCGAGCCAACTCGCCGAGCGCGACGTCCCCGACTACATCGAGGTCGATCATTCCAAGATGACGGCCCGCGTCACGCGCATCCCGACCCTGTCGGAAGTGCCGTACCCGGTCCAGATGGAACCGAACCTCGTGATCGAGTTCTATTCGCGCTAATCGCCGCGAATTGCAGACAGGGAAAAGGCCGCCTCACGGGCGGCCTTTTTCGTTTTGGATCTCGTCGCAAAATGGATGCCTCGAGGGTCCCTCCTCCCCCTTGTGGGGAGGAGTTGGAGGAGAGGGTGTCAGCACCGGACTTGATCGGCGTGGCGCCAACACCCCCACCCCGACCCTCCCCACAAGGGGGAGGGAGACCGCCAAGCGCTCGCACGATGGCGGAGATGCAATCGGGACACAAAAAAGGCCGCCTCATCGGGCGGCTTTTTCGTTCTGGATCTCATTGCTGCTTGGGGCGGGCTCAAGGGTCTCTCCTCCCCCTTGTGGGGAGGAGTTGGAGGAGGGGGTGTCGGCGCCACCCATTATCGGCGTCGCGCCAACACCCCCACCCCGGCCCTCCTCACAAGGGGGGATGCGCCAACCGCTCACACGGTGGCGGATGGCTACAAAAAAAACCGCCCGGTGAGGGCGGCTTTTTCCGTTGAAATTTCAGCCCTTTACTGCGCTTGCGGCGCCGGTGCGCGCTGGCCCTGCTTCATGCCATGCTGGCGATCGCCGCGGCTGCGGGCGTGATGCCCCCGCATTCCGGATGCCGGACGCATGAGGATCGGCAGCAGGCGCTTCTGGCGATCGTCGAGGGACGCCCAGAACGGCTTCATGGCGGTTGCGAGGCCGGTTGCGCTGGCGGCGTTCTTCGATGCCCATTCCGAGCGCTGCTCGAGCCGCTGCATGAAATCGGGGCGGGCGGCTGAAGGATCGCGCTCGCGGCGTTTCTCCATCAGCTCGGCGCGGCTGGCGGCGCTGGCGCGAAGCGCCTGTTCCACCGGCGCCCAGAGCGCCTGCTGCGCGGGCGTGAGCTTGAGCCCGGCCTGGATGGCGGCGATGCGCGCATCGGTGAGCGAGTCCAGATCGGCGCGGGTCATCGGCGCGCGATCTCTCGGACCGGGGCCTGCCGCAGGCGGAGGAGCCGGCTGCGCATACGCCACGGTGCCGGCGATGATGAGAGCCGAAGCGGCTGAAATGAGAGCGAAAGTCTTCATGCGATACTCCTCCTGAAATCCCGCCGGATCGACGAGACGGTCACATCGATAAGGTGCGGCCAATCTGCTCTCTCGCGGGTGACCAGAGGATGAATTTTTGTCCATGTTGCGGTTCAGGAGAGCTGTTTCAGAAACCCCGCGAAGCGCATCAGGCCTTCCGGCCAAGGGCCGTGGCCGCTCTGCGTGTTGAGATGGCCGGCATCGCCCGCATCGACGATCGCCGAGCCCCACGCATAGGAGATATCCTCGGCTTTCGCGTAGTCGCAATGCGGGTCGGTGCGGCTGGCAACCAGCACGGAGGGGAACGGCAGCGGCTCGCGCGGGATCGGCGCGAAGGCGCGGTCGATGGCCGGGATCGTATCGGCACGCTCCACATCCGGCAGGCTGACCAGAAAGGCACCCCGCACCTTGCCGTTCGGCAGGAGAGGCGCCGCATAGGCGATTGCGACGACACCGAGGCTGTGGCCGACGAGCACGACCGGTTTTTGCGCCTGAGCCACATCGCGCACGATACGGGCGACCCACGCGTCCTTGTCGGGTGCGTCCCAGTTTTCCTGGACGATCCGCTGCGCGGTCGAAAGCTGGCGCTCCCATCGGCTCTGCCAATGGTCTTCGCCCGAATTGTCATGGCCGGGGACGATGAGGATGTCGCAATCGGAGGTTTTCATGATGCGGGAGGTATCCGTCCGTGGCCTTCCGTTCAAGATGGGGCGGATCAGGCGGTGCGCTTCAATCCGGTATTCTCCGCGTGTTTCAGCGCCGCTTCGCGCTCGGCGATGTAATCCCGGGTCAGCGGAACGCTGTCGTTGCGCTTGGCAAGCTGGATCTGGAACACCACCGCGTCCTGGAACCGGAATGCCGATTCCGACATGGCGAGGTAGCATTCCCACATCCGGCAGAACCGTTCGTCATAGAGGCGCATGACCTCGTCCCGGTTCGCCATGAAGCGCTCGCGCCACTTCTCGAGAGTCAGCGCGTAGTGCAGGCGCAGGATCTCCACGTCGGTCACGATCAGCCCCGACCGCTCGATTGCCGGCATGATCTCGGAGAGGATCGGCAGATGGCCGCCGGGGAAGATGTAGCGCTCGATCCATGCGTTGGTGGGATAGGGCGTGCCCGTGCGGCCGATCGTGTGCAGCAGCATGACGCCGTCGTCTTCAAGAAGCCGGTGGCAGGCCGAAAAATAGGTGTCGTAGGATGATGGCCCCACATGCTCGAACATGCCGACCGAGACGATCCGGTCGAAGGTCCCGGTCGTCGCGCGATAATCCTCGAGTTCGAACCGCACCCGCTCCGGCACGCCGGCCGTTGCGGCGCGCTTGCGCGACATCTCGAGCTGCTCTTCCGACAGGGTGACTCCCCGGACATAGCCGGCGCCCGCGGTCAGGCCGAGATAGAGACCGAGCCCGCCCCAGCCGGAGCCGATATCGAGCACCCGTTGACCGGGTTCGAGCAGCAGCTTGGCGGCGATATGCCGTTTCTTCGCCATTTGCGCGTCTTCGAGGGACGCATCCGGATGGTCGAAATAGGCGCAGGAATATTGCCGGTCGCTGTCGAGAAACAGGGAATAGAGGCGCCCGTCGAGATCGTAGTGATGGGCGACGTTCCGACGGGAGCGGGCCGCGTCATTCTCGCTCCGCCGCTGCATGAGCGTGCGGATCTTGCGCAGCCGCCGAAGCGGCAACCGGCCGAGATCCCCGTGCGTGTCCCGCAGGATGAGCTGGAGCAGTTCGTAGATCGTGCCCGTCTCGATGACGAGCCGGCCATCGACGAACAATTCGCCGAGCTTCAATTCCGGGTGCAGGCAAAGCGCGAGTTGCGCCGCCGCATCCGTGAACCGGATTGTCACCCGGGGTTCGCTACCATCGCCGAAGGTGAATTCCTGTCCACCGGCGGTGATCATTTTCAGGGTCCCGCTTCGGACAGCGCGGGTAAAGGCCGTAGTGAGAATTCTTTCCGACAGCATGACAATCCCCGGACCGCTGATCTCCTACCAGGGTTGATTGTCACGCTTTTTGAGAACTTTTCCAGCCCCCGACCGGCTCAGGCGGCGCCGAAGACCCGTCGGAAGATCGTGTCCACATGCTTGAAATGATAGCCGAGATCGAAGCAGGCCTCGATTTCGGCGGCCGGCAGGTACTTCGTCACGTCGGGATCGGCCTTCAGAAGGGTCAGGAAATCACCCTCGCCACGCCAGACCGGCATGGCGTTGCGCTGGACGAGCCGGTAGGCATCCTCCCGCGACGCGCCCTTCTGCGTCAGGGCCAGCAAAACACGCTGGGAATGCACCAGGCCGCCGAGGCGGTCGAGATTCTTCTGCATGTTCTCGGGATAGACCACGAGCTTGTCGATGACGTTCGTCAGGCGGGCAAGTGCGAAATCGAGGGTCACGGTGGCGTCGGGGCCGATCATGCGCTCGACCGACGAATGCGAAATATCCCGCTCGTGCCACAGGGCGACGTTTTCCATGGCGGGCATCGCGTAGGCGCGAACCATGCGCGCAAGGCCGGTCAGGTTTTCCGTCAGCACAGGGTTGCGTTTGTGGGGCATCGCCGACGAGCCCTTCTGGCCGGCGGAGAAGAACTCCTCGGCCTCCAGAACCTCGCTGCGCTGGAGGTGGCGAATCTCGGTCGCCAGGCGCTCGATGGAGGAGGCGACCACGCCCAGGGTGGCGAAATACATGGCATGGCGGTCGCGCGGGATGACTTGCGTCGAAACCGGCTCGACCGAGAGGCCCATCTGCTCGGCGACGTATTCCTCGATGCTCGGATCGATATTGGCGAAGGTGCCGACCGCGCCCGAGATGGCGCAGGTGGCAATCTCACGCTGGGCCTCGATCAGGCGCAGCTTGCAGCGCTCGAATTCCGCATAGGCCAGCGCGAGCTTGATGCCGAACGTGGTCGGCTCCGCATGGATGCCGTGCGAGCGGCCGATGGTGGGGGTCATCTTGTGCTCGAAAGCACGGCGTTTGATGGCGGCGAGAAGCCCATCGACATCGTCGAGCAAAAGATCGGTGGCGCGCTTCAGCTGCACGTTGAAGCAGGTATCGAGCACATCCGACGAGGTCATGCCCTGATGGACGAAGCGCGCCTCGGGGCCGACGATTTCGGAGAGGTGCGTCAGGAACGCGATGACATCGTGCTTCACCTCGCGCTCGATATCGTCGATGCGGTCAACGTCGAAGGTGGCCTTCGAGCCCTTCTCCCACACCAGCTCGGCTGCGGCCTTCGGCACCACGCCCAGGTCGGCGAGCGCGGTGGTCGCATGCGCCTCGATCTCGAACCAGATGCGGAACTTGGTCTCGGGGGACCAGATGGCGACCATTTCGGGGCGGCTGTAACGGGGGATCATGAGAGCACACTTCCACGCGAGGGATATGCCCCGCGCGGTAGCATGAAGGGGCTATGATCTCAACGCGCGTTTGTGGCGGCGTTCCGAATGGCGGCGATGTTTTGCGCATAGGCTGCCGGTCCGCCCCGGAACACGGCGGAGCCCGCGACCAGCACGTTGGCGCCGGCTTGTGCCACCAGCGGGGCGGTCTCCGGGGTCACGCCGCCGTCGATCTCGATATCGATGTCGCGGTCGCCCACCATGGCCTTGATCCGGCGCAGTTTGTCGCAGACCGACGGAATGAAGGCCTGGCCGCCGAAACCCGGATTGACCGTCATCAGCAGGATCAGATCGAGATCGTCGAGCACCGGCTCGATGGCGGTCTCGTGCGTGCCGGGATTCAGCACGATGCCTGCTTTCTTCCCCAGTTTGCGGATGCTCTGGAGCGAGCGGTGCAGATGCGGGCCGGCCTCCGCGTGGATGCTGATGATGTCGGCGCCGGCTTTGGCGAAGGCTTCGAGATAGGGGTCCACCGGGGCGATCATCAGGTGCACGTCGAAGGGCTTTGCCGAATGCGGGCGGATCGCCTTCACGATGTCCGGGCCCATGGTGATATTGGGCACGAAATGCCCGTCCATCACGTCGATATGGATCCAGTCGCCACCGGCAGCGTCGATGGCGCGGACCTCCTCGCCAAGCCTGGCGAAATCGGCGGACAGGATGGACGGCGCGATGAGCAGGGGGCGTGTCATGGCGCGCCGGTAGCACGGGCGCCGTCACGCCGCAACATTTCAGGGGCTGCGCAGGTCGCCGTTCCCGTCAATTTGCTGTGCCAGGATGTAGTTCTCGCGCCGCGCGCCCCGGCATGACGGGATCGGTGCGCTTGAGCAAATGCTCGGATGGGGCTAAACGCCCTCAAAAGGAACCCTTTTGCATGGTTGCCCCCGTCACAGCCGCTCTCTTGATCATTGGCGACGAGATTCTCACCGGCCGGACCAAGGATCGGAATATCGGCTACATCGCCGAATATCTGACCGGCATCGGGGTCGACCTCTGTGAAGTGCGGATCGTGCCCGACGTGGAGGCCGAGATCGTCGCGGCGGTCAACGCCCTTCGCACCCGCTACACCTACCTGTTCACCACCGGCGGCATTGGTCCGACCCATGACGACATCACGGCGGACTCGGTCGCCCGGGCTTTCGGCGTCGCGATCGATGTCGATCCGCGCGCCGTGGCCATGCTGCGGGAACGCTACCAGCCCGGCGATCTGAACGAGGCGCGGCTGCGCATGGCCCGGATTCCGGCGGGCGCCGACCTGATCGAGAACGTGGTCTCGAAAGCGCCCGGTTTCCGGATCGACAATGTGTTCGTCATGGCGGGTGTCCCGGCGATCATGCAATCCATGCTCGACACAATAGCGCCGACCCTGAAGACTGGAGCGCGCCTGATCGCGGAGACGATCGAGGCGGAGGGGCTGCCGGAGGGAATTTACGCCGGGGGATTGAGTGAGATCGCGCTGGCGCATCCGCTCGTGTCCATCGGCTCCTATCCGTCGTTTTCAGCAACCGGATTTCGCAATCAGATCGTCGTGCGTGGCAAGGATGCCGAGGCGGTTGCGAAAGCCGTATCGGCCGTTCACGATCTGCTCCGTCGCCTGAAGGGCGACGGCGCGCCGATCTAGACTTTTTCAACCTTCAGCACAGCCAAGAGTCAGCCGATGTCGCCTTCCTCACCCAAAGCCTTTCCCGTTTCCTGGGACCAGTTTCACCGGGATGCCCGCGCTCTCGCATGGCGCCTTGCCGCCGCAGGCCCGTTCGAGGCCATCGTCTGCATCACGCGCGGAGGGCTCGTGCCCGCCGCCATCGTCGCGCGCGAACTCGATGTGCGGTTGATCGAGAGCGTCTGCGTCGCGAGCTATCACGACTACGTCACTCAGGGCGAATTGCGGGTCCTCAAGGACATTTCCCCGTCGATCAAGGCGCTCGGGGACGGGACCGGCAAGGGCGTGCTGGTGGTCGATGACCTGACCGATACCGGCAAGACCGCCAGGATCGTCCGCGACATGCTGCCGAACGCCCATTTCGCCGCCGTCTACGCCAAACCCGCCGGACGTCCGGTGATCGACACATTCGTGACGGAGGTCAGCCAGGATACGTGGATCTATTTCCCCTGGGATATGGGTCTCACCTATCAGGCGCCGATCAACGAAAACTCGGCCGGCTGACAAGACCAACCGGCGATTCAACGCCGGCGATCATCAAACGGGGGGAGAGGGCTTTGAGCGAATTCGACGTCGCACGGACGCGCAAGAGTCTTTTTGGTGCGCTCATCGATGCCCGCGATACATTCGGCCGCAACAAGGCAGCGCTCGAGGACCCGGAACGCCAGCCCATCACCTATGGCAGGCTCGTGCTTGGGGCGCTGGTGCTCGGGCGCAGGCTCGCCGCCCTTTCGCAGCCGCGGGAGAATGTCGGCGTGCTGCTGCCGAACGTGCAGGGGCTTGCCGTCGCGCTGTTCGGCCTCAACGCCTTGGGCCGCGTGCCGGCGCTTCTGAACTTCACCGCCGGCACCAAGAATTTGAAGGCGGCCTGCGACGTCGCGCAGGTCCACACCATCGTGACGTCGCGCCGCTTCATCGATCAGGGCAAGCTCGACGATGTGCTGGCGGCCATCGCCGAGGGCCGCGAGGTGGTCTATCTCGAGGACGTGCGCAAAGCGATGACCAGCCTCGACAAGATGCGCGGCCTCGTCGAAAGCTGGTTCGCGCGCGCCGTCCACAAGCGGGCAGGTGTAAGGCCGGATGATCCGGCCGTGGTGCTGTTCACGTCGGGTTCCGAGGGAAAGCCGAAGGGCGTCGTTCTGTCGAACGCCAACCTGGTGGCGAATGCCTATCAGGTGAAGGCCCATGCGGGCGACGTGCTGACCCCCGGCGACGTATTCTTCAATCCGCTGCCGATCTTCCATTCCTTCGGGCTTACCGCCGGCCTGCTGACCTCGCTGCTCAACGGCATCAAGGTCGTGCTCTATCCGAGCCCGCTGCATTACCGGCAGATCCCGAAGCTCATCGCGGGCACGAAATCCACCATCCTGCTCGCCACCGACACATTCCTGCAGGGCTATGCGCGCGCGGCCGATCCGGATGATCTGGCATCCGTGCGCTATGTCATTGCCGGGGCGGAGCGGGTGAAGGACGACACGCGCAAGCTCTGGGAGCGCCACGGCACCGTCATTCTGGAAGGCTATGGCGCGACCGAATGCGCGCCCGTGGTGGCCTGCAGCCTGCCGGATCGCAACCGGCACGGCTCCGTCGGGCCCTTCCTTCCCGGCATGGAGTGGCGGCTCGAACCGGTCGAGGGAATACAGGAAGGCGGGCGCCTCAGCGTGCGCGGCCCGAACGTCATGCGCGGCTACCTCGATCCCGACGCGCCGGGCGGCATCACCCCGCCGGATGACGGCTGGCACGATATGGGCGACATCGTCTCCGTCGATGACGGCATGGTGCGCATTCTCGGCCGGGCCAAACGCTTTGCAAAAGTCGCCGGCGAGATGATTTCGCTCGCGGCCATCGAGGCGGTGGCTCAGGGGCTCTGGCCCGAGTTCAACCACGTGGTGGTGGCGCTGCCCGACCCGCGCAAGGGCGAGCAGGTCGTGCTCATCACAGACAAGCCGGACGCCGATCGCGATGCGCTGATGGCTCATGCCCGCGAGCAGGGCTTTCCAGAGCTCTGGGTGCCGAAAGCCATCCTGGTCTCCAGCATTCCGGTGCTCGGCTCAGGCAAGACCGATTATGCCGCCGCCGTCGAGATGGCGCGGCGGTTGCAGGCCATGCTGTAGCGCGCCGGTCAAAAACGCGTGTCCGCTATTGCCGAAGCGGCTGTTGGCCTCATTTCGACAAAGGTCTTGCGTGAACGCCACCGGCCATCTTGAGATGAAGTCATGAAGAAGCTCGCCCTCGCTCTTGCCCTGTCGGCCATCGTCACCTCGGTTCACGCCCAGCAGCGCCCGATGACCCCGGGCCTCGCCTGTGCGCAGGCGCGGCAGCTGGTCCTGCGCAACGGCGCCATCGTGCTCGGCACCGGCACCTATACGTATGACCGTTACGTCCGGGATCTGAGCTTCTGCGAGCACGACGAAAGCCTCGAGGCCGCATGGGTGCCGACCCGCGATACGCCGCAATGCCCGGTCGGCTTTCGCTGCCGCAGCGGGGATCTCGATTTCTTCGGCGACTAGGACGTCCGGCGAAGTGCATTCGGCCTCATCCGGCTGACGTTAGGGCGCCCTATCTCCCACCTGTGGAATATTTGCCACACCGCGCAATGAAAACGTCGCGCGGGATGCAAGTGGCTGATTTTCAGGCACGAAAGCAGGGGTGATGCTCAAAATTGCACGGGCTGACGGATTGCTCAGCTTGGTCGCTTCGGTAATGTAACAATCCTACATTGGATTCGTGGCCCGTCGCTGCGACTACCCGGAGAACGCCCCATGAAGCTCGCCAAGAGCCTCCTTCTCGGAACCGCCGCAGGCCTTATTGCTGTCGCTTCCGCCCACGCCGCCGATCTTCCCTCGAAGAAGGCCGCGGCCGTTGAATATGTCCGCGTCTGCTCGACCATGGGCGAGGGCTTCTTCTACATCCCCGGCACTGAGACCTGCCTGAAAATCGGCGGACGCGTGCGTGCGGATTATCTCTATGGCGAGCCCTTGGATCGCAGCGCCGATTCCATCGGCTTTCGCGCCCGCGGCCGCATCCAGCTCGATGCACGCACCCAGACCGCCTATGGCCTTCTCCGCTCGGTCGTGCGCATGGAAATCACCCGCAACTCGGGCACGCCCTTCACCGATACCGGCCGGATCACCACGAGCCCGGATATCGCACAGGCCTTCATCCAGTTCGGCGGCCTGACCGCCGGTCGCGTCACCACGTTCTTCGACAACGGCGATCTGCCCACCGAGCATTTCGGCACCCTGCGCTTCTCGGACGCGCCTGATGTCGACGTGCTCGCCTACACCTTCACGTTCGGCAATGGTTTCTCGGCCACGCTCGCCATCGAAGATGGCCTCGAGCGCCGCTCCAACGGCTTCCTCGACGCCACGTCCCCCGCGACCCTCGACTATGCCGGTCAGCGGGCGCCCGACGTCGTCGGCAACCTGAAATACACCGGGACCTGGGGCACGGCGCAACTCTCCGCCGCCCTCCATCAGATCCGCAGCAACAACGTGTTCGTCAACGCGGCAACCGGCATCGCCGATTTCCCCGAGACCGAATACGGCTTCGCGGTTCAGGGCAATGTGGGCGTGAACCTGCCGATGCTCGGCGAGGGCGATGCCGCATGGGTCAACCTCGCTTATGCGGATGGCGCCCTCAGCTACATCACCGGCGGCTCCACCGATTCGCTCAGCGCCGGCGTGCTGGCGGGCCTTCTGGTCGATGGCTACATCAACCCGGCGAGTGGCAACATCTCGACCGGCCGCGGCTGGTCCGTCGCCGGTGGCCTGCGCCATTACTGGACTCCCACCATCCGCCAGAGCGTGTTCGGCTCCTATGCCCGCTTCGATTATGCGGCGACGGCCTCGCAGTTCGGCATCCTCGACTTCAATGAGCTTCGTGCCGGCACGAACATCATCTGGAGCCCGGTCAGCGGCCTCGATATCGGCGCAGAAGTCATCTACGCCCGCCTCGATCCCCGCGGCCGCGTCTTCCTCCCCACCGGCCAGAGCCTCGGCTCCGACAACGCCTGGGAAGGCCGCCTGCGCCTGCAGCGCGACTTCTAAGGCTTAGAACTTGCGAGGAGAGCCCCGGTGGAAACGCCGGGGCTTTTTTGTTTAAGACCGACAGAGCGGTGACTAAGGTTTGAAGTCACGGGCCAACCTGGACTGGGCCACCGAAAAGGAACAATCAATTCAATATTGGTGCGGACGGCGGGGGTCGAACCCGCACGGGCATGCCCGAGGGATTTTAAGTCCCTTGCGTCTACCAGTTTCGCCACGTCCGCATTGGTCAAGACGGTTATCGGGCGGGAGCGCGGAGCGCAAGCCGGGTGCTCATGCGGGGGCGCGGATTTCGCAGACGGTATAGATGGCGCCTGGCGTTCTACTCTTGGGCGGCGCGCAAAAAGGCGTGGGTGGCCGGGTCAAGCCCGGCCACGACGGTGGGGCATCTCGAAACGCAACTCACCCTGGCGCCTCATCCTCCCCGTCTCAGCCCCCGACCTTGAACCCATAGAGCCAGTCGTACCGCGTCGTCATCCGCTCAGGCCCGAACTGGCGCATGACCATGTTGCGGCCAAACGCGACGAGCGGGGAGGCGTGATAGATCCTGCCGTTGCGGCGCGCCTCCGCCTGCACCCGATCGCTGCGGGCGCGGCGGCTCTCGGCATAAGCGTCGAGCAAGCCGGGAACCCGGTGGGGGTCGGCGGGGAGCAGGACCGCCAGCGTCGCCGCATCCTCGATGGCGAGCGCTGCGCCCTGCGCGAGATACGGCAGGACCGGGTGGGCGGCATCGCCCAGCAGCGCGATGCGTCCTTTGGAGGTGCGACCGACCGGCCGGTCGAACAGCGACCAGCGCAGCCATTCGGAGGGTTCGGCCAGCAGGGCCCGCAGGGCCGGCGCCGCGGCGGAATATTGCGCAAGCAGAGTGTCGCGTTGGCCTGGCGCGGCCCAGCCTTCCACCGGAGTGGGGTTCTGTTCGATCGCCACGATGTTGATGAATTTGCCGCCGGCGATCGGATAATGCACCACGTGGCCATGCGGGCCGAGCCAGAGGCCGGTGCGGTTGCCCGCCAGCTCGGCTGGCGCCCTGCTGCGCTCGAGCGTGGCCCGCCAGGCGATGGCGCCGCCGAAGGTCGGCAGCGCGGTCTCGCCGAGGCAGGCGCGCACTTTCGACCAGAGGCCGTCCGCTCCGATGATCGCATCGGCAACCAGGGTCTCGCGGGCGCCGTTGGCGGTGACGAGCGTCAGGCTTGCGGCTTCGGCGGTGTCCGCCACGTCCTCCACGCTGCGTCCCGTGACGAGCCGGATGGCCGCCTGCGAGCGGACGGCATCGAGAAGGATCCGCTGCAGGTCGGCCCGATGCACGACCCAATAAGGCGCGCCGTAGCGCTTGCGCATGAAGGCGCCGAGCGCGACCGCGCCGATGTCCCGGCCGGATGCGATGGCCCGGATCGTCACCCCATCAGGCTCGGTGACGACGCGGCGCAGGGCGTTGCCGAGATCGAGATCGATCAGGAGGCGGCTGGCATTGGGCGAGAGCTGAAGACCGGCGCCGATCTCGGTGAAGCCGGTGCGGCGCTCGATGAGGGTCACCCGGTGGCCCCGCCGGGCAAGCGCAAGGGAGGCCGTCAGGCCGCCGATGCCGGCTCCGACAACGGCAAGCGCAAGGCCTGCCACGTCAGGGTACGGGTTCGGCGTCCGGGGTGACTTCCCACACGCATTCGGCAGGCCGTGCCTCGCCGGACTTCAATGCCGGGTCGAATTTGTAGAGCGTCGAGCAGTACGGACAGACGACCTCATCGTCCGCGCCCATATCGATGAAGATATGCGGGTGATCGAAGGGGGGCTTTGCTCCGATGCACATGAATTCCTTCGACCCGACGTGAATCGTCGTCACGCCAATGTCGTTGCGGAAGTGCGGAGTGCCTTTGTCAGCCATTTTTCCTGCTCGGTATGATCGCGGAATTTGGCCGCACCATAATGTCGGTTGGGCCGATTGCACAGGGGGCAATCGCGCCGGAATTTTAGCATGCGAAGCTTTCCTTCGGGGCGCAAAGCCTTCTAGGGTGCACCGCCCGAAATAGCCCCACAGCCGGTTTTCCCATGCGCTTCTTTAATTCCGACGGTGTCAGCATCGCCTACCTGGACTCGATCCCCGACGAAGGCCATGGCGATCCGATCCTGCTCATTCACGGCTTTGCCTCGAACCACGCGGTCAACTGGGTCAATACGCAGTGGGTCAAGACCCTCAACAAGGCCGGATATCGCGTCGTCGCGCTCGACAACCGGGGGCATGGGCAGAGCGAAAAGCTTTATCGGCCAGAGGATTACGGTTCATTCCTCATGGCCGATGACGCCCGGCGGCTGCTCGATCACCTGGGCATCGAGCGTGCGGACGTGATGGGATATTCCATGGGCGCGCGGATCGGCGCCCACATGGCGCTTGCCTCGCCCGAGCGGATGCGTTCGCTGCTGCTCGGCGGCCTCGGCGCTCACCTGGTGGAGGGCGTCGGCCTGCCGCTCGGCATCGCCGATGCCATGGAGGCGCCCTCGCTTGATCGTCTCACGGACCCGATGCAGCGCATGTTCCGCGCTTTCGCCGAACAGACCAGGAGCGATCTCAAGGCACTCGCCGCCTGCATTCGCGGATCGCGCCAGACGATGACGCCGGCAGAGGTGGCGTCGATCACGCTCCCGACGCTGGTGTCGGTGGGCACCAACGATCCTATTGCCGGCTCGCCCCAGGGCCTCGCCAGCCTGATGCCGAACGCCACGGCGCTGGATATTCCTGGCCGCGATCACAACCTTGCGGTGGGTGACCGGGCGCACAAGCAGGGGGTGCTGGACTTCCTGTCCCGACGCCCATAGCCCGTTCCTGAAGATTGAATCGACGGAATGCTTTGATCTTCACGGCTCATGTTGAGATTCAACATGAGGACGACCTCACAGTTTAATTCAACGAGAGCCGCTTACCCTGTTGATCCGACGCGCAAACCTGCCATTTACGTATCGGCAGGAGAATCGAATGACGCGTCTCGACAGTGCAATCCGCCGCTTGACCGCCCAGCGCGAATTGCTCGACTGGGCAACCGGCGAAATCGACGACACCGGTCTCGTTCTCGAAGTCGGGTTGGGCAATGGACGCACCTACGACCATCTGCGCGACAGGCTGCCCGGGCGCCGCATCTACGTCTTCGAGCGCACGCCCGCTGCCCATCCCGCCTGCACGCCGCCGGATGAGTTTCTGGTCGTCGGCGACATCTGCGATACCCTTCCGGATTTCGCGCAAAGGTTCGGCAGCCGATCCGCGGCCCTGATCCACGTCGATATCGGCACCGGCAACGAGGATCTCAATCGCCTCCTTGCGCTCCGCCTTTCGCCGCTGATCGAGACGCTCCTGCAGCCGGGCGGCCTGCTGCTGGCCGATCGTGCGCTCGTGATGCCGAACTGCACCGACGTCTCGTCTCAAACCGGCGTGTCGAAGGGCCGGTATTTCGTCTATCGGCGCGAGCCTGAGCGGGCCGAGGCCGCTGCTACCGTCCCTTGAAATTCGGCGCGCGCTTTTCGAGAAACGCTCGGCGGCCCTCGATGGCATCCTCGCTGTCGAAACAGGCATCGGCGAGGGCCGCCGGGTCCACGCTGGCGTGGGGAATGCCGAGGGCGTCGTCGATAGCGGCTTTCGCGGCCGCGATGGTCAGCGGCGCGTTCTGCGCGATGTCGTGAGCGAGCCTCTGGGTCGTTGCTTCAAGCTCCGCATCGGTCACGAGCCGCTGGATGATGCCGAGGCGCATGGCTTCCTCGGCCTGCACGTGGCGGGCTGTAAAGAGCAGGTCCTTGGCGGCGGGCCCGCCGACCGCCGCTGTCACGAGCCGCATCGCGCCGGGCGGATAGCCGATGCCGAGGCGGCTTGCCGGAATGGCGAAGACCGCATTGTCGGCGGCGATGCGCAGATCGCAGGAGAGGGCTAGGCCGAAGCCGCCGCCCAGGCAGAAACCGCGGATCATCGCGACGACCGGTTTCGAGCATTCGGCGACGGCGCGAAACGCCGCCTCGTTCGCCGCCTCGTAAAGCCTGCCTCCTTCGGCATCGGCACGTAATGTGGCGAATTCGGCGATATCGGCTCCCGACGCGAAAGTCTTTTCGCCCGCGCCGCGCAGGACGATGACGCGGATCGTTGGATCGCGGTCGAGCGCCGCCATCAATGCAGGCCAAGCCCGCCACATGGCAAAGTCCAGCGCGTTGAATTTCAGAGGGTTGTCGATGGCGATCGTCGCGACTGGACCGTCGATCGCGGTCACGAGATGGGGATGAGGCGACGAAAAAAACGCGGTCATGGAGATTTCTGATCTAGGGTTCGGGGATGGGACGGCCTATTTAGCCTCTTGATGCTAATTCAATCCGCGCCGGTCTGGCAGGGAGAATGATCCATGACGCAGACACGCCCGCAGCCGCTGGCCCCGGCCAAGAACCTCCGCACCCTCGACCCGATCTGGGACCGTTTGCGCGCCGAAGCCGAGGCCGTTGGCAACGAGGAGCCGGCGCTCGCCGGCTTCGTGTTGAGCGCGATTCTTCATCAGCCCAACCTCGAAGCGTCCGTCGCTCATCGGGTGGCATGGCGTCTCGGTCATCCGGCCCTGGGCGCCGACATCATCGAGCAGACCTTCCTCGAAGCCTTTGCGGACGATCCGTCCATCCGCGAGGCGTTTCGCGCCGATATCGTCGCCGTAATGGATCGCGATCCGGCCTGCACCCGCGTTCTGGAACCGGTGCTGTATTTCAAGGGCTTCCACGCCATCCAGACCCATCGGCTGGCGCATTGGCTGTGGAACCGGAAGCGGCAGGATTTCGCTCTCTATCTGCAGAGCCGATCCTCGGAGGTGTTCCAGACCGATATTCATCCGGCCGCCCGCCTCGGACGCGGCATCTTCCTCGACCATGCGACCGGCCTCGTGGTCGGCTCGACAGCCTTGGTGGAAGACAACGTGTCGATGCTCCAGAACGTCACCCTCGGCGGCACCGGCAAGGAGCGCGGCGACCGGCATCCGAAGATCCGCCATGGGGTGCTCATCGGCGCCGGGGCGAAGATTCTGGGCAATATCGAGGTCGGCCATTGCGCCCGCATCGCAGCAGGCTCGGTGGTGCTCCACCCGGTTCCGGCGAACGCCACCGTGGCGGGCGTCCCGGCGAAAGTGATCGGAAGTGCCGGCTGCGCAGAACCGGCCCGCTCCATGGATCATTTCCTCATGGAGGGGATCTGACCTGCAATCGCCGCTCTGGCGGGTTGCCCGCTCCCGCGCGGCGTGGCAAGTGCAGCGTCCCTACATTCTTTGAAAGGATTCATCGTGGACAAAACGGAGATGGCAAAAGTCGAGCGGTACCTGCGCCAGACTTTCGCGAACAGCTCGATCCGTGTCGTCGGTCGGCCGAAGAAAACCGACTCGGCTGAGGTTTACGTCGGCGAGGAATTCCTCGGCGTACTGTTCGTCGATGACGAGGACGGCGATCGTTCGTTCAACTTCACGATGGCAATCCTCGACACGGATCTCGAAGAGCAGGCCTGAGGGGCTCCCGATGCCCCTCTATTCCCTCGGTGAGCGCGTCCCTCAATTGCCCGCCGGCGGGCATTACTGGATTGCGCCCGACGCGCATGTGATCGGCAGCGTTCGGCTCGGCGAGGATGTGGGGATCTGGTTCGGCGCGACCCTGCGGGGCGACAACGAACTCATCGCCATCGGCGCGCGCTCCAACATCCAGGAGGGCTGCGTCCTCCACACGGATCCCGGCGCTCCTCTCACGGTCGGCGCCGATTGCACCATTGGCCATCGCGCGATCCTGCACGGCTGCACGATCGGCGACAATTCGCTGATCGGCATGGGGGCGACGGTGCTCAACCGGGCGCGGATCGGCGCCAATTGCCTTGTGGGCGCCGGTGCGCTGGTGACGGAGGGCAAGGAATTTCCCGACAATTCGCTGATTGTCGGCGCGCCCGCCAAGGTGGTTCGGACGCTCGACGAGGCCGCGATCCACGCCTTGCGCGAGTCGGCGCGGCGCTACGTCGAAAACTGGAAGCGTTTTGCGAACGGCCTGAAGCGGATCGACTGATCCGCCCGGCCCTTGCTTGTTGACGCTGCCCTACCTGTTGGCGGTGGTGGTGGGCGAACCGATGGTCGGCGAGGTGATGCCGCCGAGGGAGACCCAGGTCTCGGCGCTTTGGCTCTCGCGCTTGATGAACACGTAGCCGGTCTTCTCCCAGGGGAGGATCGACGAGGTCTTGTTGTCCAGCACGTAGTCGCCTTGGTTGGTGCGCAGCATCAGCACCGCATGGCCTTCGCCCAACTCGTCGATCACCACCGTCATCCGCATGGCGCGGCGCGGCAGACCGCCATCCACGAGCATCCGGCGCTTCAGCAACTGGAAATCCTCGCAATCGCCCTGGCCGTCATTGGGGAAGCCCCAATGGTCGACGACGCCCCAATGGTCGGCATCGGTGATCGGCTTGACGGTCGCGTTCACCCGCTGGTTGACCGACACGATGGTCTTCCAGATCTGCGGCGTGATGTTGACGACAGAGGGCTCCGCCACGTTGACGGCGCATTCGCCGGGGAAGTTCTCGCAGAACTTGACCCAGCCCTGGATCGGCTTGGCGGCGCCGATATCGCCGATGGGATGGCCCATCGTGGGGAGGGCGGCCACATTCTGTGCCTGGGCGGCATCGGTGGGAGCGGCCAGGGTGACGGTAAGAAGCGCTAGCGCGGCAAAGACGGCTTTCAGGCCCGACTTGGCACTTCGGTCACGTAGAGTGACCCCTTTGAAATTTTGGTGCCGCATGCCCCACCGCTTGGTTAACGTTCTTTTAACCAAACTGACACGGCTGGTTTAAGGGCTCAAGCGGAAAGTAAAGGGTGGGTTAACGCGTCGCGGGGCCGGGTGGTTCCATTAAGGTTAATCAAAAATTGACAGGGATGCCGTTGCGGGCGTGGCTTTGCCGGCGACTGCTGCGAGCCTTACATACGATGGCACGCGGAACAATTATCCTTTCGATTCGCCTCATCCGGGAATAACGCTTAGTCAGCGCCCGCCGATGACCCGTAAGCTCGCTGGTTTGCCGGCCCTCGAGTCCACGGCGTTCTTACCAAAAAGCACATATATGCCCCCTGAACCGACCCGGACCCGCCGCGAACCCATTTTCAACCTCCCGCCCGTCATCGCCCTGTCGGTGGCTGTGCTGGTCGCCATCCATGCCCTGCGCATGCTCCAGTCGGATGCGGCGGATTTCGAGTTGATCCTCGAGTGGGCGGTCATCCCCGCCCGCTGGTCGGCCGCGTATGGCGGGGCCTCGCTAGACGAGGTGCTGCGCGCCCTGAGGGCCATCGCCCCAGAGGAGGCGTTGGCGCCGCTTCAGGCGCTGGCGCAATACGTGCTTGCCGACGGCGAGGGGAGGCCGTGGACGGCGATCACCTACGCGTTCCTGCACGGGTCGTGGGCGCATGTGCTCATCAACTCGATCTGGCTCGCTGCCTTCGGCACCCCGATCGCGCGCCGCTGCGGCGGCCCGCGGTTACTTATCCTCGCAGGGGCGTCGGCCGTGGGCGGCGCGCTGCTCTACGCCTACGTCAACCCGCTGCAGATCCTGCCGATGATCGGGGCCTCCGCGGCCGTGTCCGGCATGATGGCGGCCGCCTCGTGGTTCATGTTCGCGCCGGGTCATTGGCTGCCCGAGGGCCGCGTCAGCGAGCCCCACGAGCGCCAGCGCGAGAGCCTGTCGCGGATCGTGCGCAACCGGCAGGTCCTGATCTTCCTCGGCGTTTGGTTTGCGGCAAACTACGTCTTCGCGTTCGTCCAGCCCTTCGGCGCCACCGATGCCAGCATCGCGTGGGAGGCGCATATCGGCGGGTTTCTTGTCGGCCTGGCGCTTTTCCCGCTCCTTGACCCGCTTCCCGTCCATCG
This sequence comes from Microvirga brassicacearum, assembly GCF_008757455.1. GTDB lineage: Bacteria > Pseudomonadota > Alphaproteobacteria > Rhizobiales > Beijerinckiaceae > Microvirga > Microvirga brassicacearum. Next base: position 5,376 of record NZ_VCMV01000019.1, on the reverse strand, counting down.
CGGGCGGAAGTCCGCTTGAAAAACCCGCGAATTGGCTCGATCATCGAGAGACTGACGCAGGGATAGGTTCCCAACCTCGCGGCGTTGCGTCGGCCAAGGAGGCGAGCATGTCCGTCAATCACATCCTGTCGCTGAAGGGCCATGAGGTCGTGGCGATCGCTCCCGACCGGACGCTTGGCGAGGCCGCCCGAATGCTGACCGACCGCCGGATCGGCGCGGTGCTGGTCAGGGACGGCGAGCACCCGGTCACGGGCATCATCTCCGAACGGGACATTGTGCGGGCGATATCGGCCCACGGGGCGGACGCCCTCGATCAGCCCCTGTCACGCTTCATGACCGCCAAGGTCGTCACCTGCACGAGCGCCACCTCCATCAACGACGTCATGGAGGCCATGACCAACGGCAAGTTCCGCCACGTCCCGGTGGTCGAGGGCGGACAACTGATCGGCATCATCTCGATCGGCGACGTGGTGAAGCACCGGCTGGCGGAAATCGAAGCCGAGGCGCAGGCCATCCGCGACTACATCGCGACCGCTTGACCTGGGAGGCTGCTCCGGACAAGGAACCTCCGCCTCATCCTGAGGGCCGCGCAGCGGCGTCTCGAAGGATGCTCCCAGTGGTCTCTGGAACCGCCTCGTCCTTCGAGACAGCGCTATCGCGCTTCCTCAGGATGAGGCTTGCGGGGTGCTGCTTCCGTGTGTCTCCGCCTCATCCTGAGGAGCCGCATAGCGGCGTCTCGAAGGATGCTCCAGTGGTCCCTGGAACCGCCTCGTTCTCCGAGACAGACCTTTCGGCCTTCCTCAGCATGAGGCTGTGGGGGCGCTGTCGTTAGACGAACTGTGAATCCCGGATGAGATCGAGGATGTCGGGCAGGGCGCGTTCGGTTGCGTGGCGTCCCAGGGCGATCGTTTCCTCGGCCCGGTGGAACTCGAACAGGCCCATCTTGCCGAGCTTCGGCGAGATCATGACGTCAGGCGGATCGCCGGCCAGCCGCGAGCGGGCGATGCGGTCCTGCATGATGTTGAACGCATCGACCATGACGGCGGCCATGCCCGGTGCGTCGGGCTGCCGCCGTGCCGGCCGCGCGGCGGGGAAAATGCCCCAGCGGCGTGGTTCGGAGAGCGCTTCTTCGATCTCCATCTCGTCGGTGCTGGCGCGGCTCTCGTAATTCTGGATCACGGTGCCCCGGACGCGGATTTCGCCGTTGAGATTGACGCAGATCACCAGATCCGCCTCCATGGCGCGGGCGGCGGTGATCGGGATCGGGTTCACGAGCGCGCCGTCCATCAGCCAGCGCCCATCGACCAGCACCGGATCGAACACGCCGGGGAGCGCATAGGATGCCCGTATGGCCCTGACGAGCGACCCCCGGGTCAACCAGATCTCATGCCCCGTCACCAGTTCGGTCGAGATGGCGCAGAATTTGATCGGCAGCGTCTCGACCCGCTGGTCTTTCAAGTCGTGTTCGAGCAGGCGCTGCAACCGTCCGCCTGAGATCAGGCCCGAGCCGATGTGGAAATCGAGCAATCCCATCACGCGGCGCTTGGTCAGCGAGTTGGCGAAGGCCTCGAGCTCATCGAGCTTGCCCGCCGCATAGCAGCCGCCGACGACTGCCCCGATGGAGCATCCCGCGATCACGTCTGGCACGATTCCCGCCTCGTCGAGGGCGCGCATGACGCCGATATGCGACCAGCCACGGGCGGCGCCTCCGCCGAGCGCCAGGCCGATTTTCAGTCTGGAGCGCGGTTCACGTTCGGGGATTTCATTCATGGTAATCGGCTCTCCGCCATCTCCGGATCCGGCATGCCGCCGGACGATCCCATCCCAAAACATGGCTGAACTCCACGATTTCGGCCATCATGCGAACGGCTCATGAAGATGGGGTGAATGACGAGGTGTGAGTCATGTCAGGGCGAGGGTCGGGCGGCCGTCGGAGATGTCAACCCTCCGGTAGAAGCACGAGCGCCGGCCCGTGTGGCAGCAGCCGCCGTCGCCTGCGACGCGGACCTTGAGCCAGACCGCGTCCTGGTCGCAATCGACCCGCATCTCGGCGACGGTCTGGATCTGTCCGCTGGTCGCACCCTTGTGCCAGAGTTCTCCGCGGGAGCGGGACCAGTACCAGGCTTCGCCGGTTTCGATGGTTTTGGCGAAGGCCGCGGCGTCCATGTGGGCCACCATCAGCAATTCGCCGGTTTCTGCATCCGTCGTCACGCAGGTGATGAGGCCGTCGGTGCCGAAACGGGGCGTCAAGAGGGTGCCTTCTTCGAGAGCAGCCTTGGCGCCGGGGGCGGGGAACAGGTGGGACGCGCACATGGGGACCTCGTGGAGACGGGAAACAGAAACGTCTGAAAGCTTGAACACCCGCCGCAACCGTGGCGTCAAGGCAGGTCGCGCGCCGGCGCCATCGTGCTTATATGAGGGCGATCAAGCCCTTTGCCCGACCCGGTCCATGCTGAACGACATCTACAACCGCCGCATTCTCGAACTTGCCGCCGACATCCCGCTGCTCGGACGATTGGCGGACGCCGATGCGAGCGCGACCGCTCATTCCAAACTCTGCGGCTCGACCGTGACCGTCGATATCCGGGTCGAGGGCGAGCGGGTGACGGCCTTTGCCCACGAGGTGAAGGCCTGCGCACTGGGCCAGGCCTCGTCGGCCATCATGGGGCGCCATGTGGTCGATTCGACCGCCGACGAGTTGCGCGCCATCCGCGAGACCGCGCGGCAAATCCTCAAGGCCGACGGCAAGCCCCCGGCTGGAAAATGGGCCGATCTCGACGTGCTGGAGCCGCTTCGCGACTACAAGGCCCGGCACGCGTCGATCCTCTTGACTTTCGACGCGGTCGTGGACGCGCTCGATCAGATCGCGGCCGGACGGGCCGGCTAATGGCCAATCTGGCCCAAACAGCGGCCCATGCGGCGATCCGTGGCTACCAGCTCACCCTGTCGGGGCTGATCGGGCGCCAGTGCCGGCACCTTCCGTCGTGCTCGGAATACACCGACGAGGCGATCCAGCGTCACGGCTTCTGGCCCGGCGGCTGGATCGGCGCGGCGCGGATCTGCCGCTGCGGGCCTTTCGGCACGTCGGGCCTCGATCTCGTGCCTGAAACATTGCCCGAAAGCGCAGCCTGGTATAAGCCGTGGGCCTATGGTCGCTGGCGTGGCGTCAATGCCCCCGCGATCACCTGCGAAGCAGTCGAACCTGACGGCGGCTGATTTTCGCGCATTGATCCTCAATCCCGTCGGCCCCGCTTACCTGCTTTGTTGGCAGGAGTGAGCAAGGAGAACGTGTTGCAATGATTACCCTGACATTTCCCGATGGCGCCGCGCGCCAATACGCTGCCGGCATCACCGGTCGCGAGATCGCCGAAGGCATCGCCAAGTCGCTCGCCAAGCGCACGGTCGCCATGGCGCTCGACGGCACGGTCACCGATCTCGCCGATCCGATCGCCAAAGATGCGAAAATCGAGTTTCTCACCCGCGACGATCCGCGCGCGCTGGAGCTGATCCGGCACGATGCCGCGCACGTGCTGGCCGAGGCCGTGCAGGCGCTCTTTCCCGGCACGCAGGTCACCATCGGTCCGGTCATCGAGAACGGCTTCTATTACGATTTCGCCCGCAACGAGCCTTTCACGCCCGACGACTTCGCGGCCATCGAGGCGAAGATGCGCGAGATCATCGCCAAGGACAGGCCTTTCACCAAGGAGGTCTGGACGCGCGAGAAGGCCAAACAGGTTTTCGCCGACAAGGGCGAGAATTACAAACTCCAGCTCATCGACGCGATCCCGGAAGGGCAGAAGCTGAACATCTACGCGCAGGGCGAATGGTTCGATCTCTGCCGCGGTCCACACATGACGTCGACCGGCAAGATCGGCAACGCCTTCAAGCTGATGAAGGTGGCCGGCGCCTATTGGCGCGGCGACAGCAACAATCCGATGCTGACCCGCATCTACGGCACCGCCTGGGCCTCGCAGGAAGATCTCGACGCCTACCTGCTGCAGCTCGAGGAAGCCGAGAAGCGCGATCACCGCCGCCTGGGCCGCGAGATGGACCTGTTCCATTTCCAGGAGGAGGGGCCGGGCGTCGTGTTCTGGCATCCGAAGGGCTGGACGCTGTTCCAGGAGCTGATCTCCTATATGCGCCGGCGCCTGAAGGGCGATTACCAGGAGGTCAACGCGCCGCAGATTCTCGACAAGGCGTTGTGGGAAACCTCAGGGCATTGGGGCTGGTATCGCGAGAACATGTTCGTGACGCAGACCGAGGATGATCGCGTTTTCGCCATCAAGCCGATGAACTGCCCCGGCCACGTGCAGATCTTCAAGCACGGGCTCAAATCCTATCGCGATCTGCCCTTGCGGATGGCGGAGTTCGGCGCGGTTTCGCGCTATGAGCCGTCTGGAGCCTTGCATGGCCTGATGCGCGTGCGCGCATTCACGCAGGACGACGCGCATGTGTTCTGCACGGAGGAGCAACTCGCGGACGAGTGCCTGAAGATCAACGACCTGATCCTCTCGACCTACGCGGATTTCGGCTTCGACAACATCGTGGTGAAACTCTCGACGCGGCCTGACAAACGCGTCGGCACGGATGAGATGTGGGATCACGCCGAGGAGGTGATGAATCGCGTCCTGAAGCAGATCGCGGATCAATCGGGCGGGCGCATCAAGACCAGCATCAATCCGGGCGAAGGTGCGTTCTACGGGCCGAAATTCGAGTACGTGCTGCGCGACGCGATCGGACGCGACTGGCAATGCGGAACGACCCAGGTCGATTTCAACCTGCCGGAGCGCTTCGGCGCGTTCTATGTCGATCACGACGGCCAGAAGAAGACGCCCGTCATGGTCCACCGCGCCATCTGCGGCTCCATGGAACGCTTTGCCGGCATCCTGATCGAGCATTTCGCCGGGCATTTCCCGCTCTGGATCGCGCCCGTGCAGGTGGTGGTGGCAACCATCACGGCGGATGGCGATGCCTATGCCAACGAGGTGGTGAAAGCTGCCGACAAGGCGGGCCTGCGCGTCAACGCGGATCTGCGCAACGAGAAGATCACCTACAAGGTGCGCGAACACTCGCTCGCCAAGGTGCCGGTGCTGCTCGTCGTCGGCAAGAAAGAGGCAGCCGAACGGACGGTCTCGATCCGCCGCCTCGGCAGCCCCGATCAGACCTCGATGAGTCTTGAAGAGGCGCTGAGGACCTTGGCCGCGGAGGCGGTGACGCCGGATCTCAAGCGCGTGGCGGCCGCGGTCTCCGAGCCGGAAGGCCACGCGACCCTCGACGGTCACCACGTGGTGGCGCGCACGGTGGGGTAAGGCCGCTGGTGTGCTCACCTCTCCCTCGAGGGAGAGGTCGGACCGCAGGTCCGGGTGAGGGGATGCG
>NZ_VCMV01000018.1 GCF_008757455.1 Microvirga brassicacearum | reverse complement strand
CACCCGAGCCTCCCGCCCCTACGATCAGGACCGCGACGGCTTCGTGATGGGCGAGGGCGCCGGCGTGGTGGTGCTCGAGGAATACGAACACGCCAAGGCCCGCGGCGCGAAGATCTATGCCGAGGTCATCGGCTACGGTTTGTCGGGCGATGCTTTCCACATCACGTCCCCGGCGGAGGATGGCGACGGCGCCTTCCGCTGCATGTCGGCTGCCATCAAGCGCGCGGGCATCTCCGCCTCAGAGATCGATTACGTCAACGCCCACGGGACTTCGACCCCGCTCGGCGACGAACTGGAGCTCAAGGCGGTCGAACGGGTGGTCGGCAATGCGGCCGGCAAGCTCACCATGTCGTCGACCAAATCGGCCATCGGCCATCTTCTCGGTGCGGCAGGCGCCGTCGAGGCGATCTTCTCGATACTCGCTATCCGGGACGGCATCGTTCCCCCGACCCTGAACCTCGACAACCCTTCGGTCGAAACGCCCATCGATCTCGTTCCGCACACGGCGAAGCGAAAGGACGTGAATGTTGCCCTCTCGAACTCGTTCGGATTTGGGGGCACCAACGCTTCGCTGGTATTCCGGCGTGTATCTTGAGGCAGACGGAGGCACGTTACGGCTTTTCGCCATAATCCCCCTTAGGGTGTTCAACAGACGGCAACGCCTTGCCGGCACAAGAAAAGCGCAGTGATGTTCGGCAGAAAAAAACACACCCTTCTCAACTCGCCCGAGATGCAGCAGGACGACCAGCAGCCGCGCCTTTCACCGCGCTCACCCAGCGAGGCGATCAAGCCCATGGCGGCGCCGCCTCCGCCCCCGCGCCTCCGCCGCAAGCGCGGAGGAATGCTGTCCGTCGCGAGCGGCCTGCTGACGCTTTTCGTCGCCATCGCGGTGGCGCTGGTGTTCGGGTTCAGCGTGCTGGAGCGCGAGGTGACCGCCAAGGGACCTCTGGCGGCCGACAAGGTCGTGGTCATCCCGCGCAATACGGGCACCAGTGAAATTGCCGATATCCTGGAGCGGGAGGGCGTCATCACCCAGCCGCTGCTGTTCGAGACGTACGCGCTCTTCAACCGCCGCCGCGGGCCTCTGAAGGCCGGCGAGTTCCAGTTCAAGGCCGGAGCCAGCATCGAATCGGCCATCGACACCCTGGTCGAGGGCAAGGCGATCCTGCATTCGCTGACGATCCCCGAGGGGCTGACGAGCGAGCAGATCCTGTCGCGCCTGTTCGAGAACGAGGTTCTCACCGGCGAGGTCGCCGAGACGCCCCGCGAGGGCACGGTGCTGCCCGATACCTACAAGTTCGAACGCGGCATGACCCGCCAGCAATTCATCAACGCGATGCAGGCAGCCCACCGGCAGACCCTCGCGCAGATCTGGCAGCGGCGGTCGCCGGAACTGCCGGTCAAGACGGCGCAGGAACTCGTGATCCTCGCCTCGATCGTCGAGAAGGAAACCGGCCGCGCCGATGAGCGCACCCGTGTTGCCGGCGTTTTCATCAACCGGCTCATGAAGCGCATGAAGCTGCAATCCGATCCCACCATCGTGTACGGCCTCGTCGGCGGCAAAGGCACCCTCGGTCGCGGGATCATGCGCAGCGAGATCGAGACGGCGACGCCTTACAACACCTATGTGATCGAGGGCCTGCCGCCCGGGCCGATCGCCAATCCCGGCCGCGCTGCCCTTGAAGCGGTCGCCAACCCGTCGCGCACCAAGGACCTGTATTTCGTCGCCGACGGCTCCGGCGGTCACGCTTTCGCGGAAACCTACGACCAGCACCAGCGCAACGTCGCGCGCTGGCGGCAGCTCGAAAAGACGAAGGCGGCCCCCGACCCGAATGCGGTCGACCGGATCGATCCGGAGGCCGACACCCGCACCCAGCTTTCGCCCGCGGGAACGCTGGCGCAGGACGCTCCGCTGCGCGGCGGGCGTCCCCGCGGCTTCGACGCCAGCGAGGGAACCGACAAGGACCCGCTCAAGAACAAGTCCTTCGACCTCACGACGCCAAAAAACGTTCCGGCTTTGAAGCAGCCCTGATCTCTGCTCCGTGGCCCTCGCAGGGACACGCCCCGCTGCTTGTGAGCGATCCAAGGGCGGATTATGGTCGCGCCCTCTTTTTTAAAACCATCCGAGGTTCTCCGCATGTCGATTGCGAGCATGACCGGTTTCGCCCGCGAAGCCGGTATTACCGGCCCTTACCAATGGGCCTGGGAAATCAAGACCGTGAACGGTCGCGGGCTCGAAGTTCGTGTGCGCACGCCTCCTGGTCTCGACGCGGTGGGCGAAGAGGCCCGCAGCCTCATCCTGAAGGCCCTGACGCGCGGGCAGGGGCAACTGAGCCTGGCCGTCAGCAAGACTTCGGCGGCGCCGAGGCTCCGCGTCAATACCGATGTTCTGAAGTCCTTGCTGGAGGCCGTCGGGACGCTCGAATTGCCCTCCACGGTGCAGCCCGCCTCCCTCGACGGGTTGCTGTCGATCCGCGGCGTGGTGGAGTTGGACGAGGGTACCATCGAGCCTGCGCAGGACGCCGAACTGGCGCCGGCCCTCAAGGCTGCCGTTACCGCGCTGATTGCCGCCCTGAAGGACGCGCGCTCGCGCGAAGGCCAGGCGCTGGCGGCGGTCCTGCGGCAGCAACTGGGCCTCGTTTCTTCGCTGGTCGAGGACGCGGAAGCCTCGCCTGCGCGCCAGCCCGAGGCGATCCGCACGCGCCTTGAGGCGCAGATCGCGCAGCTATTCGACGGGAAGGCGGCGCTCGATCCGGATCGGCTTCATCAGGAGGCGGTGCTGATAGCGGCACGCGCCGATATCCGCGAGGAGCTCGACCGCCTGCGGGCGCATGTGGACTCGGCACGGAGCCTGCTCGATGAAGGCGGGCCGATCGGGCGGAGGCTCGATTTTCTGGCGCAGGAATTCGGCCGCGAGGCCAATACCCTGTGCGCAAAGGCCAACGACGTCTCCCTGTCGCGGATCGGGCTTGAACTGAAAGCGGTTATCGAGCAATTCCGCGAACAGGTTCAAAACGTCGAGTGATGGAGTCGAAAATGATGCCCCTGAAGCGGCGTGGTCTGCTCCTGATCCTGTCCTCGCCGTCGGGCGCGGGCAAATCCACCCTGACGCGCAATCTGGTGCGGGAGGATCGCGGGATCCGCCTGTCGATCTCGGTCACGACACGCCACAAGCGCCCGTCCGAGATCAATGGCGTGCATTACAACTTCACCGACAGCGTCACGGATTTCGAGGATATGCGGGATCGCGGCGATCTGCTCGAATGGGCGCAGGTCCACGGCAATTATTACGGCACGCCGCGCAAACCGGTCGAACAGGCGCTTGCACGCGGCGAAGACGTGATGTTCGACATCGATTGGCAAGGCACGAAGCAGATCGTCGAGAAGATGCGCGCCGACGTGGTCAGCGTCTTCATACTTCCCCCGTCGATGGAGGAACTGAAGGCACGGCTCGAACGCCGCGCGGAGGACGTCCCCGAGGTCATCGCCCGGCGCCTGCGGAATGCCCGCGAGGAAATCGCCCAGTGGGAATCCTACGATTACGTGCTCGTCAATGACGACCTCGACCGCACCTTCGGCGATCTCAAATCCATTCTGGCCGCGGAGCGTCTCAAGCGGGAGCGCCAGATCGACATGGGAGGCTTCGTCGACACGCTTCTCGCGGCAGCGGTTGAGTAGAGCTTGAGTTAGCCGCCGCGACTGCGGTCCCACGCATTGGCCAAGGCCACAAAGCCTTCGACCGGCACCTCCTCGGCGCGGCTCGTTTCGAGCAATCCCGCTTCGGCAAGGATGGCGGCCGGCTGCGGCGCAATCGATTTCAGGCTCTGGCGCAGCATTTTGCGCCGCTGCCCAAACGCTGCCCGCGTGACCGCTTCCAGCGCCTTGAGCCGGCAGGGAAGAGGCTGTTCACGCGGCGTCAGCTGTACGACGCTCGACATGATTTTCGGCGGCGGTACGAAGGCGGAGGGCGGCACGTCGAACAGAATGCGCGCCTCCGTCCGCCAGCCGCAGAGCACGCCGAGGCGGCCGTAATCCTTGGGCTCGCTTTCGTCCGCCACGATGCGCTCCGCCACCTCGCGCTGGAACATCAGTGTCAGCGATTGCCACCAGGGCGGCCAGGCGTCGGTTGCGAGCCAGCCGGTGAGCAGGGCGGTTCCGACGTTGTAGGGCAGATTGGAAATGATGCGGACCGGGTCGCTTCCCGCAAGCGAACGCGGATCGAATTCCAGCGCATCTGCTTCCACCACCTCGAGCCGGCCGGGATAATGGGCGGCGATTTCAGCAAGAGCCGGCAGGCAGCGCGGGTCCCGTTCGATCGCGATGACCTTCCGGGCGCCGGCTGCCAGTATGGCGCGCGTCAATCCGCCGGGGCCCGGCCCGACCTCGATGACGGTCGAATCCTCGAGCGGTCCGGCCGAGCGGGCGATGCGGCTCGTGAGGTTGAGGTCGAAGAGGAAGTTCTGGCCGAGCGACTTCTTGGCGAGGAGGCCATGATTCCGCACCACGTCGCGCAAGGGCGGAAGATCGTCGATCTGGCTCATGCGATGGGTCGGCGGGTCAGGCGCGCCGCGAGCTTCATCGCGGCGACCAGGCTGTCGGGATGCGCCACACCTTTGCCGGCGATGTCGAAGGCGGTGCCGTGATCGGGAGAGGTCCGCACGAAGGGCAGGCCGAGAGTGACATTCACGGCCTCGTCGAATGCCAGCGTCTTGATCGGGATCAGGGCCTGATCGTGATACATGGCGAGGGCCGCGTCGTATTGCCTGCGCGCCCGCGCGTGGAACATGGTGTCGGCGGGAAGCGGCCCGACGGCGTTGATCCCTGCCGCGCGCAGCATATGAATTGCGGGCAGGATGAGGTCGCCGTCCTCCGTGCCCATGGCGCCGTTCTCACCCGCGTGCGGGTTCAATCCCGCGACAGCCAATCGCGGATGGGCGACGCCGAACCGTTCCGTCAGCTCCCGGGCGACGATGCGGCCGGTGCGGACGATGAGATCCGTGGTCAGGGATGACGCGACGGCGGTGAGCGGGATGTGAACCGTCACCGGCACCACCGCGAGATCCTTGCTCCACAGCATCATGACCGGGTGAGCAGGATGGCCCGCGACGGGGCCGCTGAGTGTCGCCAGAAATTCCGTATGGCCCGGATGGGCAAAACCGGCCTCGTAGAGCACATGCTTCGAGATCGGGTTGGTCACGAGGGCGTCGGCGTGCCCATCGACCACGAGCCGGACCGCTCTCTCGATCGATTCGATGACGGATGCCGCATACGACGAGTCGGGTTTGCCGGGCTCGGCGGTCACGGAGTGGGAGAGGGGGATGACCGGCAGGGCCTTTCCGAAGGCCGCTGCGGCTTCGTCCACCGCGACGACCTTCATGGGAACGTTCCAGCCGAACGACCGGGCGATGCCGGCCAGATAGGCGGGGTCGGTGAGCACGGCGAAAGGCGGGATGCCGAGATCGAGCCGCTGCATCCAGGCTTTCAGGGTCAGTTCCGGCCCGATGCCGGCCGGGTCACCCTGGGTCAGGAGAAGCAGCGGAGCGTGCCTCTCGCGCATCACTGAGCGGCAACGCCTTCCGACGCGGAAGCGCTATCGCCGATGTTCTGGTTGATGCCGACTTCGCCGAGCGTGCGGAGTTCGAGACGGAGCATGACCGTCTGGTTCCGGTCCTTCTCGCCGGACGTCACGGCGATATCCCGGGGAGAGACCGAATAGCTGACCGAGAAGGTCGTGCATTCGTCGATATAGCCGAGGCCGACGCTCATGCCCGTGACATAGGCCTTGTTCGTGCCGGCGTAGACCGCAGTGTTCGGATTGGCGGCGTATTGGACGGCGTAGGTTTCGCGGGCGAGCAGGTAGCGGTCGAGATCGAGTAGCACCGATCCTGAAATGTACCAGTTGGGCGTCACGTTCCAGCGCGCGGAGGCTGCCAGGCCTTCGCGGCGGCGGCTGAAGCCGATCTCGGGCTGGGCGGCATAGCGGGCATAGGTCAACGAGGTGCTGACCGGCAGGTACGGGTTGAAGTTCATCGTCACGCCGGTCTCAAGCCGGTTCAGGCCAAAGTGATTTTGGTCGAACCGCCCGCGGGTCACGAAGGAGAAATTGGAGTTCGGAGAAATCTGGAAACGACCCACATAATCCGAGCTGCCGGAATCGAGGCCGGAATCGAGGCCCGTATTGACCAGATCCGGCTGGGAGAACGAGTTGCGGCCGGCGACCTGATAGGACTGGCCGAACAACAGGTTGGCGTAGAAATCATCCGCGCCGGTGATCGTGTATTGCACGCCCACATTGGCGCGAACGCCGCCTTCGGAGCGATCGTAGCCGCTGAACTTGTCCCAATCGAAGAGCGAGGTGTCCTCGAAGACGAGGCTCTGCGCATCCTCGTTCGGAACCTTGCCGATCAGCGTCTCGTTGGGACGCGCGATGATCTGCGCGATGGGCTCGATCGTCTGCGTGCCGGACGTCCCGAGCGCGCCCACGAAGGGGAAGCGGTATTCCAGTCCGACGGCCGGCATGCCGCGGAAATCGACTTCGTCATTGCCGTTGATGAAGTTCGTCAGCTCGTTGTTCTGATAGCCGGTCAGATCGGGTGACACCGCGTAGATATCGCCCTTCAGGTAGGCGAACGGCGTCCAGACCTGTCCGACCGGGTCGATGAACTCGCGCCGCCACGAAACATTCACGGAGGCGCGGGAGGTGTTGCCGCTCATGCCGCGAACCAGGCATTCGCCGGGCTCGAACACCGAGCAGGTCTCGTACAATCCGAACAGGGACGTGGTCCGGATCGGAATCTGCTCGTATTGCGCGGCCTGCCGCGAGAGGCTCGTGACGTTCACGTCGATCGACAATTCGCCGCCGATTCCGGCCGGCGTGATGCGCTTGTTGTAGTCCAGCACCGGGTGCACGACGGGCTGCTGCTTCTGCCAGTCGGTCGTGGACAGGCCCTGGAAGTAATAGCCGCGGACATCGAAGAACGACCGGTCGCCCTGACCCTGCAGGTAGAGCGTCGAGATCGATTCCTTGATGTAGATCGAGCTCAGGCTTTCGCTCTTGATGCGGTAATTCTGCAGGAACCACTTGTCCGACAGGAGCGCCACGTCCCAACCCCATTTCCACCGCTCGTTGATGTGGAAAAGGCCGGTCGATTCGAGCGAGCCGCGATGATCGCGGTCGCCTGCGCCGTAAGGCGATTTGAGAAATGCGCTGCTGTCGTGCTGGATGATGCCGGCGGCACGGACGTTATAGGCGCCGGTCTCGAGGCGATGCCGCCATTCGACCTCGCCCAGAACGCCCTGGCGGCTCAGGATGGTCGGGTTGATGGTCAGGTCGTAATTCGGTGCGAGGGCCCAGAAGAACGGGATCGAGGCGCCGGCACCGAGCGAGCTGGAAATCACATAATTGGGCGCAAGAAAGCCCGTCTTGCGTTTGACCGTCGGATCGGGAGTCCAGAAATAGGGCAGGTACGCGACAGGGACCCCGAAGACTTCCATCGTGGCGTCTTCGTAATAGATCGTCTGCTCGCTGTTGTTGTGGATAATCCTGGCGGCCTTGACCTGCCACAGGGGGGGCTTTTCCGGCTGATCCTTGCACGGCTCGCAGGCGGTGTAGGTGCCACGTTCGAAAACCGTTGTTTCACCGGCGGAACGCTCGGCCCGGGGCGCCGAGAATCGGGTGGTGACGCTACGGCCGTTGTCGATCGAGGTCTGCACGAGCCGCAACGAATCGATGAAGCCGCTCTTGAAATCGTCGGTGAGCTCGAATCGGTCGGCGTTCAGCACCGCGCCTTTTTCGTCCGTGAGCTTGGCGTTGCCCTGGGCATAGACCCGACCGGTATTCCGGTCATAGGTCACCCGGTCGGCCTGGAGGGTGCGGCCCTGATAATTGAGCTGCACGTCGCCTGAGGCCGCGATGGTGTTCTTGTCGTTGTCGTAGATGATTTCCTTGGCGTCGACGAGGAGCCGATCCTCGCCGGTCGCGGGCTTGGCCTGCGCACTGAGCGCCTGGTTAAGGCCTTGGGACAGAACGGGATTCGACCCGACGGCGCAGAAAAGCGCCATCGCGACCGCAGACGATGCGATCGTTGTCCTGAGCCGTTCCATTCCTACTCCTTGCGAAGCCTTCACCACGAGGCGCATCAGCCGTCCTCTTGGTACAACAAGGCAAGTATTCCCAACAAGCTTCCGACGATTGCCGGAAGCCACGCAGCGACTGCCGAGCTGATGATCCCGGAGGCGCCAAGCTCCGCCATAAGCTCAGTGGCGACATAAAGCATGAAGCCGGCAGCCACGCCACCCAGAACCATCATGGCCACGCCGCCAAATCGAAAGAATCTTAATGAAACGGAAGCGGCCACCAGGACCATCGCGACGAACAGCAAGGGGCGGGCGAGGAGCACGTCGTAATGCAACCGATAGGCGTTCGCGTTGAGGTCGGCTTTCTGCAATTGTTCGATGGTCTGCTTCAGGTTCCAGAACGGCACGGCGTCAGGCTCGATAAAGCTCTGTCGGACCTGGGACGGCTCCAGATTCGACGCGATCACATATTGGTCGAACGCCTGCGGGGGCTCGGTTCCGGTGAGAATGCGGGCTTTCTTGAGCGACCAGAAACCCTGGTGGAGGGTCGCCTCCCGGGCTTCGATTCGCTGGGTGAACGTGCCCGAACTGGTAAACGTGTAGACCGTCACGCCGGTGATCGTCGTCGTGTCGTTGACGGCTCCGTCGGCGCGGAAAATGGCTTGCCCATCGAGGCTTCGCTGCCTGAGCCAGATTGGCTTCCCGCTCGTTTGGAGAGTGCGCGAAAAGATCCGGGTTTCGAGCTCCGCCGCCCGCTGCTTGAGCATCGCCGAAACCGGGTTGTAGATCGTCACCGATGCGATCCCGATGACCAGCGCAACGAGCAATCCGGGTTGCAGGAACTGCCACGCCGAGACGCCGGCCGCCCGGGCAATTACCAGTTCGAGCTTCCGGCTCAGCTGGAGCAGCGCCGCCATGCTGCCGAAAAGCACGGCGAAGGGCATGACCTGCTCGGCGATCACGGGAGTGCGGAACAGCGCCAATTGGGCCATCAGCCCCGCGCTGGCGTTCTCCGCATCGCCGGCGCGGCGCATCAGCTCGACGAAATCGAGGGTGTAGACGAGGGAGAAAACGGTGGCGAAGACGAGAAAGATCGTCTTCAGGAATTGCCGCGAGAAATACCCGCCGAGGGTCGCGCCGATGAGCATCGTCAGGCCTTTTGCACTCTAGTGCCGCGGGAGGGCAAAATGGCCCGGCCCCAAGCCCCGATTCGCGCCCGCGCTTTCCGGATGCCCGCTCCCTGGAGGATCAGCATCAACGAAATGACGATGGCAAGCAGGGGCGCGCCGTAGACGCCGATGATGGCCCAGGGCGTGCGGACCACTGCGCTTGACGCAGCGAAACCCGCAACGCGAAGGATCACCACCGCCACGACCGCAGCCGCGATCGCAACGCCGCGTCCCTGACGGGTCGTGCGCGCATCGCCGAGCGCCGCGAAGGCGATCGCCATCATGGCCAGCGGATAGAGCCAGGATGAGAGCCGATCATGGAGCTCGGCGCGGAAGCGACCTTCCTGGAACTGGTAGAAGAATTCCTTCTTGTCAGGAAAGAGAAGCTGGGTCGTCCCGCGCTCGCGCGGCTTGTAGACGACGTCGCCGCCCTCCTGATTGAACGCCGACAGATCGACCGCATAGCGCTCGAACGCAACGATGGAGCTGTCGCGGCTATCCGGCTCCTTGCGCTGGACGCTACCCTGTTCGAGCACCAGATAGGCTTGACCGTTCGATTCGACGGTTTGCCCGCGCTCAGCCAGATAAACCACGACTTTTTTCTTATCCCGTTGATCTTCCATGAAGATTCCAAGGAGGGCATCGCCGGAGCGCTCGCGGTAATGGAACGTGATGCCGTTATCCAGCGTGATGAACTGGCCTTCCTTCGCCATGGTGGCGACGAAGTCCGCCCGGATCTTGGTGACCAGGTTACGAAGCTCCTGAAAGCTCGCCGGCATGATGTAGATGGTGATCATGCCGACGATGACGCACACGAAGGCGCCGAGCGCCAGGAAGGGCCGCATGAGCCGCTGCGGCGGCATGCCGGCGGCGCTCATCACGATCAGCTCGGAATCCCCGTTGAGCTTGTTCAGTGCATAAAGAGTGGCGAGGAAAAGCGCGACCGGCGAAATGACGTTGATCAGCGCCGGCAGTGAGAGGCCGGTCACGGTCAGGAAGATGAAGATCGTCTGGCCCTTGCCCGTCAGAAGATCGAGTTCCCGCAACGCCTGCGTGATCCAGATCACCGCCGTCAGGGCGATCAGGCACGCGGCGAAGGCCGTGAACGAGATCTTCAGGATATAGCGCTCGAGCAGTGTCATGCGGACCTCGGTACTCCGTCACATGTTCCCAGGCAAGATGACCACCGCCTCCTCACCCGAAGGCCGCGCTCTCAAGAGCTTGCGATTGCGCCGCTTTCACGGCAAAGCCTTAGGTGATCCCCTCGGGGAATTACTGTATGTCCGATAAGTCGCAGCCGGGGGCACCGGCCCAACAGGCAAGAGGATCTTATGGCCGACACCTTAAAAATCGAGTTTCGCGCCTTCGAGGCGGCGGACGGTGGCGATCTTGTGATTTTCGTCGGCGAGAACCTGAAACCCGGTCCGGCGGTCGCGAAGCGGCTCGGGACGGCGGCCAATGGCCTGATCGCAAAGGCGGCAGCGGCGGAAAAATTCAAGGGCAAGGCCAAGTCGGCGATGACGATCGTGGCGCCCGCAAGCGTCCCCGTCGATCGGATCGTGCTGGTGGGCCTCGGTGGAGACAAGGATCTCGCCAAAACCGACTACGCCCAGCTGGGTGGTGTCGTCGCCGGCAAGGTGGCGGCGAGAACCGCCACTGTCGTGGTGGATCTTCCCGGCCTCGAGCCGACGCCGAAAAACGTCGCCGATATGGCGCTCGGCGCACGTCTGCGAGGCTACAGCTTCGACCGCTATAAGACAAAGAAGGACGACAACGCGGTGGACGGTGCCACCACGCTGCTGTTCCAGGTCGCCGATCCTGCCGCCGCGAAGAAAGCCCACAAGGCGCTGGACGGCGTCGCCACCGGCGTCATCATCGCGCGCGACCTCGTCAACGAGCCGCCGAACGTTCTCGGCCCGAAGGAATTCGCCGCGCGCGCCGAGGCTCTGAGCAAACTTGGAGTCGAGGTTGAGATTCTGAACGAGAAGGCGCTGGAAAAGCTCGGCCTGCGCGCACTCCTCGCGGTTGGGCAGGGCTCCGAGCGGGAAAGCCGCGTCGCCATCATGCGCTGGAACGGCGGCAAGACTTCCGATCAGCCGATCGCCTTCGTGGGCAAGGGCGTGGTGTTCGATTCAGGCGGCATCTCGATCAAGCCCGGCGGCGGCATGGAAGACATGAAAGGCGACATGGCGGGCGCCGCCTGCGTGGTGGGCCTCATGCACGCGCTGGCCAGCCGCAAGGCCAAGGCGAACGTCATCGGGGCGATCGGCCTCGTCGAGAACATGCCGGACGGGAATGCGCAGCGGCCCGGCGACATCGTCACGACCATGTCGGGCCAGACCATCGAAATCATCAACACCGACGCGGAAGGCCGGCTCGTTCTGGCCGACGTGCTCTGGTACGTTCAGGACCGCTTCAAGCCGAAATTCATCGTCAACCTCGCGACCCTGACGGGCGCGATTCTCGTGGCGCTGGCGCAGGAATATGCCGGTCTGTTCTCGAACAACGATGAATTGGCGGAACGTCTCTCCGTTGCCGGCAACGAGACCGGGGAGCGGGTCTGGCGGATGCCGCTGGGGCCGGAATTCGACAAGATGATCGAGTCGAAATTTGCCGACATGAAGAACTCGGCGGGCCGCCTCGGCGGTTCGAGTACGGCGGCCGCTCTGCTTCAGCGCTTCGTCAACGATGTGCCGTGGGCGCATCTCGATATCGCCGGCACGGCGATGGGTTCGCCGCAAAGCGAAATCAACAAGGGCTGGGCATCCGGCTGGGGCGTCCGGCTGCTCGATCGTCTCGTTCACGACCATTACGAGCGGTGACGCGGTTCGTGGCAAAGGATTGCGGAACGAGCAACGCGATGGGGTCCGGTCGGACAGGTGCCGATGCCTGACATCCTGTTTTACCATCTGCAGCGCCAGCCGCTCGAGGCGGTTCTGCCGACGCTCCTGCAGAAGACGCGCGAGCGCGGCTGGCGCGCCGTCGTGCAGGCGACGAGCGACGAACGGCTGACGGCGCTCGACGATCACCTGTGGACCTTTGCCGACGACAGTTTCCTGGCCCACGGCACCGACCGCGAGCCGCACGGGGCCGAGCAGCCGATCCTGCTCACGCTCTCGGCTGATAACCCGAACGGCGCCGCCATCCGCTTCCTGGTGGAAGGTGCCGATTTGCCAGCGGACATGGACGCTTACGAGCGCATCGTCATCCTGTTCGACGGCGAGGACGACCGGGCGCTCGCCATGGCCCGCGACCAGTGGCGTACTGTAAAGGAAAGCGGTCGGGAGGCCACCTATTGGCAGCAGGACGAACGCGGCCGGTGGGAGCGCAAGGCGTGAGACACGCACTCTTTTCGGAACGTATTCGACTTGCGTTCCATTTGCAGCAGGCCATGAGGATCATCCCGATGACTTCGCCCGCTCGTTTGAAGCTGCTCGTAGCCCTGTTCCTCGCCATCGCGCCTCCAACGCTCGCGCAGGACGATCAGCGTGCCCAGCAGCCGGCCGAGCGGCAGGAAGCACGCCGCCCGCGCGCGGACACCGAGACGCGGCTGCCCCCAGAATCAGTGACCCGTCACACGATCGAGTTGCCGGGCCGCACCATCAAACTGACGGCGACGGCGGGCAGCCTGACGCTTACCAATCCCGAGGGCGTGCCGCAGGCCGAATATGCCTTTGTGGCCTATCTCCGCGATGACGAGGATCTGGCGAACCGGCCGGTGACCTTTGCCGTCAATGGCGGCCCAGGAGCGTCCTCGGCTTACCTGAACCTCCTCGCAATGGGGCCTTGGCGGCTCTCGCTCGACGGATCGAGCATCAGCCCTTCGAAGCCAGCCGTTGTGGCACCCAACGCCGAGACCTGGCTCGATTTCACCGATCTGGTCTTCATCGACCCGCCGGGCACCGGGTATAGCCGCGTCCTCGGCGGCGATCAGGTTCGCGAACGCTTCTATTCCATTCAGGGCGACATCGACGGGCTTTCAGCCTTCATCGTCCGGTGGCTGAAGGAAAAGAACCGCCTCCGTTCGCCGAAATTCTTCGCCGGCGAAAGTTATGGCGGCTTTCGCGGTCCGCTCGTG
Organism: Microvirga brassicacearum; assembly: GCF_008757455.1. Taxonomy (GTDB): domain Bacteria; phylum Pseudomonadota; class Alphaproteobacteria; order Rhizobiales; family Beijerinckiaceae; genus Microvirga; species Microvirga brassicacearum. Next base: position 16,501 of record NZ_VCMV01000018.1, on the reverse strand, counting down.
GCCGAAAAGCTTCAGAGCGATCTTGGCGTCGGGTTGAGTGGTCTGGTGCTCGTCTCCCCGGTGCTCGATTTCGACTGGATCGAGCAACCGACGCATGCTCCCTGGGTCGATGCGGCGCGGCTGCCTTCGATGGCGGCGGCGGCGCTCGCACAGCGCGGTCCGGTCTCGCGGGTGGCCCTGGAAGAGGCGGAGCGTTACGCATCCGGCGAGTATCTGGTCGATCTCATGCGCGGCGTGGTCGACAAGGCCGCGGTCGATCGGATTGCCAAACGGACGAGCGAACTGACCGGCCTCGATCCGGCTTTGACCCAGCGTCTCGCGGGCCGGATCGACACGCGCACCTTCCAGCGCGAATTGCGCCGGAGCTCGGCCCGGATCGTGAGCGCCTACGACACCGATGTGTCGAGTGCCGACCCCAACCCCCACGCGGAATCATCCCGCTTCGAGGACCCGGTGCTGGGCGCGATGACGGCGCCGCTGACCAGCGCGATGATCGACCACTTGAGTCGAATGCTCAATTACAAGCCCGAGGGCCGCTACGAACTTCTCAACGGGGCGGTCAGCCGCGCGTGGAAATGGGAAAGCGGTCGCGACACGCCGGAGAACGTCGCGGAACTGAGGCAGACGCTGGCGCTAGACGGCAAGATGCGGGTCCTCGTCACGCACGGTTTCACCGATCTCGTGACGCCTTATTTCGCGACGCAGCTTCTCCTCAACCAGCTTCCCGATTTCGGACCGGAAAGGCGCGTGGCGCTCAAGGTTTACGATGGCGGGCACATGTTCTATTCGCGGGATGCGTCGCGTCGGGCTTTCCGGGACGACGTCAGGCAGCTTTTCGACGAAGCCTTGAAGACGCGCGCCATCACCAACGGGAACTGAGTCCAGATGCACTTGAAGCACGTCTCCACAATCGCCTTCGCGACGTTCGGCATGGCCGCCTGCGGCAGCACCGGATCGCAGCCCCCGGTGGCGGCGGCCGCATACACGCCGCCCGCGGTCTCGATGCCGGCAGGCTCCGCGGATTTCGGCCCCGTCCTCGGACCGGACGGCCGATGCACCGGTAGCGCTGCGGGGACGGCAACCGCCATCGAGCCCGGAATTGGCGAATGCGATCTGGTGCGGCTCAAGGGCAAGACGCCGACCGATGTGCTGGTGGGCGAGGGCAAAGGAACCCGCGAAGTGCAGGTGCTCTATTCGGAGCCCGGCGGACGGGAATTGTATCTGTTCGTCAACAATCGCCTCGACCGCGTGGTGAAGTAGGGCTCAGGCGCTGGCGGCTTCGATCTCGCCGCTGATCGTGAGCCATTCCTCTTCGGTGGAAGCGAGCGTGCCCGCCGCCTCGGCGCGCATTTTCGAGAGCTCGGTGGCCTTCGCGGGATCTTTCAGGAAGGCGCTGCCGTCGGCAAGCGCCGCATCCACTTTGGCGATGATGTCCGTGAGCTTTGCCATCCGCGCTTCGAGGAGGTCGAGTTTCTTGCGCAAGGGCGCCAACGCCACCCGCCGCTCCGCCGCCGCCCGTCGCTCGTCGACCCGCGAGGACGCGGCGGCATCGGTTTTCTCGCTTGGCTTTTGCGGATCGAGATCGCCCGAGAGGACGAGTTGCCGGTAATCGTCCATGTCGCCCTCGAAGGGCTTCACGGTGCCGCTGCCGACGATCCACAGCCGGTCCGCGCAAGCCTCGATGAGGAAGCGGTCGTGGCTGACGAGGATGACGGCGCCCTCGTAATCGTTGATCGCTTCCATCAGCGCCGTGCGGCTGTCGATATCGAGGTGGTTCGTCGGTTCGTCGAGGATCAGCAGGTTCGGGCCGTTGAATGCCGCAAGCCCCATCAGGAGCCGCGCCTTTTCGCCGCCCGACAGATTGGAAACCGGCGTTTCGGATTTCGATCCGCCGAACCCGAAGCGGGCCGCGCGCGCCCGCGCCTTCGCGACCGGAACGTCCGGCATCCTTGCCGCCACATGGTCGTAGGCGGTGGCGTTGGGGTTGAGTTCGTCCACCTGATGCTGGGCAAAATAGGCGACGTCCATCTTAGGCGGGTGCCGGACCTCGCCCTTGAGCGGCGCCAGACGGCCGCCGATGAGCTTGCAGAACGTCGATTTGCCGTTGCCGTTGGCGCCCAGCAGGGCGATGCGGTCGTCGGGCTGGATGGTCAGATTGAGGCGGTCGAGAATGACGCGCTCGCCATAACCGACAGCGACGCTCTCGACCGCGATCAGCGGCGGCGCCAGCATCCGCTCCGGACTCGGCAGATCGAAGGGCAGCACGTCGTCCTCGACGATGGTCGAGATCGGATCGAGCTTGGCAAGGCGCTTGACGCGCGATTGCGCCTGCCGGGCCTTGGAGGCCTTGGCCTTGAAGCGGTCGACGAAGGCCTGCAGGTGCTTGCGCTCTGCATCCTGCTTGACCTTCGCCTTCGCGGTGAGTTCGCGCTTTTCGGCGAATTGCCGGGCAAACGAGGTGTAGCCGCCGCGATAGATCGACAGCTTGGCCTGGTCGAGATGGAGGATGTGGCTGACGCTGGTATCGAGCAGTTCGCGATCGTGGCTGATCACCAGCACCGTATGCGGGTAGCGCCCGAGATAATCGTAGAGCCAGAGGGTGCCTTCCAGATCGAGATAGTTCGTGGGCTCGTCGAGGAGGAGCAGATCCGGTTCCGAGAACAGGATCGCGGCAAGTGCCACGCGCATGCGCCAGCCGCCCGAAAAGGAAGAGCAGGGCCGGTTCTGCGCCTCGGAATCGAAGCCGAGACCATGCAGGATGGTGGCGGCGCGCGCCGGAGCCGAATAGGCGCCGATATCGGTGAGCCGGGTCTCGATCTCGGCGCGGCGAAATCCTTCGGCCGTCTCGGCCTCCGTGAGAAGGGCGGTGCGTTCCTTGTCGGCCGCCAGCACCACCTCGATCAGGCTTTCGGGCCCGCCGGGCGCCTCCTGCGCCACCGCGCCGATTCGTAGGCCGCGGGGAAGTGTGACTTCGCCGCTCTCAGGCGATAGTTCGCCCTGGATGATGCGGAACAGGGTGGTCTTGCCGGCCCCGTTGCGGCCCACGAGTCCGACTTTGCTGCCGCTCGGCAGAGCAAACGACGCGCGATCGAAAAGAACGCGGTCGCCGATGCGATAGGTAAGGTCGTTTGCGTGCAACATGGGGCCTTTTGACAAGGGAAGCGGCCTCTGGCAAGGCGTAGCCAGGAGCTTAAGATGCATGCTGAACGTCCGGCGAAAGCCGATGCGACGAATGTGGACATTGCCGGGCTGCTTGCGAGCTTCACAAATCGCACCGCCCGAATCGGCATCGTCGGCTTGGGCTACGTCGGCGTTCCCCTGGCAATCGCCTGCGCCAAGGCCGGCTTCAAGGTGATCGGTTTCGACATCAATGCCCCGCGCGTCGACCGCATCAACCGGGGCGAGAGCGTCATCAAGCATATCGGGGCCGATCTCATGGCCGAGGTGGTGACGAGCGGCCAGTTTGAGGCGACCGCGGATTTCGAGCGGCTGGGCGAGCCTGACGCCATTCTGATCTGCGTGCCGACCCCGCTCACCAAACATCGCGAGCCCGATCTCTCCTATGTGGTGAAAACCGCCCGCGCGATTGCGCCTCGGCTGCGCAACGGACAATTGGTGGTGCTCGAATCGACGACCTATCCGGGCACGACCGATGAAGTGATCAGGCCGATCCTGGAGGCTGACGGCCTCAGGAGCGGTGTCGATTTCTTCCTTGCCTTCTCGCCCGAGCGGGAAGATCCCGGCAATCCGGATTTCGGCACCTCGACCATCCCCAAGGTCGTCGGCGGCGACGGTCCCGCCGCCCTGGCGCTTGCGGATGCGCTTTACAGCCAGCTCATCGTCAAGACTGTTCCGGTCTCATCGACCGCCACGGCCGAGGCCGTCAAACTGACCGAGAACATTTTTCGCGCCGTCAATATCGCCCTCGTGAACGAACTGAAGGTCGTCTACGACGCGATGGGCATCGACGTGTGGGAAGTCATCGACGCGGCGAAGACCAAGCCGTTCGGCTTCATGCCGTTCTATCCCGGTCCGGGGCTTGGCGGCCATTGCGTGCCGATCGATCCGTTCTACCTGACCTGGAAGGCGCGCGAGTTCGACATCGCCACGCGCTTTATCGAGCTCGCCGGGCAGATCAACACGGAGATGCCCTACCACGTGGTCAACAAGCTGGTTGAGGCTGTCGACAGGAGCGGGACGGCTTTCTCCGGCTCCCGCATCCTCATTCTCGGCGTCGCCTACAAGAAAAATGTCGATGACCTGCGCGAGAGCCCTTCGCTCAAGCTGATCGAGCTGATGGAGCGCCGGGGCGCCCGTGTGGATTATTTCGATCCGCACATCCCGGTCATTCCGATGACCCGCGAGCATGCCGACCTCGCTGGGCGCCGCACCATCGCGCTCGACCGGAAATCACTGGCCGCCTACGACGCCGTGCTCATCGCGACCGACCATGACGACGTCGATTACAAGCTGATCGTCGATACCGCGAAGGTGGTGGTCGACACGCGCAATGCCTGCGCCCGGGCGGGCATTTCCGACGACCGGGTGGTCAAGGCCTGACCGCCTGTCCGATCGGCGAGGTCCAGGGCGGGACACATTATTTGAAAAAATCCGGAACCCGCGCGGAACCGACGCGGCTTTTTGTCGTTATGAAACATCGTAACGTCGACCGAAGTTGACGTTAAGCTTCAACCATGACCCAATTTGTGGGAAACGTCGGGGGATAACATGACTCGGCTGGCCAATGCGCTGCTGTTCAAGGATCTGAATATCGATCTGGCTCCCTACGAGGCCCGCTGCAACTGGCGGCGCTTCGACGGCGAGGAGACGCTGGTCGATTTCGACGACCTCTCGACCGACGTCTATTTCCTTCTTTCGGGCGACGTGCGCGTTCTCATGCGCACCGCCTCCGGCAAGGAAGTGATCCTCGACGAACTTCGGCCCAATGAACTATTTGGCGAGTTGGCGGCTCTCGACGGGATCAAGCGGTCGGCCAATGTGAGCGCGCTCACTCGCGGGGAGGCCTGCGTCATGCCGGCGACGGCGTTTCGTGAACTCGTCTTCGCGCACAAGGCGGTGGCCGAGCGCCTTTTCTGCCTGATGTCGTCGCGGATCCGCGAATTGAACGAGCGGTTCGTCGAACAGACGGTGCTGGATCTCCGGCACCGGCTCTATTCCGAGTTGTTGCGCCTCTCGGCACCGCGCAACGACAGGATCGGCGAACGGGTTATCACGCCGCCGCCCTTCCACCACATTATCGCCTCCCGCATCGGCTGCCGCCGCGAGCAGGTGACGCGGGAATTCACCATGATGTCCCATGAAGGCCTGATCGAGCGCACCCGTGGCGCGCTGGTTCTGTGCAAGCCCGACGTCCTGCGATCGCGCGTCAACGACGCCATGCGCGAGGACGCCTAGAGCCGGATCTCCTCTCGCTTGCAGGTCCTAGCCGGCGGCGGCTTTCGGCCCGTAGGCCGCGAAGAAAACGCGGATGGCGTCCCGAACTCGCGCGTCAATCTCGTTCTGGCCGAGTTCCGTGTCGACGGCGAAGAGGAGGCGTTTCATGGTCTCCGCCTGGCATAAGGCCAGGAAGTGCCCTGCCGCAGTATCCGGATCGCGGATCGACAGCCGGCCCGCCTCGGCCTGACGGGCCAGATAGGCGCTCAGACGCTCGATCCCTCGCTGGGGGCCGGCTTCATAGAATGTCTGCCCGATGCGGGGAAACTTTTCGGCGGCGCCGATCACCATCCGGATCGACGAGATATGTTCAGGTTGCGCCATGAACTTGAGAAACGATGCGCCGAGTTCACTCAGTTCCGCACGCACATCCGGGTTCTCCGGGTCGAGCTTGAACAGGACCTCCGCCAGCGTCTTCTTCTCCTCGAGCGTGAGCACCTCGAAAAGCTTGTCCTTGCTGTCGAAATAGACGTAAAGCGTCCCCTTGGAGACGCCTGACGCGCGTGCGATCTCGCCCATGCTGGCACCGTCAAACCCTTGCGCTAGAAATACCTCGCGGGCCCCTTGCAGGATCTGCCGGCGCTTGCTGCGCTCGCCGCCCTCGGCGGTGTCGCTGCAGAGAGGCTCCACGGTGTGATGTCCGTCGCTCATCGTTTTTTTGTTACCTCAAGGCTATTGACCGAACCGTTCAGTCACATCATATAGGCGCCGGTGTAACGGACGTCCAGCCCTTGGCATAACGATGTGCCTGGGTCGGAAACCGACCATGAGGCTGACATGGCTTACCACGACAAAGATCTACGGGGCCGCGGCGAAGAGAGTCTGGTCCGCTCTCATGATCGTGCGCCCGCGCCAGGGGCGAAGATTCCGGAGGCCGCCGCACCGGCAAGTCCGGACGTTCCCGCTGCCAAGCCCAAAACAGGCCGCGCCAAACGCCTTGTTCTCCTCGCCGTGCTGGCCGTCATCCTCGGCGTCGGCGGGTACGAGGGTTCCTATTGGTGGAAAACCGGCCGGTTCATGGTCTCGACCGACGACGCTTATGTGCAGGCGGACATCACCATCCTGTCGGCGAAGGTTTCGGGCTATGTGGCTTCGCTCGCCGTCGGTCAGAACCAGAGCGTCAAGGCCGGCGACCTGATCGCGACGATCGACCCGGGCGATTACGGCCTCGCGCGTCAGTCGGCAATGGACAAGCTTGCGACCCAGCGGAGCGCCATCGCGCGCATCGGGCGCCAGATCGAGGCCGAGAGGGCCTCCGTGGCGAAGGCGGAGGCGCAGATCGTCGCGGCGCAGGCCGACGCCCAGCAGGCAGCCTCGGATTTCGCCCGGCAGCAGCAACTCGCCAAATCGGATTACGCCAGCAAGGCGACGTTCGAGTCGGCCCAGGCTGCCCGCGACCGGGCCAACGCCAACGTCAAGATAGCCCAGGCGGCTCTCCTGGCGGCTCAGGCCGATGTCGAGGTTTTGGCGGCCCAACAGGTCGAGGCCGAGCGGGTCGCTGCGGAATTGCAGACGGCTTTGGCCAAGGCTGACCGTGACCTTTCATTCACGGAAATCCGCGCGCCCGTGGACGGCATCGTGGGCAACAAGGCGGTAGAAGTCGGAACCTACGTGCAACCTGGCACGCGGCTTGCCGCAATCGTCCCGCTGGCGTCGGTGCATGTGGACGCGAATTTCAAGGAGACCCAACTCGCGGCCGTCAAGCCAGGCCAGGTTGTGCACCTGCAGGTCGATGCCTATCCGAACCACGACATTCGCGGCGTGATCGAGAGCGTCGCGCCCGCATCGGGTTCGGTGTTCAGCCTGTTGCCGCCGGAGAACGCGACCGGAAACTTCACCAAGATCGTACAGCGCGTTCCGGTTCGGATCGCTGTTGGCGGCGGCGTCGCGCAGCAGAACCTGTTGCGGCCCGGCATGTCGGTCGTCGTCGACGTCGACACGCGGACGTCCGCTGGCGACAAGACCGCCAGCGTCCGATAAAGGTTTCGGACATGGCCGGCAGCGCTGCCATCACCGGAGTCCCAGGGGCGATACCGGCGGCCCGATCACCCGCGCAGGAGAGACGGCGGACATTCGCATTCATCTGCATGGTCTTTGGAATGTTCATGGCGATCCTGGACATTCAGATCGTCTCCGCGTCGCTCGCTGAAATTCAAGCCGGCCTTTCGGCGTCGGCCGACGAGATCTCATGGGTGCAGACGAGCTACCTGATTGCCGAAGTCATCATGATCCCGCTGTCCGGCACGTTGTCTCGCATGCTGTCGACGCGCTGGATGTTCGTGATTTCGGCCGGCGGCTTCACGCTCATGAGCATCATGTGCGCCACCTCAACGTCGATCGAGGAGATGATCGTCTGGCGCGCCTTGCAGGGCTTCATCGGCGGCGGCATGATCCCGACCGTCTTTGCCTCCGCCTACACGATCTTCCCGCCGAGCAAACGTCCTATAATCTCACCAATCATCGGTCTCGTCGCAACGCTTGCGCCGACCATCGGGCCGACTGTCGGTGGTTATCTGACGGATCTTTTCTCCTGGCACTGGCTGTTTCTCGTCAACATCGTGCCGGGCATCTTCGTGACGGTATCAACCTACCTGCTGGTCGATTTTGACGAACCGGATTTCAGCCTCTTCAAGACATTCGACTGGTTCGGTCTCGCCTTCATGGCGATCTTCCTCGGCAGTCTCGAATTTGTTCTCGAAGAAGGGCCGACCAGCGACTGGTTTCAGGATCCGACCGTGCTCATCCTGGCGATCGCCGGCGTCACGACGGGCATTGCGTTCTTCTATCGCGCGTTCACGGCGGAGCACGCGATCGTCGACCTGCGGGCGTTTTCGGACCGAAATTTCGCAACCGGTTCGGCTTTCAGTTTCGTCATGGGCATCGGCCTCTACGGGCTGACCTACCTCTATCCGATCTATCTTGCCCGCGTGCGCGGCTACTCGTCGTTGCAGATTGGGGAGACGATGTTCGTCACCGGCGCGTGCATGTTTTTCATGGCGCCTGTTGCCGGCATCCTGTCGCGCAAGCTCGATCCGCGCGTGATGATGGGCATTGGCTTTTTCTTCTTCGCTTATGGCACATGGATGGTGACCGGGCTCACCAAGGATTGGGATTTCTGGGAGCTGTTTGTGCCGCAGATCTTCCGCGGCGTAGGGTTGATGATCTGCATGGTGCCGATCAACAACATCGCCCTCGGGACGCTGCCGCCGCAGCGGCTCAAGAACGCGGCCGGCCTCTACAACCTGACGCGCAATCTTGGCGGCGCGGTCGGGCTCGCGCTGATCAACACTATTCTGAACGACCGCTGGGACCTGCATCTCCAACGGCTGCGGGAGAGCGTCGATTGGGGTAGCGTCACAGCCGTCGAGACCCTCAACAATCTCACTCAGAACTATCACGGCCTCGGCTCGGACGCGTCGGCGGCCGCTCTCAAAACCATATCGAACATGCTGCGCCGGGAAGCTCTGGTGATGGCCTTTGCGGATGTGTTCCTGCTGCTGACCTTCCTGTTCACCGCCTTCATCTTCGCGCTTCCGCTCATTCGCAAGCCGCGCGCCGCGCCGCCGGGCGACGGGGGAGGGCACTAGGAAAAGACGCGGCGGCGGGCTTCCCGTTCGGCAGCGGCGGTTTTGGATATTGTTCTTAAGCGCCGATCATCCTACGTTGCCGTTTCGATTTTTTAAGCTCGCGCAGGATGCTCCGTCATTTTGGCTTCTTCTCCTGAATCGGCCTCCGTGGGCGCAGTGCGCCGTTCGTTTGCACCATGGGCGGATCCGACGGAGCGGCCGCTCATCCGCTTCGAGAACGTGACCAAGCGCTTCGGCGACGCCGTTGCGGTCGACCGCCTGTCGCTGGACATTTTCGAACGGGAATTCTTCTGCCTGCTCGGCCCCTCCGGCTGCGGCAAGACCACGCTCATGCGGATGCTGGCCGGCTTCGAGCAGCCGAGCGAAGGGAGCATCACGCTCGCGGACCGTGACCTTGCGGGTGTGCCGCCCTATCGGCGTCCGGTGAACATGATGTTCCAATCCTACGCGCTGTTTCCCCATATGAATGTGGAGCGCAATATTGGCTTCGGCCTGCGGCAGGACGGATTGCCCAGAGCCGAGATCGCCGCGCGCGTCGACGAGATGCTGCGTCTGGTGCAACTGGAGCGGCTGGCGAAGCGCTACCCAAGCCAGCTCTCCGGTGGTCAATGTCAGCGGGTGGCGCTGGCGCGCGCGCTCGCCAAGCGTCCCAAGCTCCTGCTTCTCGACGAACCTCTCGGCGCGCTGGACAAGAAGCTGCGCGAGGAAACGCAGTTCGAGCTGATGGATCTCCAGCATGCGCTCGGCATGACCTTCGTGGTTGTCACGCACGACCAGGAGGAGGCAATGACCATGGCCGATCGCATCGCCGTGATGGATCACGGCCGCATCGTGCAGGTGGCGACGCCGGGCGAAATCTACGAACAGCCCAAGACACGCTTCATCGCCGAATTCGTCGGGGATGTGAACATTCTCGAGGGCCGCGTTCGGGGGCAACAGGACGGGCTCTGGCAGGTCGAGAGTTCATCGGCGCACGGGCCGCTCACCGTCGACGATGCGGACGAGGTTTTGCAAAACGGACAGGCGATCGCCATCGCGGTGCGGCCGGAGAAGATGGTGATCCATCGCGGGGAGCCGCCGCCCGATGCACTGAACGTGCTGCGCGGCGAGGTCTGGGATATCGGCTATCTCGGCGACTGGACCGTTTATCGCATCAAGCTCCCCTCGGGCGCGATCGTGCGCGTCACGCGCGCCAACAGATCGCGCTTCGTGGATAACCCCATCGATTGGGACGAGCAGGTCCATGTGACGTTTGCGCCGGATGCGGCGGTGATCCTGGCGGAATAGCGGATGATCGCTCGCAGCCTATCCAAGCGGATGGCGAACGCGCTGGTGCCGGCGTTGCCGTTCCTCTGGCTCGGCATCTTCTTTCTCGCGCCGTTTTTCATCGTTCTCAAGATCAGCCTGTCGGATCCGGCGGTCGCGCAGCCACCCTATCGCCCGGCCTTCGAGTGGGGTGACCTGGCGGGTTTTTTCAGCCGGCTCGATCTCGAGAATTTCACGACGCTCGTATCCGACGACCTCTATCTGTCGGCGACGCTCTCGTCGATCCGCATCGCCGGCATTGCGACGATCCTGCTGTTGCTGGTGGGTTTCCCGATCGCCTACGCGATGGCGCGCGCGCCCGCGCGGCACCGGGGCTTGCTGGTGGCGCTCATCATCCTGCCGTTCTGGACGAGTTTCCTCATCCGCATCTACGCGTGGATCGCCATCCTCAAGCCCGAAGGATTGCTGAACCAGGGTCTGATGGCGCTGGGCGCAATCAGCGAACCCTTGCACATCCTCAACAGTGAGGTCGCGGTCTATATCGGCCTCGTCTACGGCTATCTGCCGTTCATGGTGCTGCCGCTCTACGCAAGCCTTGAAAAGATGGATGATACGCTGATCGAGGCGGCGCTCGATCTCGGCTCGCCGCCGTGGCGCACGTTCTGGACCATAACGGTGCCGCTTGCCATGCCGGGTGTGATTGCCGGTTCGCTGTTGTGCTTCATTCCGGCCGTCGGCGAGTTCGTCATTCCCGACCTGCTCGGCGGATCGGAAACGCTGATGATCGGGCGGCAATTGTGGAGCGAGTTTTTCTCGAACCGCGATTGGCCGCTGGCCTCCGCGGTGGCGATCCTTCTGCTGATCATTCTGGTTGTTCCCATCGTGATCTATCGCGACGTGGAATCGCGACGGCTGGAACCGCGGCCATGACGCGCCGTCTCTCGCTGTTCAACGTGACGTCTCTGGTGTTGGGCTTCGCGTTTCTCTACCTGCCGATCCTGTTGCTGGTCGTCTATTCGTTCAACGCATCGCGGCTCGTCACCGTCTGGGGTGGTTTCTCGACGCAATGGTACGCGGCGTTCTTTCGCAACGAAGCGCTCATGGACGCCGCCTGGGTGACGTTTCGCATCGCGCTTCTTTCGGCAAGTTTTGCAACCGTGCTCGGGACGCTCGCGGCCCTGGCGCTGACCCGTTACGGGCGCTTTACCGGCCGCACGCTTTTCACCGGCATGGTGTATGCGCCCATGGTGATGCCGGAGGTGATCACCGGCCTCTCGCTGCTGCTGTTCTTCGTCGCCATCGATCTCGATCGCGGCTTTCTGACCGTTATGCTGGCGCACACGACGCTGACCATGTGCTTCGTCACGGTCATCGTGCAGGCGCGCCTGATGACACTCGACCGGTCGCTCGAGGAGGCCGCAATGGATCTCGGTGCGCCGCCGTTGCGGACGTTTTTCTCCGTGACGCTGCCGTTGATCGCACCGTCCGTCGTTGCGGGATTTCTGTTGGCCTTCACCCTGTCGCTCGACGATCTCGTGATCGCGAGCTTCAACACCGGCCCGGGTGCGACCACGTTGCCGATCCGCATCTATTCGCAGGTGCGGCTGGGTCTTTCGCCTGAGATCAATGCAGCCTCGGCCATTCTCATCGGCATCGTGACGCTTGGCGTTATTGTCGCGACGCTGATCAGCAAGCGGTCAAGTTTAACGCCGCAGCGATCCGAGATTCACTGAGCCGTCGCGAGCGACCCGGCGCCGGTGGCGAGCGGATGCGAAGGGCCAAACAGGGGCTTTGCCGCCCCCGATCTCTGGATGAACGAGCGTGCGTCAGGCGTGATGACGACGTCCTGCCAGCGCCCGGTCACGTCGAACACGATTGCCGGGGCGGGGCTGGGGCTGGTGGTGGCGGGCGACACATCCGCCTTGAGATCGAGCATCCGGTCGACGAGGGAAATCTTGCCGTGCAGGCTCGTCACGAGACCCGGCGCGACTAGGCGGCTGTCGGCGATTTCGGCGATGCCATCGACCAGTTTGAACTGGACTTGCGCCTGTGCGAACGGCGTGCGGCCGCCTTTCCAGTTGAGCGAGGCCGCCAACGGTCGTTTCTCGATCCGGCGGACGGCGTCGCTGAGGCCGATTCCGATCAATTCGCCATCCTTGATCGTCACCTGAGTGTCGCCGGCCGCATGGCGCACCAGCTCGGCGGGCGTGCGGCCCAAGCCTTCGACGTGGAACTGGCCCTGACCCGGTCCTTGCAGCCAGCGCCCCTGGCCGGTGGCTGTCAGAAACGACGCCATGTCGACCTGGTCGAAGGCGCCCTGCACACGCATCTCGGTTCCGCCTTCGACGGTCACGAGCGAGAGGCGGCCCTTGAGGGTTCCGTCGTGGAACGTGCCGCGCCCGAGGGATGCCTCGATGCGGCCGGGCCGCACCTGCACGCTGGCAGCCATGTCGCCGAGACGCACGCGCGCGAATTGGGCATCGGAGGCGGAGAGCCGCAGATCGAGGTCGCTGCCCGTCGTCCGCGTCAGGTCGATCACCTCGTCGCTCCAGGTGCCGGACGATGTCATAGCTTGCGCGAGGGGCGCCACGAGATCGGACAGGTCGACGTCGTCGGCCGCAAGCGTTCCGGTGATGAGCGGTCGTTCGCCGTCAAGCCTGGCAGCCAGCGTTCCCTCGAGAACCCCACCGCCCAGCTTGACCGCGACCGTGGGCCAGGACAGGCCCCGGCGGTCGAACGAGAGCGGACCCTCGATGGATACGGCTCGCAGCAGAGATCCAAAGGGCAGATCGAGCCCGCTCCAACGAGCGAAGTTGCGCACGGAGGTCGCCTTCAAAAGGCTCGTGCCCTTGAAGTTCGGATCCGTGCCTGCCTGCGCCACGCCTTCGACGGTGATATGGGCCGCGTGCAGCATGGCGGTGATGGCGAGGTTCCCGGGTCGGCCGGACGCGAGGGCAAAGGGCTGGAGCTGCAGGCGCTCGACCGCGATCGTCTCGCCCCGCCAGGCGGCGGATCCAACGACGCTGAGCGTGTCGTCTTCGCCCGCCCACGCAAAAACCGCGTTGATTTTGGCGAGCCCATCCTGAGGCCGGTCGACCAGCCGCAAGGATGAGCCCGCAAGAACGAGGCGGTTGATCCGAACGTTCCGGGAGGCATCAGCCAATAGAGCGGCCCAATCCCGCGATCGTAACGCAGCCGTGGAGGCGCTGATCCGCGTCTCGGTCAGCGACACGGCGTCGAGTTCGATGCGGCCCCACAGCAGGGGCAGGATATTGATCTCGGCCCGCAGAATGCCGCCTTCCGCCGTGATCGACGTGGCGGGCTGGCGAAGAGCGATCTGCTCGAACTTGATTCGCGGCGTCGGCAGCAAGGCAAATGTGCTGCGCCCGGCAACCGTCAACTCGACACCGTAACGGCTCTTGAGGTGTGCCGTTACGTTAGCCGCAAGGCCACCGCTGGAGAGCGTCCACGGGATCGCCGCGCCCACCAGCAGAAGCAGGCAAATGATCGCAATGGAAAGGACGGCGCGACGCGACATTCGATGAAAATCCGGAATACTGATATCCCGCCGGAGAGGCGGCCATAGAAAGCAGGCGGCTGCCGGTGGGCCAGCGCCGCCATGAGGTTTCCATATATGCATAGGAAGGGATTGTCTAAATTGAGGCCAAGTTGCAGGGTGTCCGCGACAGCCCACAAGGGTGTGAAAAGCGACTTTGGCCGTTACCAGGCCCGGCCCGGGAGAGACGTTGTATGGATAAGGTCTACAAAAATGCGCCTGCGGCCATGGCCGGGCTTGTCAAGGATGGCATGACCATCATGGCCGGCGGGTTCGGCCTGTGCGGCATTCCCGAAGCGCTGATCGAAGCCATCCGTGATTCGGGCGCGAAGAACCTCACCTTCATCTCGAACAATGCGGGCGTCGATGGTGTGGGCCTGGGGCGACTTCTGGAGACGCGCCAGATCGCCAAGATGATCTCGTCCTACGTGGGCGAAAACAAGCTGTTCGCGCAGCAATTTCTCTCCGGCGAACTCGAACTGGAATTCAACCCGCAAGGAACGCTCGCCGAGCGCATCCGTGCCGGTGGCGCCGGCATTCCGGCGTTCTTCACCAAGACGGGCGTCGGCACGTTGATCGCCGAGGGCAAGGAAGAGCGTGAATTCGACGGCGAGCGCTACATCATGGAGCGTGGCCTGTTTGCGGATATCGCGGTCGTGCACGCTTGGAAGGGCGATACCGAAGGCAATCTGGTCTACCGAAAGACTGCGCGGAACTTCAATCCGATGATGGCGAGCGCCGCCAGGGTGACGGTGGCCGAAGTGGAGCATCTGGTGCCGGCAGGCACGATTGAGCCGGATCACATCCACACGCCGGGCATCTTCGTGAAACGCATCGTCCACGTGGCAAACCCGGTGAAGCATATCGAGCAAAGAACGACCCGCAAACGCGCCGAAGCGGCTGCTGCTGCCGGGGCAGGGGAGGAAATCTGATGGCCTGGACCCGCGATCAAATGGCGGCGCGTGCCGCGAAGGAGTTGCGCGACGGGTTTTACGTCAACCTCGGCATCGGCATCCCGACTCTGGTCTCGAACTACATCCCGACGGGCATGCGCGTGCAGCTGCAATCCGAGAACGGCATGCTCGGCATGGGCCCGTTTCCGCTTGAGGGCGAGGAAGACGCCGATCTGATCAACGCGGGCAAGCAGACGATCACCGAATTGCCGACGACGAGCTATTTCTCGAGCGCCGATTCCTTTGGGATGATCCGCGGCGGCCATATCGATCTGTCGATTCTCGGCGCCATGCAGGTGGCGCAGAACGGCGATCTCGCCAACTGGATGATTCCCGGCAAGATGGTCAAGGGCATGGGCGGCGCCATGGATCTGGTGGCGGGCGTCAAGCGCGTCGTCGTCGTCATGGAGCATACCGCCAAGGACGAGCCGAAGCTCCTCAAGGAATGCAACCTTCCCCTCACCGGCGCGGCCGTGGTCGATCTTGTGATCACCGATCTTGGTGTCTTCACCATCGACAAGAAGGGTGATGGCGGCATGACGCTGGTCGAGCTCGCGGATGGCGTGACGGTGGAGGAAATCAAGGCCAAGACGGCGGCTGAATTCCGCGTCGACCTGAACGGCAAACAATCCGGCGCGGCCTGAATTAACCGCAGGTGCCTCAGGTGGACACCGCGCGCTCCACTGTGCCGGGTTGGGCGGTCAGGTTGCGAAGTCGGGCGATCTCGGCTTCCAGCCTGCCCACGTTCTCGAACAGGCGCTCGCTTGTCAGCCGGAGAAAATAGAAACCGAATTCGGGGTTCTGGAAATAGAGCTGGCGCACCTCGTCGTAGGTGATGGTGAGCACGTCGCCGCTCGCGATGCATTCCAGCGTCTGCGAGCGTTTGTTGTCGGGCGACAGGAAGCCCATTTCGCCGACGACTTTTCCCTGAGGGAGATCGATTCCCAGCTCTCTCAGGCGGTAGCGCCCGGACAGCGTATAGAACATGCAATTGGCCGCATCGCCCTTTGAAAACAGCACCTCGCCGGCCTCGACGCTTTGGCGCGCCATGAACGGCTTCAGCCATTCCATGGAAAGGTCGCTCTTCGACGCGACCCTGACCGTCCTGATCAGGCGCAGCATCTGCCATGTCCTGACGCCGTTGAGCGGCAGCAGGATCATGTTCACCGCCATGCTCGGGAACAGGCCCATATTGTACGCATAGACGAGCGACACCAGGTTGGTGACGATCCCGATGCAGCGCAGCGGGATGATGGTTTTCATCGCGCTGCCCGCAATCGCGAGCCCTGCCGCCAGCCAGCCGATCGCTTCCACCCAAGTCATGTGCACCTACCACCTATTAATGCCGCTGCGGCATATAACATTCGCGAGCACGTGTCAGCGCAATATGCGCCAGCGCACTTGTGAGGATCTCCGATGGACTTGAGGGGAGTTGACGACCTCTTCGAGAGCTTCCGAATGAACAACCGGGACGTCGCAGCCTCGCGGCAGGCGCTCGCTCAGAACTTGAAGCCGGCTCCGACGCCGCTTCCGGTCATGACCGGTTCGACCGTGGTGGAGGACGGTCGCGGAGTCGACATCGTGTCGGGAACGCTGACGGCAGGCCGTTGCGCGACCGGGCCCGATTGCTGCGCTGCTTTGGCGCCTCGTCCTCTGGAATCGCCGCCGGTCAGGGAGGGCGGGGG
>NZ_VCMV01000017.1 GCF_008757455.1 Microvirga brassicacearum | reverse complement strand
CGCATCCCCTCACCCGGACCTGCGGTCCGACCTCTCCCTCGAGGGAGAGGTGAGAAGCGGCGATCCCGGCACGACCTCGCCGCACCAGGATGCCGTCCCTACATCGTGGCGCGCAGGAGATGACCTCTTCCCGATTGGCAAACCACCCAAGCGGTATTCCGTCTCGGATACAAAGCGTCGGATTTCACCACTAGCGTTTCGAGATGAGAAAGCGGGCAGGCTGGCTTAGATGACGTAGAAATCCTTGTGGGTCATCTTGAGGTGCTTCGAAACCGTTGCGATCTGCACCGCGGCTCTGGCTCCGTCGCCGTCAGCGTCGTAGTAGAGGATTCCCTTTTTGTTGTTGTAGATGATCCGGTCGCTGGCATCGTGCGCAGCAGATCCGATATGGAATGCGCTTTTCGACAACAGCGCTGGTTTGATCTCTGACCCTTTCGAGCCGAGTTTCGAGAAGTATTTGTTGTCGAGCCAAATTGTGTCGTCCTTCACGCGGAAATCCCTCACCGCATCCATATTCGTGCGCCCGGGCTTGGTGTCGAATACGAACGTGTCTCGGCCCCCGTTGCCGTAAAGGGTGTCGTTGCCCAAGCTGCCCCAGATCTTGTCGTCGCCGCCCAAGCCCTTCAGCGTGTTCTTGCCGGCATGGCCGGTGATCTGGTTGGCGGTGTTCGAGCCCGTGAGGTCGTATGTGACTTTGGATGAGGCAGGAGCCAGTTTCAGCACCTCCACCTCAGCATCCGGTCCGACGGAGTAGGAGGCCGAGGCGATCACCGTATCGTCGCCGCCGCCAACCGTCTCGATCACCCTGTCACCTGCCTCCGCCCAATAGGTGTCGTTGCCAGCCAGGCCAGAGAGAGTGTCAGCTCCCGCATCGCCGTTCAATCGGTTGGCTCCGGCATTGCCCGTGATCGCATTCGCCAGCGCGTTGCCGGTCAGCGCCAGGTTACCGAGGCCCGTCGCGACGAGCGCTTCGAACTCGGCGCCAAGGGTGTAATCGATGCCCGTCTCGACAGTATCCGTGCCGCCGCCCGCACGTTCCACCAGGCTGTCGCTGCCGTCAAATACGTAAGTGTCGTTGCCGAGACCGCCCTCGATCCAATCGGCGCCAAAACCGCCGTCGAGCCGGTCATCACCGGCCCCACCCCACAGCGTGTTGACCATTTCGTTGCCGGTCAGCACATCCGCAAACGCGGACCCGATCAGGCCTTCGACAAGCTCATACTCATCTCCTGCTGCCTCGCCCGAACTAGCAAAGGTCGTGGAGACAAGCTCAGGAAGTGTGACCCTGTTTCTCAGATCCGCCATGACGCCTGTGCTCGCGTTGGCATAACTCGCGTAATCGATGCCCTCGCCGCCGGAATGAACGTCTCCCCCAGCGCCGCCTTCCAGGGTATCGGAACCGCCGCGTCCAATAAGTTGGTCGTTGTCCCCACCGCCGATCAGCACGTTCGCGGCGTCGTCACCCCAGAGGTGGTCTTCGAAAGCAGATCCGATCAGGCCTTCGATGGAATTGAAAACATCGCCGAGCGCATCGTTGTCGTTCAGATCCGGCGCCAGATCCGGTCCTGCTGTGCGCAGTCGCGCGAACACGCCCCCCTTGGCATCGGCATAGGACGCGTAGTCGAAGCCGTCGCCACCATCGAGCGTGTCGCCGCCATCGCGGCCGACGAGAATATCCGAGCCTTGGCCACCATAGAGTTCGTTGGGATCGTCCGTCCCGTAGAGGACATCGTCCCAGCGCGTCCCCGTGGCGTGTTCGATGCTGATATAGTGATCGCCCGCGGCGTCGCCGGTGTTCTTCGTCTGATCGCGCAGATCGACCGTGAGCCCGATGCCGGTTTCGGACCGCTCATAATCGACGTAGTCGCCACCCTCGCCGCCGTCGATGATGTCCCGCCCGGCGGCGGCATAGAGGATGTCGTGCCCGTCGCCGCCGACGAGATGGTCATTGCCGGCGCCGCCGTCCAGCCGATCACCGAAGGCGCTGCCGACATAATGGTCGTTCGCTGCGGTGCCATTGATGGTCACACCTTGAATGCGGGCGTCGAAGATCTGACCGTAGATTGCGCCACGGTTTGACGACCCTGAACTGAACGTCCCATCGTGGGTCCACCCGACGACGAACCGCCCGTCGGCCAGGGTCATGATGTGTGCCTGGCCCTGATAGCCCGCGCTCGTGTTATGAACGACGACATCATTGCTTTCGCGTTGGCCGGCTCCGTTGAAGGTGACAACGCGAACGTCGTAGTTTGCTTCCGGTGGCGATGGATTTCCGCTCAGATCCTCAAACGCGACCGCGAAACCACCATCCGCGAGGGCCGACACGACGGGATTGATCTGGCGGTCGATAATCGTTGTGTTGACCGTGAGTTCGCCCCCGATCCTGTCCCCATTGGCTGCAAAGACCTGGGCGCGAATGTCATCACCGAGGGTTGTGTGCCATACGACAACAAAGCGTCCATTGCTCAGCGCCGTGACGGACGACAGGTATTCTTGACCAGACGACGGCGACGGAACAACAATTTCGGACGCGTACGCGGCGGTTCCGTCGGGCTTGAGAATGCGGGCCCTGATGGTCAGGTTGGACGCCTCGCTTGATTCCGCATAAACGACGACAATGTTTCCGTCCTGAAGGTGTGCCGCCGACGGCCAATTCTGGTTGCCGGCCGTCGTGCCGTTCGCGATGAATTCGTCCTTGATCAAATTTCCGTGCGCGTCGTAGGTGCGCCCGAGAACCGCCCCGCTGCCGCCGTCTCCTGCGCCCCGACTATAGAGCGCCATGAAGCCACCCTCCTTCAGGGGCACGACGACGACTTTATCCTGGAAGGCCGACGCTGCTCCGTTCAGTTGGAAGGTGTTCCGCAGAAGCGTTCCGTCAGCCCTGAAAATGGCAGCCTTGAGAGTGCCATCGATGTTGTTCTCCCCCCAGCTCACCACGTAGCTTCCATCCGCCATCACGGTAACGTCCCCGCCGTTGATGTTCGGATTCGTGCTGCCTGGAATTTGAGTTGCGGATGTCCTTGCAGTTCCATCCGCGTTGAATGTCTTCGCGAACAGGCTGTTGTTTTGTGTGTGTGTCCAGACGGCAACGAAGCCACCATCATCGAGCGCCGTCATGCTGACGTCCTTCATGCTCTCAGCATGTGTGTCTTCGATGGAGAACGCGTCTCCCCAATGGACGGGCGCGGGCATGGTGTGACCTCTGGTCGGTGCCAGCCGGCCTCGCGGCGGCACTAGAAGCAGTAAGGGGACAGGATTATAAGGGCGCTTGCTGCGCGACACTGTTTGAACGAAGAGGACGCGAAGGGAAAATCGGCTCCGGATCCACCCGAGGGGTTGCGAAACGGGTCTGTCCGGCGGACAACGGCTCCTTCAGGGTGCCCCTGAAGTGGCGGGATGGGCTCTAAAGCTCGCTGGTCGCCGCGAAGTCTCGAAAGCCGTCGCGGCTCACATCGCAGACGCGCGGCGCAAGCAGGCGGCTGAGCGCGCCGAGCGGCTCACCAAGGACCCCGCATCACATGCCTCGGCAGAGGCTCGACACCGTCTCGAGCGTCCCCTTCCCTGCTGCTCACCTGTCTTTCACCGCACCTTTTTGTCTACGCAAGCGGTCAACGATGGTCATGAGGCTCAGAAAGGAGCAAAATCACCGCAGGATGGAGGCTACGGCCCGTGCATGCGTCTCGGTCTCCGTCTCCCGGAACCCACAGGAGACCCTCATGCGAACGATGATGGCAGCGGCGCTCTGCGCCATGGCGCTGGCCGCAAATGCGCACGCGGCGGTTAAGGAGGAGCCCGTCACCTATGAAGCCGGCGACATCACAATGAAGGGCTTCGTTGTCTACGACGACGCGGTTCAGGGCAAGCGCCCCGGAATCGTCATGGTGCACGAGTGGTGGGGCATCACGGAGCACATCCACAACGAGGCGCAGAAATTCGCGCAGCAGGGCTACACCGCCTTCATCGCCGACATGTACGGCGACGCCAAGACCGCCGACAACCCGGCGGACGCGAGCGCCCTCTCGGGTTTAGTAATGAAGGATCCGAAGGTGATGGAGGCGCGCTTCAACGCGGCGCAGACCGAACTTGCGCGACATGCCTCGGTCGACCCGACGCGGGTCGGCGCGGTCGGCTACTGCTTCGGGGGCGCGGTCGTACTGAACATGGCGCGCGCCGGCACCGACCTCGCCGCGGTCGCGGGCTTCCACGCCTCGCTCGGTCTCAACACCCCCGCGCCGACGCAGGGAACCGTCAAGGCAAAGATTCTGGTGCTGAACGGCGCGGCCGATCCGTTCGTGAAGCGCGAGGAATACGAAGTGCTCAGGAAGGACTTCGACGCGGCGAAGGCGGATTACCGGGTCATCGAGTACCCCGGCGCGGTGCACGCCTTCACCAACCCCGAAGCCACGGAACTCGGCCAGAAATTCAACCTGCCGCTCCGGTACGACGCGCAGGTTGATCGCGAAGCGAAGGCGGAGGCTTTGAAGTTCTTTGCCGCCAACCTCCATAAGTAGCGGCTGTCAGCAACGGTCGGGGCCCCTTCTCAAAGGTTCAGGGAGCGGGTATGCGGCCGATCTCCCGAATGGTTTCACCCTCGACGGCCACCACGACAACCTCGCCGGATTCCGGGTTCCGCCCGACGAGGGCCTGGATGTTGGCACCGTGGGTCACGACCAGGAGCGTTTTGGGTCCTTCCCAGCTGGTCACGACTGCCTTTGCCCCTGCCGCCAGGACGCTTCGCTGGTCGGCCAGGACATACGCGTTTGCAAAGGTCGGTGCGATCTCAACAGGGCCCACACTGATCAGCCGGGCGGTGTCGACACAGCGGCACCAGGGCGAACTGAGGAGTTTGCCGACGGCCACCCCTGCGGCCCTGAATTTCTCCCCCATGGTCTTCGCGTCGCCGCGGCCTTTGGCGCTCAGGTTGCGCTGGGTCGAGCAATCATCGAGCCGGAAACCGGGCGGATCTCCGGCGCCCCCCGGCGCTTCGGCATGCCGCATGAGAGCGACGTGGCCACCCTCGCGCAGGGCTGCCCATGCCGCGGCCTCGTCGGCAGTCGTAGGAGCGACCGTGGCCGCCGATGCTAGGAGGCCGAGAATGGTGCAGAGGAGATATCGCCACATCGCGGCACCCTTTCCTCAGAGCGTTCGAACTTTGCGGGACGTCTCCTCCAGGACAGGTTCTTGAAGGAGCTGGTGAGCGAGCGACACGAGGTCCCGGCGTAGATCCTCCCGTCGAGCTTGATGTGGATCGCACGACCTGACATCCGAACTCCAGGGAAGCACCCGCTCAAGCATATGCGCTTGAAGGATGCGAGACTACGCCGATGATCGTAATGGCAAAATGCACCCTCCTGGGCGTTCATCAGGCTGGTCATCTGATGGTTTGCCAGTCACGGCATTTACAAGCCTTCTCCCGGTGCCCACATCGTCAAATGAGGAGGGGAGGCATCATGACTGAAAAGAAGGTCGAGCGATCATCCCCGACCAGCGCTCCCGGCTCTGCGATCGATTCGTTCCTGGCCACGGCGAAGCAGATTGGCCCCTCGCAGAGCGGCGGTCCGCGATCGCGGCTCGCCTTTGCCCTCGACGCGACCATGAGCCGGCAGCCCACCTGGGATCTCGCCTGCCGCGTTCAAGGCGAAATGTTCGCGGCGACCAGTCATGCCGGCGGGCTCCAGGTGCAGCTCGTCTATTTCCGGGGCTTCAACGAATGCCGTTCCTCACGCTGGGTTGCAGACCCGCGAACCCTGACGGACCTCATGACGACGATCGAATGCCGAGGCGGCCAGACTCAGATCGGGCGCGTTCTCCGTCACGTCCGAAACGAGGCCAAGAGGTCGCCACTCAAGGTGCTCGTCTATGTCGGCGACGCGATGGAAGAGTCCATCGACGATCTCTGTACGATCGCGGGTGAACTCGGTCTCCTGGGGGTCAAAGCATTCATGTTTCACGAGGGTCACAATCGAGAGGCAGCCATCGCCTTTCAAGAGTTGGCCCGCCTGACGGGCGGAGCGTATGCCCGGTTTGACCTCAACGCGCCGAACGCTCTCACCGGGCTCTTGCGCGCAGCGGCCACCTATGCGGCCAGCGGCTTCGAGGGCCTGAACCGGATCGCCTCCGCCAGCGAACAGGCTCGGGGGCTCTTGACCGCCATGAAGCGGTAAAGCCATGAGCCTGCTGTATGGCATCGCGGCGCTGGCATTTCTCTGGTGGCTGTTGACAGCCTTTGCACAAGCCAGTCCGGCCGCCATGGCCAAGACCCTCCGGCTGACGGGCGCTGCCCTGGCGCTCGGCTCGGCGGCATTCATGGGTCTGCGGGGACGGATCGACATCGCGCTCGTGCTCGGAAGCCTTGGCGCCTGGCTTCTTGGGTGGAACAGCTTCGGGCTTGGCGGTCTTTGGAGCAGGACGCAAACAACCGCCGGACGGGTCTCACGCGTCCGTTCGTCGAGGCTCGAAATGGAACTCGATCACGACACAGGTGAGATGGATGGCCTGGTGCTCGCGGGCACATTCTCGGGGCAGCGGCTCAATGCGCTCGATGAGGAGAGCTTGCGGAAACTTTTGCTGGAATGCAGGACCGAAGACCCGGACGGCCTCCGTCTCCTCGCTGCCTATCTCGACCGCCGGTTTCCCCAATGGCGCGAAACCGCTGGCGAGAAGGCCGAGTCGCAGTCGGGAGACCGATTTTCCTCCGGCGCGATGAGCGAGGAGGAGGCCTATCAGGTCCTGGGCCTTCAGCCGGGCGCAAATCTGGTTGAGATCAAACAAGCCCATCGAACGCTCATGAAGAAACTTCATCCCGATCAAGGGGGATCGACGTATCTGGCCGCACGGGTGAACCAGGCCAAGGAAACGCTCTTGCGCCGCCACCGCTGAGTGTTGGCTCCTGCCGGTCACAGGACATCGCCTCCATAAGCCGTGGAGCCGCAGAATCGCCTTCGCAGGGGCAGTTAATTGTCTATAGCTGACCCAGGTGGACGGGTATGACCTCCGGGGCGGCCATCCCCGAGGAGGCGCAGCGCTCCAGCGATGAAGAGAATGGCGACCGGCTTCACTAGCATATCCCAGGAAATGCGCGTTTCGGCCTCCACCACGTCAGTTGTGAAATCCACGACCAAGTAGACGAGAATGACCTGGATCAGGGTGAACTTGAATTCGTTGATCCCCTCAACGCGCATCCAGCGAGGCAACGTCGTCTGAACAGCCTTTGGAAGATCGAAGGCAAAGCCGAACGTGATCGCGTAAGCAAAGACAATCAGCACAAGCCCAAACAGGAACGCATCGGTCGCTTGCATGACTGAGGCAATGACCGACAATTCGCCTGCCTCGTTGGAAAAGAGGATCAAGGCCACCGCGTGCGCAAGCTTTGCACAGCCCTCTGCGAACATCAGGATGGCACCGACGGCAGCACCGAGTGCCGCAATGAGGGTGACCAAGCGCAGGGATAAGAGGGCGTGGAGCATCACATCACACATTTCCCAAAAAGGAAGTCGCGCTGTAGGTCCCGGTCCCCTCAAGTCACCCTGGCAGAAAATACTGTCTCGTCAGAGTTCACAATTGTTGGGTTATTCAGGGGGGCGTTTGTTCATAACTGGTCGCACTCACTTGACCACCTCGAAGCGTTACTCATCTCGAATTCTCATGCAGACCGACGGAATAAGCAGCATTCCGTCAGCCAAGATGTCTATTCGCGGCCTCGCTCTCGCCGTCCAAGTCGCTCGACAAGATCGGCGAGCCGAACTGGAAAAGGTTCGTAGACCGTGTCCTGATAGGCGGCTCTCAATCCCTGTTTGATCCTCGCAAGAATGAGGACGCTGAGTGGAGGCGATGGGCCGTCCCTCAACGCCGAAGGGTGGTGGGGCTCGACATCGTCGGGGAGAAGAGCTTCATCAGGATACTTCCGTTCTGATACGGCACGAAGCCGCGTACCCGCCCCCGTCGCCACGCCTCCTTCTCGTCCGGGCGCTGTGAGCCAGACAAAGGTTGGATTGCGGCTTTTCTGCGAACCTCCCAATCTCTCTCCTACCGTGGACCTCACGGTCAGTGCATTCCACCATCGGGATTCCACTGAAAATTCTTGAACGGTTCAATCGACGGAAACGACCCGTCAGCCGAAATGGCACGTCGATGAAACTTACATCAACGTCCGCGGGCGGTGGATGTACTTGTGCCCGCGCGACAGCAATGGCGACACGGTCGAGTTCTGGTGGCTCTGTCGCAAACTCGAAGTATAGGCATTTTCAGCGGCAGTTTGGCGGTAAGGCAGCAGTGCTAAGCCGTTGATTCTACGGCAGCCTGTCTTTGCCGCCCGCTTGCATAGGGAAGTAAAAACCGAGTTTGCGATAGAACCCGGCGCGTATGCCTTCAAAACGTTTGCTGATCATGAGTGGGTTCTTTCATGCAACTATGCGAGTTCGGGCGTCGCATAGAGCACGCGGCCCGCAACTTTGATTTCCACATCGACCAGATATTTTTGCAATGCCCTCATGTCGATTGCGATCCCGAGACCAGGCGCATCAGGGGCTGCGATCTCGCCCATCGTATCGCGCTGCAAAAAGTTCGCGGTGATGTCTCGAGCGAGCGCCTTGGGAGCGAACGGGAATTCGCAGATGCGGTGATCGGCAAGGCCCGCGAATGGCTGAAGCGAGGCGCTCAGAGCGAGGTGCGATGTGAATGTGTGGTTCACATAGGTAATTCCACGCTCCACTGCGTAATCAGCAACCGCTTTCGCCGGTCCAATTCCGCCGATGCGGCCGCAATCGATCTGAACGAAACCAATGCCACCATAATCGATAAGGTGGCGTGCCATGGACACGTTGTGGGCGCCCTCCCCGCCAGCGATTTTCACCTTGAGGCTCAACTTGGCCAATTGCCCGTAAGCCTCAAGCGCGCTCGCATGAAAAGGCTCCTCGAGCCAGATCGCACCCGAGGCCTCGAGGGCTGGCAGTCGGGCTTCGGCTGCGGCGACATCCTCTCCCCAGATTTGGCCGACATCGACAAGCAGAATTCCGTCGGGCCCGAGGCCTTCACGGGCAGCCTGGAGGTGGTCTTTGTCATCCTGCACGCTGCCGCGCCCGATGGGTCCCCATCCGAATTTGACGGCCCTGAAATTATCTCGGCGTGCCTTCCGGGCACCCCTCAGCGTCTCTTCCGGCGTGGCGCCGAACAGCTGCGACGCATAAGGCGTCTTTTTATGCGAGGCCGAATAGCCGAGGAGCCTCCAGACCGGCGTATCCTTTGCCTTTCCGAGAACGTCCCACAACGCCATTTCCACACCTGAGAAAGTGTGGGCTGCCTGGAGCAAGTCCATGCTGTTATACTCAACCTCGGCGGCGATCCTTGCGATATCGGCCGGGCTATCGAGCGGCTTGCCGAGCACGGAATCGCGAACCGGCCGGCATACTCCGTGGGACATCGGGCAGAGGAAACCGGCAATCGACGTGAGCGGCGAGGCCTCGCACTCACCCCACCCGACATATCCGCCCGCTGAAACGCGCACGAGCAGCGCGTCCTGGCTACCGTCAGCCTCGGTGGTGACCTCGGGCATCGAAAGATAGAAGAAATCGACAGACTCAATCTTCATAACGGTCACCGCGATTGGTGGTTTGTCAGGGAACGATCGTAGATGACGGCGTTCGGCTCGAACGTGACGCCCTCGTCCAGCGGATAGATCGGCCTCGCGCAGATCGTATGGCCGAGACTTTTCAGGTTCGCGGAGGTGGACCCCGGTGCGTCGACATTGAAGTTCTTGGCCACCCAACCGTCATACATGTGGTGTTCCGTATGCGGCGACTTGACCACGATCAGGTCGAAATCGACTGGGTTAAGGCCGTTCGCGTAGTACATCGCTCGATCGAACAGGCTGATGGAGTTGCTGAAGACGACGACTGTAAAATTCCCGAACGTCAGCACTGCGGTGGGTCCCGCATCGAGGGGCGTCTTCATGGTTTCTAGTCGTGACTGCCCATCCGAGAGGAGCCGGACCTTCGCACGCACCCGCATGGGGGCAAAGCGTCGCTTGTCGAAATATCCACCAAGATCGACCTCGATGATGGCGCCGACACCAGCCCTGTGCGCCGCCTCGGCCGCCGAAGGATCAACGATCTGGGCGAGGACACGTTTGCCATACCGGGCGTCTCGCAGCGCTCTGAGGATGACGTTCGAATCTCCTGTCGCCCCGGAAGAAGTCGCGTCTGCAGCATCGGTGAAGATGACCGGTCCGTCGATGCTGGCTGCTTGCGCGATTGCTCGATCGAGACTGATCAGCTTTCCCTGCATTCTGAAGCGCTGCGGCCAGAACTCTTCGGCAATCCGCGTCGCTTCCCTCTCGGCGGCGCCCACATCACCGTTCGTCATGACCAGAACCTGCGAGCAGAGCTCGGGCACGTCGGTGAATGGATTGCCGATCATGATGCCGGCCGCCATCGCCGTGCCGTCGCGCTCAATCCGGCGGCATTCCCCGATCAGAT
The DNA here is from genome assembly GCF_008757455.1 of Microvirga brassicacearum. Classification (GTDB taxonomy): domain Bacteria; phylum Pseudomonadota; class Alphaproteobacteria; order Rhizobiales; family Beijerinckiaceae; genus Microvirga; species Microvirga brassicacearum. The sequence continues at coordinate 47,044 of NZ_VCMV01000017.1, read as the reverse complement.
CGCCGTAACAACCGGTCCGGGTAATCAACTCGTCGCCGCGAACAAGCGCCGGGATGACGACGCGAGCAATGATCGGCTTGATCCCTCCGCGCATCAGTTGGAGGAGAAGTCGCGCCGCGCGTTCCCCTGTATCGGCAAAGTCCACATGCGGATAGGTGTGGTAAATGGCAAGGCCGTCGATCTGACGAAGCATCCTGTCGGTGAGGATGCCATGAAGATCGAGGGATACGACGATCGGAACATCCGGCCCTGCCATCCGGCGAATTTCGGTCAGGAGATTACCTTCCGGATCGAGCTCCCCCTCGGCACCCATGGCGCCGTGGAGCGACACGTAGATTCCATCCAAGCCGTCAACGCTATCGCGAACGGCGTCGAGGATTTCGCGAGAGAGTTTTTGCCAGGCATCCGCCGCCAACAGACCGGCACTTCCCGCGTGGGCGCTGATGGCGGGGACGATCGATATGTCCGGTTGAGCCTCGAAGACAGCGAGAGCGCCACCGATGGACGTGTTGAGGCCGCGTCTCCCATAAAGCTCGTCCCCTCGCTCGATGTGGAAATTCTCATATCGAGAAGGCAGCGGATTGAAGGATGAAATTTCCTGCATGCACTCGGCGATCAGGATTCTGGGCATGGCTTTCTCGTATCCTTACGAATTCAAGCGATAGGTTGGAAGCGAACCGTCAGCTGCCCGATGGCAGGCGACGAACCGGCCGTCGGGAAGCGGGCTTAATTGCGGATCGGTCGCGCGGCAGCGGTCCTGCACGAACGGGCAGCGTGGCGCGAAGCGGCATCCAACCGGTATATCGTGAGCACTGGGTAGATCACCGACCAGCTCGTGACGGTGACGCGGCTCATCGGGATGTGAAGGCGGAATTGCCGACAGCAACGCCTGCGTATAGGGATGCGCCGGATCGGCGAACAAATGATCCGCCTCCGCGACCTCGACGATGCGGCCGAGATACATCACCGCGACCCTATCGGAGATGTGGCGAACCACCGACAGGTTGTGGGAAATGAAAAGGTAGGTCAGATTCAGTTCACGTTGCAGATCCTGAAGCAGGTTGATGATCTGTGCCTGCACGGAAACGTCCAGTGCCGATACGGCCTCGTCGCAGACGACAAAACTCGGCCTCAGCGCCAGCGCGCGGGCGATGCCCACGCGCTGCCTTTGACCGCCGGAAAATTCATGCGGGTATAGCGAGGCCGCCGAGCGCGGCAATCCGACGAGATCCAGCATCTCCAGGACCGATTTCGCCCGCGACGCTCGATCCCCGATGCGGTGAATCACGTAGGCTTCGGAGATCGCATCCCCGACTGTCATCCGCGGATTGAGAGATCCGTATGGATCCTGGAAGATGATTTGCATCTTCCCCCGGCTCCGCCGCAATTCAGCTTTCGTCAATTCCGTCAGGTCGCGCCCGTTGAACGCGACCGAACCCGCTGTCGGCTCGATGAGACGGAGCAGAAGCCGACCGGTTGTCGACTTTCCGCAGCCGGACTCGCCAACAAGACCCAGGGTTTCGCCGGAACGAACGATCAGATCGACGCCATCAACGGCCCGCGCACCTCCGGTCTGTCGCCCGAAAACGCTGCCGCGGCCGCCGAAAACCTTCGTCAGCCCCCTCGCCTCGATGGCGATCTCACGGGTCATATGACAGCCTCCAGCGGTTGTTCGTATCCGAAAGGACGAAAGCAAGCGGCCGCTTGCTGGCCCGAGACGACGCCCAGGTGTGGCCTTTCCCATTCGCAGATGTCACGCCGGAATGGGCACCGCGGCGAGAACCGGCACGCTTCGAGCATGCCACCGATGGCTGGTACCGATCCCTCGATCGTCACCAGTCGCCCACGGGGGCCTTTCATGTCGGGAATCGAGGCCAGCAGCGCCTGGGTATAGGGATGCTGAGGATCGTCGAAGATGCTGCGGACGGGTGCGATCTCGGCAACTCTCCCCGCATAGAGAACCATGACGCGGTCGGCGATTTCCGCGATGACCCCGAGATCGTGCGTGATGAACAGCAGCGAGAGACCTCTGTCGCGCCGCAACTTGCGCAGCAGATCGAGAATTTGGGCCTGGACCGTCACGTCGAGGGCAGTCGTCGGTTCATCGGCGATCAGAACCTTCGGGTCCGCCGCAAGCGCAATCGCGATCATGACGCGTTGGCGCATTCCGCCCGAGAGCTCGTACGGATAGGCGGAAATCCGCTTCTCGGGAGATGGGATCTCAACGAGGCGCAGCAGATTGAGCGCTTCCTTGCTGGCCTCGTAACCGGACAGGCCCCGGCGGCGGCGCAAAACTTCCGCAATTTGGTTTCCGACCCGCATGACAGGGTTAAGCGCAGTCATCGGTTCCTGAAAGATCATGGCGAGATCACGGCCACGCTTCTCTCGCCAATGATCCGGTGACTGAGCCGTCAATTCGTCCCCGTCGAGACTGACGATGCCGCGGCTGCGTCGCACGACGTTCGGCAACAAGCCCATGATCGAGAGAGCCAGCATGCTCTTCCCGCTGCCGGATTCACCCACCACGCCCAAGACCTCTCCGGGCGTTAGGGAGAATGAGATATCTTCCAGAATGGTCGCACCGGAGCGCGCGAGCACGGTGGTCAGACCCTGTACCGAGAGGATCGGTCGCTGCATGTCGCCGCTCATCTCAGGTCCTCATCCGAGGATCGAGAACGTCGCGCAGGCCGTCGCCGAGAAGGTTGAGGCCGAGCACCGATACGATGATGGCGAGTCCCGGAAAGATCGTGATCCAGGGTGCTTCCGTGATGAAATCCCGGCCCTGCGCGATGATGCTGCCGAATGACGGCGCAGGCGGCGGCGGGCCGACGCCAATGAACGACAACGCAGCCTCTGCAAGAATGGCGGTTGCAAAGACGTAGGTCAGTCGGACGATCAGGGGCCCGAAGGCGTTCGGCATCACATGGCGGCAGAGCACTCTCAGATCGGAGGCGCCGAGTGCCCGGGCCGCTTCGATGAATTCCCGCTCGCGCACAACGAGGACGGAGGCGCGGACGATCCGAGCCGTGTGGGGAGTCGTCGCGATGGAGAGTGCAATGATGACATTCACGACCGATGCGCCGAGGACCGCCGCAACCGCGATCGCAAGGACGATCGCAGGGAATGCCATCAAGGCATCCATCAGCCGCATGATCGGGTTGTCGAGGGTGGGAAAGAACCCCGCAACCGCGCCGATCATCGTCCCGGCGATGCCGGTCAGCAGCGCCGTCATGAGACCGATGACCAACGAAATCCGAGCTCCGTGAATGACGCGCGAAAGGATATCGCGCCCGAAATGATCCGTTCCGAACCAGAACGTACTGTCCGGGGGCCTGAGGCGCGTGCGGAAACTGTTGCGCAGCGGATCGTAGGGCGAAAGGACATCGGCAAAGACCGCGACCAACGCAATGGCGAGAACCAGGGCAGCACCGATCAGGAACGAGCGGCTCTGAAACAGCCGCACGATCACGATCATCGTTGGGCTGCGAGGCGCCAATTCTGGTTTGGCGATGGCGATACTCATTCGAGACGGACCCGCGGATCGGCGACCGCATACAGAATGTCGACCACGAGATTGACGGTGAGATAGATGACCGCCAGGAACAGCAACCCTCCCTGGATCACGGGATAGTCACGGGACAGAATTCCGCCGATGATCAACCTTCCCACGCCGGGAATGGAATAGACCTGTTCGATGATGACGGCCCCGCCAAGGAGCGCACCGGCGACGATCCCGCCGACCGTGAGGATCGGGATCAGCGCATTCGGCAAGCCGTGGCGCAGCATGATCTCGGCCCGTTTCAAGCCTTTCGCATCAGCTGTCCGGATGAAATCCTGATTGAGAATTTCCAGCATCGAGGCCCGTGTCATGCGGGCGACGAAACCGACCTGGATGATGGCGAGGGTGAGTGCCGGCATGATGATGGTGCCGGCCCAGCCGAAAGGGTCTTCACTGAATGGCACATAGCCTCCGGTGGGAAATAGGCCGAGTTTGACCGCAAAAAGCAGGATCAACATGATGCCGAGCCAGAAATCAGGGACGGACAATCCGAACAGCGCCAGGCTCATCACGAGTTGGTCGGGCCACCGGTTGTGATGAACGGCTGCGACGATCCCCGCCAGAACGCCCATCACGAGCGCGAAAGCGAGCGCCAGCCCGGCGAGGGACAGCGTGACAGGGAGACGCTCCAAAATGGCTGCGGTCACACTTCGGTTCAGCAGAATGGAATGGCCGAGATCGCCCTGAACGATGCGCGCATACCAATCGAGCATCTGCATGGCGATCGGCCGGTCGAGACCGAGCTGCTGACGCAGGCGCGCAACCTGGTCGGGCGTTGCGCTCGTGTCGAGAAACGCCGCCGTCGGATCCCCCGGCACAAGCCAGATGATCGCGAACGACATGAGGGACACCAGGACCAGGACGACGAAGGCACCGGCAAGCCGCTTGACTAGAAATCTCGACATGACGGCTCCTTTGATTCCGGCCGGCGGGCGAATGGACCCGCCGGCCGATTGTTCTTACGGCTCGAGCCAGACGCCCCACATGCGGGGGATGCGATAGGGCTTGAAGTTCTTCAACTTTGCCGTACCGACCTGGAACAGCCCGTAATTTCCAGCCTTCATGGCGACCGCGTTGTCGTACATGTGCTTCTGGAACTCGACGAAGATCTCCTTCCGCTTGCCCTCGTCCATGGCGCTGTTGAGCGCGGCAGAGAGGCTGTCGATCTTGTCGTCTTTCTTGAGCTGCGAGGTTCCGTTCACCCAAGGTGCCATTACGGATGCCGGCCCCTCATAGGGCTCGATGCCGTAGCCGTGAGCCCAGAACTGCCAGCCATTGGGGGTGAAGCCGATCTTTGACACGGTCGGCCAATCGGCGACCGACAATTCGACATTGACGCCGATGTCCTTGAGCCGCTGCTGAACGACGGTTGCCGTATCGGTGTTGGCGCGCAGATTGTCGACGATGAAGGTGAGCTTCTCGCCCTTATAACCAGACTTTGCCAGCAAGGCCTTGGCGGCGTTGAGGTCCGCCTGGTTGTACTTCTCGGTCCCGGTCTTGGTGTAGAATGGAGCACCGGGATAGAGCCAGGCACCATCGATCTGGTTGATGTCCGGATACGAGATCGCCATGATCTCTTCCATGTCGAGGGCCGCCTGCACGGCCAGCCGGAAGTTGACGTCGTTGGTCGGCGGTTGCGCGTGATTGAACTTGATGACCTGGAAGGCGAAAGGCAGGACCTTGTAAACCACGTATCGTTTGTCGCTTTCCAACCGCTTCGCGGTTGCACCTTCGACGGTTTCGAGAAGCTGCACCTCCCCCGCCTCGAAGGCCGCGCTGCGTGCGCCCGCTTCCGGCATGAACCGGAACGTGACCGTATCGAGAAACACTTCCTTTTTACCCGCGAGCCCGTCGCGACCGGTGGCCTTCGGGTTGGGAACATAGCCGTCGTAACGCGCGATCTTCACATGGCTGTCGGGTTTGTATTCCACAAATCGGAAAGGGCCGGTGCCGATATAGTTGATCTGGTTGGCGGGCTTTGCCGCCTCTTCTGCCGGGTAGATCGCAATCGGCGCGCGCGGTGAGGACAGATTGTCGAGGAATGTGGATTGGACGTCCTTCAACGTGACCGTGACCTCGTGCGGACCGGTTTCGGTGACCTTGTCGATGGCACTCAGCAGCGATGCGGATGCGCCGACTTTCCGATAGCGTTCCAGCGACGCGACAACATCCTTCGCATCAAGCTCCTTGCCGTTATGAAACTTGACGCCCTTCCGGATCGGGAAGACGTAGGTCTTGCCGTCCGCCGAGATCTTGGCCTCCTCGGAAAGCTCCGGCACGGGCTTTGCGTTCTCGTCGCGCGCATAGAGCGTCTCGTAAATCTGAAGAGTAACGTTGCGCGCGGCCTGCGCAGAGGTCACCTGGGCGTCAAGCGACGGTGGTGCCTGCGTGATGGCGATCACAACATCGCCGCCCTTGGTCTGTGCAAGGACGCTACCTGAAGCCGTCAGCAGAACGGCGGCACCGAGTGCTGTCGTGCCGAAACCAAACCATCGTTTCATCTGATCCTCCATGCTGGTGGCGCAATGCCGGTTCTCTCTGAAGTTCAGGCTTGCACCTTGTCATGATCGAGAATGTCGATCTCCGATGCCTGGCCCTTCACGCTGGCGTCTGGTTCCTATTCGGAGGCCGACACCTCGTCGTAATCATTCATCACAACAGCAACCGCGTCTCCACGCTGCACGCGGCCGGGGCCTGAGGCCATCCAGAGCACCCCGCCGCGCGGATAGCGCATTTCAACGGGTGCCCGGTCCACATCTTCAACGAAGTGCAGATATCCCGCCACCTCATTTTCCTCCACCGGGTCGCCAGCGAGGTGTCGCGGCTCGAAGACGCCGCCCGCAGGAGCAAACAGGTAACATTTCGGGTCCCGCACCATCATATGGCGCGTGACGGGCGACCCATCGCGCTGCGTGGTATCGGGCCTGCCCTCGATCATGCCGAGATGCTTGAGAACATTGTCGAGGCCGCGTTTGCCAGTGCGGACGCCCTCCACATGAACGCGCCCCCACCCGCCCAGCTCGGTCCCGACGGACAAAATTCCGCGACGCTCCACGGAGGACGTCAGGGTGGCTCCCTCGTCGACGCCCCAGAAGACAACGTTGTACGGCGCACCGAAGGCCGACGCCGCCCTCATCGTGCGTTCCCGCAGCGCGCTGTCTGCGACGTAATGCATGTTGGTCGACAGCGCGGATTCCATCGAGTGGCCGGCGGTGTGAAGATCGACGGACACATCCGCGAGCGGCACCAACGTCGTGTCGATGAAATGGGCGAGCATTTCCGAGAACGTGCCGCGGGGGTTGCCTGGAAAGCAGCGATTCATGTCGCGATGATCGATGGGCGACAAGCGCGTGTCGTTCAAGACCGCCGGAACATTGACGGCAGGCAGCATGATGACACGGCCCTGCACGGAGGAGGGCTCAAGCGTTTGCGCGAGCCGCGACACGGCGATCTGGCCCTCATACTCGTCACCGTGCACGCCCCCCGTGAACAACACGGTCGGGCCGGAACCGTTTTTGACACAAACGATGGGGATCTCGATGATCCCCCATCCGGAGGTATTGCGGGACAGCGGCGCTCGCAGATAGCCCGCCTGCCGACCGTTCTTGTCGAAATCGATATCACATCGGATCCGACTCTTTATCTCGCCATCCGCCATCTGCTGCCCCAAGCAACCTTGTTTTGTGTTTTGTATGATGGTATACAATCCTACGAAATGTCAATGGCTGTTGTTTCGACACGCTCGCGCGGCGATTGGTGATAAAGGCACATTGCGCGGAGACGCTGACGGATGGCTCCGCGATTGAACAAATTTGAGCGGCTTATGGACATCACCAAATCGCGACAGAGGAAGGCGCCGGTTACAGAGGCGCGGGAAGCGGACAAGGAGAGCGGGTGGCAGCCTCTGCGACCGCGCACGCTCGTCGACGCCGTGATCGACGAGGTCGTGGCCGCAGCCGCATCGAGCCGTATTCTTCCCGGCGACCGGATCGTGGAGTCGGATCTGGCACAAGGGCTTGGCGTCAGCCGCGTGCCGGTCCGGGAAGCCCTTCGCATTCTCGAGAGCCAGGGGCTGGTGGTCAACGAGCCCTACAAGGGCATCCGCCTGCGAACGGTGACGCAGGAACGCATCGACCATCTGATCGAAGCCCGTGTGGCGCTGGAAACCGCCGCTGCCGTTCGCGCGATCGTCGCCGGCCGCAACGACCGCAAGGCCGTCAAAATCCTCAATCGGCACATCGATGTGCTCGAGCTGATGGGTGCTCGTCAGGATGCCTATGGTTTTGCCAGCGCCGACACGGATTTTCATCGTGCCCTCTGTCAGTTCAGCGGCAACGAGGTGGTGTGCGACCTCTGGGAGATGCTGTCACGGCAATTGACCATCATCGTCGGCCTTTCAACGTTGGGGAAAGCGATGGCGGATATCGTAGACGAGCATCGGAAGCTCGTGAGCGTCTTCGCTTCCGGTGACGTTGAGGGCATGACGAAAGCGCTCGACGATCACATCAACGTCCAGACCCACGCACTCGATTTCCTCGCCATCATCGAACGGCGCAGAGCCGAGCGGGATTCGGCAGACAGGTCCTGAACCTCAATTCCCATTCCACTCAACCGAACAAGGTAGGGAAAATCATGCCGGCAGATCATCCTCCTCAGGCCGCCCTTCCCCCGATCAAAATCAGATCGATCGAGGCAGCGCCCCTGCTGGGTGAAAGCCCGAAGGGCGGATGGTCTCAGGAGATCAGACCGGAAGATTCCATCCACGCCATCATCGCGGTTCACACTGATGCGGGCATTACCGGCTACGGAAGTTCCTTCACCGACGGGCGTCTCGTGCAAGCCGGATTACAAGTGCTCGCACCGCTTTATGAAGGCGAGAATGCGCTGGAGCCGGAACGCGTCAGCGAGAAACTGCATCAGAACACCTTCTGGATGGGCCGCGGCGGCACGCTGACCCACACCATCAGCGGCATCGACATCGCCCTTTGGGATATTCTCGGCAAGGCGACCGGCATCCCGGTCGGCCGGCTCCTCGGTGGAACCTACCGCCGTCGGGTCCAGCCCTATTGCTCTCTCCTCATGGAAGAGCCCGAGCGCATGCGCGACGTGGTCGAGGAGTACCGGGCAAAGGGCTTCCGCGCCTTCAAGATCGGCTGGGGACCCTTCGGGCGCGCGCTCGATTCCAAGCTCGATGAAGCCATCGTTCGCGCCGCGCGGGAGGCGGCGGGTGCTGAGAATAAGCTGTTTGTCGACGCGGGTGCCAGCGATGCGAATTGGCCGCACGGCCTGAAATGGGCCATGCGCACCGCCGAGATGCTGAACGACTACGATATCGGGTGGTTTGAAGAGGCCGTCAAACCCGACGCTATCGATGATTTCTGTCACCTCAGACGCGTCAGCCCGGTGCCGATCGCCGGCGGCGAGGTTCTGACACGACGTCAGGCGTTCATTCCATGGTTGACCAGAGGCGCCTTCGATATCGTGCAGCCGGATGTCACCAAGGTCGGCGGCATCAGCGAACAACGCCGCATCGCCTGGATGGCAGCAGATTTCGGCGTCAAATATATCGGCCATGGCTGGAACACCGCACTCGGCCTTGCTGCCGATTTGCAGATGTCCGCGGCGTTCCCCGATGCGGACCTCGTTGAGTATATCGGCGGGAGCCCCTATGTCGACGGCATCCTTGCAGAACCCTTCACCCTCGATGAGGACGGATATCTGGGGATCCCAGAACAGCCGGGCCTCGGTGTCGCGCTTGATCGCGACAAACTGGCGAAGTTCGTCGCGAATCCGGCCGCTTTGTTTGTCTGACCCTGATCATTTACCATCTGGGTGGGAGAGAGCCCTGTTCAGTCGCTTGGATGGAAAAACCTGCGTCGGGACAGCCCAGCGGCAAAGTCTGGTTCGCGCCTGAACGGCTGCCCCGTCAGTTCACGTCTTCCGGTAGACCAGAAGCCCATCGAACATCCCTACCCGCTCGACCTGACGTCCCTGCTCCCATTGCACGATGACATCCTTTGCGCTGTGGTCGGCACGGTCGAATGCAAACGAACTGGGATAGAACAGGATGTGCCCACCAGGCCGAGTCTTGCTGGTCAGCAGGTTCGCGATCGCCAGGTCCGTCATAGCTCCATAGGCATCATTCTGCTCCCCCCGAAATTCGCAGAGATGGAAGAGCGTGACCACATCGAACGTTGGCAGCAGCTTTTCATTGAGGAGATAGATGTCGCCGAAGATGGCGGTGTAGAAGCGCAGAACCTCCGGGCGGTTAATGGCAAGCGTCACGTATGCCTCGTACTCCTGAGGCGATGCGGTAATGCCAAGAACTGAATTGCGGCGCTCTGGCCGGGCACATTCGATGCCGACGTGGTGGTGCGCGCCCGTCCCGAAATGAAAAATCGTCGCGTCTCTCACCTGCTCCGCGTCGAGCCACTTGATGAGGTGAATGTCGCAGGCGCACTCGGACTCGCGAAGATCCCACGATCCTTTCCAGAAATGCATCGGCGCATGCGTGCTCATCGGCGAACCCTCCTGCCTCGCTGCGGCAACGCAGGGCAGCGCGCGGAGTTCAGTTCAGTTGTCGTCGAAAGATAAGGAGGCCCGGGCGACTGCCTTTCTGTATTCCGAGGGAAAACGCCCCTCCTCCCGGGACCTGCTACCCCTGGATGCGCGAAGGCAATTTAGCATATTGCTGTCCGCAAATGCAATTTGTTGATTGAATTTTCTTCCCGTTTTATGCAATCTGACTTCCATGATCTTGAACTTGGAACGCGAGACGCCGTGACCACCATCACGATCACTGATCGAAATTATCGGATCGTCGACCTCCCTGCGGCAGCCGGCGGGGACCTCGAACGGCTGCCGCATATTCTTCGCATCATGCTCGAAAACGTCCTGCGCACAGCAGGAGACGATGCGCCGCGTGCGAAGGCCGCAATCCTGGGCTGGTTGGACAATGGACGAAGTGAGGAAGAAATTCCGTTTCTTCCCGGTCGGGTGTTGATGCATGACACGACCTGCGGACCGGCCTTGGTGGACATCGCTGGCATGCGCACATCGCTCGCGGAGGCTGGATACGATCCGAGCTGGCTTAATCCGGTACTGCCCGTCGACGTTTCGACGGACCATTCCATTGCGGTCGACGTGTTCGGCTCCTCCAACGCTCTTCAGAGCAACATGGACCGCGAATTCGGGCGTAATGCCGAACGCTACCGCTTCATGAAATGGGCAACGAGAGCTCTCACCGGGATCCGCGTCCACCCACCCGGAACGGGCATCATGCATACCCTGAATCTCGAGCGCCTTGCGACCGTCGTTACCGTGTCGGAACGCGAGGGTGTGTCATGGGCCGTGCCTGACACGATGATCGGCACCGACAGCCACACGCCGATGATCAACGGAATCGGTGTCCTCGGCTGGGGCGTGGGCGGGTTAGAGGCCGAAAGCGTCTTCTTCGGAATGCCCGTGATGATCCGAGTGCCGGACGTGGTCGGCGTTCGCCTGACCGGACGTCTCAGGCAGGGCATGCTCGCGACTGACCTTGCGCTCACCGTCACCGAGCGCCTAAGGCGGATCGATCTCGCAGATCGCTTCGTCGAGTTCTACGGCGAAGGTGTCTCGACGCTGTCCGCTGGTGATCGCGCGGTCATCGCCAACATGGCCCCCGAATTCGGCGCTAATTCCGGCTTCTTTCCGATCGACGCACAAACGCTGCGCTACCTTCGCGAGACGGGCCGCCCAGCAGACCAGCTCCGCCTCGTTGAGGAATATGCAAAACGGCAGGGCCTCTGGTTCGACCCCAAGGCCACCCCGTGCTTTACGGACACGATCGAGATCAATCTGGATGAGGTCGAGGTCAGCCTCGCAGGCCCACGCCGACCGCAGGACCGCATTCCGGCAGGGACGACGGTTGACGCTTTCGCCCCGCTGCTCATGGGACGGCCCGCCACGACGTCCTCGGAGCAGCCCGGCAACGGGGCCGTCGCGATTGCGGCGATCACGAGCTGCACGAACACGTCCGACCCTCGCCTCGTCGTCGCCGCTGGCTTGCTGGCCCGCAAGGCGCGCAGCTTCGGCCTCACCCCACCTGCTTGGGTGAAGACGTCGTTGGCTCCCGGTTCACCGACGGCGGAGCGTTATCTCCGTCGCTCGGGGCTGCTCGAGGACCTCGAAGCCATCGGATTTGGAATCGTTGGTTACGGCTGCACGACATGCATCGGCAACTCGGGGCCGCTGCCTCAGGTCATCGATCAGGCCATAGCCGAGCGAGGGATCGTGCCCGTCGCCGTTCTGTCGGGTAACCGCAACTTCCCGGGACGCGTCCATCCGCAACTCGAAGCAGGCTTCCTGGCCTCGCCTCCCCTTGTTGTCGCCTTCGCCCTCGCCGGCGACATCAATCGTAACATCCTCACCGATCCGATTGGGCGCTCGCCGTCGGGCGAAGACATCCGGCTCGCCGATCTCTGGCCCACCGGGGATGCGATCGATGCGGCGCTCGCCATGGCCATGGCCGTAGCCGACTACCAAACCTCTTATGAGCAGGCCGAGGCGAGCGAGACCTGGAAAGTGCTCGACGCTCCCGCCGGCGATCTGTTTCCCTGGGATCCAAACTCAACTTATATCCGGCGCCCGCCATTCGCAGGCTTAGGCAAGGGCACACTCCTTGGGACCTATTCGGCGCATCCCTTGCTCGTGCTCGGCGACGACATCACGACCGACCACATTTCGCCAGCCGGGCTGATCCCGCGCCAGAGTGAGGCTGCCGGGTACCTCGTCGAGCGCGGTGAGAATCCCCGTGACTTGAATGTCTTCGCCTCCCGACGTGGCAACTGGGAGGTCATGGTTCGGGGCCTGTTCACCAATAATTCCGTCCGCAATCTTCTCGACTCGCAGATTGCGCCGGGCTCCACGATCCATGTTGGTTCGGGTGATCACCTTCCGTTGTGGCGAGCCGCCGAACGCTACGCCAATGAGGGCGCCTCGGTGGTCGTGGTAGCGGGCGAACGCTATGGCATGGGCTCGTCGCGCGACTGGGCGGCGAAAGGGATTGCGCTGCTCGGTGTACGCGCCGTGCTGGCATCAAGCTTCGAGCGCATACATCGCTCGAACTTGATCGGCATGGGAATCCTGCCCCTGCGTCTCTCTTCCGAGCAGCATCCGCACAATCTGCACCTCAAGCCACGCGATCAGATTGCGATCGATGCAGAGCCGGACCGGATCAGTCCCCGCTGCCCCGTGTCCTTCACGATCCATCGTGCGTCGGGTGAAAGCCAGACATTCATTGCCACAGCCGCAATCGAGACCGGACTCGAAGTCGAATTACTGCGGGGCGGTGGCATCATTCCTCACATTTTGCGTCGCGTTACGAAAGCGGAGGTCACAAGCCGCGAGACGCCAGATCCAGAATTCACCGGTACCGGTGAAAGCCATCGGCGAGAAACCTCGCCGAACGTTAGACGCTGATCGGAACCCCGGCCGGCGTCCACCATCAGTCACGACCTTAGGGAGGATATCGTGAGCCACTTCACCAGAACGATCCGCAGCGTCGCCGTTGCTTCTATGACGCTCGTTGCGTCGGCGGCCCTCGCGCAGCAGGAACTGAAGATCATGGCGCCGGCCGGACCCGGAGGCGGGTGGGACTCGGCCGCCCGCTCGATCCAGCAGGTACTCACCCAGACCGGGCTCGCGAAGAGCGTTCAGGTGACCAACGTCACCGGCGCGGGCGGTACCGTCGGGCTGGCGCAGTTCATCAACAACGCCAAGGGTGACCCGAACCAGCTCATGGTCAATGGCATCACCATGGTCGGCGCGATCCTGAGCAACAAGGCGCCCGTCAATCTCGACCAGGTTACGCCGATCGCTCGCCTCACCGGTGATCCGCTTGTAATCGTCGTACCGGCCACGTCGCCTCTCAAGTCGATCCAGGATCTCGCGGCCGCATCAAAGGCGGACCCGGCGAAAGTGACCTGGGCTGGTGGCTCGGCCGGCGGCGCCGACCATATTCTTGCAGCCCTGTTCACGAAGGCTGCCGGTGCCGATCCGGCGAAAGTGAACTATGTCGCCTTCTCGGGCGGCGGCGAGGCGCTGGCGGCAATGCTCGGTGGTAAGGTGACGGCAGGCATTTCCGGTTACGGCGAGTTTGAAAGTCAGATCAGGGCTGGCAAGCTCCGCGCCCTCGCCATCTCGTCCGGAAAGCGGCTCGCTGGCGCCGACGTCCCTACCCTCAAGGAGTTGGGCATGGACGTCGAAGTCGTGAACTGGCGAGCGATCATGGCAGGACCCGGCATCACGGCGGATCAGCGTAAGGCGCTGACCGATACCATGGACAAGCTGGTCAAGTCGAAGGAGTGGACCGAGACCCTGAAGCAGAAGGGATGGGACGACTATTATCTGGCTGGTGAGCCCTTCGGCGCTTTTCTGAAGGACGAACAGGCTCGGGTGGGCGAAGTGCTGAAGTCGGTTGGCCTCGTAAAGTCCTGATTGAGCCCGGGGAGCTTGTTTCGGCGGGCTCCCCAATTGACGAAAACTGCGAAATGGCAGGAGCGTCATTCCTGCCAAAGTGTGTTGAGAATTCAACAAATCAGGTAAAGGCAAATCGTACCCTCCAAAATGAAATGTCTACTATGAGGTTGCGGTTATGAGTTCAGCGGGTGAGCGTGTGGTCAACGGAAAGCGCGAGTTGACTGAAGGACTCGCCGCGCAGATTCTTGACCTCATCCGGGGCAGCGGGCTGGCCGTTGGGACGCACATCACGGCGCAGGAACTGGCCCAGCGCTTCAGCGTCTCCCGGTTTCCCGTTGGCCAAGCCTTGCAGTTGCTCGCCACCAAACGTGTCCTCGTTCATGAGCCCAACCGCGGCTACTTCGTGTCGGACGCAAAGATCCCGTCGCCGGAAGCGCTTGGCTTAATCAGCAGAGATGACGCATCGGACCTCTACTTCAGGATTGCCGAGGATCATCTGCACGGCCGACTGCCCGACCCCGTTTCGGAGGCCTATCTCAAGGAACTCTATGGCGTGGCGAAGGCGCAACTCAACGGCGTGTTGGGCCGTATCACCCAAGAGGGCTGGGCCGAGCGCCGCCCCGGCTACGGCTGGTCCTTTTCGCCGATGCTGACGACACCGGAGAGTCTGGAGCAAACCTACAGGGTGCGCTTGGCTCTCGAACCGGCTGCGCTGTTGGAGTCTACCTACCGTCTTGATCCTGAGACGGCAGCACGTTGCCGCGCTGCGGAGCTTCGGCTTCTGGGTGGCGCGATCGAAACAGACAGCGCGGACGCACTCCACGAGCGCGGCGTTCGGTTCCATGAGGCGATCATCGGCGCCTCCGGAAACCCCTTCTTCCTCGAGGCTGTGAGGCGCATCAACCGCATCCGTCGCCTGCTCTCCTACCGCTCGATGGTCGACCGCAAGCGCTACCGCCAGCAATGCGACGAGCACCTCCGGATCCTCGGGTTGCTCGAGCGTGAGAGGAATGAGGAGGCCTCGCAGGAGCTGCGCCACCATCTGGAACACACCATCGAGAATCTCCAGGAGATCAGGCCGATCCTTGAACACTGAATCTCGCTGTCGGACGATGAAGAGAGGCAATCATAACGGTCGAAAAGCTAGGGATGCGCGAGGCTGTCATTCGACCGACAGCAAAGCCATCAGACAGCAACCTGCTGGGGCGAACGCCGTGCCTACATCCAACCCAGCGCGAGTGCGGTGACCGCAAGGTAGCGACCGATCTTGGCCACCACGACCAGGGCGAGGAACACCGGAAAAGGCTCGCGCAGGACACCTGCGACGATCGTGAGCGGATCGCCAATGATCGGCATCCACGACAGCAGCAGCGTCCAGCGTCCGTAGCGGTGATACCAGCTCTCGGCCTTGGCGACCTGATCCTTGCTGACCGGGAACCAGCGCCGGCCCTCGAAGCGGGCGATGAACCGTCCCATGAACCAGTTCACGCAGGAGCCCAGGATATTTCCGACGCTCGCTGCAAGCACCAGCAACCAGATCTGGTAGTGCTCGGCCATCAGCATGCCGAACAGCACCACCTCCGACTGGAACGGGAAGATCGTCGCCGACAGGAAGGCGGTCCCCGCCAATCCGAGGTATTCAAGCCAGTGTTCCATGGAGCACCCACGGCGGTTCCTGCGCATCCGGGATGGACGCGCAGGAATGCCCGCTTACTTCGTCTTGAGACTGCCGAAATCGGCGCTGGCGGATGATGAGGCGAAGGCCGTTCAGGAGTGCCACTCCCGTCATGAGGAAGACTTAAAGGGCGCTTGAAGGGCACCAGTGTCAGGGCGGAGCCCACCTGCTAGTCGACGGGACATGGGGCGGATCAAGTCCTTCCTGAGGCCGTCGACACCGCCTGTCCTTGCGCCGCCCGGACGGGCCAACGCCGATGCAGGCTATCGATCGTGAACGCATGAATGTGGGCGTGTCCATGATGCTCCCGCAAGTGTGGGTGGTCCGGCGGCAGGTCGGGGTGGGCATGCTCGATCTCTTCGGGATCGTCCGCAGGCCAGAGCCGGGCCGCCAGCCCGAAGCCGAGCAGGGTCACCAGCCCAAGCAAGGCCAAGGTCACGGGAATGCCGACCTCGCGTCCCAGCCAACCCGCGAGCGGATACGTGAAAAGCCAGCAGGCATGCGACAGGGCGAACTGTGCGGCGAACAGGGCAGGACGGTCCTCGGCCCGGGCAGAGCGCCGCAGCAGCCTGCCCGTCGGCGTCTGCACCGCCGAGTAGCCAATCCCGAGAAAAATCCAGGTGACGAGCAGTGCCGCCCAACCGATCGAGCCGCCCCAAGTTGCCGCGGCGAAGGCAAGCAGGACCACTCCCAGGAGCGCGGCTGCCGGCAGCATCACCGCGCGGTCGGCAAGCCTGTCGAGCACTCGGGGAAGCAGCAGCGCCGCAAGCATCGATCCACCACCGAAGCAGCCGAGCGCCACCGCGACGTCGTTCTCGGGTAGGCCCAGTACGCCGCGGACGATCACGACGGTGTTGACGATGACCATGGCCCCGGCCGCAGCCACGGACAGGTTGAGTGCCAGAAGCCCCCGCAGGCGCGGCGTCCTGAGGTAGATGCGCAGGCCCCGCGTGGTCTTGTCGTAGATGCCGACCTCGCGTTCGGAGCGGACTGCCTGCGGCAGCCTGACGGACAAAACCAAGGCGGCCGAGCAGAGGAAGCCGACCACCGTGCCGCCGAACAGCCAATGGAAGCTGATCATGGTCAGAAGCGCCGCCGCCAGCGCCGGGCTGAGCAGGCTTTCCAGGTCATAGGCCAAGCGCGAGAGCGAGAGCGCCCGGGTGTAGTCCTTCTCATCCGGCAGGACGTCCGGGATGGTAGCCTGGAAGGTGGGCGTAAAGGCTGCCGAAGCTGCCTGCAGCAGAAAGATGAGCACGTAAATCTGCCAAACCTCGGTGATGAACGGCAGCAGCAGGGCGATTGCCGCCCTGACCAGGTCCATGGACACCAGGAAGGCCCGCCGGGGGAGCTGGTTGGCGAAGGCCCCGACGATGGGAGCCACGCCGACATAGGCCACCATTTTGATGGCAAGTGCCGTGCCGAGCACCACGCCCGCGTCCGCCCCGGCGAGCTCATACGCCAGCAATCCGAGCGCGACCGTCAGCAGGCCCGTGCCAGCGAGCGCGATCACCTGGGCGGCGAACAGGTGGCGGTAGGTGCGGTTGGCGAGAACGTCGAGCATGAGTGGATCCTGACCGAATTGAACCGAGCGAAGCCGCACGTGGGGAGAGCACTTACCGGCAATGCGACCTCACCTGGACCTCAGCGGCGTTGCGGGCTTCAATCAGTGAAAACGTATGCCATACCAAGCAGCCAGAAGAAGGCGGCAATGGAGGTTATGCCCAAGGCCACCAACCACAACAACTGCTTCTGCGAGATGCTCACCGACCTCCTCGCTGGATAGCCACGAACCACGTCAGCGTTCTTCCGGCGGCTTGATGGCTGAGAATTGCCGCAGTAACGCCAGATCATACAGGGCCTTCAGGGTGCCCGCGAGGACGAGGGGCCAGCCAAACGGGGACACGGTCAGCAGCCATCCCGAGAGAAGCGGGGCGACGGCCGATGCCAGGCTTCGGGGCACAGCGGTGACGCTGGCTGCGGCGGGGCGCTCTTCCGGCCGCACCACCGCCATGACGTAAGATGACCGGGTCGGCACGTCCATCTGGGACAGCAAGCCCCGGAGGATCAGAAGTCCGAACGCGATCCAGATGCTCGGTGCGAAAGCCGTCAGGATCAGAAAAAGGTTCGACGGTAGGTGCGTGAACACCATCGTGTTCACCAGCCCGAACCGTCTGGCGAGCGGCACCGCGGCAAACTGCGAGACTGCGGAGCAAAGGCTGGTGACGAAGAAGATCGCCCCGATGGTAGAGACGCTGATGCCGAAGCGCTCGGTGAGCCAAAGCGCCAGCAAGGCGTTGATGACGAGCCCTCCGCCAAAGGCGTCGACGGAGAACAAGGCCGCCAGTCGGTAGACGATCCCGCGCGATGGGCCGAGCGGCGTTGGTGGGCTGTCGGTCCCGGCCTCGGCCTTGGGGGAGAGGTTGCCGTAGAGCAGACACGTGAGCAGCCCGATGCCACCGTACAATCCGAACAAGGCTGTCACCATGATCGATGGCGAAACGACCGGGGCGAGCCAATCCACCGAACCGACCGAAAGCGCCCCAACGGCTCCAAAGAACGCCCCGACGAAGCTGTAGCGGGCGAACACTGCCGTGCGTTCGTCATCCGGCACGACATGGGCGATCACCGTATGTTCAAGGGGCAGGAACAGGCTGACGTCGCCGCCGGAGGGGTTCAGCGTTCCGACAAAGGCGATCACGAGCAGTGGCCAGAACCCTTCTATGCCGGCAAAGCCCAGCCCTGTCGCCGCCATCAGGAAACCGGCAGCGAGTAACGCGCGCCGCCTCGGAATGCGGTAAGCGACCAGTCCCATGGCGAGCGTCAGCAGGGCAGAGCCGAGCAAGGTGGCGGTCGAGATGACCCCGACACCGAAGGCGTCGTACCCAAGGCGCGAGAGATGGAGCGGCAACAGGATTGCGACATAGCCATCGCCGAACGCCCGCAAGGACCGCGCCCAGAGAACCCGCTTGATGTCAGGCGGGAGACGCTTGCCAGGGCGAGCAACGCCTCCTGCTTCCGGATCGGCCTTGCTGTCTGTCCTCTGCTCACCCGGGATCAGGCGCGGATCGGCAGCGAAATCGTCCGTCTGGACATCATTGAGACCCGGACACTTCGGCGTGCCGATCAGGCGAGCGAGCTTGTCGATGACACCGGGGTTGATTAACGCCATAGCGACGCGTCCTCGCTGAAAGAGAGCTGGACGCGATTCTTGGCATGGCGCCTCGTGAGGGGATCGCGACCCCATAGACTAATCAAGCGCCCTCTGATCGTTTTTTGTCAACGACCCCGAGGGCCGCAACCAGCACCTCGGGTCCGTCTCCTTTACGTCGACTCCGGGTCAGAGTTTGATCTCTAATGACGGCATTTAACGTCTGCTTGTCGGCAGCAAGCCGACCATGGTCGTACTTCCGAGTTGTGTCAGGAGGGGTTATTGCGGCGCGCTCTCTAATGTCTGGTTCGCGCCAATGCCGGACGGAATCGAACAAGCGGCGCGGCGCAAAAGCAGTCGTTCCCTCAGCGGGCGCGTTCGACGTCCGGCAGCTTATAGCTTCCGTTCAGGATCGGAGCAGTCGGCACATAGGTGCGCACGATCGGCGCGAACTGGTCGTTCGGCGTGGGAAGCCAATTGGCCTTGCCCGCTTCGTCCTCGCACTCGTCGCTCGACAGGATCAGCGTCAACGATCCGTCCTCGGCGAATTTGCGGCCGGCCCCAAGGACAATATTCAGAGGACGGCTCGCCACCAATGGAACGCCGAGAACGAAGGAGGCATCGCGCTGACTGAATGCGAATGTGCGGCCCAGGCGCGGCGCCTCGATCAGCATGCCGGCGCTGACCCGCGGCACACCGAGCGGCAGCCTGAGGCCGACGGCGAGCCGTCCGCCGAGAATGTCGAAGGGCATGACCCAGGTGGCGGTCAGGAAGTCGGCCCGGACCTCGGTCTGAATATCTGCCGGCACCGCGCCGCCGATCTGGACCCGGCGGCCGCCGCTTAGCTCGCCGGAATAGGCAAAGAAGTCGTTGGCGAAATAGAAGCCGGGCGGCGGAACGATGCCTGCCCCGGGGCCGTGGGCGCCCGGAATAAAGAGGCTGGCGCCGCCCTCGGTGGCCTGGGCGTTGTCCACGAGGCATCCGCTGGAGACCGCAAGGGTGATGACGGACGCAACCTGACGCCAACCCATGGTCGATCTCCCTGCCTATATCGGCTCTCAGGATGGATGCTCCCCTCCCGCTCGTAAACTCCCACCACGGCCGAAGTGCTCGCCAGCAGCAAACCGAGGCGATCCTGCAACACTGCGGTGATCTATTTCGTGAGGACCGCCCGTCTTCGCTGCCAACGCTGGCGGCGATGTCGTAGCCGGCCGTGCCCTTGTCCCGCGGTCGTCGGGAATCTTGCCGCCGCTCGCCGCAAGCGTGCTCATGACCTGTTTGTGCAGCCAGATAATCGAGGCTGAGTCGGAGGTCGCCGGGATACGCCCGGCGGCGGCAGAAGCAAACGTGGGATCGCTCCATGCGCAGCCTGCCGCATGAATGCCGCGGCAACCAGGACAGCCCATATCTTTGATGACTTCACAGCGTATCGACAGCATTGCCAAACGGATGGGTACCGTTGCGCCGTCTCATCCTGCTCTTCGTGTGCGATGAGATGCGTCGGGCGCTTGCGATCCGTTGGGGTTATTGGCTAACCGGACCTCCTCCCAAACAAAGCCCGCCAAGACCGATCAACGGCGAACGTGTCGTGGTAGGTCGTTCAGCCTCCCGGCCCGCCAATTGTCCGTACAGGTCCGCCACCGTGCCCCGCATCCGGATTCAAAGTAGGAGCAGAAATAGGGGCCCTGTTGGATTCAGTTAAAATTCGTTAGCAAATTTAAATAAATAGCTGTGATATTTGGCGGAGACGGAGGGATTCGAACCCTCGATACCCTTTTGGGGTATGCTCATTTAGCAAACGAGTGCCTTCAGCCGCTCGGCCACGTCTCCGGGTGCGGAAACAAGAGGAAATCTTGGGTTCCGCACAGGTGGCGCAATAGACGCGAACAGGGGCCTCTCGTCAAGCTCCAAAAGCGGGTCGTTTTGCCCTCCGCGACTTGGCGCAAGCGGTGCCGCAGCGGGTGAAAAAAGCAATGCTTGATCAAAAGCTTGCCGGCACCGCTATGGGTTCCGGAATGCATGATTTGACAAAATCCGGCCGGGCGGTAGCTTGTCGGCCATGAGCCATTTCGCTTCATATTGCCGAGGCCTGCGGGACGCGGGTTTACTCATCTGGCATTCTTAGCCCGAGTCAGCGACGCCGCGCGTCCCTGCTCGGGAGGCTGCTCCAATCCCTTTTTTTGACGATCCGCGCCGCCCTTGATCCGAGGCGTTCAAAACGCCGCTCGGCGCCTATTTTTTGAGAGTTCCCATGACGTCTGCTACACGCACCCCACGCCGTCCGAAAATCGTGATGATGGAGGCTGATCACGTTCGGCTGTCGCGCTTGGCCGCGGCCGCCGCCAGCCGCATGCCCGAAGTGTCGGACTATCTCTCCGTGGAACTGGAGCGCGCGAAAATCGTGCGGCGCGGACAGGTCCCCGCCAAACTGGTCACCATGGGTTCGACCCTGACATTTCGTGACGAGCAACGGGGCCGGACGGAGCGTGTCACGCTGGTCTTTCCGGAAGACGCCAACATCGAGGAAAAGCGCATCTCTGTGCTGACACCCATCGGCGCCGCGCTGATCGGTTTGACGGAGGGCCAATCGATTACATGGCCGAACCGCACTGGCGAAATTCACTGCTTGCAGGTGCTCTCGGTGGAGGACACGGTGGCCGCGTGATATGCAGCCTTTCACGCGTGTGCGAGAGGACCGGCGAATGACGAACATCAGGCGCATCGGCGTCGCGGCATGCTACTGCGATATCGCTATCCATGACGGCACGGCTTATTTTTCCGGCTACGTTCCCGAAGAGAGCGCAGGCGACGCCGTCGGCGCGCAAACGGCCGACATTCTGAGTCAGATCGACATGTCGCTTGCCGAGATCGGCAGCGACAAGTCGCGCGTTCTGCACGCCACGATCTGGCTCAGCGACATCGCGTCTTATGAGGCCATGAACGAGATCTGGGATGCGTGGATCGCGCCGGGTCATGCGCCGGCAAGGGTCTGCGTCGAGTCGAAACTGGCCGATCCGGATTACGCGCTCGAAATCCGCATCATCGCGGCGGTGTAAGCGGTTGTGCGCCGTGAAAGCGATCCGCATTCACTTCACCCAAAAATAAGGCTCTAGCTTTTCGACTCGGGGTCGCGCTTTTGCAGCCGGCGGCGTTCGTAATGTTTGGCGAGCCGGAGATGGCGTGAGATCGCGTAGTTCATCGCGGTGAGAAAACCGTAGGTGCCGCGAAGCGCATGACGCCGGCCGAAATAGGCTTTCAGGAATGCGGCGGGAAGCTCGAAATAGACGCGCCATGTGGGAATGGCGACGCCGCGCGCTTCGAGATCGCTCGCCTGCTGGTCGGAATAGCGATTGAGCTTGTCGAGTTGATCGCCGAGGGAGCGCACGGACCGGTGGTGCACCACGCCCTTCAAGGCCGCAACTCTGGTGCCGGGTTGCAGGTCCACCCGGTCATGCACCGGCGACGGAGAATACCGCCCCCGATCCTTGCGATAGAGCCGGACCGGGGCAAGCGCGTAGGCGAGAGTGTGAGGTGCGGCCTCGCCGGGAAAAACCTCCGCGATGCGAAGGCGATAGGCCTGCGCCGCGGGCTCTCCGGCGGAGAACAGCTTTTCGATCTCACCGGCAAGATCGGGTGGAACGACCTCGTCGGCGTCGAGGTTCAGCAGCCAGTCGTGGCGGCACTGGTCCTCCGCAAAGCGCTTTTGCGGACCGTAGCCCGGCCAGGGGTTTTCGATGACACGCGCGCCAAGCTCGCCGGCGATGCTCCGGGTCGCGTCGGTCGAGCCCGAATCCACCACGACGAGGTCGTCGGTCAGGTGCCGCACCGCCCGGATCGTGTCGCCGATCCGATCGGCTTCGTTCTTGGCGATGATGAAGACGGAGACTGGGAGCATGATGTGATGGCGCCGTATTTCAGGCTGCCTAGAGCATGATGCCGAAAAGTACGCAACGGTTTTCGACCGACATCATGCTCCAACATATTGAAATCGATCACGTCTTATGCCTCTGGGCGCGCCAGTCCAGAGGCATCCGCAGGGCAAGGGGGGCGGCGCCCCCCTCTTCGTCGCGCAGCACCGGCGTGGGGGTCAGGCCGCCTTGAGCAGGCCCTCGTCCTGCAAGGCCTGCCGCACCTGCTCGCGCTGTGCGACGCGGTTCATATAGGCCGCAATGTTCTTGTAGCCGGAGATGTCGATCTTCATCGGCTCGCTCCACCGCAGAATCGTGAACGCGTAGGCGTCGGCAACCGTGAAGCGGTCGCCCGTCAGATATGAGCGGCCCGCGAGAGCCTCATCGAGATAGGCCAGGCGGCGATGCAGATTGGCGATCAGGATCGTCTTGTAGGCCTCCGGTGTGTCGGGCTTGAAAAGCGGGCTGAAGCGCATGTGCAATTCGGTGCTGATGAAACCGATCCACTCCAGCACCCGGTAGCGATCGGCGGAGCCGACTTCTGGAAGGAGACCGCTTTTCGGCGCCTGGTCGGCAAGATACTGGATGAGCGCGGAGACTTCGGTGAGCACCTCGCCATTATCGAGTTGCAGGGTCGGAACATACCCTTTCGGGTTGATCTGCGTAAAGTCGGCGCCGGTCGCTGTCCTCTTGGCCCGAAGATCCACCTTCTCATATGTGGCCGGGAGGCCCGCCTCCAGCGCAACGATGTGGGGAGCGAGCGAGCACGCGCCCGGGGTATGAAAGAGCTTCATTTGATATCCATGCCTCTTTTGTTCGTCGAGCCACGGAAGCTAGTGCGCGGATCGAGGTTCCGCAACGTCATTTCCTACAGCAGTTCGGCCTCTCCCAAATGCGCGTGCGCGGTGCCGACGATCCGCGAGCGGCTGGAAACCCGCACCTCGGCCAGCAGGGGAAAGTGATCCGATGCGACGCGCGCGAGCGCCGTTCGCACCGGGGCCGCACTCATCACCTCGATCGATGATGTGACGAACATGTGATCGAGCCGCAGCACCGGTGCGCGGGTGTGGAAGGTCGGCTGAGGCTCGCCCGACGGGTTGGAGAGTTGCGCGTCGCGCATCCGGCCGGCGAAGAGCCGATAGGAGCGCGAGTAAGGCGGCGCGTTGAAATCTCCGAGCAGGATCGCCGGCTCGGCGCAGTCGGGGTGGCCGATCCACTCGCTTCCCAGAAGAGCCGCTGCCTGAGCCCGCCTCTCGCGCGAGCGCAGCGACAGGTGGGCATTCACCACCTGCACCGGGTGCCCATCCACGTCGACGGCGACCCAGAGCGCGCTGCGCTTCTCGAAAGCCGGACCGGGCGACAGACTTGGGAGGCGTCCCGATTTGACCACCTGCGAGGGATGCCGGCTGAGAACCGCGATACCGTATTGCTCGCCGAGAATGCGGATCGTCGGTTGAAAATGGAGTTCCATGCCGAGTCGGTCGGCAACGACGGCGGCTTGATCCGCCTTTCCCTTGTCGATCTTGCCCACGCGGACTTCCTGCAGGGCCACGATATCGGGTTCGCACGACGCGATGACATCGCTGATGCGCTCGGGGTCGATCTTTCGATCCGTCCCGAGCCAGCGGTGCACGTTGTAGGTCAGGATCCGCAGGACCCTGCCCTGCTTGTCGGAATGCTTCACGGAAAGACTGCCGGGCGAGAGGGCGGATTTTCGATCATACGGACCTGACGCTCGCACACAACGGCGAACCTTCGCGCGCCCGGCAAACGTGCGGGATCAATCGCCCATCTCCAGCGCGGTTCCAGATTGCGTGTCGTCGCAGCTGCGCGAACGTAACTCCATGACACGAGACGCCCTCTGGCTTTAAGCTTGGGCATATCTCCGGGAGATGCGCCCGGCGGTTCATCTTGCAAATGGTCCTTGACCTTCCCATCATTGGAAGGATCAAGAGTCTCGGCCTGATACATTAAAACTGGAGATCCGAGATGGCTGACGGCGACACACGGCAAAGGGATATCACCTTCGACCTGCCGATCCGGGGCATGACCTGCGCCTCCTGTGCCCGGCGGGTGGAGAAGGCGATCCTGGCTGTGCCTGGCGTCACCGCAGCCGCGGTGAACCCGGCGACGGACCGGGCTCGGGTATCGCTTGGGCCAAACGGCCGATCGGCCGCTGTCGCCGAGGCGGTTCGCGAAGCGGGTTATCAGCCGGTCGAAAGCAAGGTCGATCTCGGTATCCACGGGATGACGTGCGCGTCCTGCGTCTCGCGCGTCGAAAAGGCGCTTCATCAGGTGCCGGGCGTCACCGCCGCATCCGTCAACCTCGCAACCGAGCGCGCGTCCGTCCGCTATCTCGGCGGCAGTGATGATATCGTGGCGAGACTGAAAGAAGCCGTGGCGAAAACCGGCTACGCGGCCGACGAGATCACAGAGGATCACCGGGCCCATGAGGGTCATGTTCACGCGGAGGAGAACACGTCCGCGCTCGCGCGTTCCGTCTGGATCGCGGCGCTCCTCACATTGCCGGTTTTCGTGCTCGAGATGGGTTCGCATCTGGTGCCGGCGTTCCACGACTGGGTCATGACGACGCTCGGGCATCAGCGCAACTTGCAGATCCAGTTCGCGCTGACGACGCTCGTGCTGTTCGGTCCGGGATGGCGCTTTTTTCGCGCCGGTGTTCCGGCCCTGCTGCGCCTTGCACCCGAGATGAACTCGCTTGTGGTGGTCGGCACCAGCGCGGCCTATCTCTATTCGCTGGTCGCGACCTTCGCGCCCGGCGTGCTGCCGGTTGGCACGGCCAATGTCTATTATGAGGCAGCGGCCGTCATCGTGACGCTGATCCTCGTGGGGCGCTATCTCGAGGCACGGGCGAAGGGGCGCACCTCCGATGCGATCAAGCACCTCATCGGCCTGCAACCCAAGACGGCACGCGTGCTGCGCGACGGCGGTGCTGCGGAGATACCGATCGAACAGGTGGTGACGGGCGATCGCGTCCAGGTGCGGCCCGGCGAGAAGATCGCGGTCGATGGCGAGGTGATCGACGGGTCGTCCTATGTGGATGAATCGATGATCACCGGCGAACCTGTGCCGGTGCAGAAAGCTCTCGGCGCAACCGTCGTCGGCGGCACCATCAACAAGACCGGCAGCTTCACGTTCCGCGCCACCAAGATCGGCGCCGACACGGTGCTGGCGCAGATCATTCGCATGGTCGAGCAGGCGCAGGGCGCCAAGCTGCCGATCCAGACGCTCGTCGATGAAATCACCGGCTGGTTCGTCCCCGCCGTCATCGCGGTGGCCGCGCTGACATTCGTCGTATGGTCGATCTTCGGTCCAGATCCGGCGCTCACATTCGCGCTGGTGAACGCGGTTGCGGTGCTGATCATCGCCTGTCCGTGTGCCATGGGCCTCGCCACGCCAACCTCGATCATGGTCGGCACCGGACGGGCGGCGGAACTCGGAATCCTGTTTCGGCGCGGCGAAGCGCTGCAAAGTCTGAAAAACGTTTCGGTCGTGGCCTTCGACAAGACCGGCACATTGACCATGGGCCGCCCGGAACTCACCGATTTCGTGGTCACGGACGGATTTTCCGACGACGAGGTCCTGCGCCTCGTCGCCTCGGTCGAAGCGCGCTCGGAGCATCCGATCGCGGATGCCATCGTCGCGGCCGCAAAAAACCGTGGGCTCGCGTTGGAGGAGCCGGCATCGTTCGAAGCCACTCCCGGCTTCGGCGTCGCAGCCGTGGTCGCCGGACGCGCGATTTCGGTTGGGGCCGATCGGCATATGCAGCAACTCGGTATTTCGACGGCTGCATTCGCCACCGTCGCGGAACGCCTCGCGACGGAAGGCAAGAGCCCGCTCTATGCGGCAATCGACGGCAAGCTCGCGGCCATCATCGCGGTCGCCGATCCCATCAAGCCGACGACCCGGGACGCCATCGCATCGCTTCATGCGCTGGGTCTCAGGGTCGCCATGGTGTCGGGCGACAACCGGCGCACCGCCGAGGCCATCGCACGTCGGGTCGGGATCGATATCGTCCACGCGGAAATCCTGCCGGATGGAAAAGTCGCGGTCCTGAACGACATGCGCGCTGCGGGACAACGGGTCGCGTTTGTCGGCGACGGCATCAACGACGCGCCGGCGCTCGCGGCAGCGGATGTCGGCATCGCCGTGGGCTCCGGCACCGACATCGCCATTGAAAGCGCCGACGTGGTGCTGATGTCGGGCGATCTGCGCGGCATCGCAAACGCCATCGCGATTTCGCAGGCGACGATCCGCAACATCCGCCAGAACCTGTTCTGGGCTTTCGCCTACAACATCGTGCTGATTCCCGTGGCGGCGGGCGTTCTCTTTCCGCTCAACGGCATGCTGTTGTCTCCCGTTTTCGCCGCCGGTGCGATGGCGCTGTCCAGCGTTTTCGTGGTCGGAAACGCACTGCGTCTCCGCAGTTTTCAGGCACCCGCAAGCAAGGAGGTGGCCGCATGAATATCGGACAGGCAGCCGAAGCATCAGGCGTTTCGGCCAAGATGATCCGCTATTATGAAAGCATCGGGTTGATCGCCCGGACCGTGCGCACGGAAGCGGGTTATCGGGTCTATTCGGAGAACGACGTCCACAACCTGCGATTCATCCGGCGTGCGCGCGACCTCGGGTTTTCGGTCGAGCGGATCGGCGAGCTGGTGTCGTTGTGGCGCGATCGTTCGCGCGCCAGCACCGACGTGAAGCGCCTCGCGCTCGATCACGTGGCGGCGCTCGAACAGAAGGCCGCGGAGCTTCAGGCCATGGCGGATACCCTGCGCCATCTCGCCGAACATTGCCGCGGCGATGATCGGCCGGAATGTCCGATCATCGCGGGGCTTGCGGCCGGTGATCTCCCCTCGCCTCCTTCGCGCACGGCGCGGAAATTCGGCGGTTCGATCGGCCGGCCGCCGGCTGAACACGTGATTGATGATTTGCCCACGAAAGCGTGAGCGGGCGGGCCGGAACAATTTCCCTTCCGCGTCGGTTAGCCCGCCACATGACGGCCACAAAGTGTGGCCCGCCGGCCACAGGGAGAGTCCGCCATATTTCCGCCATCCGGCATCCACGATCCAGCCACCCGCCCCCACTCAACCAGAGACGCCGACATTGCCGAAGCAACCAGGCTCCTGCAGATCCCAAAACCAAGAAACGGTGAGTATCAACTATGCCTGCCTTCTCGTCCCCCCATGCACCGCTCCGTAGAGTCGTTCGCATCGCTGCCCTGTTGATCCCCGTCGTTCTTGCAGGATGCGTATCCACCAGCCAGAGCCCGCCGCAGGGACAGGCGCTTCAGCCTGATCCGGTTTTCGCCGCCATGTATGGCGCGCGGCCGGACGAGAAGTTCTCGCTCCCGGCCACTGAACTCATGGGGGTCGACCCGCAATTCCTCCGTCAGGAAGTGGCATATCCGACGCGGGAGCAGCCCGGCACGATCATCGTCGACACCACCAACCGGTTTCTCTATCAGGTGCGCGAGAACGGCCGCGCGCTGCGCTATGGCATCGGCGTCGGCAAAGAGGGTCTGGCATGGAGCGGACGCGCCACGATCGGTCGCAAGGCGATGTGGCCGCGCTGGACGCCCACCGCCGACATGATCCGTCGCGAGCCGGAGCGCAACAAGAAATGGGCCGGCGGCATGCCGGCCGGCCTTGAGAACCCGCTCGGCCCGCGCGCGCTTTATCTGTATGCGAATGGCCGGGACACGCTCTACCGCATTCACGGAACCTCGGAGCCGCAGTCAATCGGCCAGGCCGTGTCGAGCGGCTGCATTCGCCTGTTCAACCAGGACATCATCGATCTTTTCAATCGCGTTCCGGTCGGCACCCCCGTGGTCGTCCTGAATAACAGGATGCGCATGGAAGACCCCATGCTGATGTCCGAGGCGGAGCAGTCGACGCTGGGCCTCTGAGAACAGAACCAGCGTGTCGAAGATCAGCGGAGTCGTCTCAAGACGGCTCCGTTTGTGCGACGCCGCGCGTCATTTCGGTGCGGGCTGCGCTCAAGCCTCCCGATCCGGGATCGGGGGTGATGATCACCGTGTTGCCGATCTTGTTGAACGACGCGCGGGAGGCCATTACGCGCAGCTCGGTTTTAGGCCATTCTGAGGGACTTCATCGGCATCCATCGCGGTTCGCGCGAGGCAACCATGGTTCAGGGCCTTTCTCTCAGTGAAATTTCCCATGTGATTGCCCTGGCCACGGCACCCGCCTTTCTCCTCGGTGGGATCGTCGCGTTCCTGACGCTTCTGATGGGGCGCATGAACGGCATCGTCGAACGCATGCGGGTTCTCGACGACATTGACGATACTGATGAAAGGCGGGCGCGGCACAAATCGGACATGCCGCAGCTTCGCCGCCGCGCCGCACTCATCAACGGGTCGCTGAGCCTTTCCGTCCTAAGCGCCATCACCACCGC
This sequence comes from Microvirga brassicacearum, assembly GCF_008757455.1. Taxonomy (GTDB): domain Bacteria; phylum Pseudomonadota; class Alphaproteobacteria; order Rhizobiales; family Beijerinckiaceae; genus Microvirga; species Microvirga brassicacearum. The sequence goes on along the minus strand of NZ_VCMV01000017.1, from coordinate 17,858 downwards.
GCTGCTGGTCTTGATCGCCTTCGTCGGGGCGCTGCTCAATCTGCAACTGGAAACGCTGATCGCGGTCCTGTTCGTGTTCAGTCTCTTCGTCTTTATGATTGCCTTGACGCTGTTCGTGCTGGAAGCGGTTATCGCTTTGAACGAGCTTCGGAAATTCAATGGTCGCAAAGAAGGCTAGGATATTGTCTGACGAGGCTGGCGATCTGTCTTGAAAGGACGAGAGGTCTCCAGAGATCACTGGAGGATTCTTCGAGACAAACCCGCAGTCTTCCTCAGAATGAGGTGGAGGGTTAAAATCAGGGTTTCTGATTTTGCCTGAACTTAGAACCCAGATCCGTGGTTCTGGTCTTCGATTTTGCCTCCCGCTTGCTGGAAGTAGCCCATCAGCTGCTTGGCCAGAAGGTTTTCAAGTAAGTCTTCCATTTTTGACAAATCGACCCGCCCCTCTTTCCATGCGTCGTCTGCCGCATCAAGCGCTTCGAAATAGGGCATCCTGTTGTCCACTATGAGATCCGAAATTGTCGGAGTTCCCGGCGGTATTCCCTTGGAGTGGATCGAAAGTAATATGTAGGAAAGGATACGCGAGGTGCGTCCGTTGCCATCGGCGAATGGATGGATCCAGTTCAGCCGCCACATAACGTATGCAGCGAGATGGATTGACGTCGCCGTATCCCAGTTCTCGTTCACATAGTCACACATTTCCTCAACAAGCGGCGGCACGAGATGCGCGTCGGGCGGCGTGTGACTGCTTTGTTTGATTTCGACGCCACCTGGTCGGAAATTTCCGGCATAAAGGCTCAACCCATTAAGAGCTTCGCGCTGTAGCGCTAGGATGAGCGACATACGAAGCTTGAATGCGCCTCTCTCCAACGCAGTTAGTGTGACTTGGATTCCGTAATCGTATTGACGAAAGCCGTTGAGTGTTTCCCTCTCAGCTTTTGCAATTGGATCATTGACGATCTCCGGTTCGAGCGCATGACTATCCCGTCGGTTATTTCCGTCGCTCATTCTGTTCTCTCGCGAGCTTTTCTGCCTGCTCCGTTACCATCTTTCGAGTGATGCGATCGTTCTCAAACGCGGTATTGCCATACACAAAACTCCGCCTCTGCTCCTCGCGATGCTCGGGCGACGGCTGAATCTTCTTCGCCTTTTCAAGGAGGGCTTGTAGTTCTCTGGTCATAATCTCACCCTCATATCTTCGTTTGCGGAATTATTGCTCTCACCATGGTTCAAAAAGGTGAACGCTTTCGGTAGGTCGCGTCCGGCGACGCTCTTGTGGAATGGATTGTTAACTCACACAAAAAACCGGGCAACGATTCTTTAGATAATTTCTGCCGCGCAGAATTGCGAACGGAAAACACCCTCAGCCGGCAAAGCAGGCGTCAGCCAACCGTGCCGCAGGCAAGAAGGCCATCTAAACTAATAGGCCTCGAAAAAATCATTAATATTCAGGAGGTTAGTGGTGCCCAGGACTGGAATCGAACCAGTGACACTGCGATTTTCAGTCGCATGCTCTACCAACTGAGCTACCTGGGCGGACACGGACGGCGTTGAGCCGTGTGCGTTAGAGGCCGGTTGTATAGTCAGAGCCGGGGCGCATGTCCAGCGCTGTTCGGCGACAAGGTTGAGGAAAATCCGCTTTATTCGGGGAGGTCGCCGTCGTCCTTGTCTTCGTCGTCCTCGACCGCCGGGATGGCGTAGCGGCCAGTGAGCCAGCGGTTGAGGTCCACATCGGCGCAGCGCTTGGAGCAGAACGGCCGGTAGGCGATGACCGCCGGCTTGCCGCAGGTTGGGCATTTGTCCGCGGGAACCACCGGATCGTTCTGGTTGGCGGGTGTTTTGTTCGCATTCATGGCTGGTCCCGCCGTTGCATCACGCCGCGTTCAGCCAGCTGAACCGCACCGGGTAGCCCTCGCCGTCCAGCAGCGCCACGGTCTCGTAGAGCGGCAGTCCCACCACGTTGGAATAGGACCCGACGAGCTTGATCACGAAGGTCCCGGCGAGCCCCTGGATGGCATAGCCGCCGGCCTTGCCGCGCCACTCGCCGGAGGCGAGGTAGCGCTCGAATTCGTCCTTGGACAGCCGCTTGAAGCGCACGCGGGTTTCCACCAGACGCTCGCGAACGGCGTCCTTGGGGGTCACGAGGCAGACCGACGTATAGACCCGATGGGCGCGCCCGGAGAGCAGGCGCAGGCAGGCCGCCGCCTCGTCCACCACTTCGGCCTTGGGCAGGATGCGCCCGCCCGCCACCACCACCGTATCGGCGGAAAGGATGAAGGCCTCCCGCAGGCCTTCGCTGTGCCGGGCGGCTCGGCGCGCGATCTCGGCCTTTTCGCGGGCGAGGCGCTTTGCCAACTGGCGCGGATTTTCGGATTTCAGCGGCGTCTCGTCCACGTCGGCTGGAAGGAGCGCGTCAGGCTCGATGCCTCCCTGCTGGAGGAGAGCCAGCCGGCGCGGCGAGGCCGAGGCGAGCACCAGCTTGGGCCGCCAGCTCGACGGTGCCATCTCAGAAGAGGACGCCACGGTTTTCTCCACATCTTCGTCTTGCAAGATCAACATAGGGCCTCGGTCGCCGGATGCCACATTGTTTCCGTTTGCCCGCTACAGCGGGGGCGGCACGACCGGCGGCGGCACGACCGGTTCCGGCTCACGGGGCCGGCTGGCATGCTCGCGCGCAAGCGCCCGATACCGCATCACGCCGAGCGGAATGGTGCCAAGAAAAATCACCGTGATCGCCGTCAGAACCTCGAACGGGAAACTCACCAGCAGGCCGAAACCCGCCACCGACAGGACGAAGATCGGCAGCACCCAGTGGCGCGGCACGGATTTCCCCAGCGTCTTGCCCGCATAGACCGGAATCGTCGAAACCATCAGGAAGGCGAGACCGAGGAGATAGACCAGCACCACCGGCGCGGCATTGTCCATCGGCACGCCGAGAAACGACAGGTAGAGCGGCAGGAGCGAGGTGACCGCGCCCGCGGGTGCGGGCATGCCGGTGAAAAAGTTCTTCTGCCATTCGGGCCGGTTCGGATCGTCGAGCATCACGTTGAAGCGCGCGAGCCGCAGGACCATGGCGATGGCAAAGACCAATACGGCAATCCAGCCCAGGGACTTCAGGTCCTTGAGCACGAAACTGTAGAGAATGAGCGCCGGCGTCACGCCGAAATTGACGAAATCCGCCAGCGAGTCGAGTTCCGCGCCGAAGCGCGACGTGCCCTTGAGAAGGCGCGCGATGCGTCCATCGACCCCATCGAGAACCGCCGCCGCCACGATGGCGATGACCGCCGGCTCGAACCGGCCCTCGAAAGCGAGCCGGATCGCGGTGAGCCCCAGGCACAGCGCGATCAACGTGATGATGTTGGGCACGATGACGCGAAACGGCACCGGTTTGAACAAGCGCTTGCGCGGCTCGTCCGGATCGGGCGCGAAGGGGGGAAAAAGGTCGGTCATCGATGGAATCTAAGGGTTGGCCGGTCGGGCTGCAAGCAGGCAGCAATCCCCGCCAAGGCCTCAGCCCGCCCGGAACTGGCGGCCGGGCTCCTTCGCGTCGAGATCGGCCAGCACGGTCTCGCCCGCAATCGCCGTCTGCCCGAGACCGACCAGGACCTGCGTTGCGAGCGGAACGTAGATGTCGAGCCGCGAGCCGAAGCGGATCAGGCCGAACCGCTCGCCGGTGCTCAGGGCATCGCCGGTCTTGACGAAGGATACAATGCGCCGGGCGACCAGCCCTGCGATCTGCACGACGCCGATCCTGACGCTGCCGGTATCGATGACGAGCGCATTGCGTTCATTGTCCTCGCTCGCCTTATCCAGCTCCGCATTGAGGAACAGACCGGGCGTGTAGAGAATTTGCGTGATGCGGCCGGCCACCGGCGAACGGTTCACGTGGCAGTCGAATACGTTCATGAACACCGAAATGCGGGTCATCGGCTCCGGCGGGAGATCGAGCTCCGCCGGGGGCACCGCTGTGGTGATGAGGCTGACGCGGCCATCGGCCGGCGACACCACGAGGCCATCCCGGACCGGGGTCACACGCGGCGGATCGCGGAAGAAATAGCACACCCAGACCGTGAGGATGCCGCCGATCCAGAACAGCGGGGACCACAGGCTGCCGAGCAGGATCGTCGCCACCAGCGCGATAAGGATGAAGACGTAGCCTTCCTTGTGGATGGGAACCACGATGCGGCGGATCGATTCGAGAATGTCGCTCATGCTGTCCTTCGGCCTTATTCGACTTGGGGGATGGCAGGGGCAGAGGCTGCCGTCAAGCCGCCCCCGACGCCGTTGCCACGCCGTCAGACCGCCGGAACCCCGACGCTGCGCTCTTCTTCCTCGGTCCGCTTGAGGGTTTCGCGTGCCTTTTCGGCCTCGCGCTGCCGGTTCCACATGGCCGCATAGACGCCGCCGGAGGCAAGCAGGCCCGTATGGGTTCCTCGCTCGACGATCTGCCCGTGATCGAGCACGATGATCTCGTCGGCACCGATGATGGTGGACAGGCGGTGCGCGATGACGAGCGTGGTCCGTCCCCGGCTGACGCGGTCGAGGGCGTCCTGAATTTCCTTCTCGGTGAAGGAATCGAGCGCCGAGGTCGCCTCGTCGAGCACCAGGACCGGCGGGCCTTTGAGGATCGTGCGCGCGATCGCCACGCGTTGTTTCTCGCCGCCCGAAAGCTTGAGGCCGCGCTCGCCGACGGGCGTCTCATAACCTTCCGGCAGATAGCCGATGAAGCGATCGATCTGAGCCAGGCGGGCTGCTTCCTTCACCTCTTCGGCGGCAGCATCCCAGCGTCCGTATTGCACGTTGTAGCCGATGGTGTCGTTGAACAGCACCGTATCCTGCGGGACCATGCCGATGGCCTTGCGCAACGATGCCTGCTGGACATCGGAAATATCCTGCCCGTCGATGAGGATGCGGCCGCTCGACGGCTCGTAGAACCGGAACAGCAGGCGCGAAATGGTCGACTTGCCGGCGCCCGAAGGGCCGACGATGGCGATCGTCTGGCCAGCCGGGACCTCGAAGCTCACGCCTTTGAGGATTTCCCGTTCGGGATTGTAGGCGAAATGCACATCCTCGAAGCGCACGATGCCCTGGGTGATGTGCAGCGGCCTGGCATCCGGCTTGTCCTCGATCTCGGGGTTGCGCTCGAGAACCTTGAACATGTCGTCGATGTCGATCAGCGCCTGTTTGATTTCCCGATAGAGCATGCCCATGAAGTTCAGCGGAATGTAGAGCTGGACCAGCATCGCGTTGACGAGCACGAAGCTGCCGATGGACACCCGGCCGCCCATGATATCGCGCGCCGCCAGCACCATCACGATCGTCATGCCGATCGAAAAGATCACCGCCTGCCCGGCATTGAGCACGGCGAGCGACGTGTAGGTTTCGGTGGAGGCCTTCTCATAACGCTCCATCGAGCGGTCATAGCGGATCGCCTCGCGCGCCTCCGCGCCGAAATATTTCACCGTCTCGTAATTGAGCAGCGAATCGACCGCCTTGGTGTTGGCGTCCGTGTCGGATTCGTTCATGCGGCGGCGGATCGAGATGCGCCATTCCGTGGCCTGGTAGGTATAGGCGAGGTAGATCACCACCATGCCGAGGACGACGGCCGAATAGGTCCAGTCGAACTCCCACGCGAGGATGCCGAGAACGAGCGCGAACTCGAAGATGGTCGGCAGCAGCGTCAGCACCACGAGCCGGGACAGTTCCTCGATTCCCTCGCGGCCGCGTTCCAGCACGCGCGTCAACCCGCCGGTCTTGCGCTCGAGATGGAAACGCAGCGACAGGCGGTGCATATGCTCGAAGGTCTTGAGCGCGAGCTTTCGCACCGCATGCATCGCGACCTTGGCAAACAGGCCGTCGCGAATTTGCGTCAGCACCGCCATGAGCACGCGAGTCACGCCGTAGAGGATGGTCAGCAGGATGGGGGCGCGCCAGAGCCAATCGCCCGACGTTGCCGCCTGGGTCGCCGCGCCGCCACCGCCGCCGGAGACGGCGACGAGGGCGTCAGTGGTCCATTTGAAGGCGAACGGCGTCACCATGGTGACGCCTTTGGCGATTACCAGAAGGCCGAAGGCCATAAAGACACGCCGTTGCAGATCGGGACGTCCGTGGGGCCACAGATAAGGCCACAATTTCGTGACCGTCGCGACGAGGCCGGGAGGATTGAGTGCGTCCGCGGCCTTCGCGGGCGCCGCCGTTGGCGGGGACATTATTTTAGAATCCGTTCAAAGTGCCGGCCCTGGATATAGGCGATCGGCAGGCGGAATTCACCCCGCCATTTTGGGTCAATTGGTGTTCTGCGCCTCGCCGTTCGGCAGCACGAAGATCTGTCCCGGATAGATCAGATTGGGATTTCGGATCTGCGTCTGGTTGGCGCCGTAGATCACCGTGTAGCGGTAGCCCTTGCCGTAGATCCGCTGGCTGATGCGCCACAAGCTGTCCCCGCGCGACACGATTGCCGTGTCGATATTGGGAATCACCACCGTGTTAGGCGGCAGATCGGTCGGGTTCGAGGCGGCCGATGCCACGCGGCCGGTCCCGGAAGGTTGTGTTGCTCCGGGCGTCGCCGCCGGGGCGCCACCTGACCCGGCAGCGGGCGCTGCCTCGGCCACCATGGCCGGGACGTTATAGCCGACCTCGGCACGCGACTTGACCTGGCCCGAAACCGGATCGACGTCGTCGAGACGAACGCGGTATTCGCCCGGCTTGACGCCGCTGGCGATGGCAAATGACAGTTTGCCGTCGCCTCCGGCCCCGCCCGGCGCGATGAAGCTCTCGTTGAGATAGAGGCGGACCGTGGCGCCGGGGGCTGCCTCGCCGGAGACGTAGAGTTTCCCCTCATCCGATTCGACGCTCATGATCTTGATTTCGAGCCGGGGCACTGTCGCCGGCTGCGTGGCCGGTGCCGCGCTGTTCGCGCTCGCCTGCTGCTGCGGCGCCGCCTCGACCGGAGCGGTCTCGGCAGTCTTGGCCGCAGCCTTGGGCGCCGGCTCGGGATTGGACAGGAGCACGGTCGGCTTATCGGGCGCGGTCAGCGCGACCAGCGGCCGGGTCGAGCCGTTGATTTCCACCGTCACCGATTCCTTCGAGCGTTGGCGCTTGCCGTCGGGCGCGATCGATTGAAGAACGATCTTGTGCGAACCCGATGGCAGCGGCGGCGGGGTGAGTGCGAAAAGGCCCGAATTATCCGCGACCGAGCGCGCATGAACCTGATCGTTGCGCAACAACTCGATGGTCGCACCCGGCGTGGAGCGGCCGGCGATGACGCTGTCGCCGTTCGGCTCAACCCGCACGATATCGAAGGTGGGCGCAATTGCCTCAGCGGCCCCTTGCGAGACTGCGACTTTGGCGGCATCCGCCGGCGGTGATTCGGCTTTCGGCGAGGTTGCCGGCGCGGGAGGTGGCGTCACCGCCCCGGGTGCTGGTTGCGAGACGGCGGAGGGCGCAGTATCTGGAGCTTTCGGACCCAGCAAAGCGTCCCAATTGAGCACGCCAAGCAGCACCACCACGACTGCGATCGCAGCCGCTCCGATGATGACGATGTTCCCCCCGATGGGCCGCACGTTTGCCATGGCGCCTTTTCTCAATTTGGCACTTTCATGCATTTAAACCGTTTATCTTTCAAAAGGCTACGGCCATAAGGATTAATAATAATGCCTTACGACTCAGCTCAGGAAGCGATGCAATTCGCCCCGGAATCCATGTCAGAAATCAAATCCATTTGTGTCTATTGCGGCTCCGGCTTTGGTGACGATCCCGTTTTCGCCGAGAATGCGGCCGCATTAGGCCGTCAGATGGCCGAACGCGGGATAAATCTCGTCTATGGCGGCGGGAATGTGGGGCTCATGGGCACCGTTGCAAAATCGGTTCTCGACCATGGCGGCTATGTCACGGGCATCATCCCGGACTTTCTCAAAGCGCGGGAGAAGCTCCTCGATGACGTACAGGAAACCATCATCGTCGCCGACATGCATACCCGCAAGCGCCTGATGTTCGAAAGAGCCGACGCATTCGTGGCGTTGCCTGGCGGTATCGGCACGCTGGAAGAGCTTGTCGAGCAGATGACCTGGGCCCAGCTCGGTCGTCACACGAAACCCATCCTGATGCTCAGCACGAAGGATTTCTGGAAGCCGCTGCTGACGCTGTTCGCCCATATGCGCGAGCAGGGCTTCATCCGTCCGGGCCTCGAGCTCAATTATCTCGTGGCCGAGCAGGTCAATGATGTGATCCCGATGCTCCAGGATTTCGCCCGCCGCGTCGGCATTGTCGAGAACGCCGATCTGATCGAGGCGAAATTCTAGACCTTGGGCCTTTCTAATCCTTTCGGGGGATCGCGTTCCGCAGATCCATAGGACTGCCCGGAGCGGACTTCGCTTCCGCGAACCTGATTCGGCGTATCTGATTGTTTTACCATAGGATCTTTTGGAGAACCGGCATCCCATCGGCCGGATCGGCTGCTCAACCTCGACAGCTTGTCAGGACAGCAGCAAGAACATAACCTGTGCCAGGTTCCGCAAAGCGTGAGGCGCTAGCACCATGCTCAAAACAGGGCGGCCGAACGGCGCCCATCAGGATTTGACGCCGCCTGGCGAAGACGGTTCCTTGCCCAACCGTCGGTTCACAACGTCCAGGCTGGATGAGATCGAAGATGTTGTCTGTAACATCATCACACCTCACAAACTTGTTCCGACGGGCCGGGACAAGCACGTGCATGCGGAGTTTGAACATCACGGCCTGAGCGATCTCGGTCTTTTTCACATCCGCTACGGCCGCAAACTCTCGGTCGAGCTCCTGGGAGACCACATCGACAATTTCGTGACTTTCGTCATGTCTGTCACAGGCAGCGGCCATCTTCGCCTCGGCCGGGAGGAATTGCCCCTCTCGTCGAAACACGGTCTCGTCTTCCGGCCGCATGTGCCGAAGACGATTCACTACGGGAGCGACTCGGAAACCCTGGCGCTGGTCATCGACCGCGCGAAAATTACCGATTACTGCATGCGGATGCTCGGGCGGGATTCCAGCGGAGAGCTCGATTTCGATCCCTCCTTGCGTCTCGATGACGCCGCGGGGCTCAGGTGGCTGCGCCTCATTCAATATGCCGAAGCGGAAATGGGCGATCCGCATTCTCTCATCCACTTCATCCCCGCTGCCAGAAAGCGGCTGGAGGAGATGCTGATGGCGGGACTTCTCCTCGGCCATCGCCACAATTTCTCGGACGCGCTGCTCAGACCGCAATCGGCGGCGGCACCCCATTACGTGAAGCGCGCGGAAGCCTTCATGGAGTACCATTACTCGGAACCGATATCCCTGGCCGATATCGCGTCCCACGTATCCGTCAGCGTCCGAAGCCTGCAGAACGGTTTCCAGCAATTCCGCAACACGACGCCGATGGCTTTCCTGCGCTCGGTGCGCCTCTCACGTGTCCATGGCCTCCTGCGACTGGCGGACCCAACCACCGCGAAGGTGACGGACATCGCCTTGCAGTGCGGCTTCAATCACATGGGCGAGTTCGCAGCCGCCTACAAGCAGGTCTACGGCAAGCATCCGAGCGACACGCTGCTGCGAAAAGGTTAATCAAGGCGAACCGGACGGATCAGAGTTCCGCACCGCTCCGCAGCAGCTTGTAGACGATCGAATCCGTCAGCGCCTGGAACGATGCGTCGATGATGTTGGGTGACACGCCGATGGTCGTCCAGCTTTCGCCGTCGCCGTCCGTGAACTCTATCAGAACGCGCGTCACCGCGTCCGAACCGCCCTGATAGATTCGGACCTTATAATCCGTCAGTTCGAGATCCTGAATCAGATCCTGGTACTTGCCGAGATCCTTGCGCAACGCCACGTCGAGCGCGTTGACCGGGCCGTTTCCTTCGGCGGCCGAGATCAGCACCTCGTCGCCGACGCGGACTTTCACGATGGCCTCGGACGCCATGACGAGTTCGCCGATCGCGTTGTAGCGGCGCTCCACATTCACCGAGAAGCGTTCGACCTGGAAGAACGCCGGCACCTCGCCGAGCATGCGCTTGACCAGCACATAGAATGAGGCATCGGCGCCTTCGAACGCAAAGCCCTCGGCCTCCTTGCGCTTCACTTCCTCGAGCACGCGCGAGATGCGAGCGTCGCCTTTCTCCAAGGCAAAGCCAAGGCGTTTCAGCTCGAACAGGACATTCGATTGCCCGCCCTGATCCGACACCAGAACCTTGCGGACGTTGCCGACCGCTTCAGGCTCCACATGCTCGTAGGTGCGCGGATCCTTGAGCACCGCGGAGGCGTGAATACCGGCCTTGGTCGCAAACGCGCTCGCGCCGACGAAAGGCGCGTGGCGGTTCGGCTGACGATTGAGAACCTCATCGACCTGCCGCGACATGTGCGTGAGCTGACTCAACGCCTCGTCGCTCACGCCGAGATCGAAACGCTCCGAATACTGATCCTTGAGTTTCAAGGCGCCGATCAGCGTGACCAGATTGGCGTTGCCGCAGCGCTCGCCCAAGCCGTTCAGCGTTCCCTGAATATGACGCGCGCCCGCCTCGATAGCGGCGAGCGAATTGGCGACGGCGCAGCCGCAATCGTCGTGCGCGTGAATGCCCAGATGAGAACCCGGCACGATCTTTCCCACGTCCGTGACGATTGCCGCCACCTCATGGGGCATCGTGCCGCCATTGGTGTCGCACAACACCACCCAGCGCGCGCCGGATTCATAGGCGGTCTTCACGCAGGCGAGCGCGTAATCCCGATTGGCCTTGTAGCCGTCGAAGAAATGTTCGCAATCGAGCAGGACCTCGCGGCCCCTTTCGCGCGCCGCCTCGACGCTCTCGCGAATGCCCGCGAGATTTTCCTCCGTCGTCGTCTCCAGCGCCACATGCACATGATATTCCGACGCCTTGGCGACGAAGCAGATCGCGTCCGCTTTCGCGTCAAGCAGGGCCGCGATGCCGGGATCGTTCGACGCCGAACGCCCGGCCCGCTTGGTCATGCCGAAGGCCGCGAACTTGGCGTTCGCAATCGGCTTTTCGGCGAAGAACTTGGTGTCGAGCGGATTGGCGCCGGGATAGCCGCCCTCCACGTAATCGACGCCCACCTTGTCGAGCAGGTTCGCGATAGTGCGCTTGTCTTCGAGCGAGAAATCGACGCCGGTCGTTTGCGCGCCGTCGCGCAAAGTCGTGTCGTAGAGATAAAGGCGCTCGCGGCTCATGATGCGACCGTCCCGTTCTTGGCAGGCCCAATCGGCTTGTCCATGGTGGTATTGGCAAGCCACTCGTCGCCGATGGTCACGGTGTTCCGGCGCTGCGGCTGGAATCCGCGCTTCTGGAAAAAGCCGAGGGCGGTGTCGCTCACATCGGCAGTGAGCCGCGTGGCGGCACGCGCTGTCGCGAGCTTCTCGATCGCCTCGTACAACATCGTACCGACGCCCTGTCCGGCAACCGCCGGATGCACGAAGAAGAAGTCGATATGCGTGTTGTCCTTGAGCGCGATGAAACCGAGCGGCGAACCATCCATGGTCGCAACCAGCGTCAAGGCTTCGGACAGGCGCTTTGCAAAGCTCTCGTCATCGGCTTTCGACGCCCACGCTTCCCGCTGCGCCTCGCTATAATCCTCACCCGTCATTTCTTCGATGCTGGCGCGGAAGATCTCGGCGAGCAACGGCACATCGGCAGGCAGGAAAGGTCGAAGACCGGGTTTGGGCAACGATTGTCCCATCAGTGAGCACCCTCCCAACAACATCCCCTGCCGTCATGAACGCGCCCGTCATGCCCGGGCTTGTCCCGGGTACCCACGCCTTGAACGCCCGCCATCGCAAAGTCGTGGGTGGCCGGGTCAAGCCCGGCCATGACGGCGGAGGGAAAACGCACGCTCACCGCGCGACCTCCCAACTCGTCGTGCCGTCCTTGTTGTCCATCAACACCACGCCAAGCGCGACGATCTCGTCGCGGAGACGGTCGGATTCCGGCCAGTTCTTCGCCGCGCGCGCGGCAACCCGCGCGGCAATCAGGGCATCGACCTTGTCGGGATCAACCGCAAGCACCGCCTGCCGGCGGTTCTTCCATGCCTCCTTGCTGTCCGACAGAAAGCCGAGAGCGCGAAGATTGGCCCCGAGTTCATCGTAAGCCCCCTGCCCGTCGAGCACGTGCAATTCGGCCAGCACTTTCGGCGTGTTGAGATCGTCAGCGAGCGCATCGACGATCTGCGCCGACAAGCCCATGGATTGTCCCTCCCCCGCAAGACCATACCAGCGGTCGAGCGTCTTTTCGCTTTCCTCCAATCCGCGCGTCGTCCAGTCGATCGGCTGGCGGTATTGCGAGCGCAGCATGTTGAAACGCAAGACCTCCCCCGGCCAATCCTTCAAGAGATCGTGGATGGTGAAAAAGTTGCCGAGCGATTTCGACATCTTCTCGCTTTCGACCTGCAGGAAGCCGTTATGCATCCAGACATTCGCCATGCGCGGCATACCGAAGGCGCAGCAGGATTGAGCGATCTCGTTCTCGTGGTGCGGGAACACCAGGTCGATGCCGCCGCCGTGAATGTCGAAGGTCTCGCGCATATCCGGATCGACGCAGGTGAGCCGGGTCTCGAAGGCCCGGATCAGGTGCTTCCACGACATCGCCGAGCATTCGATATGCCAGCCCGGACGCCCGGGCGTCGCGATTCCGGCGGGCGACGGCCAGGCGGGATCGTGCGGGCCGGAGGGTTTCCACAGCACGAAATCCATCGCATCGCGCTTGTAGGGCGCCACGTCCACCCGCGCTCCCGACAGAAGCTCGTCGAGGGAGCGTTTGGAGAAGGCGCCGTATTGCGGAACCTTCGGCAGGTTTGCCATCGACGAGACGCTGAACAGCACGTGCTCCTCGGCCACATAGGCGACGCCGCGCTCGATCAGGCGCTCGATGATCTCCCGCATCTCCGCGATATGCTCGGTGGCGCGCGGCTCGACGAAGCGGGGTGGACTTCCGGGCTCGTTGACGTCGCTGGGCATCAGCACGCCAAGCGCGCGGATATCGGCGTGGAACTGCGCCTCGGTCTTTTGCGTCACGAGCCGAATCGCCTCGTTATACGGCAGGTCGGGATAATCCCGCGCCGCGCGGGCGTTAATCTTGTCGTCCACATCGGTGATGTTGCGCACATACGTGACGGCGTCGGGCCCGTAGATTTCCCGCAGGAGACGGAACAGGAGATCGAAGACGATGATCGGTCGCGCGTTGCCGATATGGGCATAGTCGTACACGGTCGGCCCGCAGACATAGAGGCGCACGTTCCTGGCGTCGATTGGAACGAAAACGTCCTTCGACCGGGTCAGCGTATTGTGGAGCCGAAGCGTGGCCGCCATGTATCCATACCTCTTCAGGCCGCGGGCCGGAGGATGGTTTCGATCTGTGAAATGAGAACGAGACGGCTCCGGCCAGCGGGTGCGCTAGCTGCAAATAATCCGGGAAATCAGGATTGGTGCCGTTTTCATGTGAAATCAATGCCTTTAAAGACATGCTCCGTCAAGGTTCCGTGACCTCGCGAAGATCTTTTTGGGCGCGCGATGAAACAGGATCTTGACTGCCACGTTTATGCTTTATTCACGCCGAACGACGACAATCTTTCACGAGATCAAAGACGATGAGGTCATCAATGCGCCGCGCATACGCCATGCTCGGGTTAGGCACCGCTGTGCTGCTTGCGGCGGCGTCCCTGACGCTGATCCCCAGGAGCAGCCAGGCCTCATCGACCGAAGCCACCTTCCTCGTGCCGGCGCATGACGGCTACGGCGTCGCCGATTGCCTTGTTTCCGGCCATTCCTGCGGACAGGCCGTGGCCGATACCTGGTGCGAGGCGCAAGGCTATGTCCGCGCAACCTCGTTCCGGCAGGTGGCAGTCGGCGAGGTGACCGGCTCCGTCCAGAAGGCCGCCCTCACGAAGCTGCCCCAGCCGGTTTCGATCACCTGCACCAACTGAAATTTACCCGGTGACCCACTCGCCGCATTTGGCCGGTGTCTCGCCGCTCCAGGGCATGATCGGCACGCTCGAGGTCGAGTTCTTGGGCGACCCTTCGATGGGCCGGTCGGAATAGACCATATACACCAGGGTATTCCGCTTCACGTCGCAGCCGCGCACGATGTGCATGCGCTTGAAGATGAGCGACCGCCTTTCGCTGAAGACGGCGTCGCCCTGCTCGAACTTCTCCTTGAAGCGGATCGGTCCGGTTTGCCGGCATGAGAGGGAAATATCCGAGACCTCCTCGGCGACGCCGAAGGTTCCCGAGATGCCGCCCCGCTCCGGCGCCGTGTAATGGCAGGCGACGCCCTCGACTTTCGGATCGTCGAGCCCGTAGACCGCCAGCTTGTCGTTGGGGGTCAGCGCCCGCCAGACGGTCGATTTCTTGAAGATCACATCCGGGTCCTGGGCGAGCGCGCCGGTGATGGCGCTGGCAAGAAGGGTCAGAACCAGAGCAAGTCGTGCGAGCATCCGTCGTTCTCCAAAGGTCAAGCTCGTATGTGGTGAGGCCTACAGCGTTTGACGAGAGGCACGGTCCGCCCGTCATTTGCCCCGCCCGGCTTATGCGGGTAAATGCTGTTCTCCGGGTTCCGATTGAGCGCCGGATTCGTCTTGCCGATGGCCGAGCGCCATCGGGCGCGCGGATCCGCTCATCACATTGGGGCCCCTTTCGCGACGTCAAATGACCATGACGCCGGGGAAATGACAGGCTGAACAACCCGGTGCTGCGACAGGCCCTATGAAAAAACGCAACGTTTTCCGCTATCTCCTCGCCGTCACGGCGTTTCTCGCCGCCGGAGAGGCAGCTCTCGCCCAATCCGCCGAGTGCCAGCGCTTTCGGGCCGAACTGGCAAACCTCGAACGGGGTGGCGGGCGCGCGCCCTCGCCTGCGGCGGAATCGGCGCGGGTCGAGATCGGACGGCTCGTCGGCTATTATCGTTCCATCGGATGCGAACGCGGCCCGCTCGGGTTCCTGTCGGGCGCGCCGCCGGCGGAATGCGGACCCATCGCTCAGCGCATCCGCCAGCTCGAGGCGAATTTTGCGCGCCTGTCGGCCCAATCCTACGATTCCGGTGATTTGGAGATTCGCCGCCGACAGTTGACGGCCGCTGTCCAGCAGACCTGCTCGGTCGAGCCGCGCGGCTTCTTCGAGAGCCTCTTCGGCCCCCCGCGCAACCAGCCGCAGCAGCAGATCATGCCCGAGGGGCAGCCGATCATCACCGAGGACGACGGCAACCAGTCGCTCGGCGGGCGGCGCCTCGTGTGTGTGCGAACCTGCGACGGCTCGTTCTTCCCGCTCTCCACCGCGCCCGGCGGGCGCCAGAACGCCGACGAGATGTGCCAGGCGCTCTGCCCCGGCACCGAGACCCTGGCCTTTGCCACCCCGGGCGGCGACAACGGCATGACCCGGGCGGTCTCGCTTGGCGGGAAGCCGTACACGTCGATCGCCAACGCGTTCAAATACAAGAAGGCGTTCGACAGCTCCTGTGCCTGCAAGAAGGACAACGAGAGCTGGGCCGTCATCCTGCGTCGCGCCGAGAGCATGCTCGAGCAGCGCAAGGGCGACATCATCGTCACCGCCGAGAAGGCCGAGGAATTGTCGCGACCGAAGATCGCACAGGCCCGCAAGGCGGTTGAGAAGAAGGTGCAGGACGAGGCCAAGGAAGCGGCCGAGACCGCCGCCGCCGCGCCGACCGCCAGCAAGGAATCCTCCGGCATCGGGCCGCAATCGATCGAAAGCAACCGGGTCGTCAATCAGGGCGAGGGCGCGAAGAAGGACGTGGTGACGGGCGACGGCCAGAAGCGCACCGTGCGCGTGGTGGCCCCCGACGTGATCCCGGTGCCGAACGCAAACTAGGTGCGTCCTTCGAGACGGCCTGCCGGCCTCCTCAGCATGAGGCCGGTTGCGAATTTGAGTCCACCAGCACTCTCATGCTTTTGAGTCCACCAGCACCCTCATGGTGAGGAAGGCCGAAGGCTGGTCTCGAAGCCCGCAGGACCGGCCTTCAGGCAGCCTTGCCTGACAAGCGCGCCCGGGCGCGCTCCGGGCCGATCAGCGGCAGCAGGGCAGCGAGCTCGGGACCGTGTTCCATTCCCGTCAGGGCGAGCCGCAGGGGCATGAACAGGGCCTTGCCCTTGATCCCCGTGGCCTCCTTCACGGCTTCGGTCCAGGTTTTCCAGGTCGTCGTGTCCCATGGGGCGGGGGGCAGCAGGTTGCACGCGGCATCGACGAAGGCGCGATCGACGATGACGGGCGTGATCGGCCCGCGAACGACGACCCACCATCCGGCCGCATCCACCACCTTGGCGAGATTGCCGCGAATGGCGAGCCAGAACGCCTCTCCGCCATCCGCATCCATTGCCGCGAGGCGCGTTTTCACGGCCTCGTACGACATGTCGTGGATAAGCCGCGCGTTGAGGTTGTAGAGTTCGTTCTCGTCGAATTTGGCGGGCGAGCGCGAGATGTGATCGAAGTCGATCAAGCGCGCCAGCTCGTCGAGATCGGCCACCGCGCGCACCGATTCCGCCGAGCCGACCAGGACGGCGAGCGACGCCACCGCCTGAGGCTCCAGCCCCGCTTCGCGCAGGCTCGTCAGCGACAGATGCCCGAGCCGCTTCGACAATCCCTCCCCGCTCGTCGTGGTGAGCAGATTGATGTGGCCGAAGATCGGGACCTTGGCGCCCAACGCCTCGAAGATCTGAATCTGCACCGCGGTGTTGGTGACGTGGTCCTCGCCGCGGATCACGTGGGTGATCTTGAGATCGATGTCGTCGACGATGGAAGGCAGCGTATAAAGATAGGTGCCGTCCTCGCGCACCAGGATGGGATCGGACAGGGAACTCGTGTCCACATGCGAGGGTCCCCGCACCAGATCGTGCCAGACCTCGTTGCGATGATCGAGCCGGAAGCGCCAATGCGGCCGCCGCCCCTCCGCTTCGAGCTGGACCTTTTCGTCCGGGGAAAGCTTCAGCGCGGCGCGATCGTAAATCGGCGGCAGACCGCGCGCGAGCTGCCGCTTGCGGCGGAATTCCAGCTCCTCGGCGGTCTCGTAGCAGGCGTAAAGCCGGCCCATGTCGCGCAGCCGCGCCACCGCATCGTCATAAATCTCGAACCGCTCCGATTGCCGCACGACCATGTCGGGCGGAATGCCGAGCCAGGCCAGATCGACCTCGATCGAATCCGCATATTCGCGTTTCGATCGGGCGAGATCGGTATCGTCGAAGCGAAGCACGAAGACGCCGCCTTCGCGCCGCGCAAAAAGGGCATTCATCAGCGCCGGACGGGCATTGCCGATATGGATGCGGCCGGTCGGGGACGGCGCGAAACGGACGATGGGCTTGCTCATGGGAAACCTATGGCAAAGGGAGCCGACGGACGCAATGCCGATGGCCTGTCGGGACGCGTCGGCCGACTCGGGACCTCATCCTGAGGAGCGAGATTGCTGCGTTTCGAAGGATGATCCAGTGGTCGCTGGAGACGCTCGTGCTTTATCTCCGAAGCGAGGCGCAAAAGCGCCACGCGCGCTCCTCCCCCTTGTGGGGAGGAGTTGGAGGTGGGGGTGTTGGCGTTGACCCGATTCAGGCTAGCGCCCGCACCCCCACCCTGGCCCTCCCCACAAGGGGGAGGGAAACGCGCTGGATCGAGAGTGCGTCGACGGTGGTCCGATCGCAGGCAAAAAGCGCGGAAGCCCCCACGGGCTCTCCTCCCCCTTGTGGGGAGGAGTTGGAGGTGGGGGTGTTGGCGCTGACACGATTCAGGCTGGCGCCCGCACCCCCACCCTAACCCTCCCCACAAGGGGGAGGGAATTGCGCTGGATCGAGAGTGCGTCGAGGGTGGTCCGATCGCAGGCAAAAAGCGCGGAAGCCCCCACGGGCTCTCCTCCCCC
>NZ_VCMV01000016.1 GCF_008757455.1 Microvirga brassicacearum | reverse complement strand
CGGCCTTAATACCGGGGGCGGGCGGGAATGGATGGGCTTTCGGCCTTCGATGCCCGATTCAAAGCCCGTCATCGGCCGTTCGCCGCATCATCCAAACGCGTTTTTCGCATTCGGGCACGGCCATCTCGGATTGACCCAAGGGGCGACCACCGGACGCCTCGTCGGCGAACTTGCCGCTGGTGAACCGACAACCATCGACCTTGCCCCCTTCCGTATCGATCGGTTCTAACGTCTCATCGAACCGGACAAAGGTAGGTCGTCCCGATCCGGCCATCGGAACCGTAGCGTGGACGAGAATTGCCGCGATCAGAAGCAGGACAAGTATTGGGCCGATCGATCCGGCCGATGCCTGCTTCCACCTTGAGCCGTGGCTCGCTTTCATGAGGAAGCGACCCGCCGTTCTATCGGATCGTCATGACTCAAGCGGGCATCCGATTCGCTGAAGGGCAAGATCGACCCACGCACGATCATAGCGACCTTCGGCGATCGCGACGATTTGCGCCTCCTCGGCGGCGTGCTTGGCCGCAGCCTTCTCATAGATTGCTGCCGCGGACGCAATCGGCACGCACAATAGCCCGTCATCGTCGCCGAGCATCAGATCCCCGGGCTCGACGACCATGCCATCGATTGCGATCGGCACATTGATCTCGCCTGGCCCGTCCTTATAGGGGCCGCGATGAGTCACACCGGCGGCGAATACGGGGAAAGATCCCCGTCGAATCGAGCCGACGTCGCGCACTGCGCCATTGATGACGATGCCGCCGAGTTTCTTGGTGGCAGCGTAGGCCAACATCATCTCCCCGATGATGGAGTTGGTGAGGTCGCCGCCAGCGTCAACGACCACGACATCGCCTGGCTGCACCATGTCGAGTGCCTTGTGGACGAAGAGGTTGTCGCCGGGCCTAGTCTTTACGGTAATGGCTGGGCCAATCAGAAGTGATCCATCGTGCATGGGACGCAACCGCGAGCCCCCAGCTGTCATGCGCGCCATGACGTCGCTCACATTTGCGACGGGAAGCGATCGGAATCTTGCGATGAGGTTCGTGTCTACGAGGCGCTTCCGATTGAGAACTTGGAGACCCAGCATTGTCGTGATCTTTCCTTCAATAACCAGCGTCGCGCGACAACGGGCTACTGCGGGTGGCGACGGTGTGCCTTTTCGGAGAAAAAGCCCTGGCAAATCGCGCCGCGCGACTTTTCTTTGTCACTCTCTACGACTTGGAGTGGGAAGAGCGCCATTCGATAAAACTAATCGTTTGATAGAGTCTCTGAATAAGACGTGTTCTGGTGCAACTGCGCCCTCAAGGCCGTCCGCGTCGGTCAGCAGTTCCGCATGACGGCTGCCGGCTATGCGGCCAACTTGAACCGCCGGGCGCACCAATGCTGTTGATCGAAATTTTTCAATAATATCAATGACTATAGAAACTGTCGTGAGCAGGTAAACTTACATTCCCATCGTCCCGACCGCTCGCCGCACGGAGGCTGACAGTCTTTGCACAAGCGCCGGCGTGTAGCGATCATAGAACGCCTGGTTGGATCGCCCGATCCCGTGCTCGCCGCTGAAGCTGCCACCATAGCGGTTTACCACCACGTCGAGGACCTGGTCGCGCACACGGGCGATATAGGCGGCGTCCGGGCGGCCCGGATGGACGAGGTTGAAATGAACGCCGCCGTCGGCGATGTGTCCGAAATCGCAGACCGCCAGCTCCGGAAAAGTCCCGCCCAGCAGCCCGACGATCTCCTGCCTGAACCGTGCGAGATCCGACCGCGGCAATGAGAGGTCGAAGGCGATCACGTAACCGGAAGCCCTGAGACCTTCCGACAGCGCATGTCTGATAGCCCAAAGGTCATCCGAACGGCCCACCAAAGCGTCGCTCAGCAATGGCGGTTCATCCTCGAATGTCTGGGCCAGCACATTCTCCAGGAAGGTGGAGAGTTCCATCTCGCCCTCTCGCGGCGCCCAGCTTCGCGTCAATTCGACCAGGATCGCGTAGGCCGGAATCGTGCCATGAGCAAAGGGATTGCGGAGATGCTTCACGTGGCCGAGAGCACGCTCCATTGCATTGTGCGACATGCCCTCGAAAGCCGTCAGATATTCGCCGCAGCGTTCTTCCAGGTAGCGCAAGAGCAGTGGAACGCTCGCGTCATCCTGAGGCACGATCAGCGCCGTTGCGGTCTGCTGTGGCAGGCGCTGCAGCTCCAGCACGGCTCTGGTGACTATGCCGAAGACACCACTGGTGCCGATGAAGAGTTGCTTGAGGTCCACGTGGGAGTTGTCTTTCCGCAGGCCCGATGCGAGGTCGAGGATGGTGCCCTCCCCGTCCGGCAGCACCACCTCCAATCCCAGCACCTGCCTCCGCATCGAACCGTAACGTAGGAAGCGCGCGCCACCCGTGTTGGTCGCCACCATCCCGCCAATCATCGGGTCCGCACCCAGATCGACCGGCAGGAAGAAGCCGTGAGGCGCCAACGCTTCATTCAGCACCGACAGTCGGACGCCTGCTGCTACCTCAACGGTGCGGTTGTCGGTATCGATCCTCAGGGGTGTCGTGAGCCGGTCGAAGCTGATGACGCCTTGCGAACCAGAAGTATCCGGCGTCGAGCCGCCGACCAGTCCCGTATTGCCGCTCTGGGGGATCAGGGGAATGCCATGAGCCACCGCATAGGCCACCACCGCCGACACTTGCTGCGTCGTCTCGGGTCGCACCACGAAGGCCGCCTTCCCTTCGTCATAACGGGCGCCGGTCTCGTAAGAACGCATGAGAGACGGATCGTCGACAAGACCTTTTTGACCCACGATGGCGCGAAGTCGGTCGAGATGCGATGGGTCGATCATGGCGTGCCGATCTCTTTCGGGGAAGTTGACTGGCCGTGTTGGATGGCGAAGAGAAAACCGCGACCACTTCGACTTCCGTGATGCGGATCTGCTCAGATGCAAGTCGCGGATCGCACCCCAATGGGTCCGACCCGCGAAATTTATCTGCGCGGCGCCCTATTTCGGAGGCGACATATCGGCCTCGAACCATTTCATCGAAAGTTCCTTAATCGTGCCATCGGCGAGCGCTTGCGTGATGGCGCCGTCGAATTTTTCCTTCAGGGCCGCATCGTCCTTGCGCAGGCCGATCGCAACGCCGCGGCCAAGCAGGCCGCCACGGAACGCCGGTCCGACCACTTTCATGCCCTCGAGCTCCTTCTTCTGACTCGCCGCACTAGCAGACGCATAGTCGACAAAGATCCCGTCGATCCGTCCGGCCGTCAGATCGAGATCGTGCTGCTCCGAGGTTTTGTACTCGCGGATGAAAATGTCGCCCTTGAAATGCTGTTCCAGAAAGGCGAGCGCGTTTGTGGAGCTCTGCACGCCGATGGACTTGCCCTTGATCCGCTTCCTGATCTCCTCGATGGTCGCCTTGCCGTCGTCGTTGAGCTCGGTGATGTCGATCAGCTTGCCGGCGCTGGGAAGTCCCAGGATGTCCTTGTCCGTGACAGTGGCGAAGACGTGCCGGCTCGTTGCGTAGGGACGCGAGAAGCCGATCACCGCAAGACGCTTGTCCGTGATGTTCATGCCGCTCATCACTGCATCATGCTTGCCGGCCTGGATCGCCGGAATGATCCCCGCCCAATCCTGGCCGACAATCGTGCAGGTCATCTGCGCGCGTCGGCAGAGGTCCTGCGCGATCTCGACATCGAAGCCGGCGATCTTGCCGCCGGCTTCGGTGTGGTTCCAGGGAGGAAACGCCCCCTCGGTTGCGATCGTGACCTGCTTTGCCTGCTGCGCGACAGCGACCGAAGAAAGCAACAGGGCAGCGGCGAGAGACATGCAGAGACGGCCGGTTTTCGAGAAACGCATAAAGTCCTCCTGACGACACGCAGCTTTGATGGGGGTTTGTCGGGCTATGCCCGCAAGGTCAATTCCGGTGCAAACATGTCCCGGTACTGTTCTCGCAGAACATTCTTCTGCACCTTGCCCATGGTGTTGCGCGGCAACTCGGGCACGATGACGATTCTCTTGGGTTGTTTGAATTTGGCGAGGTTGCCGCGGATTCGCTCAAGGATTTGCGCTTCGTTCAGCTCAACTCCGGGCTGCGGCACCACCGCCGCCATGACTCCCTCGCCGAAATCCGGATGCGGTATGCCGATGACCGCCGTCTCCGCGACTCCCTCGAGCGCGTCGATCGCAAGCTCGATTTCCTTTGGGTAGACATTGAAGCCGCCGGTGATGATGAGGTCCTTGCTGCGGCCGACGATGTGAAGATTGCCGCGCTCATCGATGCGCCCGATATCGCCCGTGACAAAGAACCCATCGGCGCGGAATTCCTGCGCCGTCTTTTCCGGCATGCGCCAGTAGCCTTTGAACACGTTCGGGCCGCGAACTTCGACAACACCGATTTCGCCCTGCGCCAACACTTCACCTGTGTCAGGTTGAGCCACGCGGATCTCGACCTCAGGCAACGGAAAGCCGACCGTTCCGGCGATGCGATCGCCATCATAGGGATTGGACGTGATCATTCCGGTCTCGGTCATTCCATAGCGCTCGAGAATCGCGTGACCGGTGCGAGCGGAAAACTCCTCGTGCGTGGAGGCAAGCAACGGGGCCGAGCCGGAAATAAAGAGGCGGATCGACGAGGCTGCCTCCCGGGTAAATCCGGGGTGAGCGAGAAGCCGTGTGTAGAAGGTCGGTACGCCCATCATGGCCGTCGCGCGCGGCAGGAGAGAGATCACCTCGTCGACGTCGAACTTCGGCAGATAGATCATCGAGGCGCCAGCGCGCAGGATGACGTTGGTGGCGACGAAGAGGCCGTGCGTGTGATAGATCGGGAGCGCGTGCAGCAGCACGTCGTCACTGGAAAACCGCCAGATGTTCGTGAGCGCCAACGCGTTGGACAGAAGATTGCCCTGCGTGAGCATCGCCCCTTTTGACCGCCCGGTCGTGCCCGACGTGTAGAGGATCGCCGCAACATCGTCCGGCTTTGCGGCGCGGCCGCTGAACGTATCGGGCAAGGTGGAGGCGAGATCGACGAGCGTCCCCTTCCCGTCCGCATCGAGCGTCTCGATCCGGCTTCCTGCATTCTCGGCAAGGGGCGCAAGTTGGGCAGCTTGCGCCGGGTCGCAGACGACAAGGCTCGGTTCCGCATCGGCAATGAAATATTGCATTTCGGCCGCCGTGTAGGCTGTGTTCAGCGGAACGTAGACAGCGCCCACCCGCATGCAGGCGATGTACAATGCGAGCGCCTCAACCGACTTTTCGACTTGCACCGCAACGCGGTCCCCGGGGTCCACTCCCCGCGCCGAAACAGCATGTGCCAGGCGCGCTGAGAGCCGGTCGAAATCGCCATACGTCACGGGAGGGAGGCGAGGCCTTTCAAGGAGCACCTTATCCGGGGAAGCGAAAGCGTCCCGGGCGAGAATCGACAACGTCTGAACCATAACGTTCCTCTGAACCAGAGCCTCATCCGACTCGGGAGGCCAAATTCTTCCGGCGACCTAACGGTCGTTAGGATGTCCGACAAAAACATAGAGCTCTCGCATCGTCAACGGGAATAATGGCTGTATTTCAACGATCTTGCCTGACAAATAGCGGCTTGCTACGGTGGCGTATGAGCAGATCCGAAACCAGCCCTACAGCTTCACCGACAGAGCGCTCTCCCGGCCGCCGTCGGAATTTGGCCGAACAGGTCTTTAGCCACCTAGCCGCACGGATCAGCGATGGAGATCTCCCGCTCGGGCAACGTTTGCCGACCGAGTTCGAGCTCGCGCGGACGATGGGCGTGAGCCGCGCTGTGGTGCGAGAAGCCATCTCCCGCTTGAAGCAGGACGGTCTTGTGGAAGCGCGCCAAGGGAGCGGCGCGTACGTGACAAGCACGCGCCCGGCGGGCTCTTTCCGCTTCAATCGCGAGGAACTGGACGGCGATCACGCGCAATTGGCGCAGGTATTCGAGCTTCGCCTGGGCCTCGAAGGCGATGCCGCCGGTTACGCGGCTGCCCGGCGGAGCGACAGCGATCTCGCCCAGATCTCGGATTGTCTCGCAGCGATCGCTACGGATATCCGGAACGGAAATGACGGGATCGATGCAGATTTCGCGTTTCACGGGGCCATCGCGAAGGCCACCGGCAACGCGTTCATTCTGCAACTGGTCGACCTCCTGGGCGTCCAGTTGAAAGATTCGATCAGGGTCGCCCGGCTCAACTCGTCGTCCCATCGCGGAAGACCCGAGGCGGTGCTGGCGGAGCATACCGAAATCTTTGACGCAATCGTGGACAAACGCATCGACGCTGCCCGCGGTGCCGCGCGACGTCACGTCATGAATGCCGCCAAGCGGCTCGGCCTTTCCATCGGCATTTGAACCATTGCGCTTCCACCATCCAGCATTTGTCAGGACACCATGGCGACTTATTCCCTCGGCACCCAGCGCCCCCTGCTGCCTTCCTCCGACCGGTTCTGGCTGGCTCCCGGCGCTGCTGTGATCGGCGACGTTGCGTTGGGGGACGATGTCAGCGTCTGGTTCGGCGCAATCATCAGGGGCGATAACGAGCGCATCGGCATTGGGGCGCGTTCGAACATCCAGGATGGCGCCGTCCTCCATTCCGACATGGGATCACCCCTCACGATTGGCGCATCGTGCACCGTGGGCCATCGCGCCATCCTCCATGGCTGCACCATC
The DNA here is from genome assembly GCF_008757455.1 of Microvirga brassicacearum. Lineage (GTDB taxonomy): Bacteria > Pseudomonadota > Alphaproteobacteria > Rhizobiales > Beijerinckiaceae > Microvirga > Microvirga brassicacearum. The sequence continues at coordinate 12,269 of NZ_VCMV01000016.1, read as the reverse complement.
GGTGACTTTGTGTTGGTCGGAATGGGCGCGACAGTCCTGAACGATGCCGTGATCGGTGCAAACTCGATCGTTGGAGCCAACGCGCTCGTCACCCAGGGAAAGCGCTTCGAGCCGAATTCGTTGATCGTGGGATCGCCCGCGAAGGCTGTACGGCTGCTCTCCGACGAGGAAGTCGCCTCCATCGCCGAGACGTCGGACGAATATGTCGAAAACTATCGGAGATTTGCCGCTGAGCTGGCCTGAGCACCGGCAAGCTTCAACGCTAGATCCGCGTAGCGCTGGGCAATCTCCTCGATACCGAGCCGGCCGGCGGCGCGGTACCACCCGATCACACCGTCGCAGAGCGAAATGATCGCGAAGGCGGTAACGGCCACGTCGTCGACCGTCATCACCCCACACGCCGCGCCCGATCGCAGAATACGACGGACATTTTCAGTATGCTGGCGCTGAAGCCCGCGCATGAGGTTCCGCTGTTGGTCGGACAGGGCCTCGACCAGTGGGCCCATTCCAAGAAACGTCCGGTCGTAGACGCGGGCATATTCGATTTTTTCGATCTGAAAGCGGACATGCGCCTGCACCAAAGCCCCGAGTTGCCGGACCGGATCGGCGCCGGCGCTTGCGACGGCCGAGGCCATCCCGCCGAGGAAGTCCTTCTGGTTGTCTTCCAGAACGGCAAAGAGCAGAGCGCCCTTCGAGGGGAAGTGATGGTACAGGCTTGGCGCGCTCATGCCGAGTTCCTGCGCCAGAAGCCGCATGCTCATGCCTTGGTAGCCCCGCTCTCCCAAGAGGAGCGTTGCGGTCCGCACGATGTCCTGCCGGCTGGTCGCGCTCTCAGCCGTGAAAGCCATGATCATGCCTTTTCCTGCACGAGTCCGCGCAAGACTTCCAGTCCCGTCGCACAGGACAGTCCGGCGTCTTAGCGATCCTGCGCCGTATTGCCGAGGATGTCCTCGACACAGCGTGCGAAGTACAGAAGCCGCGCATCCTCCTTCACAAACCCGACGATCTGGAATCCGAGCGGAAGACCTGCCGCACTCCGCGAAGTCGGAAGCGTAATGGAGGGGTTGTGAAGAAGCGACCAGATCCGGATGAACGCAGAGCTGCCGGTGCTGCTTGCGAGGGGCGCCTCCCCGAGAGTCGATGGCATGGCGATCACGTCCAGATCGCGCGCCAGGTCGTAGAAGGCCCGGCGGCAGGCATCCGCCTCGTCGAGCGCCTGGGAATAATCGGCGTCGCTGTATGTCTCTCCTAGCTCGAGATAGGCGAGGAGTTCCGGGTCGCATTTCTCCGCGTGGTCCCGCTTGATCGCCGCATATTCGCGCGCAAGGTCATAGGCCATGATGACGTCCTGTGCGTCCCCCATCTTCTCGAACAGGGGCGGCATCGAAAGCGTCGAGATGCGGGCGCCCGCGGTGGACAGCTTTTTGAGATTCTGCTCGAAGACCGCCATGGCAGCCGGGTCTGCGTTATCCCAATCTTTCGTGCGCCACACACCCACGCGGACATCGCGGGTGAGCGGTTTTGCCGTGTCGAAGCGGGGATCCTGAGTGAAACCCCGCATGAACAGCGTTGCGTCCTCGACCGAACGGCAGATCGGCCCGACCACGTCGAGAGGCCGAGAATACGTTCGGATGCCCACATACGGGATTGCGTCGAGGGTCGGCTTGAAACCGACAGCGCCGCAGAACGCGGATGGGCGGAGAATGGAACCGGCGGTCTGCGTGCCGACGGAAATCGGCGTCATGAAATCCGCAACCGCTGCCGCCGACCCGGCGGATGAGGCGGCCGGCGTGCGCGCCAAATCGTGGGGATTGCGCGCGGGGCCCGGGAGCATGATCGCATGCCGCGAAACCGCGTTCTTGCCGAGAACGGTGAAACCCAGGCCCCGCGCCATGGTAACGACGGGTGCGTCGACCGTCGGTTGGCGGTCGGGAAAGATCTCAGGGTCGCCGAGTTCCGTGGGCATCTCCGCGGTATCGATCGTGTCCTTGAGCCCCAGCGGCACGCCATCGAACAGGCGGCGGCGACCCTGCCGGTCCGTCTGCCGGGCTTGCTCCAGCGCGGCCTCGGCAGCCACATGCACCCAGGCTTTCACGTCAGGGTTGCGCGCATCGATCCGCTCAAGACAGGCTTCCACCCAGGCTACGCTGGTCAAGGTGCCCCGCTCCATCTCGCGCAGGCCTTGGGCTGCGGTCAATGTGGCGATACGCGATGCCTGCGGGCGTTTGGCGGCGGCAGCGGAACGAGAACGATCGGACGAGTCCATGACGAGAAATCCTGTTTAGGCGGGATGGTGCGAAGGATGGGAGCCGGACGGGGCCTGACCTCGCCCGATATAGACGTCGCTCATCTCTTCATTGGCGAGGAGATTGGCTCCGGTATCGGCGAGCACGATCCGCCCCGAGTCCAGAATGTAGCCACGATCGCTGAAGGCCAGAGCCTGTCTTGCGCGCTGCTCGACCATGAGCACTGCCACATCGATTGTCCGCAGCCGCTTGACCTCCATGAAGACCTGGTCAGTCAAGGCCGGCGACAGGGCGGCGGAGGGTTCGTCCAGCAGGACGAGGCGAGGCGACGACATCAGCGCGCGCGCGAATGCGAGTTGCTGCCGTTCACCGCCCGAAAGATTCTCCGCATAGGCAGCGCGCCGGCCGGCAAGTGCGGGAAACAGATCGAACATTTCCCGGATGCGAGCCTGCTTGTTGGTGGCGTGCTCGACGACCTGGAGATTTTCGAGAACGGTGAGCGCCCCAAACACATTCCGGACTTGCGGCACATAGGAGATGCCCACCCGAATGCGATCTTCGATCGGCAGTGCCAGAAGATCGGTCCCGTCGAAAATTATCGATCCCGAAATGCGGGGCAGCAGGCCCATGGCGGCCTTGATGAGCGTAGACTTGCCTGCGCCGTTCGTCCCCGCAATGGTGACGATCTCCTGCGGGTCGACATGCATGTCGATGCCCGAGATGATGTCCACCTCGCCATAGCCACCGGAGACGTGCTTGATTTCAAGGAGACTCATATCACGCCCCCCATATAGGCTTCGCGAACGGCGGGATCTGCGAGGACAGCGTCGGGGCTGCCGTGTGCGATGACGCGGCCCCGGTCCATGGCGTAGAGACGTGGCACGATGCGGGCGAGCTCCGCAAGGTTGTGCTCGATGATCAGAACCGCGATGCCGCGCTGGTTGAGTTCGATCACGCGCTCACAGAGTTGCTCGATCAGCACCGGATTGACGCCCGCAAAAGGCTCGTCGAGCATGATGCATTTGGGCTCGAGCATCAGGAGACGACCTAGCTCCAGCAGCTTCTTCTGGCCGCCGGAGAGCTTTCCTGCCAGCTCTCCTTCGACCCCACGCAAGTTCAGGAAATCCATGACGTCGCAGACCTTTGCGGTCAGCCGCTCTTCCTCCTGGCGGATCTTCCCGCGGGAGAAGACGAGAGCGCTCAGCTTCTCACCCTCCTGCTCGGGCGCCGCCGTCATCAGGTTGTCGAACACCGTGAGATTGCTGAATTCGCGCGGAACCTGAAATGTCCGCGCGAGGCCACGCCGCACCCGGTGATGTACGGCGAGGCCGGTGATGTCTTGGCCTGCGAAATGGACCCGTCCCGAGCTCGCCGGGATATAGCCTGTCGCAACGGAAAAAAGCGTGCTTTTGCCAGCACCATTGGTGCCGATAAGCCCGACGAGTTCACCTTGTCCGACTTTGAGATCCACATCGTCCAGCGCCCGGAAGCCGCCGAACCCCGCGGTGATTTTCTCGACTGAAAGAAGCGCCATCTATCGGCTCCTCTTCGGTGAACTACCGAACAGCCCCTGGGGACGGTAGAGAATGACGCAGATGAGGGCGACGCCGATGACCCAGATGCGCAAGCTCGCCATCTGCACCTCCGAGACGCCGCCGATGACGTCTCGAATGAACCGTGAACCCTCGAGGAAACCGACGAGCAGGACGGTTCCCATGACGACCCCGCGAAGCGAGCCGACGCCTCCTAGCACAAGCGCGATCCAGATGTAGAAGGTGATCAGCGGAACATACTGCTCCGGGCTGATGAAGGTGAGATAATGCGCCTGCAAGCCGCCCGCCAATCCAGCGATCCCCGCGCCCAGCATGAGAGAGCGCGTCTTGAACTGCGCCGGGTTCTTGCCGAGGGCGCGGACCGCCACCTCATTGTCACGGATCGCCTCGATGACCCGCCCGAACGGGCTTTTGATGATGTGATGAATGAGAAAGAACACACCCACACACACGACGACGAGAAGAATCAGGATCAGCAGATCCGTCTTCTGCGGCTCGACCCAGCCGGCGAAAAGGCGCGGAATGCCGGGGAGTCCATGCATGCCCCGGGTCAGCCACTCCTCCGTCTGAAGCATCATGCGCACCGCCTCGGAGAAACCCAGCGTGACGATCGCCAGATAGTCGCCGCCCAGCCGCAGCGCGATCATGCCAAGCGGGTAAGCGGACAGCGCCGCCAGGGCAGTCGCTGCCGCCAGCGAGATCGGGATCGGCACTCCCTTGAGGGCCAGCAACGCCGACGTGTACGAGCCGATGGCGAAGAAACCCACATGGCCGAAATTGACGAGGCCGGTGAAGCCGTATTGCAGAGCCAGACCACCAGCGAGCAGCAGATAGATCAGGATGCTGATGAAGATTGCAATCAGATAGCCTTCCATGACCTCACCTTGCTGCCATTGGGCGACCGAACATTCCCTGCGGGCGAAGCAACAGCACGCAGAGAAGGATCACGAACGCAAAAACGATCTTATATGGAGGGCCGGCGAAGAGGCTTGCCACCTCCTGGGCGATACTGAACGTCACGATGCCGAGGACTGCGCCCACAGGGCTGCCGATGCCGCCGAGAATGACGCCTGCGAACATCGGCATGAGAAGCTCCCAGCCGAGTTCCGGAACGACGACAGCCTTGATCCCCAGAAGAGCTCCGCCAAGGCCGCAGAAGGCGCCTGTCAAGCTCCACAGGAAGATCATGACTCGCTTCGACCTAATGCCGCTCGCCGCAGCGAGTTCGGCGTTATCCGCGATGGCGCGCATCCGGCGTCCGGTCGGAGTCAGATGCATGATGCAAAACACGATGACCAGAGCGGTCAAGGCTGTCGTCAGGATATAAAGATCCGTCGGCAGCAGCCGGATGCCGCCGAAATTCCACGCCCGAACGAGCGGCACGTCCACCACGTGCTGATCTTGTCCTGCAAAGAAAGTGATCGTGCTTCGTACTGCGAACGCGACCCCGATAGAGGCGATCAATCGCGCGACTTGCGACCGCTCCGCCAATGCGCGGAAAACCCAGAAATAGAAGAAGAGCGACACGAGCGCCGTGACCGACATCGCCCCGAAAACAGACGTCACCACCGAGCCTCCCAGGAACGCCTGGGAGGCTACGGTCGTATAGGCGCCTAAAGTCATGTAGTCGCCCGTCGCGGCGTTGGGGAAACGGGCGATTCCGAACACGAGCGTAATCGCCAGCGCCGGCAGTGCGAGCAGCATCCCGATCACGATCCCATTGATGGCCGCGTTCGCGACCGAGAGCCAATCCATCACTTGAACTTTCTTTAAGCGGGCGTGTGGCCGGGGATCGTCTCTTTCAGGACGAGATTACCGTCCTGAATATCGAAGACACCGAAATCCGGGACGGTTTCGCCATGCTTGCCGAAATCGAGACGCGAGGATGCGCCATTGTAATTGACCGGCTTGCCGTTCCGCAGGGCATCGCGTCCCTCCGTGAAGGAGGTGACTGCCTGCCCGTTGCCGCTCGTGATGCTCGGAATCTTGCCGTTGATGGCGAGAACATCGGCAGAAGCGCCTGTAGCCTCGATGGCAAGCGCCAGCGTGATCACCATGTCGTAGCTCTGCGCCGCGAAGATGTCCGGCTCGCGATTTGCGACCTTCTTGAAGGCGGCAGCGAAGCGTTTGTAGGCCGGGCTCTGGCTTGCCGCCACGTTGGAGATGGAGATGATGCCTTCGGTTGCCTCCTTGCCGAGCGCCTTGACGAGATCCTCGTTGGCGGTCCAGCCCGGCATGATGAACTTGCAATCCTGGCCGCTCTGACACCATTCCTTGAGGATGATCGTCGCATCGGGGCGGTAGGCGCTCAGCGAGATCACGTCGGGCTTCGTTGCGAGCACGCGGCTCAGTTCGGTCCGGTAACTGCTCTGGTTGGGCTCGTAGATGACGAAAGCGCTGACCTTGCCGCCTTTCGCTTCCCAGGATTCCTTGAAGTGGTTTGCCTGACCCACGAAGGTGGAGTTGTTGAAGGCCATCACGGCCGGGCGCTTGAAGCCGCGCTGGCGGGCGACCTCCGCAAAGGCGCTTCCGAAGATGGCGTTGGACGCCTGGAACATCCAGGCAAGTCCCTTCTTGTTCTCCGTCAACATTTCCGGAGCACCACAGGTGTTCATGGTGATCAGGTTGGCTTCGTTCGTGATCGGCATGGTGGCCAGACCGACGGAGGACGGCCAGATGCCCACCACGGCCTCAACCTTGTTGATCTCGATCAGCTTCTTGACCGCGAGCACTGCCGCTTCGGGTTTGGTCTGATCATCCTCGGCGAAAAGCTGGAACTTCCGGCCTGCCGCGCCGCCGGCGTCGTTCACCTCGGCGACCGCGATCTTGATCGCCTCCAGCATGTAAGGACCATAGGGTCCGCCGATACCCGTAATGGAATTCAATGCTCCCAACCGGAATACTTTCTCCGATTGTGAAAAAGCCGACCCGGAAAACGCGCCGAGGGCCGCCAGGGCTGTTCCGGAGACGAGGAACCCGCGCCGCGAAAAATTCATAGGCTGTGTCATGATCGTTCCTTTCTGGTTGTTGTTCTTAGTTCTCAGTCCTACAGGCCAGTTTCTTGTTTTTGGAGCCAAGCGACAGGGAAAATCGGCGTTACTGAATTGCGCCTCGGCTTCGCATCGTTTCGATAGCGCCCTCGTCTACGCCGAACCTGCGAAGCACCGCGTCGGTGTGTTCGCCGAGCGTGGGCGCCGCCATGCGCACAGCGCCCGGAGTCTTTGAGAATTTCGTAGGAATCCCGATCATCTTCATGGTTCCGAGCTTGGGATGTTCGACCTCTTCGATCATGCCGCGGGCGATATAGTGGGGATCCTGCATCGCCTCTCCGAAATTGTTGATGGGCCCACACGGTACGCTGGCCGCCTCGCAGCGCGCGATCCAGGTTGCGGCATCGGCCGAGGCGAATGCCTCTTCCAGAAGCGGCTCCAGCTCGGCAATGTTTTCAAGGCGATCCATATTGGTGACGAAGCGCGGATCCTCAATCAACTCGGGTCGATGTATCACCTCGCGGCAGAGCTTTTCCCACGTGCGCTGGTTCGCGGCGCCGATGACGATGAAGCCATCGCCGGTGCGAAGAGCCTGATAGGGAGCGGAAACCCGATGCCGGCTGCCTGTCGCCTTCGGTAATGTGCCGTCGGTGAAATATGCCGCGGCCTCCCAAACGAACCATGGCAATCCGCATTCGGCAAGCGAGATATCGATATGCTGGCCCTCGCCCGCCTTGATCTGGTGCACGTAGGCTGCGATGATCGCGTAGGCCGCCGTCATGCCAGCGCCGACATCGTAAATCGCGATGCCCGACTTCAGAGGCCGGCCGTTCGGTTCGCCGGTCATGCTCATGATGCCTGTCAGTCCTTGGGCCACCAGGTCAAACCCGCCCTTGCCGGAATAAGGGCCCGTCTGGCCGTAGCCGGAGATGGAGCAATAGACGAGCCGCGGGTTGAGCTTGCGCAGCGTTTCGTAGTCGACGCCGAGCGACTTCGTCACGCCGACGCGGTAGTTCTCGACCACAACATCGGCCCAACGCGCGAGATCGTAGAGAATTTCCTTTGCCTGCGGGTCTTTCAGGTTGAGGGCGATCCCCTCCTTGTTGCGGTTGATATGCGCAAAGCAGGTCGACTCGCCGTTCACGTAAGGGCCCATCTCGCGAGAATCGTCGCCCGTGATGGGTTTTTCGACCTTGATCACCTCTGCGCCGAGATCAGCCAGGATCATCGTGCAATAGGGCCCCGCCATGATCTGCGACAAGTCCAGGATCTTCATGCCGCTGAGCGGTGAACCTGCGATATTCATCCGTACTACTCGTTTCTGATGCCAAACATGACCCGGCAAGATGGTTGACCGGTCCGCCGCAAGCGCGATGCGGCCAGCCGGACTGAAGGAAGGCGTTTCCTGCTCAGCGACGCTGAGAGGACCTTAGCGCCCGACGAATGCCGGTTTCAGCTTCTGGCTGAAGGCGGCGCGTCCGATGCGGTAATCCTCCGTGTCAAAGCATGCATAGGCCTCGTCACGTTCTTGCTCGGTGATCGGCGCCCGGTCACGAAGTCGGCGCACGAACGCCTTGTGCCAGCGGTTCACCAGAGGCGCCGCGACGCTGATGCGTTCGGCTGTCGCATAGGCATCCGCCACGACCTGATCGTCTTCGACGAACCGCGTGACGATGCCCTTGGCGAGTGCTTCTTCGACACCGAAAATGTGACCTTCGAGCAAAATCTCCAGCGCATGCGTCGGTCCGACCACAGCGATGAGATCGTCGAGCTCGCGATAATCGAGGGTCAGCCCGATGCGATTGATCGGTATGCCGTAGCGACTGCTGCGCGCCGCGATCCGAATATCGCACATCGATGCGATCTCCAGGCCGCCGCCGACGCAGACGCCCTCGATGCAGGCGACCGTCGGATGACGTGTGTTCTTGAGGTGATCCGTCATCTTGAGCGTTAACTCGGCATATTCGCGCGCTTGCGCACGACTGTCCCGATCATCCTCGAAGCCGCCGATATCACTGCCTGCGCAGAATGCGCCGCCCGCTCCGCGCACCACGATGCAGCGGATTCCATCGTCATCATCGAGCTCCGACATCAGCGCGCCGAAATCCCGATACATATCGAGGGTGAAGGCGTTGCGCTTCTCTGGACGATCCATCAGCAGCGTGGCGATTCCGTCGTCGCGACGTTCGACCCGGATGCTCATGACCGCGCCTCAAGCAGAAGTTCCGTGCCGCGCAGCACCGCTCGGCCGTCGAGTTCTAGCGTCGCATCGGTCAGGATGGTGTCGTAGTGGGCTGCTGCCTTCACGGTTCCGCCGATATAGGCGCTGGTGCCGAGCGCGAGCTGGATTGAGCCGTAAACGCTCTCGTCGGACATCATCGTGCCATCGAGGACGCAATTCGGATTCATGCCGACGCCCAGTTCGCCGAGGTTGTACACGCCGGGATCCTCGAAGCTCGCCAAGAGATCGCGGAACATGCGCGCCACGCTGCCGCCCTCGATCGCGACCGCCATTCCCTTCTCCATGCAGATGCGGACAGGCTCATCGCGGATGAGCGACACGCCAGGAATGCTCGCATTGACGATGATGACGCCCTCTGCGGTGCCTTCGACGGGCGCGAGACTCGATTCAAGGCAATACCCGGCGGAAATGTCGGTGGTGTTGGCAAAACCATGCAGCGCACGTCCCCGGCGTCCTTCGATGCTCATGGTGACGTCGGTGCCATGGGGACTCGTGACGCGCGCGGTGCTGGCTGCCGAGAACGAAGCAGCGAGACTTTCGATCTGGGGCCGCAGCGCGACGAAGTCAGCGTCCCACCCTTCGGCCATGAAGAAGTCTTCGCCGTGCGATTCCGGAAGCACGATGACGCCGGCACCTGAACGCGTCGCTTCCTGTCGGGCGGATGTGTGGGCGATGTTGGCACGGGTGAGGCCGATGACCAGATCCGACGCCTTCATGGCCGCAGCAGCAACAGGCGAAAGCTGTTTGCCGTGCCGGGAAGAGCCTTCGATCTGCATGAGATGGAAGTTCGCCCCCACCTCCGATAACGCGATCGCCAGCGGCTCCACATTATGGCCCGTATGCAGATCGTATAGGACGAGCACCTGACTTTCGGCACCGGCGCCACCGAGCAGGGTGACGACCTTCCGCGCATTTTTCAGCTTGAGCAGAGTGTTCATGTTGCCCATCTCACGCCGTCTTGGCGACAGCCGTCGCCTCGCGATCCACGCTGTCGATCGCCGCCCCGAGGATGTCGAGCCCGCGAGCAAGCTCGTCTCCGTCCATCGCGAGCGGGCCCAGGAAGCGGACGACGTTTCCGTAGAAGCCGGCTTTCACGAGGATCGGACCCCGTTGATACGCCTCCTCCACGATGGCGACTGTGAGGTCGCCCGCCGGCTGATGCTCGCGACGGTCGCGGACGATTTCGATGGCCTGCATGGCGCCAAGTCCACGCACGTCCCCGACGATCGAATAACGCTGCGCCCAGGATTCGAAGCGCTCTCGCACGATGGCGCCAACACGGCGCGCCTTCTCGCAGTAATCCTCGTCCTGCATAACGGCAATCGTTGCAAGCGCCGCCGCGCACGACAGCGGATTGCCGCCATAGGTCCCGCCGAGGCCGCCCACCTTCGGCGCGTCCATCAATTCGGCGCGGCCGACAAGCGCCGCGATCGGCAGACCGCCGCCCATGGATTTGGCGATCGTGTAGAGGTCCGCCTCGACACCCGAATGCTCGGTTGCGAACCATTCCCCCGTGCGGCAGAAACCGGACTGGATCTCGTCGGCGATCAACACGATGCCGTGGCGCGTGCAGTACTCACGCAACTTCCTGAGGAACGAGGCCGGCGCGGGGTGGAAGCCGCTCTCCCCCTGCAGCGGCTCGATCACCACCGCAGCTACATGCTCGGGAATGACCTCACTCTCGACGAGCCGGACGAAATCCGCGAAGGCCGCATCGGCGGACGCCCGTTCGTCGGCCGCCCCTGACCGATAAAAGACCGGGAACGGCGCACGGTAGATCTCGCCCGCAAAGGGACCGAAACCGGTCTTGTAGGCTGGAGCTTTCGCAGTCAGCGACAGGGCCATGTAGGTGCGACCGTGGAAAGCACCTTCGAAAGCGATGATAGCCTGGCGGCCAGTGGCCCTGCGCGCGACCTTGATGGCGTTTTCGATCGCCTCGGCGCCGGTGGTCTGGAGCATGACCTTCTTCGGCCATGAGCCTGGCACGATCTCGATGAGCTTCTCGGCGAGCTCGATGTAGCCGGGATACATGACGATGTTGAAACAGGTGTGAAGAAAATTTTCCGCCTGCTCCCGGACGGCACGGACGATCTCCGGATGTGCGTGGCCGACATTCAACGTGCCGATGCCGCCCGCAAAATCGAGAAACTCATTCCCGTCGAGATCGATCAGCTTGGCGCCGGAAGCGCGGGCCGCAAAGATTGGCGCTCCATTGGCAACGCCCAGCGCCACGGAGGCGTTTCGCCGCTCCTGATAGGATTGGCAGAGAGGACCGGGAAATGCGGCTTCTTGGATATGCGACGTCATTCTCGGCTCCTTCGACCGTCTACAACCGGCCCCAAATGTAAGCCTGTACATTTCGTTGTGTCAATCCGATTGCACAATATTGTACAATCTTTTGTACCGGAGTTGATTGCGGAGCCGAACCGCTTTATTGGCAGTTGTCAGCAATGCCCGCTGCCCTCATCGGGTGTCGGGAGATGCCAGGATCTGCAATGCGAAAGCCGAAGAGAAAGACGACGACGGTCGAAGCCGCGATCGTCGACATGAGGGAAAAAATCTCCTCGCGGAACCTCAGCCCGGGAACACGCATTCCCGAGGAGGAATTGGCTGCTGCCTACAACCTGCCGCGCGCGAAAGCGCGGGAAGTGCTCGCGACCCTCGAGGACCGCGGATTGATCGAGCGCGAGCCCAACAAGGGCGCCATTGTCGCCGCGGTCGATATGGAGACGACCTATCGTCTCTATGAGGTGCGCGAGGCACTCGACGCGCTGGCGGTACGCCTAGCGACGCTCAACACGACCCCAGCGGACTGGGACGACATTTCGGAGCTATTCGGCGAGTCCTTCGAGAAAAGCCTCAAGGCGGGCGATCTCGACCAGCATATCAATGCCATCGAGGTCTTCAGGTCGCGCATCAGGGAAGCCGCCCGCAACCCGATCCTCAGCGATATGATCGACCGCATCTACGACCGCACCCGCGTCACTATCCGCCGCGTCGCGCTGCTGCCGGGTCGCGCCGAGATGGGCATCAAGCAATATCGCGCGGTGCTCACGGCCATCATCCGCGGCGATGCCGATCAGGCCGAAGCGCTTGTACGCGAACTCAACCGCAGCGCGCGGGATTACATCAGCCGATACAAGGACTACGTCCTCTGACACTAAGCGAGTTTGACGCGCGCCGTTCAGGCCGAAGCGCTTGTACGCGAACTCAACCGCAGCGCGCGGGATTACATCAG
>NZ_VCMV01000015.1:19919-105297 GCF_008757455.1 Microvirga brassicacearum | reverse complement strand
CAGGCCTGGCAGTGCTCTATCGCTACGGTCCGAGCCGTGATCGAGCGCAATGGCGTTGGGTCACTCCTGGCGGCCTTGTCGCGGCGCTTCTCTGGGGAGCAGTGTCCGTCCTCTTCTCTTGGTATGTCGCCAATTTCGGAAGCTATAACGAGACCTACGGCTCGTTGGGGGCGGTGATTGGTTTCATGACCTGGATATGGGCATCCGCCATCGTGGTTCTCTTGGGAGCCGAACTCAACGCGGAGGCAGAGCATCAGACCACTGACGACACGACCGATGGCCCGCGAAGCCCTATGGGAACGCGCGGAGCGGTCATGGCTGACACGGTTGGAGTAAGAAAGCAGTAGACTTGGCGGAGTTGTCCCTCGGTTCACAAGTCCTTTTGCGCCGGAAATGGCCGGAAAAGACCTCCTGTCGCAACGATGCGACGGTGCTTAGTTAGAACCGCATCGCTCGCTGTTCTTTCCCCGATCGACAAGGACTTTCTCATGGCGGGATTCGCCACCTCGCGGCCACCTTAATTGAGCAGCGCCGTGAGCGCTTCGGCGTCGGGCAACAGCGCTCCACGATTAAGTCAGGCCGAGGTCAAGGTCGCGACGGCAGCGGCTCGCGACGTGCATCCGGAACACTCGATGGGCTCGTCGCGCAAGAGCTCCGCATGGCTTTGCGCATCCCCACAGGATCGAGAGCCAGGGTATACATCAACTGCACTATCTCGGCGCCGATTGGGTTGCCAGGGTCGGCCGGAAGGATCAGTCTCTCGTCAGAAGGCCCGACGCCGCATGCCAGGCGGTTCCCTGTTCGCCCAGCAACGGAGTCTTTCGCCGCCGCCCTGCTCCGCCACCAAGCCTTCCATCATGTTTGAGGAGGCTGTCACAGGACCCAGGCCATGACTTTGATCCAGCGCAACCAGAACAGAGAGGCAGGTCGGATCACACTTAGAAGACGAAGGCCACCACTACGAGGCCACCAAGGACTATCAGGACAAGGCCAGCAATCAACATCGGGAGCAAAGTGTTGCCAGAATCCCGCGATGGATCCGTGAACGTGATTGGTCGGTTCTTGTCGTCGGGATCAATCATATATCTCACTCCTCTAGGGACTAATGAACGTAGCACGCCCTCGCTGTGGTCATCAGTGAGGTGTGTGTAAGGTTCGGGTACTTCCGAACATGGGGGAACTTCTTCGCCTCGGACGAGGATCAGGGTTGCAGCGGACCATCGTTGGCGAACGTTTCGCATCCCCAAGCGCTTGGCACACAGGACAGGTGTGGTCGGAAAGAGGCCTGCAAACTGGTGTTCTCTACTCCCGCCGTCACTCGGCTTACCCGGCCTTCTTGCCGAGATCACACAAGGTGCTGAGCCATAACTTGCGCTTGGCGTCGCCCATCTTTTCGATCATGCCGATGAGCGTGTGCCGGTTCGGGCCAATGCCGACCAGGGAAAGGATGCTGCGTTTGAGGCTCCTAAGGCTGTGTGCGCCGAAATACCACCGAAACGCAAATGCCGGCATGCCCATGGTGATGACGATCCGGGAGGATCGCCCCCTGAGGGCTGATTTCCAGCTCGCCTCGGGTCCAGCCCCGCCCGTCGTGAAGACCGAGCGAAAGGTCTGCTCGAGGAATCCTTTCAGGATCGCCGGCATGCCGCCAAGCCAGAGAGGATAGATGATGACTAAATGTTCGGCCCAAGCCAACGCCTGCTGCCCCTCTGCGATTGCTGAGGGTGGCGGAGCCTTGTCCCAGTCATCTTTCGAGCGCAGGAGCGGGAAGTCGAGTTCGGCCACCGGGATAAGCCGAACCTCGTGCCCTTCTTCGGCAGCCCCTTGAGCGTACGCGTCGGCGAGGGCGTGGCAGAAGTGTCGGGCGTCTGAAGTCGGATGACCTTGGATTATGGTGATGCGTGTCATACGGGCCTGTAGGAACAATTTACGGCTCAATGCGCCAAGAGCATCGGCAGATCCGAGATAGTCAGCATGTCCAGGGTCGCGCCGCCGAAGACCTGTTCCCGCAGGCGGGTATGGCCGTAGCCTCCCATGATGACGAGATCAGCGGATATGGAGCCCGCTTCGTCGAGGACCACGTCCGCCACCCGGCGGCCGTGGCTTGCAGCAGAGACGATCTCCGCCGCCACCCCATGGCGGGCAAGGTGCCCCTCAATGTCAGATCCGGTCGCGGCACCCGGCTGAGGATCGATCATGAGAACGACGGTGCGGGTTGCGTTCTCGATGAAGCTCAATCCTTCGCTCAAGGCTCGGGCGGCCTCGCGGCTGCCGTTCCAGGCCACCAGAACCGTCTGAACCGGTCGCGGCCGACGATGACCCGGCGGGACGATCAGGAGACCGCGGCCGCCGCCGAAGAGAACCGATTCAACAAGATCCAGCCAGACAGGCGTGTCGCCAGCCCCGCAGGGGCGTGTGGCGACGAACAGGTCAGCGTAGCGGGCCAGCTCCGCCATCTTGATCGACATGGAGCCGAAGGTTCCGTCGAAGCGGCGCAGCTCGGCTTCAACCTGAAGCGCGGTGAGCCGCTCCGTCAGACGCTTAGCCGTGGCATCACCATCCTTCCGGGCTTGCTCTTCCAACTCGCTAACGACTTGCACGACGGCGGCAGCGCCGCCATCAAAAGGCATGGCGATCGACAGGTCGGGCAGAAGATTGGTGAAAGCGCCGATCAGGTGAGCCTGCCCGGCGGACGCGATCGCTTGGCCGTACTCGAGTCGGATCTCATCCTCGAGGCTTCCGTCAAGATGCACCATGACATCCTTGATCATCGCGTTCTCCCTCTGCCTGCCTAAGCGAGAAACTTGGGCGCCGAGCCACCAATCTCGACCGTGTTGTAGTCGAAATCGGGATGGATGCTTTGATCCAGCGCAACGCATTGAGCGAGGGCGCCTGTCATTGTAGGGCAATTCCCGATTCTTTGATAAGGGTGCAAGCCTTGGACGCTATGATGGCACCGAGATTCTTCGGCTTGATGCGCGCGATTTTTTCGTCGCCGCATGAACGGTCACGGAATCCCACCGTCGGCAATCTTCAGTTCCGGGACAATCAATTCGAGCCGTTCGTCAAAAATCCACTTGGTGAATTTACGAAGAGCGGACTCACCCGCCGTCGTGCAGGTGTGTGCCATCCGTCGGGTTTATGGGAGAGTAATGGGTGGTGCGGATTCGACCCTTGTTCGCGATCATTCGCCGTCCGCAACCGGGACACTTGCAGGCACTGGCAAGACCGCGCGGCATCTCCGAGATGTGCACGAAGCTACCCTCTCCTCCGCTATCTCCGGTTTGCGAGCACGAGGCGGAAGCCGCGCAATCCTCGATCGTGACATGAGTCGCTGGATTACATCGTGAACTGCTTTCACTACGTGGGTCCGTGCGCTGTTCCGGGGGGTAGGAGGGCTTACGCCTCGCAGACGCTGCAGAAGGATATTCTCGCCGGACCGCTTCGACGATATCGGCCCACGACGCGAACTTCGCGGCTACGGGCCGGTAGCCAGACCAACCGCTACCAAGCCATGACCAAGGTGAACGTCGCCCTTGGTGTCGAATGGTCTGTCGGATTTTCTGAACTGGATGGGTACATTGTCTCGCATCGGCTGTACCAGGTTTGGAGCCAAGATTCGTGAATGCACCCCTCATTGATCGCGAGCTGGGGAGTTGGATGGGAGAGTTTGATTTTGTGATAGTCGGCGCGGGGTCGGCGGGTTGTGTGTTGGCCAATCGTCTGTCGAAAGGCGCGCGATACCGCGTACTGGTTCTTGAGGCAGGGGGCAGCGATCGCAACTTCTGGGTTCGCATGCCCATTGGCTACGGCAAGACGTTTTATGATGGCCGCCTTAATTGGAAGTACATGACCGAGCCCGATCCGGGTATAGCGGGTCGACGGAGCTATTGGCCGCGCGGAAAGGTTCTGGGCGGATCGAGCTCAATCAACGCAATGGTCTTCATCCGTGGCCAAGCGGAAGACTTTGACCAATGGGCAGCGCTCGGCAATCCCGGGTGGGGTTATCCGGATGTCCTGCCGTACTTCCAGCGCGCCGAAAACAACACGGCCGGCGGCAACGATTGGCGTGGCACAGGCGGGCCTCTGCAAGTGAGCGATGTCGCCAAGAACGTACACCCGCTGTGCAAGACCTATATCGCTGCGGGAATCGAGGCCGGCCTCCCCTTCAACCCAGATTTCAACGGCGCATCCCAGGAAGGTGTCGGACTTTACCAGATCACGATCAAAAAGGGTGTCAGGGCGTCCGCCGCCACGGCCTATCTTCGACCGGCAATGAAGCGGTCGAACCTGCGCGTCGAGACCAACGCGCACGTGACGCGCCTGCTCTTTGAGGGAGGTCGCGCGACCGGCGTCGAATATCGGCGAGCAGGTGAGAAATACACCGTTCGCGCAACTCGCGAGATCATACTCTGCGCGGGTGCCGTCAACACACCCCAGATCCTGCAACTCTCAGGGGTCGGCGCCGGCCACTTGCTCCGTGAGCTGGGGATACCCGTCGTGCACGAGTCACCGCAGGTCGGGCAGAATCTTCAGGACCATGTGGGAGTCGATTATATCTACCGCTCGCGCGAGCCGACGCTCAACAACATCCTTCGTCCCTGGTGGGGTCGCATGATGGTAGGCTCGCGGTATCTCGCGCTCCGCGACGGTCCCCTCTCCCTGAGCGTCAACCAGGGCGGCGGCTTCTTTCGCAGCAATTCTCGCCTCGCCCGCCCGAATATGCAGCTCTACTTCTCGCCATTGAGCTACATCAAGGCGCCGCCTGGTCAACGTCCGCTCATGAGTCCCGACCCTTATCCCGGCTTCATGATAGGGATCTCGAATTGCCATCCGACCAGCCGGGGGCGCCTTGAAATTCGTTCAGCGGACCCTTTCGAAGCGCCCCGCATTCAACCAAACTATCTCTCGACCGAGCAGGATCTGGAGGAGATGCTGGAGGGCGTCCGCTTTCTCCGGAGACTTGCCGCGACCGAGTCGATGGCGCGTCTTATCGCCGAAGAGCTGACACCGGGGCCGGCGATCGCGACGCGTGATGAGCTTATGGACGACATCAGACAACGCGCCGGCTCGGTCTTTCATCCTTCGGGTACCTGCGCCATGGGGCCGGATCCCGTGAAGTCGGTTGTCGATCCACGCCTGCGCGTTCATGGTCTTGCTGGCCTTCGTGTGGTCGATGCATCCATCTTCCCCCGTGTGACATCGGGTAACATCAACGCCCCGACTATCATGGTGGGCGAACGCGCCGCAGACTTCATTCTGGAGGATGCGCGAAGGGCTTAGCCGTTCACCACGGTTTTTCCCGAAAGGCTTTCGAGAACCTCCCCCAATATCTCTATGCCAGGGGCGATTTGTCGGGGCCGGATGCCGCTGAAACCGAGAACAAGTCCTTTCGTGGAGATCGGATCGATGCAGAAACGCCCGATAGGAGCGACCGTAATGCCCCGCGCCTCGGCCCTGGTGGCGACTTCCACCTCGTCGACACCATGGGGAAGAACCCCGACAGTCTGAAGCCCCGTATTGGTCACCTTGACGTCGAGGAGACCTGAGAGCCGCCTTTGCGCCGCTTCCACGAAGATGTCGTGTCGTTCCGCGTAGATCTTGCGCATCCGGCGAACATGGCTCGCGAAGTGACCCTCCTGAATAAAGTTTGCCACGATCGCCTGCAGATTGGCTGGCGCACCGTTCAGAATGGCTCCGGCAATCCGGTTGAATATGCCCACCAGTTCCGGTGGCACCACCACATAACCCAGGCGTAGAGCGGGGAACAACGATTTGCTGAACGTCCCGACATAGATCACGCGCCCGGCAGCATCGATGCTCTTGAGCGTCGGAAGCGGTCGGCCGGAATAATAAAAGTCCCCGTCGTAATCGTCCTCGATGATCCATGCACCGGCCCGCTCTGCGGCGCGCAGAAGTTCAAACCGGCGCGTCAGGCTCATATTGACCCCGAGCGGATGCTGGTGCGACGGCGTTACGAATGCCAGGCGGAAATTTGGCGCCATGCGCAGTCCCTCCGCCACGTCGATTCCGTCCGAGTCAATGGAAAGCGGAACCAAACGCGCACCGCAGGAGATCAGCGCATTGCGGGCGCCGATGGCCCCGGGATTCTCAAACCACACCTTGTCGCCGGGGTCGATCAGAGTATTGCCGATCCGGTGAAAGGCTTCCTGCGCACCGTTGACGATAAAAATCTCTTCCGCCCGACAGATCACGCCGCGGTTCGTGCGCAAGTGAGCGGCAATTGCACCGCGCAGCACCATGGAGCCTCCCGCTTCCGGATAACCGAGCACGATATTTCGCGGCTCGCGCCAGTATTTCGCGCTCAGACGCGCCCAGACGGCCATTGGAAATTCATCGAAGGCCGGCATGCCGGTCGTGAAGGCCCGCGGTTCCACAGGGTGGGACAGGCGTTGAAAAAACTGCTCCGATGCACCTGCCATCAGGCGGGCCAGACGTGTCGATTGTCGTGCTGCCGCAGCCGATGGTTCCGGATCGGCAGGGATTGGCCTGCTCGCGGTCAGTTCCTCGCTCACATATGCGCCGGCGCCAACCCGTGACGTGATCAGTCGTTCGGTAGCCAATTGTTCGTAGACACCGATCGCGGTCGTCCGTGAGATATCGAGGTCGTTGGCGAGCGTGCGGCTGGAGGGAAGTCTCTGGCCCGGTTCGATGGCACTGGACAAGATCAACTCTCGCAGCGCGCAACAAAGTTGTGTGCCGATGGGGATGCGCGAACTTCGATCTATTGTCAGAGCCTGCAGCAATGCCCCGCCAGAGCGCTTCGTCATGTGGTGCATTCTCCGATCGATGCCTTTGGGGGGAGTTTGCCTGATGTCGCCGCCGATTGGCACCAAAATTTATCCAAAATGGACCTAACGTCCAAACCAGTTCGATAGCGATATCAATCCAACCACAAGGGATTGGTGGCGCTTCGCGCGAGCGGCGACGTTCCGTCGCCGTCCATGAGGGTGTTTCCAACGCTCACGCGAGCCAGTTGCCAATGAAGGACGCGGCATGAAGATCAAGCGTATCGAGACATTCTGTAACCGCTTTGTCGGGTTCGTTCGGATCACTGATGAGACGGGCAAACAGGGGTGGGGACAGGTCTCAAGCTACCAGTCGGACATCAGCGCCGAAGTGCTCCATCGGCAGGTTGCTCCGTGGTCCCTCGGGGTGGAGTTCGACGACCTCGACGACCTTCTCGACACCATTGCCGAGCGCGAACATAAGTTTCCCGGTTCCTATCTCTGCCGCGCGATGGGGGGAATCGATACCGCGATTTGGGATTTGCGCGGCAAGGCGGAAGGCAAGCCAGTCGTCGAACTGCTTGGTGGCAAGATCGGCAAGTTACGCGCCTACGCATCGTCAATGAAACGCGACGTGACGCCCGCCGAAGAGCTCCTTCGCTTCCAGCGCCTTCGTGACGAGAAGGGCTTCGACGCATTCAAGTTCCGCATCGGCGCGGAATGCGGACGCGATGTCGACGAGTGGCCGGGGCGCACCGAGGAGATCGTTCGGACCATTCGCGAAGGGCTGGGTGGGGGTGTTGCACTGCTTGTCGACGCCAATAGCGGCTTTTCGCCTAAACGAGCGATCGAGGTTGGCGCACTGCTCCTTGACAATGACGTCTCCCATTTTGAGGAGCCCTGCCCTTATTGGGAACTGGAGCAGACGCAGCAGGTGCGCGAGGCCCTTTCCATCGACGTGACCGGCGGCGAGCAGGATTGCGACCTCGCGACCTGGCGCAGAATGATTGCCATGCGGGCCGTCGATATCGTCCAGCCCGACATTTGCTATCTCGGCGGCATTGCGCGTACGTTGCGTGTCGTTCGCATGGCAGAGGCGGCAGGCCTCCCGGTCACGCCTCATTGCGCCAATCTCTCGCTGGTGACGCTGTTCACCATGCACCTGCTCGGCGCCATCCCCAATGGGGGCAAATATCTCGAGTTCTCCATCGAAGGCGCTGATTACTATCCTTGGCAGGACGATCTCTTCCGCAACTCTCCCTACGAGATCGACGACGGCCACGTCACGCTGAGCAGTGAACCCGGCTGGGGCGTCGAAATCGCCCCTTCGTGGCTCGAGAAATCCGCATATCAAGTCAGCGATCAGGTCTGACATGAGCACCGACGCGGACCTCCTCGCAGCGGAGTATTTCAGGACCGGCACACTCGGCGGACTTCCGGACCGGCACTTCATCGACGGTCAGTGGCAGGCCTCTGCGTCAGGCGACAAAATGGAAACCTTCGATCCCGGTTTGGGACGCGCGTTCCATTCCTTCGCGGCCGGCGGCCAGAGCGATGTCGAAGCTGCTGTCGAGGCGGCAAGGCGCGCCCTCGGTGGGCCCTGGCGCAGATTGAGGCCGGAGGAACGAGGCGCAATTCTGGCCCGCGCCGCGGCCCTGATCCGGGAAAACTCTTCCCGCCTGTCCGTCATAGAATGTCTCGACAGCGGCAAGCCGCTGCAGGAAGCCGAGAGCGATGTGGCAGGGGCGGCCCGATGCTTCGAATTCTATGCAGGCGCAGCGGACAAAGACATCGCGGACAGCTTCCCCCTCGGCCCCGACTACCTGGGTTACACCGTCAATGAACCCGTTGGAGTTACCGCACACATCATCCCGTGGAATTTCCCGCTCTCGACGATCGCTCGCGGCATAGCTCCGGCATTAGCGGTCGGCTGCACCGTCGTCGCCAAGCCCGCAGAGCAAACGCCTCTCACGGCGTTGCTGCTCGCCGAGATCCTGCTCCAGGCTGGACTGCCTGCAGGCGTTTGCAACGTCGTCACCGGCACCGGAGCATCCGCGGGCGTTCCGCTCGTGTCTCACCGACACGTCCGGCACGTCACGTTCACCGGCTCGGTTCCTACAGGTGTGGCTGTGATGCAGGCTGCCGCCCGCAACATCACGAGCGTGGTTCTCGAACTCGGCGGCAAGTCGCCAATCCTTGTCATGGCCGATGCCGATCTCGATGCGGCTGTCGAGGGGGTCCTTGGCGGCATTTATGAGAATGCCGGCCAGATCTGCTCGGCAGGATCGAGACTCGTTGTCGAACGGGTGGTTCACGCGGAGATGGTCGGACGCCTTGCAGCCCGGGCACAGCAAATCACTTTGGGACACGGATTGCGGCGGCCCCAGATCGGACCCGTCAATTCGTTGGCACAACAGAACAAGATTGCAGATTACGTGAACGGGGCGAAATCGCGTGGCATCGTCGTCGCGGCGGGAGGATCATCCGCAACGGACGCGGAAACGGGGAAAGGCTGGTTCTACCGGCCGACCATTCTCGATCAGGTCCCCGCCGCTGACGCCGTCATTCAGGAAGAGATTTTCGGTCCGGTTCTCTCTATCCAGGTCGTGGAGGGAGAGGACGAGGCAGTCGCGGTCGCCAACGACACACCTTTCGGCCTCGTGGCGGGTATTTACACCCGGGACTTCGCCCGTGCGCATCGCATGGCGCGAGATATCGATGCCGGTCAGATTTACATCAATGAGTATTTCGCCGGTGGAATCCAGGTGCCGTTCGGCGGCAACAAGATGTCTGGATTCGGCCGGGAAAAGGGAATGGCGGCACTCCGCAGCTACAGCAAGATCAAGAGTGTGGCCGCCAGAATCAAAGACTAGACGACCGGTGCCCCGAGGGCGCCTCGCAATGACTGGAATTGGCAGTGCCCGGGGAAAGGTCCTGCATAGCAGAGGGAACGACCATGAAAAGAACTCGACTGAAGGGCCTGCTTGCGAGCGCGCTTGGCGCGACGATCCTCATGGGCCTCGCGCCGGCCGAGGCCAAGACGCTGCGGCTCCTGACATGGGGCAGCTATGCCCCGGACAAGGTGATTCAGTTGTTCGAGGCTCAATATCCGGACATCAAGGTCGATGTGACTTTCTCCAACAATGAAGAGATGATCGCAAAACTGCGCGCGACAGGTGGCGCTGGCTACGACCTGGCTCAGCCCGGATTCAATCGTGTTGCCTCTGCCCAGCTGGAGTTCGACATCTACAAGCCCATGGACCTGTCGAAGATCACTCCAGGTCGTATCGATCCACTCCTCATGGAGCGTACCGCGACCGAAACCACAGTCGACGGAAAGGTCTATTCCGTGCCCCATTTTTGGGGGACTTCGGGCCTCATGATCGACAAGACGAAGGCCCCGAGCGTTTCGGGATGGGATGACCTTTGCGATCCGCAGTACAAGGGTCGAACCTCCATGCGCCTTAAGCGGACAATCCTGCTCGGCACCGCTTTTGCCATGGGCAAGGATCCCTTCGCGGCGTACGGCGATCTCGGCGCCTACCAGAAAATTCTGGATGACGTGACGGCGAAACTGATTGCCTGCAAGGACAATGTAAAGGCTTACTGGCAGGGGGGGGACGACCTGACCACGCTCATGCTGTCCGGGGAGGTGGTTGCGGCGGAGACCTGGGATTCCACGGCCTTCCGCCTGTTCAAGCACAATCCCAATATCGTTTACGTCCCGCCCAAGACAGGCGCGCACGCCTGGATCGATACCTTCACGTTGCCCCGCAAGGGCGAAGCGGATGATGCTGCCTACAAGTGGATCAATTTCGTCATGCAGCCCGAGATCGTCACGATGATGTCGGCCACCAGTGGAGCCATCGTGGCGACAAAGGATGGAATGGCGCTGCTTCCCGAAGACATGAGAAAGGCCGTTCAGGCCGCCATCACGGAAAAGGATGTCGAGAAGTTCAGGTTTGCGCCTGGTGTACCGCCCGGCATCGAGGATCTCGAAGGCAAGGCGCTCGAACGCATCAAGGCAGCTTCATCCAAGTAGACGATGGAACTCCTCGGCGTGGCTCGAAGCCGGAGCCACGCTGGTCATTCTGCAGATCACTCGGTTTGCGAAGCCCGCGCCTACAGAATTGGTCTGCAAGCTTATCGAAAATGGATCTGTTTGCCTGACCATTTCACAAGCTTAGTTCATGGGCTCGGCTTGCCGGTAAAGGACGTTCGACAGAAATCGTCCAGCCGCGCCATCCGGACGCCGAAATTACCGCCAGGCCAGACTGGCGAAGGGGAGAACCAGCATGACGAAACCCGGACTCAAATATTTCCTTGCGAGCGCACTTGGCGCAACATTCCTGATCGGCACCGCGTCGGCTCAAGCGGAGACCCTGCGGCTCCTGACCTGGGGGAGCTACGCCCCCGAGAAGGTCATCGAACTCTTCGAGAAAAAGTATCCAGATATCAAGGTGCAGGTCACTTTCTCCAACAACGAGGAGATGATCGCCAAACTCCGGGCGACCGGCGGAGCGGGCTATGACGTCGCGCAGCCCAGTCACGACCGCATCAGTGCCGTGCAAAAGGAGTACGGCATCTACAAGCCGATGGATCTGTCGAAGATCAATACCGGGGTGATGGCCCCGAACTTGCTGGACGCGGTGAAAGCCAACACCACGATCGATGGCGGCGTCTACGCGGTTCCTCATCATTGGGGAACATCCGGCATCATGGTCGACAAGACGAAGGCCCCCAACGCCAAAGGATGGGCCGATCTTTGCGATCCGCAATACAAGGGCCGCACGTCGATGCGGCTGAGGCGGACCATTCTGCTCGGGACGGCGTTCTCGCTGGGCAAGGACCCCTTCGCGGCGTACGCCAACCTCGGAGAATACCAGAAGATCCTCGACGAGGTCACCGCGAAGCTGATCGCGTGCAAGAGCAACATCAAGGCCTACTGGAACAGCGGCGACGATCTTTCGGCTCTGATGCTGTCGGGCGAAGTGGTCGTGTCCGAAACATGGGACTCAACCGCCTACAAACTTGCAGGGCAGAACAGCAATATCCTCTATGTACCGCCGTCAACCGGTGCGCTTACCTGGATCGACACCTTCGCACTCCCCAAGAAGGGCGAAGCGGACGCCGCCGCCTACAAGTGGATCAATTTCGTGCTGCAGCCCGAGATCGTAACGCTCATGTCGGCGAAGTCCGGCTCGATGGCCGCAGTCAAAGGGGCGATCGATCTGCTGCCGGACGACAAGAAGGCGGCAGCCAAGGCGGCGTTTACGGACAAAGATCTGGCGAACCTCAAGTTTTTCGCGAATATTCCTCCGGGTATCGAGGACATGGAGGGTAAGGCCCTGGAACGCATCAAGGCTGCCTCCAACTAAGACCATTCTTGAAAGGCGGGATGGGCCGGGCTCATCCCGCCGTTATTTTGCGGATCACCCAGCATGTATGACTTGCAGTGCGAGAATCTGACCAAGCGCTTTGGAGCCTTCACGGCTGTGGACGGCGTTTCCCTCGAAATCCCGGGAGGATCCTTCTTCTCGATCCTTGGACCTTCGGGCTGCGGCAAGACCACCCTGATGCGGATGATCGCCGGGTTCGAGGACCCGAGTTCCGGCGACATCAAGATCAAGGGACGTTCGGTGCTCGGATCCCCTCCCAACAAGCGCAATGTCAAGATGGTGTTCCAGCATCTGGCCTTGTTTCCCATGATGAACGTGGGCGAAAACATCGCCTACGGCTTGCGCTGTCGCGGCGCCTCCAAGGCTGACATCACCCGCAAGGTCGGTGCAGTTCTGGAACGGATTGGGCTGCCCGACGTCGCGCAGAAGCAGATCCATCAGCTCTCCGGTGGTCAGAAGCAGCGTATTGCCATCGCGCGTTGCATGGTGCTCGAGCCGGATGTTCTCCTGCTGGACGAACCTCTCGGCGCGCTTGATCTCAAGCTCCGCGAGCGGATGAAGATCGAATTGAAGCTGCTCCAGCACCAGTTCGACACGACATTTCTCTACATCACGCACGATCAATCGGAAGCACTGGTCATGTCCGATCACGTGGCGGTGATGAATGCGGGCAAGTTCGAACAGATCGGCACGCCGCAGGAACTATACCACAACCCTCGCACTGCCTTCGTGGCAGGCTTCGTCGGCGACAGCAATCGCTGGCATGGAAAGGTGAATCGCATATCAAACGGGGAGGCCGAAATTGTCACGTCGGGCGGAGACACGATCGTAGCGAACTGTGGCGCGTCCGCCCTTTCCCCCGGTGACTCTGCCGAAATCTTTGTCCGGCCCGATTGCATCGCCTTCGGGGGCGTTCGTAGGGAAACGCAAAACACGCTCACGGGAACTGTCGATTCTCTCCTGTTCAATGGTGCGAACAGCCGCGCGCTGGTCCGGATCGACAGCCGGGAGTTGATCGAAGTCGCCATCAATGGTGTCGACCGCTCTTCGCCGATCAAGCCAGGCGATCCTGCGCATCTCAATTGGGCCTTCGCAGACACCCAATGCTTCCCGGCGAAGGAGCGCTAGAGCCGTGTTGCAAAAGGATGCGCAAAGACTGTCACTCCTTCTGTTGCTGACTCCATTTCTCCTTTGGATTCTTTTGCTCGTAGTGCTTCCGCAACTCGGCATCGTCGGCATTTCCCTGCGCGAGAAGGTTGGCCCGCGTCAGTTTACGTTCGGTCTCGCGAACTATCTCGCTTTCGTCCAGGAGCCGATTTACTGGAACACGCTTCTGCGGACCGCCGTCATGTCGATCCTGGTCACGTTTCTTGCGCTGCTGGTCGGATTTCCAGTTGCCTATTACATCGCTAAGATCGCCCCTTACCGCTCGCAGACTGCGCTGTTTCTGCTGTGCCTGGTACCGCTGTGGGTGAGCGATCTTGTGCGCGCATTCGGCTGGATCGTGCTTCTGAGAGAGACGGGCCTGATTTCGGGTGCTCTTCAGGCGATCGGCATCATCAAGGGACCGATCGAACTCCTCTACAACGACGCGACGGTGGTCGTCGGTCTCGTCTACACCGTAGTCCTGTTCATGATCGTTCCGCTCGTTTCGACTCTCAATGGCATGGACAACAGCTTGCTCGAGGCCGGCCACAATCTCGGTGGAAGCCGGATAACGGTCTTTCGGCGCATCGTTGTGCCATATGCGATGCCAGGCATCGTGGCCGGGTGCATCATCGTCTTCATGATGACCGCAGGAAGCTATCTCACACCAATCCTGTTGGGCGGCAAGAACAGCATGTGGTTCACCGAGCAGATCTACGACCAGTTCATAACCCGTTACAACTGGGAATCAGGTGCAACCTTCGGCGTGCTGCTGCTCGCATTCACTTCCTTTGTGGTCTGGCTCGGCTTGCGTCTGACAGGTCAGAAACTGGCCACAACGGTGGCAAAGGATTAGTCGCAAAATGAATGTAGCGGCACTGCAATCCCGGGCGTTCCGGCTGATCTACAAAGGTTACCTGGTCGCATTCTTCGCCTATCTGGCGGCCCCGCTCTTGGCCGCGGGCGTTTTTGCCTTCAACGATTCCCAGTTCCCTGCCCTGCCCTGGAACGGCTTCACGCTGGACTGGTTCTTCAGCGACACCGAACCAAAGATCGGAATGTTCCATGACCGGCGCCTGATGCGCGGGTTGCAGACATCCTTGTATGTCGGCATCATCGTGTCGGCGATGGCGGTTGCGGTCGGCACATGCAACGCCTTCCTCTTCGAGCGCAGGGATTTTCCGTTCAAAAGCGCCCTGTTTGTCCTCCTCGTGATCCCGTTGGTTATCCCGGGGGTCATCATCGGCATATCGGTTCTGGTCTTCGCGAGCATGATTGCGAATGGCGTCGAGCAAGCGCTTGGTCAGGATTGGTCGATCTTGCGCCCGGGCCTCACCCTGGTAATTCTCGGTCAGTTTTCCTTCCTGACAACTATTACCTCCCTCGTCATCGCAGCGCGTTTGAGAAAATTCGATATCTCGCTGGAGGAGGCTGCCCTAAATCTCGGTGCCAGCCGGCCGCGAGTGCTTGCCACGGTGACCCTGCCGTTTCTGGCGCCCGCTCTCACGGCGGCTTTCCTGGTCGCATTTCTCGTATCATTCGAGAATTTCAACACCACCCTAATGCTTGTTGGTTCCGATGCGCCACTGACAATCACGATGTACGATCGCATGGTGAAAGTAGGTTCAACGCCAGTTCTCAACGCCGTTTCCCTGTTCCTGATGGTTGGGTCCGGAATCCTTGCCTTGCTCAGCGTGGTTCTTCAACGCGACAAAGCACCCCCCGGTTCGGCGACTTGATCTGAGCCTCGCGATCTTAGCGGCAGCACCTTGTTCGAATCCGGCCGATGAAAGGAAATTGACCATGGAGGTCAAGACGAACGGCAACCTCTCGTTCTGGTTCGCCGATATGGGCGGTGTTCCGGA
Source organism: Microvirga brassicacearum (assembly GCF_008757455.1). Lineage (GTDB taxonomy): Bacteria > Pseudomonadota > Alphaproteobacteria > Rhizobiales > Beijerinckiaceae > Microvirga > Microvirga brassicacearum. The sequence continues at coordinate 90,138 of NZ_VCMV01000015.1, read as the reverse complement.
CTACCGCGATCCGCTGCCTGGCGACCAGCACGTGGATGTCTGCATCGTTGGAGCCGGATTCACGGGACTCTGGACGGCCTACTATTTAAAGAAAGCCGACCCAAACCTTCGCGTTGTCGTGGTCGAGAGGGAGTTTGCGGGCTTTGGTGCATCCGGGCGCAATGGCGGGTTCCTCCAGGGTGGGATCAGTTGGTCGCGGGAGAAATATCTGAGCGGCTCCAGCCGGGCCGGCGTGATCGAGATGGACAGGATCATGCACGAAAGCGTGGAAGAGATTATCCGTGTGACGGAAGCGGAAGGGATCGACGCCGACGTTGTGCGTGTCGACAACCTCATGGTGGCGGCAACCCCCGCGCAATGGTCGCGCCTAAAAAAGAAGCACCGCTATTCTATCGATTGGCAGGTTCCCAACGAGCGTTTCGAGCTTCTCGGCCCAGATGAAACCAAGGTGCGCATCAGGGTCAAGAACGCGCTTGGCTCGATCGCCAGCAGTGGATCTGCGCGGGTCCAGCCGGCAAAGCTGGTGCGCGGTCTCGCGGCGGCCGTCGAGAGGCTGGGCGTCCCGATCTATGAACAGACGGGCGTTACGCTGATCGAATCGGGCCGGGTCACGACCTCTCGGGGAATCGTCCGGGCTGAGACCATCGTGCGTGCAACGGAAGGATTTACCGCCGGCATCTCTGGCCTTGAGCGCCTTTGGCTGCCACTGAATAGCGCCCTCATCATTACGGAGCCCCTTTCCGACAGCACGTGGGATGAGATCGGCTGGGCAGGAAACGAGCTTCTGGGGGACAACTCGCACGCGTATTGTTATGCCCAACGGACGCGCAAGGGGCGTATTGCGATGGGCGGACGAGGCGTTCCCTATCGGTTCGGCTCGCGGATCGATCAGCGCGGTCACACCCAGCACGAGACCATCCGCAAGCTGCACGAGATTCTAGTTCGTGTGCTTCCGCAGGCCCAAGCTGCACGGATCGATCATGCTTGGTGCGGTGTTCTTGGCGTGCCGCGCGATTGGTGCGCAACGGTCGGACTCGATTGGAAGACCGGAATTGGATGGGCCGGGGGTTACGTCGGCCGCGGAGTCTCGACGTCCAATCTCTCGGGGCGAACATTGTGCGACCTCATTTTGCGACGCGATAGCCGGCTCGTCCACCTGCCCTGGGTCAACCGGGAGGTCAAGCAGTGGGAACCCGAGCCCCTGCGCTGGTTGGGGGTGCACAGCATGTACCAGATGTATCAGTTCGCCGATCGCATCGAGGCACGCGGTGGAACACGGACATCATGGCTCGCGTCCGCCGCAAACCGACTGACGGGGCGCGCATAAAGAATTTTTACAGAGCCTTCCTCCCGAGGAAGTGGCTGCGCCGGAGAAATTCAAATGATCAATCTGCTTGGATACGGGGATCTCCACCACCGGGAACTCGGCCCCTATTCTGCTAAAAAGACCACATTGACACCCGGCCAGGTCGAGGCTGCCAGCACCCTGTGGCGCTCGGACGACGGCAGCGTTTCTGTCGGTGTCTGGGAGTGCACCCCGGGAACCTTTTCGGCCGTCCGGGATACGTCCTCCGAAATTTGCCACCTTATCTTTGGCCGCGCATCGCTGACCGGTGTAGATGGCTTCACATCAACTTACGGACCCGGCGACGTGATCATCCTGCCTCGTGGCTGGCGAGGTAAATGGACCATCATCGAACGGACCCGCAAGTTGTTATTTTATTTACGCGAACGCACCCGCTTCTGGCGATGGTAGCTCGTGACCGACAAGTGCAATCGAGCTGGAGCCGTGATGTCTGACATCAGCATGCTCCGTCCCAGCAGTCCCGTTCATTCGTAGCCTCCTATCGGAAGCGGTGAATCACAAATCGTCTAACTAGCAAACCACTTTAATGGGTCCGGACCGTGAATCCGTCTCGCAAAATTTGCTGGAAGGCGTGTAAGCTAAGCGGCCCACGGGGATGATTTCCCTAGCCTCTGGACGGTATGGGTTCCCCTCCCAATCGCCGAGCCATCTCTCAACAACCAGCCCAGCCGCCTCTATCATGGCTGCAAGCTCCTCCTGAAAGGTGTAGCGGATCTGCGCCGTTGCTGAGACCGTTTGGCCCGAGCCAAGAACCGTATAGCCATTCTCATAGGTCAATACGTTGTTGGTCTCATCGTAGGAAGGCTCATTCCAAGCCTCGATGGTACCCAGCTGCGGATCTTCGAGGCGATGCAGACTGTTGTGGCGGTTCCGTCCCTCCCAAGTCCTGAGCCTAGGATTGCGGCTATCGAAGATGAACCGCCCATCTGGATTGAGATGGGCTGAAATCGTCGCCAGAACAGCCTTCTGTTCCTCGTCACTCAGGAACACCTGGAACACATGGCCTGTGAGGACAATCAGATCAAAACGCTCCCCCAAACGGACAGAGCGTGTATCGGCCTGGACCCAAGCAACCTTGTCTCCTCCTGGACGCCGACGCGCGATATCCAGCATGGCGGCAGCAGGATCGACGCCTGTTACCTTCTGGTTCCGCGCAAGTGCGCTTGCCAATTGGCCTGTTCCGCAGCCTAGATCAAGGACCGAGATCGCATCGGATGCGAGGGAGACGCAATAGTCGAAGTCGACACCCCACTGGTTTGCCACATCATAGAACTGGGCGAGAGCTGGATCACGATAAAGCCGGTCGTCTGCAGGGTCGGTCATCCACCCGCGTCCTTCTAACGTGCACCACTTGGCGGATCGCTTCGAGCGACGGCGCTTCTTAGATACAGTACGTCTGCTGTTTGTCGGAAGACACGAGGATCGGACTCAAGGTCACACCGCCTTCTGCTTTGTAAAGAGCGATGTCAGCTTTCGCGAACAATTCCGACGGCGCGCAGACCAGGAACTGGCACCGGTTGGCGAGTTCGATCATGACGCCGACAATCGCCAAATAGCGCGTGCGCTCCCAAACGCGAGGAGAACTGCAAAGCGGCCCTTGTTCTTGTAGGCGGAAAAGGCAAGCTGGGTCATCAGGTCAGGAGTCGTCAGAGACATCGGGTTTTCCGTCCGGATCTAGAGCAGCCGTCACTTCATCCCGTGTCGCGGCGAATTCTGTCAACCCTTCAACACAAAAGACTCACGAGACAGCGTGATCCGTCGCCTGTGATCGTATCCGTCGCGGCCCGTCGGAGGCGCGAGCCCGCATAGCTAAAGAGTGAAATCCGGCATTCGATGATAAGCAGAAGGTGCGGCGACGGCGCGGCGGAATTCACTGGCGGCGAACTCTTTAAGCAGGCGGTTTTGATCGCGCCCCCCTACTTGAGGCTCGCGACCCCAATACAAGCCCGAACTCATCGAACTTCGGTGCATGTACGGTGCCCTGCGCGCGATAGATGCTTGACAGTTTGGCAATGCCGACAGCAAGAACTCTGATCACCCTCCTGATGGCAAGATCGATCATGAAGCGAGTTGCTGCTCTCGTAGCGGGCGTCACCCTGGTGTTGACTGCCCTCGCCTCCCAGGCACATGCGGAATCCTCGGGGATGCGCATCACGGGATTTGCTTCAAAACCCGAGCTGCGGCCGATCCTCGGCACTGCCTGGCGGATTTTTATCGATGGACCAATCGAACCCAATTCAGGGCGGAAGCTCGAGGAGTTCATCCAGTCCAAACAAGTCCCTGGCGAGTCACATGTCCTTTTGAATTCGCGGGGCGGAAACTTGTTCGGCGGGATGGAACTCGGTCGCGTCATTAGAAAGTACAATCTGCGGACCGACATCGGTCGACAAGGCAAAGCGGACCTTGCGGATTTGCCGTCGTCCGGGCCAGGCGAATGCCACAGCGCCTGCACCCTGGCATTTCTAGGAGGTCGCTTCCGCTACCTGAGGGACGATTCCCGGTTCGGGGTTCATCGCTTTTCGTACAAGACGAAGCAGGAAAATGAGACCGATCTCGCCCAGATCGCGTCCGCGGCAATCGTCGCGTACATCCGGGAAATGGATGTGGACCCCGATTTTTTCACGCTCTCCACCAAGGCCGGGCCGGAAGAGATCTATGAACCGACGAAGGCGGAATTGACGCGGCTGCGCGCCGTCAACTCAGGCTATGAACGCACGGTCTGGTCCCTCGAAAGCCGGGACGGATTCATCTACCTAAAGGGCGAGCGGGATACCGTCTTTGGCATCAACAAGTTCATGTTGAGCTGTCCCGAGGGAGAGCGGATGATGCTCATCGTCATCTTCGATCCGCAAGGGCGCGAGGAAGAGGCGATGTCACTTCAGGCTCACTCGTTGGTCGTCGATGGAGACGGAGAGGCGATCCGTCCCGCCGACAAGCAGATCGTGAATGGCTGGCTGAACGCGGCGTATTATCTGACCGCCCGCCAACTGGAGCGGATCGAGAAGGCTAGGACCGTGGGCGTGATGGTGCAAGGCACTTACAGCTCGCCTGTTTTCCTCGGCTTTGACGCTATGCCTTTCGAAGAGGGAGCGACCAAGCTCGCAGGGATCACAAAAACCTGTAACTCGCTAAAAAAGACGCCCCGCAAGCGGTAGAGAAGACGCGAGTGTACGGGCTTCTCGCGTCCGCATTGCCCTCGTCCGACCTCACGCAGAGAGGCAGGAACAATCCACCGGGCCCGAACACAGAATGGATATCGTTCAGCATCGAAGAACACGAGCAGGAATGACCCCGATCACCCGGCGACCCTAGGTCATGCACTTCGTCAAAGCCGCCGCCCGGCGGCGTGCTCCTGGGAGGCGTGCTATCGCGCGGTCAGGTCTATCCCTGCGCGATCCATTCCTCCTTGATCGGGTAAGCCAGCTTCAGAAAGGTCAGGTCTCAGGACTCCCATTCACCCACGCGTACCACACGCCTAGCGTTCAAACAGGGAAGTCGCATTTACCAAGAGGGATCGAGACTAGCGGCTTCCCTGCAGGACTTTTAGACGAGCCGCAAATTTTGGGACGGCGTGGCGCCGAGGTGGCTGGGCCATACGAGATGAAGACGCAGGCTGGCTTCATAACGGCCGGCAGCTTAAAACGCCACCGCGAGATGATCGCTTCGACTATTGTATTGGGTAGGATAACGGCGGCGGTCCATCAGAGTTATCGATAAGGCTCATCGAGACGAGAACGTTGCGCGAAGGGTCGACAATATTAAGTGCCCAACCGCTCCAATTCTGATCCGCTTCGTCGTCGCCCTCGCGCAATTCCTGAATGGCTTTCCATGCCGCAGCGCGGGCCACCTCAAGATCGGAAACTTCAATTCCCGAACCATCGCGGAGGGTCTCAAAAGCACCCACAAGATCAAAGTAACAGCGCATACCCAAAGCTCCCGGAGACCCCAATGGGCTGGTCATCTGGTCTCACGTTTCGGCAGAGTTTCCCGTGCTGAACGCGCGAAAGACCAGATCTCACGATAGATCGATTCATGGCCACCCGACCGCGCCGCGGGATTTGTAGTCCGCTCCCGGGACACCATTGAGAAAGCCATCGGAAAACGGCATCCCATCGCAGACCAGATCTAGAGCGCGCGTGGCTTCGCTCGGATCAAGGACGCCGTCCGCTACGTCGCGAAACGCCTTTGCCACGGCAACCATGTCGCAAGATTGCGGTGAAAGGCGGCACGAGGCGATGCCGAGCGCCGCAAGATCGGGGAGATATTCGATGAGATTGGCATAGGTCGATGAGAGAGTCTGGACGCCGTTGATGGAGAGAAAATGCTTGCCGTCCAGCGTATCGGTCGCCAGACCGTCGGGATCCTTCGCGCAGACGAATTGGCAATTGTCCTTCGTCAACTTGTGAAGACGCGCATGATAACATCGAGCTGAGATCGCGAGCGGCACCCGCCCAAACGCCCACACCTCCAACGCGACCTCGGGACAGGATTTCGCCAAGGACGCAATCGAGCTTGCCGGCAGCTCGGGCGAGAGGCAAACGCGGCGCGCCCCATAACCAGCCAGCCAGGCAAGGGCAGACTCGTTATATACGTTGACATAGGGGCCGATGGCGTGCGGCCGCCCTTCCAGATGGCTCAGCGCCGTAATGTCGTTTACCTCAACGAGGATATCAGACTCTCGCGCTAGTGATGCCGTCAGCTTGCGTTCCCGCTCGAGAGTGATGAGCGCGAGTGAACTCAGCAGTACCTCTTTGCCTGCGCCGATCAGTCGTTCCACTACTTCTGGAATGAAATCTTGGAAGAACGGCAATCGTTTCGAGCAGACGACCTCACCGACGCATACGGTATCTACCGGAGCTTCGTCCGCAATGCGGAAATGGAAATCACGCCATGTCGACGGCTCCCAGTTATACAGGACAGGCCCGAGCGTCAGTTTCATCATGGGTCTCCTCGCCGGTTCAGCGCCATGTCTTGCGGTAGGCGCCTACCGTGTTGCTCTGGCCTTCGCTCATGGGCTGGAGCGATCCCGATGGGATGGGACGCCCCTGCCCAAGCGCGCTCAATGCGTCACGAAAAGAGCGCACGACGTTCTCGATGTAGGCACGACTGCGTTGCCGTCCTTCGATCTTCAGCGCTGTCACACCTGCGTCTCGCAACCCCGGCAAGAGTGTCGCCGCGTCCAGGCTAACGGGGTCCTCAAAAACATACCCGGTCGAAAGTTTGGTTTTGAAACGTCCCTTGCAGAGAGTCGGATAAGCTGCCGCCTCCCCTTGGCCGAACTTGTTGATGGTGAAGCCACCCAGGCGGGACACGATCACCCCGTCCTCGTCGTCATAATCGACGTGGCTCGCGGGCGAGCAGACACCGTTCATGTTTGGCGACAGCCCGGTGGCGTAGGAGGAAAGGGAGCATCGTCCTTCCGCCATGACGCATAATCCTCCAAAGACGAAGACTTCAACTTCGCAGTCAGTGGCGCGCGTGATTGCAGCGATTTCGGGCAGGCTCAAAACGCGCGGCAGGACTACTCGCTTCACATTAAACTGTTCAACATAAAATCGGATTGCATCCGCATTGGCGGCGGCAGCCTGCACGGAGAGATGCAGGCGAGCTTTCGGATAGCTCTTAGCGGCATATGCCAGAAGCCCAATGTCGCAGACGATGAGCGCATCGGCACCGGCCTCGTTCGCATCGATCACTGCCTTGTGCCATAGCTCCGTCGCGCCGGCCCGCGGGAAAGTGTTGATCGCGACCAGAACCTTTGCACCATGCCGATGTGCGTAGGCCACGCCTTTTGCGAGTTCGTCGGCGCTGAAGTTCAGTCCCGGGAAATTGCGAGCATTGGTCTCGTTGCGAAATCCACAATAGACACCGTCCGCGCCCGCATCGACAGCAGCCCTCAGCGAGGCCGGCGTACCGGCGGGGCAGATTAATTCCATGGTGACCACTCCGGTCGCTGGCGACGACTACCTGTCGACGGCTCGCGCGCTTTCATTTGTCGATAACGGCGGAGAAGCGCTTCTCCAAGCGGGCCGAGCAGAGTAGCGCCCTCCCGCAGGACATCGACACCCGCATCGTCGATGGCGTTACGGAGCGCGAGAACAGCTTCGACGTCGCCATCGACCACGATCGTGCGCGAGAAGAACAGGGCGTCGCCGTCGTAAGTACCGTCCACAATGCCCAGCAGGGCGAGAAACGGACCGGAAATCCTGGCATCGAGTCCAGGAGGCATGGAACGTGTCGCGGTGATCATCGGCGTCGCCGGTGAGGTATCGAGGACAAAAGCGAAAGGTAGATCTGACGCGGCCAGCCCGTATCGCTTTCCCGCATAAGCACCAAGACGCTCGAACATACCGGAATGCTGGAGCAAAATGCGGCGCATCACGGCTGATAGTATCGGCTGCAGCGGCAGCAGCGGGAGCGGTCGCAACGCCAAGGATATGAGCGGCGGCAAGGTCGCAATGGACGAGTGCGGTGGTGGCATGTGAGATCCTTCGGCTTGCGTATACGGCACTCTGCCAAGCTTGAAGTTGTTCTGGCGCAACGACGGGCGCAGTTTGGTCCGGCATCGAAGGAGCCGGACCGAGGAGTGCCAATGCGCCGTGAGTTGCCCTTTTTTCCCGATCTTCGGGCCTTCGTTACCTACCTTGAGGCAGAGGGACAGCTTACTCGTATCGCCGAGCCCGTTTCGGTCGTGCACGAGGTCACTGAGATCCACCGGCGCGTCTTGCATGACCGCGGACCGGCTCTTTTGTTCGAGTGTCCTACACTGCCGGATGGTCGGCCGGCGGAGATACCAATTCTCGTTAACCTCTTTGGTACCGTTGAGCGCGTTGCATGGGGGCTCGGCGTCCAACCGGATGGCCTGCGTGACCTTGGGGAACTCCTCGCCGAATTGCGCGAGCCTCACCCACCACAAAGTCTCAGGGACGCTTGGAGAAAGTTTCCGCTCGCGCAGGCAGCGCTCACGATGCGCCCGCGGGAGGCGACTGCCGGCACGAGAATCGAGATGAAAGGCGACGCCATCGATCTCGGGCGGCTGCCGGCCCAGATTTGCTGGCCGGGGGAGCCCGCTCCGCTCATTACCTGGCCGCTTGTGATTACCCGGCCGCCCGACAGCATTCGCGTGGACGATTACAATGTCGGCGTCTACCGAATGCAAGTGCTCGGGAGAGACCGTGCCGTCATGCGCTGGCTCGCCCACAGGGGCGGAGCGCGTCATCATCATCAATGGAAAGCCGCCGATCGACCGATGCCTGTGGCGGTGGTGATCGGCGCGGATCCATCCACCATCCTGTCCGCTGTCCTTCCTTTGCCAGAGACAATGTCGGAATTGCGTTTCTCCGGACTCTTGCGTGGCAAGCGGCCGAGATTAATGCCGTGCGTGAGCGTACCCCTGGTCGTCCCCGCCGAGGCGGAGGTCGTGATCGAAGGCTTCGTGTCAGCCACGGAAACGGCGCCGGAAGGCCCTTTCGGTGATCATACGGGCTACTACAACGCCGTCGACCACTTCCCAGTGATGCAGGTGACTGCGGTTACGATGCGTCGAAATCCGATATACCTTTCGACTTTCACCGGCCGCGCACCGGACGAACCCTCTTGCATCGGTGAAGCGCTTAACGAACTGTTCGTTCCCATTCTGAAACGCCAGTTTCCAGAGGTGAAGGATGTCTGGCTGCCGCCAGTCGCCTGCTCCTACCGAATAGCTATTGTCTCGATCGCCAAGCGTTATCCCGGACAGGCTCGCCGAATGATGATGGGACTCTGGTCAATTCTCCCTCAATTCACTTATACGAAGCTGCTGGTTTTGGTTGACGACGACATTGATGTGCAATCTTGGGACGATGTGATGTGGGCTGTGGCGACACGATCCGATCCATCCCGGGATCTGGTGACCATTAGCGATACGCCGATCGACTACCTCGATTTCGCGTCACCCAAAGCTGGATTGGGCGGAAAGCTTGGGATCGACGCTACCAACAAACTCGGTTCCGAGACTGACCGTGAATGGGGGCGGGTTCTCAGCATGGATCCAGCCGTTTCGACGCGCGTCGACGCCATCTGGGAGCGGCTTGGACTTCCCCAGGCTGCCAGGGCCTGAGCAACCTCCTTTGCTTTTGATTTAACCCATCACCTTACGGCGATCGGTTCGAACGGAGTGTTTCATGAGGACGTTATCGCGGATCGTGATCGGAATCAGCGGCGCTTCAGGTGCTATGCTCGGCATCCGGATTGTTGAACTCCTCGCCACGTCAGGATGCGAAACGCATCTGGTCGTTTCCCAGGGGGCGGAACGAACGATCGCTCATGAGGCCGGTTCGGATGCGCTGCGGCGAATCCAGGATATGGCCGCGTACTGTCATTCCATCGACGATTTAGGCGCCACTATTGCCAGCGGGTCATTCAGGACATCAGGGATGATCGTTGCACCCTGTTCCATGCGAACTTTGTCGGCGATCGCGAGCAGCGGAGCTGACAACCTTCTCGTCCGCGCGGCCGACGTTCACCTCAAGGAGCGGCGGAAGCTCGTGCTCCTAACCCGGGAGACCCCGCTGCACCTGGGACACATCCGCGCCATGGCGGCGGCCTCCGAGATCGGAGCCATCATCGCTCCCCCGGTCCCAGCCTATTATCGTAAGCCTCAATCAGTCGCAGACATCATCGATCATACCGCTCGCCGGGCGATCGACCTGATCGGCCTGGACATCGGCGTCCTCGCCGAGCCATGGAGCGGAATTCGTTAGGTTCGGGGGACCGAACCATACCGCACCTTTGGGGAAGCACCGATGCATAAAGCATTGAATTTGCTTGGGCGACGTTCGGGTCATTTCGGTTCGACGGAAACTCTTTGTTGAGCCGGTGACGCTGCAAAAGCGGTCCGTCACCGCTTGTGAAGACATCCCTTTTCACAGCCAGACTTCAAGACTGAATCCTGCCCTTCTGGGACCGGCGTTAAACCACGTCGCGACGCGAGATCCCCGAACAACGCGCGCCTGAAAACGATGAGGAACAGCGCGAAGGACATGATCCACGTCGTCGTGCTTAGCAGCAACCAAATCCACTGGGCAGGGAAAGCCGCGGCTGAAATTCTGGTCACGACTGCCACCAACCCGCATACATAGGACAGGGACATCATGCGAGAGGGCCTGAGCGCGGCTCCGCTCTGTTTCCGGGTCATGCTTGCCATGATGGCGAGGCTCATCAACCCTATGGCGCCAACTGCCCACGCATGGAGGGCTGTAACTCTGGAGATGGTGCCAGGGCAAAGGATGTGTACGGCAAAGAAGGCGAAGCCGATGGAAACCCATCCGTATGCCAAATGGAGGACAAGGACGGGTAGGTGCGCGACCATCCGCCAACTATGCCACTGGACGAGGCGTGCTGCCTGTCCGACCGCCGCAAAGGCGCATGCAACACCCGTTGTCGCCTCATACGGAGCGATCATCCAAGCGCAAAGCGCGAGTGCGGTCGCCACCGCAGAGGCCCTTTCGATCCATTGACGCCGTACAATCGGAGACTTCTCACCGCGCATCTCAAAGTGATGCGCGGTGAGGCTCGGCACTACGCGACCGCCAAGAACGACGATGAGGCCCAGAATCGCTGCTACGCTGATGCGGAGCCCTGGTTCAGCGAACCCGCGATCGGCCGAAACGCCAACCATGCCGGCGCCAATGGATAGCGCTCCCAGGAGTAATGCGATCTTGACGTTGCGGAGATCTTCGGCTGCAGCGACTTCCCGCGCCACGATCAGGGCAAGCAACGCAATGAACGCTGCTGATACCGATCCGGCTGCTGCGGGTAGCAAGAAAAAGGCCGCACGGCCTGCGAACCAAAACCAAAAGAGCAATATCGCCGCCGGTCGTGAAATTGGCTGGCGTCCCGTCCAGCGGGGCAAAGCGGTGAGGAGGAAGCCCGTCATCGTCGCCGGCACTACTCCAAACAGTAGCCCCTGAGCATGCAGAGACCTGACCGATGGAGGGCTACCCCAAACCTGTTCTATCCCCAGTCCAGCGGGTAACCATATCCCGACGCACAAGATCGCATCGAGTGCAGCGAATATAAAGAAAACCCGATGGCGCTCGCGGTCGCTTGGCGTGACTGCACGAGCCATCACGTGTTGGCCGACCCGGACGTCCGCTCAGGACTTGTGAAGGAGTTCGGCTCAAGGTCCAAGCCCCCTCGATCGCCAACGGCCATTGTGTCGTTCATCTCGGAACCTGAGGAATTCGACCAGAGGTCACCACCGCGTCCGCACGCGCGCTGTGTTGCCAACGGCTTGTTAGCGGCTCACCGTGAGGTCGAGCAAGTATATTGCTCACAGGGCCAAACTCGCGACACAGCATCAGGTCCTGTCGCACGTCATCACCAGCATGATTGCGGCCGATCCCGGGGCGGAGCGGCGATGTGCACTCCGTGGGACCATTCACAAAAGCAACGTCTCGACTGCACATGCTCGCCTCCCGCCGAGGACGACAGGAGCGCCCGTGTGCGTGAACGGAAGGAAAGGTTCCGCCTTCCCTCCCGTTCTGATGCGACTTGCGATCAATGGACGTGCGAGTTTGTATCGCCTTGGCTGGTAGACAGACCGATCCTACCGGAATCGCGGAGCCCATGGGGCCGTTCAGGATCGCGAGAATGAGTGCTTATCTCCACCGCTTGTGGCTCCGCTTGACCATCGGTGCCGTAGAAGATGCCATGCAATCCCCAGTAGCCGGAGACTAACACCACGAGGGCGACCGCGAGACCGGCGGGCACTGACGCCAGGTTTCGGATTGTCGGCAGAGCTCTCGGGACGCTCATCGAGGCGACCGTCTTCTCGCGGCAAGGATCCGCGGCGATGAGGAAAAGGACCGCCATAATCAGAGCATGGCCGACAAGATCGATGCGTCCAAAGGGGTACACTGCCGTGAAAAAGATCAGGAGTAGCGCCACCGCCGAGAGGCGACGAACCAAGGGCGTCCAGAGCAGGCCGAAGCCCATCGTAAACTCAGCGACGCCGGCCATTGGAATAAACATGTCGCGCGGCAGGCCGAAGGTCAAAAAGGGCTTCTCTTCCACGAGTGGGTAGAACCAGTTCGGGTAAGCGAACTTCTCCAGGCTCGACCACATCAGCGCAATCGCGACGCCCCAGCGCAGAACCAGGAACCGCCGCTCGCGCCATTTCGGGTCGTCCATCGAGGCAAGCACCAGATAAGCGGCGACGCCAACGCCGAGCGCCAGGTAGTCGAGCAAATGGAAAAAGTCGTACTCGCGAAGCGCGACGACCCACAAGGTGATGATTCCGCCTGCAGCGATGGGCATAGTTCTGCGCGAAAAGACACAGGCGGCGATCAGCAATTGCGCCCATGAAATGAGTTCGGAATCGGTCTTCAGGTCCGGCGTGAGGTAGACGCCGCCCACCGCGAAGATCGCCACAAAGAAGGCGCCCGTCGTAACCCGCATGAAATCGTCGGAACGCTTCCACAGGGGCGCGCTGACGCGATCGAGGCCGCTCAGGACGGCCTGACCAACAGCCCTGCGTTCAACGAGAATAGTCGCCAGAAAGAAAGCGACCACCAGGACGATACCGGACCAGAACCACTGGTTCGTAAGCGTGGCGCTGATCGGCTGCGGCGAAGCTCCGACGATATAGGGAGCAAACCACTTCACGTGTGCCTCGGCGGGAAACGGCCAGGCGCAGGCGCCGGCCAATAGAGCCAGCGTTCCCGCTGCGGCCCGCCCGAGCGGGATGCGATTGATTGTTTTTGGCTCACGACCCTCGAAGTGGTCCGCGGCGAATGCGGTTTGCATTGTTTCCTCGTCGTCCGGTTCCGATGTTGACCAGACGGGGAGTACAGCCACTGAAGCAGATCCAAAATTCAGATCATCCCCCTAAGGGATTTTCCTGAGCACATTCGGACGCAGGGGCAAGAGGGATTTCCTACCGGGTGGATGAACCGGGGCCATAGCTCCCTTCGACCAACAAGGCCATGCGGACGAGCTCGGACAAGCTGTTGGCTTCCATCTTTCCCATTAAGTTGGCCCGATAGATTTCCACGGTGCGGGGGCTGATCCCAAGCTGGTGCGCGATCGCCTTGTTGGCCTGGCCTGCCACAAGCCCATCGAGAACTTGTCGCTCGCGCACGGAAAGGGATTGAAGGCGAGCTTGTGCCTCCAGGACGTGAGCCCCCTGATGGGCACTTCTTGCGTGCTGCTGGAGCGCAGATCTAACCGCGGCAAGGAAGACCTCATCTCCGAATGGCTTTTCGATGAAGTCGACTGCCCCCTCCTTCATCGCCTCGACTGCCAACGGCACGTCCGCGTGCCCCGTCATCACGATGACCGGGAGGGTGGTTCCTCGCTCCCTGAGGCGGCGCAGGAACTCGATGCCGTCAATGCCCGGCATTCGTACATCCGTGACGATGCAACCCGCCTCGACGTCCTTCACGTCTTCGAGAAACGCCGAGGCGGACTCGTGCAGTCGAACGAGTAGGTCGTCCGAGGCAAGAAGGAAGGCGAGCGACTTACGCACCGCAACGTCATCGTCGACCACGTGCACCACGGCTTCACTCGGCATGCAACATCTCCTCTCGGTTGACAGTCCTGAGAGTGAAGTGGAACGTCGTCCCCCCGCCCTGCTCTGAGTCAGCCCAGATTTTGCCGCCGTGCGACTCGATGATGGTCCGGCAAATGGAAAGCCCAACTCCCATTCCATGCTTCTTGGTGGTGACGAATGGCCGGAAGAGCTGGGCGGCGATCTCCGGCGCGATCCCTGGTCCGGTGTCCCGGACCCTCACCTCGACTAAGTCGCCGTCAATCGACTCCGTTGCCACGTCGAGCTCGCGGCGAGTTTCATCCTGCAGTGCCTCGATCGCATTTCGCATCAGATTGAGCAGAACCTGCTGGATCTGGATGCGGTCGGCAAACACGAGCGGTGCTTTCGGGTCGAAATGGAACGACACCCGGACGCCCCGCTCCTTGGCGCCGACGAGGGCAAGCGCGCTCGCCTCCTCAATGAGTTTGGGCAAACTCTCGATATTCCGCTCGCTTTCGCCTCGCGCCACGAATTCGCGCAGATGCCGGATCACCTGGCCCGCCCGCAGGGCCTGCTCCGCCGCCTCGTTGACGGCGTCACGCAGCTTGGGAACGGACCCACCCTCCATGCGCTCCAGAATGCGCCGGCAGCCCTTGAGGTAATTGGAAATCGCGGTCAGCGGCTGGTTGATCTCGTGAGCCAGCGTCGATGCCATCTCGCCAAGCGCGGTGAATCGAGACATATGGACGAGTTCCGACTGCAGCTCCTGGAGTCGCGTCTCCGTCTGCTGCCGCTCTGTCAGGTCGCGAATGAAGCCGGTGAAGTAGCGCTCGCCACCAGAGCGCATCTCGCCCACGGCTAGCTCCATCGGAAACGTCGAGCCGTCCCTACGTTCCCCAACGACCACCCGTCCGATCCCTATGATCCGCCGCTCTCCAGTCGAGAGATATCGATGCATGTAGCCGTCGTGCTGCTCGCGGTATGGGTTCGGCATAAGAACCTTGACGTTCTTACCAATGACATCATTGGGCTCATAGCCGAACAGACGCACGGCCGCCGTGCTGAAAGATTGGATAATGGCCTGTTCGTCGATCACCACCATGGCATCAGGAATGGTGTCCAAAATGGATTGGAGATGCGCCTCGCGCGCCTTGAGAGCTTCCTCGGCTGCAATGCGCTCGGTGATATCGTGGGCAACAAGAGCGAAGCCTTGGATCGCGCGGGATCCGCCTCCGAGAAGCGTGAGCGTGACTTGGGCTATAAATGTCGAGCCATCCTTGCGGACACGGATGCCTTGGATTTCATGGTGACCCGCTTTGCGAGCAGCCTCGAGTTCTCGGGCAAGCTCACCGGCGGCATTGCCGGTTGGTGGGCAAAGCATGGATGCCGAACGGCCAATGACCTCCTCCTCACACCAGCCATGGATGCGCTCAGCCCCGCTATTCCAGCTCGCGATCAGCCCGTCCGGATCCAGACGGAGAAGGGCGATATCCCTGACCGCATCGATCAAATGCTCGGCGCCAATTCCGTCAGCCCGCAATGCCTTCTCAATCAAAAATAGCCCTCCAGATCCGTTGATCTTGCCTGATGTCAGCTTGACCCAGACAAGTGACGTTCTAACGTGCTCCAGCCCAAGCCGAATGTGTGGCATCCGCTTTGACCGACCCTTGTCTCAATCGGGGTAACCTTGTCCAGTCTTGAGTCACCTGACGCGCGATCCAATACTCGTCGCCTCGGACGACGCGCAGCAAAAGCCTTGCGGATTTGAGGCGGATCAATGTGACTAGCCCGACCGCAGATTACATGGTTGCAAACCCGCCATGGGTCCGCAAGGCTCACAATGTCACCTATCTGGGGCCCCGTCCTCATCGTCGACGACGACGACGCTGTCCGGAACTCCCTCAAGTTCGCGCTTGAGATGGAGGGACTCGAGGTCCGTCTGTATGAAGGCGGATTTGAGCTTCTGGCCGATCTCGGCCGGCCGGCTGTCGGTTGTCTCGTCGTCGACTACAACATGCCCAGGATGAGCGGAATCGAGCTCGTCAACATCCTCCGTGACCGCCAGCGCGCCTATCCGACGATCCTGATCGCCAGTCAGGTGAGCGACGAGCTTCGCGGACGTGCGGCTCGCGCGGGCGTGCGCACTGTGCTTGAGAAGCCCCTCTCGGACGAAGCTCTCGTCGACAGCATTCGATCCGCTCTCGCCGCACCACCAGGCGTTTGGCTTGGCACTGGGACCTAAGCGACGCTCGTTAGCAAGCCGCCAGACTTGATCGCCCGCGAGTTCGTGTCGGGTTGTTTTTAGAAAAAACGGGAGAGCCGGAGTCGACCAGAAAACCGGAGACTCAGGCCATCCAAGTCCACAGGATAGCAGGGATATGCTGAGGGTTGGAGCAGCATTAGGCAGTAGAAGCCACCGAGTTCCCATTTTGGTGTCGCTATCAAATCCGGGGTTCCCGGCGCAGCCTGAGCGTACACCGATCCCCGGCAAGCAGATTGCCGATGGCCCCGGGCTAGGCGTCTCCCGATGCTTCCCGTCGTGAGTTCCGACACGAGGCCGCACTGGCCACGCACCTGTTCGAAGAAAAAGGCCATTTGTTCCGATATCAGAACACATGACCTGTTTTCTGAACATAATGGTTGGTATCAGAACGAAACGTTCGTACAATTGAGGAATGCGACCGACCTGCGGAGGTCCCCATGGCTCGCTCGGCTGCCCAGAGCAATCAGCGATATCCCTTGACATCGATCCTCGGGACCGAGGCGAACGTCCGTCTGCTTCGCGAGCTGTCCCGGTACGGCGGCCAACTGTCCGCGCCGTCCCTCGTCGCGCGCACGGGTCTTGGAAGGACAAGCGTCTGGGTGGCTCTGGCGGCTCTCGAGGAGATGCGCATCGTAGAATCGGCCGGGTCGGGCCGCGCCGTTCTGTACCGCATCCGGACCGATCATCCGCTGCATGCCCCGTTGGATGCGCTGTTTGAGGCCGAGGAGGCGCGCTTCGCGGCGATCCGCGAGGTCGTCCGTTCCGCGGCATCTGAAGGCGGGCCGAGTGTGTTTGCCGTCTGGATTTTCGGCAGCGTCGCGCGCGGCGAGGATCGGCTGGACAGTGACCTCGACATCGCCGTGGTCGCACAACCGTCCGAGCTCGCGAGGGTCGTGAACGCCGTGCGCGACGCGCTCATAGGTCCTGGGAAGAGGATCGGCTTCACCCCCTCCGTGGTCGGCATCGATCCCGCCGACGCCGAGCGGCTTTCCCGCGAACGCGATTCCTGGTGGACCACCGTCGTCGCCGACGTCATCGTCCTGTCGGGTATGCATCCCGAGGAACTGATCGCTCCTGGTCTCGGGACAGCTCTAACTCGCACCGATGAAAACCCTCCGGGTCGTCCGGGGGCACCTTGAAGTATCCCCATGGGCTAAATATCGTGAACGTTGCCATTGCCCGAGCCCCTCTCGTCAGCCGCGCGGGTTGACGGCGCCCTGCTCCAGCGAGCAAGGAAATTAAGCCTTCGAGACTGTCACCGACGGACGGCACGACCCAAACAAGGGCTGATGCCTAGCGCACCCGAGACCGATCAGTCGGTTCGGATGGATTTGCCACTGAATCCCGGGCCTAAGGAATATCCCTTAGGTAAGACATCTGAATTTCCGCTCTTCCTGGGCGGGGGTACGAACGAACCAACGTCAGCGACTTGAGACGCGAGGGTTCGATGCATACAGCGCTTTCCACTGACCATTTTTCCCCGTCCGGCGTCATCGTCGCGCCTGGACTTCAGTCATTGCGCATCGTCGATGAGCCATGGGGCCTGACGCAGGGCAGGACCCGATCGCATGCAAGCGATGAGGAGATCTTCAGCGAGGGCAGCCGGGCCGCCTTTTTCTACAAAGTCGTTTCGGGGGCCGTGCGCACGTTCAAGCACCTGAGTGATGGCCGCCGCCAGATCGACGCGTTTCACCTCCCGGGCGACCTGTTCGGCATCGAGTCCGGTGATGAGCACCGCTTTTCCGCCGAAGCGGTCGGAGCCGCAACGCTCGTCTCGTACCGGAGATGCAGTTTCGAGATCCAGGCATCGGCTCGTGGGCAACTCGGCCCGGAGATCATCGCCGCCGTGATGCGCTCTCTTGAGAGAGCTCAGAGTCACATGATGCTCCTCGGCCGCAAGTCCGCCTTGGAAAAGATCGCAACGTTTCTCCTCGATATGGCCAAGCGTATGGCAAAGGACGACGAGTTTGACCTGCCCATGCCGCGGATTGACATCGCGGATCATCTCGGCCTGACCATCGAAACCGTTTCACGATGCCTGACGCAACTCGAACGCGAAGGCGTGATCCGGCTTCCCGCCAGCCGCCATGTTGTGCTTCGCAACAAGGCGATCCTTCGGCGCCTCAGAGCATGAGCGCTGGCAGGTTCACTTGCGAACGGCCAATGATACGACGTGCGATCTCAAAGATGCCCAGCACCCGCTCAGCATATCGGTTGTCGAAGTGACGAAAGAAATCAACATCCCGCTGATTGATCCAGCCAGTGGCATCACGGAGGATCTGATCCAGCGCTTGGTCCATACTTTTTACGATCGTGTTCTGCAGGACGACGATCTCGGGCCGATTTTTCGCGGGGCGCTCTCACTTCGGTGGGACGCGCATCTGGCCACGATGGTCGATTTCTGGTCGTCCATCGCCCTCCGAACGGGGCGTTACGGCGGCAGACCACAGCTCACGCACCGTGGCCTCGGGCTGAAAACGCATCATTTCCAGCGTTGGCTTGCTCTATTCGCATCGACCGCTCAGGACGTTTGCGAGCCGGAGGCCGCGTCCTTCTTCATAGACCGCGCGCATCGCATCGCGGACAGCTGGCAGATTGGTCTCAATATCGGGCCGAAGTCATTGCGGCTGCCCTCGGAGCAGAATCCTCTCTGACGTCGACGGGTTGATCCAAGTCAATGAGACTCGGCCAAGTCTCGCCATAACCTCCCGCACCTCCAACAAGAGAACGGCACGATGGTCTCGCAGCTGACAAGAAATGAGAGGCAGCTTGCACTCGTCATTCTGAGTGCGCTCGCCCTTTGCGGCCTGGCAATGGCGGCGATCGGTCGCGACGACCTCATCGGTGGCCATGGCGCCTTCATCCTTCTCGCCAGCCTGGGGATGGGTTTCGTGGTTACGTCCGGCTACTATCATGCGGAGCCGAGCGACGAGCGCCTGGCCCACTACTATGACGATCCCAGCAAGGTCGGCATCGTTCTCGCCATGATCTGGGTCGTGTTCGGCCTCTTCATCGGTGATTGGGTCGCGTGGCTGCTGGTTTATCCAGAGATGACTTTCGACGGAGGCTGGGCCAGCTTCGGGCGCCTTCGTCCCATCCACACAACCGCGGTCATTTTCGGGTTTGGAGGAAATGCGCTGATCGCCACATCTTTCCACGTGTTGCAGCGGACGTCGCGCGCGCGGTTGCCTGACCAGCTCAGCCCATGGTTCGTGTTGCTGGGCTACAATCTGTTCTGCCTTCTGGCGGTGACCGGTTATTCGATGGGGCTGACCCAGTCCAAGGAATATGCGGAGCCCGAATGGTATGCCGACATTTGGCTGGTGATCGTGTGGGTCACGTACTTCGTGCTTTACCTTCGGACGCTCGCGCGTCGCAAGGAACCGCATATCTACGTCGCGAACTGGTACTACATGGCCTTTATCCTGGTCGTGGCGGTACTCCACATCGTCAACAACCTCGCGGTTCCGGTATCGATCGCTCATGCGAAAAGCTATTCGCTGTTCTCGGGCGTTCAGGATGCGATGACGCAGTGGTGGTATGGGCACAACGCCGTCGCGTTCTTCCTCACCGCCGGCTTTCTCGGCATGATGTATTATTATCTGCCCAAGAAAGCGGGACGACCGATCTTCTCGTATCGGATGTCCATCATCAGCTTCTGGGGCATCACCTTCATGTATATGTGGGCCGGGTCCCACCACCTGCACTACACGGCGCTGCCGCAATGGGTCCAGACCCTGGGTGTGACATTCTCGGTGATGCTGCTCGTTCCCTCCTGGGCTTCGGCCGGAAACGCGCTTCTCACCCTCAACGGCGCATGGCACAAGGTTCGCGACGACGCCACGCTACGCTTCATGATGGTGGCGGCAATCTTCTACGGCCTGTCCACTTTTGAAGGCTCGTTCATGGCGATCCGTCCGGTAAACGCGCTTTCCCACTACACAGATTGGACAGTCGGTCACGTTCATGCGGGCGCCCTCGGGTGGGTCGCGCTCATCACCTTTGGGTCGTTCTACAGCGTCGTTCCGTGGCTCTGGAAGCGGGAGAGGATGTACTCGGCGAAGCTGGTCGAGCTTCATTTCTGGCTCGCCCTTGCCGGGACTATCATCTACGTCTTCGCCATGTGGAATTCGGGCATCATCCAAGGCCTGATGTGGCGCACTTACAACGATAGCGGCACGCTTGCCTACTCGTTCGTCGATTCCCTGATAGCCATGCGTCCCTACTACATCGCCCGCGCCATTGGCGGCCTGCTCTTCCTGATCGGCGCCGCTGTCGGGTTCTACAACATCTGGATGACCGCTCGCGGCGCATTGGAGGAGAGTCCCACCAACGCGGATCGGCCTGCGGCGGTGCCTGTTGCCGCGCGCACGATCGAGGCAGGAGAGTAAGCGGATGTTCGGACTCCATTACAAGTTGGAACGCAACACTATCGGTTTCGCGCTTGCGGTCATCGTCGTCGCCGGCATCGGTGGTTTCGTGGAAATCGCTCCGCTCTTCACCGTCGATGAGACCGTCGAAGAGGCGCCGAACATGCGGGTTTACACGCCGCTGGAGCTGGCCGGCCGCAACATCTACATCCGCGAGGGATGCTACGCGTGTCATTCGCAGATGATCCGCACCCTGCGCGACGAGGTCGAGCGCTATGGCCCCTACTCGCTGGCCGTTGAATCGAAATATGACCATCCGATGCTGTGGGGCTCGAAGCGGACCGGGCCGGATATCGCGCGCCTCGGGGGTAAGTATTCGGATCAGTGGCATGTGGCCCATCTGAACAATCCGCGCGACGTCGTGCCTGAATCGATCATGCCTTCTTACGCGTATCTCGGCCGCGCCGAGTTGAAGGCAAATGATCTCGGCCTGCACCTGAAGGCCATGCGTGCCGTCGGCGTTCCCTACACTGATGAGATGATCGCCAACGCGACTTCCGATACCTATGGTCAGGCTATGCCCGACAGTACGTTTTCGTCGGGTCTGTCAAAACGCTACGGCGACAAGACGACTGTGCGTGACTTCGACGGCGTCGCCGGTCAGGTGACGGAGATGGATGCGCTGGTGGCCTACCTGCAGATTCTCGGAAAGCTGACCGACGCGGCCTATTCGCCCGTCGCGAAAGCAGAGGACTAGACCTCATGGATATCGATCACAACATAGCCGTCGTCGTCGCCAAGTCCTTCGGCCTGTTTTATCTTATCGCTTTGTCGATCGGCGTGCTGGTCTATGTCTACTGGCCGTCGAACGGGAAGCGCTTCGATGACGCCGCCAAAAATGTGATTCATGACGAGGATGCGCCATGGCACTAGGCGAACGCGACCCTCACACTGGCCACATGACGACCGGGCACGAATGGAACGGGATTACCGAACTGAACACGCCGGTGCCCCGCCCCGTCTATTTCTTTCTCGCGGCCACATTCACATTTGCCGTCATCTATTGGGTGTTGATGCCAGCCTGGCCCCTGTGGTCGACTTACACCAAAGGTCTTCTGGGTGCGAGCGACCGCAATGCTCTCACTGAAAGCCTCCAGCAGGCAGCGGCAGCGCGGGAGGTCTGGACGAAGCGCATCGAGTCTGAGGATTACGCGACAGTTCAGGCTGACCCTGGCTTGATGCAATCCGTCCGCGATTCCGGCCGAACCTTGTTCACTGACAATTGCGCGGTTTGCCATGGTGGCAAGGCGACCGGTGGACCAGGATATCCAAACCTCACCGGCGCGTCATGGCTTTGGGGCGGATCTCCGGAAATGGTCGCTGAAACGCTTCGGGTCGGCATCAATTCCGGTCATCCTGAGGCTCGCACTTCACAGATGTTGGCGTTCGGTCGTGATCAGATGCTGTCCCGGGCCGATGTCGAGAATGTCACGACCTATGTGCAGTCGCTTTCGAAGCCTGCCATGTCCAAAAACGCCGATACGAAATCGCCGGCGGCCGGAACGAAAGCCTTCGAGACAAACTGCATCTCCTGTCATGGCGAGAACGGCAAGGGTAACCCGGAACTTGGCGCTCCCGATTTGACCGATCATTTTTGGATCTACGGGGGCGATCGGCAGTCGATTTACACCTCCATCTTCAATGGTCGCCAGGGATTCATGCCGAGTTGGGAAGATCGACTATCACCACTCGAGCGCAAGATCCTGACGCTCTACGTCCTCGATCTCGGGCCGGGACCCAAGTGAAGATCCGGTTAACCAGCAGCGGCATGGTCTGGCTGGGCGTTGTTGCGGGCTTGCTGGTGCTTGCTTTCACCAATGCGCATCTGGTGTACATCGCCTTCAGCTCCGAGCCAGGCTGCGTTCCGCACACGAAACAGATCGGCACAGTAAACGGTGTCGGTGCGCCCTTTAGAGCTGCGAAGTCAGCATGTTGAGTGTGGGAAACCGATCTCACATGATGCCGGAATGACGAGGCAACCGCATGAGCAAGATCCCTGAAACCGTCCCGCCGCTGCCGCCCGCAGTGGATCTGAATCGCCGATCGCCGTCGGCCACCGCGTTCACATGGCTTCGCGCGGGCTGGGATGATCTGAAGATCAAGCCGGCAATCAGCCTGAGCTATGGCATCGGCGTGTTTCTCATCTCCCTCGCTGTGGTCGTGGGGCTTTTTGCGTTCGGCTGGGACTACATCCTGCTGCCTGCGCTGGCGGGGTTCATGGTCGTGGGGCCCATTCTGGCCGTTGGGCTCTATGAGAAGAGCCGCCGTCTCGCTCACGAGAGATCGACCTACCTGCGTGATACCATCCGGGCCGAGGCGCGCACTGGCGGACAGATTCTCTTCATCGGCGTCATTCTGTGCCTCCTGATGCTGTTATGGATGCGCGCCGCGGTGATCGTTTACGCGCTGTTCTTCGGCCTGCGTCCGTTTCCCGGTCTCGACCACGTTGCCCAGATGCTCGTGACCAGCCCCATCGGATGGTCGATGTTGGTCGTCGGCAGCCTCATTGGCGGTTTATTCGCGGCCTTCTCGTTTGCCATCAGCACTTTCTCGATTCCGATGTTGCTCGACAAGCGGGTTGACGCCTTCACCGCTATGGGAACCAGCATGGCGCTGGTCTGGAATAACCTGCCGGTCATGCTGGTTTGGGGAGCGATCGTCGTCGGGCTGTTTCTGCTGAGTCTCGCAACCTGCCTCCTGGGGCTCATCATCGTGTTCCCGTTGCTTGGACACGCCACGTGGCATGCCTATCGGGCCATCGCGCAATAGAGGATCGGATCGGGCTATGAGCTGTTGCACGCTGGGCGCCGTGATGCCAACAGATGGCGGCAATGCGCATCGCGGCGAGGAAGTTCTCCTTACAAGTCGGTTGGTCGATCGCGAGATCTACCAAACCGACCTCTCCGTGCCGGATATTCATTGCGGTGGGTGCATCCAGAACATCGAGAAGGCGCTTCACCGTCTTGAAGGTGTCGAACAGGCGCGGGTGAACCTATCGACGAGGCGGGTTTCCATCCGCTGGCGCGCGGCAACGCAGCCGCCGGCCATGATCGAGACCGTGCAAGATCTTGGCTACACCTGTTACCTGGACGATCCCGCTGCCGGCGAGAAGGACCGAACGGCATCCGAATTGCTGCGGGCGCTGGCGGTTGCGGGATTCGCCGCCAGCAACATCATGTTGTTGTCCGTGTCGATCTGGTCGGGAGCCGATGTTAGCACCCGGGACCTGTTTCACTGGCTGTCGGCCATCATCGCTCTTCCGGCACTCGCCTATTCCGGGCGCGTATTCTTTCGTTCCGCATGGAAAAGTCTGAGGCGAGGCCAGACCAACATGGATGTGCCGATTTCGCTCGGCGTGCTGCTGGCCTTCGGCATGAGCCTTTACGACACCTTGCATCATGGTCATCACGCCTATTTCGACGCGTCGATCTCGCTCCTCTTCTTCCTTCTGATTGGCCGCACGCTCGATTACATGATGCGCGACAAGGCGCGCGTCGCCGTGAAGGGACTGGCCCGCCTGTCGTCACGCGGCGCGGTGGTAGCGCAGGCCGACGGCTTTCGCCTCTATCTGCCGGTGACCGAGATCCAACCCGGCATGACGATCTGGCTCGCCGCCGGGGAACGTGTCCCGGTCGATGCGCGTGTGGAGGATGGCCGTTCGGATCTCGACGTCTCGCTGGTTTCCGGAGAAGGTGCCCCCCAGGCGGTTGGACCCGGCTGCGTGCTTCGGGCAGGAACGCTGAATCTTACCGGTCCCCTGACGGTCACGGCACTCGCCGCGGCGAAGGATTCGTTCCTCGCTGAAATGGTGAGGCTGATGGAGGCGGCGGAATCGGGCCGATCAGGTTATCGCCGCGTGGCTGATCGCGCGGCGCGGCTTTACGCGCCCGTCGTGCATCTGGCGGCTTTTCTGAGTTTCGTCGGCTGGATGATGGCGACCGGCGACCTCCATCGCGCCATCACCATCGCGGTCGCCGTCCTGATCATCACCTGCCCGTGCGCGCTGGGTCTTGCGGTACCGATGGTGCAGGTTGTTGCTGCCCGTCGTTTGTTCGAGAACGGCATCATGGTGAAGGACGGTTCGGCAATGGAGCGCCTTGCTGAAATCGGCGCGGTCATTTTCGACAAGACCGGGACGCTGACTTCGGGAAACGCCAGCCTCGCCAACCGCGTCGAGATCGATCCCGCGCATCTGGCCATTGCGGGCGCAATAGGAAGCCGCTCTCGCCATCCCTATTCGCGTGCGCTAGCGGCTACTGCGTGTGAGACCCCAACCCATTTTGACGAGATCACCGAGCATCCGGGGCTTGGTCTCGAAGCTGCCTCCGGGCCATCAAGCTATCGCCTCGGAAGGCACGAATGGGCCGTGGCCGGAACAACCCCATACGACATGATGCGGGACGATGCCGGCACGGTCCTGTCGAAGAATGGACGCCTTCTGGCAGCGTTCCAGTTCGACGATGCGCTGCGCCCCGGCGCGCGTTTGGCAGTGGCCGCGCTCAGGCGATCCGGGCTGGCCCTCGAGATCGTGTCCGGCGACCGTCCGGAACCGGTGAAGCGCATCGCTGCGGAACTTGGAATTCCAGCTTACCGCGCGGGCGTTTTGCCAGGCGACAAGACATCGCGGGTCGCGGACTACCGCAAGTCAGGCCGCAAGGTGCTCATGGTTGGCGACGGCTTGAACGATGCGCCCGCGCTCGCCGCAGCACATGCGTCCATGGCCCCGGGAAGTGCTGCCGACATCGGCCGGAATGCGGCGGATTTCGTCTTCCTGCGTGACGGCCTTGAGGCGGTTCCGCTGGCGATCGCCGTTTCCCGTCAGGCGCGGCGGCTGGTGCAGCAAAATTTCGGTCTTGCGATTGCCTATAACGTGGTTGCGCTGCCCGTCGCTGTCATGGGGTACGTCACACCGCTCGTCGCAGCGCTTGCCATGTCGCTGTCGTCCATCATCGTTGTGGCCAATGCCCTTCGCCTGAAAGCTGTCAAAAAGAGCGTGAATATTTCGCCGCGAGAAACAGTAAACGTCACAATGGTCACGACCGAGGTGAGCGCATGAAAGATTACTTCTATCTTATCCCGATTGCCATTGCACTCGGCGCCGTGGCCTTGGCAAGCTTCATGTGGTCGCTGAAGAGCGGACAATATGACGATCTCGCGGGTGCTGCCGTGCGCGTTACGCTTGATGAGGACGACGTTCCGCAGAAACGAGACGGCCAGTGATCGGTCTCCCGTCCGATGAGAAGCCGTCGCGAGTTCTAGCCCTTTTCTGCAACGACCCTTGGCCGGGTGAGAACGCTCCAATAGATCACGGCGAACCCGACAAACGCCAATGCCCAGCTTATGCCCGCGATGTGGAGCAAAGGAGCACTCCATCCCGGTTCGAGCGCGGCACAGATGCGGGCAAGCGCTCCCACGATGACCATCAGATAGAGGACTTGGGTCACGCCGCTCGCGGCGAGCGCGCGACCCGTGTGACCTAAGCTCGCTCGCGACATGATCGCAAGTGTCATGAGTCCCATCGCGCCGCCGGTCCAGGCGTGAATGCCCGCGCTCGCTGGTATAAAGCCGAACGAAGCCAGGCCGACCAGGCCGAATCCCAGCGGCACGAAAGCGTAGGCGACGTGAAGAACCAATACGAGACGGTCGCGCCATGTGCGGTCGCCCGCCCAGCGCGCAAGTCTCCGGGTCTGGAGCAACGCTGCGATAAGCAGGAACGCCCCGGTGATCCGGCCCTGCGGTAGAGCGATCCAGGCCAGTAGCGCCACCCCTGCAATCACCAGAGAGGTTGTGTCAAAGGTTCCAAAAGGCACCGGCAGCCTGCCCGGATTTGCGCGAACCAGCCAGTTGCGTGTGAAACTGGGGATCACGCGCCCGCCGATCAGCATGATGAGCATCATGATGGCGCCGATCGCCAACCGAATGCTGTAATCAGCGCTGCCGTAATAGCGAATCTCGAGGTGGAAGACGATGTTTCCGAAGAGGAGCAGGCCGAGCACGACCAGGATCTTGAGATTGCGCCAGTTCTTGCCGGTGATGATCTCGCGGGCGGCGGCGAGCGCGATGATCAGCAGGAACGATACATCGACGATGGCGGCGAAAGTCCATCCGGTCCACGCGGATGTCGTAACCGCGATGCGCCCGGCGAGCCATACGACAACCAGCAGAAGCAGAGGAATGCCCTGGATCGGAAGCCGGCCGGTCCAGTTCGGGATCGTGGTGAGCAGAAAGCCCGTGATCACCGCCGCAAGATACCCGTATAGCATCTCGTGAATATGCCAGTCCCGCGGCACGAACACCGTCGGTACACCAAGTTCTCCGTAAAAGACCGGCAGCCATACCAAGATCGCCAGACCCGCGTAGAGCGAACCGAATAGAAAGAACGGTCGGAAGCCATAGGAAAGGAGCGCGGGGCCACTGTAGTCGCGCAGTCGCGGAATCGGGGCCATACTCGGTCTCCCTCGCAGCTTCCCAATTAAGAGGAAACGCAAAAATGCGCCGGCGGAACACGAGGTGGCGCCGGCGCAAGATGAGCTGTGATCTTACTTGGCGGCGGTCTGTTGCGACGCCAGTGTCTCAAACAATGCGGCAAAGGCTTGCTTTGCCTTGCCTGGGTGGGCGACGGCCTTGGCCTGATCGGTATTGGTCGGCTCTCCGACAACAATCATTCCGACCATACCCATGCCGTAGTGGGGCTTGCATTTGTAACCGTATACACCGGGCTTATCGAGCGTGATGGTGACCTCCTCATTGGTCTTGCCAACAAAGAGGCTTGCTCCCTCAGGCAGCATCGTGGGAACGCTCTCCACATTGTGCCCCTTATCGGTCGCAACGAATTTGACCGTATCGCCGGGCTGAACCTTGACCAAAGCCGGTTCGAACACCATGACGCCGGCTGCGCCCTTGTTGAGCATCTTCACTTCGACCTCTGCCGCGTTGACGGCCCCGGTAAGGCCGAGGGCTGCGGCAAGTGCGCCCAGCATGATGATCTTCCGCATGATGTTTCTCCTCGTTTCAAATGCGAATTCGGTTGAGCTCTAAACTCATGCGGAGCGTGTTACGCGACATTGGCAGGGACCTGTTTGATATGGCGCAAACAATTGGCGCTCGCGACGATTTTTCGAACATCGCAAGGATTCTGTTTGCACTGCAACAAACAACGCGTCAGACGTCATCGAATGACGCCCGGGCTGTCACGACGCTCCGGGACGCTCCAGGCGGCACAATCATCGTCGGTTCAAATCCGAAGTCCCAGGCAACTCCGTCCTCATGGACCACGCCCCTGACCCTGTGGCGAAAGGACTCACGGGAATCCCCGCGGTCGGGGATCCAGACAATCCCGAGATTTCCAAAGTTCAGGAACCACAAAAATCCGCAATCTCGCATAGCCACCGAGAGCGTAGCCGATGCCGAACGAGCCACGTTTGTCCGGACTCTTTCTCGCGTGGCCGAACTGCGGCACACGCCCTGTTGCTTCAAGTCAGGGCCAATCATCGAGGTCCAGCTAAGTACGCTTCCCACGACGCCCGCTCCTCGAAGGGAGAACTGCCAGGGCGATTTAAAGAAGACGCATTTCCAGCTGGCAAACATCCATGTAGAAGGGTGCGTGGAGGGTTCGAAAATCCTGTGCGGGGATGCCTACCCAGTCGGAGTTCATGGATGTCAACGGTCGATCGATCTCTCGTCAAAAACCTTCCCCTATTCGCCGGACTTGCGCCGGCGGATCTCGACGAGATGCTCCAGGAGGCGCAGTCGATCCGCTACCCAAAGGGGTCGAGCGTCTTCCAGCAGGATGAGGAGGCTCATTCGTTCTTCGTCCTCTTGCACGGCCACCTGCGCGTGATGAAACTCACCCCTGACGGGCAGCAAGTGGTGGTCCGTTTCGTCACACCGGGCGAAATGTTCGGCATCGCCATGGCCATGGGCCGGGCGACCTACCCGGCGACTGCAATGGCTGTGGTGGACAGCATCGCGCTCGTCTGGCCCTCTACCATCTGGCCAAGGTTGATTGCAAAGCACCCGGCACTCGCCGTCAACACCCTCCAGACGGTCGGAAGTCGGCTCCAAGACGCTCACACGCGGGTGGTCGAGATGTCGACCGAGCAGGTGGAACGTCGCGTCGCCCATGCGCTACTCCGGCTGGCTCAACAGGCCGGACGGAAGGTTGAGGCGGGCGTGCAGATCGACTTTCCAATTTCACGGCAAGACGTCGCGGAGATGACAGGAACGACCCTCCACACAGTCAGCCGTATCCTGAGCGCTTGGGAGGAACAAGGTCTTGTCGAGGGTGGCCGTCAGCGGATCATGATCCGTGAGCCCCACAAGCTGCTACTGATCGCAGAGGGCACGCTGGATTAGCATCTGCATCATCAACCGCCGCCCTAAGATCAGCCAGGAAACGCTGATGATCGGTTCCGTGTTCGCGACAGGCATCATCTACCGTGTGGAAGCATGCGATGGGACACCCCACGCAATGCATCTTGTAATTTAGGAACACGCGGATGGTGGTGGGCCAGTGTCGCATCACGTCATCGACGAGGCTGCTGGATTCAATGGTCATCATGGTCTCCGCACAACGGGTCACGTGAAAAAATAGCTCCATTTTCCCTGAATCTCTTTGCGCGGCAACAAAGCCGAACACTGATCAGCGATCGCGCGTTTGTTTGACTTGGGGCAAAGAAACGCTCGTTTCCGTTGGCCAAGGTGCGCCAACCGAAACAAGGATCTCACATGAGAACAAACAAACAGCCTCTCGATCCCGATATTCTGGAGTGCCTCCGCGACGTCATCGATCCAGAGGTGGGTCTCAGCGTCGTTGATCTCGGCCTTGTCTATCGGGCCGTTCGCACGCCCTCTGGCCTCGAGGTCGCGCTGACTCTCACGACCCGTG
Organism: Microvirga brassicacearum; assembly: GCF_008757455.1. Taxonomy (GTDB): domain Bacteria; phylum Pseudomonadota; class Alphaproteobacteria; order Rhizobiales; family Beijerinckiaceae; genus Microvirga; species Microvirga brassicacearum. The sequence continues at coordinate 60,681 of NZ_VCMV01000015.1, read as the reverse complement.
CCTGCCCACTCGGCGAGATGATCGTCGCCGATTCACGCGAGCTTCTCGCGCATCGATTCCAAGACGTTCCCAGCATCGATGTCGCCTTGGTCTGGGAGCCTATGTGGAGCCCGGAATTCATCACCGATCATGGTCTTGAGCTTCTTGGCCATCCACCGAGAAAGGCTGCTTGATGTCCGGTTTTGCTGTTCGAGAAGCGACGGTTGACGTCCGCCAGATCATGCCGCACATGCGTCATCCTCTGATCTTCGAGACATTCGAGCGCCTCTCTCCCGGCGAGGGCTTTCTGCTCGTGAACGATCACGATCCGCGACCCCTCCTCTACCACTTCAACGTCGCACATCCGGGCGAATTCGACTGGGACTACCTGGAGGAGGGCCCTGATGTCTGGTGTATCCGTATCAGCCGCGCCGCGATCTGAGGCGATAGCCGAAACGAGGACGGTTCGACGCCGGATGTGGCTCCGCATCCTGTGTCTGGCTCTCGCGGCCATTGCGTTGCTGTCTGGTCTGTGCGGCGGCATGTGGCGGCTCGGATGGACGATACCTCACGGCTCGTCGTTGGCGGAACTGCATGGACCGCTGCTGATATCAGGACTTTTTGGCACCCTTATCGGCCTCGAGCGAGCGGTGGCGCTAGGTCGGGATTGGTCTTACGCAGCGCCGGCGCTGTCGGGTCTCGGCACATTGACGTTGCTGGCGGGCGCGCCGACCGCCGTAGGTGCGGGGCTTTTTATTCTGGCCTCGGCAACACTTGCCGCCGCGTCGCTGGTGATCACCGCTAAGCAGCCCGCCGTCTTCACTGGCGCGCTTCTGTTTGGCGCCCTGACCTGGTTTAGCGGCAACGTGCTTTGGCTAATCGGCAACTCCGTGCCCGACGTCGTGGGATGGTGGCTCGCTTTCTTGATCCTGACCGTTGCGGGGGAGCGCCTCGAGCTGAGCCGTCTTGTCGCTCCGAAGCGGGGCAGCGAGGCCATGTTCCTGTTCGCGGTAGGACTTCTCATCCTCGGCGCACAGAATGGCCTCATGACGCCGAACGGCGCCGTACTCTATGGCCTCGCCCTCGTATTCACCACGACGTGGCTTCTCCGGCATGATATCGCGAGTCACAACCTCCGTCAGCAAGGGCAGACACGCTTCTCCGCCGCCTGCATGATGTCAGGATACGTATGGCTTGGACTGTCGGGTGTGGCGCTCGTCGCCGCCCCGCCGGGTGCTGCTCTGCACACTTATGACTTCGCCCTCCATGCGGTTTTGATCGGGTTCGCCCTCTCGATGGTGTTTGGCCACGCTCTCATCATTTTACCCGCCGTGACAGGCATTCGCATCGCCTATCGGCCATTCATGTACGCTCCCTTGGCGTTGCTGCACGCGTCGCTCGTCATCCGGGGGATCGGAGATGCCTTGGCATGGCAAGCGTTCCGGCAATGGAGCGGAATCGTCACGATCCTCGCGATAGTGAGCTTCGCGTTGACCGTCGGGCTCGCCTCCAAACGTCGTAACACCGAGGCGGATCGGGTACAGCATCGCTTCCCATGACGGAGTTCCTGATTGCGTTGTGCGCCTTTCTGGTCGCGCATTTGATCCCCGCCAGCCCACGCCTGCGCACGAGTCTCATCAGGAGGCTCGGACGCAAGGTGTATCTTGCGGCCTATTCGATGTTGTCTCTGATCCTGCTCGGCTGGCTTATCGTCGCCGCCCGAGATGCCGACCCGATTCCGCTTTGGGAGCCAGCGCCATGGCAGTGGCATCTGACCCTTGTTGCTATGCCGATCGCGACGTTCTTTCTGGTGGCGGGTCTTATCGCGCCCAATCCGTTGTCGATATCCCTGCGACATGATTCAACACCTGGTGCGGTCACCCGGGTGACGCGTCATCCGGTGCTGTGGGCTTTCCTGATCTGGGCGTTGGCTCACATTCCGCCGAACGGCGATCTCGTCACGGTCATCCTCTTTGGCATCATGGCCCTGTTCTCACTGATTGGCTTCATCCTGCTCGACGCGAAGACCAAAAGGCGCGTGGGTCGGGTACGCTGGCGCGCTCTCAGCCGCGAGACGTCCGTCGTACCTTTCGCTGCAATTCTAGCGGGGAGAGCCTCACCTGTCGGCCTGCGATCTTTGGCGCTGGCGGGGCTGATCGCGGTTCTCCTCTATGGCTGGTTCGTTCTTCAAGGCCATGCGCTCCTGATCGGGGCCGATCCCCTCGCCGCCCTCTAAAAGCTCCGAGAATCCAGCGGCAACGAGCTCCAATCAACGGTTCCTTGCGCGAAATCAAAGAGGTTCCATTGAGAGTCCTTATAGGTCTGTGGCGGCAGTCGAGAACGGATTGCAGAGCCCGCTCGCACGCGCTGATGGCGCCTCGGGTAGGATCGAGAGGAACGCAGGACTGACGTGAGATACTGGGCGCAAAGATGGAAACAGGGACAGCGCGCAAGCGCGCTCGTCGCCGCGTTGGCGCTGCTAGGCCACATTGCGCTGATGGCATTGACGCCGGTTCGCGCACCGGAGGCGATTCTCTCTCGGATCGAAATTCATGCTGAACATCCCGCGGCAGGGCCCCATCGTGAGGCCGACCATCAGCAAAGCAAACTCGCCCATTCCGCGCCGTGCTGCATCCTGAGCTATTGCGCAGGTCTTGCCTCACCACCAACTGACGGCGCGACGCTCTGTCCACCCTCCTGGCGTTGGGCCGCGCTGGCTGCCTACACTCGGCCACTGACGGAGTCGGTTCGCCGCCTCAGCGTTATTCCCGTCGGTGCACGCGCGCCACCAGCTGGTTTGATCCTTCGATAATTTGATCAACCAACCTGATAGGATAATTTCGATGATCACGACCCGTTTTCGCGGGGCACTTGCCTCGGCTTTCTTCATGCTGGCGGCACCGGCCCTCGCACACTCGACGCTGGAGGTACAGCAAGCGCCCGTCAACTCGACCTACAAGGCGGTCGTGCGCATCGGACATGGCTGCGAAGGCTCGCCAACGCTCAAGGTGCGCATTCGTATCCCCGATGGCGTGATTGCTGTGAAACCCATGCCGAAGTCCGGATGGACGCTCGAAATTGTCAGGAGTGCCTATGACAAGTCATACGACTACCATGGCACGCCGCTGACGGAGGGGGTCAAGGAAATCGTGTGGACTGGCAGGCTACCCGACGAGCATTATGACGAGTTCGTCTTTCGGGGGTATCTCACCAGCGGACTCCAGCCGGACGCGATGCTCTATTTTCCAACCGTGCAGGAATGCGAAAAGGGTGCCGACAGGTGGATCGAGATTCCAACGGAAGGCAAGAGCGCCGGCGACTACAAATTCCCGGCTCCAGCGCTGAAACTTCTGGCGCCGAAAACACACTGACAAAGGGAAACGGGGATGCCTCTCGGCATCCCCTCGCGTCAGTGGTCCGCCTTGCCGCAGCTCTTATATGCCTCGGACTCGCAATGCTTGCCGGAGGCGGCCAAGCCTTTGCGCATGCGGCGCTGGTCGAATCCGTTCCGGCCGACGGGGCCGTGTTGCAGGTTCGACCCGCAATCGTCCATCTCCGCTTCAACGAGCCTGTGTCGCCGCTTGTGGTTCGCCTGATTGATGCACGCGGCGGCATCCGCGAAGACCTGTCCGTCATGATGCACGACCACTCGATCGGGATCGCGATACCGGAGAATCTACCTTCGGGCAGCCATATTCTGAGTTACCGCGTGACGTCCGCAGACGGCCACCCGGTCGCGGGCTCCATGATTTTCTCGATAGGACACATCTCTACGTCGGCGGACAAACCAGCCGAGACGAGTGAGCGGCCCATCCACTCGCTATTGTGGTTGGCGCGCCTCGTTTTCTATCTCGGTGCGTTCGTCGGCGCCGGCGGTGCGCTGTTCGTCACCTGGGTGGCACCTTCTCTTCGGCTTCTCCTTGTGGGGCGAGTCCTGCGCGGGTTCCTCGCAGCGGGTATTGCCGCGGCGATCGTCTCGATCGGTCTGCAGGGGCTCGACGCGCTCGGACGCCCGTTCGTGGATTTTCCCTCGGGAGCAGTTTGGCTCGCGGGCCTCGCGACGGCGTTCGGCACCTCCGCCATTCTTGCGAGCACCGCATTCGCCCTCGCTTTTGCAAGCTTGCTCGCGCGCGGAGGGTCACGCCGTGCGCTGTCGCTGGCAGCGTTGGCTGGCGTCGGGCTCGCTTTCGCGGCGAGCGGGCATGCAAGTGCCGCGACACCGCAGTGGCTGATGCGACCAGTGATGTTCCTCCATGCCGTTGCGGTGGCATATTGGGTGGGGGCGCTTCTTCCTCTCGCCGTTGTGGTGCGAAGATTCCCCTCTCAGGCACAGCCGGTGATACGGCGCTTTTCGGGTGTCGCCGTCGCGGCGGTCGCCGTCTTGACGGCGACTGGCTTAATGTTGGCCTACGTACAGGTCGAGGCGCCGAAGAACCTGTTCGACACGGATTACGGCCTTGTCCTTCTCGCAAAGCTCATTCTGGTGGCAGCCCTCCTGGCGCTCGCATCCGTAAACCGCGTCTTGCTGACTCCCGGACTCGAGGTATCGCGGGACAAATCCCGGCATCGGCTTGGGCGGACCATTGCTATTGAGATTGGACTTGCCGCCCTTGTCCTGATGGTTGTTGGATTGTGGCGCTTCACTCCGCCCCCGCGCGCGCTCGAAACATCCAGGGCAGCCGCCGCGAGTCCGGTCAGCCTGCACATTCATATGCCTTCGATCATGGCCGGACTCATGGTGAGTCCCGGGCACGTCGGCTCCAGCCAAGTCCGAATCGCCCTTTCATCCCCTGCCTCGCGACCGCTAGACGCAAAAGGTGTCACGTTGATCCTGTCGCGACCGGCGGACGGCATTGAGCCGATCGAACGATCGGCGCGGAAGGTGGGCGGCAATGCGTGGCAGGTGGATAACCTCGTCTTGCCACTCGCGGGTCCGTGGCAGATTCGGCTCGAGGTTTTGATAAGCGATTTCGACAAAACCAGCCTCGAGGGCACTCTCGTCGTGCGACCGTAATGATCGCCGCCGCTTCAGTCCCGTTTGATCTGCAGATGGGCTCGGAGCCACGCCAGACGGTTGATCGCCCGCGAAGCCAGCGCTTGAGTCAGCGTCAAGCCTGCTTCGTCCTGAAAATGATCGGCCGCATTCAGGTAGCCCTCGACGAGGACTTCAGCGAGCACGATGGGATTCTCGATGGTTGGAGCTGCGGCTGGAAGCGCGGCGAGCGACAAAGGCGTCCGAGCGAGCTCGTCCGCCGTTCTCCGAGCTTCCACCGCGAATTCCGAAATTTTCGCCCGCTCACTTTCGCCCGAGTCAGAGACAAGGGAATCCAGTAACGCGGCCAAGCGGGTTTCAAGCGCCGCGGCATCGGCAACTTTGTGTCCTGTCGCGGGCGGCGTCTGCGCGCGCTCAGCATGATATGCGCGACGCCGTTCGTGCCGCAGCGTTGAGATATGTTCGAGTTCCTCGTGCGCCATCTTCTCCGCCGCCTGCTTGATCTCGGGCTTTTCCGTGTTGGCCGCCACGTAACTCCAGAACGCGAACGCGCGTTCCTCGTTTCGGACGGCCATCGAAAGCGCCCCGTAAGGGGTCTGGATTTCCGGCGCAGCGACCTTCGCGCCCTCGTCGTCGAAGGTTTCAGGAAGCGTCCAGCTGAGATGCGCGGCGTCTGGCCCCCTTCCCTTCTCGGTCTCAGACCAGCGAACGACGTTGTTCAAATGGCCGCGCTCCTCGGATGCGAGTCGTTCGAAGGTTTCCGCGAGTGAAACATCCCCCGCGGATCGCATTCGCAAAGCCAATTCCTCGTAACGGGTGGCCGCCTCAAGCTCGAGCGAGTGAGCAATCGCGAAAAGCTCTTCGAGTGATGTCACGGCGTGCGCCGGCTCGGTCTTCAGAAGCGACATTCGACTCTCCCACCAATTCGGCTTGCGGCAGTATGAATGATAGAAGGAATTACCGCGTGTCAATTTGCGTTAAATCAATGTGCCAGCCCTCGTAGACCCTAGCGTGACGGTCATCGCACGGCTTCAGATCCAAATCCCAGTCGGACGCGGAACTTTACCGTTGCAAGGACGTTGGGTTTGTTATCCTTAGGTATGTTCCGTGGAGTTCGGTGGTTCCCTGTTGACAAAATCTCATCCGATCACTCCCAGCATGCCGTATCCTGCGCTCCCGCGATCCACTCGCGGGATCTTTGCGTTGGGCATCATATTTCTATTCTTGCTGTTGACGGGCCAGGCTTATGCGGCCGGACGGGTGCAGGAATTCCTGCCAAAGGCTCAACCGAGCGAGCTGATACCGGGAGCCGATCGCTTTGGCGCGGCACAGGGCGAGCCGCCGCTGGTGCCTGCCTACCAGGGCGACCAGCTCGTAGGACATGTGTATCTAAATGCCGACGTGGTCAATTCCGTCGGATATTCAGGTAAGCCAATTCACATTCTGGTCGGCATTGACCTGAAAGGAGTGGTGCGCGGTATTAAGCTCGTCGACCACAAGGAGCCCATCGTCCTCATCGGTATCCCGGAGAAGCGGATTCTCGACGCGATGAATTCGCTCATCGGCAAGGACATGGTCGCTGTCGCCAGCGGCGCGGAGCGACCGCCGCAGGTCGACATCGTAAGCGGCGCTACCGTGACGGTTCTGGTGATGGGCGACAGCGTGGTGCGCTCCGCAGTGCGCCTGGTACGCAGCGGTCGAATCGGATCGGGCGGACAGGCAGTAGCGACCGCGGCGCCGGCGATCTCCAAAACCATCGACTTGGGAAAAAGCGAAATCAGGGACTGGGAAGCGCTGCTCGGCGATGGATCCGTCCGCCGTCTCGCGCTGACGATCGGAGACGTCAACGAAGCCTTCGTAAAATCGGGCAATCAGGCCGCAGCCGACAACCCGGAGCCCGGCGATGCGAGCGACAGGTTCATCGATCTCTATATCGCGCCCGTCAGCGTGCCGACCATCGGCCGCAGCCTGCTCGGCGATGAGGGCTACGAGCGACTTAAGGCCAGGCTCAAGCCAGACCAGCAGGCCATCGTGGTCGCCGGCGAAGGCGCATACTCCTTTAAGGGATCGGGCTATGTCCGGGGCGGCATCTTCGACCGCATCGAATTGCTGCAGGAAGGTCAGAGCACCCGCTTTCGCGACCGCAATCATACCCGCCTCGGCGCGCTTGCCGCCGAGGGCGCGCCAGAGTTGCGCGAGATCGCGCTGTTCGTGGTTCCGGAGGATTTCAAGCTCGACCTTACGGAGCCATGGCAGTTGCAGTTGATGGTGCAGCGCAATGTCGGAGCGCGGGAGAAAGCCTTTCTGACCTTCGATCTCGGCTATTCGCTTCCCGACTCGTACATGCGGATCGAGCGGATCGCGCCAGCGGCGCCCCCGCCTCAAGCGCAGGCGAGCGTGCCCGCCGCCGCCCCGGCGGGCACGCCGCTCAATGATGCGGACGCTCTCGCGGCTGGCGCCATCGAGGAACCGCTATGGATGAAGATCTGGAGGACCAACACGATCTCCATCGCAATTACGGTGCTGGCCCTGCTGATCCTCACCGCCATCTTCTTTTTCCAGGACTCTCTGGTGCGGCGTCCGAAGATCTACGTGTGGGTGCGGCGCGCCTACCTCACCTTCACCCTCGTGTGGCTAGGGTGGTATGCCAACGCGCAGCTCTCCGTCGTGAACGTTCTGACGTTCACCAACTCATTGCTGACCGATTTCAGCTGGGAGTTCTTCCTCTCCGCGCCGCTCATCTTCATCCTCTGGGCGGCTATCGCCGTAGGGCTGCTTTTCTGGGGACGCGGTCCGTTCTGCGGCTGGCTCTGCCCGTTCGGCGCCTTGCAGGAATTGCTGAACAACATCGCCCAGTGGCTCAAAGTGCCGCAGATCACGGTGCCCTGGGGCCTGCATGAAAGACTCTGGCCGATCAAGTACATTATCTTCATCGGCCTATTCGGACTGTCGCTGTACTCGGTTGCCCTCGCCGAAACACTCGCGGAAGTCGAACCGTTCAAAACCGCGATCATCCTGAAGTTCGTCCGCGACTGGCCCTTCGTGATCTACGCACTGACTCTCCTGGCGGCAGGCCTCTTTATCGAGCGGTTCTTCTGCCGCTATCTATGCCCCCTCGGCGCCGCGCTCGCCATCCCGGGACGCATTCGCACGTTCGAGTGGTTGAAACGCTGGCCGGAATGCGGCTCCCCGTGTCAGCGGTGCGCCAAGGAATGTCCCGTTCAGTCGATCCACCCTGAGGGACATATCAATGTCAACGAATGCATCTACTGCATGCATTGCCAGGAACTCTACCACGACGACCATCGCTGCCCGCATATGATCCAGGTGCGGCTGAAGCGCGAGAAGCGCGACGCACTTTCTTCGCCATCCATGCGCGGGATCAAAGACGGCGGCCCCGGACCTGCTAAACCAATCATCACCCATTTGGGAAAACCCGTCCGGGAGCGAAACCCGGCGGACGTCCCGACGTCAGTTCATGAATGACAAGGAGAACTCCATGGAAAACGAACAGGGCAAAAAAAAGGGATTCAGCCGGCGCGACATGCTCGGCACAACCGCTGCCGTGGCCGCCGCGGGCGCCGCCGGCGTGGCGGGGGGCGTCGGGCTCAGCGGCATCGGAGCCGTTACGCCGGCGGAGGCACAGACGCGGCCTGCAACGCCCGCCGCGCGTCCCGCGGTCGCCAACAAGTATGAGGTGAAGCCGGGAGAGCTTGACGAGTACTACGTGTTCTTTTCGTCTGGCCAGACGGGAGAGGTCAGGATTATGGGCCTGCCGTCCATGCGCGAACTCATGCGGGTTCCCGTGTTCAACCGCGATAGTGCGACGGGGTGGGGACAAACCAATGAGAGCCGCAAGATCCTGACCGAGAACCTTACCCCGGAAACGCGGGAGTTCTTGAAGGACAAGGGTGGGATTTACCTGAACGGCGATCTGCACCACCCTCACCTCTCGTTCACGGACGGCACGTACGACGGGCGCTATCTTTTCGCCAACGACAAGGCGAATACGCGGGTCTGCCGAATCCGTCTTGACGTGATGAAGTGCGACAAGATCATCCAGTTGCCGAACCAACATTCCGTCCACGGATTGCGAGTGCAAAAATATCCCAAGACGGGATACGTGTTCTGCAACGGCGAAGATCGGGTGCCCACTCCGAACGACGGCAAGAACCTCACTGATACCAAGGAGTATTTTTCGATCTTCACGGCTGTTGACGGCGAAACCATGGAAGTCGCCTGGCAGATCCGCGTCGACGGAAACCTCGACAATGTCGATGCCGACTACCAGGGCAAGTACGCATTCGCCACCTGCTACAATTCCGAGGAAGGCGTAACCCTGGCCGAAATGATGGCAAAGGAGCAGGACTGGGTCGTCGTCTTCAATCTTAAGCGGATCGAAGAGGCGGTTAAGGCCGGCAAGATCGAGAAAGTTGGCGGCGTGCCGCTTCTTGACGGACGCAAGGGCTCGGCCTTTACCCGCTACATCCCGGTGCCCAATAGCCCACACGGCATCAACACCGCACCGGACGGCATCCATGTGGTAGCAAACGGCAAGCTCTCGCCAACTGTGACGGTGTTCGACGTCCGCAAGTTCGACGACCTCTTCGACGACAAGATCCAGCCGCGCGATGCGGTCGTCGCGGAACCGGAACTCGGTCTCGGTCCGTTGCACACGGCCTATGACGGTCGGGGCAACGCTTTCACCACCCTGTTCCTCGATAGCCAGGTTGTGAAATGGAACATCGACTTGGCGAGGCGCGCGTTCAAGGGCGAGAAGGTCAACCCAGTCATTCAGAAGCTCGATGTTCATTACCAACCGGGCCACAACCACACCTCGATGGGACAAACCAAAGACGCGGACGGGAAATGGCTCATTTCGCTGAACAAGTTCTCGAAGGACCGTTTCCTGAACGTCGGCCCGCTCAAACCAGAAAACGATCAGCTCATCGACATTTCGGGCGATCAGATGGTGCTGGTGCACGATAGCCCGAGCTTCGCCGAACCTCACGACGCCACCATCGTGCATCGCTCCAAAATCAATCCGCTGCACGTGTGGAAACGCGACGATCCCTTCTTCGCGGACGCGGTGAAACAAGCCCAGGCCGACGGCGTGGACCTGATGGTCGATTCCAAGGTGGTCCGTGACGGCAACAAGGTGCGCGTCTACATGACGTCCGCCGCGCCTGCCTTCGGATTGGAGGACTTCACCGTCAAGCAGGGAGAAGATGTGACCGTCTATGTGACCAACATCGACGACGTCGAGGACCTGACCCATGGCTTCAGTATCATCAATTACGGAATCAACATGGAGGTTGCCCCGCAGGCGACCGCGTCGGTGTCATTCAAGGCCGATCGTCCGGGTGTCTATTGGTACTACTGCTCGTGGTTCTGCCATGCGATGCACATGGAAATGAAAGGCCGTATGCTCGTCGAACCGCAGGCGACCTAAGGCCATGCGCATTATTCGCGCCAATGTGTGCATGGGGCTGGCAGCATTCCTCGCTGCCAGCCCCACCTTCTCCGCGATGGGTGAGCAGTTTACCGTAGCCCCGGGAGAAATCAGCCTGCAGGAGATTCTCGACGCGGCATCTGATGGGGACGTCGTCGTGTTGAAGGCTGGCGAACACCGTGGCCCCCTTCGGATCACGCGTGGGCTTACCCTCAAGGGCGAACCTGGCGCGGTACTGACCGGACCCGGCAAGGGCAGCGTCGTCACTATTTCGGCGCCGGAGGCTGTTGTGAGTGGACTGACAATTCGCGGTTCAGGCAGAGATTCCGAGGCAATGGATGCCGGAGTGTTCGTCGAGAAGACCGCGAGCGGAGCGATCGTCGAAGACAACAAGATCGACGGCAATTTGTACGGAATTTACCTGCACGGTGCCGAGAACGCGATCGCGCGAAGAAACGAGATCATTGGACTCGAGGAAGGTCGCGTCAACGAAGCGGGCAACGGCGTCTCGGTGTGGAACGCGCCCGGCGCGAAAGTCCTCGACAACGATATTCGCTACGGACGCGACGGCATCTTCTCGATTACCAGCAAGCGCAACGACTTCAGCCGAAATCGTTTCCGGGATCTGCGCTTCGCAATTCACTACATGTACACTAACGACAGCCAGATCACCGACAACGTGTCGATCGGCAATACGGTTGGCTTCGCGATCATGTTTTCGCACCGGCTAAAGGTCAGCGGCAATGTCTCGGACGGCGACCGCGACCACGGCTTCCTCTTCAACTATGCCAACGGCTCACAGATCACCAACAACATGGTTCTCGGTCGCCTCCAGCCGACCGAGCGCTGGGCCACATCGGGCATGCGGTCCAAAGATGCCAAGGAGCATGGTTTGCCGGCAACGTCGGAGCCGGCGGCCGACACGAGCATCGGCGCGCGGCCTGCGCCGACGAAGTGCGTCTTCATCTACAACGCGAACCAGAATCGCTTCAACGGCAACTGGTTCGAGGGCTGCGAGATCGGTATCCATTTTACGGCGGGATCCGAGCGCAATGAACTCGTCGGAAACGCATTTCTGAACAACCGCAATCAGGTGAAGTACGTCGGAACCCGCTATCTCGACTGGTCGAAAGGTGAGCGCGGCAATTTCTGGAGCGATAATCCGGCCTTCGACCTCAATGGCGACGGGATAGGCGATAGCGCCTATCGACCGAATGATCTCATCGACAAGGTGCTGTGGACGGCGCCGCAAGCCAAGGTCCTGACCAATTCTCCGGCCGTACAGGTCATCCGCTGGGCGCAGGCTCAGTTCCCAGCCCTTCTGCCGGGCGGCGTCGTCGATAGTCGCCCGCTGATGGCGCCACCCCCCAAGCCGGAATTTCAACGAGGAGGCCGCCCGTGACGGCGACCGTCGAACTCCACCACGTCGCGAAACGCTTTGGCAAAGTCGAGGCAGTGCGGGACGTCTCTTTCGATCTCCCGGAAGGTGAGACGGTCGCACTCGTGGGACACAACGGTGCCGGCAAGACCACGCTGCTGAAGCTGATGCTTGGGCTCATTCGTCCGACCGCAGGGAGCATCCGCGTGCTGGGAGACGATCCTTCGGCCGGCGAGTTCACCGCGCGCCGACGGCTCGGCTATCTGCCCGAGAGCGTGTCGTTCAATACGGGCCTAACGGGGCGCGAGACATTGGCGTTCTACGCACGCCTGAAACGCGAACCGATGCGCGACGCCCTGGTGCTGCTCGAGCGCGTGGGCCTTACCCATGCGGCTGATCGTCGGGTCGGCACCTATTCAAAGGGCATGCGCCAGCGTCTCGGTCTCGCGCAGGCGCTGCTCGGCGCGCCACGGGTTCTCCTGCTCGACGAACCCACGACAGGCCTCGATCCGGCACTTCGGCAGAGTTTCTATGAAATCGTGCAAGAGTTGCGCGGCGGCGGGTCGACCGTCCTCCTGTCGTCCCACGCGCTCACCGAACTCGAAGAGCGCGCCGGGCGCGTGATCATCATGAACCGGGGCGTCAAGGTTGCCGATGGAACGCTGGACGACTTACGACGGTTGGCCCGCCTGCCGACCCGGATCCGCCTGAGAGTGGCCGACGGCGGCTTTCCGCACGTTTCCAATTGGCTCGGGCCGATCAGCGATTGGCGCCGTATCAACGGCCACATGATCGAAATCGATGCAAGGCCGGAGGAGAAGATCGACATTCTTCGGCGCGCGACCGGCGACGGAGCGGCGGTGGAGGATCTCGACGTGTTCCCGCCGACTCTGGATGAGCTTTACGCGCACTTCCTTCGGTCACAGGAGATGGCGCCGTGAGAAACGTGCTGATCGTTGCCCGCAAGGAGGTCCAAGAGGGTCTCCGAAACCGCTGGGTGCTGGCCACAACCCTGCTGCTCGCAGCCCTGGCGCTGTCCCTGACGTTTCTGGGCAGCGCTCCGACGGGGAATGTCGGCGTGCGTGCGCTGGACGTGGTGATCGTGAGCCTCTCAAGCCTCACGATCTTCCTGCTTCCGTTGATCGCACTGCTGATTTCCCATGACGCCATCGTGGGAGAAATGGAGCGCGGCACCATGCTCCTGCTCCTTAGCTACCCGATCGCGCGCTGGCAGGTGCTGCTCGGAAAATTCGCCGGCCATCTGGCAATTCTCGCGTTTGCCACGTTGCTCGGCTATGGGGCGGCGGCGGCGGCACTCGCCATCACCGGTTCCGCCATTGACGCGGAGAGCTGGGTCGCCTTCGGGTCCATGGTCGGATCGTCGATCATGCTCGGAGCCATCTTCATCGCCGTGGGCTATCTTGTCAGTGCCCTTGTCGGCAACCGCGGCACGGCAGCGGGAATTGCCATCGGTATATGGCTCCTCTTCGTCCTCATTTACGACATGGCGCTTTTGGGCATCCTTGTTGTCGATCAAGGCCAGACCGTCTCGGGCAGTGTCCTAAACGCGCTGCTTCTCCTCAATCCGACCGATGTCTACCGCCTGTTTAACCTGACGGGTTTCGCGAATGTCAGTTCGTTCTCCGGAATGGCAGGCGTCGCCCAAGGCGTGACCCTGAGTCTTCCCGTACTTCTCGCCGCACTCGCAGCCTGGACGCTCGTTCCTCTCGCGCTCGCGGCACTCGCGTTTTCCAGGAGAGAGTTATGAGACCGCTTGTCATTTCGAGCCTGTTGATCGGCGCGCTTGCCCTCGCGGGCTGCAACGACCGGAAAGAGGCTGCCGCTCCCCCACCAGCGCACGAACTGACCGCTACGGCGATCGGTCATTATTGCGGCATGAACGTTATCGAACACTCCGGCCCCAAAGGGCAGATCCTTCTGGCAAGCCGCAAGGATCCCGTCTGGTTCTCCTCGGCGCGCGATACGCTCTCCTTTACGATGCTGCCCGAGGAGCCAAAGGACATCCGGGCGATTTACGTGTCGGACATGGGCAAGGCCGAGACATGGGAGAAGCCGGGCGCGAACAACTGGATCGACGCGAGACAAGCGCTTTTCGTGATCGAGAGCCGCATGAAAGGCGGCATGGGCGCCGACGAACTCGTCCCGTTCTCCGAGCGGAATGCGGCGGAGACATTCGTATCCCGCAACGGCGGCCGCGTCGTATCGTTCGCAGAGGTTCCCAAGGACTACGTGCTTGGCGGCGAGACGGACGCCACAGGCGCCGTTCCGACGCAACCCGAGACAGTGGAGCAGTCGCACGACCACGCGCCTGCGGCACCCGCCGGAAAGGGCGGCCATGTCCATTGAGGAGGCGATCATGCTCCCGTCCATAACGCGCAGGCGAGCGATCGGCATAACTGCCGCTGCTGCCGGCCTGAGCCTCATTTCCGGGGGCAGCGTCGCCCGCGCGACTGGCCAACTCGTTGAATGGCGCGGTTCGGCAATGGGAGCGGTGGCGACGCTGCGCATCCATCATCATGATCGTGCCGCGGCGGAGCGTCTCATCGGCCGCGCGATCACCGAGATGCAGCGACTGGAACGCGTCTTCAGTCTCTACAGGGATGATTCCGCTCTCGTCCGGCTGAACCGACAGGGCATGTTGATTGCGCCACCGATTGAGCTTGTATCCCTTCTCGCCGAATGTCGGACCTATTACGAGCTCACGGGCGCCGCCTTTGACCCGACTGTTCAATCGGTCTGGACGCTCTTCCGCGAACATTTCGCTGTCGGAAACGCGGACCCATCAGGGCCGTCGGACGCGGCTCTCGCCGAACGCTTGACCAAGGTCGGTTTCCCTCATGTGACCTTTGATATGGATCGCATAGTTTTTGCTCGCCGTGGCATGGCTTTGACGCTCAACGGCATCGCACAAGGGTATATCACCGACCGAGTCGTGCAGATGCTTCGCCTGGAAGGGATCGATCGCAGCCTCGTCGATATGGGCGAACCGCGCGCCATGGGACCGCGGCCGGATGGATCGCCGTGGCGTGTGGGTGTCGCGAAGCCGGAAAACCCGGACGAGGTCGGCAGGACATTCGATGTCGTCGACAAGGCCGTCGCCACATCCGGCGCTTACGGTTTCCGGTTCGACCGTGAAGGCCGCTTCCATCACCTCATCGACCCGCGAACCGGGCGGCCCGGGGAGAAGTATCGCAGCGTCACTGTCGTTATGCCGACAGCGACAGCCGCGGACGCGCTCTCGACCGCCTTTAGCCTCATGAACTCAGAGGAGATTACAAAAATAGGAGAAGTACTGGGAGTTGATGACATCTATGCCACGACATCCGCAGGTCAGACCGTGTCGTTCGGCGGCTAGGAGTATCGTTCGCGGAGCAGCCCGGTCCGCTGGTGCGTTTGATCAGTCGCCCGCTCCCGGTTCGGAATTGAAGAACTCCTCGTACTTGCCGGGTGTGCCGTTCATCGCATCGGCATCGGCAAGAGGTGGCTTCTTCTGAGTGATATTGGGCCAAACGGAGGCGTATTGACGATTGATATCAAGCCACACGGGATTGAAACTTTCGGAGTCGGGAACGATCGCTTCGGCGGGGCATTCGGGCACGCAGACGCCGCAATCGATGCATTCATCGGGATGAATCGCCAACATGGTTTCACCCTCGTAGAAGCAGTCGACCGGGCAGACTTCAACGCAATCCGTGTACTTGCACAGAATGCAATTCTCCAAAACGACATGCGTCATGAGTCGGCTCTCAGTGGGGACTTCGCAATGTTTGCATTACCATGAGGAGAATAGGATTTGTGGTGCGGATTGCTACTCCCATTGAACAATTTCCTTGCGCCGCTATGATATCAACCGTCAGCAGGAGAGTTCCAATGCGCATCGCCTTCGTTGCCTCCGTGATCGTCGCCCTCAGCTCGGGCCATGCCCTGGCTCAGGATGCAGCGGCAGGAGAAAAGATATTCGCCCAGTGCAGAGCCTGCCATCAGGTTGGCGAGACTGCCAAGAACGCCGTCGGGCCCGTGCTGAACGGCCTTTTCGGTCGACCTGCCGGCACAGTGGAGGGTTACACCTATTCGGCTGCCAACAAGAATTCGGGCATCACATGGGACGAGGCGACCTTCGTCGATTACATCAAGGATCCGAAGAAAAAGATCCCGGGTACCAAAATGATCTATGCTGGCCTCAAGGATGAAAAGCGGATTCAGGATCTTGTCGCGTATCTGAAGCAGTTCGACGCAACAGGGAAAAAACTCTAAATCAGATTCACTTCGCTCCGACTCATATCTCGCGGCTTGGAAGCAATGTAGCCCCATGGGCGAGGCGCGCGTTCAACCACCTCCGCATTTGAGAAGCGACCAGAAATGCCGCCTGAAATCCAGCACCGAACCCCAATGGCGCATTCGACCAGGTGGCGACTCGCATAGCGGCAACTAGCTGAGGCGGACCGCGGCAGAAGTAATGTGTTCAGAAGCGATCTCCTTCCTTTTCTAAAGTTGGCGATCCAAAACCTCGGAAAAGGAGGTTCTCGTAGCCCAGTTCAAGCTTCCGGATAATTCTCGCTACTCCGAAGGCTCGGTTTGGCCGAAGCCGGAGAATTCAAGTCAGGTGCAGGAGTTCCGCATCTATCGCTGGAATCCGGACCGGGCGGCCAACCCGAGGATCGACACCTATTACGTGGATCGTGACGATTGCGGACCGATGGTTCTCGACGCGCTGATCTGGATCAAGAACTACATCGATCCGACCCTGACGTTCCGCCGCTCCTGTCGTGAAGGAATTTGCGGTTCCTGCGCCATGAACATCATGGGCGAGAACACGCTCGCCTGCACTCTTGGCATCGACGACTGCAATGCGAAAAGCGTGAAGATCTACCCACTACCGCACCCCGGTACTGAAGGATCTTGTGCCGGACCTCACAACGTTCTTCGCACATCATGCTCTCATTGAACCCTGGCTTCAGACGAAAACGCCCGCACCGGAAACAGAATGGCGTCAAACTCCGGAAGAACGCAGCAAGCTCGATGGCCTTTACGAGTGTATTATGTGCGCCTGTTGCAGCACGTCCTGTCCGAGCTATTGGTGGAACGGCGAACGTTATTTGGGACCAGCAGCGCTCCTGACGGCTTATCGCTGGCTGATGGATAGCCGTGACGAGGCACGAGGCAGCCGACTTGATACATTGCTCGATCCGTTTCGGCTCTATCGTTGCCATACCATCATGAATTGTACCAATTGCTGTCCGAAAGGTCTCAACCCTGCTAGGGCAATCGCTGAGATCAAGAAGATGATGGTTGAAAGAGCGCTATGAACGGGGCCGCGGATGCGTGCTGCTCCCTGCCGAAACGGAGAAATCGATGCTCATCGAGAGAATGATGCCGATTGTGCAGCGACGGCTGGTATCGATCCAGGAAGATGCTTCTCTCATGGCTGCCGCGAAGCTCCTGGCGGAAGGACATATCAATATCGTCGTCATCGTGGCGTCGGGCGGCACAATGTCGGGTGTTCTGACAAAGACCGATATTGTTCGACAGATGGGTTCCTGCCGAGGATCGAGTTGCACGGTCCCGGTATCGTCGGTGATGACACGCGATGTAACCTCGTGTTTTACAACCGATTGGCTTCAGGACGTCTGGACATCCATGACGGCAACAGGATTGCTACAATTCCCGGTTCTTGGTTCTCGAGGGGAGCCCCTTGGCGTACTTTACGCACGCGATGCGCTGCAGGCACTTTTGGGTGAAGTCCGGGATGAGGAACAGCTCTTGAAGGACTACGTCATGTCCATGGGGTACCGTTGAGGCAGGTCGTGTCAGGCTGTGAGAGGCCTAGTTGCACATATTCGGTTGCGTTCGTCATGACATCGCTCGACAGGCTCGGCACTCCGCAGACGGGTCATGCGGTTCGTCGGCTACTTCGGGACGTCACCGCTTTGCAGCGGCAGGTCGGTGCTTCCTGCTTTGCGGTTATCTTCCATTCCAGGAGGAATCTGATCAATTTAGGCAGGGAGCAACAAGGCTTGCTGCGACGCGAGTGTCGGTGCAGGCCTGGTGATCAAAATCTTCTCGATATGCAATCGAGCCACGTTCGGCACGGCTCACTCAGTCCGCCAGAAGACCGACCTCCCGCGCCGCGGCCTCGAAGATTGATCGGGCGTTCTCCACTGCTCCCTTCCCCATCATTACGTCTCGGCTGGCCTTCATCGCCGCTTTGACAATCGAATCGTCTTGAGATGACTTCGGAAAATCATAAAGCAGAACCTCCGCTGCCTCATCGACCCGGGACACCGTCCGGCGAATGTCCTGTTTAACCAGAACACACACTGGTGTGGAAAAGCAGAGGTTCACCATTGCATGACAATAGCACAGGGGTCGGGCCAGTCACTCACGATGGCATGTCCGGTTTCGCGCGGCCTGAAGTCACACTGACTTTCGCACGCCCCCAACACGCCCCACATGCTACGAAGCCGTGTTAAACCACGTCGACGGATTGGATGTCCTCGAGCAGCCAGGATGTCGAAAAGCGCATATGCAATGCAATGCAACCTCCTTGTCACTTTGGACAGCGCTTGACGAACAGTTCGAAGCGTTCGTGATCCGCTCACCTGCTCGCCACCGTCTGGTCGGACGTCCTTCGGCTGTGCACATCGCTGAGGCTTGATTTCAAACCGATCACTCCATGCAGCAGGTTTGACAAGACTGTCACTCAGCTCACGCCGGTATAGCGGCCCGGCCGGTGGTTGGTGGCGAGAATCAGATTGAGCACGGCTGCGCCCACGAGCGAGAGCGCGACCCGGTCGAAGTCCAGAACGCTGAAGGCCGCCAGCAGGATCAGAGCATCGATGCCCAACTGGACGTAGCCGGCACGGATGCCGTACCGCTCCTGAATATAGAGCGCGAGGATATTGATGCCGCCTAAACTCGTTCGGTGCCGGAACAGAATCAGCAGTCCAACGCCCATGAGTGCGCCGCCGATGATTGCCGCATAGGCGGGGTTGAGATGATCGATGCCGACCCAAGAGGGGGTGAGATTCGAGAAGACGGAAACCAGCAGAACGGCCAGAAAGGTTCTGATCGTCAGCTTTCGGCCCATACGCCTTACAGCCAGATAGTAGAATGGCAGGTTTATCGCGAAGAAGAGCGGACCGAACTCGAAGCCTGTCGCATATTGCAGCAGGAGGGCGAGACCGGCCGTGCCCCCGGTCAGCAGAACGGCTTTCGAGTACAACGTCACGCCGAGTGCGACGATCAGGGTGCCTGTGAGGAGTGCTGCCACATCCTCGTGAGCTCTATGGGTGGGTCCCCCGATTTTTTCATTCGTCATGGCGTTACTGATAGGGGCAACACCAGCTCGGACGTGGATGCTGAACGCTGCCGTGACTTCGCCCGCCCCATGGTCCCAGAGACGGGTGTATGCCCACTCCTTCTTCCTACGGCTCTAGCAGAGGCCACAGCTTGACCGCTTGGTCTTTGCGACGGCGCAAGGATCTGGGACTTTGCGACCCAGGCGGGGTGGAAAACCCCAGATCGCCCGCCGGCTTCCTGTCCAATAGTTGAACGGGGAAAGTCTAGCGCCGCGTAGCTCGCCGGTTGCTCCGCCTGGGTTTCGGATCGAGCGGCGTTTCCTTGTACAGGACCCTGGCCACGGCCTCCACGTCTGCGATCACCAGTCGCCGCCGGTAGCGCCTAATCTGGCGCTGCGCCTCCCAGGCGCGAAGCGTCCGGCTGACCGTCGGCAAAGTGCTGCCGATCAGGTCGGCGAGATCCTGGCGGCTGACCGGAAACGGGATCTCGATGCCCTCTAGTGTTTCCTGTCCGAACGTCTCGACAAGCTTCAGAATTGCGCGCGCAAGACGATGCTCGACGGGCTCGTTCGAGAGATCCCGCAGCCTGTTCTCCATCTCGCGCAGGCGCGTTTCGAGATCGTGTATGACATTGAGAGCCACACGCGGATGCCGGTCGATAACGGCTCTGACAAACTCCGACGACCACTGCAGCTCCACGCATTCCGTCACCGCCACGGCGTCCACGGGATAGAACCTGTCCAGCAGGGCCGGACTGCCGAAGATCTCCCCGGACCTGACGTACTTGATGATGACCCGTGCCCCGTTGGGGGCGGTCTGCACCAGGCGGGCCGTTCCCGAGGTGAGCACGTGCACCGAGCGGGCCGGCTGTCCTGCCGTGAAGAGCACTTCATCGGCGCGAACCACCCGCCGCTGCGCCTGCCCTAGCAGTTCGGCGGCGACGTCGGGCTCAAGCCCATTGAGCAGACGTATCGACACAGCATCAGACATGCGACCCAACCCGGTTCTGACACCGAGCGCTTCCTGTGCAGGTGTATCGCTGAACGAAGACGAAGGTTCAGCGTCCCGCCCTGCGCTCGCGACGATCAGCGGATCCATAATGCCAACGAGGCAAAGCCGCTGGCCGGATAGGTTGCCAGTACCGGCGATCTCTCCGGCCTCAACGCAATGTCATCCGTCTTGGCCAGGAGCTCCTCCATCACAACGCGCAGCTCCATCCGGGCCAAGGCTGCCCCTGGACAGAGATGAATGCCGGCGCCGTAAAGAAGATTCTGCGAGGGATCCCGATCGAGCCGGAATTGATCCGGATCCTCGAAGACGGCCTCATCGCGATTGGCCGAGGCCCAGATCAGGCTGATGCGTTCATCGGCCTCCAGCCGACGGCCGCCGATCTCGACCAGCTGAGTCGTGATCCGGCGGCTGGCGATCAGCGGCGAATGAATGCGCAAGATCTCGTCAATCGCCGCAGGCAGCAGCGAGGGATCCTCTCGGAGGCGCCGCTGCAGGTCCGCATGCGCGGCCATGTAGTGCGCCAGAATTCCGACGCTCGCGGCGATGGTGCCCAGTTCACCCACCGTCCAGTTGCGCACCATGCTGACGATCTCCTCATCGTTCAGCAACCGGTTCCCGATCTGCTCACCCAGAAGGCGGGTAGTGAGATCATCCGGCGCGGCATTGCCTGCCTTCCGACGCACGTCAAGCAGATCACGAATGAAAACGTCGAACTCCAATGCCACTGCCGCGGTTGCGGCCCGGTCGCCGGCCAGGGTGGCATCATGGTTCCGCCGGATCCATCGTCGGAGCCACTCATGCTGACTCGCCGGCCAACCCATGAACGCGCACTGGATCCGAAGGGCGAAGTCTTGGGCAAACCCTCCCATCAGCTCGACCTCGCCCCCGGCCGGCAACCGCTTCACGAGATCGGCCGCAATGCTCCTGCAGACCGGCTCGAGGGCCAGCACCTGTTCTGGTCCGAAATAGGGTTCGATGATTTCTCGGTATCCGGTGTGCTCGGGCGGGTCCATGCCATTGGGCACCGACGGGTGGCTGGAGACGACGTTGCTAAAGGTGCCATGGTCCCGCAGCACCCGCATCACGTCGACGTGCCGGAACACTGACCAGTTCAGATAATCGCTGTAAGCCACCGGGCAGCGTCCCCGCATGCCGTCATAGGTAGCGATTTGGTTGTCGAGCGCGGCACGGGACCGTGGGTCCCAATCGGGCTGTGGGTTCTTGCTCATGGGACGTGTCCAGTGGAAGGGTGAACCGCTGCTGTTTTCCCGCTGGCGACCCTCATGGACGCGCTTGGCGCGGAGCAAAATTCAAGACAGCTCGGGGTGCGCAACACTTTCTTGTCGCACTACCGGGAGTGCGCTCCTTTGCTGCACAACAAACAAGGAAGACTATTACGCGCGGTGTCGTGTCGGCAGCGGCCCTTCTCCGAAACCGCGCGTTGCCCGCAAGTCCGCCTTTCCTGCGGCGAACTCCCTTTTCGCAATGGCGACGAGCGCCAGCAGAAGAAGGATTACGGCAACAAAGAACGGCGCACCCCAGGCGATGGATGGGCCCGGCTGCGACACGCCGGCGGCAAAGCTCGCGGTGAACAGGACCGGGCCGATGAGACCGCTCACTCCCCGCAGACTGGTGAGCGCCCCCTGCAGCCGTCCTTGGTCCGAGGCCGCTATCCGTTGCGTCATGAGACCTTGCGCGGCCGGACCGAACAAGCCCCACAGCGCTGCCACCGGGATAGCCAACCAGATCCAGGCTCCGCTGGGGGCAATGCCGAAGAGCAGAGCGCCGGCGGCGCCGCAGACGAGTCCCGCCATCATTGTCCGCCGTTCGCCGAGGCGCGCGACGACGCGGCGGACGAGTCCGCCTTGCACCGCGGCCGAGGCAACACCGACGCCTGCCAAGGCGAAGCCGATGGTGAGTTGGTCCCATTCGTAGCGGTGACCGGCATACAGCACGAAAACGGCCGGAAACACCTCATGGGCGAGGCTGGAGAGAAACAGAACCACCGCCACCCTGAACACCTCCGTGTTCGACCTCAATAGGCGCAAGGCGGCGACCGGGTTCGCCTTGCGCCAAGTGAATGGCGTCCGCAGATCCCGTGGCAGCGACTCTGGAAGGACAAAGATTCCATAGACGGCGTTGGCTAGGCACAGTCCCGCCGCAACCCAGAACGGGAGGCGCAGGTCAACGGCGCCCAGCACGCCGCCGAGAGCCGGCCCGGCGATGAAGCCGAAGGCGAACGCCGCGCCGATCACCCCGAACCCGGCCGCGCGGCGATCCGCGTCTGTGACGTCGGCGACATAAGCGAAAGCGGTAGTGAAGCTCGACGAGGCCAACCCACCGACGGCGCGACCGGCGAGAAGCCAGCCGACTCCGGGAGCAACGGCCATGAGCAGGTAGTCAAGGCCGAGCGCCAGATTGGATAGCAGGATGACCGGGCGGCGTCCGACAGCATCTGACAGCGCGCCCAGAACTGGCGCGCCGATGAACTGAGTTAAGGCCCAGGTCAGTCCGAAGAGGCCATAGAGTTGTGCGGCGCTGATTGTCTCGCCCCCGAGGAACTCCTGAACTAGGCGCGGTAGCACTGGAATGATGATGCCGAAAGCTAGAAGGTCGAGGGCAACGGTGATGACCACGAAGGACAGGGTCGCGCGGCGGGGACGATGGGCTTGCATGGGTTGAAGTCTCATAACTCGTTCAATGGGAAGGATTCGCGAATTTGAGTCCTGCGCGGCCAGGATCGATGCCGGCTCAGGACCGTTTGCCCCGGAGAAGTGCTCTCCACAGCCCGCTAACGCGAGCCCGTCGCCGCCGGGTCCGGGCCCTGCCAATGGCCCTGACCGCGTAGAGCGTCCGCCACTTCGCGGGGCACGTAGTTCGCATCGTGCTTGGCCAACACCGAATCCGCCGCAAACATGTCGGGCGCCGTCAGGACGCCCTCCGCTATGACCCCTTGGCCTTCGCGGAAAAGATCCGGCAAGAGACCTCTGAACCGCACATTCACAATCCCATCGGCATCCGCGACCCTGAAGGCGACAACCTGATCGTTGCCCTGTTGGATGGACCCCGTTTGGACAACGCCGCCGAGGCGGAAACGCGTGCCGGGCGCAACGCCCTTGGCCCAGACCTCGCTTGGCGTGTGGAAGAACACGATGGTGTCGCGCATCGCAAAGGACACAAGCCCGAGCGCGGCGGCGGTCATTGTCAGACCGGTCCCGATGAGGGTAAGGCGTCGTCGTTGCTTTCGGGTCATGCTTCACGATTTCCGACTTGCGATTTACGCCTTCCTGTAGCATCGGCACGCCGATTCCAATTTGACCGAACGCAAGCCCGCCGCTGCTCCCGCGGGAAGACCACCAAAGCCGGTACGTTCGGCCGCACCGGTGTTTCTCTCCAGCATCTGGGGAGGGGCCGGGGGTACAGGAGCAGCGGAAGTCAGGTTGATTGGAGTGCCTCAGGGACAGCGCAGTAGGCGGGCGCACCCATCGGGCGTCATCCGTCATGTCTGACCTGGCCTTGGGCGTGTAATGATGTAGAGCGCCACTCCGGCCATCATGGCCGCGACGATCACGTGCAGGATTCGGCCGTCCGTGAACTATAGAATCATCGCGTAAGAGAGACTAAGCGCGCCGACCGCAGACGTCTTTGCGGGAAGCGCGATGGCCCCCTCGTCACGCCAGTTCGAGAGCAAGGATCCAAACCTCGGGTGGCTGTAGAGCCGCGCGGCATATTGCGGATCAGAGCGCGCAAACAACCAGACGGCCAGAAGTACAAACGGCGTCGAGGGCAGGAGCGGAAGAATCAGACCGAGCACGGCAAGCGAGACGCTTGCGTATCCGAGACAAAGATGAAGCCAGCGCATGAGGTGAACGATGGTTGTGTCAAACGATTGCGCGACTGCTCTCAGCCTGCAAGGCCGAAATGGTGTGAGCATTCGGGCAATACCGCTGCACCACGGTTGCGCATTCACGGTCAAGGTCCCGCCTACAGCGGCTTGCCATCTCGCAACCGGAACAGACGATACTCATGTCGCGCATCACGCCGGCGTGGGTGCGCTTTATCCTTTCAGGTGCAAGGCCACTAGCCCGCATGAGTCGCGACAGCTCCTCACCGGTTCCACCGCCGCGCGCGGTCAGCCGGGTCAATTGGTCCGCGGAAAGTCCAATATCCCTCGCAAGCGCAGCAAGCTCCCCTGTGTCGAGGTAGGCGAGCTCTCGGTCCGCCGGCTGGCCGGACCGCCAGTTTGCGATTGTGGTGATGAACCCCACGGGAACCTCCATGCCATTGGATCCCTTTTGGCACGCTGCTCCTGTCGCAACTTTGCTCCAACACAAACTGGATTCTGATACTCGCTCAGCCCTGGCCGCGCCGTCGCCAGGTACCCTGCTCTTGCGGTCAACACGCCGCAGACGGTAGGAGGCGTCGACCAAATGAATGGCTTCATACGCCTTGTCGCCTCCGTTGTCTCCTCCAACCCGCCCTCGATCGTCGCCCAATGGTCCCGAGCCGGCACCGTCACACGGCTTCCCGGAAGCCCTGGCGCACCCTTGAGCGCCAGGATGTCGACAGTCCTTTCGCGGCATTCTCTCGGGATGCGCTCGGGCGACGTCGATGAGGTAAGCCCGTCGGTGCAGAAAGCGTTTATTGCGTGACGAAGAGGCTGACCGCGATCACGACCGACAGGGTCACGGCCGCAACAGTGCCGGTCAGGCGCAGCACCCCCATCCGGTGAAGCATCACGGCAAAAATGATGATGAGCGGCGTCGCCATCACCAGTCCAACCTGCGCATCGCTCATAAGTCCGCTCTCCTGCTTTTTGGTTCTGTCCCTCTATGAACGGAATGCCGAAGGTTTGTTTGCGCCAGCGCAACGAGAACGCCTGATTACGGGCGGTAAGAGGCGCTACCGGGAAATGCATGATGACAGAAAGAGCCATGGCAGCTGCGCAAGAGGACTGGGGCGCACTCTCGGACCTGCCGGGACACCCCATGATGTGGGTGCTCATCCTGACGGAAGTCGTGACATTCGGCCTGCTCTTCGTGACCTTCGCGGTGACGGGAGCCATCCATCCCGATGTCTTTGCCGCGGGTCAGGCGCAGCTCGATCCCGATCTGGGTGGATTGAACACTCTCGTCCTGATCACGAGCGGATGGCTTGCCGCACTGGCCGTCGACGCTCGAACCACCGGACGCCGCGGCACGACGCGGATGCTGCTCGCTGGATCGGCGACGCTAGGCTGCATCTTCGTCATCATCAAGTTCGCTGAATACGCCGCCAAAGCCAGTGCCGGGATCGGGCTGGAGACGGATACCTTCTTCACGCTCTACTTCCTCCTGACCGGGTTTCATCTCCTTCATGTCGTGCTTGGCATTGTCATTCTCGCCGCTGTCGGTTTGTACGACAGCCTGGAGAACCTGAAGACCGGGACGGCCTTCTGGCACATGGTCGATCTCGTCTGGGTTGTTATGTACCCGCTGATCTATCTGGTTGGGTGAAGCGATGAATCTCACAGCTGTGGGCCAGGTTACCCGCGCCTGGGGGTTCCTCGTCCTGCTCACGCTGCTCAACCTCGCTGCTGGCCACTCCGGCTTGAGTGGATTGGCTGCCAATGGACTGATTCTTGTCGCCGCCTACGCTAAAGGGCGATGGATGCTGATGGAATTCCTCAAACTCCGCAATGTCCCGAATGGCTGGCAAATCCTGTTTCTCTGCTGGCTGAGTCTGGTCACCTTTGTTTCTTGGGCAGCCGCCGCCATCCCCCTGCTGCGCGGCTGACGCTATCTCTCATCGAAGCTTGTCCTGGAGCAAAGAGCCAGCCTGCTTCTCCTGTAGTTTGCCGCCATCCGCTTCCACCCGGCGCACGTTTCCAATTCGAAAACACAGACATCCTCACCCGCTTACTCTCGGCGACCCGCTCCCGGAGTTCGCCAGACACATTCCGACTCGAGGCGCGGCCCGCGCCTCTCCTTCTCTACCTCATTGAAAGGACTGCGTGATGGCTGAAGCCCTCACTAAATCGGCGGCGAGAAACGTGTTCTATGGGGGCTCGTTCTTCTTCTTCGCCATCTTCGTGGGCCTGACCGCCCACAGCCACTACTTCATGAACACCACTTCGACGGATGTCTCGACATTGTCTGACGCCGTCGCGCGCGGCAAGCACGTGTGGGAGAAGCACTCCTGCATCAACTGCCACTCGATCCTGGGCGAAGGAGCCTATTTCGCTCCGGAGCTCGGTAACGTCTGGGACCGCTATGACGGCAAGGAAGACCCCATCGCTGCCCGCGAGACGCTGAAGGCCTGGATGGCGGCACAGCCGAGCGGGATCGAGGGTCGGCGTCAAATGCCACAATTCAACCTGACCGACCAGGAACTCGACGATCTCGTCGACTTCTTGGAATGGACCAGCCGCATCAAGACCCAGAACTGGCCGCCGAACAAGGCTGGCTGAGATCAGGAATTGTCATCATGAAATACCAAACACAAAAGGTGGCCCTGCTTTACTTCTACGGAGCACTGGCCCTGTTCCTGGCACAAGTCCTGTTCGGCGTTCTAGCCGGCACGATCTACGTTCTGCCGAACACCCTGTCCGAGATTCTACCGTTCAATGTCGTGAGGATGATCCACACCAACGCGCTGATCGTGTGGCTCCTCATCGGCTTCATGGGGGCGACCTATTATCTGATCCCGGAGGAGACCGAGACAGAACTCTTCAGTCCGCTCCTCGCCAAGATCCAGTTCTGGATGTTCTTCGGCGCGGCGGGTGTTGCGGTCGTCGGCTACCTGTTCAAGATCCATGAAGGTCGCGAGTTTCTCGAACAGCCTTTCATCATCAAAGTCGGCATCGTCGTCGTCTGCCTGATGTTCCTGTTCAACATCACGATGACGGCTCTCAAAGGCCGCAAGACCGTGGTGACCAACATCCTTCTCTTTGGGCTGTGGGGCGTGGCGATATTCTTCCTGTTCGCCTTCTACAATCCGTCGAACCTGGCCGTGGACAAGATGTACTGGTGGTACGTCGTGCACCTGTGGGTCGAGGGCGTGTGGGAGTTGATCATGGCTTCCGTGCTCGCCTTCCTGATGATCAAGCTCAACGGCATCGACCGCGAGGTGGTGGAGAAGTGGCTCTATGTCATCGTCGGCATGGCGCTGTTCTCCGGAATTCTTGGAACCGGTCACCACTTCTATTGGATCGGCGCGCCGGGCTACTGGCAGTGGATCGGCTCGCTGTTCTCCACCCTCGAGGTCGCGCCGTTCTTCACCATGGTGATCTTCACGGTGCAGATGACCTGGAAAGCCGGCCGCCGCCATCCCAACCGCGCTGCGCTGCTGTGGTCGATTGGTTGCTCGGTGATGGCGTTCTTCGGAGCGGGTGTCTGGGGCTTCCTGCACACCCTGTCCTCGGTGAACTACTACACTCACGGCACGCAGCTCACCGCCGCGCACGGGCATCTCGCCTTCTTCGGCGCCTATGTGATGCTCAATCTCGCAGTCATGGCCTACGCCATGCCGCAGATCCTCGGTCGCGAGCCGTACAACCAGATGCTCAGCATCGTGAGCTTCTGGATCATGTGCACGGCCATGTCGGTCATGACCTTCGCGCTCACTTTCGCAGGCGTGATTCAGGTCCATTTGCAGCGTGTGCTCGGACAATCGTTCATGGACGTCCAGGACCAGTTGGCGCTGTTCTACTGGATCCGCCTCGGCTCGGGTGTGTTCGTCCTGATGTCGGCGCTGATGTTCTTCTATGCAGTGCTGGTCCCTGGCCGCGAAAAGGCTCCGCGCCGGACGCAAGGACTGCAGCCTGCCGAGTAATCCACATGAGGGCTGACCCTTGGGGCCGCCCTCTCCTCCCGATGATCCTGCTTCGGAAAACCCGCCGATGACAACTCTTCTGCAAGCGATTCCCGCACCTGCTGTCGAACTTCCCTATTATGTACCTGCCGGCAACGAATGCGCCCTTTTCGAACTCGCCTGGCGCAAGCGCCTGCCGCTTCTTCTGAAAGGCCCTACGGGCTGCGGCAAGACGCGGTTCGTGGCCCATATGGCGTCCAGGTTCGGCCTGCCGCTCCACACCGTGTCGTGCCATGACGATCTCACCGGCGCCGATCTCACGGGCCGCTATCTTCTCAAGGGCGGTGACACCGTCTGGGCGGATGGTCCTCTCACCCGCGCCGTGCGCGAGGGCGGAATCTGCTACCTCGACGAGATCGTGGAAGCCCGCAAGGATGTGACCGTGGTGCTGCATCCGCTCACCGACGACCGCCGCATCCTGCCGCTCGATCGCACGGGCGAAGAACTGCAGGCACCGGACTCCTTCATGCTGGTCGTGTCCTATAACCCTGGCTACCAGACCCTGCTCAAGTCGCTGAAGCCCTCGACCCGCCAACGTTTCGTAGCCATCGAGTTCGACTTCCTTCCACTAGAGCACGAGATTGCCGTCGTCGCCTCCGAGAGCGGCCTGTCGGCGGATTGCGTTCGTCCGCTCCTGCTGCTGGCCCGTCGTTTGCGCGTACTGAAAGGACAGGATTTGGAGGAAGGCGTCTCGACGCGTTTGGTCATCTATTGCGCCACCCTTATCGCTGCGGGTCTATCTCGGGACGAGGCGGTTACGGCCGCCATGATCGAGCCATTGACCGACGATCTCGATGTCAAGAAGGGTTTGATCGAAGTTGCTCGCGCCACTCTCGGCTGACCCGGAGGAGCATCGTGCTCGATTTCCTGGAACTCGAAGAGACCGTCGGACAGCTTTGGCATCGGCTCGTCGGCCGTGCTGCCACCTATCCACGCCATCCTGGGTTCGGCGTCTCCCTCGACGACGTGCGTGCCTCACTCGCGATCTTCTTCCGCAGTCTCGGCGGCGAGTTCGGCGTGCAGTTGGCCGGCACGACGGCTCGCGCGTCGTCACACCGCATGAGTTTGCGCCAGCGCATCGGAATCGCCGAGGAACGACTGGAACAGCCGGGGCGCGATGCGGCCACTCTCTTCCTGCCGCCTAGGATCGAGATCTTTCCTTCGAGCGCGTTGAACCGCTCACTGTACTTTTGGCTGGCGGCCTACTTCGCCCATGTGCCGACAAGCGCCATCGGTGAAGCTGATCCCCTGCGTCGGGACCTCTTGCTGCTCAAGAGAACGCAGACGACCGTCGAGACCATTCTCGCGGCATGTCCGGGACTGGCAGAGGTTTACAAGGAACTTTGCTCCGCGATGCGCGAGGCGCGCCCGCAACGTCCTCTTCCCGTCACCGAGGGGAAGATCGAACAGATCGTGCTATCGCTCCTGGGTGACGATACCTCCGTGCCGCCTTCCTTCTGGGAAACGGGGGCCGGCGATACGGCTCTACAGGCGCCTGCAGTCTATCAAGCCTTCCTTCCGGTTCCACTCTGGGGCGACACCTGGGCTCGCACCTCCGAAGCGGCAAACCGCGACAACGATGAACCCGCCGGTGCCAGCGATCTTGCCGCATCAGACACCCGGAAACGCTTCGCCACACGGCGCGAAGCCGACGAGTCCCAACGCAGCGACCCCTTCATCCTGAATCGGTTCGAGAAGATCCTGGCGATGGCGGAAATGGTCAACATCAATCGCCCTTCGGATGACGACGAAGATGAGAACGCCGAGAAGGCGTTGGACGAAACAGAGGAAATTCCGCTTACCCAGCATCGCGGCAAGCCGGCGACCAGATTGAAGTTCGATCTCGACCTACCGCCGGAAGCCGTCGATACTGCCTGCCTGTCAGCCGATCTGACCTACCCGGAATGGGACTATACCCGGAAGGCCTATCTCCCGAACCACTGCCGCGTGCTGGCAGCGCAAGCGTCCGAGCGGGGAGAGATCTGGGAGCCGGACGAAGAAGCCGTCCGAAGCATCCGGCGCGTGCGCCGCCAGTTCGAGGCGCTGCGGCCGAAGCACGAAATCCTGAGGGCGCAGGCCGATGGCGAAGAAATCGACATCGACGCATTGGTGCGCGCGCGCAGCGATCTGCGATCGGGCGGATGGGGGTCGGATCGCATCCATCTCGCCAGCCGGCGCCAAGCGCACGACCTGGCGGTAACGCTGCTGGTCGACGTTTCCCTCTCGACGGATGCCTGGGTGGACAACAGACGGGTTCTCGATGTCGAGAAGGATGCCCTTTTTATCCTGGCGCATGGGCTGGCCGCCTGCGGGGACTCGCATTCGATCATGACCTTCACATCGCGCCGCCGCTCCTGGGTCCGAGCCGAGACGGTAAAAGATTTTGACGAGCCGCTGAGCCCGAACGTCTTACGCCGCATCTCGGCCCTGAAACCCGGATACTACACCCGGATTGGCGCCGGCATTCGCCACGCGACGGCGAAACTGTCCGAGCGCGCGAACCGCCAGAAACTTCTGCTGGTGCTGACCGACGGCAAGCCGAACGACATCGACCATTACGAGGGCCGCTTCGGTATCGAGGACACGCGCCGCGCCGTCATGGAAGCGCGTCGCGCGAGCGTCACCGTGTTCGGCGTCACTGTGGACCGCGAGGCGCAATCGTATTTTCCGACCCTCTTCGGCCGCGGCGGCTACGCCATCGTCAGCCATGTGGCAAAGCTCCCATCCGCCCTGCCCGCGATCTACCGGCATCTTGTCCAATAGGTCCGAAAATGATCGAGGTCGCCTGCACGCCAAAACTGTGTGAAGTGAGCCTCATCGGTCCTGATCCCACCTCACCAATGCGCTGGCGTGGCTTGATGGTTTTGACGTGCAGATCGAAGGCAAATCTGTAGTCGTTCAAACGGGCAGAGCGAGAATAGGTATCTCCGGTGTTAGCCGTCGCCGTCCTGCCGCCTCCGGGACAGGCAATCGCGAACGCTGCCTGCGGCGGCGCAGCCGGGCAGATGCAGCGCTTAGGGGCCGATGTTGAAATCCTTTTGCGGAATGTCAGCGTCGCTTATGCGCGATGAGAAAAGAAGGCTGCGAAATCGATTTCGCAGATCTCGTGGCCGTCGTTTTGAACGGCGCCAACACCGCACGAACTGAGTCTCAACCAGACCTATGGGTCATCGACCGCTGCCCTGGCATCCGCGCGCCCGCACGGACTCCGTGAGGTTGACGTCAAACGGGAGCTGCTCGTTCCAGCGGTTGCGCGGGTTCGATAAAAGACCGGTCCCAGTTCCTCATCCCCCGGAACGCGCTCATCAAGATTCGGAGGATGATTCCTTCGGTGACGCATTTCGAAGACTCAATCGATCGCGGCCGCCGAACTCATTTCAAAATCCTTTTCCCGAATTCCTCTTTCCGTTATCCGGAAAAGATGTATGTTAAATGCCTCTTTTAGGAGTTCTAATGCGGCTGACGTCCCACACTGATTTTGCGTTGCGGATCCTGATGAGCCTCGCTGTCATGGAGGAACGGCTCGTCACGATCGAGGAATTGGCAAAGCGGCATAAGTTGTCCCGCAACCATCTGATGAAAGTGGCGCAGACGTTGGTGGGACTCGGCTACGTCACGGGTGTTCGCGGGCGGGTCGGAGGGCTGAAGCTCGCCAAGCCGGCCTCCACGATCCGGATGGGCAAGGTCGTCCGCGACCTGGAGGGCGACACCCGTCTAGTGGAATGCCTCGGCGACGGGCCGTTCACATGCATTCTAAACGGCGCCTGTCTCCTCACCCGCTCCATGGATCGGGCGGCTGATGCCTTCTTTGCCGAACTCGATCAAGTCACGCTGGCGGGCCTGGTTGCGCCGCGCCGCACTCTGCGGCAGCGCCTTGGCATCGGCGAAGAAAGCGAACCCGTCGCCGCTGCCCTCACTCCGATATCGACAGACGAAACGAAAGGTCTATTGCCATGCCAATGAGGACCCCTCTGATGGCGCTTCTCCTGCTCGCGGCAGGACCCGCTTCGGCCGAATGCTTGTACAAGAATGTCTACAACCATTTGACGGACGAATACGTGACGGTCCCATTTTCCTGCCCTCCCCTCAAGGCCAGCGAGACGCCGAAGTTTCGCAGTTGGCATGAATGCCCCGTGCACGAGCAACGCGATGCCGCAACTGGCAATGTACATCGGGTACGGTCCTGCGCCTGACGTACTCGTCGACCAGACGAGGAACCATGCTGCGAAGCCGAAGCCGTCACGAGCCAAGCGCGGGACTGGACCTGACGGCATTTTCGCCGATGCCCGATCACACCGCGCGGCTGTGCATCCTGCCTGAGGCGCCGAGATAAGCATCGAAGGCGGAGGCGACGCTTCTCACCAGGAAGCGCGTGTCGTCATTCACCGACAAAACATTGCCGTCAATCCTGATGATGCCGTCCTGCTCCAGCAGCTCAAGGCGATGGATCGACTGCAGGATGGTCTCCGGAGCCACGCCATGCCTGCCGCATATCTCGGCCACATCGATCCGGAAGTCGCACATCACCCGTTCGATCAGGTCGGCCCGGAGACGGTCGTCGGCGGTGAGGGCATAACCCCTCGCCGTCGCCAACTCTCCGCGTGAGATGCGCTCGGCATAGCGTCCCAGTACGACCTCGTTCTGAGCGTAACCCTGCGTCAGCCTTCCGATGGCGGAGGCCCCGAAGCCGATCAGGACGTCGCTCGGATCGGTGGTGTAGCCCTGAAAGTTGCGGTGCAAGACCCCATCGACGTGGGCCTGCACCATGGAGTCCTCCGGCAGCGCGTAGTGATCAAGGCCGATTCGGCGATATCCAGCTTGGGCCAACGCGTCAGCGATAGCCTCCGCCTGCTCGTAGCGGGCCGCGCCATTGGGTAGCGCGGCCTCGTCGATCTTACGCTGGTGTTTCTTGAATGTGGGGACGTGGGCGTAACCGAAGACGGAAAAGCGCTCTGGGCGCAGCTCGATGCTTTTGTGCACCGTGTCGATGCAGGAGGCCACCGTTTGATGCGGCAGGCCGTAGATCAGGTCGAAATTGATGCCGCTCACACCCGCATCGCGCAGACCGTTCGTGGCCCTTGCGGTCTGCTCGAAGCTTTGGATGCGATTGATCGCGCGCTGCACAACCGGATCGAAGCTCTGAACCCCCAGGCTCGCGCGGGTGACGCCGGCCTCGCCAAGGGCTGTCGTCATGGGCCGCGTCAGCGTGCGGGGATCGATCTCGACCGCGATCTCGGCATCGCGCTCAAGGAAAAACAACCGCCGCATTAGGTCGATAAGGTCGAGAAACTCAGTCGGCTCCATGATGGTCGGAGTTCCCCCGCCGAAATGCACATGGCGCACCGGCAGTGGAACGCTCAGGCGATCCGCCACCAGACCGATCTCGCGGCGGAGCACGGCAAGGTAATCGACGATGGGCGCATCCCGCTGAGTGATCGTGGTGTGGCATCCGCAATACCAGCACATCGAGCGGCAGAAAGGCACGTGAAGATAGAGGGAGGCGGTCGATCCACCCGGAAGAGCAGCAAGCCACTCTGCGTAGGTCGCATGCCCGATGGCGTCGGAGAACTGCGGAGCGGTAGGATAGCTCGTGTAGCGCGGAAGTCGTTCCTCGCCGTATCGTGCTCTCAGATCATCTCTCATGGAAAGCCCTTGCGGTGCGACGTCTCGCAATGGTGCATCGCGTTGCGTCAATGACATGAGGCCTGTCTACGAGACATCCACCCTGTGTTCTTTGACCTCCCTCAACGAAATGGATCGGTGGTCGAGAAAAGAGCGCTCCGGCCAACTCATTTGCATTCAAAGCTCGATTTGATCGGGATCAAGTCTTTGAATTTCACGAATGGGCTGACGCTTTCGCGTTCTTATTTGCACTGCGACAAATAACGGTGAGGCGACGCAGCGTACATAATCTTCATCCGAAAGACGGACCACGATGATCCGCCAGGCGGTCCCATAGAGGAGACAATGATGAAGGCCATGAAGATCTCGGGACGCCGGCAGCTGCTTGCGACCGCTGCTGCATTAACGCTTGCCACCGCAGCGTGGCTCGGCGCCCCGCTTGCGGCCAACGCGGGCGACAAGATCGCCGCCGCCGGCCACGCGCACGCCGCTACCGAGGCGGTCGCCAACGTGGTGCGCGATCCCACCGATCTTCCGGGTCCCATCGGAAAGCGCGGCCCGCAGCGGATCAAGGTCGACCTCGAAACCGTCGAGGTAACTGGCCAGCTCGCCGACGGCACAACCTACCACTACTGGACCTTCAATCGAAAGGTTCCCGGCCCGTTCATCCGGGTCAGGGTTGGCGACACTGTCGAGGTCAAGCTCAAGAACCACGACGACAGCATGGTGATGCACAACGTCGACTTTCATGCCGTCACCGGCCCTGGCGGCGGCGCCAAGGCAACGGAAGCGGCACCGGGCGAAAGCCGCGGCTTCGAGTTCAAGGCTTTGAAGCCGGGCCTTTATGTCTATCATTGCGCAACACCGATGGTCGCCCAGCACATCGCCAACGGCATGTACGGCATGATCCTGGTGGAGCCGGAGGCAAGCCTGCCGAAGGTCGACCGTGAGTTCTACGTCATGCAGGGCGAGATCTATACCGAGCAGGCGTTCGGCACCAAGGGTCACTTGGAGGAGAGCTACGACAAACTCATCAGCGAGCGGCCGGAATATTTCATCTTCAACGGCACGACCGAGGCCCTGAAGAAGACCCCGCTCAAGGCCAAGGTGGGCGAAACGGTTCGGGTCTATTTCGGCGTGGGCGGCCCCAACTATACCTCGTCGTTCCACGTGATCGGCGAGATCTTCGACAAGGTCTACGCCATGGGTTCGCTGACCGCTCAGCCACTGAGCGACGTCCAGACGGTCACGACGCCTCCCGGCGGGGCCACCGTAGTGGACTTCAAGCTTGAGGTGCCTGGCAACTACATCCTCGTCGATCACGCTCTGAGCCGCGTCGAGCGCGGGCTGGCCGGCATCCTTCAGGTTGAAGGAGCGGAGAACGCCGCGGTGTTCAAGGACCACAACCCCGAGAAGTCGGCTCTATCAGTCGGCGGCCACTGACCAGATCGACCGACGTGATGAAAGGTCCGGGCAACTCGGACCTTTCATCGTCGGAGAGCTCTTCGGGCTCCGAACAGATTGTGAGAATAGCTGCACCTGATCACCAGGTTGCGCACTCCGGCACAGCGAGCATCATTACGGAGAAAGCGATGAAGCCAGTTCTGCACGAGGTCGATGCTGACCTGAACCAGGCCACGAAATCCGATCCACCCCACCTGCTGACGCGCGTCCGCGCCGTCATGGGCGCGCTTGAGTTGGACTGCCGATGCCGTGGCAAGGTCGATGCCGCCCTGGAGCGGTTCGAGACGCTGGAAACCCGCCGCCAGCTTCGCGGCCTGATCCTCGATGCCCGGCATCAGGCGGAACGCATCGCGGCGCTGCTCGAACGGTTCCGTCGCAAACATTTTGTTTGCTGTCGCCTGCTACTGTGGCCGAGGTCCAGTTCGGGGAGAACATCATGTTCAAAGGTCGGCATTTCGATCGCTCGGTGATTCTCCTGTGCGTGCGGTGGTATCTGGCTTACGGTTTGAGCCTGCGGAATCTCGAAGAGATGATGGCCGAGCGAGGTATCTCGGTCGACCATGCAACGGTTCACAGATGGGTTCTTCGCTATTCGCCCGAACTGCTCGAGCGCTTCAACCGCCGCAAGCGTGCCGTCAGTCGGAACTGGCATGTGGACGAGACATACATCAAGGTACGGGGCCAGTGGAAATATCTCTATCGCGCCGTCGACAGCAACGGTGACACGGTTGAGTTCTGGTTCAGCACACGACGTGATCTCGCGGCCGCCAAACGCTTCCTGACCCGTGCGCTGACGCGGCACGGTCGCCCAGAACGGATCGTCATCGACGGCAGTCAGACTAATCGTGAAGCGATCCTTTCCGTCGATACAACCGATCGGCTGCAGAATAGATCAAGGCGAAGGCTGAAGCCAATCAGGATCAGGCAGAGCCGCTACCTCAACAATCGCATTGAGCAGGATCATCGGCGTATCAAGCGCCGGGTTCGGCCCATGCTCGGCTTCCAGAGCGTTCACAGCGCTCGGGTCATCCTCGGCGGCATCGAGATGGTCCACATGATGCGGAAACAGCAGGCGAAATACGTCCGTAATATGGAGCCGACGCTCGCTGCTCAATTCGACCTCCTTACAGCGTGACGCGTCGCCGGAATTCTAATGGCTTTTGACTTCACTTCAGATTTGCGACGGAACCGCGGAGTATCGTCCTCCCCAAATCTTCGAAGCTGGTCATGCAAATTCTCCTATTGCCGCCGTTGAATGCACCTTCTGGTTCAGCGGCTCCTTGGTCCGTGTGGGTTGCGTCGTTAAGAGAGATGCAGTCAGGACACGGTACTTGAAGGATGGGCGGCGACGACACTTGAAATGACGATGACGAATGGTGCCTAATGAGCGCACCCTGCGGCGCGGCCACCAGCCCGAATGCGCCTGCGGACGACGGAACTCTAGTGTGATGAGACCGCCCCTGCGGACCCTCGCAACAGGTGCGAGCGAGGCGGAAATATGCAAAGCTTCTGCATCCCCCTCGCGTGCGCCAAGGAGCCGTGACCATGGGCAAGGACAACAGGGCCCGCGTGCCCGAC
Organism: Microvirga brassicacearum; assembly: GCF_008757455.1. Taxonomy (GTDB): domain Bacteria; phylum Pseudomonadota; class Alphaproteobacteria; order Rhizobiales; family Beijerinckiaceae; genus Microvirga; species Microvirga brassicacearum. The sequence continues at coordinate 24,034 of NZ_VCMV01000015.1, read as the reverse complement.
GCCAGCGGGGAGACCTATAAGCTCGACCGCAAGACGTTTGAGATGCAATTGGGGGGCGGCTACAGGGAGGACTTGTCAGGCTGCAACGCTGGGTCAAGCACACCGGTTCGCGGATCGTCATCCTGTTCGAGGGCCGGGATGCAGCCGGCAAAGGCTACGACTATTGGCGCGCCAGGGACGCGATGCTCGCCGCGACCGACACCGATCTCAGTCCGTGGTACGTCATCAAGGGCGACGACAAGCGACGGGCCCGGCTCAATTGCATTTCCCATACGTCATTGAGTCGGGTCATGATGTTGATGTGCTATCTCCATCCACGCCAATACGGGAGACTTCAATGTTGAAGGTCCGGCAAGCTCTTGGCCAAGTCTTGATGACAGTTGCGTTTGCAGTATCCCCTGTATTGACGGTACCCGCGTGGGCCGAAACCGGGACAGTTAACATCGAGATTGTGAAGGCAGGTTTCATCGTCGGTGTCGGGGGCGGCCGGGGGACTCTTGTCTTCCAGGGACGTCGCTATCCGTTGCGGATCGGCGGCTTGAGTTTTGGTGCGACGATCGGAGCGTCAAAGGCCGAGTTGTCAGGCCGCGCCAGCAACTTGCGTCGGGCTTCCGACATCGCTGGCACTTACACCGCTGTCGGTGCAGGCGCCGCCGTTGGCGGTGGCGTGTCGGCTATCAGGCTCCAGAACGGGAAAGGGGTCGTGCTCGATCTGAAGGGCCGCAACATTGGGTTGGAGCTGAACACCAGCGTCAGCGGAGTCGAAGTCAGCCTGCGTTGAAGCGCCACAGCGAGTACTGAAATTCGCAGCTGGGCGCTGCCGTGCGGGACTCTCACACCTTCGTTGCCGATCCCAGGATCGAGCTTTAGCTTCGTTTTGCGGCGAGCCATCCTTCCCGAGCAGTTCACCCGCCCCGCAATAGTCCAATCGCCGGAACCCTAAACGCTCCGATAGGCTGCCTGCTCGTCGATCCGTGCTTTGTTGCGTTGAAGGCTGCCCCGAATGCGCTCGTTTGCCTCCAGCTCTCCGGCAACGTTGACCCTCATCCTCTTGAACTCGGGGTTGCGAAGGTCCCATTCTCAAATACGCCTTTGCGTTACGTTGAACTGCACGCCGGCTTCCACGCGCGCGCGGCTTTGAGCTGGACGAGCGAAGACTTGGCTATCCGATTGAACGGACGTTCTATGTCGGGGTCGGCCTGAACCTCAACGAGGTCCTTTTCAGAGCGGGGTCCATCCCGAACTTCGCGAAGTACAAGGACACCTCCCGGCCCGGGTCGTCCAGAAGACGTTCGAATACATCCAGGTGCCTTACACGGCGGCCTATCACGGGAATCGCTTCTCGACGATCCGCCGGCAACCAGGTACGCCATTCGATTCAGTGCAGTACCAACACCACGTATTTCGCGGAACGCCCTTTATGCTGCTAAGCTTCCCGGAACAAAGGGCGCGCGAATGAGACGCGGATGGGTCATCGCGGCTATGCTGATGAGAGGAGCGGCCAGCCGCCACAGGCGCCTACGCCCATCGGCAGCGGGCTGCGTGCAGGTCGTCAACAGCTACGGGCAGGTGGTCACCCGGTGCCTATAGGCGGAGCGTTGCCTCCATAGCCTGATCATAGCCCGCCTCCAAACGCCGTCGGGTGCGCGTCGGGTTTCGGGCAAGACACCCCGTTTCGCTCCTGCCGGCCCGGCAAGGCACTTGCATAAGGGCGCAAAGCGGCGTTCGCTTAAAGACGGTGGCTTCATGATGACGACGCACTCCGACCGCAACGCACCGGCAGGGCTCCTCTGGAGCTTGGCGCTGCTGTTCTTCATGCTCGCGGGGACTCCGGCAGCCGACGCCCAAACCACCTCGGCTCAGAGTTCTCCCCCGCCACAGGTGCAGCAGCTCCTGAACCTCTTGCAGGATCCTGCCGTTCGGGGATGGATCGACCAACAGCAGCAGCCCGCGCCGGCGCTTGCAGGACCGCCGCCGTCGGCCTCCGAGATGACGGCCTCCGAGATGATGGCGGCCCGGACCGCGAGCCTGCGGGAACACCTCGCCTCCCTCGCGGCCGCGGCGCCGCGTCTGCCGAGCGAGTTCCGCAACGCCGCAGATCGCTTGCTCGCCGAGTTGCGCGGCCGCCGCCTCGTGGGGGTGCTGATCCTTGTCCTCGGATTCGTCGCCTTGGGTGCCGGAACCGAATTGATTTTCAGGAAGGTCACGGCTCGTCCACAGAGACGGATTGTTACCCTGCCTAGCGAGACACCGTCCGATCGGATGCGCGCTATCGGCCTGCGTCTTGCCTTCGGCCTCAGCGAAGTGGCGATCTTCGGACTTGGGAGTATCGGCGCGTTCCTGGCTTTCGACTGGCCCCCGCTTTTGAGGCAGGTCGTCCTCGCCTATCTGATCGCGGCCGTGATCCTGCGCCTAGTGCTGGTCCTTGGTCGCTTCCTCCTGGCTCCGGATGGCGGCAGGCGGCAGGATACGGAGCGCTTCCGGGTCGTTCCGTTGTCCGCCGACGCCGCCCTGTTCTGGTTTCGCCGCCTGGCGTTCTTCGTCGGGTGGTTCGCCTTTGGCCGCGCTACGCTCGACGTTCTCAGCGCACTGGGGTTCTCGCCGGAGGCCCGCGAGCTCGTCGCTTATACCCTCGGACTTGGACTCCTCGCCATTGCCCTCAATGTCGTTTGGGCCCGGCCGGCCGCCTCCGATGCCCTTCCGGACGCGACGCGGCACACGGCCCGTCACGCAGTCGCCCCCTGGCTGCTATCCCTCTGTCTGGTGCTGCTCTGGGGATTCTGGGTTGTGGGATTCATGCGCTTGTTCTGGCTTTTGGCGATCGCTCTCCTTCTGCCCGCGGCGATCATGGTCGCCCGCACGGCGAGCCATCATGTCTTTCGCCCCGTGGGGGGATCCGAGGCACCCTCCGCGCCGAGTCTGATGGCGATCTATCTGGATCGTGGCATCAGAGCTCTTCTGATCGTCGGCGCCGCGTTTCTGCTCGCCCACACCTGGCACATTGACCTGGTGGAGATGACCGGTCGCGACACCCTCCTGACCCGCCTCCTGCGGGGCGCGCTGAGCAGCATCGTAATCCTGCTGGTCGCCGACCTCATCTGGCAGGTGCTCAAGTCGCTAATCGACCGGCGTCTCGCTCGGGCCGAGGCATTGTCCCCGCCCGGGACCGAGGCGGCTGTCAAGCAGGCGCGGCTCCGAACGCTTCTGCCGATTTTCCGCAACGTGATCTTGGTTGTGCTGGTAGCCGTCGCGGCGATGATGGCCCTCTCGGCGCTTGGCGTGGAGATCGGGCCGCTGATTGCCGGTGCCGGCATCGTGGGCGTTGCCATCGGCTTCGGTTCGCAAACGCTGGTCAAGGACGTGTTCAGCGGCGTTTTCTATCTGCTCGACGATGCTTTTCGCGTCGGCGAGTACATCCAGAGCGGCAGCTACAAGGGAACGGTGGAATCATTCGGGTTCCGCTCGGTGAAGCTGCGGCATCACCGTGGGCCGCTCTCCACGGTGCCCTATGGGGTGCTTGGGGCCGTGCAGAACATGAGCCGCGACTGGGTCATCGACAAGGTGACCGTCGGCGTGGCCTACGATTCCGATTTCGAAAAGGCGAAGAAACTCATCAAGCAGATTGGGAAGGAGCTGGCGGAGGATCCGGAACTCGCGCCGCACATCATCGAACCGCTCAAGATGCAGGGCGTCGAGCAGTTCAGCGATTACGGAATCCAGATCCGCCTCAAGATGATGACTAAGCCCGGTGAGCAGTTCGTCATCCGTCGTCGGGCCCTGGCCATGATCAAGCAGGCCTTTGATGAGAACGGCATCCGGTTCGCGATCCCTACCGTCCAGGTGGCCGGCCACGAGGAAGCCGGGTCGGTGGCGGCCCATCAGGCGCTCAAACTCGTCAAGCCACCCACTCCCGAATGATGGGCGAGTTGGCTGGCTGCCTCCAGCCAAACCATGTCTCAATGAGGGTCCGCGATGATACGCTCAGAAGCGAGCCGGGCCTTCCGAACGGTTCTGTTGCAAACTTTGTCTTGAGCCACGGGAACTGCGAGATTGCAGTGGTTGGTTCATGCGGCGGCGAGGATGTCGAACTGCTCAGCCAATGAGGGATTGGGATT
>NZ_VCMV01000015.1:0-19909 GCF_008757455.1 Microvirga brassicacearum | reverse complement strand
CATCGCGCTCGGAATGCACAATCGCCCGGAAATTGCAGTCGGCCGCTTCGGCATCGTGCGGGGTCCGACCACCGCCTCGACGGATCGCTTTGAAATTAGGGTCGAGGGCAAGGGTGGCCACTCGGCACGTCCCTTCCTCGCCAACGACCCGATCGTCGCCGCCGCGCAACTCGTCATGCAGATTTCCACTATCGTTTCCAACAACGTGAATGCCTTTCATGCCTGCGCGATTGCGGTGGGAGCCATCCACGCCGGAAAGGTGCACAACGTCATTCCCGATACATGCGAGCTCATAGGAACCGTGAGGTCGCGGGAGCCGGAGGCACGCAAGGCGGCCGAGGAATCGTTGCGGCGGCTTTGCGCTGGTATCGAGATCACCGCCGGAGTGAAATGCCACCTCCTTTATAAGTACGGCGTGCCCGCCCTCATCAACGACGACACAATCCTGGAGCCGACGGTCAAAGCGATCCGCGCGCAGCTTGGGGACGTCGCCGATGACTGGGTAGCCAGCATGGGCGGAGAAGACTTCTCCCTCGTAGCCGAACGCGTGCCGGCTTTCCGCCTCCTTGTAGGGTCGAGCCAGCCAGGACGCGCCGACAAGGTCCACACGCCGACCTATCAGCCGGCAGAGGAAAGCATCGGTTATGGCGTGCGTGCGCTTTCACGCGCAGCGGTCGAACTTCTCGCCTGAGCCCCTCCCTCGTATCCCGTCCTGGCGATGCGTCTCTCGTGAATTTCTGGAGTTTTTTGAAAATGATAGACGTAGATTTGCGGCTTTCCGTGCGGCCGTACGACCACCTCACACCGCTCTTTCTTGGCAACGTCCCGACACCGGGGGTGAAGCTTCACCTCAATCAAGCAACCGACCTGATGGAAACACGGACGCGGCTGCTTCAGGGCGCTCCGGAAGGGTTCGACGCAGCAGAAGTCTCCTTCAATCGATATGCAGCTGGAAAGGCGAACGGCGACACTTCTCTCGTCGGCATCCCAGCGTTCATCTTGCGCAATTTCCGGCACCGCTGCTGGTACGTTCGGCACGACAGTCCGCTTGAGAGCTTGAAAGATCTGAAAGGAAAGCGGGTCGGCACCGATTCCTGGAACGACACTGGTACCATGTGGTCTCGTGCAGCCATGCGCGACGCGGGAGTTCAGATCTCGGATGTCAAGTGGACGCTTGGAAAGCTCGCGCCACACGTCTCACAAAAACCTGCGACGCCAGAGACGGACTCGGAACCCGCCGGCGGGGCTGAGAGATTGCCCGAAGGCGAATATTTGCTGGAGGCTCTCGAGGCAGGACGTATCGATGCGATCACCACCGCTGCAACCCCGGAGGGAATCTACCAGCAAGGCGGGAAAGTTCGGCGCCTACTAAGAAATTATCGTGCAGTGGAGGCCGAGTACAAGAGACGGAACGGTTTCCGACCTGGACTTCACATTATCGCCGTGCGTCGCGACTTCGCTGAGCAGCATCCGGATTCGGTCTTGACGCTCTACAAGGCGCTTCGGGATACGTGGCCGATTTGGTGGGCGAAGCTGAAGCGCTTTGGCGATGCGACACCTTGGGCTGCGGAAGAGGTAGAAACCATGATCCGGGATTTTGCTGATGAAATGCCACCGTACGGCATGGAATCCCCAGCGCATCAAAAGATGGTCGCGTCCATGTGCAAAGAACAGTTTGAGCAACAACTCGTGCCAAAATTGTGCCAGCTCGAGGATCTCTTTGGCGCTTTCGACGCATTGCACCGAAGCGCGAAGGCGGCAGCCTAATTGAGCGTCACATGAAGCCCGCGGCATCTGCCGCGGGTCCTTATATGCTCAGGCGTCGAATCCGCGTGAGGGGCGCCTTCCCTCCCGGAGTCACATCGGCGCAAGTTGCTGCAACCAGTCTCGCCCCGGTACCGCCGCAAGCAGCTCGCGAGTATAGGCCTCCCGTGGCGACGAGAAGAGTTCCGCCGGGCTTGCGATTTCAAGGATGCGCCCGTGCCGCATTACGGCGATGCGGTCGCACAGCCGGCTGGCGACACGCAGATCGTGCGTGATGAAGAGCATGGAGAAGCCTCGCTCCTTCTGCATCCGTTCCAGCAAGTCGAGGATATGCGCCTGCACCGACACGTCGAGTGCCGAGACCGATTCATCAGCAATGAGCAATTGCGGTTCGAGAGCAAGAGCGCGCGCAATGCAGATGCGCTGCCGCTGCCCGCCGGAAAATTCATGCGGAAATCGGTCACCCGCATTAGCATCGAGGCCTACGCTGCGAAGAAGCTCCTTCGCATCCTTCAGGGCGACACCCTTCGAAACGCCATGAATAATCGGCCCTTCGGCGATCGCGTCAACAACCTTCTGGCGTGGATCGAGCGCGGTGTACGGATCCTGGAAGACGATCTGCACCCGAGAACGAGCTTTGCGAAGCGCCGCCCCTCGAAGATCAGAGAACGTCATATCGCCGAGTTCGATCAACCCCTCATCGGGGTCGACCAATCGGATGATGCACTGGGCGAAAGTCGATTTACCGGAGCCGGATTCTCCGACCAAACCGAGCGTTTCGCCCCGCCGTATTTCAAGGCTAACCTTGTCGACCGCAGTAACCGAGCGCCCTCGCTGAAAGATGCTGGTGAGGTCGAAAGTTTTTACGATCCCCTTTGCCCGCACAAGCCAATCGCCAAGATGTGGATTTTGTTCTCGGGGCTGCAGCTTTGGAACCGCCTTGATGAGTGAGCGTGTGTAGCCGGCCTTCGGCCGCCTGAGCACCTCGTCCTTCGTCCCTACCTCGACCAATCGGCCGTGTTGCATCACGGCGACCCGGTCAGCAATATCGGCGACCACGCCGAAATCGTGAGTGATGAAAAGGATGCCGGTACCATGGCGCTCACGCAGATCGAGCATAAGTTTCAATATTTGAGCTTGCGTCGTGACGTCGAGCGCCGTCGTCGGCTCGTCGGCAATAAGGATGGCCGGCTCGAGCGCCAACCCCGTCGCGATCATGACCCGCTGGCACTGACCGCCCGAAAGCTGATGAGGATAATTCTGGTAGATCTTCTCGGGATCGGGAAGCCGCACTTCACTGAAGAGACTGACGACGCGCCTCCTCGCCTCATTGTGCGAAAGTCCCGTATGCAGACGGAAAACTTCGGCAACCTGGTCACCGACGCGGAAAATCGGATTGAGGGCGGCACTCGGTTCTTGAAAAATCATCGCGATTCGTCGGCCGGATATGTCGAGCCTCTCCTTGTCCGGTAGGGTCAGGAGATTTCGGTCCTCGAACATCACCGCCCCTCTCGGCGAGGGAAGATTCGATGGAAGGATACCCATCACGGCCTGCGCCATCAGAGACTTACCGGATCCGGATTCGCCAACGACGCAAACGATTTCGCCGCGCCCGAGAGACAAATGAAAGTCCTCGACCGCATTCGGCCTGTCGCCGCCCTCGGGCAGCCGCACCTCGAGGCCTTCGATCTTGAGAAGTGTGTCGCACGAACGCACGAAGTATTCCTCCTGCGGCGCCCATTGGTGCCGCTGTCCCAGGGATGCCGCCGGCGGACAACGCATCGTCCTGCCGGCGACACGTCGATCGATGTCAGCCCAGCTTCAGATAATCACCGAACAGCCTCATCTCGCCTTCGCCGGCAGGAACCCACCCAAGCTTTTTGCGATGAGCAAAGTTGTTGACACTCTTCCACATGTACATGCCGGGGGTCAGGCGCTGCCATTCTTCGGAGAGCGCGAGGTAGGCGCGCTTTCTGTCCTCGAAGGTGGTCGTCTTTTCAAAGGCCTCGCCAAGCTGAATGAATCGCTCGCTAGGTGCCCAGACTTTCCAGGGCGCTGTAGCCCGCGTGGATTGCGGGCTCCAGTCGAGCCAGAGCGGCTGGTAGGGGTCGCCCGGGATGAAGCTCGATGAGTTCGACATACTGAGCATGTGGAATGGTCGCCGATAGACCGACACGTTATCGACGATATTCGCCTGAACATTGATCCCGACCTCGCGCCACTGATCGATCATAATCTCGGCCGCGATTTCGTAATTTGGGTAGAAGTCCTTGTGTACATTCCACGTGAGCGGCTGCCCCTTGTACTTCGTCTCCTTGATCAGGGCCCGCGAGCGGTCGGGGTCATAGGGAAGCGGATCTTTCCGCGACGGGTCGTAAAACTTGCCGTACTCCGGGAAGTTAAACGGAATGGACGGGTGGAAGGTCGAGTCGCCCCACAGCGTCTTTACAATCAAATCCATATCAACGCCCTGCACCATGGCATAGCGAAGCTTTGGGTCGACCAGCGGGTTGTCTGCGGGATTCGGAAGAGTATTGAAGGCGAACAGCGTGTAGTTTCCGACCGGCCGCCTCACGAGCGTCACGCTTTCGTATGACGCGATCAACTTCTCCTGATCCGTCGGGATGTTGACGATAAAGTCGAACTCGCCCGAGACGAGCCCTGCCATGCGCGCCGCGAATTCGGGGATAATTTTCCAAATCAGCTTCTGCGCCGGCGGAGGTCCGCCCCAATAATCGTCGAAGGCCTCCATCTGGAGAACATCTCCCGACCGGAATTGCGTCACCTTGTAGGGTCCGCTTCCGATAGGCATCTGTCCGAAGCGATCGACGCCCACTTCCTTGTAGTACTTTTTCGGGACGACGAAGCCCACGAAGCCTGTGAGCTTTCCCGGAATATTCGCGTCGGGTGTGTCGGTTTCTATTTCGAAGGTGTATTTCCCGATCGCCTCAACCCGGACGAAGTTCGGCGTGAACGTCTTGCCTCGCGGCTCATAGGGTTTCTCGCCCCAAAGGCGCTCTGCCGAAAGCGTGAAGGCCGCATCCTCGGCCGTCACATCGCTGCCATCATGGAACTTCGCACCTTCGCGAATCTGGAAGGTCCAAATCTTTCCGTTCTGCTCCCATTTGGTGGCAAGTCCCGGAAGGAAAGTGAGACCGTTCTCGTCGCTCAGGTAATCCTGCTCGATAAGCCTGTCGAACATATTCGGGAAGAACCGGCGGGTGGCCGTCGACAGGCCGTTGATAGGTGCAAGAGTTTCCTTCAAATTGTCGACGGCAATCGTCAATGTCGGTCGATTCTGCGCGGCATGAGCGCTCCGCGTCGGGAGAGTCACTCCCAAACCTCCGGCGATCGAGGCAGCGCCAGCGCCGCCCAAAAGCCCCATGGCACCTCGTCTTGTCAACATAGCTTGTTCCTCTGTCTTTTATGAAGTTCTTATTGCGGAGCAGTGGATCGAGACGATCGCGCAATCCGTCTCCGACGATGCTGAGCGACAGGGTGAGCGCGAAGATTACCACACCGGGCCAGATCGCTATCCACCACGCGGTCGCGAGATATTCCCGCCCTTCACCCAGGATCTGGCCCAGGCTCACCATCGGCGGGCGGATGCCGAGGCCGAGGAAACTCAACGAGGTCTCAAGGACGATGATCTGCGGAAAGTTGAGAGTCACCTGAACGATGAGAGCGCTGGCAACGTTTGGCAGAATGTGCATCCCGTAAAGTCGCCATGGATTGGCGCCCAATGACTGGATCGCTTTGATGTATGGCTGGCTCTTCGCTTGAAGGACGGTTCCGCGGGCAAGGCGGGCATAGTTGTCCCACCCCAGCAAACCCATGAGAACCACGAACAGCGTAAAGCTGTTGCCAAAGAACGCAAGCATCGTCAGTGCGATGAGGATGAATGGAAGCGACGCTTGGAAATCCACGAGCATCATCAGAGTCTCTTCGACCCAACCACGGGAGCGTGCCGCGACGAAGCCGACGAATGTTCCGACGACCGAGCCGATGAGCGTGCCCGCAATCGCAACCGCGAGAGACATCCGAAGGCCCGCAATCAGCCTTGCCACCATGTCCCGGCCGATCCGGTCTGTCCCGAGCAGAAAACGCGGGTCGGCTCCTTCCATCCAGATCGGCGGCTTGAGGCGGAAAAGCAGGTTCTGCTGTGTGGCGCTGTGCGGCGTGAGCAGGTCGCCGAAGACCGCGATCAGTGCCGCGAGCATCAACGTGCCGGCCGCGAGGACAAGCGGCCACGGTTTCTTTTGTCGCGGGCGCATGTCAGCCCGTGACGCGAATACGAGGATCGAGAAGGCCATAGAGAAGATCAACCATCAGATTAGCAACGACCATCGTCGTCGCAACAAGAAGAACCAGACCCTGGACGACGGAGAGGTCCCGCATCGAAACCGCGGTAACCAAAAGCCGACCGACCCCAGGCCACGCGAACACCACTTCGACGACGACTGCCCCAGACACCAAATGCCCGAGATTGAGACCCAGGATGGTGACAACCGGGATCGCCGCATTGGGAAGTGCGTGGCGAACGATACGCCAGCTTGGTGGTGCACCTTTTGCAGCGGCGGCCCGCATGTAGAGCTTGCCAAGAACATCGAGCATCGACGAACGAGTGAAGCGGGCAAGCGCACCTGCGTGATAGAGGCCAAGAGTGAGCGCGGGCATGATCAGATGGGTCCAAGTCCCCGAGCCCGAACTCGGCAGCCACTGGAGTTTCAGGGAAAACAGAAGGATCAGGAGGATACCGAAGAAATAAGCCGGGAGTGCGAAACCGAAGGCTGCAACGCCCATAATGAGTTGGTCGACGGCCTTGCCCCTGTTCAACGCAGCGACGATGCCCGCCGGAACACCCACGAGAAGCGCCAACACATAGGCGGTGACCCCGAGAATCAGCGTGTTGGGGACCCGCTCGGCTATCACCGCTGTGACAGGTCGCCCGTCGGCGTGCGAATAGCCGAAATCGCCTGTGACCATGGCGTAGACGTAGGAGACGTACTGTTCGGGAAGCGAGCGGTTCAGGCCCCAGGCTTCCCTGAATTGTTCCATCTCTTCAACAGTGGCATCGGGACCAAGCATCGACTGCACAGGATCGCCTGCGAGCCTGAGGATAACGAACGCGAACGTCACGACGAAGATCAACGTGATCAACGTCCGTACGCCCTTCACCAGCCAGAAGCGGTACATGATCCCCCTTTTCTGCGCGGACGGTTGACATCGGCAGCAGGTAGCAATCCTGCCGCATAAAGTTCGATTACCGCCGCATATTGTCTGGGTCCCCAGCAGGCTCTCCGAGATCATCGGATCCGCCGAGGACAATCGGCCCACGAAAGTCTTGTCTTGCAATGATTCCGCGGCCCGCGCCTTTGGTCTAATCAGAATATCGACGCCAGCGATAACGCCAGCTAATTATACAGCTCGTGCGTCATCTCCTTGAGATGGGCAACGAACTCCTCGGTGATGAGAGACTTGGGCGCCGACCTGTTCCGGAAGAGCAGCGTTCTGATGTCGATCCGTGGACTTAAGGGGCGAGACACGAGCTTCGATCGGTCGATGACTCCGAGGAGATATGGTTCGACAATCGCCACGCCGACGCCAAGCTGTGCCAGCATGATACCGGTCATCGACAGGCTCACTTGAACCTTGATGTTGGACGCGACGCCAGCCTCCTTCAGCACCGGATCCAGGTAGGTTCGGAACAGCGACTGCGGCAGATAGGTAATGATGGGATAGGGCTTGAGGTCGGCAGCCTGCACGGTTTCGCGGCTGGCGAGAGGGTGATCAGGGGGCAAGACGCAGGCGAGCTGCGTATTGACCAAGAGCTCGGTTTCCACCTCTCGATTGACGATCTGCTCATACGCAACCCCGAGTTCTACCTCGCGGTTGAGAACGCAATTGAGGACCTGCGGCGTACTCATCGACTGAAGGACGACCTTGATGTTCGGCCGGCAAGCGATAAAGCTCGCCACCGCCGATGAAAGCAGGCCGTTCGCGACGGGAAACGAGCCGGCGAGAGAGAGCGTGCCAAGCCGTCCACCTGCCAGATCCTGCGTCGTGCGATTGAAGGCATCGAGTCGCTCAAAAATTTCTGCGACCCCGCGAAACAGAACCTCCGCCTCCTTCGTCGGCTGTAGCCGACCGCCGAGCCGCACGAAGAGAGGCATCTTGAGCTGGCTCTCGCAATGTTTTAAAATGGTGCTCACGGCCGGTTGGGTCACATTGAGCATGCGAGCTGCTGCCGTGACCGACCCGGTCACCATGATTGCGTGGAATGCCTCGATCTGCCGAAGATTCATCTTTCTCCAACCCCTTGCAGCCGTGTTATTTTCTGTTTTTACCGGCGGTTGCGTAGGCTACTCATAAAGCCTGCCGCGGCAAAGCAAAAAGCTGGAAGACAAAATTCGCCGATGTCCTTGCATTCCACAAGCCGAAACGACCCAGCGCCCGTTCATCTTAAGAATGTTCTGGGTGTGCAACACACCTTCCCGCAGCTGCCGCATATGCCTGGCATTTGCGACTGCCACGTACACATCTTCGGTGATGCTGCCGCCTTCCCGTTCGATCAGCACCGGCACTTCACGCCAGGCCGAGCGTTCGCATCGGACTTGGTCTCGCTGATGGATGCTCTTGGGCTTGCGCGGGTCATCATTGTGCAGCCGAGCGTCTATGGCACTGACAATCGCTGCACCCTCGACGCCCTGGCTAAACTGCCTGGAGTTGCGCGCGCGGTGGGTGTAATCGGCAACGACGTCACCGATTCATCACTGCAAGAGATGCATGAAGCCGGAATGCGTGGCGTGCGGTTGAACTTTCAAACCGTTGGCTTTTCTGATATTTCCTTGGCCCGGGAGCAATTGAAGCAGATCGCCAGCCGTGTCGCGCATCTAGGCTGGCATATTCAGCTGTTCGCTCCCCTGCCGATGATCACTCAGCTTGCTGAAACTATCACGACTCTCCCGACTCGAGTCGTTCTCGACCATTTCGCAGGAGCCCATACTGTCAAAGATGCGGGATTTAGCAACCTGACTGCTCTCCTCCGCGGCGGGAATGCCTATGTGAAACTGTCCGCACCGTATCGGATCGCGAGCGGGCCGGAATATGCTGGCGCTCAACCCATTGTCGAGGCGCTCATTGCTGCAAATCCTGAGCGGGTGCTTTGGGGATCTGACTGGCCGCATCCAGGAGCACCCGCCGGTACGATCAGGACACCGGATCGGGTCGAGCCCTTTCGACAGGAAGACGACGGTATGGCGTTGGTGCGGCTTGCGGCGTGGGTCAGCGACGACCGCGCTCTCCGCCGGATGCTAGTGGAGAATCCCGTTCATTTATATGATTTTGCCCCATGAACTCCGAAGCGGCTCCTATGGCCTTCCATGCCCATAGAGTGCATTTCGCTTGTCCTCCTCCATGCGATGGATCTCCAGTGCCCTGTCGAACACGGTATCAACCTGATCCTGCGGAATCACGATGAAGCCATCGGCGTCGGCATAGATGATGTCGCCGGGAACGATTGCAACGCCATCGATAGCAATTGGCTCGTTCATTGCAACGGTCTCGAGTTCCCATTTGCTGGAAACGGGCGAGAAGGAACGACATAGCACAGGGAATCCCGTCTGCCTGATCCACTCTCGATCTCGGACGGAACCGTGCACAACAAGTCCCACGATGCCTCGACTCTGAGCCATCAAAGCTTGGTTCTCGCCCCAGCTACCATATTCCGCTCGGCCCGCGACATCGATCACAATCACATCACCCGGCTGAGCGAGCTGTGACGAGGCCTGGCGCTGCCGCGTAAGATCCCGGTCGTGTGGCTCCGCGCGGCTTTTATTGGCTTGTCGCACCGTGTAGGCGGGACCGACGAATGCCATCGTCGGATCGTTGCTGACGAATGTCATGCCGGTCACAACCTGCCTGGGCATGCCGAGCTGCTCCATAGCATCGCTGATGGGGCCCGTGCCCAGATGGCGCATCGCACTGCAGCGTTGGCGAACGTCGTCGCAAGCTTGTTCGTTTTTCTGAACCATTTCGCCCATCGTTCACCTGTATCCGAGAGTTTCGCCAGCGAGGCTATCAGCCACGAGGTTGCCGGGAAAATAACAAAGCCTGCAGTGGATATTACCCGAACTGATAGTCGGACCGAGGTTGTGTCCGGCGCGTCGCGCGGGCCTGTATCAGATCCATTTATCGCCGCCGCCGGTTTTTCAATTGGACGCCCTTCCCTGTGTCCTTAGGGTTTGCGGCTCAATCCAGAGGTGCACATGACAAGCCCCAGTGTTGCAGTACACAACTCGCTAAAGGAAAAACTCGCGGCCGGCGGACTTGCCACCTGCATGTCGGTCCGGTTGGTGCCGAGCAACGATATTATCCTCATCGCAAAATCTGCCGGATTCGACGCGGTCTATGTCGATCTCGAGCATGCAAGCTTCTCTCTCGAGACAGTTGGTCGCATTTCAACCGCGGCCTTGGCGGCCAACCTCGCTTGTCTTGTCCGTGTCGGCCACAATGACCAGATCTCGCAGGTCCTTGACGGTGGTGCTGTGGGCGTCATCGTGCCGAATATCCGGACTGCAGCTGCAGCCCGCCAAGCAGTCATCGCCGCCAAGTATCCGCCCGGCGGGAAACGCGGCGCTTCTGCAGGCTTGCCGCATTTCGGTTATCGAAGCGTGCCTCCGGCAACGGCGATGCCTGCGCTCGATGCGGCCACGATGGTGGTGCTCCAGATAGAGTCGGTTGAAGGACTGACCAATATCGATGCTATCGCAGCCGTCGATGGCGTCGACATGCTGCTCATCGGCACAAACGATCTGCTCGCTGACATGAACCTCGCAGGGCAATTTGAACATCAACGGGTCCGCGACGCCTACGTCCGGGCGATCGCCGCCTGTAGGAAAGCGGCGTTGCCTCTGGGCATCGGAGGCTTGTCGGCAAGGATCGAGCTAGTAGCGGCGTTCGTGGAAATGGGCGCTCGCTTCATCTCCGTGGGGAGCGATATTGGATTCCTGATGGGAGCAGCCCAAACCCGCCAGGCAGAATTTGCAGCACTCCACCGCCCGCTCTCTTCCTCAGAGACGGTAGGCCGGACCGGATAAAGCCTCGTACCGCTCGTAATCGAGCAATCGCAAGATTTGGCCGCGAAGACGCTTATCTCTCCCGTGGTTTCCGATCGGCTGCGAATTGGAGGCACACTTCGCCTGCTGCTTGCGCATCATATGAATTATGTAGTGTGAGCGGTTTGGAAGCCGAGCATCGCGCGATGGTCCTGCTCAACGGAGTTTTTAAGTAGCGGCTCTGGCGGACTCGGATTGGCTTCAGCACGTCACGGGACGGGGGGCGATACCTACTCGGGTGCCCTCGATCTTGTACGCTCGCCACCAGTACCTGCCTACAGTCATGCGGTCCGGTTGTATCTGCGATTCACCACTGCGACGTCGATGAGCTACTGGCGTAGCGCGGCCCTGACGTCAGCTGACATCTTGAATGAGAATACCGGTGTTTCTGGCGCTTTGGACATCAATAGTGAGACAAGTGGCCGGTTCGTTTTCTCAATTTAAATGTCAATGTTACAGCGCGCACTCTGAATGCGCCACTGTTTCCGACCTTAAAACGGTAGCCAACGTTGAGAGATGTTCGTCTCAAAAGAAACGCCCAATCGGAACCGATTTCTCAAATTAAATGGGTCTTCCTCAGAGTGTGTGGTAACTTGGCGTGGAGATTGGCAACATCCGCGCTCGTAGGAGTTCGGCGCTCGCGCGACCGTACATTGCCCGTTTGAGCGTCTTCAATCGGTTGATCTGACCTTCGGTCTGGCCGTTGCTCCAGGGTTGCTCAACGGCGTTCCTGACGGCATCGATATCCCGGTTTAGCGTCCGAACGAAACGCTGCATGCCGTAGACGCCCGTCTCGGACGCGTCGTGCAGCCAATCCTGCAGCCTTGAAACCTTCTTGCTTTTGAAGATGCCCCGGAAGCGCATGGCCAGCTTGCGCATCACTGCGAATTCCGGCCATGCTTGCTTGAGAGCGTCGACCTTTGCCGCTTGGCTCGAGGTCAGCAACCCTCGCGGTTTGATGCAGAGCGATGCCGCAACGATCGGCGATATTAGATGGCCGGTCGTGGGATCAAAGACGCGGGTCGGCGCCGCGACAGGGGGCGCGATGCTTGCGGGCGCCAAGGGAGCCCGGCTCTCGCTTTTGTCGGCGTGGCGCCACGTGGTCAGAAGCCGCTCCAGGTTCGAGAAGCTGCCGGTATAGCCGTGACGCTTGACTTCGTGGAACAGATCCCGACCCCGGACACAGCCTTCCTTCCACAGTCGCGACAAATACTCCTGGAAATAGCGCGGCGAACTCGGGCCCGGAGCCGCGGGGCGCCGGTCGGGAGGGGCATCGAACGTGAGCCATTTTGCGATGCTGCGCCGATCAAAACCCGTCTGACGAGCAATACTCGCTCAAGACATTCCTGTGTCACGGAGGGTCCGGATCGTGTCGAAGATGACTTGCCGTGAGTGACGATGCGTCTGCCGTGTCAGTTGCCGATGCTCCGCCACGGCGTGTGGTGCACCGGCAATTGTCGCGCCGAGTTCATCTTTGCCATCGGTTTTGGGACGCAAAGCGCGCCCGGTTGAACGGTCAGTGCGGCTCAGCTGTTCCTCAATCGTGAGCCGCAGATTCTGCAGGAGATGAAAGCGATCCGCAATCTGGCGCGCGTCGGGCGCTCCCTCTCGAATTCCCTGCGCATACAACCCACAACGATCACGACTGACAATCTTGATTTCAGGATGCTTGCTTAGCCAATCGGCGGTTCCCGTCATCGTCCGCTCTGGAAGCACATCGACAACTTGGCGCCGTTCCAGATCTACCACGATGGTGCCGTAGGTTGAGGCTTTGCGCCAGCTCCAGTCGTCGATTCCGACAATCCGAAGAGGTGCCGTGCCGCGGCGAGAGGCGCACCGTTTCAATTGCCTTAGAATTGTATCGTCGCTTACCGGCATGCCCAGACGCTTCATCAAGCGCTCGCCAGCACGCCCTCCGGCGCTGTGACCAAACAGACCAACGAGTTCAGCAACCCGCCTCGTCCGGCGTGCATGGGGAGAAACAACTTCAGGCAGTCGGTCGACGAAGGTTCGTCGCGCACATCTGTCGGTGACGCAGCGCCAGCGGCTTAGCCGAAGCTTGACCGTTACAGTCTTCCCATGAACTGGAAGGTCTTGAAGACGTCGGTCGTACCAGTTGTGCCGACGATTGGACCGCTCACCGCACTCAGGGCAGGAGCCCGATCCTGGCCCAACAGCCGAAACCTCCCAACCGCCACCCATTATTCGTACACCGCGACCCGGTGACCATTCTGATTTTGTTCGCATGCGTGTGCATAGCGCACCGCAATTCCGCTGACCAATTCACCACACACTCTGAGGAAGACCCAATCAAACGTATATTCTCAATTTTGGTGCTCAGAGCTAAGTCGCTGAAAAGGCTCACGGCGACGTCTCACATCAAAACGTCAACTGACAACCAGCTCAGGGTTTTTTGAAAGACATAACGCACCGGGAACTTGTGGACGTGAAAGACCCCGCACGAACGCCCCATCAAGCCGATAAGGCGTCCTGCTCCGCGGCTTGTCTGACGATGGCTCGGGAGAGTCTGTGCGCCAGTGCCATGATCGTAAGCGTCAGGTGTTTGTCCGGCAGCACCGGGATCACTCCGCCGTCGCAGATATACAAGTTGTCGATGTCGTGCGCCTTCAGTTGGGCATCGACAACGCCCTCGTTGGGATCCCGCGCACTCGCAGTCGTGCCGGCATAGTGAATGCCCGTGCCGCTGTTATCGCGGGTGCTATAGATCGAGGTTGCGGAGGCACGCCGCAGGACCCGACGGGCCCACAATGCCATTGCGTCCATTTTTGCGTGCGCACTGTCGGGGATCGAAAAATCGACCTCAACCTGTGGCACGCCATAGCGATCGGCGGTCCTTCCGGGCAGTACCCGATTGCTGGGCGTTGGCTCGCCGGCGCAAAACAGTCCCAGCGTCACGTAGCTATGGAACATCATCTGGGCGAGCCGTTCCTTAACGAAAGGGGGAAACGGCTTGAGTCCGGCAAGATAATGCGGCACGTCGGCGAGACCATGGATGGCGTGCCCGATGAAGGGAAACGATGTGCCATCCGGAAGTCTGCCCTGCGACAGCAGGATGAGGAGATCGCCATAGCCGATGTCGTAATCGCGCCGCTTTCCCCACAGCTTCCACAGTGAAGTGGACAGGACGACCTTGGGGTTGTCCTGAAGCTTGAGTCCCACCTGACCGTGACGATTGGCAAGCCCGCGCGGATCGGCCTCGTCCGCGGAATTGAAGAGGATGCGCGGCGTCTCCAGCGCACCGGCCGCGAGCACCACGATGCGAGCGTCCAGAACCTTGCGTTCGCCATTCCTCGTATCAATATATTCGACGCCCGACAGCTGCCGCGCACCCGGTTGACGCAACAGCCGCACGACCTTGGCGTGCGTTCTTAACTCATAGTTCGGAAGATTCACGATTTCCGGTAGGAGACGCGCGGAGAACTTGTAGACGGCGCCGACCGGACACCCGGAAGTGCACATTCCGGTCGAAATGCAGGAAGCCGCCGTTCCGGCTCGCGTATTGATCGCCTTGCGGTTTGGAATAGCGTGGGAGTGAGGCTCGCCAAGCGCTTCGACTGCCGAGACCACCAGGCGGTCTGCCGGACGCAATGGTTTGGGGGGCAGAAAGTCGCCGTCGGGAAGTTCGGCGAGGTTCTCCACTGTCCCGCAAACCGAGATCATGCGTTCGACGGCGCTGTAGTGCGGAGCGAGAGTTCCATACGAAAAGGGAAAACCGCGAAAGTCCTTCGGCGAGAACCGTACGCTCACCCCGTTCCAAAGGTTCTGCAGGCCGTCGACCGCCAGGACCTGGAAGTGACGGAAACCACCGGCCGGACGACTCGTCGACCCGACCGTGCCATCGGCGAAGAGCGGGTGCACGAACAGGCTGTCATGCGGATCGCTCGGCCACGTGGTGTCGGGACCAATGCCGAAATCCTTCGTCGCGCCTGGCGGGACCTCGGTCCTGAAGTAATCGGGAGCGAGCATGCCGCCCTGTTCGAGTGAGACAACCCGCAACCCGGACTTGGCCAATTCGTGCGCGAGGATCCCGCCGCCGGCTCCCGTGCCGACGATGACGACGTCGCAGGACATAGCTTCAGCCACGCGCTTCTCCTAAGGGCCACTCGCCGACCGAGCGAAGAAACGCCGGTGAGGCAAATCGGATGTGTTCGAGGAAGGCCCGCAGAGGGGCGGCTTCCGGGCCGAGATCAGCGCGGCGGAGCCGACCCGTCGCGGCGAAGCCGGAGCGTTCGGCAACAGTATGCAAGGCCGCATGGATCTGACGATTCCCCAGCCCAATCCTTGCGATCTCATCGCAGAGCGGAATGAGAACGGCGCGATAGGGGCCGAATGCGATGATCGCCCTCATCAGGTCTTCTGCATCGTAGGGCATCTCCGTCGAGCCCGCAGAGGGCGCCGCTTTTGCCATTGCGGTCATTGCGTCCTCCTGCATGCGATCATGCCAGCACGACTTGCCCCGTCACCCTGCCGAGTTGGCGGATGGGGCGACCCGATTTCAGATGCGCCTCGATTTCCTCGAGGGGCACGCCGCTGGTTTCGGGCACGAACCGCCAGGTAAAAACGAGCCCGGCAGCGCAGACGATCGCGTAGATAAAGAAGACGCCGCCCAAGCCGAGGGTCGAGACGAGCATGGGGAAGGAGAACACGACCAGAAAGTTGAAACCCCAATTGGCGAGCGAGGCGACGCTCATGCCAAGACCACGCACGCTGAGCGGAAAAATCTCCGACATCATGACCCACGGCAGCGGGCCAAGGCTGGCCGCGAAGGCAGCGATGTAAAGCACCAGTCCGATGATGGTGAGATAGTCGAGAAACGATGACTCGATCGCCGCGCCAAGTGCGATCATGCCAAGGCTGAGCGCGGTACCGGCAAAACCGATAAACAACAATTTGCGGCGGCCGATGCGGTCGATCAGCATCATGCCGACGACGGTCATCCCCACATTGACGATGCCAATGCCGACCGTCGCCAGGATCTGCGCCGAGGACGATGCGAACCCCGCCTCGCTGAAGACCCTGGGCGCGTAATAGATAACGGCATTGATCCCACTGAGCTGCTGGAAAAAAAACAGGCCCATGCTCACCACGAGTGCGGGCCGGATCACCGGGTTGAGAAGGTCCGACCAGGAGCTGGGGCGGGAATCCGCCGCCGCGGTCCGCATGATGTCGGCGAATTCATCGTCGACGTTCGCGTGGCCGGGCGGCAAGTCGCGAATGTGGGCGATCGCGATCCGCGCCTCGGCGGTTCGCCCCTTCAGAGCAAGCCAGCGGGGCGTGTCTTTCATGCGCCACATGCCGATCAGCAATGCGATGCCGGGCAGCACGCCAACGACGAACATGAGCCGCCATGAATCGGCGAAAGCAAAGTCGACGACATAGGCACCGAGGATCCCGAGCGTGATCGCAAGCTGGTAGATCGACACGAGCATGCCGCGCCGCGAGGCTGGAGCACTTTCCGAAATGTAGAGCGGCGCCACCATGGCAGCGATACCGACAGCGACGCCGAGTACTAAACGCGCCACGGTGAGCATCCAGACCGCGGTCGCCAAAGCCGCGAACAAGGCACCGCCGGTGAACAACACGGCTGCGGCTATCAGCGGAGCGCGTCGGCCATATGTCTCCGCCGCGCGCCCAGCAATAAGGGCGCCGCCCAGCGCGCCGAGCGGTACTGCGGCCGTCATCAACCCCTCATCGAACGGCGTGATGCCGAACTCTTCGCGTAACAGGTGCAGCGCTCCGGCGATGACGCCCTCGTCGAACCCAAAGAGGAAGCCGGCGATACCCGCAACCGCAGCCACAATATAAATCATCGAGATCGTTCCAGTTGAATGAGGAGGGGCTCAGCGCAGGATGCCGTTCGCGACCTTTCGGAAGGCGGTCACGATGTCGCTTTCGTCGGCGCTTGTCAGAGTGGAACTGATGCACAACAGTGCGCCGCGCGCGTGAAACTCGTCGCAACGCGGCAGGGCGCCATCGCTGTAATCGTAGCCTGCGGCGAAGGCATTGGACGGATGCGTCCAAGGGAAACCGTCGCGGCTGTTGGAGCGGCGGTGCACGAGACTCGGTATGTTCGAGTACCAGTGCAGACCCCATTCGCGCATCGTGAGACAGGTCAGACTGCCGGGCGGTCCGCTGATACCCTCCGCGCGCAGGGCGTCGACGAATCGCCGTGCGATGCTCCCGTCCGACAGCAGCATCAGCAGAAACGGGCCGGTGTCTCCTGCCGGATCCGGAACCCGACGGAACGAGAGACCCGGCAGATTTTTGATGGCTTCACGGATGCGCCATTTCGAACCGCGCATCGCGCCTGTGATCTGCGGCAGCTTTCGCATCTGCGCCAGCGCCATCGCCCCGGCGAGTTCGGACATGCGCGCGCCCATTCCCCAGAGCTGGCAGGTCTCGTCCGATGCGTCGAGCCGCCCAGCCTCGTTACGCGGGTAACCGAGATCGTGGAGAGCAACGATGCGGCGAAAGAGGGCATCGTCCTCCGCAACGAGGAGCCCGCCATCGCCGGAGGTCATATTTTTGTTGAGCTGGAAGCTGAAGATGCCGATATCGCCAAAGCGCCCGACGGCGCGGCCATTCTGGCTCGCTCCAGCGGTCTGGGCGCAATCCTCGACGAGACTGAGTCCGTGGGCACGACAGATCTCGGCGATCTCCGAGATTCGACCTGGCGCACCACTCATGTGGACACACAGAACGGCACGGCTGTGCGGCCCGATCTTGCGCCTGAGGTCGTCGGGATCCATGCAAAACGTGTCATCGATATCGACAAGTTTCGGGATCGCGCCCACGCGCACGACGGCGGACACGCAGCTCACCCAGAGATAACCAGGCACGAGCACTTCATCTCCGGGGCCGATGCCGAGGGCGGAAAACGCGATGGTCAAGGCCGCAGTCCCCGAAGACACTGCAAGCGCGTGCTTATGGCCGAAAATTGTGCTCCACTCGCGCTCGAGGCTGTCCACCATCCGCTGGGGGTCCGGACCATAGAAGCGGAAGGGACTGCGCGAACGCACGACACGGTCGACCAACTCACGCTCTTCCTCGCCGATCCATTGCGCACCCGGCAATTCCCACGGAAGCGGCGTCGTGCGCACCGGAAGACCGCCCTCGA
The DNA here is from genome assembly GCF_008757455.1 of Microvirga brassicacearum. Classification (GTDB taxonomy): domain Bacteria; phylum Pseudomonadota; class Alphaproteobacteria; order Rhizobiales; family Beijerinckiaceae; genus Microvirga; species Microvirga brassicacearum. The sequence continues at coordinate 1,891 of NZ_VCMV01000015.1, read as the reverse complement.
TGGCCAGGCGGTTGGCCCGTTCCTGCTCCGGGCGCGCACCGACGATCGCTGCTTCGGTCATCTCTTAATCTCCGCATGCTCGGATGTTCCGCCCGTCATGAATGTCATGAACGACCGGTCAAGGAACTCATTGTATTTATCTTTGACGTCCGTTGTACTACGCATCTATAAAAAACAGATGCATTATAATTGGAACGTATTGTAAATGATTGGAAAAAACTGGAAAATAGACAACATCGGCCCGACTGTCAGAATTTCCATTCTGGTGAGCTGCTTTGGCTTGTCGTTCGGGTTCGGGACTGCGTCGATCGCCGGATTGCTTGATGTGATCCGCGACCAGTTCGGACTGAGCATCCATGACGAGCAGGCATTGGTTGCTTCCCTCGTCGTGGCATGTTTTGTCGGAGCGGCAGTCGCCGGGCCGGTATCCGCGGTCTACGGGCGCAGGCGAGCCATTTTTTTGGCTATCGTGCTTGGCGTGACCGGTTATGCAATCATGCTCGGCGGCCCCGGCCTCGTTGAACTCTTTGTCGCGCGGGTTCTTGTCGGCCTTTCGATCGGGCTCTCGTCAATGGTCGTGCCCATGTACGCTGCCGAAACCACGATCGCCCGACATCGTGGAGCTGTCGTCGCGCTCTTCCAATTGGCGGTGACGAGCGGCATCCTTGGCGCCTATGGCGTTTCGTTGGCTTTCGTCGCGACCGTGCCCTGGCACATTCTGCTCGGCATCGGAATCATTCCCGTCGGGTGTGGATTGCTTGGCCTTCTCCTGTTGCCGGAGAGTCCCCGCTGGCTTGCGGTAAAGGGAGACCGTGTAACATTGGATCGGGCGGCGCATGCACTCGGTCTGCACGCGGAGTTGCCGGTGAGCCAGCCCGCGCCCGTAAGTTCGCAAAGCACCTTTTCGCTTCTACGGCGGGGCAGCACGATGGCGGTGCTTGTGCTCTGCAGTCTCCTTTTCGTGTTGCAGAACCTGAGCGGGATTGATGGCATTCTCTATTATGCGCCCCGGATCTTTCGCGGACTGGGCTTTTCGGCGGGCACCGCCGCCATGGCAGCGACCTTCGGCCTCGGTCTCATCAACTTTCTCGCTACCCTCGTGGCCCTAGTGCTGGTCGACCGCACCGGGCGCAGACCGCTGCTCATCTGGGGCTCCGCGGCCATGGTGCTCGGGCTCGCAGCGGTTGTTGTCGCAGCTATATTCGACTGGTCATGGCTCGGCCTCGTCGGACTGGCGCTGTATATCGCCGCGTTCGCGGTGAGCCTTGGTCCGTTGCCTTATGTGCTGATGTCGGAACTGTTTCCAGCGGCGATCCGCGAACAGGGGGTTGCCACAGCCTCGGCGACAAGTTGGCTGTTTAATGCTTTGGTTGCCTTCACGTTTCTCTCGATGGTGGATACCGTAGGCCTGCCGGCATCGATCGGAGCTTTTCTCGCAATCTGCCTGCTATCGCTCATCATCTGCGCGCTGTTCGTCCCTGAAACGCGAGCCGTTCGGCTCGAGGTCATAGAAGCGAATGTCCTGTCTGGCCAACGCGTGCGCCGCCTTGGTCTCCCCTTGCCTGTCGCCGCGCAGCAAAATGCGATCAGCGTAGCGCCGCAAGCCATGGCGTGATCTGAAAATATTTCAAGTGACGCAGATTCAGCACATGCGCGGCCGACATGCATGCGAATGTCGCGAATGCAGGTAACTTGGGCTTGTCAACGGATTGACCGCCCTGGCTCCTGCCGCGGAGCGTTCCTGAGCGTCGCCCTGCTGAGCGGCCTCATCAACATTCCTTTCTTTCCGGCTCGATCTTCATCATGGAGGTCTACGACCGGTTCTGTTGCAAACTTCGTCTTGAGCCACGGGAACTGCGAGATTGCAGTGGTTGGTTCATGCGGCGGCGAG
>NZ_VCMV01000014.1 GCF_008757455.1 Microvirga brassicacearum | reverse complement strand
CCCCCGCCCCCCCTTATATTTCGGCTTCTGCCCCGCCAACCCTTGCGTGCTCCGCGCCTTCGGCCTCTCCTTGAAGTTCAACGGCACCTCGCGATCCGTCCCCGGTCCCATCTCATCAAGCCCCGGCTTGCGGATGCGGGTGCCCTCATCCGAGCGACCCTTCGCCGACGGCCCCCAGGCCTCGGCGGCTTCCTCTCCGGCGCTGGCGCCTTCGGGTGAGGGCGGCAAGCCGCGGGGTGGCAGGTTGGCGTTGCGGCCGTATTTGCGCGAGCCGCCGTATTTGCCGGCCTCGCGTTCCACATCGGCTTGCCGCGCCAGCGGGTCGTCGCTGATGGCGAGCTGGGTTGCTTGCAGGCGCTTGAGTTCGTCGCGCAGGCGGGCTGCTTCCTCGAAATCGAGGTTGGCGGCGGCCTCCCGCATGCGCTTTTCCATGTCGGCGATGACCGTCTTGAGGTTGTGGCCCACCGTGCCGCCGGCTTTGGCAAGGCCCGTATCCACCGACACGTGGTCGCGCTCGTAGACGCTCTCGAGAATGTCGCCGATATTCTTCTTGATGCTCTGCGGCGTGATGCCGTTCGCCTCGTTATACGCCAGCTGCTTGGCGCGGCGGCGGTCGGTTTCGGCGATGGCGCGTTCCATCGAGCCGGTCATGTGGTCCGCATAGAGGATGACGCGGCCGTCGACGTTGCGCGCGGCGCGGCCGATGGTCTGCACCAGCGAGGTCTCGGAGCGCAGGAAGCCTTCCTTGTCGGCGTCGAGAATGCCGACAAGCGCGCATTCGGGAATGTCGAGACCTTCGCGCAACAGGTTGATGCCGATGAGCACATCGAACGCGCCGAGGCGCAGGTCGCGCAGGATCTCGATGCGCTCCAGCGTGTCGATGTCCGAATGCATGTAGCGCACGCGGATGCCGTTCTCGTGCAGGTATTCGGTGAGGTCTTCGGCCATGCGCTTGGTGAGCGTGGTGACGAGGGTGCGGTAGCCGGCGGCCGTGACCTCCTTGATCTCGCCCAGGAGATCGTCGACCTGGTTGCGCGCCGGGCGGATTTCCACCGGCGGGTCGATGAGGCCGGTGGGGCGGATGACCTGCTCGACGAAAATGCCGCCGGTCTGCTCCATTTCCCATTTCTGCGGCGTCGCCGATACGTGCACGGATTGCGGCCGCATGGCGTCCCATTCCTCGAAGCGAAGCGGGCGATTGTCCATGCAGGAGGGCAGGCGGAAACCGTATTCGGCGAGCGTCGCCTTGCGCCGGAAGTCGCCGCGATACATGCCGCCGATCTGCGGCACGGTGACGTGACTCTCGTCGGTAAACACCAGCGCGTTGTCGGGCAGGTATTCGAACAGGGTCGGCGGCGGTTCGCCCGGTTTGCGGCCGGTGAGATAGCGCGAATAGTTCTCGATGCCGTTGCAGACGCCGGTCGCCTCGATCATCTCGAGATCGAACTGCGTGCGCTGTTCGAGCCGTTGCGCCTCCAGCAGGCGGCCCATGCGGGCGAGTTCCTGCAAGCGGCCCTGCAACTCGGTCTCGATGCCCTTCACGGCCTGCTGCAAGGTCGGGCGCGGCGTCACGTAGTGCGAGTTCGCATAAACCTTCACGAAGGCGAGGTCGTTGGTCTTCTTGCCGGTGAGCGGATCGAACTCGACGATGCTTTCGATCTCGTCGCCGAACAGGCCGATGCGCCAGGCGCGATCTTCCAGGTGGGCGGGAAAGAGCTCGATGGAATCACCGCGCACGCGGAAAGTGCCGCGGGCGAAATCGTTCTGGATGCGCTTGTATTGCAGCGCCACCAGATCGGCGATGAGCTGGCGCTGCTCGATCTTCTCGCCGACCTTCACCGAGAACGTCATGGCGGTGTAGGTCTCGACCGAGCCGATACCGTAGATGCACGACACGGAGGCCACGATGATGACGTCGTCGCGCTCGATCAGCGCGCGCGTCGCCGAGTGGCGCATGCGGTCGATCTGCTCGTTGATCGAGCTTTCCTTTTCGATGAACGTATCCGAGCGCGGCACATAGGCCTCGGGCTGGTAGTAATCGTAATACGAGACGAAATACTCCACCGCGTTGTCGGGGAAGAACGACTTGAACTCGCCGTAGAGCTGCGCCGCCAATGTCTTGTTGGGCGCGAGGATCAGGGCGGGGCGCTGCGTCTCCTCGATCACCTTGGCCATCGTGAAGGTCTTGCCCGAGCCGGTGACGCCGAGCAGCACCTGATCGCGCTCCTGCCGCCTGACCCCGTCGACCAATTCGGCGATGGCGACCGGCTGGTCGCCGGCGGGCTCGAAATCCGACACCAGCTTGAAGGGAATGCCGCCCTCCGACTTGTCGGGCCGGGCCGGGCGATGCGGCGTCCACAGCTTGCCGTCCTTGAAGCGCGGATCGCCCTCGGTCAAAAGCCGCGTCAGCGCATCGACCGTCGCCGACACGCCATTGACGTCGAGCGGCGCGTTCTCGCCCAATTCGGGCGCCACATCCGGCCCGTCATCCGACCCTCTCAGGCCGAGCTTCTTCGCCAGCGCCGGCTCCACGTCCGTCGCTTCGCCGTGGATGTAGGATTCCTGCGCCCGCTCGGCAAAACCCTCCGCCGCCTTGCGCTCCCGATTCACGGCGGGGCTGAGCAGATCGGAGAGGTAAGTATCGAGGGGCTTCAGCTCGGGTTTGGACGCCTTCCCGGTGGAAAGCTTGGGCTTCTTGGGTGTCTTGGCCATAGAACGAATATGGTACAAACGGGTGAAATTGGGAAGGGCCGGCAGAGCCGAACCCAGGCGTTAGTCCCGGTTCGGGGTTTGCAACCGGTGTGATACACAGTATCATTATGGGCACCTGCCGCGATCTGTTTCCCCCGGAACACCGATGCCGATAATGCGAATGTTCTCTCTGGTCTGCTTGGCCTGGTTGGCCTTCGCCCCATCGAACGCTCTCGCCGACGAGGGCACCGATCCACTGGTCGCCGCCTGCGATCGGCTTGCGTCCCCGCCCGGAGATCCAGCGAACCCGCCGGGCGTGACACCCGTCTATGACGGCAATCTCGACTCCAAGATCGCGAAACGAGTCTGCGAAGCGGCACTGACGGCACAACCCGATCTCGCCAGACTCCATCATCGCGTCGGGCGGGCACAGCTTCTTCTCGGGGAAAACGAGCAGGCATCGGATTCTTTCCGACGCGCTGCAGCAGGCGGGCACGCCTTCAGCCTGACGACAATGGGGTGGCGATATTCGAACGGCATCGGCATTGACCGGGATCGGGAAGCCGCGATCGACCTGTATCGCGAGGCGGCCGCCCTCAGTGATCCGATAGCGATGGTCAATCTCGGCTATGCGCGCATCGCCGGTGATGTCCTGCCGAGAGACTACGATGCGGCGATGCGGCACTTCCGTCGCGCCGCGGCAAGCGGATCATCGGCTGCTTTGATCGGAATAGGGACGCTGTACGAGCACGGGCAAGGCGTTCAAAAGGATCTCGCCCGCGCACGGGAATTCTTCGAAGACGCCGCCCGGCAGGGCGACGCGGACGGGACGACGCAACTCGGTTTCGTCTACCTGAACGGCGTCGGTGTCACGCGGGATCTCGGCAAGGCGCGCGGTTATTTCGAAGAAGCGGCCGCATTAGGTCATCCTCCGGCGATCAGAGGTCTTGGAATTCTCGCCATCCGCGGGACCGGCTATTTCAACAATCCGTATCTCGCACGGTCCCATTTCGAGCGCGCCGCCGACCTCTTTGATCGCGAGTCTCTCTATCAACTCGGCCGGCTCCATGAATTCGGCGAAGGCGTGAAGAAAGATCGCGCGGGCGCGGCGGACCTTTATCGCCGGGCCGCGGACAAGGGATCTGCCTTCGCGATGCTGCAACTTGCGGACCTGCTCGGCGAAAGCCGCTCGAGGCCGGATCTCGAGAAAGCGCGCCAGTGGTTCCGCCGTGCCGCCGAACTCGGACGGAGCGAAGGGCTGGTCGGTCAAGGGAGATTGGCCGAACGACTCGACCAAGACTTCGTTGCGGCCAGACGATTCTACGAGGAGGCCGTTGCCATCGACAACGCGACGGCAAAAAACAATCTGGCGGTCCTGCTCGAGGATGGCAAGGGCGGGCCGGCCGACGAAGCACGCGCGCGTTCGCTCTACGAAGAGGCCGCGAAAGCCGGCCTGCGCACCGGCATGAGGAATTTTGCAAGCGCGCTTGCGGGTATCGGACACGTGCGGGCGGCACGCGGCTGGTTCTTCAAAGCCGCCGACCGGGGCGATAGCATTGCCATGCGCCGATTGGCGACGATGCTTCAGAACGGGGAGGGCGGACCGGCTAACCCGGCGGCGGCGCGCACATGGTACGAGAAGGCCGCCGCACAGCAGGATGGGCTGGCTGGTGTCCTTCTCGGGCAGATGCACAAGAACGGGGTCGGGGGCCCGCGAGATCTCAAGAAGGCCCGCGATCAGTTCCTCAGCCGGCCTGCTCGCGAATTGCCTGCGGGCATGGTCGCCTTTGCAGAATTGCTTCTGCAGGAAACCGGTCTCGTGGAAGGCCGCGAAGCTGCGCTTGGATACCTCACGACTGCGTCAGCGGCCGAGGATCAACGCGCACGCGCCATTCTGTCCTTCCTCACCATCCACGACCAATTCGAGAAACCGACAGAGTCTCAGGGTTGGGGCTGGAACATCGCAACCTGGGCGGGGCGAGCCGCCCGGCGCAGCGAGCCCGACAGCAAGCAATTGGAAGACAAGGCGCGCGCGGGCGACACCGACGCAATGGTCGAAATCGGCCTTTCGTGGAAACCGTCGCGCCCCAGCGAGGATCCGTGGCTGTCGCGCGCCTGGTTCGAACTCGCAGCCTCCCGCGACAATGCGCGAGCGCTTCTGGAATTGGGAAAGGTTCATCAGGAGGGGCGCGGGGTTCCTCAGAATCTCAAGGCGGCGCTCGACTATTATCGCCGCAGCGCCGCGCTGGGCGATGCGTCGGCGGCGGGCATCATGGGATCGCTTCATTATGATGGCGTCGGCGTCACGCGGGATCCCGCGGCGGCGTTGCGATGGCTTCGGCGTTCAGCCGATGCGGGCGACCCTGCGGGTATGTACAAGCTTTCTCAAGTCCTGCTGTCGAGGCGTGGAGCGGCGTCCGACGCGGCGACGGGGCGCACCTGGCTCGAGCGGTCCGCCGCGGCCGGCCACCTTCCGGCGAAATCCTTTCTCGCCTTGCTGCTGAAAAAAGGCGTGGGCGGTCCCAAAGATGAGAAGCAAAGCGCGCATCTGCTTGCAGAAGGCGCGGATGGTGGCGCCGAAGAGGCATTGCTGTACGCCTCGTCGTTGCGGATTGGCGAGAAGGCCGACGTCGCGCGTGCGGCCATTTGGGTCGAGAAAGCCGCGCAGCGTGGATCGACGTCCGCTATGCAGCAATTCGCCTTCGCGCTGTTGCGAGGCGAGGGTGTCGCGCGCGACGATCGCGCTGCGATCGAATGGTTCGAGCGTCTTGCAGAGACGGATAGCACCTTCGCCTTCTTTGCGGGATTTCTGCACGAGCAGGGGGTCGATGGTGGTGCGCCCGCTTATGATAAGGCGGCGGACGCCTATCGGCGCGCGGCTGCAAAAGGCTTTACGAGGGCGCAATTGCGTCTGGGGCTTCTGTATCAATGGGGTTGGGGCGTCACCGTCGATCAACCTCTTGCGCGGAAATATTTTGAGATCGCCGCCGCCAAAGGTGAGACGGGCGGGATGGTCGCGCTGGGCGATCTTCATCGCAGCGATGTGGTCAACGCAAAACACGGCTCTGCCGCGCGCCGTTGGTATGCCATGGCGGCCGATCGCGGATCGACCGAGGGGATGGTGCGGCTCGGCGGCGCCTACTATTCCGCCATCGGCGGCCCCAAGGACTTGGCGCGCGCCCGCCGGCATTACGAGGCCGCGGCGCAGAAGGGCAGCGCCGCCGGCATGTATTCGATCGGGTACATGATGGAGAATGGAGAGGGCGGCCCGCGCGATCTCGACGCGGCCAAGCGCTGGATCGAGAAATCCGCGCATGACGGCTTTGCGCGCGGAATGCGCCAACTCGCTCATCTTTACGAGCACGGCATCGGCGTCGCGCAAGACCTCAAGGAGGCGCGCCAGTGGTACCGCAAGGCTGCGATCGCCGGCGACGATTTCGCCATGAACGCCATCGGCTATTTCAGCAAGGAGGGATTGGGAGGCTATCGCGACGACGATTCAGCCGTCGCCTGGTACCGCAAGGCCGTTGAGACCGGGAACATGACGGCGGCACAGAACCTCGGCTTCCTCTATCTCAATGGCTATGGCGTCATTCGCGACGAGGCGCGGGCCCGCAAATATTTCGCACTCGCCGCTGAAGGTGGAAACCAAACCGCCATGCACAGCCTCGGCTGGATGGACAGAAACGGCCAAGGCGGTCCGCGGAACGACACGGCGGCGCGCGAATGGTGGGAGAAAGCCGCCGCAGAAGGCCATTCCCTATCGATGGCGACGCTGGCCCGGCTGTACCGGGAAGGCTGGGGTGTGCCGACGGATCCGAATCGTGCCCGCGATTGGTTGATGAAGGCGGCGCGGGCGGGCCACTCTCCATCGTCGCTGGAGCTTGCAGAATCGGCATTCGCCACGAGCGGCCCGAGTCGAAATGCTGAAGCGCGAGAATGGTCGTTACTCGCCGCGCAGGCCGGCAACGACGAGGCCATGGTTATTCTTGGCCGTCTCCTGCTAAGTGAGGAGTATGGGCCGGCTAACTATGGCGAAGCGCGGCTCTGGCTTGAGAAAGCGGCGGCGAAGCGTAGTACTGACGCGATGCTGTTACTTGCCCGCATCTACCGCGAAGGACTCGGAGTGACGCGGGATCATGCCCGCGCCCAGATCTGGCACGCCAGGGCCGAGGCGCTGGATACCCGGCCCCGCTATCGCCGAAAGGAAGCCTGATCCGGATGTGACGATGCGAGGGCGTGAGAGATGTCAACCGGTGTCATCGGCCCGTCATAGGCAGCATGCATCACGACGTTGACACGTTCTCGGGGATTCTCATGCATCACCAATTCGCCATCGGCTCGCTCGCCGTCCTTCTCTTGTCGGGTACGTCGCTCGGGGCGTCCGCGGCGGAGTATTTCGATCGGATAGCGAGTTTCCCGATCACGGCCAATCTGAGCGCGGACGAGGACCGCAAGGGCGAGACCGTGGCCGAGATCATTTCGGCGAGCGAGGACGGCAGGTTGCTCGTCTATACGGACAGCCCGCGCAAGGCGATCCGTTTCATCGACATTACGGACGCGACGCAGCCGAAGCCGGCCGGGATGGTGGCGCTGGGTGGCGAGCCGACGTCGGTGAAGGTTGTGGGCGGGCGCGCTTTCGTTGCCGTCAATACCTCCGAGAGCTTCACGAAGCCCGGCGGCAAGCTTGTGGTGATCGACCTTGCCGACAAGAAGATCGCGACCGCATGCGTGATCGCCGGGCAGCCGGATTCCATCGCCATCGGGGCGGGCGTAATGGCAATCGCCATCGAGAACGAGCGCGACGAGAAGTTCAATGACGGCGCCCTGCCGCAATTGCCCGCCGGCGGCCTCTTGGTCGGCGCGGTCGAAGGCGATCACTTCCAATGCGCGTCGCTCAAGCATGTCGATATGACGGGCCTCGCGGCAGTCGCCGGCGACGATCCCGAGCCGGAATTCGTGGACATCTCCGAGGACGGCAAGATCGTTCTGTCGATGCAGGAGAACAACCACCTGGTGGTGGTCGACGGCCGCACGGGCAAGATCGACGCGCATTTCTCCGCCGGCTCGGTCGATCTGAAAAACACCGACACCAGGAAGGACGGCAGGATCGCGCTGACCGATTCGCAAACTGGCGTCCCGCGTGAACCGGATGCGGTGCACTGGATCGACAACAACCGCTTCGTCACCGCCAACGAGGGCGACTGGAAGGGCGGTTCGCGCGGCTTCACCATCTTCAACAAGGACGGGTCCGTCGCCTACGAATCCGGCGCGAGCTTCGAGCATGAGGTCGTCGCCCACGGCCATTATCCGGACAAGCGCAACAAGAAGGGCGCCGAGGTCGAAGGCATCGAGGTCGGGCGCTACGGCCGCGACACGCTGATCTTCGTCGGCTCGGAGCGCGGTTCCATCGTCGGCGTCTATCGCCACACCGGCGCGGTGCCGGAACTGGTGCAGATGCTGCCGACCGGCATCGGCCCGGAGGGGCTTCTGGCCATTCCGTCGCGCAACCTGTTCGTCGCCACCAGCGAGGCGGATCTGCACGGGGAGGGCGGTGTTGCGCCCCACGTGATGATCTACCAGCGCGCCGAGCGGGCAGCGCCCGCCTACCCGACGCTGCGCTCGGCGAAGAATTCCGACGGGCTTCCCATCGCGTGGGGCGCGCTCTCGGGGCTTGCGGCCGACCGGAATCAGGCCGGAAAGCTCTACGCGGTGACAGATAGCGTCTACGGCGCTGCGCCACGCATTCTCACCATCGATGCCACCAGGACGCCCGCCCTGATCACCGCCGAAATTCTGGTGACGCGCAACGGCGCTGCCGCCGAGAAACTCGATCTCGAGGGGATCGCGGCCGCATCCGATGGCGGCTTCTGGCTCGCCTCCGAGGGCAACCCGGAGAAGGGTCTCCGCAACCGTCTCATCAGGGTTGATCCGAAGGGCGCGATCATCGAGGAGATCACGCTTCCGGCGGGTATCGAGGAGGGCGCAAAAAACTACGGTTTCGAGGGCGTCGCGGTGACCGGTACGGGCGCCGACGAAATCGTCTGGCTCGCGGTTCAGCGCGAATGGGCCGACGATCCGAAAGGACAGGTGAAGCTGCTCGCCTACACGCCCGCCGACAAGAGCTGGGGCGCGGTGCGCTACCCGCTCGACAAGCCGGAGGCTGGCTGGATCGGCCTATCGGAGATCACCGCAGTAGGCGATCGCGTCATCCTCATCGAGCGCGACAACCAGATTGCGGACAAGGCCAACGTGAAGAAGCTCTACGCGGTCCCGGCCGCGGACATGAAACCGGTCGCTCTGGCGAAGGATCTGCCGCTCGTCCGGAAGAACGCGTTGCGCGATCTGCTGCCGGATCTGAGAGCGCCCAAGGGCTACGTGCTCGACAAGGCCGAGGGCTTTGCCGTCGACGCGGCCGGCGATGCCTTCCTCGTCACCGACAATGACGGTGTCGACGAGTCCTCAGGCGAAACGCAATTCTTCAAGCTCGGCAAGTTCTGAGGCGAAGGCGGCCCAGAAAGGAAAAAGGCCGCTTCCAAGCGGCCTTTTTGATGTGTGCGCCGATCTGCGATTGGGCGGGGCTCGATGGGCCTCGTTCAGGCGGAAAACGCCGTGGGGCCGCGCGAATAGCGCGCGGCGCGATCGACCGACGACGCGTTCCTCAGCCGCGCCTCTCGTTCCGCTCGCATCTTCTCGACCGCTTCCATTTCATTCCACTGATGAAGATTGATGGCGTCGCTTGCCGGGAAGGTTTCCTGCAGCGCCTGGTCGAGCGCATTCTCGATGTGCCCCGTGCCGTCGGCCGCAGGCTTGTTGAATTCGCATGGAATCATCAACCGAACTCCTTGAGTCGCGGGAGTGTCGGCGCGATCGGTGTCGCAATTACGGCAGCTTCTCCGATAAAATGAGCCAGCATTGGCGGCTCAGCTGGCGCAACTCCGGCCCATGGCGGCGAGGCCCTCATCCCAGAGATCGCCGAGATTGGGGATGCCGAGAAGCCAGTCGGCGGTCGGCAGGACGTTGGCCGCCTCGCGCTCACGCGCCAGCCGAACGGCGTCGGACCATTCCGCCGGCTCCATGTCTCCGCGGCCGATATAGACCAGCGCGATCAGATCCGCGCGCTCATCCTCGTTCAGGCCTTCGATCACTTCGCGGAATTCCTCCTCGGTGGCGTCGTCGGGCGTGGCGACCAGGGCGTCGATGCCCCCGTCATCCGTCGGGTTCGAGCCGGAATCGGGATCGGTCTGGCCCTCTTTGACGTCGATGGCCTTCGCACGGAGAATGAGCTCGCACACCTTGTCGGTTGCGATGCCGATGGATGGTCCGTCGGAAAAGTCCTTGATCCTTGTCATGAAGGAAGAAACCCCGAAGAGCGCCTTCGGTTCGGCTCGATCTGCGGTCTTCTGATTGTGAAGTGCACCAGGAAGCTGCGGGCTCCCAGACCGGGCGGATGCCGCCCGCGCCGAATTGTAATGCGACGCAAGCGTAGCGTGATAAAGCTGCATCGACCCTGTTGTCTGACGATTCGATCATGCTCGGCATCCAAATTCTCGGCTTCGTGGCCGCCATCCTGACGACCGTCTGCTGGCTTCCACAGGCGCTCAAGACCTTGCGGACAAAGGACACCAAGTCCTTGTCGCTCGTCACGCAATCCGTCTTCGCGGCCGGCGTCGGTCTGTGGCTGGTCTATGGAATTCTCGTCGGCAATGCGCCGATCATCTTTGCCAACAGCGTGACTTTCGTTCTGGTTGTGCTCATTCTGGCAATGAAGTTGCGTTACGGCTAGGCTCGGGCAGCCTGCCCTCGGATTTGGGGACCTCGATGCGTCGCTTGGTTGCGCTTTGCCTGCTCGGCCTTTCACTGTCGTTCGGGCTGTCGGAAGAGGCCGCGGCCCAAAGGCCGTCGCGAGCCGCTGAGACATTCCGGCTGGAGCCGCAGCGGCCCGGCGAGACGGATGTCTACATTCTGTCATTCGGATTGTGGGGACCGCAGAGCGTGTTCGAGAGCGAAGCGCGTGGCGCCGCCCGCGTCCTCGAGGGCACCTTCGCGTCCAATGGGCGGTCCATCGTCCGCTCCAATACCAAGCGAAGGGCAGGCGCCAATGCGGCGACGCTGATGGCCGCATCGCGGGCGGTCGGCCGGGTTCTCGACCCGGGGCAGGATGTGGCGCTCGTCGTTCTCACGTCGCATGGGGCACCGGAGGGCCTCGGATTGGTGGGGCCGCGCGAGGCAGGCGTCCTGACGCCACGGGATGTCGGCGCGTTGCTCGATGCTTCGGGGGCGAGATACCGGATTCTCATCGTGTCGGCCTGTTATTCGGGCGTGTTCGCCGATGCCCTGGCCGATCCCCGCACGCTCGTCATCACGGCCGCCGCCGCCGATCGCTCCTCCTTCGGCTGCCGCGACGGTGCCACATGGACCTATTTCGGCGATGCTTTTTTCAACCAGTCCCTGCGCTCCGAGCGCCGCCTCGATGCGGCCTTTGCGAAAGCCCGCAATCTCGTGACCCAGCGGGAGAAACGCGAAGGGTTCGAGCCCTCGAACCCGCAGATTGCCGGCGGCGCGCTCGTGCTTGAACATTTGGCAAAACGCTAACGATGCCGTTCGCCACCTTGACTCCCGCGTTGGGAGGGATAGGCGCAATGCGCCCTCTCGAACTCCTTCCCATGATGATCCATGAACCCGCACATTACCCCGGTTGCGATGTTGATCGCCTCGAACGTCTTCATGACTTTCGCGTGGTACGGCCACCTCAAATTCAAGACGTCGCCGCTCTGGATCGCGGTCTTTGCCAGTTGGGGCATCGCATTCTTTGAATATTGGCTGGCGGTGCCCGCCAACCGGATCGGTTCCGCCGTTTATTCGGCGGCCGAATTGAAGACCATGCAGGAAATCATCACGCTTGCGGTCTTCGCGATCTTTTCCGTGTTCTACCTGAAGGAGCCGCTCGGCTGGAACCATCTGGTCGGGTTCGGGCTGATCGCCGCCGGGGCGGCGTTCATCTTCCAGGGGCGGTAGCGCGCCCTCATTCGGCCGGACGCATCCGCAGGATTCGGCCTTGCGGTGAATCGGTCAGCAGATAGACGAAGCCGTCGGGGCCCTGCCGCACGTCGCGGATACGCTCGCCGAGGTTTTGCAGCATCCGCTCCTCGCCCGTCACCTTGTCGCCGTTCGTCTCCAGCCGCGACACGAGTTTCGACGCAAGCGCACCGACCAGAATGCTGCCGCGCCAGGCGGGAAACTTGTCGCCGGTATAGAATGCCATGCCGGATGGAGCGATCGACGGGTCCCAATAATAGACCGGCTGTTCCATCCCGGTTTTGGCAGTGCCCTGGCCGATTTTTACCCCCGAGTAATCGACCCCGTAGGTGATGACCGGCCAACCGTAATTCTTGCCCCGCTGCGGGATGTTCACCTCATCGCCACCGCGAGCCCCATGTTCTACCGTCCACAATTGACCAGTTGAAGGATGCAGGGCGGCGGCCTGCACGTTGCGGTGCCCGATCGACCAGATCTCGGGCCGCGTTCCTTCGCGGTTGAGGAACGGGTTGTTGGGGGCAGGCTTACCGTCGGGCGTAATACGCACGATCTTGCCTAGGTGATTGGCCGGATTCTGCGCCTGATCGCGCAGATCGAAGCGATCGCCGAGAGTGACGAACAGGTTGCCGTCGCGGTCGAAGACGAGGCGCGAGCCCCAATGGTTGTTGCCCGTATGGGTGGGTTCCTGACGAAAGATCACTTGCGTGTTGTCAAGGGCGGTCCCTGCGTCGTTGAGTCGGCCGCGGGCGACGCTGGTCCCGGCGCGGCCGCCGCCCCGGTCTTCCGCGAAGCTCACGAAGACGAGGCGATTTCGTGCGAAGCCGGGCGAGAGCGCCACATCCAGCAAGCCGCCCTGGCCGCGGCTATGGGCCTTCGGCACGCCCGTCAGCGGTTCGGATAACCTGCCGTCGGTGCTGACGACGCGCAGGCGTCCCGGCCTCTCGGTGACGAGCATGCGCCCGTCGGGAAGGAACGCCATACCCCACGGATTCTGCAAATCGCGCGCCACGGTCTCGACGACGACCTCAACCTTGTCGGTTCTCAGGCGCTGCGTGTCCTGGGCAAGCGCCAGAGGCGCAAAGGCGACGGCGAAAGCACCGGCAAGCGCGAGGCGGAGTGTGGTCATGGCGGCGCTCCGTTCAAATCATCAGCCAGAGAGCTAACCGCTCAGTTGCCGGCGTCAACCGCGATCACCTCCGTGTTACGGACTAGCGATGGTCCAGGAGGACGCTCGATTGCGGGTCGGAGAGGGCCTCGCGGGTGGTCGCAAGGACCGAGATGGTGGCAAAGCCCATCAGCATGATCAGCGCCAGCATGAATCGGCATTCCTGCCGGCGGTCTAATCGCTGCACGCGCGACGCTACGTGATATTCGGTCTTTTTTCGCGATGCCGGCATTGGAGAAATCCTCGGGACGCTACTGCTCGTGGTTCGAAAAACACGTGCGAGTCGAGAAGGTTCCGGGAAAATCGCCGATGCCGGGGTCCAGTCGCCGCCGCGTGGGACGGCGACCGGATGTCTCGACTTCCGTTCAGTTCCCCTCAGGCATGATGTTGGCGGCCTTGATCACGTCCGCCCAGGTCTGGATTTCTTTTGCCAGGTACGGCTTAAAGGTCTCCGGATCCCGCACATTGAGGGTGAAGCCCAGCTTGGTGATGCGCTCCTTCACGTCCGGCTTGTTCAGGATCGCGAGGATCGTGGCCGAGAGCTTGTCGAGAATGGGTTTCGGCGTGTTCACTGGAGCAAAGAAGGCGGCCCAGGATTCCGCGTCCGCATTGGTAATGCCCTGCTCGCGAAGGGTCGGGACATCCGGCGCCTGCGGGTTGCGCTGCGGGCTGGCAAGACCGATGGCGCGCATCTGACCGGCCTGGAACTGCCCGAGGACGCTGGGCAGGGTCGAGTTCGAGACATCGATCCGGCCCGCCATCAACTCGGTCACCAGAGGCGCTGCGCCGCGGAACGGCACATGGGTCATCTTGATGCCGGTCCGGGTCATGAAGAGTTCGGTTGCCAGGTGCGACCCCGAGCCGACGCCCGTCGATCCGTAATTGAGCTTGCCCGGATCGGCCTTGGCCAGCGCGATGAGTTCCTGCATGGATTTCACCGGGAGGACGTTGCTCACCACGAACACGTGCTCGAAGGCCCCGGCGCCGGCAAGCGGCGCGAAATCCTTGATCGCGTCGTAGCCGGGCTCCTTCAGCAGGAACATGTTGTTGCCGTGCGTCTGGTTGTTGCCGAATATGATGGTGTAGCCATCCGGCTCCGCCCGGGCGACGGTCCGTGTGCCGACCGCGCCGGACGCGCCGGCGAGGTTCTCGACGATGACGTTCTGGCCGAGGGTCTTGCCCATTTCCTCCGCCACGATTCGGGCGATCACGTCCGTCGGTCCGCCTGCCGGGTACGGGACGACCATCCTGATGATCCGCTCAGGGAAGGTTTGTGCCGAGGCTGCTGTCGCGAGAAGGGTCGCGCCGGCAAACAGGCCGAATGCGAGGCGGCGGGTAATGGATGATTTCATGACGTCGAGCATCTCCTCAAAAACCCATTCGGAACGGGCTGTTTTGCTTGCTTGGCCGGCGCGAGCGGACTAGATCATGGTCCCGAAAAGCTCAACGGCTTTTCCGGCATGGACAGGTTCCAGCCTGTTGATCCCTTGGCGGTTTCTGATCGCCCGGGTGGGTCGTCTAGGCAGAAGCACTTTCGGGTTCGCGCCGTCTCCATTCCCTTCTAACGCCCCCCTCGGAGGATTCCCATGGGCTTTTTGTCTGACGCCCTTTCCCGCATCAAGCCGTCTGCGACGATCGTCATCACGCAGAAAGCACGGGACCTCAGAGCCCAGGGCCGCGATGTCATCAGCCTCTCCGTCGGTGAGCCGGATTTCGACACGCCGGACAACATCAAGGAAGCGGCCATGGCCGCAATCCGCCGCGGTGAAACCAAATACACCCCGGTCCCCGGCATCGTGCCGTTGCGCGAAGCCATCGCCCGCAAGTTCAAGCGCGAGAACGGGCTCGACTACAAGCCGTCGCAGGTGATCGTCGGAACCGGCGGCAAGCAGGTCATCTACAACGCGATGCTCGCGACCCTGAACCCCGGCGACGAGGTCATCATCCCGGCGCCGTACTGGGTGTCCTACCCGGAAATGGTCGGGCTCTGCGGCGGCACCGCCGTTCCCGTCGACACCACCATGGAACACAATTTCAAGCTCCAGCCGGGGCCGCTGGAACGCGCCATCACGCCGAAGACCAAATGGATCATCCTCAACTCGCCGTCGAACCCGACGGGCGCCGCCTATACCCGCGCGGAGATGAAGGCGCTCACCGACGTGCTGATGCGCCATCCGCATGTATGGGTGCTCACGGACGACATGTACGAGCATCTGACCTTCGGCGATTTCGAGTTCGTCACGCCCGCGCAAGTGGAGCCCGGCCTCTATAACCGCACGCTGACCATGAACGGTGTGTCGAAATCCTACGCCATGACCGGCTGGCGGATCGGCTATGCGGGGGGGCCCGAGGAACTCATCAGGGCCATGGACTTCGTGCAGGGACAGCAGACGTCGGGCGCGTGCTCGATCGCCCAATGGGCGGCGGTGGAAGCTCTTGACGGTCCGCAGGATCACCTCAAGGTCTTCAAGAAGGCCTTCGAGGAACGCCGCGACCTCGTGGTGTCGATGCTGAACCAGGCGAAATACCTGAAATGCCCGATGCCCGAGGGCGCCTTCTACGTCTATCCTTCCTGCGCCGAGGCCATCGGCAAGACCGCGCCGTCCGGCAAGGTGATCGAGACGGATGAGGATTTCGTCGCCGAGCTCCTGGATTCGGAGGGCGTCGCCGCGGTCCACGGCTCCGCCTTCGGGCTCGGCCCCAACCTGCGCATCTCCTACGCCACCTCCACGGCGGTCCTGGAAGATGCCTGCCACCGCATCCAGCGCTTCTGCGGCAGTTTGCGGTAATTCATGGTTGCCCTGTGGCCCTGAGGGTCACAGGGCAACCGCCGGCTCCTCCGCCTCAGGGGCGGGACCGGCGGCATCTTCCAAATTCACCCCTGAGCCTTTGGAACGCCACGCCGCTTTGGCCGTTAACGGCCAAGCTGATCATAGCTGGAGAGATCGCCATGTTTCGCGCCGTTGCCTCAATCGCCGTTCTGACTGCCGTCGCCGCGCTCGGCGCCACCGAGGCGAGTGCCCAAAGCCGCACCCGTACCGGCGTGCTGACCTGCAACGTTGCGGGCGGCGTCGGACTGATCCTGGGCTCGCAGAAGGCGACCTCATGCGTCTTCGATCCCCGTCGGGGTCCGAACGAGCGCTATACCGGGGTCATTCGCAAGTTCGGCCTCGATATCGGCGCCACGCAGCGCGGGGTGATCAGATGGGCGGTGCTGTCCGAGGGGAATTTGGCTCCGGGCTCCCTTGCCGGCAGCTACGTGGGCGCCACCGCTGAAGCCACCGTCGGCGCCGGCCTCGGGGCGAACGTGCTCGTGGGCGGCAACAACCGCACGGTCGCGCTGCAGCCGCTTTCGGTGAGCGGTCAAACCGGCCTGAATTTCGCGCTCGGCGTCGGCGATCTCGAGTTGCGCCCGGGCCGATAATCGCGCGCCATCATCGGATTTGAGCGGCCGGGCACAAGCCCGGCCGCTTCCGTTTGCGCAAACACGCTTGCCAACCGGACAGGACAGGCAGAGCATTGGCGCCAACGCGACGGTCAAGAAACGCGCTTTCTCGGGGCAGGGAAGGAGACTTTCATGGCCACCAGCGGCAGAGAAGCCGGGGGCCCGCGGTGCATTGCCATCGTCGGCCCGTTCCAAAGCGGCAAGACCACACTTCTCGAAGCCATCCTCGAACGCACAGGAACCATCGGACGAGCCGGGCGCGTCACCAATGGCGACAGCGTCGGGGATTCCAGCGCCGAAGCGCGTTCCCACGGCATGAGCATCGAGCCCAACGTGGCAAGCGTGTCGTTTCTCGACGACGGCATGACATTCGTCGATTGCCCCGGCTCCATGGAATTCATTCACGAGATGCGCAATATCGCGCCGGTCTGCGATGCGGCAATCGTCGTGTGCGAGGCGGACGAGCGCAAGATTCCCGCCCTCGAGGTGGTGCTGCGCGAACTCGAAGAGGCGGAGATTCCGCGCTTCGTCTTCATCAACAAGATCGATACGGCGACCCGGCGGGTGCGTGAGACGCTGGCGCTTCTGCAGGTCGCCTCGCGCACACCGCTGCTGCTGCGCCAGATCCCGATCTGGAAAGACGGCATTGCGGTCGGCTTTATCGATCTCGCGCTGGAGCGCGCCTTCATCTACCGCGAGCATGCGGCGAGCGAGATCGTCGACATTCCGGACGGCGAATCCCTGCGCGAGCGCGAGGCGCGGTTTGCCATGCTCGAACGGCTGGCGGATTACGACGACGCGCTGATGGAGGACCTGATTTCCGAGATCGACCCGCCTCGCGATCGCATCTTCGAAGATCTTGCGCGGGAGCTGAAGGATCAGCATGTGGTGCCCGTCTTCATCGGTTCGGCCGAACGGGGAAACGGCGTCACGCGGCTGCTGAAAGCGTTGCGGCACGAAGCGCCGACACTTGCCGAGACCCGTGCCCGCCTCGGTGTTTCGGAGGATGGTGCGCCGCTCGCCCAGATCATGAAGACGCTGCATATGGGGCAGGGCGGCAAGCTCTCGGTCGGCCGCGTGCTGCGCGGCGGTTTCCACGAGGGCGACACGGTCGTCGGCTCGCGCGGCGCCGAAGCGCGCATCGGGTCGCTGCTGGCGCTCACTGGAGCCAGCACGGCGCGTATTCCCGAGGCGAAAGCGGGCGAGACCGTCGGCTTCGGCAGGCTTGAGGGCTTGGCAACCGGCGATTGTTTCGCTGCGGGCAAGACCCGCCCGGAAGCCATCCTGTCGAATGCCCCACCTGAGCCCGTCTACGCATTGTCGCTGCGGATCAAGGATCGCAAGGACGATGTTCGTCTTTCCGGCGCGCTTGCCAAGATCAGCGAGGAGGACCCCTCGCTTATCGTCGAGACGTCGCCGGAACTCGGAGAGATCCGGCTGCTGGGACAGGGCGAGATGCACCTGCGGGTGGCGGTCGAGCGCTTGCAATCCCGTTTTCAGGTCGGTGTTGAAACATCGAAGCCGCGGGTCGGCTATTGCGAGACGATCCGCGCCCCGGCATCCGCCCGGGGGCGGCATCGCAAGCAGACCGGCGGGCACGGCCAGTTCGGGGATGTGATGATCGAAATTCGTCCCTTGCCGCGCGGGGAAGGTTTTGCGTTCATCGACCGCATTTCCGGCGGCGTGGTCCCGCGCCAGTACATTCCCTCGGTCGAGACCGGTGCAAGGGATGCGGTGAAATGCGGCCCGCTCGGCTTTCCCGTCGTCGACCTGGCGGTGACGCTGACGGACGGCTCGTACCACACGGTCGATTCCTCCGATGCGGCCTTCCAGGCGGCGGCGAAACTCGCCCTCGCCGAGGCGTTGCCAAAGGCAAAGCCCGTGCTGCTCGAACCAGTTCTGGCGGTCGAGATCACGATTCCCACCGACGCGCTCTCCAGGGCGACCGGACTGGTGACGTCCCGGCGCGGTCAGATTCTCGGCTACGATTCGAGGCCGGGATGGGCGGGTTGGGACGTGCTCAGCGCGACGATTCCCGAAGGCGAGATCGGCGACCTGATCGTCGAACTGCGCTCGGCAACGGCCGGGGTCGGGACCTTTTCGACCCGCTTCGACCACATGGCCGAGTTGAGCGGAAAGCCCGCCGAGGCCGTGACGCAGAAGGCGCACTAGCACCACCCTCGCTTACTGGAGGTTGGCCGGCGCGACCCGCCGGCCAACCGGCCATCGACAAACTTCCTCCGCCGCGCCAAGTTAAATCCCAGAGGAGACATCATCTCCCGTCATGCGACCGCGTCACTGCGGAGGAAATATCATATGAACGTCACTGGGTCGGCGGCCGCGCCAGGTTCCGAAACCGCAATTTCCGCCTCCGCGTCGGCGTCGCGCCCCTGGCTGAAATCCTATCCTCCCAAGGTTCCGCACACGATCGACGAGACACAGATCGGCACGCTCGTGGACTTCTTCCGGCACGGCGTCACCGCCTACGCGGACCGGCCGGCGGTTGAAAGTTTCGGCAAGCAGATGACCTATGCGGAGCTTGGACGCGAGGCTGCAAAAGTGACCTCGTGGCTGCAGAGCCTCGGCATCGGAAAAGGCGACCGGGTCGCCATCATGCTGCCCAACGTGATGGCCTACCCGCCGATCCTGTACGGCGTGCTCAACGCTGGTGCGACGGTCGTCAACATCAACCCGCTCTATACGCCGCGCGAACTGGTCCAGCAGATGCGCGATTCCGGTGCGCGCCTTCTGTTCGTACTCGAGAATTTCGCAGCCACGGTCGAAGCGGCGGAGGCCGATCTGAAGCTCGATCAGATCGTCATCGTGAAACCTGGTGACCTGCTCGGGTTGAAGGGGTCGATCATCAATCTCGTGTCGCGTTATGTGAAGAAGGCCGTCAAGCCGTTCACGCTCGCCGGCGCGATCCCGTTCAGGGATGTGATGTCCAAAGGTGCGCAAAAGCCGCCCACGGCGATTGATGTCTCGCCGGATGATATCGCGTTCCTGCAATATACCGGCGGCACGACCGGCGTGGCCAAAGGCGCAATGCTGCTCCATCGCAACGTGGTGGCGAACGTGATGCAATGCGAGGCGTGGATGGTGCCGTATTTCGGGGAGCGCACCGATCACGTGATGGTCACGGCCTTGCCGCTCTATCACATCTTTGGATTGACGGCCTGTGCGCTGCTGATGCTGAGGATCGGCGGATGCCAGTTGTTGATTACAAATCCGCGCGACATTCCGGGCTTCGTGAAGACGTTGAGAGCGCGTCCTTTCACGCTCATGTGCGGCGTCAACACGCTCTACAACGCATTGGCGCATGCGCCGGGCATCGAGGACGTGGATTTCTCGCACCTCGTGTTTGTGATTTCCGGCGGTATGGCAACGCAGGCGTCGGTCGCAAAGAAGTGGCAGGAGGTCAGCGGCTCGCCGATTATCGAGGGATACGGCCTTTCGGAAACCTCTCCGGTGGTTTGCGTCAATCGCCTGGACATCAAGGAGTTTACCGGAACCATCGGTTATCCCGTGCCGTCGACCGATATTTCCGTTCGCGCGCCGGACAATGCGGTCCTGCCGTTCGGCGAGCGCGGCGAATTGTGCGTGAAGGGGCCGCAGGTGATGGCGGGCTATTGGCAAAAGCCCGAAGAGACCGCGAAGGCCAGGACACCCGATGGGTTTTTCCGGACTGGCGACGTAGCGGTCATTCTCCCTGACGGACAGGTGAAGATCGTCGACCGCATGAAGGACATGATCCTGATTTCCGGCTTCAACGTCTATCCCAACGAGGTCGAGGATGTGATCGCGATGCATCCGGGCGTGATGGAATCGGCGGTGATTGGCGTGCCTGACGGCGAGGGCGGAGAACTCGTGGCGGCTTACGTGGTGCGCAAGGATCCGGCACTCACCGTCGATGCTCTCCGGCAGTTCTGTCGCGACAATCTCACGGCCTACAAGGTGCCGAAGCGAATCGAGTTTCGCGACACGCTGCCGAAGACGAACGTAGGCAAAGTGTTGAGACGCGCGCTCAAGGACGAAGTCGCGAGCCACCGCTGAGGCGATGTTACCGGAGCGGAGAAGTGCGCGGCATCTCGACAACGCAAAAAAAAGCCGGGCACGAGGCCCGGCAAAGTAGAGGTCCGACTAAAGAGAGTCAAAACCTTCCAGAGGGAACGGCCGACGCGGTATCACCGGGAGGAAGAAAGTGATGCCGCGTTGAATTCGACCAATGCTGATATCGGCTGCATCGTGCTCTTTTGCAATGCAGCATGCATCATAAAAGGGCTGCAGCGAGTGCATGGCTCATATCGTGAGCCGCCACAAAAAGGTCACGTTGCCAAGCTTGGCTGATTAGAATGTCCAGCGCTGCGCTTTCGTGATGAGGAAATCGCGAAACGCCTGCACGCGCGCAACCGAGCGCATTTCTTCGGCATAGACGAGATAGCTGTCGAGCGAGGGCATTTCCACGTCGCGCAGAATCTGCGTCAGGTTCGGATTTCCCACCACCGCATAATCCGGCAGCACGGCGATGCCGGCTCCGGTTTCAACCGCGAGCTTCAGCGCCGTGATGTTGTTGACCATGTAGTGATATTGGCGCGGCTCCATCCCGTCGCGCCCCGCCGTCGACAGCCAGTGCACGGCCAAAAGATACGATGGCTCCTGACCGCCGAACGAGACGATCCTGTGCTTGTCCAGATCGGCGATCGTGGCCGGTTCGCCGAAGCGCTTGAGATAATCCGTCGATGCGTAAACGTGGAAATGGATCGTGAAGAGACGGCGCTGGATCAGATCCGGCTGGGCCGGACGGCGCAGGCGGATCGCCACGTCGGCCTCGCGCATGGCGAGGTCCAGTTCCTCGTTGTTGAGAATCAGTTCGACGCGGACATCCGGATAGAGATCGAGAAATTCACCGATCCTCTGCGCCAGCCAGATCGAGCCGAGGCCAACCGTGGTGGTGACTTTCAGGGTGCCGGACGGGCGCTCGCTGGTATCGACTAGGCGAGCCTTCGTGGTCTCGAGCCGCATCCGCATGTCGCGGGCCGCGCGAAACAATAGGTCGCCCTGCTCGGTCAGGATCAGTCCGCGGGCATGGCGGTGAAAAAGCGGGGCGCGCAGCTCGCGCTCGAGGGCACTGATCTGGCGGCTCACGGCGGACTGGCTCAGGCCGAGATCCTCACCGGCGCGGGTGAAGCTGCCAGCCTCCGCGACGGTGTAGAAAATCCGGATTTTGTCCCAATCCACGACGTGTTCCTTGTGTCCAGCGCACGCGTGGCCGGTTGTGCCTTATGTCCTGCGAGAGCCCGCTGGATACAATAGGAATTCCGCCCGAACGGTTAACATATTTTCCAAACCCCAACGCGGGCGGGCTATTCGGCCGCCTGCTGCGTCAGTTCGATTGCCTGCAGGTAGCGCTCGGATTCGAGCGCCGCCATGCAGCCGAGACCCGCTGCCGTCACCGCCTGCCGGTAGACATCGTCCGCCACGTCACCCGCCGCGAAGACGCCCGGGATATTGGTGGCGGTCGAACCGGGTTTCGTCTGGAGATAGCCGCCGGGCTTCATGTCGAGCTGACCGACGAAGAGCTCGGTCGACGGCTTGTGGCCGATGGCGACGAAGACGCCGTCGGTTCGCAGTTCGGAAATCTGGCCCGACACGACGTTCTTCAATTTCACATGGGTGACGGAGAGGGGCGCCGCATCGCCACCGATATCCTCAACGGCCGAATTCCAGATGACTTCGATATTCGGGTGCTTGAAGAGCCGGTCCTGCAAAATCTTCTCGGCCCGGAACGAATCGCGGCGGTGGACGACCACCACCTTGGCGGCAAGATTGGCGAGGTAGAGGGCCTCCTCGACCGCCGTGTTGCCGCCGCCGACCACCACGACTTCCTTGCCGCGGAAGAAAAAGCCGTCGCAGGTGGCGCAGGCCGAGACCCCGAAGCCCTGAAACTTCGCCTCGGAGGGCAAGCCGAGCCATTTGGCCTGGGCGCCGGTGGCGATGACGAGCGAATCGCACGTGAAGGTGGCGCCGGAATCGGCCTCCAGCCGGAACGGGCGTTGGCTGAGATCCGCCTTCACCACGTGATCGGCGATCATCCGGGTGCCCACATGCTCGGCCTGCATCCGCATCTGTTCCATGAGCCAGGGACCCTGGATCACATCCGCGAAGCCGGGGTAATTCTCCACATCGGTGGTGATCATCAACTGCCCGCCGGGCTGGAAGCCGGAGATGAGCAACGGTTCAAGCATGGCGCGGGCACCGTAGATCGCCGCCGTGTAGCCGGCTGGGCCGGAGCCGATGATGATAAGCTTGGCGTGGGTATGGGCCATCAAGGTCTCTCCGGTCCATCGGACGCATCGGCAAGACCGAGGGCGCGGCGATGGGAAGCCACGCCTCTGGCGATGGCGTTGGCGATGTCAAAGGTTGAATTTAAGGGCTCGTAGGGGGTGCCTTCAAGACGACCCCTGAAAGCATGCACAATTCCCTCGGCTTTCAAAGCCCGCAGGAAGGTGTCGAGCTTGGGATGGCCGCCATGCGGCTCGAAGACCAGCACGGGAACGCCCGTCGCCGCGGCTTCGCCGATCATGTTGAACGAATCCGCCGTGACGACGATGAAATCCGCCAGGGCCAGCAGCGCCACGTAGGGGTTTGAGCCTTCGCCGTCCCAGAAGAAGCCGCCATGGGCCTTCGCCAACGCGATCAGGCGCTGGCGCAATGCCTCGGGAGTGCGGCGCGAGGCCGTCATCATCAGCCCGGCACCGGTCCCGGCCAACGCCGTCAGATCGTCGGCGAAGCGCGCAATGTCCTCGCCGGCAAAGCGGTGATGGCGGCTGTCGCCGCCCACCAGCACCGCCACCCGAGGATGGGGCAGGCCTGCGAGCCGCCCATCGGGCGCTGCCCGCGCCTCGGCGAGCCGCTCGGGCGAAATCCGGTGGGGCGGCGTGAGCGTGTTGAGGACATTCGGCCCGCGGATCCGGTCGTAGCTCGGCGCCCAAATGAAGTCGGCGGCGGAAGGGCCGGTCCGAGGGTCCTTCAGAAACACCGTGAAGGTCCGCCCTCCCGAGGCGTGCCGCGCGAATCGCAAATAGGGCACCGACCGTCGGCCGGATGCGATGAGAAGGTCGGGGAAAGGGGGGGCCAGCGGTGAATTGTGAGCGCCCGGGCGTTCGCGCGGATCGATGGGCCCCCAGGGCATGAACCAGCTGAAGGGCGGCCGGGGGCGGACGCGACGGATCTCCGGATCGAGCCCGAGCGCCTCCGCGACGCTCAGCGCCTGCAGTTCGTCCCCGGCCTTGCCATCCGTCAGAACCCACGCTGTCAGGGGAGAAAGGGACATCATGTGGACGGGTCTGCGCAAGAATCGATCAAGGTGCCTGTGGAGTTCATGAGGTTCGTTGCGATGACGGGGCGAGGGCTGCTTGTGTCCACCGTCTACACCGTCTAGTCACCACAGACGAGCTTTTCCCGGAGATCACGTGCGCGGACGTCTCGATTCCATCGACTGGGCCATTCTGAAGGAACTGCAGGCCGACGGCAGCATCACCAATGTGGAGCTGGCGCGGCGCGTGGGCCTCTCGGCACCCCCGTGCCTGCGGCGGGTGCGGGCGCTTGAAAGTTCCGGAATCATCAAGGCCTACCGGGCGATGCTCGATCCCAAGGCGCTCGGCTTCGAGATCGTGTGCTTCGCCATGGTGCAATTGTCGGTCCAGGGGCAGACTGAACTCAAGGCATTCGAGGACCACATCACCGGATGGACGGTGGTGCGCGAATGCTGGAAGCTCTCCGGCGATATCGACTTCATCCTGAAATGCGTCGCGCCCAATCTGGGCGCCTTCCAGAGTTTCGTCTCCGATCTGACCTCGCTCGCAAACGTCCGGAACGTGCGCACGGCGCTGGCGCTCGACATGATCAAGGACGAGCCGCTGATTCCGATTGAAGCTGCGGCCGAGATTAGCTGATCAAGTCCCGCCGAAGCCATCGGACATAATGTCGGGCGACCGCCACCGCGCGGCCCTGCTCGTTCGGGGTCAGGGCGCTGGTGCGGACATCGAGAACCGCCAGTTGCGGGTGCCGGGCGATGACTTCGCCGCGCGGCCCGATCGCCAGAGCTTCGCCGCTGACCGAATCGGTCCCGCCGCCGCCCGGGCCTCCGCCCCACCACCGCTCTCCACCGCCGTCGGGGAACGCGGTCAGGACGACCCCCGTGATACGCACGACGAGGCGAGGGCCGCGCGGATCGATCCGGTCACCGAAAGAGCGCCGGAGTTCATCGAGCGTCGCTGCCGCGACGAGATCGGCGAAGGGCCCGAGCCCCTTCGCCTTGAGCACGCTCACATCCACCGACAGGGATGAGAAGAATTGCGGGAAGGCCTGGGCCGTGGCGGGGAGGGGCGCCGCGACAGAAAGGGCAGTCAGCCCGAGGATAAAGCCGCGGCGCGAGGGGCAAGGCATGATCTGAACCCTCATCTCCTGCCCCCTCGCTGTTGATATTGTTAGCCGAACTTGACGCCAACGACCTCGTAGGATTTCCCGCCGCCGGGGGTCGTCACCTCGACGGTATCCCCGACAGTCTTGCCCATCAGGGCGCGGGCGATGGGAGAGGAAATCGATACCCGTCCCGAGCGGACGTCCGCTTCCGGGTCGCCGACGATCTGGTAGGTTTTCTCTTCCTCGGTGTCCTCATCGACAAGCCGCACCACCGCGCCGAACTTGATTCGGTCGCCGGACAGCTTCGCCACGTCGATGACTTCGGCGCGCGAAATCAGGCTCTCCAGCTCAAGCACGCGCCCCTCGTTGAGGGATTGCGCTTCCTTGGCGGCATGATACTCGGCATTTTCCGACAGATCGCCCAGCGCGCGCGCTTCCGAGATCGCCTGAATGATCCGCGGTCGATCGACCTGTTGCCGCTGCTTGAGTTCTTCCTCGAGCGCTGCATGACCGTTGATTGTCAGAGGGACCTTTTCCATCGTTCGTCTCGTTCAAAAAGAGGTACGAGGCCGCCGTTTCCGACGCCCTCGCTGATCAACGAAAACTTCCGTGAAGCTTCGCAGTTCCTTGAGAGGCTGACGCCTCAGGCGAAATAGTCCTGAAGCGGCCGAACCTCAAGATCGCCGCCGAGATAGGCTTTTATACCCTCGGCTGCTGCGATCGACCCTGCAAGAGTGGTATAGTAGGGCACCTTATGCAAGAGGGCGGCCTGGCGCAGCGAACGGGAATCTGACAGCGCCCCCGCCCCCTCGGTGGTGTTGAAGACGAGCTGGATGTCGCCGTTCTTGATGGCGTCGACCACGTGAGGCCGGCCCTCCAGCACCTTGTTGATGCGGCTCGTCTTCACGCCATTCTCCACCAGAAATTTCTGGGTACCGCTGGTGGCGACGATCTGGAAGCCGCTTTCCTCCAGCGCCCGGACGGTCGGCAGGATCCGCGCCTTGTCGCTGTCCCGGACGGATACGAACAGCGCGCCGGTCTTCGGAACGTGGGTCCCGGAGCCGAGCTGGCTCTTGGCGAAGGCCACGCCGAAACTGCGGTCGAGGCCGATGACTTCGCCAGTCGAGCGCATCTCAGGGCCGAGCAGGACGTCTACCCCGGGGAACCGGGCAAACGGAAACACCGCTTCCTTGACGCCGATATGGTCGAATTCCTTCGCCACGAGCCCGAAACTCGCGAGGCTTTCGCCGGCC
The DNA here is from genome assembly GCF_008757455.1 of Microvirga brassicacearum. Classification (GTDB taxonomy): domain Bacteria; phylum Pseudomonadota; class Alphaproteobacteria; order Rhizobiales; family Beijerinckiaceae; genus Microvirga; species Microvirga brassicacearum. Next base: position 231,258 of record NZ_VCMV01000014.1, on the reverse strand, counting down.
ATGATGCGGGCCGCAATCTTGGCGATCGGCTCGCCGATGACCTTTGCGACAAACGGAATGGTGCGCGAGGCGCGCGGGTTCACCTCAAGCACGTAGATGTCGCCATTTTTGATCGCGTATTGGACGTTCATGAGGCCGCCGACGTCCAGCGCCAGTGCCAGCGCCTTCGTCTGGCGCTCCAGTTCGGCCAAGGTCTCCGCGGACAGGGAGCGCGGCGGCAGCGAACACGCCGAGTCGCCGGAATGAATGCCCGCTTCCTCGATATGCTCCATGATGCCGGCAACGAAAACGTCCTTGCCGTCCGAGAGGCAATCCACGTCCACCTCGATGGCGTCCGAGAGGTAGCGGTCGAAGAGCAGGGGGTTCTTGCCCAGCACGGTGTTGATCTGGCCGGTCTTGTCGTTGGGATAGCGCGATTTCACGTCCGACGGGATCAAGCTCGGCAGGGTGCCCAGCAGATAATCCTCGAACTGGGCCTCGTCGCGGATGATCGCCATCGCCCGGCCGCCGAGGACGTAGGACGGCCGCACCACGAAAGGCAGGCCGAGGTCGCTCGCGATCAGGCGGCTCTGCTCGACCGAATAGGCGATGCCGTTCTTGGGCTGCTTCAGATGCAGCTTGTCGAGCAGACGCTTGAAACGGTCCCGGTCCTCGGCGAGATCGATGGCGTCCGGCGAGGTGCCGAGGATCGGGACGTTGTTTTCCTCCAACGCACGCGCGAGTTTCAGCGGAGTCTGGCCACCGAACTGCACGATGACGCCAAGGAGCGTCCCCTTGGAGCGTTCGGTCTCGATGATCTCAAGCACGTCCTCCTCCGTCAGGGGCTCGAAATAGAGCCGGTCGGAGGTGTCGTAATCGGTCGAGACGGTCTCGGGATTGCAATTGACCATGATGGTCTCGTAGCCCGCATCCTTCAGCGCGAAGCAGGCGTGGCAGCAGCAATAATCGAACTCGATGCCTTGGCCGATCCGGTTCGGCCCGCCGCCGAGGATAATGACTTTTTTGGCATCCGACGGCGCCGCCTCATCGGCGGGCACCCCGGCGAAAGGCGCCGTGTAGGTCGAGTACATGTAGGCGGTCGGCGAGGCGAACTCGGCCGCGCAGGTGTCGATCCGCTTGAAGACCGGACGCACCGCGAGCGAGCGGCGCAGGGTCCGGACCTCGACTTCGGTCGTGTGAGTGAGAACCGCGAGCCGCGCATCCGAGAAGCCCATGGCCTTGAGATGGCGGAAGGCGCCGGGCGTTTGCGGCAGGCCGTGCGCCTTCACCTTGGCCTCCAGATCGACGATGGCCTGCAATTGCTCCAGAAACCAGCGGTCGATCTTGCAGCTCTCATAGACGTCGTCGTGGCTGACGCCGAGACGCAGGGCCTGCGCGACCTTCAACAGCCGGTCGGGCGTGGGCGTGCCCAACGCCGCCTTGATGGCATTGCGGTCGTCGCCCTTGCCCAAGCCCTCGATCTCGATCTCGTCGAGGCCCTGGAGACCCGTTTCGAGGGAACGCAGGGCCTTCTGCAGCGATTCCGGCAACGTGCGGCCGATGGCCATGGCCTCGCCCACCGACTTCATGGCGGTGGTGAGCGTCGGCTCGGCCCCCGGGAATTTCTCGAAGGCGAAACGTGGGATCTTGGTCACCACGTAGTCGATGGTGGGCTCGAACGACGCCGGGGTCGCGCCGCCCGTGATGTCGTTGGCGATCTCGTCCATCGTGTAGCCGACAGCAAGCTTCGCCGCGACCTTGGCAATAGGAAAGCCCGTCGCCTTGGAAGCCAGCGCCGAGGAGCGCGACACCCGCGGGTTCATCTCGATGACGATCATCCGGCCGTTCTCGGGGTTGACCGCGAACTGGACGTTGGAGCCGCCGGTCTCGACGCCGATCTCGCGCAGGACCGCCAGCGAGGCGTCGCGCATGATCTGGTATTCCTTGTCGGTCAGCGTCAGGGCCGGCGCGACCGTGATCGAATCGCCCGTATGGACGCCCATCGGGTCGATGTTCTCGATGGAGCAGACGATGATGCAGTTATCCGCCTTGTCGCGGACGACCTCCATCTCGTATTCCTTCCAGCCGAGCACGCTCTCCTCGATCAGGACCTCGTTGGTGGGCGAGGCATCGAGGCCCCGCTCGACGATGTCGAGAAATTCCTCGCGGTTATAAGCGATGCCGCCGCCGGTGCCGCCCATGGTGAAGGATGGCCGCAGGATGGCCGGGAGGCCCACTTCGGAGAGCGCCAGCAGGGCCTCGCCCATGGCATGTTCCTGATACCGCTTGCGGCGTTCGTTCTCGCCCGCATTCCATTTTAGCTCGTAGCTGGCGATGGTCCGCTTCTTGTCGCCCGGATGCATATCGAGGGCATTCAGGCGCGCCAGTTCGGCGAGGTAGGCGTCCCGGTCGGCTTTCTTGAGCGCCGAAGCGTTGGCGAGGCGGGATTTCGGGGTATCGAGGCCGATCTTGGTCATCGCCTCGCGGAAAAGCTGGCGGTCCTCGGCCTTGTCGATGGCCTCCGCCGTCGCGCCGATCATCTCCACGTTGTATTTCTCGAGAATGCCCATCTTCTTGAGCGACAGGGCGCAGTTCAGCGCCGTCTGGCCGCCCATGGTCGGCAGCAGGGCGTCGGGACGCTCCTTCTCGATGATCTTGGCGACGATTTCGGGCGTGATCGGCTCCACATAGGTGGCGTCGGCCAGATCCGGATCCGTCATGATCGTTGCCGGGTTCGAATTGACCAGGACGATTCGGTAGCCCTCTTCCTTCAGCGCCTTCACGGCCTGCGTGCCCGAATAATCGAACTCGCAAGCCTGCCCGATAATGATCGGGCCCGCGCCGATGATGAGAATGGAAGAGATGTCGGTCCGTTTCGGCATATGGCCACCCGTGTCCAGCCGCGCGGCCGCATGATGCGGCGCTTCCTGCGCAGCCGGGATGTTGTCAGATTGAAGGTTGAGAGAGGCTCTTACACGGACGTTGGGCAATTTCAAAGCTGGCCGCGCTTATTAAACCGGATTCTCTTGGCATTGCGCAATATTATAACTACAACTGATCGGCAAATTGGGGGGTGCCATGAGAAACGGCTTGCGATCCGTGGCTTTAATCATCCTAACCGCCGTCGTGCTCGCCGGCCTCACTAACGTGTCGAGTTCCCAGGTCGTCCCAACGAACAGCCTTGGCAAATGGCTATCACGTCGCTCCCGATCCGAGCGCAATTCCTGAACTGTTAAGGACGATCGGTCGGGCGAGGCGTTCTGGGGGAATATCGCATCCAGCACCTATTCTGGGTTTCCTCAGTGGTGTGTTCGAGCAAAATCCAGGCCGTATCTCAGCGATGCTGAGTGAATGGCACGCCCTCGACGAGGTGGAACAGGCTATCGTTCTCAAGGCGCTCTTGTACGCACGCAAGCCGGAGGCTTCGAACTTTATCAAAGGCGTTTGGTCAGACCGAATGCTTTCCATTCTTAAGCAAGATTTGAGAGATCCACGATCTGCTCCTTCGCCTGATCTTACCGTCGTGAACAACCCCGGCGATCTAGACTTCCTTTGGGGAAGATTTTTTGGGACCGGGGGAGCCACTCCGGTCAGAACCATCATAAAGGCGACGAAACTTAAGTCTCGCCGCGCTGATCCGGAGAACGTTGCAACCGGTCTCGCGGCCGCCTGGTCGCTTGCCTCGAACGCGGGACGTTATGATCGGGTTCTCGCTATCTGCAAAGAGACCTTAAAATCGGCCGACCCAGCAACGATTTCGATCCTTGAGGACATTGTCGCCAAGGCCGAGCAGCGCCGAAGTGCTGCCGGGAGCTGATCCTCCTCGCTTGACGGAGAACGTGACGTCGTCGCTGAAAGTCGCTAACGGAAGGCGGTGCAGGTAATCTCTCCATTTCGGCATCTCGTTCGCCAATTCGCCGCCTTCTTCGGCGTCGGAATTGTTGCGGCGATCATCCATTACGGCCTGCTGATCGCCCTTGTGGAAGGAACAGCTGCCCATCCGGTGCCGGCCACCCTCGTCGGCTATGTGGCGGGCGGGCTCGTCTCCTACGCGCTCAATCGCCGCCATACCTACGGGAGCGCCCGGCCGCACCGGGAGGCGACTTGGCGCTTCGCGCTGGTGGCTCTCGTCGGTTTCCTGCTGACCTGGGGCTTCATGCACGCCTTCACCGAATGGCTCGCAGCACCCTACCTGCCGGCGCAGCTGGTGACGACCGGGATCGTAATGCTGTGGAGCTTTCTGGCGCACAAAGCATGGACGTTCGCGTGAGGCCTAGCAGACCCGTCATTCCGGGGCCGCGCGAGCGGAGCCCGGAACCCATAAACGCTGGCGCCGCCGAATGAAGCACAACCGGTCGGTGCTCTTTCTTGATCCGTCGGCGTTTATGGGTTCCGGGTTCGCCCTCCGCGCGCCCCGGAATGACGGCGTTGCCGTGTCGTTCAACTGGGTTCTGCCACGAATGTCATCCGGGCCTGATTGTGCCCCAGATTGTGCTGCGACCGCTCGGCCCGGAACCCGGCCTCGTCGAAGATCTCGAGCATCTCCGCCTCGCCGTATTGCGCCAGCCCGATTTCGTTGCGGATCTTGCGATAGTCCGAGAAGGCGGTGCGGCCGAGACCGAGCAGGGCCGATTTCAGGAAGCCGCCTTGCCACGCGAACGAGAGCAGCGCCTTCGCGTCCACGAGCGGGCTGAGGCCCGGCGGCACCACGTCCGCGATTACCAGTCGGCCGTCGCTCCTGAGCTTGCTCTTCCAGAGTTTCAGCAATCCGCGCAACTCGTCGAGCACGAGATATTGCAGCAGGGAATTGACCACGACGAGGTCGAGCGAGGCCTCCGCGAGGGGCGCGACCTCGTCGGGTGAAAGGATCGTCACCTTGGGATTGGCTGCGAGCCGTTCGCGCAGGCGGTCCCTCACCAAAAGAGCCGCATCGCTGAGATAGAGATGGCCGCATTGCGCGGCGATCCGGTCGGCGAACAGCGCCTCGCCGCTGCCGTAATCGAGCACGACCGCCTCTCGTGAGGGAATCAGCCGGATGATGTCGTTTGCCACCAGCCGGTAATGCAGCAGCTTGTGCCGCTCGCCGGAATAGATCGGGGTGTCCTGATTCCAGTAGTCGCGCCAGTTCATGAAAATCCGCCGTCAATAGATGCGTGCGTGCGCACCCTGCCAAAGACGGCGATAGCATGAAAGGTCTTTCTCCCCCGCGGTCCTGTGCCGAAGGGGAGAATGACGGCTCTCAGTCTTTCAAAGGCAGCATGATTTCCGTCAGCAACTCCGACGGCGGGGTGGTTCGCGCATCGTTGACGTAAGTGGATACCGGTTCGCCGAAAGATCATGCGCCAAAACAAAAAGATAGAGCCGGATCAGATTCAAAGAAACTGGATCCGACTCTAGCGCAGCATAAGGCGACGGCAAACGCGCGTCAGAGCCCGAGGGTGAAAGCCGCGACGGCGCGGTCGATCGAGAGATAGAACAGCACAAAGGCAACCAGTGCCGCGACGCCGAACTCGATCGCCTGGTTCTTCAGGATCTGGAACTGGCGAAGTGCGTTCTGGCCGAAGAGGGTCATCAGCCAGGCTGCCGCCAGAACCGTGGGGAAGACGAACAGGAACGACCAGGTGCTCTCGACCTGACCGGAATAATTGGGGTCGAGGAGAGGACGAATGTTGCGGACCCAGGGAGCGTAGAACGAGGCGGAAAACGACGCTACCCACGCCAGTGCGACTGCGATTCCAAGATGAAACGTGAAGAGGCTGTGAAATTTGCTGAATTGGCCAGCGTCATCGTTGAGTGTCATTGGAAAAATGCCCCGGGGACGGTTCTGATCGTCGACCTTTATGGTTAACGATCGGTTACCGTGATCGGGGATCGGGCGCAATCGCCCCGTTGTCGCGGGCGTGTTCTCAGGCCGCCTTGGCGGCTTTCCCGTCCTCGATCAGCCGCACGAAGCGGTCGAAAAGGTAATGGCTGTCCTGCGGGCCGGGCGAGGCTTCGGGGTGGTACTGCACCGAAAAAGCCGGACGGTCGGTCAGCGCGATGCCGCAATTGGAGCCATCGAAGAGCGACGTGTGGGTCTCGACCGCGTTCGTCGGGAGGGTCGCGGGATCGACCGCGAAGCCGTGATTCATCGACGTGATTTCGACCTTGCCGGTGGTCCGGTCCTTGACCGGATGGTTCGCGCCGTGGTGGCCCTGATGCATCTTCGTGGTCTTGGCGCCGACCGCGAGGCTCAGCATCTGGTGCCCGAGGCAGATGCCGAAGGTCGGGATCTTCTCCTCCAGAACCTTGCGGATCACCGGAACGGCGTATTCGCCGGTCGCCGCCGGATCGCCAGGGCCATTGGAGAGAAAAACGCCATCCGGCTTCAACGCCAGGATGTCTTCGGCGGAGGCTGTGGCCGGAACGACCGTGACCTTGCAGCCGGCGCGGGTGAGCAGACGCAGGATATTGCGCTTCACCCCATAATCGATCGCCACCACATGGTGCTTGAACTCGCCGGGTGCGCGATAGCCCTCGCCGAGATTCCAGGTGCTCTCGAGCCAGTCGAAACGCTGCGCGCTTGTGACCAGCGGCACCAGATCGAGCCCGTCCATGGAGGTCGCCCCGGCGGCACGGGCCTTCAGGGCGTCGATGTCGAAATTGCCAGCCGGATCGTGGGCGATGACCGCGTTCGGCATGCCCTTGTCGCGGATCAGCGCGGTGAGGGCACGGGTGTCGATGCCGGTCAGGCCGACGATGCCGCGGGCCTTGAGCCAGGCGTCGAGGTGGCGGGAGGCGCGCCAGTTCGACGGCTCGGTGACGGCGGCTCCGAGGATCGCGCCGCGCACGCCCGACGACGAGGCCGCGTTGACGCTCTCGGTGTCCTCGTCGTTCGTGCCCACATTGCCGATATGGGGGAACGTGAAGGTGATGATCTGGCCCGCATAGGACGGGTCGGTCAGGATTTCCTGATAACCCGTCATGGCGGTGTTGAAGCAGACCTCGCCCGTCGCCTCGCCTTCAGCGCCGATCCCGAAGCCTTCAAGCACGGTGCCGTCCTGGAGAACGAGGAGGGCGGTCGCGCGCGGCTCCGACCAGCCATCCGAGAGGGACCCGGCGGCGTGTTTATCTTGCAGCATCGTCATGATCTCTTTAAGTCCCAGGCCAACGGGCCGCGCTTGAGCAGGCCGATACGGGCCGCCATTGAACTATCGCTGTGACTTAAGGTGCCGCTCGCGCCGCGTCAACGCTCGAACGCCATATGACACAAGAGGAGAAGCGCCATGCGCGAACGTTTCACGACCGAAATGAAAGCGGCCATGAAGGCCGGCGACAAGCGCAAACTCGGCACGGTGCGGCTGATTCAGGCGGCGTTGAAGGACAAGGACATCGAGGCGCGGGGCCTCGGCAAGGGTCCGATCTCCGAGGAGGAGATCCTCGGTTTGCTGCAGAAGATGATCAAGCAGCGCCAGGAATCGATCACCATGTACGAGCAGGGCGGCCGTCCGGAACTCGCCCAACAGGAAAGGGAAGAGGCCGACGTGATCGCCTCCTTCCTGCCCCAGCAGATGGATGAGGCCGAGACCAAAGCCGCCATCGAAGCCGCCATCACTGAAGCCGGCGCCGCCTCCATGAAGGACATGGGCAAGGTCGTGGGACTGCTCCGGGGCAAATATGCCGGCCGCATGGATTTCGGCCGCGCGAGCGGGCTGGTGAAGGAGCTGCTGCCGAAAGGGTGAGGAGGGCTGTAATTCAAGCCCCCTCACGCCAAACGGAGCCTCATCCTGAGGGCCGCGCAGCGGCGTCTCGAAGGACGAGGCGTATCCAGCGAGACCTGGAGGATCCTTCGAGACGCAGCCTTTGGCTGCTCCTCAGGATGAGGATGGAGGACGGTTGAAACCGCCCTCGGCTGCACGCTCGATCTGATTAATCTCCGGATTTGCTGCTAGTCTGGCTCTTCTGGTTGGAGAAAACGCTCTTTGCGCTACCCGCCCCAGATCCTCGAGGAAATACGGGCCCGCCTGCCGGCTTCGGCGGTGGTCGGGAAGCGCGTGCGCCTGAAGAAGGCTGGGCGGGAATGGCGGGGGCTGTCGCCATTCAATGCTGAGAAGACGCCCTCGTTCTACGTCAACGACCAGAAGCAGTTCTACCATTGCTTCTCGTCGGGCAAGCATGGCGATATCTTCTCGTTCCTGATGGAGACGGAAGGTTTGTCCTTCCCGGAAGCCGTCGAGCGCCTTGCGGCCGAGGCAGGGGTGACGCTGCCGAAGATGACGCGGGAGGATCAGGAGCAGGAGGTCCGCCGCAACAGCCTCTATGACGTCATGGATTTGGCGACGGAGTTTTTTGAGGCCTCGCTGAAGGGCCGCTTCGGCGTGAAGGCGCGGGACTATCTCGCAAGCCGCGGCTTGAGCCCCGACACCCAGGCGCATTTCCGCATAGGTTACGCACCCGCCGATCGCTATTCCTTGCGCGATTACCTCGCGGCCAAGGGCGTGCCGCCCGAGATGATGGAGGAGGCGGGCCTGCTGGTCACCGCCGAAGACCTCAAGGTCCCGTATGATCGTTTCCGCGACCGCATCATGTTCCCGATCTCGGATGTGCGCGGGCGGATCGTCGCCTTCGGCGGACGGGCAATGAGCGCCGATGCGCCGGCAAAATACCTCAACTCGCCGGATACGCCGCTCTTCAACAAGGGACGCCTGCTCTACAATTACCATCTTGCCCGCAAACCGGCCCATGACCGCGGCACCGTGATCGCGGTCGAGGGCTATGTGGACGTGATCTCGCTCAGCGTTGCGGGGTTTCACAACGCAGTGGCGCCGCTCGGCACCGCCCTGACCGAGGACCAACTGGCGCTGCTCTGGCGCCTGAGCGATGAGCCGATCCTCTGTTTCGACGGCGACAAGGCCGGGCGCCGCGCCGCCTTTCGGGCGGTCGACACCGCTTTGCCGAACCTCTCGGCGGGCAAGTCCCTGCGCTTTGCACTGCTCCCGGAAGGACAGGATCCGGATGATCTCGCCCGCGAGGGCGGCCCGGCTGCGGTTGAGAGGGTGCTGGCGAGCGCCCGGCCGCTGGTCGACATCCTGTGGGCGCGCGAGATCGAGGTCGGGCCGCTCGATACGCCGGAACGGCGGGCCGGACTCGAGCGGCGTTTGCGCGAATCACTTGCACTGATTCGCGACGAAACGCTCAAACGCTACTATCGGGAGGATATCGAGAGCCGGATTTCGGCCCTGAATCCCGATTCCCGGCAGAATCGTTACCAGCGCCAGGCCGGCGGCGCGCGGTGGGACCGGCGGGGCCCTTTACCGACCACGCCCAACGCCCGCCTGAGCGTCAGCCCGCTTCTGGCCCAAAGCACCCTGTTCATGGGTGGGACGCTGGAAAGTCCGCGCGAAGCGGTGATCCTGTGTGTCTTTCTGGCCCACCCGGAATTGCTGCAAAACCACGCTGAAGTCCTTGCAGAGATTGAACTTGAGGGAAAAGCCGCACAGGCGTTTCGGCGATTTCTGCTGGACGGCGCGGCGAGCGGCGAACCGGTCGACGCGAGCGTGATGCAAACCCGACTGGAACGTGCCGGCTTGACCCAGGCGGCCGAGAAACTGACCGGCCAGGTTCGCCCGGGCGACCGCTGGATGCTTGATATTCATGCGGATTCCTTGCGGCTTGAGGACGCATTGAGGCAAGCCATCACCTTGCATCGGCGCGCACGCACGTTACATAGCGAGCTTCGGGCTGCTGAACGCGCACTTGCCGAAGAGGACAACGAGGCCAATCTCGCCTGGCTGCGAGAGGTCCAAAACCAACTGTCCTCGGTTGAAGGTGCCGAAGCCGACTCGGACAACGGCGTTGTCCACCGCGATCACTGACGGCCCGGGGTCGGCGGCGCGGGAGGTCGGTGCGAGGCAGGTCGAGCGGGACAGTTAACGGTTAGTCAAGCGACTCACTGTTTAGGTTTGAAATGATATTCGGGTGGTGAGGCCTACACGCTTCGCCGCCCATTCGCGTATCACGGTTTCGATCAGGAAGCCGCTGGCGCGCTGGAGTTGGGCAAAGCATGGCGACGAAGGCAACCGAACGGGACGAAGGCGAGACAGCGGCTCCGGAACAACAAACCGACGGGCCGCTTCTCGACCTGAGCGATGCCGCCGTTAAACGGATGATCAAACTCGCGAAGAAGCGCGGGTATGTGACCTATGACGAGTTGAACGAAGTTCTGCCTTCGGAGGAGTTCTCCTCGGAGCAGATCGAGGACGTGCTCGGTCAGCTGTCCGAAATGGGCATCAACGTGGTCGAATCCGAAGAGGCGGAAGAGGGCGAGAAGCCCGAGGCCGAGGAAGAGGAAGCCGAAGGCGGCGACCTTGTCGAGACCTCGCAGGCGCGCGCCGTCGTGGTTCGCGAGACGACCACCAAGGAGCCGACCGACCGCACCGATGATCCGGTGCGCATGTACTTGCGCGAGATGGGCTCGGTGGAGCTTCTGTCCCGCGAAGGCGAAATCGCCATCGCCAAGCGCATCGAGGCCGGGCGCGAAGCGATGATCGCAGGCCTCTGCGAGAGCCCGCTGACCTTCCAGGCCATCATCATCTGGCGCGACGAACTGGTCGAGGGCCGGGTTCTCCTGCGCGACATCATCGACCTCGAGGCCACCTATGCGGGCCCGGAGGGCAAGGGGGCGCCGCGCATCGACGGCGAACCGGGGGCGGAACCCGCCGCCGAAGGAGAGATCGCCGAGGGCGAGACCCCGCCGGAGGACCTCGACGACGACGATATGGAGAACAACGTCTCGCTTTCGGCCATGGAAAGCGAGCTGAAGCCGCGCGTTCTCGAGACCTTCGATTCCATCGCCGACAACTACAAGAAGCTGCGCCGCCTGCAGGTCGAGCATGTGGAACAGCGCATGCAGAACAAGCAGCTCACCCCGGCCCAGGAGCGCAAGTACAAGACGCTGAAGAGCGATATCGTCACGAGCGTGAAATCGCTCTCGCTCAACAACAACCGCATCGAAGCCCTGGTCGAGCAGCTCTACGACATCAACAAGCGCCTCATTTCGCATGAGGGCCGCCTGATGCGCTTTGCCGAGAGCCACGGCGTCGCGCGTGACGAATTCCTCAGGCATTGGCAGGGCTGGGAGCTGGATCCGAAATGGGTCTTGCGCGTCTCCAAGCTCGGCGGGCGTGGCTGGAAGGATTTCGTCGCCAAGGGCAAGGATCAGATCCACGACCTGCGCGAGCAGATCCACAATCTGGCCTCCGAGACCGGTCTCGAGATCCAGGAGTTCCGCCGCATCGTCCTGATGGTCCAGAAGGGCGAGCGCGAGGCCCGGCAGGCCAAGAAGGAAATGATCGAGGCCAATCTTCGCCTCGTGATTTCGATCGCCAAAAAATACACCAACCGCGGTCTGCAATTCCTGGACTTGATCCAGGAGGGCAATATCGGCCTCATGAAGGCGGTCGATAAGTTCGAATATCGCCGCGGCTATAAGTTCTCGACCTATGCCACTTGGTGGATCCGGCAGGCCATCACCCGCTCGATCGCCGACCAGGCGCGGACCATCCGCATTCCGGTGCACATGATCGAGACGATCAACAAGATCGTGCGCACATCGCGCCAGATGCTCCACGAGATCGGCCGCGAACCGACTCCGGAGGAACTCTCCGAGAAGCTCGCCATGCCGCTCGAGAAGGTGCGCAAGGTCCTAAAGATCGCCAAGGAGCCGATCTCTCTCGAGACGCCGATCGGCGACGAGGAGGATTCGCACCTGGGCGATTTCATCGAGGACAAGATGGCGATCCTGCCCATCGACGCCGCGATCCAGTCGAACCTGCGCGAAACGACCACCCGGGTGCTGGCCTCGCTTACGCCTCGCGAGGAGCGCGTGCTGCGCATGCGCTTCGGCATCGGCATGAACACCGACCACACCCTCGAGGAGGTCGGTCAGCAGTTCTCGGTCACGCGCGAACGTATCCGCCAGATCGAGGCCAAGGCCTTGCGCAAGCTCAAGCATCCGTCGCGAAGCCGGAAGCTCAGAAGCTTCCTCGATAATTAACGCATCGATCTGCCGTCATTCCGGGTTCGCTCTCGCGGCCCGGAATGACGGGTTCGGTTCGGCTTTTACGAAAAGATCAGAAACGCTGCGGTGCCAGCGCCGATCGCGGCGGCGCTTGCGCCCGAGACGATCCAACCAACCTTCGACGTCCCCAATCCGAACGCCATCCCGGCCTTGACGGCGGTGTTCACCGCGACCGCAATGGCGATGCTCTCGGTGGCGGTGACGATCGTGATGCTGTCGCGCGCCAGGCGGGCGAGCGAGAGGGTGATGGCATCGACATCGGCGATGCCCGACAGCGCCGCAAGGATCGTCAGCGCACTTTCGCCCACCGTCGCGATCAACCACTTGGCCAACAGGCTGATGACGGCGATCAATCCGGCAAGCTTCAGGGCCGTGCCGAGATCGAACGGGGTGCTGATCTTCAAGTCCGGGCGCGTCGCCCCGCCGCCGCGGTTCACGAAAAAAAGCACAGCCGTTACCGCCAGGAGCACGAAGGCGGCTGCGCCCAAGGGCCAGAGCAGCGGCACGAACAGATTGACGTTGAGGCCGCTGGCGACGACGAGGACGCGAACGAGCATCACCGACCCCGAGAGCAGGATACCTGCCGCCACAAGCGGGCTGGCGGCAGGATGTTCGCGAGCGAGCCTCGCCAGCGTCATGGTGGTGGCAGTCGAGGACGCAAGCCCGCCTGCCAGCGCCACCAACGCGATGCCGGATTGGCTCCCCAGGACGCGCATGGCGATGTAGCCGACGAAGGAGATGCCCGCGATGATGATGGCGAGCAGCCAGATTTCCGCCGGATTGATGGCGCCCCACGGATCGATGGGACGGTCCGGCAGCAGCGGCAGCGCTAGGAACGTCATGGCGAGCAGGATCAGGGCGGCGCGGATCTCGATCCAGGTCAGTGTCCTCAGCCAGCTATGGAGCGGTTGTTTGAGCGCCAGAATGAGCGTCACCGTGACCCCCGCGGCGATTGCCACCTGCAGATCGCCCAGGACCGCATAGGCACCGAGTGCGAAAGCCAGCATTCCCGCAATGACGCCGGTGACGCTGAAATTGCGCTCCGTCTTGGCTTCCAGCCAGGCGAACGCGCCGAACCCGATGGCGAAGGCCAGAAACGAAAACCCGAGGAAGACGGGGCTGGTATGGGCCGCGAGCGCCGCCGAGAGGCCGCCAAGCAGTCCCGAGAGAGTGTAGGTGCGAAACCCGGCCGTGCGCTCGCCTTCGGCCTCCTCGCGCTGGCGCCAACCGCGCTCAAGACCGATCAGCAAGCCGATGGCAAGGGCGATGGCGAGACGGTACAGGACGTCGTTATTCATGCGCGGACCTCCCGCAACAGGTGCGCCAGCGCCTGCGCATCGGCGCGCCGGGTGGAGGACCGCCGCCACGCAAGGCCGATGGTCCGCACGGGTTCCGGTTCGGTGAATCGCACCAGTTCCACCCGGTCTGTCACCTCGATATCCGCTGCCATCTCGGGCAGGAGCGTGATGCCGTAGCCGTTGGCCACGAGATGCATGACGGTTGAGAGACTGGAGGCGCCGAAGGCGTTGATTGTCCCGGGACTGAGCGAACTGCAGACGCTTAACGCCTGATCGCGCAGGCAATGCCCTTCCTCGAGCAGCAATAAATGTTCGCTCGCCATGCTGGCGGGATCGATGCGCTCGTCGCCGGGTCGTCCGGAACCGGCCTGTCGCGCCACCAGAAAACGATCCTGAAAGGCGTCGAGCGTCTCGAAGTCCGGCCTGCCGAGGGGCAGCGCGGCAAGGATCAGGTCGAGATCGCCATGGGCGAGCTCGTCGACCAGCGCGGAGGTCTGCGTCTCCCGGATTCTCAGGTCGAGGTCCGGGTGGAGGCGATGCAACTCGGGCAGAGCACGGGGCAGAAGGTAGGGTGCGATGGACGGGATGATGCCCAGGCGGAGCGGTCCGACCAGGGCAGGGCGGTCGCGACTGGCATAGTTTTCCAGATCGGCAACGGCGGTCAAAATCGTCGATGCCCTGTCGGCGATTTCAGCGCCTGCCGCCGTCAGCGCGACCGAGCCGCGCCGACGCTCCACGAGTTGAACATCGAGACTGTGCTCAAGATCCTGGATCTGCATGGAGAGGGCCGGCTGGGTCACGTGGCACAACTTTGCCGCCCGGCCGAAATGGCGGGTCTCGGAAATTGCCGTAAGGTAACGGAGTTGGCGCAGGGTGACCATGTCGATAAGATAAACTGATCGTGACGGTCAGACAATCGAATTGGACTAATCTCTAGGGCCCGACGATGGTGCAGGCCGATCAGGAGGATTTTTCCGATGTCCAAGCCCACCATCACCACCACCGGCGGCGCGCCGGTTCCCGACAATCAGAATTCGGTCTCGGCTGGTCCGCGCGGCCCCTTGCTGCTGCAGGATTATCAGCTGATCGAAAAGCTCGCGCACCAGAACCGCGAGCGCATTCCGGAGCGCGTCGTGCACGCGAAGGGCTCGGGCGCCTACGGCACGTTTACGGTGACGCAGGACATCAGCAAGTTCTCAAAAGCCCGCCTATTCGCCGAGATGGGCAAGACGACCGAGGTTTTCCTGCGCTTCTCGACCGTCGCTGGCGAGCGGGGCGCGGCCGATGCCGAGCGTGACGTGCGCGGCTTCTCGGTGAAGTTCTACACCGAGGAAGGCAACTGGGACGTAGTCGGCAACAACACGCCGGTCTTCTTCGTGCGCGATCCGGTCAAGTTCCCTGACTTCATCCGCACCCAGAAGCGCCATCCCTCCACCAACATGCGCAGCCCGACGGCGATGTGGGATTTCTGGAGCCTGTCGCCCGAGAGCCTGCACCAGGTCACGATCCTGTTCTCGGATCGCGGTCTGCCCCAAGGCTACCGTGCCATGCATGGCTTCGGCTCGCACACCTACTCGTTCATCAACGAGGCTGGCGAGCGCCACTGGGTGAAGTTCCACTTCAAGTCGCTTCAGGGCATCCGGAATTGGACCAATCGCGAGGCCGAGGCCGTGATCGCCACCGATCGCGAGAGCGCGCAGCGCGATCTTTATGAAGCGATCGAAGGCGGCGACTTCCCGCGCTGGCGTGTCTGCGTGCAGATCATGCCGGAGGCCGACGCCGACAAGACCTCATACAATCCGTTCGACATCACCAAGGTCTGGCCGCACGCCGAATATCCTTTGCACGAGGTCGGCATCCTCGAGCTGAACCGCAACGCGCAGCATTATTTTGCCGAGGTCGAGCAATCGTCGTTCTCGCCGTCGAACATCGTCCCGGGCATCGGTTTTTCGCCGGACAAGATGCTGCAGGGCCGGATCTTCGCCTATGCGGATGCGCATCGTTACCGCGTCGGCACGCATTACGAGGCGCTTCCGGTCAACCGCCCGCGTTGCCCGGTGACGCATTATCATGCGGACGGCGCGATGCTGAACGATATCCCCAATCGCGGCGACGCTTACTACGAGCCGAACTCGTTCAACGGTCCCGTCGAGAATGATCGCTTCGCGGAACCGCCGCTCAAGATCTCTGGCGACGCCGATCGTTACGATCATCGCGTCGGCAACGACGATTACAGCCAGCCCGGCGCGTTGTTCCGGTTGATGAACGCGGAGCAGCAAAAACAGCTGTTCGGCAACATCGCTGAGGCGATGCAAGGCGTGCCGCTCGACATCGTCAAGCGGCAGATCACGCATTTCTATCGCGCCGACAAGGCTTACGGCCTGGGTGTGGCGGAAGCGCTGGGTCTCTCGCCGGGCGACCTGCTCGCCGACGCGGCCGAGTAACGGCTCCATTCGAAAAACGCCTTCGCCGCCCCACGACGAACTCGGGCGGCGAAGGCCTGATCGCGCCACGCATTCGAACTTGCGTCAGACCTGCAACGGCGGAATACGGCTCCGGCAACCCAGCATCGCGCAATCCGTTGAAGCCAACGGAGCCGCTTCTCGTCTATAGGGGAGACGAAGAACGCTGCGGCAAGGAGGCAGGGGCGATCAATCCCCTGAAAATGTAACGCCAATGGACACCAAGTCGCCCGTCACGCATGCCGCCCCGGTCTTGTCTCCTGTCGAGAAGGCAACGTTTCCGATCCTGGCAGCGATCAGTTTTTCGCATCTGCTCAACGACCTGATCCAGTCCCTCCTGCCGGCGATCTATCCGCTCCTGAAGGAAGCCTATCGCCTCGATTTCGGCCAGATCGGCATCATTACCCTGACCTTCCAGTGCACCGCATCGCTGCTCCAGCCTCTCGTGGGTTATTACACCGACAAGCGGCCGCGGCCTTTTTCGCTGGTGGTGGGGATGGGCTTTACGCTCATTGGGCTACTGACGCTGTCCCAGGCATCCTCCTATGGCCTGCTTCTGCTGGCGGCGGGCCTGGTCGGCATGGGATCGTCGGTGTTTCACCCGGAATCCTCGCGCGTCGCGCGCATGGCCTCGGGCGGGCGGCATGGCTTCGCGCAATCGTTCTTCCAGGTCGGCGGCAATGCCGGCACGGCGATCGGGCCGCTGCTGGCGGCGTTTATCGTCGTGCCGTTCGGTCAGCCGAGCATTGCGTGGTTCTCCGTCGTGGCGCTGCTGGCGATGGTCGTGCTCTACAGGGTCGGACTTTGGTATCGAGAGCGCCTCGTGCTGCTCCGCTCAAAACCGCGGCCAGCCGAGACCCGCTCCCCCCACACCCGGCGCAAGATCCTGGTGTCGATCACCATCCTGATGCTGCTCACCTTCTCGAAGAACTTCTACACCGCCAGCATCACGAGCTATTTCACCTTCTATCTCATCGATCGCTTCCAGCTCTCGGTGCAGGACGCGCAGTTCCACCTGTTTGTCTTCCTGTTCGCGGTGGCCGCCGGCACGCTGCTGGGCGGCCCGGTCGGAGACCGGTTCGGCCGCAAATATGTGATCTGGTTCTCGATTCTCGGCGTGCTGCCTTTCACGCTGATGCTTCCTTACGCGAACCTGTTCTGGACCGGCGTCTTGAGCGTCCTCATCGGGCTGATCCTGGCCTCGGCGTTCTCGGCCATCCTCGTCTATGCGACCGAACTGGTGCCGGGTCGGGTCGGGGTCATAGCGGGCCTGTTTTTCGGCCTGTCGTTCGGCATGGGAGGCTTGGGCGCGGCGGTTCTCGGCCACCTGGCCGACGTGACCAGCATCGAGACCGTCTACAAGATCTGCTCGTTCCTGCCGGCGATCGGGCTTTTGACGTTCTTCCTGCCGCATGAACGGCCGGCGGTGCACTAGAGCCGGATTCAGCTTCTCGAATCTGATCCGGCTCTATCGCTTTGTTTTGCCGCATGATCTTTCGGCGAACCCGTATCCACTTCGCCGGATCAGGCTCTAGCGCCAGGCGTAATTGAAGCTGATGCTGATCCGCTCGCTTTCGGCCTCGTTCACCGGGACCTCGTGGCGGAGCCAGCTTTCCCAGAGCAGGACCGTACCGGGCTTTGGCGCCATATAGGCGAATTGCCGGTTTTCAGGCTTTGCCTTCGGCTTTCGTGGCGGCGCCGCCATCATGAACCCGAGGCGCGGGTCTTCGAATTTCAGCGCGCTCGCCCCTTCGGGAATGGTCACGTAGTACGTGCCGCTGACCACGGAATGGGGATGGATGTGCGAGGTGTGGACGCCGCCCGGCGGCAGGATGTTGATCCACAGGCTGTCGAGAACGAGTTTGCGCCCCTTGAGGTCGAATTCAAGCTCCTTGGCGAACGCTGCCACGTGGGTGTTCAGCAGTTTCAGGAGTTGACCGAAAGCGGGCACCCGCCACGGCAGATCGTCGAGCGACGCGTATGAGGTGTAGCCGGGATAGCCGTTCTTCTCGCACCAGCGCTGGCCCGCCTCGTCGTCCTCGGCAATCGAAAGACTCGCGGCCTCCAACTCGGCGTTGAGATCCGCATGCTTCGCGTCGTTCAGTTCGGCGCGATAGATTTTGGTGACGAAAAAGGTATCGAGGGTCGACATGGTTCGTCCTGATGTCTGGCGGGAGAAGCCCGGGCTGGCGACTGGCGGGAATGACTAGTCGACCGCGATGTCGCTGCCGCTCTAGACCGCCGAACCGGGACTGTCAAAACGAAAGCTGCGGCGTGCCGCAAAGTCCCTTATGTTTGATCGCAGCCGCTTTCGCGCTTGCAGGTTCACGTCGTGAAACCCACCTTGGCCTTATGACGCTATCCCCCGCTCCCCCTAGCCTGCTGATTGATCCGGCCGAGCCTGTCCGGAACCTCGACCCCGAGACGCTTTCTCGGGCCATCGCCTTGCGGGATTGGCTCGTCACGAGCGCAGTCCTGATGCACGACCCGAACGACCTCCTGAACGGCTTTATCGCGCATTTGCAGGATATCGGCATTCCCATCGACCGCGCGGCCTCGGCCATCGAGGCGCTGCACTCCGAATATGCGGGCGTGGGCCGGTTCTGGACGCGGGAAGAGGGTACCGTCGTGCGCTACCTGCCGCATGGGGACCAACGTGGACAGATCTACATGTCGAGCCCCTTCGCACATGTGAACCGGACCGGCGAATGGTTGCTGCTCGATCTTGGGACTACACCGGACGATATGTTCCCGATCGTCCCGGAACTGAAAGAGACGGGATACCGGCACTACCTCACCATCCCGATGCCTTTCAGCAACGGCGCCAAGAACGCCATCTCGTTCGCTACGCGCTCGCCGAAAGGCTTCGATGAGCGAGCGCTGCTGGTGCTCCGCCTCGTCATCCCATCCTTCACACTGGTGTTCGAACTGCGCGCCACGAGCAGCAGGCTCGACGACGTGCTGCGCATCTATGTGGGGGAGGAGCCTCACAAGGCGATCCTGTCCGGCGCGATCCTGAGAGGGCAGGTCACGCGGATCCGCTCCGCGATCCTGTTCGCCGATATGCGTGACTACACCCGGATCTCATCGACCCTCAGCCCCGAACATGCGGTCGAGCTTCTGAACAATTACTTCGATTGCCTTGTTCCGCCGATCGAGGATGAAGGCGGCGAAGTCCTGAAATATCTGGGCGATGGCCTGCTCGCCATCGTGCGCGACCGTGGTGACGATACCGGCGGCGCACCGCAGGCCGCTTTGTCTGCCGCCACGAAGGCCATTCGGCGGATTCACGCCGCCAATAACGAGGGCCGCTTTCCCGTGCCGATCAATATCGGCATTGCCCTGCATCACGGCGACGCCGCCTACGGCAATGTGGGCTCGGGGCGACGGCTCGACTTCACGGTGATCGGGCGGGACGTGAATATCGCAAGCCGCATTGCCGACCTCAACAAGACCCTTGGCGAACCGCTTCTCATGTCGAAGTCTTTCGTGGAGCACCTATGGGGCAACCCGGTCCCGCTGGGCGCGCATCAGATTGACGGTTTTGACGAGAAGGTCGAGATTTTCCGTCCCTGAGGAAATTCCCCGTGGCGGTGAAGGGCTTCGCTTCCGACACCGTTGCGGAGCAACCCCTTTTGCCGCTACAAGCCGACATCCCTTGGAAAAAGGGCCTGTAGCTCAATGGTTAGAGCCGGCCGCTCATAACGGTCTGGTTCCCGGTTCGAGTCCGGGCGGGCCCACCAATCCTCACGCGGCTTGGCATTTCAGCGTCGCTTAAGAGAAGTTTGGCAGGCGGGGACGCTTCAGGTCGCGAGCAAGCCTTCGCGGACGCAGCGCTGATAAGCCTCGGTCGGGCTCTTGATCACGTACTGGAATTCATCGTCGTTGGCCGGACGGATGCTGATGATCTCATAGCTGGTGCCGCGCGTCGTTCGACCCAGGCCATTGGTCGACAATTGCACGGTTTGGCCGACTTTGAACTTCGGTTTCATCATAGGATTTCCCTTTCGGACTGCCCTGCCTGGCACGAAGAATCCTGAAGCGGCCTCTTCGCACGATCATCCGGCGGCCGCGTACCTGCCCCGCCGGTCATGTTCTAGCAGCCTTTGCAGATGCTGTTGGTGGAGGCCCGCATCTTGCGGTCCCATTCCCGCTCTCGGGCTTCCGTGCGCTGGCGCGCCGTTTCGGCCTCGTTTGCGCGGCCGTCGGTGGTCGGAAGCGGGCTGGCGTTTTGCACCGACGGAACGCCCGGCGTTTGGGCAAGGGTCGGTTGCTGAGCAAGGGCAGGAGCACAGAAGCTCGTGACCGAAAGGAGCACCAGGCCCGCCCGCAGCACCATCAGCGCTTGCCCGTGTTCGGCTTCACGGACCCGACCGTCTTCGACGGTGCGACCGTGAAGGGCGATGGCGTGTCCTTGGCTTTGACCTTGTCCTGTTTCGGCTTTTTCGTCTCGCGATTTCCGCGCTGCTGACCTTTAGCCATGGAAACTCGGTTCCTTATCTCACCCGCTTGATGCGTGTGATGGTGCCCTCCGGCAACAAGCCGGCCGCCTGCTGTTCTTTCGCAATCGATGTCGCGAGATAATCTTCACCGGGACCGCCATGTCCTTCGACGACGAGGTAACCGATGCGACCGTCCTCGTATTCAACGGCAAACATGACGGACTTCGGATGGATCGTTCTCTTGAATTTAAACATCAAACCCTCACTTGCGAAAGTAAATAGTTTCGCGGTCGTCGCAGAACTTGCGACCAAAAAGAAGAGGCCGCACCTTTGGAGTGCGGCCTCGAATGCTTGGTGTGAGTTTACCTCACACCAGACAGGTCTGGCTTATGCAGTCTGGATGGTGCTGACTGCGATCTTGCCGCTACGACGATCTTCTTCGGTGTCGAAGGAGACCTTCTGGCCTTCAACGAGGCCGCGGATGCCAGCGCGCTCGAGAGCGGTCGCATGCACGAACACATCCTTGTCGCCGTTATCGGGCTGGATGAAGCCGAAGCCTTTTTGATCGTTGTAGAATTTTACGGTGCCGGTAACCATTTGTAAGTCCTTTCACTGACTTGTATATGCACGTCCGCGCCTGTTCTCATTTCTGTGAACACGCACAATTTTTCGAGTTTTGGAGAGATTGTTCGGAGCGCGCGGCAAGCAGTGCAAGGCGAAACAGAGCAGTCGTCAGGCCAAATTCGATACGCTGATATAGTCGCATTCAGCGAGAATTACAAGAGACGCCGAAAAGACTGCTTCACGGCCGCGCGACAATATTCGGTTTTACGGCGAATCTCCCACCTGACGATGAGAATATTTCTGGCCGGAGGCGGCCTGAAACTGTTCGTTTGCAACGGTCTCCCGCCCCTCCCGCGCGATCTCGCCAGGATCAAGCCGCCTCCGCGGCCTCTCTTTTCCGGCGCTTCGCGGAGCGTTCCCGGTTCTGTGACGGCCGTGAACCTGCCTTGGCGCGATCGAGGACGAAACGGGCATAATCGTCCATATCGCCGTCGAAGGGCTTCACGTGGCCATCGGCCGCAAGCCACAGCCGGTCGGCTACCAACTCCATCAGCGAGCGGTCGTGGGTGATGAGGATGACCGCGCCCGCGTAATCGTTCAGCGCGTCGAGCAGCGCGCGCCGGCTGTCGATATCGAGGTGGTTGGTCGGTTCGTCGAGGATCAAGAGGTGAGGGGCGTCCATGGCCACAAGATTCAGGAGCAAGCGGGCGCGCTCGCCACCTGAGAGGTCGGCGACGGTGGTTTGCTGCTTGTCGAAGCCAAGACCGAACTGGGCAAGCCGCGACCGGCGCGAGGATTCGCTGTCGTTCGGTCTCGCCCGGCGGATGATCTCCAGAGGTGTATCGGCGGGATCCAGCGCCTCGATCTGATGCTGATGGAACCAGCCGACCTTCACGCGCCCCTCGCGGCGCATGAGGCCCGACTGAACCGAGAGTGCGCCTGCGGCCATTTTGGCGAAAGTCGATTTCCCGGCTCCATTGACGCCGAGAAGGCCGATCCGGTCGTCGATATCGAGCCGCAGGTTCAGGTCGCGCAGGACCGCATGACCGTCATAACCCACATCCGCGTGCTCAAGCTGCATCAAAGGCGGGGCGAGGGGACGCTCGGGCGAGGGCAGCGTGAACGGCGCCACGCGCTCCTCGATCACGGCGGCGATCGGCTCGAGCTTTGCCAGCCGTTTCATGCGCGATTGGGCCTGCGCCGCCTTGCTGGCCTTGGCCCGGAACCGATCGACGAAGCTCTGGAGGTGAGCGCGCTCGGCTTCCTGCTTGTTGCGCGAGGCGGTCTGCAGTCGAAGCTTCTCGCCGCGCCGCCGCTCGAAATCGTCGTATCCGCCGGTATAAAGGTCGAGCTTGCCCTCGCTCACATGCAGAATGGCATCGACCGAATTGTTGAGCAGTTCCCGGTCGTGGCTGATGATCAGAGCCGTATGCGGGTACTTTTTGAGCCGCGCCTCGAGCCAGAGTGCGCCCTCGAGGTCGAGATAGTTGGTCGGTTCGTCGAGGAGAAGCAGGTCGGGTTGCGCAAAAAGCGCCGCGGCCAACGCCACGCGCATCCGCCAGCCGCCGGAAAATTCCGCCATCGGGCGTGTCAGGTCAGCGGTCGAAAAGCCGAGGCCGCTTAGAATCTCACCAGCGCGCGCCGGCGCACGATCGGCGTCGATCTCGATCAATCGGCCGTAGATCTCGCCCATCCGCTCAGGTTCGGCGCTCTCCAGTTCGAGATACAGCGCCTCCCGTTCGACGTCCGCCGCCAGGATTGTATCGAGAAGCGAGACGGGCGTTGCCGGGTGCTCCTGATCGACGGAGGCGATCCGCGCTCCCTTGGGGAACGCAATTTCGCCACCGTCCGGCTGCAACTCACCGAGGATCAGTTTGAACAGGGTCGACTTGCCCACGCCGTTCCGGCCCACGAGTCCGACCTTTGTTCCGGTGGGCAGCGTAACGGTGGCTTTGTCAAAAAAGCGGCGGCCCCATCCGTTGAAGACGAGGTTGTCGATCTGAAGCATGCGATTGGCCGAACGGTAAAGGTGAGGGAAAAGCCGCGAAGGCGGCGCTAACTACCACGCCCAGCCCGAGACTGCGAGGGCGGTTCGTGAGGGGCAGCTATGACCCCGGCTCCTGAATCACCGCCCCTCTTGAGCGGAGGGCCTGAAGGATTATCTTCAGGGGAGACGCAACTGAGTGGCGTGATGTTGTTGCGGGGCGCGTAAGACTCGCCCGGCTTGTTTCGTTGCCTGCCCCAAGGGCCGGGTGCTAGTTTGAGACGTAAGAGCAAGAGAAATTAAGAACTTCGCCAGAATGAACATGCGACAATCGCATTTCAGACTGCTCAATGCCCCAGATTTGCAAAACCAATGTGATGAAAGACCATATGGCCGAGGATCAACCAGCAATGCCAGCCGGCCTGATTGCGATGATGGGCGCCGTATGATGTCCAACATCATTATCGTCGACGATCAGGCCACCAACCGGAACCTGTTTTCCCGGTTGGCCAAATCGATTTCCAGCGACATCTCGGTCAATGCTTTTGCGGACCCGCTGGAGGCTTTGTCGTGGCTCAGTGAAAACACGCCGGATCTTATCATCAGCGACTACAAGATGCCCCAGATGGACGGGGCGGAGCTCATCCGGCGGATCCGCGAGCTGCCGGCACTCATCGACCTGCCGGTCGTCATCGTCACGGTCTATGAGGATCGCGAGTTTCGGCTTCAGGCGCTCGAAGCCGGCGCGACCGATTTCCTGCAAAGCCCTGTCGATCACCACGAATTTGCAACCCGCGCTCGCAATCTCCTCAAAATGCGTCACCAGCAGCTGCTGCTGGCAAGCCGGGCCGACGGGCTGGAGCGCGATCTGAAGCATAGCGAACGCTCCCGCGAGGAGGCCCTGCGGGATTCCAGCGAGCGGCTTGCCCAGGTCATCGATACCGTTCCGGCGATGATTTCGGCTGCAGACCGAGACGGAAAGATCCTTTTCACCAACGCTTATCAGACGAGATTGCTCGGTCTCGACCCAGCCAAGGTCGTGGGCCAGGACGCGACCGTTCTCTTCGGCAAGGTCCAGGGCGCGAGAAGTAAATCGCTCGATCGCGTCGTCTGGGATACCGGACGGCCGATCTCCTCTTTCGAGGAGGAGTTCTCGGACGGTCGCAGCGAAAAGCGCACCGTCCTGACCACCAAATCGCCTTTGCGGACCTCCGCCGACGCGATCACCGCGGTGCTTACCACCTCGATCGACATCAGCGAGCGCAAACGGGCCGAGGCCCATCTGCATCATATCACTCACCATGACGCGCTGACGGGTCTACCAAACCGGATCATGCTGCAGGAGCGGCTGAGCGCGGAGATCGTGCGCTCGCGGCGAGGCAGCCGGATTGTCGCACTTCACCTCATCGATCTCGACGGCTTCAAGCCGATCAACGACGTGCTCGGCCACACGGCGGGCGACCGCTTCCTCATCGAGACGGCCAAACGGTTGACGCGCGTGGTAGGAAAGAGCGGCACGGCGGCGCGGCTTGGCGGCGACGAGTTCGCCGTGCTGCAGACAGGCGTGACCGACGAGGGAGCGGCGTCCGATCTTGCGGCCCGCATCGCGGAGGCCCTGTCGCAGCCGTATGAGTTGTTCGGCAAGCCGATCACCACGACAGCCAGCATCGGCACGTCCCTTCACCCGCACAATGCCGGCAATGTGGAGGACCTGTTGCGCAGCGCCAATCTTGCCATGCACCAGGCAAAATCCGAGGGCGGAAATCTCCACCGCTTCTACGTTGCCGATATGACGATGCGTGCCCGTGAGGCTGCCGAACTCGATACGGAATTGCGGCAAGCAATCGCCGAAGAGCAGTTCACGCTCTATTACCAACCGCGCATGGACCTTGCGACCGGCCTCATCATTGGCGCCGAAGCATTGCTGCGCTGGCATCGGCCCGGCATCGGGATCGTTGCGCCCGCAATGTTCCTGCCACGGGTCGAAGAGAACGGCCTGATTCTCCCCATTGGCGAATGGGTGCTGAAGGAAGCTTGCCGGCGTGCTGTCGAATGGCAGCACCAGGGACTGCCCGGGATTCGCGTGAGCGTGAACCTGTCCGCGCTGCAGTTCCGCAAACAGGACGTCTCGCTCCTCGTCACCGAAATCCTCGCCGAGACCGGCCTCGACGCGACCTTGCTGGAACTCGAAATCACCGAAAGCGTCATGCTGGAGGATACGGATGCGGTGGTGCGCGACCTGCATCGGCTGCGAGAGTTGGGCGTCAGCATCTCCATCGACGACTTTGGCGTCGGTTATTCCTCCCTGCAATACGTCAAGCACCTGCCGGTCGATCGCATCAAGGTCGACCGCTGCTTCATCCGGAACATCACCACCGATCCCAACGATGCCGCCATTCTCCGCGCGATCGTCAATCTCGGGCACAGCCTCGATCTGACGATCGTCGGAGAAGGTGTCGAGACTGCCGAGCAACTGGCGCATCTGCGGATCGAGGGTTGTGACGAGGGGCAGGGTTACCATCTCGGAAAGCCGATGCCAGTCGAAGAGTTCATCGCGTTCGTCAAAGCCGACCGCAAGCATGTCTATCTTGCTTAGGTCCCGATGACGGAGGCTTGTCATGGTGGTCAAATCGTCCCTCTATTCGGCAAGCTGGAGTCGGGTCCTCCGGTTCTTCAAGCGCGTCAGGACTGAACTGAGGCGGCGGCCTGACAGCGAACATGAGATGACCATCAACCGCTTCGTCCTGAGCGGGGTGGTGCTGGCTTATCTCAGTATCGCGAGTGCGCTTGGGAGCGCCGACGCTGCCGTCATGCTGCGCGAGACGGCAATTTATTTCGCGGCCTACGATCTGCTCTCGCTTCTTCTGTTCTGCCATATTCTCTATCGGCCGGGCGTCTCCGTCACGCGCCGGCTCCTCGCGATCGTCCTCGATCTCGGGCTGTTCTCCTACGGCGTCGCGGTCGGCGGCGAATCGACTGCCGCGCTCTATCCGATCTATCTCTGGGTCATCCTCGGCAATGGGTTTCGGTTCGGCGTCAAATATCTCTTCGCCGCTTCGTTCGTGGCGGTTATCGGCTTTGGATCCGTCATCGTCGTCAGTGAGTTCTGGCGTACCCACCTGGCCCTCAGCGCCGGGCTTCTCGCCGGCCTCGTCGTGCTGCCGCTCTACGTGTCGCGTCTCATTGCAAAATTGTCGGAAGCGCAACGCCAGGCTGAAGCGGCGAGCCGTGCCAAGAGCCTCTTCATTGCCAGTGTTAGCCACGAGCTGAGAACGCCCCTGAACGCCATCATCGGGTTGGGAAACCTGCTGGGCAAAACGAAGCTCGATTCCGATCAGGGCAATATGGCCCGCACGATCACCACCGCCGGACAATCGCTGCTCGGGTTGATCAATTCGATTCTCGATTTTTCGCGCGTCGAATCCGGTGTCCGGCGCGCGGTGATGGCGGAATTCGACGTTTACGCGTCGCTCGAAAATGTGAGGCGGATGCTCGCTGTTCAAGTGGGCGAAAAGAAGTTGCGCTTGAGCCTGCACATTACGCCGCGCACGCCTCGTTTTCTCAAGGGTGATCTGCACGCGCTGGAAGGACCTCTCGTCAATCTCGTTGGTAACGCGGTAAAGTTTACCCAAGAGGGATATGTCACCATCGCGGCGGATGCGATCGAACGACAGGGCGGCGAAATCACTCTGCGGGTCGAGATCTCAGATACGGGCATCGGTATCTCGCCCGAGGCGCAGACGCGGATTTTCGAGAGCTTCACCCAAGCCGACGAAACCATCGTCGACCGGTTTGGCGGAACCGGGCTTGGTCTTGCGACATCAAAGCAGCTGGTCGAACGCGCCGGCGGCACGATCGGGGTGGAGAGCGCGCCCGGAGCCGGCAGCACGTTCTGGTTTGAAATCGACTTCAGCGCGTCCGAGAAAGCGGCCGCGCCTGCTGATCCTGTCAACGTGAGCTATGTGCTGCTCTCGCGTGACCCGGTCGTGCAACGGCAACTCGCCAGCGGGCGCAGCCTCGCGGTGGCCGAGACCCCGCAGGAGACCATGGCTCTGCTGTCGCAGCCCCGTGCGGCAGCGTCTCGACCGGTCGTGCTCCTCCTCGATGCGGCGATGGTGACTGCCGACGCCGTCGAAGATTTCGCCAACAGGTTCGCCCAGAAGGATGGGCGCGACAAACTGGCAATCGTCCTCATCGGCGCGACCGATGAAGACGATCTGCCTCATCCGAGCCTGAGGAGCCTGTGCGTGAGTCGGCTCAGCCGCCCTCTGGAGCCGCAGGCCGTGGTTCGAACGCTCGCCATTGCCGAGAGCGGCTTCTTCGCGTCGCCTTCCCCCGCTTCCGATCATGTTCCGGATCGCGGCAAACCACTCTCCGTTCTGGTGGCCGACGACAATCGCACCAACCAGATGGTGCTGAGCAAGATCCTTGGACTGGCGAACCACACCGTCGCGCTGGTTGATGACGGCGAGGCGGCCCTTGATGCGCTTGAGGAGGGTTCATTCGATATCGTGCTGATGGACGTCAACATGCCGGTGCTCAACGGCATCGATGCGACCAAGCTCTACCGCTTCGCTGCGCTGGGGCAGAAGACCGTGCCGATTGTAGCCCTGACGGCCGATGCTTCGCCCGACACGCAACGGCGATGTTCCGAGGCAGGGATGGTTGCTTGCATTTCCAAACCGGTCGATGCCGAGGAATTGTTGACGGCAATATCCGCCATCGTCGCAGGAGATCAATCCGGCGAACCAGCGCCTCCGTCGCGCGCCGTCCCCGCGGCGGTCAGAACCGAGCCATTGTTGGCGATGCCGGCCAGAAATGCTCGCTTTGCGCCCGTCGATCAGCGCACGCTCGACCGGCTTGAGCAACTTGGCGACAAGCAGTTCGTGCAGGAGCTGGCACAGTTATTCGCCGATGACGCCGGCAAGACGATCGAGGATATCGGTTCCGCGGTTGCCAATGGCGACGCGCGAGCCTTCCAGGATTCCGTTCACGCCCTTCGCAGCAGCGCGGCCAATATCGGGGCGCTGGAAATCTTCAAGATGTGTCTGGCGTGGCGCGACGCGTCGCCGCGCGATCTCGCCGTCAATGGCGAGGAATATCTGGTCCTTGTCCGGGACGAGTTTGACCGCGTGTGCGAGAGCCTTGGCGTCGCCCCGGCGGTTTCTCCTTCAAGGTTGGAGAAATCTGCCGAGTGGCACCACACACGTCGTCAATAAGAATCTTGGCGCGCTCGGCGGCTGTGGAAGATCAACCTTCGCCAAGACGACGATGCTGCGCAATCATCAAGCGTTGCATCCGCCGCTGTTCCATCGGGCTCAGCTGAAGCGCCGTCTCGACCCAGATGTCGGTGACGTCCTTCAGTTCTTCGAGGGTCAGGGGCATGACGCGCCGGCGGATGCGGCTCAGCGCATGATGTACGGCGTGGCGGCGTGCATTCTCCGCAATGTACTTGCGAACGGCAGCTTCGCCTTCACCATCCTCGCACAGGACGTCGACGAGCCCCATGTCGAAGAGTTGCTCGGCGCTAAAGATTTCGCCGCTGAGGATCATTTTCTCAGCTTGAACCGGGTTGAGCTTGCGCGACAGGAAGCTCGACGCGCCCATGCCGGGAAACAGGTTGAAGAGGATTTCAGGAAGGCCGAATTTGGCGCTCCGCTCCGCGATGATGACGTTGAAGGACAGTGCGCCTTCGAATCCGCCGCCGAGTGCGTCGCCTTGAACCAGCGCGATCGTCTGGATCGGCAGGTCGAACCCGGTCCACATGTGATAGGCGACGTTGACGCAATCATGGGCATAACGGCGAAGCCCTTCGCGGTTGCCGTCGCGGATGCAATCCAGGAAGAACGACAGATCGCCGCCGAGGTTATAGATGCCGGGGATGCGGGAGGCACCGACGAAATATTGGATCGCCTCGCCATTGGCGCGGTTGCTGGCAAAGAAATCCTGCACCGATTTGCGAAGCGCGATGAGGTCGCCAAGCATGCCCTTGGTGAAGCTGGGGGGCCCCTTCGGCTGCATATAGCACCACAAGGACCGGTCGGCCGGGCTCAGCACGACGTCAAGTTCGTTGTAGTTGGGGGCAAGAAAGCGAAGTTCTGAGGGAAGGACCGGCGCCCGATCGAACTCACGCCGGGTCTGTGGATAGCCGACAGCGCCCCCCTCAGGGCTCCGGGCAAGTTGGCCAAGGTTGGCCGCCTGGCCGACCATGACATCCGTGTAGTCGTGGCGCTGCTGTGCATCCCAACGCATGGTGGCGGACATGTTGTTTCTCCGTGTTGAAAAGCTGAAAATCTTGGCCCCTCGCAAGTTAAGGGGCGAGGTTAACCAAAGGTTAAGTCAGTTCGGCTTTTTTTCCATTGAGAATATGAGCATCCAGCCAAGTATGGTTAAAATACCTCGCCTTAGCTAAATTTCCGCCTATCCAGCCAATTTTTTAAGCTAAGTTATATCGTTTAACTGGTATTCTCGCTGTACAACCGCTGAATTCAGAAGTCTTAGGCCGGCACGTGGGCCAGGCAGGTGCCCCAAAACGGGGCCGCGTGGAGCGGCGTTCCCTGATGGCTTCAGGTCAGCGTGCGCTCGTCGGCAATGACCTTGCCGTCGTTTGGAAGGCTCCCGGGCGGAACGATCTCAACCGCGCCCCGCAGCTTCGTGACCATCTGCAGGGTTTCGGCGATCCTCGGCGCGAGGTCCTCCTCGGGCCTATCGGCTTCGCACGCAAGCGTCATCGCGTCGGCATCGTGGCTCCGCGTCACCACGAGGCGAAGTTTTAGCAGTTCCGGATGGCGCTTGCCGATGCTGTCGATCTGCTCGGGGCGCACGAACATGCCTTTGACTTTGGTGGTCTGATCGGCCCGGCCCATCCAACCTTTGATCCGCATGTTCGTGCGTCCGCAGGCGCTGATCCCCGGAATGGCCGCCGTCAGGTCGCCAAGCGCAAAGCGGATTAGCGGATAGGTTTCGTCGAGTGTCGTGACGACGATCTCGCCGACCTCGCCCTCCGCGACAGGATCCCCGGTTCCGGGGCGCACGATCTCGACGATGATGTTCTCATTCACGATCATCCCGTCCCGCGCGGGCGTCTCATAGGCGATGATGCCGATATCGGCCGTCGCATAGGCCTGAAACGCCTCGATTCCCCGCCGCGCAATGTCGTCCTGCAGGTTTTTTGGGAAAGCGGCTCCCGAGACCAAAGCCCGCTCGATCGATGAGACGTCCCGTCCGGAAGTCGGCGCGTCCAGGATGATCTTGAGGAAATCAGGCGTCCCGCAATAGATCGTGGGACGAAAGGCGGCGATCAGATCCAGCTGTTGTTGCGTGTTGCCCGGCCCCGCCGGAATAACGGCGCATCCGAGCTCCCGCGCGCCGGCATCCATGATGAAGCCTGCGGGGACGAGATGATAGCTGAAGGTGTTGAGCATGATCTCGCCGGCGCGAAAGCCCATGGCGTGCATCGGCCGGGCGACACCCCAGACGTCGGCGGACAGGCCTTGCGCCTCATAGATCGGACCAGGCGACGTGAAGAGCCGCGCAAAGCGTCCCGGATGTTGCGACGACAGCCCACCAAACGGCGGCCGCTTCCGCTGGAGGTCCGGCAGGTCGGATTTGCGCAGCACCGGAAGCGTGCTCAAAGCGTCGCGCGTCGCGATCGCCGATGGATCGATGGCGCCGAAGCGTTCCGCGTAAGTCTCGGATCTCATCGCGGCGGCGACCACTGCCGGCAGGCGACGAAAGAGATCGCGTTCGCGCTCGCCCGGTGGGCGTGTGTCGAGGGCGTCGAAGTACTGCGTCATCGCTCAAACATTCCTGGGTTTTGCAGAGACTTCAGGCCAACCAGCGCTTACGGCGCTTGTAGCTTTTCACATTGCGGAAGCTCTTCTGCGATCCGTCGGCGACCCCGAGGTAGAACTCCTTCACGTCCTCGTTTTCGCGCAGTCCCACGGCCGGACCATCCATCACCACGCGTCCGGTTTCGAGGATGTAGCCATAGGTGGCGTATTTCAGCGCCATGTTGGTGTTCTGCTCGGCGAGCAAGAAGCTGACGCCCTGCGTGACGTTCAGTTTCTGCACGATCTCGAAAATCTCTTCGACCACCTGCGGAGCAAGTCCCATGGAGGGTTCGTCGAGCAGGATCATCGTTGGGCGGCTCATCATCGCCCGGCCGATGGCGCACATCTGCTGTTCGCCTCCCGAGGTGTAGCCCGACATGGAATGTCGTCGCTGCCGGAGGCGCGGGAAGTAATCGTAGATCGCTTCGAGATCGGCCTTGATGGCGGCATTGCCGTCGCGCCGCGTGAAGGCGCCGGTCAGAAGGTTTTCCTCGATGGTCAGGTGACCAAAGCAATGCCGGCCTTCGAGAACCTGGATGCAGCCGCGCCGCACTACCTGGTTGGGCGACAGCTTGTCGATCCGCTGGCCCTCGAAAACCACGGAGCCCTTCGTCACTTCGCCGCGCTCCGCGTGGAGCAGGTTCGATATGGCTTTCAGGGTCGTCGTCTTGCCGGCACCGTTCGCTCCCAGGAGTGCCACGATGCCGCCTTGTGGAACGCTCAGAGACACGCCCTTCAAGACGAGGATCACGTGGTCGTAGATCACCTCGATATTGTTGACCACGAGAACGGCGTCCGGCGCGGGAACGCCTGCGGGTGTGGGGATGGCTTGCGACATCTCGGCCTCGAGTCTCGACTTCAGGAACTTTGGGTGTCGCGCGGCGATCGGCCGCCGCGCGACGGACGGCGGTTCAGGAGGCCTTGTCGCAAGCCTCGCTGCGCTTGGGCCAGCCGGCATTCTTCTCGGCATAATCCTTGGCGGCGCTGTCGAGAAGGGGTTTCACCTTGTCGACCATCGGCGGAATCGGTTCGGAAATTTTCACGAACTTCTTGCCGTCCCATTCCTGCATGAAGGTCGCGAGGTGACCGTTATGGTCCGCGCAAGTGAGCTTGATGGGTTGGGCGAAGCCCTCCATTCCCATCTCCTTCAGGCGATCGGCGTTGATGTCCATCGTTTCGAGCCCGCGACGGACGTCCTCACCGGTCACGACCTTCTTGCCGGAGACCTTCTGGGCATTGCGGATGCCTTCGGCGATCAACATCGAATTGTAGACGCCGCGGTTGTAGAGGACCTCGCCGACCTTGTCGGGATTGGCCTGGCTAAGTTTCTTGTCGACCACGTGCTTCTTGATGTCGGCCAGTGCCTTGTAGTTGCCGTCGGCCGAGTGCCAGTTGAGGCTCTTGAAGCCCTTCGCCGGCTCGCCCGTGGCGCGCAGATCGTCGTCGCCGGGCCACCAGACGGAGTAGAACTTGTCCATCGGATAACCGGTCCGCGCCGCTTCCTTGACGGCGGC
Source organism: Microvirga brassicacearum (assembly GCF_008757455.1). Classification (GTDB taxonomy): domain Bacteria; phylum Pseudomonadota; class Alphaproteobacteria; order Rhizobiales; family Beijerinckiaceae; genus Microvirga; species Microvirga brassicacearum. Next base: position 199,125 of record NZ_VCMV01000014.1, on the reverse strand, counting down.
GCCGTTCATGGCGCCCCAGCCCCACAGCACCATGTAATCAGGCTTGTCGCGACGGACATTCAGCCATTGCGACGACTGGTTCTGCATGTCCTGAGCGGCAATCGGGTAGAACTTCACCTCGAAGCCATAATCCTTGGCCAGTTGCTCGAGAAGCGGGATCGGCTCGCGCCCGTAACCGGCGTCAAGGAAGATATAGCCGATCTTTTTGCCTTTCAGCTTGTCCAGGCCTCCTTCTTTCGTGCCGAGATAGCTGATGATCTGCGAGAGGCCGTCCCAATAGGTCGCGGGCGGATTGAACACCCATGGAAACGTCTGTCCATCCGCAGAGGCCGACAATCCGTAAGCCATGGAGAGGATCGGGATCTTGTCGACCGCGGCTCGCGGGATCAGTGGCAGCGTGATGCCCGTCGACCACGGATTCATGACCACGGGATTCTTCGATTTCACCGCCTCGTAGCACTCGATGCCCTTCTTGGTGTCGTAGCCGGTCTCGCATTCCTCGAGCACCAGCTTCACGCCGCCAATTCCGCCATCGCGCTCGTTGAGCATGGTCAGGTAGTCGCGCATTCCATCCGCAATGTGAATGCCGGATCCGGCGAAGGCGCCGGTGCGGTAGGTCAGGAGCGGAACGTAGATCGAATCCTGGGCGAATGCTGGCGCCGATAACATCGGCGCGCAGACGATCGCCCCGACGGCAAACGACTTCATCTTCGACATGGCAGTCTCCTCCGTGATGTGTCCGGCTTCTCCGTGCCGGTTTGTTGTCTTCATCGTCCGGCGCTCAATAGGGGAACGGCCAGACACGAAGCTTCTGCTTTCCGATCTGCCAGAGCCGCGCCAGGCCGTGCGGTTCGACGATCAGGAAGAAAATGATGAGCGCGCCGACGATCATGAAGCGCAAATGCTCGACCGTGGCAGCGGTGATGCCTATTCCGAAGGGGCTGAGGATCGCGGGCATCACCATGCCGAGAATGATCGGCAGGATGAAGATGAGCGCCGCCCCCATGAACGAGCCGATGAGGCTGCCCAATCCTCCGATGATCACCATGAACAGGATGAAGAACGACTGGTTGATGTTGAAGACATCGTATTCGGCGCCGCCATACCAGAGAAAGACCAGAAGCGCGCCGGCGACGCCACAATAATAAGACGAGACGGCAAAAGCCAACAGCTTGGTGCGCAGCAGGCGGATGCCGATCAGTTCTGCGGCGATATCCATGTCGCGAACCGCCATCCATGCCCGGCCGATGCGGCCATGGACGATATTGGAGGCCACCCAGGTGAGCCCGATCACAAGCGTCAGGACCACCAGATAACGCGTCTCCGGCGTCGCCGTCGCGCCGACGATCGGGACGCCGAACAAAGTGCGCAGCGGCGCCTCGATCGCGCCCGAGACGTTGTAGTTGACCAGCCACGGCACGCGAATGAAGCACCATTGCAAAAAGAACTGCGCGGCGAGCGTCGCGACGGCGAGATAGAAGCCCTTGATGCGCAGCGACGGAAGCCCGAACAGCACACCGATCGCCGCCGAGAACAGGCCCGATGCGAGGATGCAGATGATAATGTTCAGGCCCGGAAAGGCGGTCGTCAGCTTGTAGCACGCATAGGCGCCGACACCCATGAAGGCGCCGGTGCCGAGAGACAGGAGTCCCGTATATCCGGTGAGCAGGTTAAGGCCGATGGCGGCGAGCGAGAACACCAGGAACGGGATCATCACCGCCTGGAGCAGGAAGCTGTTGCCGGTGAAGACGAGTGCGTAGGCACAGACGATGATGACCGCGAGGCCGATGCGATCCTCCCGCAGCGGGAAGATCGCCATATCGGCCGCGTAAGTCGTCTTGAACTGGCCGGCCTCGCGGTAAAACATGGTCTCTCCGTCAGATCCGCTCGATGATGCGCTCGCCGAACAGACCTTGCGGCCTGTAAAGCAGGAAGAGCAGGGCAATGATGTAGGCAAGCCACGTCTCGATGCCGCCGCCGACGAGCCCGCCCCAGTAGAATTCGCCCAGCTTCTCGCTCACGCCGATGATCAGACCGCCGACGATGGCGCCGGGAATCGACGTGAATCCGCCGAGGATCAGAACCGGCAGCGCCTTCAGCGCGACGATCTGCAGCGCGAAAGACACGTCCGATCGCGCGCCCCACATGATGCCGGCGACCAGCGCGACGATGCCGGCTGCAAACCACACGATGACCCAGATCTGGCCGAGCGAAATGCCCACCGACAGCGCGGCTTTGTGGCTGTCGGCGACCGCCCGCAAGGCGCGGCCGATCCGGGTCTTGGAAAAGAACACCGCCAGCACCGCGATGATGAGCGAGGCGATCACCGCGGCTGCGATGTCGATATGCTGGAAGCGCACCAGGCCGCCGAACAGGTCGAGATCTGTCGACCCCTGCGGCAGGTAGAGTTCCTGGGCGATCATCTGCTTCGGATTGCCGCCAAAGATCAGTTCGCCGAACCCGATCAGGAAATAGGTGAGGCCGAACGTTGCCATGAAGAGGATGATGTCGGGTTGGTTGACGAGGGGGCGAAGCACGACCCGCTCGACCGTCACGGCAAGAATGAACATCACGCCGATGGTGAGGATCAGCGCGAGCAGGGCCGGGACGCCCATCTCATGCAGCCCGACGAGCGTCAACGCCGCGAACACCACCATGATGCCTTGTGCGAAATTGAAGACGCCGGACGCCTTGAAGATCAGCACGAAACCGAGCGCGATCAGGGCGTAGAGCACGCCGGCGACAAGCCCCTCCCACAGGGTCTGGATGAGAAGGTCGGGTGCCGAACCCATCATGACGAAAGGATCGATGAGGACGTTGTAGAGCATATCCATCATCGCCCCCTAATGCGCCACGCCGAGATAGGCCGCGACGACCTTCTCGTCGCGCTTCACCTCTTGCGGCGTTCCGTCGGCAATCTTGCGACCGTATTCGAGGACGACCACGCGATCCGACAAGTCCATCACGACGCCCATGTCGTGTTCGATCAGCGCGATGGTCGTGCCGAAATGCTGGTTGACGTCGAGGATGAACCGACTCATGTCCTCCTTCTCCTCGAGGTTCATCCCCGCCATGGGCTCATCGAGAAGGAGGAGTTCGGGTTCCATCGCCAGCGCGCGGCCGAGTTCGACGCGCTTTTGCAAACCGTAGGGAAGCTTGCCTACCGGCGTTCGCCTGATGTGCTGGATTTCGAGAAAGTCGATGATGTCCTCAACCACGCGCCGATGCCCGGCTTCCTCCTTCAGGGCCGGCCCGTAGCGAAGCATCTGCCAGAAAAAGCCCTTGTGCATTTTCAGGCTGCGCCCGGTCATGATGTTGTCGAGGGTCGACATGCCCTTGAACAATGCGACGTTCTGGAACGTCCGCGCGATACCGCCGCGGGCGGCCGCCGAAGGGCGCATGCGGCGGCGTTTCTCACCCTTGAAGGTGATGCTTCCGTGCGTCGGATGATAGAACCCGTTGATGCAATTCAGCATCGACGTCTTGCCCGCGCCGTTCGGGCCGATAATCGCCCTGATCTCACCCTTGCGAATGTCGAACGATACATCCGTCAGTGCCTTCACGCCCCCGAATGCCAGCGACACGTTCTCGACGGCGAGCAAGGTCTCGCGCTGGGGGATGACGGGATTCTCAAAGGGCCTCACGCTGCATTCTCCAGCGGGGTCGGGGTCACCGGGTAGATCTTCATGTCGCGGATATGAACGTGAGCCGAGATGGTGCCCTTGCGGCCGTCTTCGAACGTGACTTCCGTCGAAACGTCCGTCTCGCGCGTGCCGTCGTAGAGCGCGACGATGAGCGGGGCATAACGCTCGGCGATAAAGCCCCGCCGCACTTTCTGGGTTCGGGTCAGTTCGCCGTCATCCGCATCGAGTTCCTTGTGCAGAATGAGGAATCGCTGAATCTGCGCGCCGCCCATCCCCGGCTCCATGCTGAGCGAACGGTTCACCTCATCCACATGCCGCGCGATCATATCGTAGACGAGCGGGTGACCTGCGAGTTCCTGGTAGGACGCATAGGTGATGTTGTGCCGCTCCGCCCAATTGCCGACGGCAACAAGGTCGATATTGATGAAGCAGGTGACGGCGTTGCGGTGATCGCCGAAGGCCACCGCCTCCTTGATGTTCGCGTAGAATTTCAGCTTGTTCTCGATGTATTTCGGCGGGAAGAGCGAGCCGTCCGTCAATCGCCCGACATCCTTGGCACGGTCGATGATCTTGAGGTGACCACCAGGTTCGAAGAATCCGGCGTCGCCCGACCGCACGAAGCCGTCGCTGGTCTTGGTCGCGGCGGTTTTTTCGTCATCCTTGTAGTAGCCCACGAAGACGCCGGGTGAGCGATAGAGAACTTCGCCGTTTTCATCGATGCGGATTTCGATCTGCGGCGCTGGCCGGCCGACCGTATCCGCACGGATCTCGCCATCGGGGTGCATGGTGACGTACACGGCGGCCTCGGTCTGACCGTAGAGTTGTTTCAGGTTGACGCCGATCGAACGGTAGAACCGGAAAAGCTCCGGCCCGATCGCCTCGCCCGCCGTGTAGCCGACCTTGATCTTGGTAAACCCGAAGCGGTTGCGAAGCGGCGCATAAACCAGCGCATTGCCGAGCCCGTAGAGGATTCGATCAAGAGCCGAGACGTCGGCGTCGCCATTGAGGATCTTCTCGCCGACCCGGTTTGCAAGATCGAGGAAATACCTGAACATCTTTCGCTTGAGAGGACTCGCATCCTCCATCCGCACCATCGTGAGGGTCAGGAGATTCTCGAAAATCCGCGGCGGCGCGAACACGTAAGTGCTGCCAATCTCGCGCCGGTCTTCGACCACGGTCTCCGGGCTTTCCGGGCAATTGACGCAGAAGCCCGCGAGAATGCCTTGCGCATAGGAGAAGATGTGATCGCCCACCCAGGCGATGGGAAGATATGCGAGGATCTCGTCGTTGTCGGTCAGCTTGTCGAAGCTGCAGCCGATCTCGGCTGCCTTGACGACGTTGTCATGCGTGAGCATCACGCCCTTCGGACGCCCCGTCGTGCCCGACGTATAGAGAATGATGGCAAGGTCGGCGCCGCTGCCCGATTGAAGTTCGTGCTCGATCGCCGAACTCGTGGCATCCTGCCGGCAAAGCTCGCGGCCTTGCTCGATCAGGCTGTCGATCGCATGCAGGCGCGTGTGGTCGTAGTCCCGCAATCCGCGCTCCTTGTCGTAAAGGATGTGGACGAGGGTGGGCAATTGATCGATGACCGACAGCAGCTTGTCGACCTGTTCCTGATCCTGCACGACGGCATGTGTCACCTCCGCGTGGGCCAGCACATAGGCGATCTCTTCCGCGACCGAATCTGAATAAACCGGAATGGGAATCGCCCCGAGCCATTGGGCTGCGGCCATCGACCAGTAGAGGCGGGGGCGATTGGAACCCAGGATCGCCAGTTTGTCGCCGCGCTTGAGGCCCAGGGTCTGAAGACCGGCCGCGAAGGCACGGACGTTCTCGTGGACGTCGTGCCAGTTCCAGCTTTGCCAGATACCGAAATCTTTATGTCGAAAGGCAGTGCGCGCGGGCCGAATTTGCGCGTTCAGCGCAATGAGCTTCGGGAAAGTGTCTTCGCGGGCGGTAACCGCCATCCAGCTTCCTCCATGGTCGCACTGCACCGACTATTCGTCAGAAAGCGCTTGGCCCTTAGGGCTCTTGTAAAAAAACTTAACAGGCCTGCTTTCTTTCAGTAAAGTGCGAAAAGATCGAAGATTTCGTTCGAGACATTCGAATGCACCCTAATCTGATCGACCATCTGACGGCATTTATCGCTGTTGCGGAGACTTCAAGCTTCTCGGAGGCGGCGCGCCGCTTGGGCCGAGCTGTCTCGACGGTCAGCTATTCGGTGACGCGCCTTGAAGAATCCTGCGGGCTTCAACTGCTCACGCGGGGCGTTTCCCGGCCGAGCCTGACACCGAACGGCCGGGCGCTGTTTCGTGAAGCGCAGGCGGCGGTCGAGGGCGCCCGCCGGTTTTCCGCCCATTCCAAGGCCCTGGAGCGCGGCGAGGAAAATCGCATTCGGCTCGCCATGGACGTGTTGTTCCCCTTTGCGCCTCTGCTCACGGCGCTCAATGCCTTCGGGGCGGAACATCCTCATGTGCAGGTGCAGATTTTCGCAAGTTCGCTGAATCGCCTCTGGGACGACCTGAAATCCGGCGCTCTCGATCTGTGTCTGGCGCCCATCCGTGATGTCCCCGCCGACGTGGAAAGGCAGGCACTCGCTGCGATCGAGCTTATTCTCGTGGCCGTTCCGCACCACCCGCTGGCGAAACTGCGGGAGCCGTTCAAGCTCGCGGAATTGTCCCGGCACAGGCAGCTCTATTATGTCGGCTCGCCCAGCGTCGATACGGAACGCATGAGCCGCGTCTTCGGCACCGATGTCTGGACCGTGAGCGATCTCCTCATTCTGCGCGAGCTCATCCTCTCGGGCGTGGGGTGGAGCTTCGGCACCGAAGCCTTTTTTGCCGAAGACCTCGCCTGCGGGCGGGTCGTGCGGCTCGATTGCAGCGATCTGCGGATCGATGCACGCTGGACGTTCGGGGCCATGTGGCATATCGACCAGCCGCCTGGGCCCCTGGGCAAGAAACTGCTCGAGATGGTCAAGCTGGCAACCGGCATCGCACCCGAGGCGACCGAGATCCCGGAGGGTGATTGACCCGCGGCGGTGTTGCTGTCGCCCAAACAAATCGATTGGCCATGATATGGCCACGGTTGCGGATAAACCGGACGGTTTCCACCATTCATGACGGAGCGAAATCTTGTCTCGTGCGTATCGGCTGCTGGCCGTCCCGTTTTTCCTTGCCCTCACGATCGTCCCTGCCCAACCCGCCAGCCATCGCATGGAGAAATCCCTCGACCGGCTGGAGCCGGTCACGCGGATGATGGAGATCTGCGGCATCAAAGCCGGCGAGGAATTGCGGCGCGAGCGCGCGTACAAGGCGGTCAACCGCGTCGTTGTGGACGCGATCGAGGCGCCCGAGATCGACAATAACGTCGTGGCCGGAACCGGCGGAGCGTTCCGCCACAAAGGCCATTGGTACCAGCTGCAATTCGAATGCACGCTCACCGAGGATCAACGCTCGGCTGTCTCTGTGGACTTCGTCGTGGGCGATGAGATCCCTGAAGCTCAGTGGGAAGATTACGGCTTGTGGAAATGAGGACGCGGCGACCGCGGCTTGCGCTAAGGCGCGCTGGCCGCCTGTTTGAACGTCAGATGGCGAATTTCTGATCAGATGCTGCCGTTGCGGTACGCTGAATTTCCCTTGTGCTCGTGCGATTTGTGCCTCTACCCTGCAAGGCAGCCAGTCGTCGGGGCTGCGCGGGGAGAACGCCCACACGGTGACGTCGCGATCCATATTCGATGAGATGAACGGCAACGGCGGGCCAACCCGCGAGGCCTATCGTGTGCTCGAGGGCTGGCTGAATTCGGCCCCCTCTCAACTCCTCGAACACCGTCGCGACGAGGCGGAGCTTCTGTTTCGCAAGGTCGGCATCACCTTCGCGGTCTATGGCAACGCCGAGGCCGAAGAGCGTCTGATCCCCTTCGACATCATCCCCCGCATCATGTCGGGACAGGAATGGGCGCACCTGTCGCGCGGGCTGGAGCAGAGGGCGCGGGCGCTCAATCTCTTCCTCAAGGACATATACGGTCCGCGCGAGATTCTGCGCGCCGGGATCATCCCGCCCGAGTTGATCTTCCAGAACCCGCATTATCGGCCTCAGATGAACGGGCTTTCGGTCAGCGGCGGGGTTTACGTACAGGTCGCCGGGATCGATGTGGTGCGGGTCGACGACAAGGATTTTTATGTTCTGGAGGACAATCTTCGCACCCCCTCCGGTGTCTCCTATATGCTGGAGAACCGCGAGGTCATGCTGCGGTTGTTTCCCGATCTCATGGCGATGCAGCGCATCCGCCCGATCGAGAACTATGTGGACGAACTTCTCGGCACCCTGAAGTCGGTCGTGCCCGAACGCGGCTCGTCCGATCCGGTCGTCGTTTTGTTGACCCCTGGTTCCTATAACAGCGCCTATTACGAACACAGCTTTCTCGCCGACCGCATGGGGGTCGAGCTGGTGGAGGGGCGCGATCTCGTGGTGCGTGACGAGATCGTCTACATGCGCACGACCGAGGGGCCGAAGCGAGTCGATGTGATCTATAGTCGGCTCGATGACGATTTTCTCGACCCGCTTGTCTTCCGCCCGGATTCTGCCCTCGGCGTGCCGGGGCTGATCGCCGCGTATCGAGCAGGCAACGTCACCATCGCCAACGCACCCGGCACAGGGGTCGCCGACGACAAGGCGATCTACAGCTACGTGCCCGATATCGTGCGCTTCTATATGGGCGAAGAAGCGATCCTGAAAAACGTTCCGACATGGCGCTGCCGCGAACGCGAGGCGATGTCCTACGTGATGGACAACCTGCATGAGCTCGTCGTCAAGCAGGTCAACGGATCGGGCGGCTATGGGATGCTCGTGGGCCCGCATTCGACGACGGAGATGTGCGATCAATTCCGCAATCTGATCCGTGCCAATCCCGACAACTATGTGGCGCAGCCAACGCTCGCTCTGTCCACCAGTCCGATCTTCACGGAGAGCGGTCTCGCGCCGCGCCACGTGGACCTGCGGCCGTTCGTGCTGACGGGTCGCGACGGCGTCCGGATCGTGCCGGGTGGGCTGACCCGTGTCGCGTTGAAATCGGGATCGCTGGTGGTCAATTCGAGCCAGGGCGGCGGAACCAAGGATACGTGGGTGTTGAGCGAATGAGCGGCGGCCAATCGGGAGCATTGTCGTGCTGAGTCGGGATGCGGACAGTCTCTACTGGCTTTCGCGGTACGTGGAACGTGCCGAAAACCTGGCGCGCGTGCTCGATGTCGCCTACCGCATGGCCTCGATGCCGCTTTCCTATAATGGCGTCGACAGCAACGAGTGGGAGTCGGCGCTCGTCACGGCCGGTGCGCTGGAAGAATTCAGGCAGGTATACGACGAGGTCACACCCGCAAACGTCATCGAGTTCCTGGCATTCTCGGAGGCAAACCCATCCAGCATCCAATGTTGCTTCGACACCGCGCGCCAGAATGCGAGATCGGTTCGCAGTGCGCTAACGTCGGAGATGTGGGAGGCGATCAATTCGGCATGGCTCGATTTGCGCCACCTCAGCGTGCGCAAAATCAGCGTTCAGGATCTGCCGCGGTTTCTGAACCTCGTGAAGGAAGCTTCTCTGCGCTATGACGGCTCGGCCATGCGGACGATGTTGCGCAACGATGCCTACTGGTTCTCCCGTCTCGGGGTCTACGTGGAGCGGGCCGACAACACGGCGCGTGTGCTCGACGTCAAGTACCACGTGCTTCTCCCGCAGGATGCGGAGGTAGGTGGCGGCATCGACTATTATCATTGGGCGGCGATCTTGCGCTCCGTCTCGGCACTCGTCAGCTACCAGTGGGTCTATCACCAGAATCTTCGGCCATGGCTCGTCGCGGACTTGCTCATTCTGCGACAGGAAATGCCGCGGTCGCTCGCCGCTTGCTATGCTGCCCTGTCCAGTCACCTGGATGATATTGCCCACCGCTACGGCACGACGGGATCCGCGCAGAGGCTTGCTCGCGCGGCCCACGCGCGCCTCACCAACCGCACGATCGACGACATCTTTCAGGTTGGATTGCACGAGTTCCTGCAGGAGTTTCTTGCCGAGAACAACCGGCTCGGACAATCCATCACAAACCAGTATCTGTGTTGACCGATGCGTATCCGGATCGCCCATGACACGACCTACAGCTACAGCGAGCCCGTCCATGCGGCCATGCAACTCCTGCGCCTGACGCCACGCGGCCATGAGGGTCAGAGGGTCATCTCCTGGAGCATCGATACCGATTGCGACGCACGGCTCATCCGGCGAGAGGATTGGTACGGCAACGTCATGCACAGCCTCTATGTGGCGGGGCCGATCAAGCATATCGGGCTGAAGGTCAGGGGCGAGGTGGAAACGACTGAGGTTGACGGGATCATTCGCGGCGCTCCGGAGCGCTTTCCGGAGGCATTCTACCTCCGCGGCACGCCGTTGACGCAGATCGACCCGGCGATTCGGGACTTCACCGAGGCGTCGGCTGGCCACATCGCGGCGCCACTCGACCGGGCGCACATGCTGATGGGGGCGATGCGGGAGCGGCTGCGTTTCGACACCGAAGCGACCACGTCGACCACATCAGCCGGCGAGGCTTTTGCCGCAGGGCATGGCGTCTGCCAGGATTTTACGCATATTTTCATCACAGCCGCGCGCTGCCTCGGCATGCCGGCGCGCTACGTATCGGGCTACCTGCACAAGGAGGAGGAGAGCGAGCAGGACGCGGGCCATGCCTGGGCCGAGGTCTTTGTGGCCGATTTGGGCTGGGTCAGCTTCGACGCGACGAACGGCGTTTGTGCGACAGGCCATTACGTCCGTCTGGCTACCGGGCTCGATTATCTTGATGCGGCTCCGGTCCGAGGCAGCTATTACGGGGTCTCCCGTGAAGCGCTCGATGTCTCCTTGCGGATTGAAAGCGCTGGCCAGTCGCAAGCACAGTGATGATGATGCCCCAACGGCAACCCGTCCAACGATCTCCCGGAGCCACACCCATGACTTATTGCGTCGGCATTCTCGTCCGGGAAGGCCTCGTCATGATCGCCGACACACGGACCAATGCGGGCGTCGATAACATTGCGATTTTCCGCAAATTGCATCTGTTCGAGGTCCCCGGCGAGAGGATGATCACGCTCGCTACCGCGGGAAATCTCTCGATCAGCCAATCGGTTCTGTCCCTGCTTTCCGAGGGGATCGAGGATCCCCAGACCGGTGAGTTGGAGACGCTTTTCACCGTTCCCACCATGGTGAAAGCCTCCCGTCTCGTCGGGCGAGCGATCCGCCAAGTCTATGCGGCGGACGGTGCCGACATGGAAATGCGGAATATGTCGTTCGACGTGACTCTCCTGTTGGGTGGTCAGATCCTCGGCGGCGACATGAGGCTGTTTCAGATCTACGCTGCCGGCAACGCCATCGAGGCGACCGACGACACGCCGTTTCTGCAGATCGGCGAGCCAAAATACGGCAAGCCGATCCTGGACCGTGCCATTGCGCACGACACCGCGATCGTGGAGGCGCTAAAGCTTGGGCTTATCTCCATGGACTCGACGTTGAAATCCAATCTGGGGGTGGGGCTGCCGATCGACATCGTGGTCGCCAAACGGGATGCGCTGCGAGCCGGCATCCGCTACCGCATCGAAGAGGACGAGCCCTATTTCCGTGACCTTCGCGATCGCTGGTCTTCCGCCCTCAGGGCCGCCCATCAGGCAATCCCGCGCCCGCCCTATGCGGACGAGGGGTTTTAAAACCCTGATCGCTGAACCCGCCACTTTACGATGCGTCAGCAAGGCTCGCGCAGGGAGCCTCCGCCTATGAGTGACGAGAGTTCGCAAGGCTTCAACATCTTCTGCCGTCGTGATGAACCGGATATCCGCTGCGCTGTGCCCGAGGAGCGGCCGGTGCCGCCTTTTCTTGAAGCGCCGGTTTGGGAATTCGCAGGCAGAATGGACCGCGGGGCGCTCGCCTCTGCGGGGTTCGGAGAGCGCGAGATCGCAGAGGCGATCCAGGCGCAGGGCTACTACATCTTCCAGCGGGTCAAACCCTAGCGCATGATGCCGAAAAGTGTGCAACGGCTTTCGGCCGACATCATGCTGATCTAGAGACGGACTCCCGTCACTGCATGACCGGGCGCTCCGCCGAGGCTGTGGTGTCGATGCTGACCACCACCGACATTCCCGGCGCGAGGCGGTTTGCCAGTTCCTGACCGGGATCAATGGCAATGCGCACCGGAAGCCGTTGCGCAACTTTTGTGAAGTTGCCGGTGGCGTTGTCGGCCTTCAGCACACTGAATTCCGATCCGGTTGCGGGCGAGAAGCGCTCGATATGCCCACGCAAAGACTCATCGGGCAAGGCGTCGACCGCAAATGTCGCCGGCTGACCCACCTTCATGCCGGCGAGCTGTGTTTCCTTGAAATTTGCCACGACCCAGAACCGCTTCGGCACGACTGTAAGAAGTTGCGTGCCGGCCGAGACGTATTGCCCCAGCCGGGCGCCGACTTCGCCGAGCCGTCCGTCCTCGGGCGCAACGATGCGGGTGTTCTGCAGATCGATCTCGGCAAGGTGAACAGCCGCCTCGGCGCCTTCGACGGCAGCTTCCAACGATTGCCGGCTGACGATCGTCGCTGCCAGATCCTGCCGCGACACTTCCAGCGCCGCTTGTGCCTGGCTCAACGCCGCGGCCGCCTGATCGCGCGCGGATCGGCTTTGGTCCGCCTGGCTTTGCGTTGTCACGCCGCGCTGGAGAAGCGGTTCGATGCGCCCCCAATTGGCTTCAGCCGCCGTGAAAGCCGCTTGCGCGCTGTCGACCTGCGCCTGGCTGGATTTGATGCGGGCCTCGTCCGAGCGGCGCTTCTGTTCGGAATTTGCCAAGGCGGCCTGTTGCGCCGCGAGAGTTGCTCGGGCTTGCTGGTGTCGTTGTTCAAAAATCCGATCGTCGATCCGAACCAGCATTTGCCCCGCCTTGACCGGCTGATAATCCTGGACCGCCACCTCGACCACGTAGCCTGCGAGTTGCGGACTGATGACAACGACCTGCCCGCGCACATAAGCGTTGTCCGTCGTCTCGATGGCGCTGCTGAATGGTGGCAGGCGCCATGCATAGAGAACAAGAAAAACGCCCGCGAGGCCGACGAGGCAGGCAAGGAGGGTGGTGGTTGATTTGAAGAACTTGGCGATCATGATGTTTGACTTCGAACTTACGAGAACGCGGGTTGAGAAACGGCCGACATACGCCGCCCGATTGCGACCACCGACACATGGATGACGAGAGCAGCCAGGGCGAAGGCGCTCAGCACGGCGATGAGGAGAAAGGCGTCGTTGTAGGCCAGGACGTAGGCCTCGCGTGTGGCCTGTTGGCCGAGAAGGGCGATACCCTCGGCGTTGTGCATGGCGAGGTCGGTGTGAACGCGGGCAAAGACGCCGGCAAGTTGGCCGATCTGTTTTGCGACAATCGGATTGGTGAGCGCAATATGCTCCACGAGAGCGTGCGAATGGACCTTCTCACGCCACGTTACGAACGTGCCGACGACAGCGGAGCCGAGAACGCCGCCGATGCTTTGCGTCGTCAGGAATACGATGATGAAGCTGAGGATGTAGTTCGGACCTTTCTTCAGGGCCGACATCAAGCCCGACGCCATCGCGGGCGGCAGGAACAATGCGCCCGCGCAGGCGATCATGGCCTGGCTGCCATACATCTGAACCGGTCGTGTCAGGTTGGTCGCATGGCTGTCGAGATAGGCGCCGGCGATCAAAAGCGACAGAGCCATCATGTGGATTGCGGGCTCGCGCCCTGGTTTCAGTACGGCCGCGCAGATCGATCCGCCGGCCAACGTCGCTCCCAGGATCACCCAGGAGAGGGTGGCCGTCTGCGCATTCTGCAACCCCAGGACCTGGAAGAACGCGTAGGCGCCGCTCGTCTGCTCCGACAGGACGACCCGGAAGACCAGAAGCGCACCGGTGAAGTGAAGAACCTCACGGCTTGTCAGCCAACGAATGTCGACGAGCGGGCTTTGCCGGTTGAGCTCGATGATGACGGCGCATGTGACCGACGCGATCGCGACCGCCAGCATGACACCGAGCCAGGGTGCTTCGATCCACCAATAAACGCGGCCCAGAACCAGCACCATGGCAATGAGGCCGAACCCGACCGCGATGAAAATGTAGCTCACGATGTCGAGCCAGTGGATCACTTTTGCGCGTGGCTGCGGCGACAGGGGCAGCAGGTACACGGTTGCGAACGCCATGAGGGCGATCGCGAGTTCCATGAGATAAAGGCCGTGCCATTGCCCGATATCGAGAAGAGCCGGCGAGATCAGCCGGGCGATCGGCGCGCCGAGCGAGATATTGGTCAGCGCGAGGCAAAGCCCGAGATTGAGCTTCTTCGCAGGCGGAAAGGGTTCCAGCATATAGAGGAAGGCGAGCGACGAAAGCGGAGCCGCCGCGACGCCGCTGAAGAAGCGCACGATGATGGCCGATTGCAGATCGTCGACGAACAGATGCATCAACGAGACCACAACGAACGCCAGAATGCTGAGTTCGGCGAAGTTGCGAAGGCCGAATTGGGTGCGGATCTTGATCAGCATAAGAGAGAGGCTGACATTGGGCGCCATGTAGACCGCGATGAGCCATGTGGCTTCCGTCGACGTCGCGCCGAGACCCCCCTGGATCTGCGGCAGGTTCGCCGAGATGAGGTTCATGCCAAGGCCCTGGGTCAGGGCAAGAAGCACTGCCGCGAGGACGTAGCTGGAGACGCGCAGCAACGACATGGAAGGCGGCAGCGCGGATGTTTGCGGAGCGGGAACCGCGCTTCCAACTGTGGCGCTCGCCGGGTCGCGTTGTTCTGGGTTGGACACGGAGCGTCCTATCGGGTCGCTTCGATGTTTTTGCCGATGTGACGAAACACCCGGATGGCGGAGGTCAGGTCGGCTTCGGAAACATCGTCAAGGATCTCCGCGCGCACTTCCTCCGCGATGCGCGCGACCGCGGCCGCCTGGGCAAGGCCGTTCTCGGTGAGGAGGATGTGTTTTGCCCGGCGGTCGCCCTCGACCGGGCAGCGTTTGATCAGGTCCTGCTTTTCCAGTCCGTCGAGCAGTCTCACGAGCGTCGGGCTCTCGACCTCCAGCATCTCGGCCAGTTCGGTCTGAGTCATGCCGTCGACCTGCGACACGTGCCGGAGAAGCCGGGCCCGGGCGAGCGTGAGCCCGATGCGCTTCACACGTGCGTCGAACAACGTCCTGATCTTTCGGCTCACGATCGACAATTCGTCGGAGAAGAGGGTCCGTAGATCTGATGGGAGCATATCTATAGCTGACATATATGTAGCATCCTAACCATATCGGCGATATAAGGGTTGGCCACGCGATGCGCAAGGCTCAGGTTCTTATCCCCTTAGACGAGGCGTCATAGGTGTGGCCTCGCCGTCTAATTCCTAGGCGTCATGCTGCGAGGAGGGCGCGCCTGTCGATGCGTCCGACGCGGGACAGGAGGTATTCGACCTCCTCGATCGCTTTCGATGTGAGGCCGATATTTGGAGCCCGCTGGGCGTCGCTTGCCAGGATCCCGCGCCGTTTCATGACGTACTTGCGGATCGCGAGCCCGACGCCCTGCTGTTGTTCATAGCGAATCAGCGGCAGGTGGGCGTCGAAGAGATCGTGAGCGGCATCCCGGTCACCGGCTTTCGAGAGCCTGACCACATCGGCCAGCATATCGGGGAAGGCATAGCCAGTCATGGCGCCGTCAGCCCCACGTTCCATCTCGAAATCGAGGAACAAAGCCCCGTTGCCGGTCAAGATCGAGAGAGGGCGCATCGTTCCTTCACGCTGAAATTTGCGCAGGGCCGAGATTTTCTCGAGTCCGGGCCAGTCCTCATGCTTGAGCATCACGCAGGACGGAATCTCCTCCACGATGCGGCGGATGACGCCGGGCGTCATGACCACACTCAAGGTCAGCGGATAATCCTGCAGGACCCAGGGCACGTCTGCGCCGATCGCCTCGATCGCCTGCCGGAAATATCCCACGATCTGATCGTCGGTGCGCAGATGCGGGGGCGGAGCGATCATCACCCCGGCCGCCCCCTCGTTCATGACCTGATGGGTGAGGGCGCGCATCGCCGCGAAACCGGGCGCCGAAACGCCCACCACGATCGGGAGCGATTTCGCCCGCCTGATCATCCGCGTCGCGATGCTCAAGCCTTCCTGTGCCTCGAGCTTGGGCGCTTCGCCCATGATGCCGAGCACCGTGATGCCGGTGCAGCCTGCCTCGGCGTAGAAATCCGTCATCCGGTCAAGCGACACGTCGTCGATGCGGCCGTCTTCATGAAACGGCGTCGGAGCAATGGCGTAGACGCCCTCGGAGGTCTGGCTCAGCGGCATTCGTTTTCTCACGGTTTGAATCTGGGAGCACATGACATGTTTGGCTCGCCAGAAAAAGGGCTGCTTGCCGCCTCGATCATGCGCTCAGGCACCGTATGGGAGGATAATAAAGATAACGGCGCGGAGCGAGTTGCAGCGGGTGGTTGAATCGACGTTGCTTCACCATCGGCCAAAAGGCGTGTAGGGGCAGTCCTTATTGTCCGGCTGTCTCAGCCGTTCTCGCTGGAAAACCTCACATGTCGCAACTCCGCAAACCCCCTATGGCGTCACCCTTGAGGCCGCTGCCTGCGCTCATCTTCAGCTCGCGCTGGCTTCAGTTGCCGCTTTATCTCGGCCTTATAGTGGCGCAAGGCGTCTATGTGTTCTTGTTCCTGAAGGAACTCTGGCACCTCGTGACGCACGCGGCGAATTTTTCCGAGCAGCAGATCATGCTGCTGGTCCTGGGCCTGATCGACGTCGTGATGATCTCGAACCTGCTCATGATGGTCATCATCGGCGGCTACGAGACGTTCGTGTCGCGACTGCAGCTCCACGGACATCCGGATCAGCCGGAATGGCTTGGCCACGTGAACGCCAGCGTACTGAAGATCAAGCTGGCGATGGCCATCATCGGCATCTCGTCGATCCACCTGCTCCGGACCTTCATCGAGGCGGGAAATATCGGAATGGCGGGCAAAACCAATTACACGGAAACGGGGGTCATCCTGCAGACCGTCATCCATACCGTCTTCATCCTTTCCGCTCTGGGCATTGCTTTCGTCGATCGGATGTCCGCAGTCGTCGACAAAGAGCACTAGGCGAAGGGGCGCTTTCTGGGCTGATTTGGCGCGAGCGGCATCTGAATGGTGTTGAAAAGCACCTAAGACCACTATGGACAGCGTGCGACCAATATGAGACCAGTTAAGCGTGAGCGAAACTGGTCCTCATAGGCACTTCCGGTCCCTTTACCGGCAGTCGGACCCCGGATCCCGTGTCAACGAGGATCTGTGTGGTCTGCATGCAGGGTATGGGTGGATCGTCGATGGCGCGACGGGGGTTTCCGGCGGGAAAGCAACCCCGGGGCCTAGCGATGCCGCATGGCTTGCCAACACTATCGGCGCGAGCCTCAGCCGACTGACGGTTGCAGGAACCTCCATCGGCGCGGTCCTGGCGACACTCGAATCGGCGGTGGCGGCCGCTTTTCAAGGCCTCGCGCCGGCGATCCCGGACGCCGATCCAGGCCCGGCGGCCTGCCTCGGGCTGCTCGCGCTCCTGGCCGATAGCGAAGGGCTCCTTCTTCATGGGGCTTTGCTTGGCGACGTGGTGGCCCTCGTGCCGACGGCAGGCGGCATCGTCCGCTGGACCGACGAGCGGGCAAAGCCATTCGAGAAACGCACATTGGCCTCTCTGGACCTCTCAGGCCGGTCGGAACCGGGGCTCCTGCCGGAGGCGGTCAGGCTGCAAATTCTTGAAAATCGCCGGCAGCTCAATCGCCCGGACGGATATTGGGTGGTCCAGCCCCAACGACCCTGGGCGGGGCGCGAACTGACCTTTGAGGCGAGGATCAAACCCGGCCAGCCCGTTGTTCTCGCCACCGACGGATTCATGCGGCTCACCGATGTGTTCGGCGCCTATACGGATGCCGACCTGTATGCCGCCCTCGCGGAGGGCAGGGGAGCCAGCCTGATGGCAGAGTTGCGAGATCTCGAGCGCCGGGACAGCATGGCGGCCAACTTTCCGCGTGTTAAAACGCACGATGACGCCACGGTTCTGGTGCTCGAAGTGGAAGCGTAAATTGAATTCCGGACAGCAAGGCAAAGACCGGCTGGCGGTGTGACGGAGGAGACTGCAACAATGAGGGAGCTGACGATGAAATTGACAAGACGAATGATGATGGGCGTCGCCATGGGCGGCTATCTTCTCTCGGCCGGTGCCGCGATGGCCAAGACCGAGCTGACCTTCTGGAGTTGGCGGCAGGAAGACAAGGCTTTCTACAACGAAATCATCAAGAAGTTTCAGGAGAAAGAGCCGGAGATTTCGGTAAAGTTCGAAACCTACGCACCTGAAAACTACCAGACCATCCTGTCCACCGCGCTCGCTGCCGGCCGTGGCCCGGACGTCATCCAGGCTCGTGCCTATGGAAATCTCGAGACGATCGCGGCGCCGGGCTACCTGCTGGCGCTCGACAAGCAGACTGTGCCTGAGCTTGCAAATTTCCCGGAGCCGGCGCTCGCGGCAGAGACTTTGCGCTCCGACGGCAAGGTCTATGCGGTGCCGTTTGCGACGCAAACCATGTTGGTCATCTACAACAAGAAGATCTTCGCTGACGCGGGCGTCAAGCCGCCACAGACCTGGGATGAATTGATCGCGCTGAGTGCGGCGCTGAAGGCGAAGAACGTCACGCCGTTTGCCAACGGCACCGCGACCGCGTGGCAGAACGAGACGATTGTGGCGGCCCTGCTCTCGTCGATGCTCGGCAAACAGTTCGAGGAGGACATCGCGTCGGGCAAGGCGAATTTCACCGATCCGCGTTATGTCAACGCTCTCTCGAAGCTCAAGGACATCAGCCAGTACTTCGCGCCGAATTTCATCGGCGTCGATTATGCGTCTTCGCAGCAACTCTTTGCGGCAGGTCGCGCGGCGATGTTTGCGGGCGGGTCCTTCGAGGTCGCGAACTTCAAGGCGCAAAACCCCGCTCTCGATCTCGGCGTCTTCGCTTCGCCGGTGGCAAAGCCGGGCGATGAGCGGCTGATCGCGCGCTATTACGATGGCGGATACGCGGTCAACGCCAAGTCGGACAAGACGGACGCGGCGCTCAAATTCGTGCGCTTCCTTGCAACGCCCGAATACGGCACTGCCTTCACGAACGCGCTCAAGAATCTGTCGCCGATCAAGGGCATCAAGATCGAGGATCCGCTGACCCAGGAAGTGGCGAAGCTGGCCGACAACTCGATGTCCTATCTCATGCTCGTGCGCTTCCGTTATCAGGAGCCGAGCGGATCGGTTCTGCTGCAGTCGAATGTGCAGAAAATGCTCGCCGGACAGCAGACGCCGGAGCAGGCCGCGGCCGAGATCAACAAGGGTATCGCGACCTACTACAAGCCGTTCCAGAAGTAACATCCTTGAGGCGGCGGGCATGGGCTCGCCGCCTTTCTTCGTGCTGGTTCGTTTCATCGAAACTCAAGCCCGCTCGGAAGGATTGTTTTGCCGTTTCTACGTCGAACCGGTGCCCTCCGCCGGATCACGCTTTCAAGGCTCAGCCCATGCCCGTCTCGCCGAAACAGGCCCGCACGCTGAAGCATCGCAGTTGGGTGGCTTTTCTCGTCCTCCCGCCGATCGTCTTCATGTCGCTGTTCGTGGTGTATCCGATCCTGTCGGCCTTCGCTTATGCGTTCTATGAATGGCGCGGGCTGGCGCGCGGCGAGTTTATCGGTCTGGCAAATTTCCGCGACGTGCTGTTTGGCGCCACCATGGCGCCGGTGGTGTGGAACGCGTTTCTGAACAACGTTCAGGCGCTTATTGCCCTGATGATCATCCAGAATGGCGGCGGGTTCCTGCTGGCCTGGCTGCTCTACAAGGAGCCGTTCGGCTTCCGGTTTCATCGCGTTGCCGTGTTCGTGCCGGTGGTTCTTTCCACGATCATCGTGGGCTTCCTCTGGAAACTCTTTCTCAACCCGAATTTCGGCCTCGTGAACCAGGCGCTGCTTTCGGTCGGGCTCGGCGCTTTCGCCAGGCCCTGGCTTGGCGATCCGTCGACCGCGCTCGGGGCGTTGATCCTCGCCAATGCGTGGCATTTCATCGGGTTCCCGACGCTGGTCTACCTCGCGGGCATGCAGCGCATCCCCTCTGAGATTATCGAGGCCGCGCGCCTCGACGGCACGAGCGAGTGGCAACTTCTCAAGTCCATCATCTGGCCGCTCGTTGCTCCCAGCACGACGATCCTGTTCACCCTGTTGTTCATCGGCGCGTTCAACTGGTTCGAAATTCCTTACGTAATGGCCGGGCTTGATGGATCGCCGTTCGGGAACACCGATGTGCTCGGCCTTGTGTTCTACCGCACGGCTTTCGGCAATCAGAGCGCGAGCATCCAGAATTTCGGCGAAGGGTCGGCTCTTGCGACGCTGATCTTCCTCTTCATCGTCGTTTTCGCCTCGATGCTCACTTTGTGGCTGCGGCGTCGGGAGATTCAGTTTTGAGCACCGCTCCCGCCTCGTCCCGGCCCATCTCGTTCGCGTTTCTGGTGCAGATCGTGCTGATCGCGAACTCGTTCATCATGCTCTATCCCGTAGTCGTGATGATCTTTTCGGCCTTCAAGAGCACGGCTGAAATCTTCGAGCATCCGTTTGCGATTCCGAATTTCACGCAGGTTCAGAACTTCGCGCGCGTGCTCGGCGAGACCTCGATGCCAACCTATTTCATGAATTCGATCGTCGTCACCGGCACGTCCATCGTCCTCATTATCGTGCTCGGCACGATGGCGGGGTATGCGATTGCTCGATACGAGTCGCGCACGAACACTTTCATTCTGCTGTTCTTTCTTGCCGGGCTGATGCTGCCGCTGAAGCTTGCGGTCATCCCGCTGTTCATTCTGCTGCGGGACCTGAGCCTGCTGGACAGCCGTTGGAGCCTGATCGTCACCTACACGGCCATCGGGTTGCCATCGGCCGTGTTCATCATGGCGGGGTTCCTGCGCTCGCTGCCGGCCGAATTGGAGGATGCGGCGCGGATCGACGGGGCGTCCGAGCCGCGGATTATGTGGTCGGTGATGCTGCCCCTGGCACTGCCGCCCATGGCCATTGCGGCGATCCAGAACGCGGTGCCGATCTGGAATGACTTCTTTTTCCCGCTCGTGTTCATCCAGACAGACGCCTACAAGACGCTGCCGCAGGGTTTGACGACCTTCATGGGTGAGTATACCACCGATTGGGGCATGCTGTTTGCCGGTCTCACGATTGCGGCCGCCCCCATCACGCTTCTCTACATCGCGTTGTCACGCCAGTTTATTCAGGGCATGACAGCCGGAGCCGTGAAGTAGGAGACGTCGCATGTTGATCCCCAAGGGCGCACTGATCGTTTCCTGTCAGGCCAGGGCGGATAATCCGCTCCACGGTCCCATCTTCATGTCCGCCATGGCCCGCGCCGCGACCGCGGGCGGTGCCGCGGGCTTTCGGGCGAACGGCGCCGAGGACGTGGCGGCCATCCGGGCGATCAGCACGCATCCAATCATCGGCATCGACAAAGTCTGGGACGATCGCTTCCCTGTCTACATCACGCCCAATTTCAGCGCCGCGGCGCGCATTGCGCGGGCCGGTGCCGATATCATCGGCGTCGACGCGACTAGGCGGCCCCGTGATGGTGAACCGGTTGATCAGTTGATCGCCCGCATCCGGCAGGAGCTCGGACGGGAGGTTTTTGCGGATGTCGCCACGCTCGAGGAGGGCAGGGCGGCCCGCGCTGCCGGCGCAACCTACATCGCCACGACCCTGTCCGGTTACACGGAAGAGACGGCAGCAAGCAGAGATGCCGGGCCTGACCTCGAGCTTCTGTCTGTCTTGGTCGCCATCGGCGAAGGGCCGGTGGTGGCCGAAGGTCGCTTCGACACGCCTCAGCTAGTCGCGGAGGCGTTCAAGCGAGGCGCACACGCGGTGGTGGTCGGTACGGCGATCACCAACCCGCGCGAGATCACCCGGAAGTTTGTCGAGGCCGCGGCACCCTGGGCGAGCGCACCTAACGACGACGCTTCCTGACCCGGAAGCGGACTGTCCCTGACGGAGAACGAAATGGCGAATGTGTCGATCCGCGAAATCCGGAAATCCTTCGGGCCGGTTTCGATCATCAAAGGTGTCGATGTCGACATTGCGGACGGCGAATTCGTCATTCTCGTCGGCCCGTCCGGCTGCGGAAAGTCGACGCTTCTGCGCATGATCGCGGGGCTGGAGGATGTCACATCGGGAGAGATCCGCATCGGAGATCGCCTCATCAACGACGTCCCGCCGAAGAACCGCGATATCGCCATGGTGTTCCAGAGCTACGCGCTCTATCCGCACATGACGGTGGCCGACAACATGGCGTTCTCGCTCAAGCTGAAGGGCGCCCCCAAGGCGGAGCAGCAGAAGCGAGTGGGCGATGCGGCCGCCTCGCTTGGCCTTACGGATCTGCTTGATCGCTATCCCCGCCAATTGTCGGGCGGCCAACGGCAGCGGGTGGCAATGGGGCGGGCTATCGTACGCGACCCGCAGGTTTTCCTCTTCGACGAGCCTCTTTCGAACCTCGACGCAAAGCTGCGCGTTGCCATGCGGGCCGAGATCAAGGAGCTCCACCAACGCCTGAAGACCACGACCGTGTATGTGACGCACGACCAGATCGAAGCAATGACGATGGCCGACAAGATCGTCGTGATGCATGACGGCATCGTCGAACAGGTCGGCGCGCCATTGGAGCTTTATGACCGCCCGCGGAACCGCTTCGTCGCGGGTTTCATCGGTTCTCCCGCGATGAATTTCATCGACGGAACCCTGTCGGATGCTGGACTCGCGTTACCGAGCGGCGCCGTTCTCGCCCTCCACCATCAGCCGCCCGCCGCGAATGGTAGCAAGCTGACATACGGCATCAGGCCGGAGCATCTGCAGCTCGCACCCGCCGGGACGCCGGGAACGATCCCCGCGGTGGTCGCGGTCATCGAGCCGACAGGGCTCGACACGACCTTGATCGTCAAGGCGGAGGGCGGAAGCCTCACCGTTGTGCTGCGGGAACGCGTGACCTTGCGGCCGGGCGATGCGATCGCGCTGCGACCCGTGCCGGAGCAGTCGCACCTTTTCGACGAGCACGGGACGCGCATCGCGACCCTTTGATTTCCCAAAGGGAATATAACGTAAACGTGAAGGCACGGCCGGCTGTCTCGGGTGTAACCCAATGGGAAGACCGTCAATCGCGAGGTTACGCCGTGCTGATCCGTCCCGCTGCCGATATCGTGCCGTCTGAAATCACGCCGCGCGAGGTCTATCTCAACCGCCGCCAGCTGATGGGCGCGGCTGCCGGGGTGGCCCTCGGCGCCGGGCTGCCCGCAGCAGCGGACGCAGCACAGCTCTCGGCCGTAAAGGGACGCTTCTCGACCGACGAGAAGGTCACGAGCCGCGAGGATGTCACCACCTACAACAACTACTATGAGTTCGGAGTCGATAAGGCGGCACCAGCAAAATATGCCCACACGCTCAAGACTGTACCCTGGACCATCAAGGTCGATGGACTCGTCGGCAAACCGGCGGAGTACGCGCTGGAGGACCTGATCAAATCCTCCGCCCTCGAGGAGCGGATCTACCGCATGCGGTGCGTCGAGGGCTGGTCGATGGTGATCCCCTGGGTCGGATTTCCGCTCGCGGACCTGATCCGAAGGGTTGAGCCGCAAGGCAGCGCCAAATATGTGGCGTTCGAGACCGCCTACCGGCCGAAGGAAATGCCGGGCCTGCAATCCGCTTTCCCGGTGCTCGACTGGCCCTACGTTGAAGGGTTGCGCCTGGACGAGGCAATGAACCCGCTCGCCATTCTGGCGGTCGGCCTTTATGGGGAAACGCTGCCGAACCAGAACGGAGCGCCTATTCGACTGGTCGTTCCTTGGAAATATGGATTCAAGGGAATCAAATCCATCAGCCGGATCAGCTTTGTCGAGAAAGAACCGCCGACGTCCTGGAACCGGCAGGCAGCGAACGAATATGGGTTTTATGCCAACGTGAACCCTGCCGTCGATCATCCACGCTGGAGTCAGGCGACGGAACGCCGGATCGGCGAGGGCGGCCTGTTCGTGAAAAGGCGGCCGACTGTGCTCTTCAACGGCTACGCCGAACAGGTAGCCTCGCTCTATGCAGGCATGGACCTGAAAAAGTTCTACTGATGCGAGCGCAGGGCCAACCGCAGGCGGTGAAGTTCACGCTTCCGCAGGTGCCGAAGATCGCCATCTACATTGTCGGTTTCATTCCGGCGGTCTGGCTCTTCTATGAGGGTATCAACGATCGGCTCGGCGCCGATCCGATGCGCTATCTCGAACAATCGCTTGGCTTGTGGGCTTTGCGCTTTTTGATCGCAACGCTTGCCATCACACCCTTGCGGCAACTCCTCAAGATCAATCTTCTGCGCTATCGGCGTGGGCTCGGCCTCCTGGCCTTCTACTATGCGTGCCTGCACCTCCTGACCTATCTGGTGCTCGATCAGGGCCTCGACGTGGCGGCGATCGTCGCGGACATCGTCAAGCGGCCCTACATCACCGTTGGAATGGCGACCTTCATCATCCTGATCCCGCTTGCGGTCACCTCCAACAACGCTTCTGTCCGGAAATTGGGCGGCCATGCCTGGGCGCGGCTGCACCGATTAGTGTATCTTGCCGCTATCGGCGCTGCGCTGCATTTCATTCTCGTGGTGAAATCCTGGCCGCCCGAGCCGCTCGTCTACGCCGCGATCGTAGCGACGCTGCTCGGATACCGCCTGATCCGGTCGCTGATCAAAAAGCCCCAGCCGCGCCGTCGCGCCGCTTGATGGCACGGGTGAATTGGGTACGATGCGCCTCCTCTCGGCATCGGAGGATCGCATGGCGCGGTCTCTAGGCTCGAACCTCTCCTCACTTCTCCGCGCGTGGGTCGTCGGCGTCGTTTCTGGCCTGACGTTCCTCGCACCCGCGGCAGGTGCCCAGCCCAAGAATGTCGTCGTGTTCGCCGCGGCCAGCCTGAAGGACGCGCTGGACGACGTGAATCGTGCGTGGGAGCGCGACACGGGAAAGCCCGCCACTATCGTTTATGCGGCCAGCAATCTGCTGGCGAAGCAGATCGACGCGGGAGCGCCGGCCGATCTCTTCGTGTCCGCGGATCTGGACTGGATGATCTACGCCGTCGCCAAAAAGCTCATTCGCGCGGAGAGCCGTGTCGACCTGCTGGGAAACAGCCTTGTGTTGATCGCGCCAAAAGACACCAGGGTCGAGACGACAACCCATTCTATCGCCACGATGCTTGGATCCGGTCACCTCGCCATGGGCAACGTCGATGCTGTTCCGGCCGGAAAATACGGCAGGGCGGCGCTTGAACATCTGGGCGAATGGGACGCGGTGAAGGGCCGCATCGTGCAGGCCGAAAGCGTGCGCGCGGCGTTGCTGCTGGTGTCGCGCGGAGAGGCGCCGCTGGGTATTGTCTATCGGAGCGATGCGGCGTCCGATCCCAGCGTGACGGTCGTTGCGGCATTCCCGCCCGATAGCCACCCGCCCATTGTCTATCCCGTCGCGCTCACGGCCGATTCAAAACATCCGGACGCGGCGGCGTTTCTTGCTTTCTTGCGATCGCCAAGGGCGAAACCGTTGTTTGAGGCGCGGGGATTCATTGTCCTGAACCAGCCGGCTGCCCGTTCGTGAACACCTGGCTTTCTCCCGAAGAATGGACGGCTGTCGGCATCAGTCTCAAGGTGGCGTTCACGGCCATGGCTGCGAGCCTCTTGCCAGGCATTGCGATCGCGGTCGCACTTGAGCGGGGGCGGTTCTGGGGGCGGGCCGCGCTCGACGTGCTGGTCCATCTGCCGCTGGTTCTTCCGCCGGTGGTCGTCGGCTATCTCTTGTTGCTGGGCTTTGGCAAGAAAGGTCCCATCGGATCGTTCCTCGCCGAGAACCTTGGCGTCGTCTTTTCGTTTCGCTGGACAGGCGCGGCGCTTGCCTGCGCCATTATGGGGTTTCCGTTGCTGGTGCGCGCCATCCGACTCTCGCTTGCGTCAGTGGATCGGAAACTCGAAGACGCCGCAGGAACGCTTGGCGCAAATCCCGCCTGGGTGTTTCTCGTCGTTACCTTGCCGCTGATCGTGCCGGGCATCCTCGCCGGCATGGTGTTGTCGTTTGCCAAAGCAATGGGCGAGTTCGGCGCGACAATTACATTCGTCTCCAATATTCCGGGCGAAACACAAACGCTGCCAACGGCGATCTACACGTTCATCCAGATTCCGGGCGGCGAGGGTGGGGCGATGCGGCTGACCATCGTCTCGATCCTCATCTCGATCGGCGCGCTGTCGGCGTCCGAATGGATGGCGCGGCGTGTGCGGCGAAGGCTGTCGACGCGATGAGCCTCGATGTGGACGTGCGCCACCAGCAGGGCGGCTTTACGCTTCAAGCAAAGTTCCAGTCGGACGGACGCCTCACGGCCCTGTTCGGGCGGTCGGGAGCAGGCAAGTCGACGCTCATCAACGTGATCGGCGGTCTCATCCATCCGGTGCGCGGTCGCATCGTCGTCAACGGAAGGATACTCTTCGATTCGACGCAGAGGATCTCGATTCCACGACATCGGCGGCGCATCGGTTGCGTTTTTCAGGAAGGCCGCCTGTTCCCTCATCTGAATGTTCGCCAAAATCTCCTTTTCGGTCGCTGGTTCACTCCAATCGCCCGACGGGTCACTCGCCTCGACGATGTGGTTTCGTTGTTGGGCATCGAGCAGTTGCTCGGCAGGCGACCGGTCACTTTATCGGGTGGCGAGAAACAGCGCGTGGCTATCGGTCGCGCGCTGCTGGCCGACCCGGAATTGCTTTTGATGGACGAACCCCTCGCTTCACTGGACGACGAGCGCAAGGCGGAGATCTATCCCTATATCGAGCGCCTCCGCGATGACGGTCATGTGCCGATCGTGTTCGTCACGCATTCGGTCGCGGAGATCGCGCGGCTCGCGACCTCGATCGTCGTCCTGACGGACGGCCAGGTGACCGCGTCGGGCCCGGCTGCCGACATCCTGCGCAACTCAAGCCTGTTTTCACAATTCGGTCCGGCAGAGGCGGGGGCGGTCATCGACGCGCATGTGCTGGCACAAGACGATGAATTCAGCCTGACCGTTCTCCAGGCAAAATCCGGCACGCTCACCGTCCCGCGCCTCGCCCGTACGATCGGCGCCTCGCTGCGTCTTCGGCTCCGGGCTCGCGACGTCATGGTGTCGCTTGAGAAGCCGCAAGCCTTGAGTGCGCTGAATGTGCTGCCGGGACATATCGTGGCACTCGAGACATCCGGGGCCAGCGTCGATGTGACCATTGATTGCGCAGGCGATCTCGTTGTCGCGAGGCTCACCCGCAAGTCTGTGCACGACCTGGGGCTTCGACCCGGTCTTGCCGTCCACGCCATCATCAAGGGGGTCGCGTTCGAAGGCGATGCCGCAGCTGTCCCGCCCGCCTCGTCGCCGTGATGTCGGTCCTGCGCGCCGTCATAAGGGTTGCGCCGCGGGACCGGGCGTGTAGCTTCCAGTCATCATCATTCATTATCCAAGAGAGACCATCATGAACGATCAGTTCCGGAGCCCGGCCGCCGATACCCTACACGCGGCGCGCTTGGATCGTCTGGCGGAGATCGCCGTGCGGGTGGGGCTTGGCCTTAAAGCTGGTCAGGAGGTCGTCATCACGGCCCCTATCGAGGCTCTCCCGCTGGTCAGGCGCATCACCGAGCATGCCTATAAAGCCGGCTCATCGCTCGTCACGACTTTGTTCTCCGACGAGGAATCGACGCTTTTGCGCTTCCAGCATGCGAAAGACGATACCTTCGACAACGCCACGGGCTGGCTCTATGACGGCATGGCGGCGGCCTACAAGAGCGGCGCGGCACGCCTTGCTATCGTGGGCGACGACCCTTCGCTTCTCGCCAAACAGGATACCGACAAGGTGTCCCGCGCCAATCGCGCCCGCTCGAAGGCTTACCGGCCTGCGCTCGATCTCATCGTCGGCTTCGACATCAACTGGACCATTGTCTCCGCCGCGACGCCCGCCTGGGCCAAGGCGGTCTTCCCGGAGGTTTCGGAGGCAGTGGCGGTCGCGAAGTTGTGGGACGCCATTTTTGCCGCCTCGCGAGCCGACCTCGATGACCCGATCGGGGCATGGAACACCCACAATGCCAACCTGCATGCTCGCACGAAGTTGTTGAACGCCAAAAGCTACGCGACACTCCACTTCCGCGGTCCGGGCACGGATCTGCGGGTGGGGCTTGCGGACGATCACGAGTGGAACGGCGGATCGAGCCGGGCCAAGAACGGCGTCGTTTGCAATGCGAATATCCCGACCGAGGAGGTTTTCACGACACCGCACAAGGATCGGGTTGACGGCTTCGTGCGCAGCACGAAACCACTCTCGTATCAGGGCACCCTGATCCAGGACATCGAGGTCAAGTTCGAGAATGGCCGGATCGTCGAGAGCAGGGCACGCACCGGCGAAGCCGTGCTGAACAAGGTTCTGGAGACCGATGAAGGATCCCGGCGCCTTGGCGAAGTTGCGCTGGTGCCGAATTCATCGCCGATTTCGCAAAGCGGACTTCTTTTCCTCAACACGCTTTTCGATGAGAACGCGTCAAGCCACATCGCTCTTGGCCAGGCCTATAGCAAATGCATCAGGAATGGCGGTTCGATGAGTGAGCAGGAGCTTGCCGCGAAAGGCGCCAATACGAGCCTGATCCATATCGACTGGATGATAGGCTCAAGCGAGGTCGACGTAGACGGCGTGACGGCGGAAGGCGAGGCGGAACCCCTCATGCGCAGAGGTGAGTGGGTAACTCAATAACGTCGTCGAAACTAAGTTGCAATGACGCCCAGGCGGCCTGACATTCGAAAGTTGTCATGCCGGATGCGCACAGGTATTGAACAGGTACGGCCCCGACGCATCGTTTGGGCATCCTCGTCACTTGAGCGGTGGGTCATGTCGGGAGAAACAGTGAAACACGTACCAGTCGGCGAACCTTTGCTGTCGGTTCGCTCGTTGTCGGTCGAATTCGGAAGCGCCGAGGGTGCTTTCCGAGCGGTGAAGAACGTGAGCTTCGACGTGCAGCCGGGAAAAACCCTCGCCGTCGTGGGCGAATCCGGGTCCGGCAAGTCGGTGACGTCGCTCGCCATCATGCGCCTGACGGATTACACCGGCGGCCGGATCAGCAGCGGCGAGGTCCTCTTCCGGCCTTCGAAGGGCCAAGCGCTCGATCTCGTCCACGCTGCCGACACGAGCCTCAGGTCGATCCGCGGCAACGAGATTGCGATGATCTTTCAGGAGCCGATGACCTCTCTCAATCCGGTGTTCACGGTGGGAAACCAGATTGCCGAGACATTGGTGCTTCACGAAGGCTTGAGCGCACGCGAGGCATTGGCGCGTGCCGAAGCTTTGTTGGAAAAGGTTCGCCTGCCGGACGCGAAGAAGCTGCTCGATCGCTACCCGCATCAACTGTCGGGGGGAATGCGCCAGCGCGTCATGATCGCGATGGCGCTCGCCTGCAACCCGAAACTTCTGATCGCGGACGAGCCGACCACCGCGCTCGACGTGACGATCCAGGCTCAGATCCTGAATATCATCCGTGACCTGCAGCAGGAGATGGGAACCGCCGTCATCTTTATCACCCATGACATGGGCGTTGTGGCTGAAATGGCCGATGACGTGGTGGTGATGTGGAAGGGCGAGAAGGTCGAGGAAGCTCCTGTGCGCGAGATTTTCGCGGCACCGAAACATCCCTATACCCGCGCGCTGCTGTCCGCGGTGCCGCGGCTCGGCAGCATGACGGGCCAGCCTTTGCCGAAGCGCACGCCCGTTATTGTGATCGAGGACGGTGCGCCCAAGGAAGTGGGCGAGACGCATGTGCAGGACACAGCGGATTACGCCAAACCGATCCTGCAGGTCGACAAGATGACCACGCGCTTTGACGTGGGCAAAACATTCTTCGGCCGGGTCACGCATCGGGTCCACGCCGTCGAAGAAGTCAGCTTCGACATCTACCCGGGCGAGACACTCGCGCTCGTGGGCGAATCCGGCAGCGGCAAGTCGACGATCGGACGCACGTTGCAGCAGCTCATCGAACCCACTGGCGGAACGGTGCGCTTCGACGGACACGACATGGGTTCGATGAGCTCAGCCGAGCGCCGTCGCCTGAAGCAGGAAATCCAGTATATCTTCCAGGATCCTTTCGCCTCGCTCGATCCGCGCCACACCATCGGCTTCAGTGTCGCCGAACCCATCGTCGTCCACAATCTGCTACAGGACCGGAAGGCGATCGATCGTCGGGTCCAGGAGTTGCTCGATCAGGTCGGCCTGCTGCCGCAGCACGCCAAGCGTTATCCGCATGAATTCTCCGGGGGGCAACGCCAGCGCGTCTGCATCGCACGGGCGCTTGCCAGCAACCCGAAGCTGATCATCGCCGACGAATCCGTCTCTGCACTGGACGTGTCGATCCAAGCGCAGATCGTGAATTTGCTGATGGAGCTACAGCAGCAGAAGGACTTGTCGTATCTGTTCATCACGCACGACATGGCGGTGGTGGAAAAAATCAGCCATCGCGTCGCGGTGATGTATCTCGGCCAGATTGTCGAGATCGGCACCCGACAGGCGGTGTTCGAGAACCCTCAGCATTCCTACACGCGCAAGCTGTTGGCGGCAGTGCCGATTGCAGACCCTGCTCGTGAGCGCGCCAAGAGGCTCATCGAGGGAGAAATCCCCAGTGCAGTTCGACCAGTCGGTCAGGAACCGCTCATTCACCGCATGCGCGAAGTCGAACCGGGCCATTGGGTCGCCATAGAAGCCGACCTGCTCCGCGGGGCTGCATAAACATTAACGGGAGATATCCATGAGATTTTCACGAAACCTGAAAGCGTTCGGCTTTGCCGCCGCCGCTGCACTTGCGCCTCTCGCGGCAACGGGCGCTCAAGCCGCCGGCACCGTAACGGTTGCCGTCGCGCTCGATCCGGGCAGCTGGGATCCGATCGACACCTTCATTGTCGATTGGGCTTCTGCTGCCACCAACATTTTCGACGGACTGACCTCGCGGGGTCCGGACATGAAGCTGAAGCCCGGCTTGGCAACCAGCTGGGAGTTTCTCGACAACAACAGCCGCATCCGGTTCAAGCTGCGCGAAAACGTGAAGTTCCACAACGGCGAACCGTTCAACGCGGCGGCCGTGAAGTTCACCTTTGACCGGCTTCTTGGCGAAGAAGGCAAGAAGGGACCGCAGCAATCCAACTACAACGCCATCGAACGCGTTGAGGTGGTTGACGACAACACCGTCGACTTCATCATGAAACAGCCGGATCCCGTGCTGCTGACGAAACTCGCCGGCTATGGCGGCATGATCGTCCCGCCGAAATATATTCAAGAAAAGGGTGACGAGTACTTCAATACCCATCCGGTGGGCACCGGCCCGTTCAAGTTCGTCGAATACAACCCGAAGATCAGCTTGTCGTTGGAAGCGTTCCCCGAACATTGGGGCGGGGCTCCCAAAATCGATAAGCTTGTCTTCCGCATGATCGCCGAGGCGAACACGCAGATCGCGGAGCTGCAAGCGGGTCGGATCGATATCGCGACACTGATCCCCTTCGGACTTGCGCCGACGGTCGAGAAAAGCTCCAATCTCAACCTGGTCAGCATCACCGGCCCCACCACCGTTGCCCTGCGGCTCAACACCAAGAACGGCATCACCAAAGATGTGAACGTCCGCAAGGCGATGATCATGGGCATCGATCGCGATGCGATCATCAAGGCGGTGCTCCTGGGACACGCCAAGCCGATAGCGAGCTTCCAGGCCGATCTGTCCTTCGGCTACGATCCGAACCTGAAGCCGGTGCCTTTCGACCTCGCCAAAGCCAAGCAGATACTTAAAGATGCGGGCGTGCCGGCTGGTGCCCCCGTGAAAATCGACTTCCGCGGCAACGATGCCACGTTCCGTGAGGTCGCGCAGGCTGCGGCGGGCTATCTGCAGGCCCTTGGCCTCAAGCCTTCGCTTCAGCCTTACGAGACGCCGGTCCTGCTCAACGACATCATTCCGAACGGCAAGACGGGCGAAGCCTGGCACAATGCTTGGGGCGGTTGGACGTTCGACTACGACAACACCGCCTACCTGATGTATCACTCGGGCGAGAAGTGGAATCCTTACGACAACGATCCCAAGCTCAACACCCTGCTCGAGAAGCAACGCAGCATCTATGATGTGAAGGAGCGGGAGAAGATCCTTCACGAGATTGGACGCTATGTCGCCGACCAAGCTCTCGAAATCCCGCTCTACAACCAGAACACGATCTACGGCGTCAACAAACGGCTGCAGAACTTTGATCCGCCGGCGGATCGCCGCTTCCGATTCACCGACGTCACCGTGAACTGATCGTTCGCGGACCAACAACAAGAACAAGGATCACGAAAAATGGCCGGCTTCATCCTCAAGCGGTTGCTGCAAGCCATTTTCGTGGTTCTCGCGGTCACGCTGATCGTCTCGTTCGCCATCAGGCTGTCGGGCGATCCGGCGATCATGCTCACGGGGGCGGGCAGCGTCACCGAGCAGGATCTGCAGAATATCCGCAAGGCACTCGGCCTCGATCGCCCATTCGCCGTGCAGTATCTCGGCTTTCTCAAAGGAATTTTCGTCGGCGATTTCGGACGCAGCTTCATGGGCGGAACGCCTGTTTCGCTGCTCATTTCAAAGGCTTTGCCGGCGACGCTGCTGCTCGCCTTCACGTCTCTCCTGACGTCGATCGTCCTTTCGGTGCCGCTCGGCATCTACGCCGCCGTGAACCGTGGGCGCTGGCCCGACCAGCTTGTGCGCGTCATCTCGCTTGTGGGCCTTTCGTTTCCGAATTTCTGGCTCGCCATCATGATGGTGCTGTTCTTCTCCATCACCCTCGGCCTGCTGCCGCCGAGCGGAATGGAGGGGCCGGAGAGCTTCATCATGCCGGCGCTTACCATGGCGATCATCCTGACGGCGACCAATGTCAGGCTGGTGCGCACATCGATGCTGGAAACTCTGTCGCAGCAATATATCATGGTTGCGCGCTCAAAGGGCCTCAAGGATCGCGTCGTTCTCTACAAGCATGCGCTGCGCAATTCCGCGATTCCGCTCGTCACTTATATCGGCCTGCAATTCGGCGGCCTGATCGGCGGCATTGTCATTGTCGAGCGGGTGTTCAACTGGCCCGGCATGGGAACGCTCGCCTTCGATGCCATCTCGGCGCGCGACTATCCCGTGCTGCAGGGTTCCATCACGGTGCTGGCGCTCTTCATCGTGCTCATCAATCTTCTGGTCGACATTGCCTACGGGCTGATCGACCCTCGCATTCGGACGGAGTGACGTCATGGCGACGGTCCAGGCTGCACGCTCGACGCGGTGGCGCTTCAGATCATTCGAACTCATCGTCGGCGTCCTTCTCACCGGCGGCATGACGCTGGCGGTCCTGTTCTCATCAGTCCTCTTCCCCGATGGCGGCGAGAGCATGGACCTGATGGCGCGCCTCATCCCGCCATTCGAAAGCCCGGCGCATATTCTCGGCACCGATCCGCTGGGGCGAGACGTGCTCGCTCGCGTGATCGTCGGTGGAAAAATCTCGCTCATGGTCGGGGTCCTGTCCGTGATCGGCGCAGTTATCCTCGGGACGCTCGTGGGTCTGGTCGCCGGGTATTACCGCGGAGTGGCAGAGATCCTGCTGATGCGATTTGCGGACATTCAGCTTGCCCTGCCGTTCATCCTGATCGCCATCATGTTCCTTGCAATCCTCGGTACCGGCATCGACAAGGTGATCTTCTTCATGATTGTCGCGCAATGGGTGCAGTATGCGCGTCTGGTGCGCGGTTCCGTGCTGGCCTTGCGCGATCGTGAATTCATTCTGTCGGCCCGCGCGATCGGCGTTGGCAATCTTCGCATCATCTTCCAGCACATTCTGCCGAATGTTCTGGGCCCCATCGTCATCTTGATGACGCTGAACGTCGCCAACAACATCTTGCTCGAAAGCAGCCTGACGTTCCTTGGCCTTGGCGTCGATCCGCTCATCCCAAGTTGGGGCGGCATGCTGGCGGACGGGCGCACCTACTTGCAATCAGCCTGGTGGGTCAGCGTCTTCCCTGGTCTTGCCATCATGTTTACCGTTCTCGGTCTTAATCTGCTTGGGGATTGGCTCCGCGATTATCTCGATCCCACAGGACAGACCTCGAAATGACAGTTCTTCTCGACGAGCGGATTCCGCGCACGCTCGACATCATCGTTCGCGATTGGTCGACCGAGGCCAATCGTGGCGTGCAATTGGACGCATGGGTCTTCGAGGACGCGCCTGCGAGAAAGCAGGCGGAGACTCGGCTCGCGGAAATCGGCGTGATCGCCCGCATCCGCTCCGCCTACAAACCGCTCGTGCACGCATTTCTTGAAGACGTCGACCTGGCGGACCTGAAACGCGTCACCGTTCGCTATCCCGTCCATTCTGAAGCATTGCCCCTGCGGTTTCTGTCCGAGGCCTATCCGCTCGCGGCGCTACTGGATCTGGTGGAGACGGTTTTCGAGCCCGGCGAAGCCGATCTGACCTACCGCGTGATTGCGGAGTATCGCGACGGGCGAGTGGTCGAAGTCGATGTCTTCGCACCGAACCGCTTGCGATCCAACCATCTCGACGAGGTCGATCTGACTCCCACTGGCTGGCTTCGGGTTTCGCGACAATCGAATGATATCTTAGACATCGATCAAGCCATTGAGACCGAGAACGAGATCGTTTTTCAGAAAGTGATGGACGCCATCGCGGCGCATGAATGGCCCGCCGAGGAACCATATGCCGAAAAAATCGGCATCGATGTCACGATCCCGGGGATCGAGCGCGCGCTTCCTTACGGCGACGAGGTACTGAGCACACGCGAGGCTCTGCACGAGGATTTCTATTTCTCGCTTCTCGAATTTTTCAAGCTGAAATCCGGCAGGCCGATTGATGATCGCAGCCTGCAGCCCGGTCAGATCGTGCCCGATATTCGCGAAGGGCATGGCGATGCGCTTGTGCGGGTCACGCTCAGTGGGTTCGCGACGCCGCAGGATCCGACGCGTCCCCAGCAGGATCTCGAGCACGCCGACGCGGCGCCGGATCTGGCGCAAATTCATCGTGAGCTTGCCGCGCTGCCGGGTCAGGTTTTCGAGGGTGTCTCGCGCGAGGGGCGACCGGTTCGTGGTCTCTATCGGGCGGGAACGCGTCCGGCTGTTCTCGTCAGCGCCGGCCAGCATGCCAACGAGACCTCCGCTCCGGTCGGCGCGTTACGCGCGATGCGGCGGCTTCTTGCAAACCCCGATTCAAACGTGGCGTTCATTCCGGTTGAAAACCCCGACGGCTACGCGCTGCACGGCCGCCTGTGTGAGCACAACCCTCGTCACATGCATCATGCCGCGCGCTATACCTCGCTTGGCAGCGATGTGGAGTATGACAAAGGCAACCCGACTTACGAGAAGGGCGCGCGCATCCAGGCACTCGAGCTCTCCGGTGCGCAACTTCACGTGAACCTGCATGGCTACCCGGCACACGAATGGACCCGTCCGTTCACCGGCTATCTGCCACGCGGATTCGAACTATGGACTATTCCAAAGGGCTTTTTTCTGATCCTGCGGCACCACCCGACATGGACCGATCAGGCGCGGATCCTCATCCAAGCCGTCACAAAAGGCCTGACGCTGGTTCCGGGGCTGGCCGCGTTCAATCGACGGCAGATCGAGGTCTGTTCGATCCATTCCGGCGGTACGCCGTATGAAGTCATCAACGACGTGCCCTGCCTGCTGACAGCCGAGGAGCGCCATCCTTCGCCGCTGACGTTGATCACCGAGTTTCCAGATGAAACAATTTATGGCGAGGCCTTCCGCTTCGCCCATACGATACAGATGACCACAGTTCTCGCGGCCGAAGCAGCCTTCGCCGCCATCATGTCGGAGCAAGTCGCATGAAGCCCGTCGCTCTCGTCACAGCCTCCAGCAAGGGCATGGGTGAGGCCATCGCTCGCGAACTTCACGCGCGCGGCTACCATCTCGCTCTCTTGGCCCGATCCGAGCGGATCGCCGAACTCGCTGAGGAACTTGGCGCCGTGGCAGTTCAGGGTTCGGTCACCGATCCGGCGGATCTTGAACGGCTCGTGCAGATCGCCTTGGATCGCTACGGCAAGATCGACGCGGTCGTGAACCACACGGGTCATCCGCCCAAGGGTGATCTTCTGGCGATTTCGGATGCCGACTGGCACCTCGGGCTCGATGTGGTGCTCATGAACGTGGTTCGCATGGCGCGATTGGTGACGCCGATCATGGAAAGGGGCGGGAAGGGCGCGATCGTCAATATCTCGACGTTCGCGGCCTTCGAGCCTGACCCTGATTTTCCGGTCTCGGCGAGCCTGCGCACCGCCTTGGCGGCGTTCACCAAGCTTTATGCCGACCGCTACGCCAAGGCGGGCATTCGCATGAACAACGTGCTGCCGGGCTTCATCGACAGTCTGCCGGAAAAGGCCGACCGCAAGACCCGCATTCCCATGGGTCGATATGGCACTGTGGCGGAAGTGGCCAAAACCGTGGCGTTTCTGCTCTCTGATGACGCGGGTTATGTGACGGGCCAGAACCTTCTCGTGGACGGTGGGCTCGTTCGGGGACTTTAGGGCGGCCCAGTCGTTTAACCTGAGCAAGTCTTTCTAACCTGCTTTGCGCGTCGCATGGCAGCCGTGAGGCTGTTCGCCTTGCTCCTGCCGTTCCCCCCTGCTAACTGACACGGAACTCCATTCACCGCGATCAGATTTCAGCAGGGTTTTCCGTGGCTCGTCAGTTCATCTACCATATGCGGGGCCTCACCAAGGCCTATTCCAGCGGCAAGAAGGTCCTGGACGACGTCCATCTGTCCTTCTACCCGGATGCCAAGATCGGCGTGCTCGGCATCAACGGTGCCGGTAAGTCGACCCTGCTCCGCATCATGGCGGGTATCGACACCGACTGGAACGGCGAAGGTTGGGTCGCCGAGGGCGCGCGAGTCGGCTACCTGCCGCAGGAACCCAAGCTCAACGAGGCCAAGAACGTCCGCGAGAACGTGATGGAAGGCGTGGCGCCCCAACGGGCGCTCCTCGAGCGCTACAACGAACTCGCGATGAACTACTCGGAGGAGACGGCGGACGAAATGACCCGTCTGCAGGACGAGATCGAGGCCAAGGATCTCTGGAATCTCGATTCAAAGGTCGAGCAGGCGATGGATGCGCTCGGCTGCCCGCCGGACGATTGGTCCGTCGACAAGCTGTCGGGCGGCGAGCGCCGCCGCGTGGCGCTCTGCAAGCTTTTGCTGGAGCAACCGGAACTCCTTCTCCTCGACGAACCGACGAACCATCTCGACGCCGAAACCACCGGATGGCTTGAGGGGCATCTGCGCTCCTATCCCGGCGCGATTCTCATCGTCACGCACGATCGTTACTTCCTCGACAACGTCACCGGCTGGATCCTTGAGCTTGACCGTGGTCGGGGCATTCCCTATCAGGGCAATTATTCCTCCTGGCTCGAGCAGAAGCAGAAGCGGCTGGAGCAGGAGGGCCGCGAGGACGAGGCGCATAAGCGGACGATCGAACGCGAGCGCGAATGGGTCTCGGCGACGCCGAAAGCACGCCAGGCCAAGTCGAAAGCGCGTATCCAGCGCTACGAGGATCTTGTGGCCCGGGCGGACGAGAGAAGCGCGACGACGGCGCAGATCGTCATCCCGATTGCCGAGCGTCTCGGCAATAACGTCATCGAATTCGATAACCTGAAGAAGGCCTTCGGCGACAAGCTGCTGGTGGATGGGCTTTCGTTCAAGCTGCCGCCTGGCGGCATCGTGGGCATCATCGGTCCGAACGGCGCCGGCAAGACCACGTTGTTCCGCATGATCACCGGACAGGACCAGCCGGACGAAGGAAAGATCGTCATCGGCGAGAGTGTCAAGCTGGGTTACGTCGACCAGAGCCGAGATTCCCTCGACCCCAACAAGACGTTGTATGAGGAAATCTCCGGCGGCAACGAGATCCTGTATTTGGGGAAGCGCGAGATCAATGCGCGTGCCTATTGCGGCGCGTTCAACTTCAAGGGCCCCGATCAGCAAAAGAAGGTCGGCGTCCTCTCGGGCGGTGAACGCAACCGCGTCCATCTGGCAAAAATTCTCAAGTCGGGCGCCAATGTTCTCCTCCTCGACGAGCCGACCAACGATCTCGATGTCGACACGCTCCGCGCGCTCGAGGAGGCGCTGGAGGATTATGCCGGTTGCGCGGTGATCATCAGCCACGACCGCTGGTTCCTGGACCGCATCGCGACCCATATTCTGGCTTTCGAGGGCGACAGCCACGTCGAATGGTTCGAGGGTAACTTCGCGGATTACGAAGAGGACAAAAAGCGCCGACTTGGCCAGGATTCAACGATTCCTCACCGCATCAAGTACAAGAAGTTCACGCGGTAAATTCAAGGCTGCGCGGCACCCGAGGGCGGATTGCGGTGAAACCCATCGCTCCGCTCTTTGTTGGCCTAGGCTACTTGCCTCAGCAATGCCTGTTGGGTTCGAGACTGAAACAGTGTATGACCCTTGAGGCACCAGGCCTTGAGAAAGTTGT
Source organism: Microvirga brassicacearum (assembly GCF_008757455.1). Classification (GTDB taxonomy): domain Bacteria; phylum Pseudomonadota; class Alphaproteobacteria; order Rhizobiales; family Beijerinckiaceae; genus Microvirga; species Microvirga brassicacearum. Next base: position 160,819 of record NZ_VCMV01000014.1, on the reverse strand, counting down.
CCCGTGCCAGCCGATGAAATCTCCACATTCGAGACAGCCCCGTCCCCCGAGGAAGCCGTTGCCCGGCTGATCGTCCTCTATGATGCCGCCATTGACGCGCAACGGCATGCGCTTGAACGCTTTTTTGCGACCCAAGTCGCGCCGACCGCGGAGGAACGGGCAAAGTTCCGCTATCCCGAACTCCGGGTTATCTACCGGGCGACCTCCGTTCCGCCGATCAAGCAGCGTGCCTATGCGAAGTTCCAAGGGCCCGGCGTCTACGCGACGACGATCACCCAGCCGGCCTTCTTCAGGAACTATCTGCTCGAGCAGCTCAACTACCTTGTCAGCGATTACGGCGCGACCATCCAGGTCGGCGTCAGCGACCAGGAAATTCCCTATCCGTATGTCTTCGAGCGCGGAGACGAACTCGGCCGCGGCGCGCATTCGGCGGCAGAGCTGGCGCAGTTCTTCCCGACACCGCTCCTGGCCAAGGTCGGCGACGAAATCGCCGATGGCACCTGGGAGTTTCGCGAAGGCGAGCCACGCCCGCTCTCGCTGTTCGATGCCGCCCGGACGGATTATTCCCTGCGGCGGCTGGTGCATTACACCGGCTCCGACTGGCGATCGGTCCAGCCCTGGATCCTGCTGACCAACTATCACCGCTATGTCGATCAGTTCGTGCGCTGGGCGATCTCGGAGCTGGCCAGCGAGAACAGCCCTTTCATCAAGCTCGTGCTGCCAAGCGGAGTGATGATCGAACGGGGGTTGAAGGAGGAGGCGGTTGCCGAACTGGTCGGCTCATCGCCCTGGCACCGTTTCCAGATGCCCGCCTACCACCTTATCCATCGTGATGGGCACGGGGTGACGCTGGTCAATATCGGCGTCGGGCCGTCGAACGCGAAGAACGTGACTGACCACCTGGCGGTCGTCCGTCCGCATTGCTGGCTCATGGTGGGTCATTGCGGCGGTCTGCGGCAATCGCAGACCATCGGCGATTACGTGCTCGCCCATGGCTACCTGCGGCGCGACCATATTCTCGACGACGCCGTCCCGCCTGAGATTCCCATTCCGGCCCTTGCGGAAGTGCAGGTCGCGCTGCAGGAGGCGGCCGCTCAGGTCACCGGGCAGCGGGGCGACGCGCTCAAACGCCGGTTGCGCACCGGAACGGTCGTGACTTATGACGACCGAAATTGGGAGCTGCGCTGGACGCAGGAGCGCCGCCAGATCAACCTGTCGCGGGCGATCGCCGTGGATATGGAAAGCGGCACCATCGCGGCCCAAGGCTATCGTCTGCGGGTGCCGTATGGAACGCTGCTCTGCGTGTCGGACAAACCATTGCACGGGGAAATCAAGCTTCCCGGCGCCGCCAATGCCTTTTATGAGCGCGCGGTCAGCGAGCACCTGATGATCGGGCTGGTGGCCGTGGATATTCTGCGGGGACAGCGTTCCTCGCTTCATTCGCGCAAGCTCCGGAGCTTCGACGAACCTCCCTTCCGCTAAACCAGCCGGTGAGCCGATATCTGGGCTTTTTGCCTGGAATGCCGGATTGCAGGGCATCGCCGGGCGGGCCAGGTCCAATTCCTGCAACTCATCCACCTCATGTTCGATCCCGGGCTTGAGCGCGAGCGATTGGGGAAGCTTGGCTGGCCGCCGCAGCGGGTCTTGTCCCTGTAGGGGTTAGGAGGCGGGCAGCCGTAGGCGCGGCCGAATGTTAAAGGCTTGCGGATCCGGCAAAAGGAGATATAAATATATCTTTATATGTGAGAGTGAATTTCGCCGTGCCCAGCAGCGCCGCACCATCTCTGGATCTGACGTTGAGCATCCTGCGGGCTGCCGCGGAGGAGACGCGCCTGCGCATTCTGGCCTTGCTGGCGGATGGAGAGCTCTCCGTTTCCGATCTGACCGATATCCTGGGGCAATCCCAACCTCGCATTTCGCGTCACCTCAAACTCTTGGCGGAAGCCGGCCTGGTGGAGCGTCATCGCGAGGGCGCGTGGGCCTTCTTCCGGCTGACCGATCGCGGTGCGGCCGCCCGTACATTGCGCCCGATGCTGGACGGTCTCAACCGCTCGGATCCCCTCCTTCTCGATGATCGCACCCGTCTCGAAGCCGTGCGTGCACAACGTTCCCACGCTGCGCAAGCTTTCTTCTCACGCCTCGCGCCCGAATGGGATCGGTTGCGGTCCCTCCATGCTCCCGAGCACGTGGTGGAAGACTCGGTGTTGGAGGCGTTGGGCGACAAGCCGATCGTGAACCTGCTGGACCTCGGCACCGGCACTGGCCGGATGCTGCAATTGCTGGCACCACGCGCGTCCCGAACCGTAGGGCTGGATGCGAGCCACGCGATGTTGTCGGTGGCGCGAGCAAATCTCGAAAACGCCGGCCTATCGCGGATCGAGTTGCGCCAAGGCGACATTTACGCTCCCCCTTTCCCGCGCAACACATTCGATCTCGTCATCATCCATCAGGTCCTGCACTACCTTGATGATCCTGCCCGTGCCATTCGCGAAGCGGCCCGTCTTGTTGCCCCCGGCGGACGCATCCTTGTGGTGGATTTCGCGCCTCATGGCCTCGAATTCCTCAGGGAAGCACAGGCGCACCGCCGCCTCGGTTTCGCCTCGGAACAGATCGCAGGCTGGCTTGAGGATGCCGGGCTGGATTGCGTCGCCAATCGCCAGATCGCCCCGCCCGAAAAAGGCGAAGGCCAATTGATTGTTTCACTCTGGCTCGGCCAGGACCGCCGTGTCGTCACGGATTGGCCCGCGATCGAAGCCGACAGAGAGGTTGCCTGATGTCGCCGCTGACACTCCGCCCGAGCCGCCAGGCTTCCTGCCCGATCAAGGTTTCGTTCGAGTTCTTCCCGCCGAAGACACCTGAGATGGAAGCCACTCTGTGGTCGTCGATCGAGCGCCTGGCGCCTTTGCAGCCGCAATTCGTGTCGGTCACCTATGGGGCCGGCGGTTCGACGCGCGAGCGGACCCACGCAACCGTCTCACGCCTTGTTCGCGAGACGCATCTGAACCCCGCCGCGCATCTGACCTGCGTTGATGCGACCAAGGAAGAAGTCGACGGGGTAATCAGTGCCTATTGGGAGGCCGGAGTCCGGCACGTGGTAGCGCTGCGTGGCGATCCTGTCGGTGGGCTAGGGACGGCTTATGCGCCGCACCCACAAGGTTATCGCAGGACCTGCGATCTCGTCCGCGGCATCAAGGCGGTGGGGGATTTCGAGGTTTCGGTTTCTGCCTATCCGGAAAAGCATCCGGAGGCGGCCTCATTGGAGGCCGATATCGACGAGTTGCAGGCGAAGGTCGATTGCGGCGCTGACCGCGCGATCACCCAGTTCTTCTTCGATAACGAGCATTATTTCCGCTATCTTGACCGCGTCCGCGCGCGCGGCATCAACATCCCGATCGTTCCGGGCATCGTGCCGGTCCAGAATTTCAAGCAGACGGCGAATTTTGCCGCCAAAACCGGAGCGAGCATTCCCGCGTGGCTGGCTGCACGATTTGACGGCCTGGATGGGGATGTGGAAACACGAAAACTGATCGCCGCGGCTGTTGCTGCCGAGCAGGTCATCGACCTCGTCGACAGAGGGGTGAACGAATTCCACTTCTACACCATGAACCGCGCCGATCTCGTCTATGCGATCTGCCGCCTGCTGGGTCTACGCGGACAGGCCGACAAGGTTGCTGCCTAGAGCGCTCGGCTCGCAAGCGCACGAAGACCTGAAGTGGCTGGCTCGGTCCCGGTCACGACGAAAGAAAAAAGAGATGACGACGTCAATTCCTTCCCCGGCCAATGGTCCCGAAGTCGTGCGGGCGCTCCGCGAGATCGCCGCAAAACGCATCCTCGTTCTGGATGGCGCGATGGGAACCGAGTTGCAGCGATCCCGCTTCTCCGAAGAGGATTTCCGCGGTGAGCGCTTCAGGGACTGGGGACAGGACGTCAAGGGCAACAATGATCTGCTCATTCTCACGCAGCCGGACGCCGTACGCGACGTTCATCTGAGCTACTTCCTGGCCGGTGCCGATATCGTCGAGACCAATACGTTCTCGGGCACATCGATCGCGCAGGCCGATTATGGCATGGAAGAACTCGTCTACGAACTGAACCGCGACGGCGCACGTCTTGCGCGCGAGGCTGCCTTGATCGCGCAGAAGCAGGACGGCCGCCGTCGCTTCGTCGCCGGCGCCATTGGACCCACCAACCGAACGCTTTCGATATCGCCCGACGTCAACAATCCAGGCTTTCGCGCCGTGACCTTCGACCAGGTCCGCGATTCTTATGCCGAACAGGTGCGGGGCCTCGTTGACGGCGGGTCGGAAATCATCCTCATCGAGACGATCTTCGACACGCTGAACGCCAAGGCGGCAATCGTTGCGATTCAGCAGGTCTTCGCCGACCGGGGCGTGAAGCTGCCGATCATGATCTCCGGTACGATCACCGATTTGTCCGGCCGCACCTTGTCGGGACAAACGCCAACCGCTTTCTGGCATTCCGTGCGCCACGCCGACCCGTTCTCGGTCGGGCTCAATTGTGCCCTCGGTGCAAGAGAGATGCGGGCGCATATTCAGGAAATCGCCAAGGCTGCGGATACCCTCGTCTGCGCCTATCCGAATGCCGGCCTCCCGAACGAGTTTGGCCTCTATGACGAGCGCCCGGAGGCGACCGCCACCATGCTCGCAGAGTTTGCCGATGCGGGGCTCGTCAATGTCGTGGGGGGATGCTGCGGTACGACACCGGATCACATCCGCGCCATCGCCGATGCGGTTGCGGGCAAGGCGCCGCGTCGCGTGCCCACCGTCAAGCCCTTGATGCGCCTGTCGGGACTTGAGCCCTTCACGCTCACGCCCGAAATCACCTTCGTGAACGTGGGCGAACGGACCAACGTCACGGGCTCCGCGAAATTCCGCAAGCTCATCACCAACGGTGATTTCCAGGCAGCGCTCGACGTGGCGCGCGATCAGGTGGCGAACGGCGCGCAGATCATCGACATCAACATGGACGAGGGACTTCTCGACTCGCAGAAAGCGATGGTCGAGTTCCTGAATCTGGTTGCCACGGAGCCGGATATCGCCCGCGTCCCGATCATGGTGGATTCATCCAAGTTCCACATCATCGAGGAGGGCCTGAAATGCATTCAAGGCAAGCCGGTCGTCAACTCGATCTCGATGAAAGAGGGCGAGGAAGCGTTTCTCGAACAGGCGAGAATCTGTCGTGCCTATGGCGCTGCCATCGTCGTGATGGCGTTCGATGAACTCGGTCAGGCCGACACTCTCGAACGCAAGGTCGAGATCTGCACGAAGGCCTACAAACTCCTGACCGAAGAAATTGGCTTTCCGCCCGAGGACATCATCTTCGATCCGAATGTCTTCGCGGTGGCAACCGGCATCGAGGAGCATAACGGCTACGGCGTCGCCTTTATCGAGGGCGCCCGCATCATTTGCGAAACACTCCCGCATGTTCACATCTCGGGCGGCGTCTCGAACCTGTCGTTCTCGTTTCGCGGCAACGAACCCGTGCGCGAGGCGATGCATTCGGTCTTCCTGTACCACGCCATCAAGGCCGGTATGGATATGGGCATCGTCAACGCGGGACAACTCGCGGTTTACGAGCAGATCGATCCGGAGTTGCGCGAACTCTGCGAGGATGTCGTCCTCAACCGCCGCGACGATGCGACCGAGCGCCTGCTCGAGGCGGCTGCGCGTTTCAAGGGCGACGGGAGCGGTCCCGTCAAGATGGCTGACCTGGAATGGCGGAGCTGGCCGGTCGCAAAGCGGCTTGAGCATGCTCTCGTCAATGGCATCACCGAGTTCATCGAACGGGATACCGAAGAGGCGCGCGCAGCGGCAGAGCGCCCCCTCCACGTGATCGAGGGTCCGCTGATGGCGGGCATGAACGTGGTCGGCGACCTTTTCGGCGCGGGAAAGATGTTCCTGCCACAGGTCGTTAAATCCGCGCGCGTGATGAAACAGGCCGTTGCCTATCTGATGCCCTACATGGAAGAGGAGAAGGCGCGCCTCGGCGATACCAGCCGCTCCACTGCCGGCAAGATTCTGATGGCTACCGTCAAGGGAGACGTGCACGATATCGGCAAGAACATCGTCGGCGTGGTTCTCGCCTGCAATAACTACGAGGTCATCGACCTCGGAGTCATGGTGTCGGCGCAGAAAATTCTTGAAACCGCGCGCCGCGAAAACGTCGACATCATCGGCCTCTCCGGTCTCATTACGCCATCTCTGGAGGAGATGGCGAATGTTGCCAGCGAGATGGAACGCGAGGGGTTCGACATTCCCTTGCTGATCGGTGGCGCCACGACGAGCCGCGTGCACACAGCCGTGAAGATCCATCCCAATTATCGCAAGGGCCAGGCCGTCTACGTGAATGATGCGAGCCGGGCCGTCGGTGTCGTCTCGTCCCTTCTGTCGAATGACATGAAGGACGAGTATGTCAGCACCATCCAGGCGGAATATCGCAAGGTTGCGGATGCTCATGCTCGTTCAGAACTGGACAAGCAGCGCATGCCGCTTGAAAAGGCGCGCGCCAACAAGTTCAAGATTGACTGGGCGTCTTATCAGCCACCGAAACCGACCTTCACGGGAGCGCGCGTCTTCCGCAGCTACGATGTCGGTGAACTGGTACCATATATTGATTGGACACCGTTCTTCCAGACATGGGAACTGCGAGGGCGCTACCCGGCAATTCTCAACGATCCTGAACAGGGTGAGGTCGCGCGGCAACTCTTCGAAGACGCGCAAGGCATGTTGAGGCAACTCGTCGAGGAACGCTGGTTCAACCCGAAAGCCGTGATCGGCTTCTGGCCCGCAAACTCGGTCGGCGACGACATTCACCTCTATACGGGCGAGAGCCGGCAGCAGCAGCTCGCGGCCTTCCACGGCTTGCGGCAGCAACTCCTGAAGCGCGATGGCAAGCCGAGCCTGTGCCTGTCGGATTTCGTGGCACCGTTGGAGAGTGGGAAAGCCGACTATATCGGCGGCTTCGTCGTGACCTCCGGCATCGAAGAGGTTCGTATCGCCGAGAAGTTCGAACGCGCCAATGATGATTACCGTTCGATTCTCGTGAAGGCGCTGGCCGATCGTATTGCGGAGGCATTTGCCGAGCGGATGCACCAGCGCGTGCGCCAGGAATTCTGGGGCTACGCACCCAATGAAACGCTGACCAACGAGGACCTCGTCCGCGAGGAATATGACGGCATCCGGCCGGCGCCCGGCTATCCGGCGCAACCCGACCATACGGAAAAAGGAACTTTGTTCCAGCTTCTCGGCGCGGAGAAGAGCATCGGCGTGACGCTGACGGAATCATTTGCCATGTGGCCCGGTTCCTCGGTGTCAGGCCTCTACCTGTCGCACCCGGATTCCTACTATTTCGGCGTTGCGAAAGTGGAACGCGATCAGGCCGAGGATTATGCCCGGCGCAAGGGCATGAGCATCGCCGAAGCGGAGCGTTGGCTCGCGCCTATCCTCAATTATGATCCGGCTTCGTACAACATCATCGCTGCCGAATAATCTAATCGCGCCGCAGCGCCTCGATGGGATCGAGGCGCGCCGCGCGCTGGGCGGGGTAGAAACCGAAGAAAATGCCGACCATCGCGGAAAATCCGACTGCGACGAGAACCGCGTTCATCGAAACGAGCGACGGCCATCCCGCAAGACTGGCGACGAAATAGGCCGCGCCTACGCCCAACCCCACGCCGATCATGCCACCGATCGTCGACAGGGTCGTGGCTTCGATGAGGAATTGGCTGAGGATGTCGCGCGGGCGCGCACCTACGGCGAGGCGCAACCCGATCTCGCGCGTCCGCTCGGTCACCGACACAAGCATGATGTTCATGATGCCGATGCCGCCGACCAGCAGGGAAACAGCGGCAACCGCGGCGAGAAGCAACGACAAGGTGTTGGCGGAGGCCGTGGCGGTATTGGCGATTTCCGTCAGGTTGCGGATCGAAAAATCGTTCTCCTGATCGCCGGTGATGCGATGCCGTTGCCGCAACAGGTCGGTCATAAGGGCGATGCCGGGCTCGATATCCTCCTCGTTGGCGAATTTGACGAAGATGGAGCCAACGGACCCATCTCGCGCATAGTTGCGCCCGATCACGCGACGTCTGCCCGCGTCGAGGGGAACGAAGATCACATCATCCTGATCTTGCCCGAACGCGGACTGCCCCTTTGGGGCCATCACGCCGATGACCCGGAACGGCACGTTCCGGACGCGCACGGTGCGGTCGATCGGATCTTCCTCGCCGAAGAGGTTGCGGGCGACGGTCTCTCCGAGGATCACGACGATGTCACCGCGCCGAATTTCTTCAGCATCGAACCCCCGGCCGCTCGCGACATCCCACTCGCGTGCATCGAACCAGTCGAGATCGATGCCATAGATGCGGGTGGCCCAGTTGCTGCCACCCGAGACGACCTGTGTGAGGCCTTGGACGAAAGGGGCCGCCGCGACGACACCATCGACCTCGCGCCGCATGGCCTGTGCGTCGTCATCGGTAAGCGAGGAGGCGGCGCCCGCACCGAGCCGCGCCCCTCCTTGGGTCACATTGCCGGGAGTGACGATGGCGAGGTTCGCCCCCAGCGACCGGATTTGGCTGTCAACCAGATTGCGGGCGCCGGCACCGATCGCCACCATGGCGATCACGGCCGCAACTCCAATGACGATGCCGAGCATGGTGAGCAAGCTTCGCAGTGTATTCGTCATGATGGCCCCAAGCGCGGACCTGATCGCCTCGATGAACCTCATTCCGCCGCCTCGGCAAGTGGCACGAGGACAGGCGTCTGGCGAGAATCCTCCGTCACGCGCCCGTCCTTGAAGCGCACGAGACGACCGGCATGGCGACCGACATCCGCGTCGTGCGTCACCAGAACGACCGTCGTGCCTTCGCGATTCAGTTCCTGAAACAATCCCAGAATTTCCTCGGCCGTCTTGCTGTCCAGCGCGCCCGTAGGTTCATCGGCGAGAAGGAGGCTGGGATTGTTCACGAGCGCCCGAGCAATCGCGACCCGTTGTTGTTGCCCGCCCGACAATTGCATGGGCCGATGGCGCGCGCGGTCTGTGAGGCCGACCCGTTCAAGCGCGTGGATCGCGCGTTCACGGCGATGCTTGCGGTCGATGCCGGCATAGATCATTGGCAGTTCAACATTCGCGAGCGCGTCAAGGCGCGGCAAGAGATTGAATTGCTGAAAGACGAAGCCGATCTCGCGGTTGCGCAGATGCGCAAGTCCGTTCGCATCGAGACGCTCGACCGTCGTGCCGCCAAGGCTGTAGTGGCCGCTGGTGGGCCGATCGAGGCAACCGACGAGATTCATGAAGGTGGACTTTCCGGATCCGGAAGGTCCCATGACGGCGAGGAAATCGCCATTTTCGACGTCAAGATCGACATGGTCGAGGGCGACGACGCGACCGGCGTCCAGATTGTAAACCCGTCTCAATCCGCGCGTTTCGATCAGTGCCATTGTGCGCGGCCTCAAAACAGGCGAGGAGCGCGCGGGCGGGAGCCCGCTCGCGGGTTGTCGGCATCGGGGGACGATCCATCCTGCGGTGCGCGGCCGGCGATGATCGCAGCGCCTTCGCGCAAATCCCCACTCAGAAGTTCAGTGAAACTTCCATCCGTGACACCAAGGCGAATGTGCACCGGCGTAGGTTCTCCGTCCGGGCCGATCCGGTAGACGCGCGCTTCCGTACCGCTGCCCTCGTCCGTCAGGGATCTGCTCTCCTTGTTCGTTGGCTCCGCGCGCCCTGAACTCCGCGCAACGAGCGGTCGAAAGCGCAAGGCCGCGTTGGGAATCCGAAGCACGTCCGTGCGCTCGTCGGTGATGATCTGAAGGTTGGCGGTCATGCCCGGCAGCAGCGCAAGGTCCTGGTTCTTGACGCCGATCACGGCCGTATAGGTCACGACGTTCTGCACGGTTTGCGCGCTGAGGCGGACGAGCCGTACGGTGCCGCTGAAATTGCGGTTCGGATAAGCGTTGACGGTGAAACTGACCGGCTGGTCGGGTTTGATCCGCCCCACATCCGCTTCGTCGATATTCGCGTAGATATCGATCTCCCGCAGGTCCTGCGCGATCGTGAAGAGGGTAGGGGCCGACAAGGAAGCCGCCACCGTCTGACCAAGATCGATGTCGCGCTTGACCACCACGCCATCGACCGGCGAGCGAATGTCCGTGCGCGCAAGATCAATTTCCACATCTCGCAATTTCGCCTCGCGCTGCAGAATGAGCGCCTCGGCTGATTTCACCGCTGCCTCCGCAAGCGCGATATCAGCTCTCAAGCCCGACGCTTCGGCCCGGTTGGATGCGATCTGCGCCTTTGCAGAAACCAGCACTGCCTTATGGATGTCGAGCTGAGTTCTTGTTTGGTCGAGCGTGTTCTGAGCACCGACGGCTCGCGCCAGCAGCTCTGTCTGACGATCGAAATTTCTTTGCGCTTCTTCGAGTTGCGCCTGGGCGCGATCCTTCTGTGCCATCAGGTCGTCGGCAATCGCCTCGGCACGTTGCAGCGCAGACCTCGCTTTGTCGATCTGCGCGCTCTTGGTGTCGCGTTCGGCTCTCGCCTGCGCAAGGTCTGCAAGCGCGGCATCGCGGCGAGACCTGATCTGCTCGGAGAACAATCTGGCGACGATCTGACCCTGTTTGACTGGTGTGTTGTAGTCCGCGAGAATTTCCACCACCTGGCCGGAGAGCTGCGAACCGACGAGGACGGTCGTCAGGGGGTTCAGCGTCCCGGTGGCGCGGACGCTTGCAGTCAGATCGCCGCGATCGATGGCAGCCAACCGAAAGGCCGGGTCCGATGCCCTGCCGCCGGCGGAAGTCCAGAAAATGAAGGCCGCTGTTCCGCAAACTGCCAGAACGCCAATCAGCCACAGCCACGTTTTGCGCAAGCTATCGATCCCTCGATGCATGATGTTCATGCAACAGGATTGTGGCTGAAAACGCCGCCGAGTTCGAGTTAACTCTTGGTCATGATGGGGTTTCCGGGCGGCGGGCGATCAGGTCTCGCAGCGTCGTGATTGTCGAGGCGTCGGCGACTCCATCGACCCGCTCGGGTCTGAAATGGCGCTGGAACGCTGCGACCGTCTTCTCCGTGTCCTCATCGAACAGCCCGGTGATGCGGGCCGAATAGCCGTACATCGCCAACATGGCCTGGAGCGCCTCGACCGGCATTCCCCGGTCGCCTCGCGCAAAAAACCGGCCGTCGCGGACGGGGGAGGGCACAACCCAATGGCCCACGCCTTCCTCGTACAGGCGTTGCCATGGGAATGCTTCCCCCGGATCGAGCTTGCGTCCGGGCGCGACATCGGAATGTCCGAGCACCCGGTCCGGCGCAATGCGCCAGCGCGTGGCGATATCCTTCGCCAGCGCCGCTACGCTTCGGATCTGATCGTCCGGGAAAGCCGGCAGCCCGCCTGGATGTCCCGGATTGGCGATTTCAATGCCGATGGACAATGAATTGATGTCGGTTTCACCGTTCCAGAACGACAAGCCGGCATGCCAGGCGCGGCGCGCTTCCGGCACCATCTGGAGAACCCGCCCGTCCTCGAACACGAAATAATGCGCCGACACCTGAGAGATCGGATTGGCCAGCCATTGCAGTGCTTCGCCGGAATCCGCCATACCGGTGTAATGCAGGATGAGAAGAGTGGGCTGCTTGCCGTCTTTCCGCTCCCCATGGTTGGCCGACGGAAAAACCTTCGTGGCGACCGGGCTTTCTGGCTGCAGGACCTTACTCACGCCGATCACAGGATGTTGCGTTCGGCGGCGATGCGATCCCACGCGGCGTTGATTGCCGAGAGGCGCTCGGTGGCGATCTTGACCGCTTCCGGCGGCAGGCCGCGAGCGAGTTCCCGGTCCGGGTGATTATCGGCTGCCATTTGCCGGTAACGGCGCTTCAGTTCTTCGTTGCTCATGGAACGTTCCGCGGCGAGGATCAGGTAGGGATCGTCTGCCTTTTGCACGTGCCGCGCGGCGATGCGCTCAAAGGCGGACTGGTCGAACCCGAAGATGGTGGCGACATCCCGCAGATATACGTATTCGGCCTCGTGGATGGCCTCGTCCGCTTTCGCGATGTGGAACAGGCCGTCCAGCACGTCCTCGAGAAGCGCCGGCTCGTCCGCGAACGCTTCGCCGATCTGTTGGGCGTAGGCTTCGAAACCATCCGACGTTTTCATGGCGAGGTCGAACAAGCGCCGGACGCGATCTTTTTCCTCGTCAGGGACGTCCACGATTTGTTCGAAGGCGGCGATCTCGGTTTCGACAACCACGCCGTCCGCCTTCGCCATCTTGGCCGCAAGCGCGACAAGGCCCATGGTGAACATGACGTCTCGAGGCACCCGGCCAAAGATCGCACCTTCGCGATCGACCAGCATATGGCCAGCAAAGCCGCCGAGGAGGCCGCCGATCGGCCCTCCGAGCGCGAGCCCGATACCGGCCCCGCCCAACTTACCCCAGATTGATTGAATCATTGTGATTCAGACGTATGCCAGCCCCCAGGCAAAAGAAAAGGGCCGGGAACGATCCCGACCCTAAAAACCCGTGGGTTGTTGCGTTTAGCGGCAGTAGATGTTGCCGTAGACATCCTGATACGTGCCGTAGGGGCATGCAGGACGTGAAGGCGCCGTTCCAGCACCCACGATCGCGCCACCGGCAGCGCCTATGGCCGCACCCGCCAGAGCACCGCCCGCGCGGCCTGTCGCTGCACCACCGATCGCGGCACCCGCAAGACCGCCAATCGCGGCACCGCCGACTGCTCGCTCGCCAGGCGTATTGCAGGCAGCCATCGAGAGGGTCAGCGCGCCAGCGGCAATCGCTGTGATGATCTTTTTCATGGAAGCTTCCCTGTATCTTTAAGAGGGCTGAAGACGCCCAACCCTACTTAGCTTGACCTTACGCTGACGCCAACTCTTCTGCGTCAAAACGGTTCCGCGTAGGATGGCTCGGCCGTGCACAATTTTGGCGAGGTACCGGAAGGCTATAGCCGCCTGTTTTTGCCGCATTTCCAAGGGTTTTATTGTTAAGCTAGCGTCGTTCTCTAATATCGTTGCGTTTTATTTCGCCACATCTTCGCCGGATTTCGCCACCACCCAGCATGAGATGGCTGAAATGGCTCGTGGGGAACCAGCATGACTTTGCAACATTTTGTGAGAACGATGGTTGTCGCCGGTTTTGGTGTCGCTGCACTTGGGCTTATTAGCGTGGCGAAGGCTGAAGGTGGTGAGGGAGCGAGCGTAATCCCGCCGGAGGCCGTTGCGGCGGTAACGCAAGCCACAGTCGCAGAGCCGGAAGAAACCGCATCCACGGCGGCCGGACCGGCGAAAGCGGCGGTCGCAAATCTCTCCTTCAAATCGCGGACTTCGGACGTGTTGCGCGCAAGCGCTCTCAGGCCGCTCATCGCCCGTTATGCGCTTCAGCACGATGTGCCGTATGAGCTGGCCGACGCCGTCGTCAGGATCGAGAGCCGCTATAATGCGGCTGCCCGCAATGGGCCCAATCTCGGGCTGACACAGGTGAATTTTCGCACGGCGCAATCGCTCGGCTACACGGGAAACGCCGCAGGGCTCTTCGATGCGGAAACCAACCTGCGCTATGGCCTCAAATACCTGGCTCAGGCCTACAAGCTTGCGGGTGGAAACCTTTGTGGCGCCATCCTCCGCTACCAGGCCGGCCACCGGGCCCAGACCATGACCAATGCCTCACGGATCTATTGCTCGAAGGTGAAGACAATTCTCGCCGAGGCTGACTAGCCCTGGGTTGACGTAGGCATACCTTTGGCACCACATCCTCTCCGTCAGCCGGCCGGGCGGCCGCTCCGGGTTTACCCGGGGAGGAAAGTCCGGGCTCCTTGGAAGCACGGTGCCGGATAACGTCCGGCGAGGGAAACCTCAGGGAAAGTGCCACAGAAAGCAAACCGCCCCAGGGTCCTCGGATTCGGGGGTAAGGGTGAAAGGGTGCGGTAAGAGCGCACCGCGGACGCAGCAATGCGCACGGCAGGGTAAACCCCACCGGGAGCAAGACCGAATAGGAACGACAGGCGTTCGCGCCAAGCCCCGCTTCCAGGCTCGTCGTTCGGGTTGGTTGCTCGAGGCGGTCAGCAATGGCCGTCCCAGAGGAATGGTCGCCACGCCCAGGTGTCGAAAGCCTGGGCCCTACAAAACCCGGCTTACAGGCCGGCTGACATTCTCTTTCATCAACACGTTGTCCACAGGCGGAATTTCGTCGAAAAGGCGAGGTAAACCATTGTCCTGCTTACGGTTCATTAACCCTAAAGGATTCTGATGCGGGTTGCTTGTCGAGAAGCGCCCCGAACCGCCCAGCTCCGTTGACGCCCATAATATCCCATGTTATCCCAAACCATCCTGCGGACGGTGTTCTCTGAAGGGTGCGGCAGCCGCTCAAGCGTCGCCGTTCAGTTCCTTCAAGAAGATGCGTCCACGCCAGCCGCAGGGCACGGCGAACCTGTTGCGTTCGCCGTGGGGCTGACAACCAGGAGTGCGCGAGCCGCGGCCCATGAATCGCTTCGTGTCCAATTTCACCAACAAGTTGGATTCGAAGGGCCGGGTCTCAATCCCCGCATCTTTTCGTGCCGTGTTGGCACGCGATGGATTCGAGGGCCTCTACGTGCATCCGGCGCTCGATTCTTCGGCGTTGGACGCGGGTGGCAATGTGCTCCTGAACGAGATCGACGCGTTCTTGTCGACGCTCTCACCCTATTCGGACGAACGGGATCAGCTATCGACCGCTCTATTCGGCACGAGCGAGATCCTGAAGGTCGATCCGGAGGGGCGGGTCATCCTGACGGAGTCAGTAAAAGTTCACGCCGAAATCGACGATGCCGTGACATTCGTCGGGCTCGGACACAAGTTTCAAATTTGGGAGCCCGCGCGCTTCCGTGCGCACTTGGAGGAGGCGCGCACGAAGGTGCGAGATCTAAAAAAGGTTTTAGGAGCCCGAATGTTGGAACCACGAACATTGCAGGAAATCTCACCAGGAGGTCGGGAGCGATGATGGGACGCGGCGACGGCCCAGGAGCCGGAGCCGCTGGCGGACCGAACCGTCATGTCCCCGTCCTCCTGGAAGAGGTCTGCGAAACGCTTGATGCCAAGCGTGGCGGCACTTTCATCGATGGCACATTTGGCGCCGGCGGTTACACGCGCGCCATCCTGGACAGCAATCCCCGCAACGCGGTAATCGCCATCGATCGCGATCCCGACGCGATCGCGGGCGGTGCAGCCTTGGTGGCAAAGGCAAAGCGTCGTCTCACCCTTGTGGCCGGTCGGTTCGGCGATCTCGACACCATTGCGATGTCTGAGGGATTCGAGCGCGTCGATGGTGTCGTGCTCGACATCGGTGTGTCGTCGATGCAGCTTGACGAGGCCGAACGGGGCTTCTCGTTTCGCAACGACGGCCCGCTCGACATGCGCATGGAGCGGGTGGGGCCGAGCGCTGCCGACCTCATCAACGAGTCGACGGAAGCGGAACTTGCCGACATCTTCTATCATTACGGCGAGGAACGTCGTGCCCGCGCCGTCGCTCGGGCTGTGATCGAAGCCCGCCGCCGGCAGCCGTTCGAGACGACGAAGCAGTTGGCGGAACTCGTCGCATCGCTGATTTGGCAGGAGCCAGGCGGCATCCACCCGGCGACCCGGGTATTTCAGGGCCTTAGGATCGCCGTCAACGACGAACTGGGCGAGTTGGCGCGCGCCCTGCACGCCGCCGAGCGGGCGCTCAATCCCGGTGGACGGCTCGTCGTTGTGACGTTCCATTCGCTCGAAGACCGGATCGTCAAGCAGTTCTTCGCCGCCCGCACCGGGCGGGCAGCCGGCGGGTCTCGCCACATGCCGACCACATTTGTGCCCGAGGCCACGTTCGAGGCGATCACCCGCGGGCCGATCGTTGCGGGCGATCTCGAGATCTCCCGCAATCCGCGCGCGCGTTCTGCGAAGCTTCGGGCCGGCGCTCGCACGGAGGCCGAGGCCCAGGAGCCGCTGAGCGCGATCATGATGCTGGCGGAACTTCCGCAAACGGCAGAGAAACGGGGAGGGCGCCGATGAAACGGTTGCTGCATTTCATCGCCATCACGGCACTCATCGCGTCGGCCGGCTACGCTTACTCGATCAAGTACGAGACGCTCTTCTATGTCGAGCAGGTGGCGAAACTGAAATCGAAGGTTCAGCGCGAGCGTGACGCGATCGCCGTCCTGCAGGCCGAGTGGCAGTATCTCGACCGACCTGACAGGTTGCAGGAGGCCGCCGATCAGCATCTCGATCTGCAGCCGATGAAAACCCAGCAACTCGCGCGGCTTTCGGACCTGCCCAATCGGCCGAGCCGCGAAGACGAAATCGGCCGCAAGCTCGAAGCGCTCGGTTTGCTGGAGCCGACCGCAACGCCGAAAGACAAGACCAGCGACGCCCGTACCCCGACGACGCAAACTCCGAAACGGTAATGTCCTTGACCCCACAGCCCGAAATCGATCTGACCGGGAATAAGGCCGCTCCGCGACGCGGCATCCTGGGCCACGTGCGCGAGCTGTTTCGCATGCGCGTCGACAAGAGCACGGCGCGCGTCGGTCTCGCGGCGATTTGTTTCACGGGGCTGTTTTGCGTCATTGGCGGACGGTTGGTCTATCTTGCGATGACGAGCGACGCGTCGAGCGAGATGCGGCGCGTGACCTCCTCGGAGATTTCTGCCGCCCGTCCGGACATTGTCGATCGGAACGGCGATCTTCTGGCGACAGACGTCAAGATGGTGTCTGTTTTCGCAGAACCCCGCAACATCATCGACAAGGATGAGGCGGTCGAACTTCTCACCGCGGTACTTCCGGATCTCGATGCGACGGATCTGCGCAACAAGCTCGGCACCAAGAAGGGCTTCGTCTGGGTCAAGCGCGAAATCACGCCGCGCCAGCAATCTGAGGTCCATCACCTTGGAATCCCCGGCGTTGGCTTCCTGCCCGAGAACAAGCGCATTTACCCAAACGCCGAAGCGGCCTCACACGTTCTCGGATTTGCCAATGTCGACAACATCGGCATCGCCGGGATCGAGAAATATATCGACAGCCAAGGTTTGCAAGATCTCAACGGCGCAGGATTCAACATCACGTCGGCGGACCTGAAGCCGGTGCAGCTCTCGATCGATCTGCGTGTTCAGCATGCATTGCGCGATGAGCTGCAAAAAGGCATGGCGAAATTCAAGGCCAAGGCGGTCGCGGGCGCCATCATGGATGTGAACACGGGCGAGATGATCGCGCTCGTCTCGCTGCCGGATTACGATCCCAACAATCCCGTCGATGCGCTGGAGGATGATCGCATCAACCGCATCAATGTCGGCGTGTTCGAAATGGGCTCCACCTTTAAGGCGCTCACCACCGCGATGGCGCTGGACTCAGGTAAGTTCAACATCAACTCGTCGCTCGATGCGCGATCGGGCCTGCGTTATGGCCGCTTTACGATCGGCGATTACCATCCGACCCGTCGCGTTCTGACCGTCCCGGAGGTCTTCATCCACTCGTCCAACATCGGTACGGCCCGCATGGCGCTCGGTGTCGGCGTCGAGGGGCACAAGGCGTTCCTGCGCAAGATGGGTCAGTTGACGCGCCTCAAGACAGAGTTGCCGGAAAATGCCGAGCCGATCGTGCCGGGACGCTGGGGCGAACTCAACACCATGACGATCGCCTTCGGCCACGGCCTCGCGGTCGCACCCCTTCAGGCCCTTATGGCGGTGGGTGCGCTGTCGAATGGCGGCATGCTGATCACCCCGACATTCCTCAAGCGTGATGCTGCGGCGGCGCGCGAAGGTGCGTTGCAGGTGATCAAACCTGAGACCAGCGAGGCGATGCGCTATGTCATGCGCCTCAACGCCTCCAACCCGGCGGGCTCTGCCTCGACGGCGGCGATTGCGGGGTTTTACGTCGGCGGCAAAACCGGAACGGCCGAGAAAGTCATCAATGGCCGCTACTCGAAAAACAAGAATCTCACGACCTTCACGGCAATCCTGCCTGCCGACAAGCCCAAATATGTGTTCCTGACGATCATGGACGAGCCGCAGGCCGTCCCCGGAACATACGGGTTCTCCACAGCGGGCTGGAATGCGGGTCCCGTCACAGGCGACGTGATCGAGCGTGTGGCTCCGCTGCTCGGCGTGCCGCCGCGCTTCGAGCCACCAGCGCAGCCTTTCCCGCTCATGTCGCGTCTCGGCGCATGGGGGACCCGCTGATGGCCGGCGAGACGATCACGCTTTGCGATCTGGTCCGCGAGGCATGCCAGTCCTCGCATGCGGCGGCGGCGGTTTCAGGAATAACATCCGACAGCCGAAGGGTTTCGCCCGGTTCGGTGTTCTTTGCCGTGCCGGGCACGAAAGCCGACGGCATGGCCTTCGCCTCACAAGCGGTCGCTGCCGGCGCTGTCGCAATCGTCGGCGAGGCCGAGGCCCCATCGGACCTGCCTTACGTCCGCGTACCCGACGTCCGTCGTGCCCTGGCCTTCGCGGCGTCGCAGTTCCATCCGCAGCAGCCCGCCACCATCGTGGCGGTGACCGGGACGAGCGGAAAAAGTTCGGTCGCCGATTTTGTAAGGCAGCTTTTTGCTCTTCTGGGCCACAAATCGGCAAGCTTGGGCACGCTTGGAGTCATCACGTCGGACGGCACCGCTTACGGTTCGCTCACGACCCCCGATCCCGTTTCGCTCCACGCGACGCTTGATCGCCTGGCACGAGATGGCGTCACCCATCTGGCCATGGAGGCATCCTCCCACGGGATCGATCAGCGCCGTCTCGATGCGGTACGACTTAAAACCGCCGGCGTGACCAATCTTGGGCGCGATCACCTCGATTACCATGGCAACACCGAATCCTATGCGGCTGCCAAGATGCGCCTCTTCGACACGCTGCTGCCGGCCGACGCCCCGGCTATCGTCAACGCCGACGGACCCTATGCGGACGTCTTTCGCGCCGGAATTCGCCGCCGTGGATTGACGCTGCTGACAACCGGTAGCGCGGGCGACATGCTGAGGCTTCTGGAGACGCAGCCCGAAGGATTCGGTCAGAAACTGAAGGTCGAGGCGTTCGGACGCGTCTATGAGACGACCATTCCGCTCCTGGGCGCATTTCAGGTCGAGAACGCGCTGCTCGCCGCCGGCCTTGTTCTGGCGGTTGAAGGTGAGGGGCAGGCGCAGAAGGTGCTGGAGGGGTTGTCCCGTCTCAAAGGCGTTGTCGGCCGCCTCGAGAATGTCGGCGAGGTCAACGGCGCCATCTGCATCGTCGACTACGCGCATAAGCCGGACGCGCTTGCGCACGTGCTGGACGCGCTGCGCCCCTTCACCAGCGGACGCCTCGTCTGCGTCTTCGGTTGCGGCGGCGACCGGGACAGGGGCAAGCGTTCGCTGATGGGCCGTATCGCCGTCGAGAAAGCCGATGTGGTGATCGTGACCGATGACAACCCCCGCTCGGAGGACCCGGCCGCCATCCGTGCGGACATCATGAAGGCTGCACCGGGCGCGATCGAGATCGGTGATCGCGCGCGCGCCATTCGGAATGCCGTGCGCGACTTGAAACCTGGCGACATTCTCGTCGTGGCCGGCAAGGGACATGAAACCGGCCAGATCATCGGCGACCGCACCCTTCCGTTCTCGGATCACGACGAGGTCCGGGCTGCCATCGCGGAGATAACGGGATGAGCGGGCCTTTGTGGACGCGATCCGAAATCGAGGCGGCGACCGGTGGGCGCGTCGGCAACGGCGTCGTGACGGCGTCGGGAGCCTCCATCGACACGCGCACCCTGGCGCCGGGTGATCTTTACTTCGCCATCAACGGCGACGTGCATGACGGGCACGACTTCGTGGCAGGTGCGCTCGACAAAGGAGCGGCCGGCGCCATTGTGTCGTCGGACAAAGCTGCATTGTTCAATAGCTCCGACCGGCTGATCGTCGTGCCCGACGTTCTGGAAGCGATGCGTCGTCTCGGCATCGCCGCACGGGCGCGCAGCAAGGCGAAGATCGTCGCAATCACCGGCTCTGTCGGCAAGACCGGCACCAAGGAAGCGATGCGCATCGCGCTCTCGCGCCAGGGCAAAACGCACGCGTCCGTTGCGTCCTACAATAACCATTGGGGCGTGCCGCTGACGCTGTCGCGCATGCCGCGCGAAGCCGAGTTCGGGATTTTCGAAATCGGCATGAACCATGCCCACGAGATTCTGCCCCTGACCGCGATGGTGCGCCCGCATGTGGCCGTCATCACCACTATTGAACCGGTGCATATCGAGTTTTTTCCATCCCTGTGGGGCATCGCCGACGCCAAGGGCGAGATTTTCTCCGGTATAGAACCGGGCGGCGTCGCCGTGCTTAATCGCGATAACGCCTACTTCGAGCGCTTGCGCGCCCACGCACTCGCATCGAATGCAGGACGCGTTATCGCCTTCGGCGAGCACGAGACGGCCGATATCCGGGCCGAGCGGATTATCGTCAAGCCGGATACCTCTGTGGTCGAGGCGCGGATCTTTGGTCAGCCGCTCGTCTATCGCATCGGGACTGCCGGGCGTCATATCGCGTTGAATTCGCTCAGTGTGCTGGCGGCGGCGCACGCGCTGGGGATCGACATTGCGTTGGCCGCGCTTGCTTTCGGTGATCTCAAGCCGCCCGTCGGGCGTGGAGAACGCACGATCCTGTCCATTGGTGACGCTGATGCGCTGTTGATCGACGAGAGCTACAACGCCAACCCGGCTTCGGTGCGCGCCGCGTTGTCAAATCTCGGCGCGGTCGAGCTCGATCGCAAAGGACGTCGCATCGCTGTGCTGGGCGACATGAAGGAACTCGGCAAAGAGGGGCCTGCGCTGCATGAGGCACTCGCGGCGGAGATCGAAACGAACCAGATCGATGTTCTTTTCGCTGCCGGCCCGCTCATGGAAAATCTTGTCGCGCGCCTGCCGAAGGCGAAAGTGGCCGTTCATGTCGATTCTTCCGCCGAGTTGGTCGATGCGGTTTGCGCTGCCATTCGCCCCGGCGACGCCGTGATGGTGAAGGGGTCGCTCAGCATGAAGATGGCCCTTGTCGTCAAAGCTCTCAAAGAAAAATACGGCGCAAGCCACTCGGCCACAGCGCTGAAAGGATAGAGAATGTTAACCTGGTTGGCTGAGCTCAGCCCCTATTTCAGCCCTCTCAACATCTTCCGGTACATCACGTTTCGGACCGGCGGCGCCACTGCGACCGGGCTTTTGTTCGTGTTTCTGTTCGGACCCTGGACCATCTCGATGCTGCGCCTGAAGCAAGGCAAGGGGCAACCGATCCGCGAGGACGGCCCCGCATCGCATCTGCTGACGAAGCGCGGCACACCAACCATGGGCGGCCTGATGATCCTCGCCGGGGTGCTGGTCTCGACCCTGCTCTGGGCCAATCTTGCCAATCATTACGTCTGGGTCGTGCTTTTCGTCACCGTCGGCTTCGGTGCCATCGGTTTCTACGACGACTTTCTCAAGGTGACGAAGCAATCCCACAAAGGATTCTCCGGCCGCTCGCGGCTCGCGCTCGAAGCGTTGATCGCAGCCTTGGCCTGCATGGCGATTTCCTACATGGGGACGCCGGGGCTGGCGAACAAACTCGCGCTGCCATTCTCGAAGGACCTCATTTTCAATCTTGGCTGGTTCTATGTCGTCTTCGGTGCGTTCGTGGTCGTAGGCGCGGGCAATGCCGTCAACATCACCGACGGCCTCGACGGATTGGCCATCGTTCCGGTGATGATCGCTGCTGGGACCTTCGGCTTCATCGCATACCTGGCGGGCAATGCAGTCTTCGCGAATTACCTGCAGATCCATTTCGTGCCCGGCACCGGCGAACTTGCGGTTATCTGCGGCGCATTGATGGGAGCAGGCCTAGGCTTTCTCTGGTTCAACGCGCCGCCCGCCCAGATTTTCATGGGCGACACGGGTTCGCTCGCGCTTGGGGGACTCCTCGGTACCATCGCGGTTGCGGCGAAGCACGAGATCGTTCTTGCCATCGTCGGCGGGCTGTTCGTACTGGAGATCTTCTCGGTCATCATCCAGGTCACGTCCTTCAAGCTAACCGGCAAGCGCGTCTTCAAGATGGCGCCGATCCATCACCATTTCGAGCAACTCGGTTGGACCGAGCCGCAGGTGGTCATCCGGTTCTGGATCGTTTCCGTCGTGCTCGCCCTCATCGGCCTTGCAACCCTCAAGCTGCGGTGAGCCGATGACGCCAATCACCATCTTCGCCGGCAAGACGGTCGCTCTTTTCGGGCTCGGAGGGTCCGGCCTCGCGACCGCGCTTGCATTGCAGGCGGGCGGCGCCCAGGTGGTGGCGTGCGACGACAACCCGGCAAAGAATGCCGAGGCGGAAGCAAACGGCATCGAAATCGCCGATCTGCGCAAAGCGGATTGGTCGCGTTTCTCGAGCTTCATCCTTTCCCCGGGAGTCCCGCTCACCCATCCGCAGCCCCATTGGTCGGTGCCGCTCGCGCGTGCCGCCGGCGTCGAGATCATCGGCGATATCGAATTGTTCTGCCGTGAGCGGGCGAAGATCGCACCCAAAGCGCCTTTCATTGCGATCACCGGCACAAACGGCAAATCGACCACGACGGCCCTCGTTGCTCACATCCTGCGCGAGGCCGGTCAGGACGTGCAGATGGGCGGCAATATCGGAACCGCCATTCTGTCGCTCGCCCCTCCCTCGGACGAGCGTGTTCACGTCATCGAGTGCTCGTCATTCCAGATCGATCTCACACCGTCCCTTGCACCCACCATCGGCGTGCTGCTCAACATCTCACCCGACCATCTCGACCGGCATGGCACCCTACAGAACTATGCCGCCATCAAGGAAAGGCTGATCGCAAAAGCCGACAAGGTGGTGATAGGGGTTGACGATGCCCTGACTCGCTCTGCCGTCGGGCATATCCAGGGCGAGGTTCTGCGGGTCGGACTTTCCGATCATGAGCGTGGCAGCATCTATGCCGAATCGCATCGGATCTTTGCCAACCGGGACGGCTGCACCGTTCCGATAGCCGATCTTGCGGGGATCGCCTCCTTGCGCGGCGATCATAACGCGCAGAATGCTGCGGCTGCCGTTGCCATCGCGCTGTTTTCCGGAATCGATACCGTCACGATCGCGCGCGCTTTACGCAGCTTTCCTGGTCTTGCTCACCGCATGGAAGAAATCGCGCGTCGTGGCCACGTGCTCTTCATCAACGATTCGAAGGCAACCAATGCCGATTCAACCGAGAAGGCGCTGAAATCCTTTGACGACATCTATTGGATTTTGGGCGGCAAGGCGAAGGAAGGCGGCATCACGGCGCTGGCGCCGTACTTCGCGAAGGTCCGCAAGGCCTATCTGATCGGTGCGGCGTCCGACGAATACGCAGCGACGCTCGGCAGCGCCGTTCCGCACGTCTTCTGCAGTACGCTCGATCGCGCCGTCCAACAGGCGGCACAGGATACGGCTGAAATGAGCCGGGCGGTGGTTCTGCTGTCGCCGGCGAGTGCATCCTTCGATCAATATCCGAACTTCGAAGTTCGCGGAAACCACTTCCGGGAACTCGTCAAAACCTTGCCCGGCGTTGAGCCGGCGATGGGAGCCTGACGTCATGGTGTCACGCGCGGAACGCTCAGCCTTCGGCGACTGGTGGTGGACGGTCGACCGTTCGCTTCTGGCCGCATTGGCGATCCTTGCTCTCGCGGGACTGGTGTTCCTCATGGCGGGGGGCCCGCCTGTTGCGGAGCGACTGGGGCTCTCCACGTTCCATTTCGTGAACCGCCAGGTCCTGTTTCTCATGCCGGCGGTCGCCATCCTGCTGTCGGTGTCTTTTCTGTC
This sequence comes from Microvirga brassicacearum, assembly GCF_008757455.1. Taxonomy (GTDB): domain Bacteria; phylum Pseudomonadota; class Alphaproteobacteria; order Rhizobiales; family Beijerinckiaceae; genus Microvirga; species Microvirga brassicacearum. The sequence goes on along the minus strand of NZ_VCMV01000014.1, from coordinate 137,019 downwards.
GCTTCGCCATTTGAGACGCCTCGCGCTGGCGGTCTATTTCATCGGCATGGTGCTGATCCTTCTGGCCTTCCAGTACGGTCCGGAAATCAAGGGCGCACATCGCTGGATAGTGATCGGTCCGCTTGGTATTCAGCCATCGGAATTCGTCAAACCGGCGTTCGTCGTGCTCGCCGCCTGGGCTTTCTCCGAAGGCGGCCGCCGCAAGGATATGCCGGGAGCGCTGCTGGGGTTCCTGATCCTGCCGGCCACGATCATTCCGCTCATTCTTCAGCCGGATTTCGGCCAGACCATGCTTGTCACCGTGGTGTGGTGCGGTCTTTTCTTCATCGCCGGCCTGCATTGGTTCTGGGTGATGGGGCTTGGCGGCGCCGGCCTCGTGGGCATCGTGGCGGCCTATGAGTTCCTGCCGCACGTCCGTGCGCGCTTCGAGCGTTTCATGGACAAATCCTCCGGCGACACGTTCCAGGTCGACACTGCCATGGAGTCGTTTTCACGAGGCGGCTGGCTCGGGCGCGGTCCGGGTGAGGGAACGGTCAAGCGCATCCTTCCCGACGCGCATACAGACTTCATTTTTGCGGTGACCGCGGAGGAGTTCGGCATCGTCGTCTGCATGATCCTGCTGCTGCTCTTCGCCTTCATCGTCCTGCGCGGATTGTCGCTTGCGCGGCGCAGCGAGGATACCTTCTGTCGGCTCGCTGCGACGGGCATCGTGTTCATGTTCGGGCTCCAGGCCTGCATCAACATGATGGTGAACGTTCACCTCATGCCGGCGAAAGGCATGACGTTGCCGTTTATTTCCTACGGTGGCTCGTCGCTGCTTTCGCTAGCGCTCGCCATGGGCTTCCTGATCGCGCTCACTCGTCGTCGTCCGCGCGCCGAGATGATGGACAGCTTCAATCAGGATTGGTCGCGTCGATGACAGCACCCCTGATCGTTGTTACGGCCGGGGGGACGGGCGGACATCTTTTTCCAGCGGAGGCGCTGGCGAACGCGTTGAAACAGGCCGGCGCGCGGATCGTGCTCGCAACGGATAAACGCGCCAACGCCTATTCGGCGTCCTTTCCGGCCGATGAGATCATCGAAATTCCGTCCGCCACACCGTCGGGTCGCTCGGTTCCGCAGATGATGAGGGCGGCCTTTCAATTGGGCCGCGGGACGCTCATGGCAATCCCGGCGCTTCGCCGACTGAAGCCCGCAATGGTGGTCGGCTTCGGTGGATATCCGACCGTGCCTCCGGTGATCGCCGCGTCAATCCTGCGTATTCCAAGCGTCATCCATGAGGCAAATGGCGTGATGGGGCGCGCGAATCGCTTTCTGGCCCGCCGCGCGTCGCTGATCGCGACGGGCTTTCCAGACACGAGGGGCATCCCGAACAACATCCCCGGGCGCGTGCTGCAAACCGGAAACCCGATCCGCCCCGCCGTGCGTGAGGCAGCCCAGACGCCATATCGGGCGCCAGGTCCGGGTGAGCGCTTCAATCTGCTCGTGACCGGCGGCAGTCAGGGCGCGCGCGTGATGAGCGATGTGATTCCCTCCGCCATCGAAGGCCTGGCGCCGGATTTGCGAGCCCGGATCGTGATCGTCCAGCAGGCAAGGAGCGAGGACCTCGATCGGGTGCGCGATCATTACAAACGCCTCGGGATTGCCTCGGAAGTCGAGCCGTTTTTCAAGGATCTGCCGCGGCGCATCGCCGAGGCACACCTCGTGATCTCGCGTTCCGGCGCCTCGACCGTGGCCGAACTCGCGGCGATCGGCAGACCCTCGATCCTCGTGCCCCTGCCGGGTGCGATCGACCAGGACCAGGCTGCCAACGCAAACGCTCTCGGCAGTATCGGCGCGGCCATCGTTCTTCCACAAGTGGCGTTTACGCCCGACCGGCTGGCTGCCGAGCTCCGTAAGGCGCTCGAAGGGCCGGAAGACTTGACCAAGGCCGCCCGTGCCGCGCATAGCGCCAGCATCACCGATGCGGCTGAGCGCCTCGCGCAGGCAGTTCTCGAACTGGCCTCCTCTCACGAAAACGGAAGAAACACATGAAATTGCCGCCGAAGCTTGGACCCATTCACTTCATCGGTATCGGCGGCATCGGCATGTCGGGTATCGCTGAGGTCATGCACAACCTTGGCTATACGGTGCAGGGCTCGGATGCGGCCGACAACTATAATGTCAAGCGGCTGGCCGATAAGGGTATCAAGACGTTCATCGGACACAAGGCCGACAACGTGGAGGACGCGGAGATCGTCGTGGTCTCCACCGCGATCAAGCGGGACAATCCCGAGCTGGCGATGGCGCGCGAGAAGCGCCTTCCGGTGGTGCGGCGCGCGGAAATGCTCGCGGAACTGATGCGTTTCAAATCCTGCGTCGCAGTTGCCGGAACGCACGGCAAGACCACGACCACGTCGCTTGTCGCAACCCTGCTGGATGCGGGCGGGCTCGATCCGACGGTCATCAACGGCGGCATCATCAACGCCTATGGCACCAACGCTCGCATGGGCGAAGGGCAGTGGATGGTGGTCGAGGCGGACGAATCCGACGGCACGTTCCTCAAGCTTCCGGCCGACGTTGCCATCGTGACCAATATCGACGCCGAGCATCTCGATCATTTCGGGACTTTCGATGCCATCAAGGAAGCCTTCCGGCGGTTTATCGATTCGATCCCGTTCTATGGCTTCGCCGTCATGTGCATCGATCATCCGACCGTCCAGGATCTCGTCGGGCATATCGAGGACCGCCGCATCATCACCTACGGCGAGAACCCTCAGGCTGACGTGCGCCTGATGGATATCGACACGCGTGACGGACAAAGCCGGTTCCGCGTCATGATCCGCGACCGGCGCCCCGGGCTGAGGATCGAACTTGAAGATCTCGTCATGCCGATGCCCGGCGCGCACAATGCGCTCAATGCGACAGCGGCAATTGCCGTCGCACACGAACTTGGCGTCTCGCCGGATGCGATCCGCAAGGCGCTTGCCAGTTTCGGCGGCGTGAAGCGGCGCTTCACCCGTACGGGCGCCTGGAACGGTGCCACGATCTTCGACGATTACGGTCACCATCCGATCGAGATCGCCGCCACCCTGAAGGCAGCACGCGCCTCCACGGGCGGGCAGGTGATCGCGGTGGTTCAGCCGCATCGGTACACGCGCTTGTCGTCGCTCTTCGACCAGTTCTGCACCTGTTTCAACGATGCCGATGCGGTGATCGTGGCGCCGGTCTATGCGGCCGGCGAGCAGCCGATTCCGGGCGCCGATCGCGATGATCTCGTGGCCGGTCTCAAGGCCCGGGGACATCGCAACGCGATGGCGCTCGAAAAATCGGAGGATCTCGCAGGCCTCGTCAAGGGTCTCGCCAAGCCGGGCGACTACGTGGTCTGCCTCGGTGCGGGGAACATCACCCAATGGGCCTACGCGCTGCCCGGAGAACTCGACGCCCTGTCCGAGAAGGCTGCTTGATGTTTCCGGACATAACCGGAGCCCTCAAATCGTCGATGCCGAATTTGCGCGGCAAGCTGGAGGCGAACGCGCCGACGGCGCCACTGTCGTGGTTTCGCACCGGCGGCCCGGCGCAGGTGCTTTTCTCACCGGCCGACGCTGAGGACCTGGGGTATTTTTTGTCGCGGCTTGATCCTGCGATGCCGGTGCTTGTGGTCGGGCTGGGGTCCAACCTCCTGATTCGCGACGGCGGCTGGGCAGGTGTCATGATCCGTTTGGGCAAAGCCTTCTCGGAAATTACAAGCCTGCCGGGTTATCGCATCCGCGCGGGCGCCGGTGCGCCCGATGTGAAAGTGGCGCGCGTGGCCGCCGATGCGGGGATCTCCGGCTTGTCGTTCCTGCGGGGAATTCCTGGCACGATTGGCGGCGCCCTGCGCATGAACGGTGGCGCCTACGGGGGCGAAACGAAGGATGTTCTGGTCGAGGCGGTGGGTTTAACGCGCCGCGGCGAAAGGGTGTCCTTCAGCAACCAGCAAATGGGTTTCTCTTACCGCCACACCGGTGTGCCGGACGATGTCATTTTTACCGAAGCGCTCTTTCAGGGAAAGCCGGGGGATCCGGAGACGATTCTCGGCGAAATGAACGCGATCACGGAGGCGCGGTCTTCGACGCAGCCCGTGAATACCCGCACGGGTGGCTCGACCTTCAAAAATCCCCCCGGCCTCAAGGCCTGGGAACTCGTCGACAAGGCGGGGTGTCGCGGTTTGCGCATCGGGGACGCACAGGTCTCGGAGATGCATTGCAATTTTCTCATCAACCACGGTGCGGCGACGGCGACCGACATCGAAAATCTCGGTGAAGACGTTCGACGCCGCGTGCGCGAGACGTCGGGCGTGGAACTCGATTGGGAAATCAAACGCGTCGGTCAGGCTCTTGCCTGATCCGAATCAGAATCAGCCCGCGATCGCGACCGATCGACGGGACGTTGGGAGTCTATCATGAGCAAGCACGTCGCCGTTCTTCTGGGTGGTTGGTCGGCGGAGCGCGAGGTCAGCCTCGCATCCGGTCGCGCCTGCTGCAAGGCCTTGGAAGAACAGGGCTATCGGGTGACCCCCATCGATGTGCAGCCCGATATCGCAACCGTCGTCCAGGCGACAGCGCCGGATGTCGTGTTCAACGCGCTGCATGGGCGGGGCGGCGAGGACGGCACGATGCAGGGTCTGCTCGAGATTTTGCGGATTCCCTACACGCATTCGGGTGTCCTCTCGTCGGCGCTGGCGGTGCAGAAGGACAAGGCGAAGCTGGTCATGGCGGCGGCCGGGGTGCCGGTGCCGAAAGGGATCGTCGTTAACCGTTTCGACGCGGCGAAGAGCCACGTCCTGCCGGCTCCTTATGTGGTCAAACCGGTCGATGAGGGCTCCTCCCTGGGGGTCATCATCGTGCGCGAGGACCGCTCGCATCCGCCGCAGGAATTGCTCCGCGAGGATTGGGCCTTCGGCGAAAAAGTCCTTGTCGAATCATATGTTGCGGGTCGCGAACTGACCTGTGCGGTGATGGGCGACCGGGCCCTCGGCGTGATCGATATCAGGCCCGCCACGGGTGTCTTCTACGATTATGACGCAAAGTACGCCAAGGGCGGCTCCATTCACGTGCTCCCGGCAGAAATTAAACCGAATATTTACCAAAAGGTCCAAGAGTTAGCGTTAACGGCGCATCAAGCGCTCGGCTGCCGCGGAATCAGTCGCGCTGACCTGAGATACGACGACACCCCCGGGGGAACCGGGGAACTCGTGGTCCTCGAAGTCAACACGCAACCCGGCATGACCGAGACGAGCTTGGTGCCAGAATTGGCAGCCCATGCGGGCTATTCGTTTGGTGAGCTTGTACGATGGATGGTGGAGGACGCTACCTGCAACCGATGACGGCCTCCCGGGCCGGCGGCACGGTTGCGCGCGTCAACACCTACGAACCAGCAAAACGTCAATCCACCAGACTGCCATTCGTTAAGATCTTCAGTTCATCCCGCAGTGTGCGCCGGCGTTCGGACAGCCTGCCGCTTGCCCGCCGCATCCCGCGCCACCTCGGATCGGGGCTGACTCTCGGCTTCCTTGCGGCTGTCGTGACCGTCGGGCTCTGGCAGGGCGGTCACCTCGATGACTTCATTCGCTCGCACGGGGAACCGCATCATGCGGCGGCGCGGCTGGCCGGACTCGGCTTGGAACAAGTCACGATCTCGGGGATCGCGCAAATGCGCGAGAACGAGGTTTTGGCGGCCGCTGGTCTCGATTGGCGCGTGTCGCTTCCCTTTCTCGACGTGAACGAGGTTCGTGAACGTCTCGAGCGGGTGCCGCTGGTCAGCAGTGCATCGGTGCGCAAGCTTTACCCGAACGAACTGGTGATCGGCCTCACGGAGCGCGCGCCGCATGCACTCTGGCAGCTCAACGGCGAACTCTTCATCATCGCGTCGGACGGCACCGTCATCGATCTGATGCAGGACGGGCGTTTCATCGGCCTGCCATTGGTTGTCGGCGATAGAGCCAATCTGCGCAACAACGATTACCTTAACCTGCTTGAGGCCGCAGGCCCTCTCAAGAGCCGCATCCGCGCAGGCACGCTCGTCTCCGGGCGGCGCTGGAACCTCAAAATGGACAACGGCATGGACGTGCGCCTGCCGGAGCGGGGCGCTGCTGATGCGGTATCGCGCCTCGTCAAACTCGAACGTGAACAGAAAATTCTGGAGAAGGACGTGCTGGCAGTCGATCTGCGCATGCCGGACCGGGTTGTCGTTCGCCTTACGGAAGAAGCTGCCTCGGCTCGTGCCGATGCGCTCAAACAGAAAAAAATGCGCGGCAAGGGGGTCGATACATGAGTCTCTCAGGTCAAGGTTTGACACCGCGCCTGAAGCCGCTCTCCGCGCGCAAGAGCGCGATTCTGTCGGTTCTCGATATTGGAACCAGCAAGGTGGTGTGCGTCGTCGCAGAGTTGAAGCCGGTCGACGAGATCGAGTCGCTGCGCGGTCGCACCCATGTGGCGCGTATCCTCGGCATCGGTCATCAGCGTTCGGCGGGCTTGAAAGGCGGCGTAATCGTCGATCTCGAAGCGGCCGAAGGCGCAATCCGGCAAGCCGTTCATGCGGCCGAGCGGATGGCGAAAGTCGAGATTCAATCGGTTATCGTGAACCTCACGGGAGGCCGTCTCAGTTCCGAGCATTTCGACGCGCATGTGAACGTCCGCGGCGCGGTTGGCCCGGGCGACGTCCACCGCGTGCTCGATACGGCAAGCAGCCAGGATCTGCGGCAAGGCAGGGCCGTGTTGCATGCTCTTCCGACCGGCTTTTCCCTCGATGCACAAAACCACATCGTCGATCCTGACGGCATGATCGGCGAACGGCTCGGCGTGGATCTGCACGTGGTGTCGTCGGAAGCCGCTGCCGCACGCAATCTGATGCTGGCGGTCGAGCGCTGCCACCTTGGCATCGAGGCGGTGATTGCGACGCCATATGCGGCGGGTCTTTCCGCCCTCGTGGATGATGAAGCCGACATGGGTTGCGCGGTTGTCGACATGGGCGGCGGCACCACGAGCGTCGGCATCTTTGCCAATGGTCATCTGGTTCACACGGACGCGATCGCCGTCGGCGGTCATCACGTGACGATGGATATCGCCCGCGGTCTCACCACCAGAGTTTCGGCCGCCGAACGGCTCAAGACGCTCTACGGGTCCGCCATCGCCTCGAGCGCCGACGATCGCGACATGATCGCCGTGCCGCAGGTCGATGAGGATGAACGTGATGTTCCGAACCATCTGCCGAAGTCGCATCTGGTGCGGATCATCAGGCCGCGAGTCGAGGAAGTTCTCGAACTTGTTCGCGACCGGTTGAAGAATGCCGGGTTTGCGGCGCAGGCCGGACGACGGGTCGTTTTGACGGGCGGCGCAAGCCAGCTCGTCGGGCTGCCGGAAACGGCGCGGCGCATCTTGCAAGGGCAGGTTCGTGTCGGGCGTCCGCTCGGCATCAAGGGTTTGCCCGAAGCGGCGAAGGGCCCCGCCTTCTCGGCGGTAGTCGGCCTCCTCGTTTATCCGCAGGTGGCGCACATCGAGTATTTCGAGCCGCGTTCCAGCGGCTTGTTTCAGGGTACCGGAACCGACGGCTACATCTCTCGGGTGGGCCGCTGGATTCGCGAGAGTTTTTAAGAGAGTAGGGCGGTGGTGCGGCGGCCACCGTCTCAGAGTTGAAGTCACCAAGGGTAAGCGTCGGCCAAACGCTAACGGTACAAAGGCCAAAAGAGGCAACAGGTCATGGCAATCAATCTGCAAGCTCCAGACATCCGGGAACTCAAGCCCCACATCACCGTGTTCGGCGTCGGTGGCGCCGGCGGTAACGCCGTCAACAACATGATCGAATCCGGTCTGTTGGGCGTCGAGTTCGTGGTCGCGAATACCGACGCGCAGGCTTTGACGTCGTCAAAGGCGGAACGCATCATCCAGATGGGCCTGCAGGTGACCGAAGGTCTCGGCGCCGGCTCCCAGCCGGAGGTCGGCCGCGCAGCCGCCGAGGAGGTGATGGACGAGATCCGCGATCAGCTCTCCGGTTCGCACATGGTGTTCATCACCGCCGGCATGGGCGGCGGCACCGGCACCGGTGCTGCTCCGGTCATCGCCCGAGCGGCTCGGGAACTTGGCATCCTCACCGTCGGCGTGGTCACCAAGCCCTTCCAGTTCGAAGGCGTGCGCCGCATGCGTCTTGCTGAATCCGGCATCAACGAATTGCAGCAATCGGTCGATACGCTGATCGTGATCCCGAACCAGAACCTGTTCCGCGTCGCGACTGAGAAAACCACCTTCGCCGACGCCTTCGCGATGGCCGACCAGGTGCTCTATTCGGGCGTTGCCTGCATCACCGATCTAATGGTCAAGGAAGGTCTCATCAACCTCGACTTCGCCGACGTCCGCTCCGTCATGCGCGGCATGGGCAAGGCGATGATGGGAACCGGCGAGGCCTCCGGCGAAAACCGCGCCATCCGCGCGGCCGAAGCTGCCATCGCCAATCCGCTTCTCGACGATGTCTCGATGAAGGGCGCGCGCGGCCTGCTGATCTCCATCACGGGCGGCAACGACCTCACTCTCTACGAGCTCGACGAGGCCGCAACACGGATCCGCGAGGAAGTCGATCAGGACGCCAACATCATTCTCGGCGCCACGTTCGACGAGAGCCTCGAAGGCATCATCCGCGTGTCGGTTGTGGCGACGGGAATCGACCAGGCGTTGATCGCTGAAGGCGTGGACCTGTCCTCGACGGAGCAGCGGATCTCCGAGGTCGCCGAGCGTCTTCGCGCCGAAGCCCGCGCCCGCGTCGCCCAGACCCAGGCCGTTCCGACCTTTCGCGCTGCCACCCAGGCAGAGCCCGTGAAAGCGATCGAAACCGCCCCGGCGCCGATGCCGGTTGCTGCCTACGCGCCGATGCCGGACGTCATGGAACCTGCGCCGCAGCCGGTCATCCGGGACGACGTGGTTCTGACGCCGGCGCAGCCGAAGCAGGCGATGGTGTATGAAACCCCGGCGATGCCGGAGCCGCAGTACCACGACGAGCAGATGGCTCAGGGCGCCTTCATTCCGCCTCAGGCCGAACGGGCCATGCGGCCGGCCCGCATGCCGCGGATCGACGAGTTGCCGGTTCCTGCCCAGAACCAGATCCGCGCCAGCCGCGGGGAGACGGCGCACGATCCCAAGCCGATGTCGCTCCTGCAGAGGCTTGCCACCGTTGGGTTCGGCCGCAAGGACGAGGTGCATCCGGAGCCTGCTCCGCAGCGCCAGCCGGAGGCTCCGCGTCAGCAGATGTCCCCGGTTCATGCAGAATACGCCAAGCGCCCGGTCCCGCCGCAGGGATACCGCCCTGCTCAAGGCCATCTCGACCCGCAGGGAAGAATGGCTCCGGCTCCACGCAACATGGAAGACGATCAGCTCGAGATCCCGGCCTTCCTGCGCCGCCAGGCGAACTGATCGCCCGACGACGCAACGACACCCTCGCCCTCAGCCCTGACCCGGCTGGGGGCGTTTTCGTAATTGTTAAGAATGTCAACAGTTTACGAAACGTTCAGTTTGTTACAGATCGTAACCAAGCGTGATTTGGCCTCGCTCTTACCGGGCCCTATGTTGCCCTCAAGTCTAAGAGAGCGGATTCGCCCCGGAAACCGCCGTAAACAAAGAGAAACAGCGGACGCAAGCAGCCGAATCGCGGCATTTGTGTTCGAGGTCGCAAATGATGAAGCAAAGCCAGCAAACAACTCTCCGCGCAGCCGTCAACCTCACCGGTGTCGGCGTCCATTCCGGAGACGAGGTGAGGATTGTCCTTCACCCTGCTGAAGCGAATCATGGCGTTGTTTTTCTCCGCACCGGTCTTCCCGGCGGTCGTGACCGTCTCATCGACGCGCGGCACCTGACCGTTACCGCGACCGAGCTGTGCACCGTCATCGGAGATCGCCAGACGGGTGCGGTTGCGACCATCGAACACCTGATGGCGGCCCTTACCGGCCTCGGGGTCGATAACGTCCTGGTCGAAATCGACGGCCCGGAAGTACCGATCCTCGACGGCAGCTCGGCGCCGTTTATCGAGGCTATCGACGAGGTCGGCTTGGCGCTTCAGGGATCGTCGCGCCGCTACCTCAAGGTTCTCAAGCCGGTCCGCGTCGCCCAGGGCAAGGCTTTCGCCGAATTGACCCCGAACGATCGGGCCTTCCGTCTCGAGGTCGAGATCGACTTCCCGACCTCGGTCATCGGCCGTCAAAGCAAGGCGATCGATCTTTCACCCACGACCTTCCGTCGTGACATCTCACGGGCCCGCACCTTCGGCTTCATGTGCGACGTCGAGAAGCTTTGGAATGCCGGCTTTGCGCTCGGCGCCTCGCTCGACAACACGGTGGCGATCGGCGAGGACGGGGTGATGAACCCCGAGGGTTTGCGTTATGCGGACGAATTCGTCCGACACAAGATCCTCGACGCCGTCGGGGACCTGTCCCTCGCGGGACTGCCGCTTCTCGGGACTTATCGGTCGTTCTGCGGCGGCCATCGCATGAATTTCGCGGTTCTCGAAGCGCTGTTCTCCAACCGCGCGAATTACACCATCGTCGATGCCGGCGCGCGCCGCGAGACCGGTTACGCAGAGATCGGCAACAACATCGCCGTGCCTGCCTATGCGCCGGAAGTTCTCTAGTATTTCATCTCACCATTCGCCGGCCGCTTTCACGCCCCCGAACATCCGGAGGTGGCGACTTTTGCCCTATTCCGGTCACACGGATGGGTAAAGGCAGCGCGATGGGGTTGGCTCTTTCCGTAAGCATAGGGTAAAGAGCCTCAGAGCACCGTTACAATTGTGCGCGTTTTTCGGAGGGCCGCGAGGCATGTCGTTCGCGAAGGCTTATTTGGGCTTGAGAAGCGCGGGAGTTCGCGCGCTGGTTATCGCGACCTGCGGGGTAACCCTGGCCGGGTGCGATACCCTGTCGTCGCTCAATCCGTTCGACAAGAGCGAGACCTATAAGCCGGAGATCGTCTCGGACCTTCCCGGCGAGACGCTCTATAACGATGGCCTGGCCCGGATCCAGAAGAAGGATTACGAGGGCGCCGCCAAGAAGTTCAGCACGCTCGAGAAGCAAAACCCTTATTCCGAATGGTCGCGCAAGGCGCTGATCATGGAGGCTTACGCCAATTACGAGGGCGGGCTTTATGAGGAATCGATCACGGCGGCGAAGCGCTATCTTCAGCAGCATCCGAGCACGCCCGATGCCGCCTATGCCCAATACCTGATGGCGTCGTCCTATTACGATCAGATCCCGGACATCACCCGCGATCAGGAGAAGTCTGAGCGGGCAATCCTGGCGTTGCAGGAACTCGTCCAGCGCTATCCGAATTCCGAATACGTCGCCGATGCCAAGAAGAAGATCCAAGTCGCGAGCGACCAACTTGCGGGCAAGGAGCTCGAGGTCGGCCGCTTCTACTTGCAGAAGCGCAATTATTCAGGCGCCATCAACCGGTTCCGCTCGGTCGTGTCGCGTTATCAGACAACCCGCCATGTGGAAGAGGCACTGGAACGTCTCACTGAAGCCTACATGGCCATGGGCATCGTCAACGAGGCGCAAACCGCCGCTGCGGTTCTCGGTCACAATTTCCCTGACAGTCCTTGGTACAAGGACGCCCATGCTCTCCTGACCAAGGGCGGCGTCGAGCCGCGCGAGGATTCCGGTTCCTGGATCAGCAAGGCGTTCCGCGGTGTGCCCCAGGTCGGTCAGAAGACAGGCTAAGCCTTACCCTCCATGCTGATCCAGCTTGCGATTCGCGACATCGTCCTCATCGACAAGCTCGAGCTGCATTTCCATGAGGGCCTCTCCGTCCTCACCGGCGAAACCGGAGCGGGCAAGTCGATCTTGCTCGACGCCTTCGCGCTGGCTCTTGGCGGACGGGGCGATGGAAGTCTCGTTCGGCATGGGGAAGCGCAGGGCCAGATCACGGCCGTGTTCGATTGTCCCCACAATCATCCGGCGCGTCTCATCGCGACCGAGGCCGATATCGATATCGACGGCGATCTGATCCTTCGTCGCGTCCAGGTCTCCGATGGTCGGACACGCGCCTTCGTCAATGATCAGCCGGTCAGTGTGCAGGTGCTCAAGGCGATCGGCTCGACACTTGTGGAAATCCACGGGCAGCACGACGATCGCGCGCTCGTCGATTCCGTTTCGCATCGCGCGATTCTCGATGCCTTCGGTGGATTGATGCCGGAGGTGCAGGCGGTGCACGCGGCCGCGCGCCAAGTGCGTGATGCGCGGCAGGCCTTGCAGGATCACCGGGGCCGCATCGAGAAGGCCCGCAAGGAGACCGATTTTCTTCGCCATGCGGTGGAGGAACTGAGCAAGCTTGCGCCCAAGAGCGGCGAGGAGGAAGCCCTCGCGGAGCGTCGCGTCGTGATGATGCAATCGGAAAAGGTTGCGCAGGACCTGACCGACGCGTTCGAGGCGGTCGCGGGCTCTGCGTCACCGGTTCCGGTCTTGTCTGCGGCCGTGCGCAAGCTCGAACGCCGGAGCGCCCAGGCGCCCACCCTCGTCGACCCGAGCGTCAAGGCGCTGGACGCCGCGCTGCTTGCCATTGACGAGGCTCGCACGGCCCTTCAGGACGCCCTTCGCGCCGCTGAGTTCGACCCGCGCGAACTGGAGCAAACGGAAGAACGCCTCTTCGCCTTGCGCGCGGCGGCCCGGAAATATGATGTGCCGGCCGATGGGCTTGCGGCTTTGCGTCAGCGGTTCGTCGAGGACCTTGCTTCCATCGATGCCGGCGAGGAAAAACTCGGCGCGCTCGAGAAGGACGCGGCGGAGGCCGACAGGGCCTATGTGACGGCGGCAAAAAAGCTCTCCGCAGGGCGAAGGAAGGCCGCCGAAGCCCTCGATCTGGCGGTTCAGGCCGAGCTTCCACCGCTGAAACTGGAGCGGGCGCGCTTTATCACCGAAATTCAGACCGACGAGGCAAGCCGCGACGCCAGCGGCTTCGATCGCGTCGAATTCTGGGCCCAGACCAATCCGGGCACCAAGGCCGGCCCGTTGATGAAAGTCGCGTCGGGTGGCGAGTTGTCCCGGTTCATGCTGGCGCTCAAGGTGGTGCTGGCCGACAAAGGCTCGGCTCCCACCCTTGTGTTCGACGAGATCGATACCGGTGTCGGCGGCGCTGTGGCGGATGCGATCGGCCACCGGCTGGCCCGGCTGGCCGGACGGGTCCAGGTCATGGCCGTGACCCACGCACCTCAGGTGGCTGCCCGCGCCATGAGCCATTTCCTCATCGCCAAGGAGGGCGTGCGCGGCTCCGACCGGGTTGCAACCCGCGTGGTGCCGCTGGAGGCCTCGCCGCGGCGGGAGGAGATCGCCCGGATGCTGGCGGGCGCGACCATTACCGAGGAGGCGCGGGCGGCCGCCTCGCGCTTGTTGGAAGCCGCGACGAACTGACGATCCGCACTGGCCTGTCCCATTCAGGACGCTATGGTTCTCACGGTTCCATTTGCCGATTCGAACATGCCCGAAAACAAACCGACTCCGCCGAAGCCTGTCGATCAACTGACGCCGGCCGCCGCGCGCCTGGAGCACGAGGCGCTGGCGCGGGAGATCGCGCAGCATGACCGACGCTATTACGAGGACGATGCTCCCTCGGTGTCGGATGCGGAATACGATGCCCTGCGCCTGCGCTACGAGGCGCTGGAGGCTCAGTTCCCGGAGCTGAAATCGACTGAGAGCCTGACCCGGAAGGTCGGCTCGAAGCCGTCTGAAAAATTCAGCAAGATCCGGCATCGGGCCCCGATGCTGTCGCTGGCCAATGCCTTCGCCGATGAGGAGGTCGAGGAATTCGTCGAGCGAATCCGGCGCTTCCTGCAGATCAAGGCTGACGCGCCGGTGATTTTCACGGCTGAGCCCAAGATCGACGGCCTGTCCTTGAGCTTGCGGTACGAGCATGGGCGGCTCGTGAGCGCGGCGACCCGTGGCGACGGTTCGGTCGGCGAGGACGTCACGGCCAATGCCAGAACCGTCGGAGATATTCCGCAAAAGCTGACCGGCAAAGATTTTCCCGAAATCCTTGAAGTGCGCGGCGAGGTTTATCTGTCGCATGCGGATTTCGCGGCCATCAACGAACGGCAGGCTGCCGCCGGCAAACAGCTTTTCGCCAACCCGCGCAATGCCGCCGCAGGCAGCCTGCGCCAGCTCGATCCGGCGATCACCGCGTCGCGGCCGCTGCACTTTTTCGCCTATGGATGGGGCGAGATCAGCGAGATGCCGGCGGATACGCAATCGGGGATGATCGACGCGTTTCGGCGCTTCGGGTTCATCATCAATCCCCTGACGCGACGCTGTTCGACGGTCGCCGAATTGCTCGAGCATTACCGGACCATCGAGACGAACCGCGCCAATCTCGGCTACGACATCGACGGCGTCGTCTACAAGGTCGACGATCTGAACCTGCAATCCCGCCTCGGCTTTGTCTCGCGCTCGCCGCGCTGGGCGCTCGCGCACAAGTTTCCTGCCCAACAGGCGACGACCATACTCGACGCGATCGAGATCAATGTCGGCCGGACCGGATCGCTCAATCCCCTCGCGCGCTTGAGGCCCATTACGGTGGGTGGCGTGGTGGTGTCGAACGCCACGCTGCACAACGAGGATTATATCCGCGGCATTGGCGGCAACGGCGAGAAGATCCGCAACGGCGTCGATATCCGCGTCGGCGATACGGTGATCATTCAGCGCGCGGGCGACGTGATTCCCAAGGTTCTCGACGTTGTGCTCGAAAAGCGCCCCGCTGATGCAAAGCCCTACCTCTTTCCGAGCAACTGCCCGGCTTGCGGCAGCCATGCGGTGCGTGAGCAGAATCCGCGCACCGGCAAGGAGGATTCGGTGCGTCGCTGCACCGGCGGCCTCATCTGTCCAGCGCAGGCGCGAGAGCGCCTGAAGCATTTCGTCTCGCGCAATGCCTTCGACATCGAAGGTTTGGGCGAGCAGAGAATCGAAGAGCTCTATGCGGACGGCACGATCCGGCGCCCACAGGACATCTTCACCTTGGAGGCACGCAACGCCGGCAAACTGCAACGGTTGGAGAACCGGGAAGGGTGGGGCGCCACCAGCGTCAAGAACCTGTTCGCCGCCATCGAAGCGCGCCGCAACATTGCGCTCAATCGCTTTGTCTACGCGCTCGGAATCCCGCATGTCGGCGATACGTCGGCGAAGCTTCTGGCGCGCCATTTCGGTACGTTCGAGGCAATCCAGGAAGCCGCGAAAGCTGCGGCCGATCCTGAATCGGATGCACATGCCGAGTTGACCTCGATCGGCGGCATCGGCTCCGTCGTGGCGGATGCCATCGTCGAGTTCTTCAAGGAACAGCACAACGAGGAGATGCTCGACGCGCTCCTCGCGCAGGTCCACGTGGAACCTGTCGAGGCGACGGTCTCTGACTCGCCCGTTGCAGGCAAGACCGTGGTCTTTACCGGCGCGCTCGAACAGATGACCCGTGAAGAAGCCAAGGCCATGGCGGAACGCCTCGGCGCGAAGGTGGCAGGCTCGGTGTCGAAGAAAACCGATATTGTCGTTGCGGGGCCGGGCGCCGGGTCAAAGCTCAACAAGGCCAAGGAATTCGACGTTCAGGTGATGGACGAGGACGGCTGGTTCGTGCTGGTCGGGAGAAACTGAACGTGGATCAGATGAGACATTCGCCGCGAACATATTGGAGCGAAGCGCGTGCGGGCCTGCGAGATATCGCGCCCGCGGCCATTGCGGCGATTCCCATCGGGCTGTTGTTCGGCGCTGTCGCGGTCGCAAAGGGAATGTCGCCGGCCGAGGTCGGCCTGATGTCGCTGCTGGTGTTTGCGGGCGGCGCACAATTCGCCGCCATTGAAACCTGGATCCACCCGGCTCCTATCCTGACGCTGGCATTTGCGACCTTCCTCATCAACGCGCGTCACATTCTGATGGGCGCATCGTTGTCGCCCAAGCTCGCGTTGTCGCGATCACAGGAGTTCGTCGCGCTCTTTTTCTTGACCGACGAGACATGGGCGCTGTCGGAGCGGCGGGCGCTCGATCGGCCGGTCACCGGTGCTTACTGGGGCGTCATGGGCGTCGTACTGTTCTTCAATTGGACGATCACGACGTTCCTCGGTGCGGTGCTTGGCTCGTTCCTTGGGGATCCGGCGCGCCTCGGGGCGGATTTCGCCTTCACGGCGCTCTTCATCGGGTTGATTGCGGGCTTCGGCCGCGGTCGCGTCATGCTCGTCGCGGTTGCCGTGAGTGCAGCGGTCGCGGCGCTCGTCTATCGCTATATCGGCGCGCCCTGGCATGTGGCGTCCGGCGCTCTTGCGGGCATCGCCGCGGCGTATTTGGCTGCCGGCGAAAAATCTCAGTCACGCGAGAAATCTCAGTCATGAATGTCGATCCGACAACGCTTCTGGCGATCCTCGCGATGGCGGTCGCCACCTACGTGACGCGCATCGCGGGCTTGTTCGTCGCCGACCGGCTGGTTCTATCCGGCCGCGCCCAGGCGGCCTTCAACGCCATTCCGCCCGCAGTCCTCGTCGCGGTCATCGCGCCCACGGCGCTGACGACGGGGTGGGCGGAAGCGATTGCCACCCTCATCACGGCTTTGGTTGCGACGCGTTTGCCGCTGCTCGCAACGATCCTTGTCGGCGTCGTGTCGGTCGTGCTGTTGCGAGCCGTGCTTTAGCGGCAAATCAGGAAGTAGAGTCGGAGCGTCCGACTCTAGCCGAGCGGCCGCGTGGCCCGATCGAGCCATGCGCGGGTCTCGTCATCGACGAGGGCCGAGAGCTTTTCCCGAACGGCTGCGTGATAGGCGTCGAGCCAGGCAATTTCCGCCGCTGTCATGATGGAAATATCCACCAGCCGAAGGTCGATGGGAGCGAAGGTCAGAGTCTCGAAGCCCATCATCTCCCGGTCCCCGCCGGCGATTTTTCGAGGTTCGACGAGGATGAGGTTCTCGATGCGGATGCCGTATTCGCCCTGTTTGTAAAAGCCGGGCTCGTTGGACAGCATCATCCCGATCTTGAGAGGCGTGATGCCCGTCTTGGCGATGCGCTGCGGCCCTTCATGCACCGACAGATAGCTGCCAATGCCGTGTCCGGTGCCATGGTCGAAATCGAGACCCGCGTCCCACAGCGATTTGCGCGCGAACGAATCGATCTGTGCGCCGTTCGTGCCTTTCGGAAACACGATGGTGGCAATGGCGATATGGCCCTTCAACACGCGCGTGAAACGGTCCTTCATCTCAGGTGTGGGCTCACCGACGATGATGGTGCGCGTAACGTCCGTCGTGCCGTCCTCGTATTGCGCGCCGGAATCGACCAGGAAGATCTGATCCCTCTCGAGCTTGCGGTTGCTCGCACTCGTCACGCGATAATGCGGCAGGGCGGCGTTCGGTCCCGCACCTGAGATCGTCGGAAACGAGATGTTCTTGATCGCGCCTGTGTCGATCCTGAACGCTTCCAACTTTTCGACCGCGTCGATTTCCGATATCCGGCCGCCGGGCGCTTCCCGATCCAGCCATGCGAGATAGCGTGCCACAGCGGCGCCGTCGCGAAGATGTGCCGCACGCGAGCCGGCGATTTCGGCCTCGTTCTTGACGGCTTTCATCAGCGCGATCGGATCTTCCCCTACATCCGGCGTCCCACCTGAAGCCTCGATCCGTCGCGTGATCGCGATGGCACCGGTCGCAGCATCGACACGAACTTTCTTTCCCGAGCGTCCAAGTTCGTCGAGGGCCGTTTGAAAGGCGCTGATCGCGGTGAATTCGGCGAGGTCACCCACCGCATCGCCGGCTTCATTCGTCACTTTCACGGGGTCGAAGAACAACTGAGCACGGCCCTCACGGGGGATGACGGCGTAGCCGAGGGGAAGTGGGGTGCAAGCCACATCGCCGCCGCGCAGGTTGAACGCCCAAGCAAGGTTGTGCGGATCCGACACGACCAGCGCCTCGACCTTGTCGGCGGCCATTTTCGTCCGGATGCGCTCCAGTTTCGAGGCTGCGGTCTCGCCGGCAAATTCGATGGGATGCGGACGCACCGGCTCCTGCGGCGAGTCCGGTCGGTCGATCCAGATCACGTCGACGAGATTCATGTCGCTGGCGACAAGTTTGCCGCCCGCGCGCGCAGCGGCCTTTTCGAAGCGCCGCACATTCTCGCTGGTGTGAAGCCAGGGATCATAGGCCAGCACGGCGCCCTGGGGCAGGTTCGCCGCCACCCAATCTTCCGCGGATGTCTCGGCCATCTGCACTGGCGTGATGACCGACGTGTCGATCTGCTCGACGGCCTGAACGGTGTAGCGCCCGTCGACGATGAGGGCTGCCTTGTCCGCCAGGATCACAGCGGTGCCGGCTGATCCGGTAAACCCGGTCAGCCAGGCCAGGCGCTCGGCGCTCTTCGGCACATATTCGCCCTGATGCTCGTCGGCGCGAGGCACGATGAAGCCATCGAATCCTCGGCGTGTGAGTTCCGCCCGCATTCGCCCGATACGCTCGGGGCCGTGGGCAGGGGAGGTTGATTCGTCGAAGGTTTGGAAGCGGGACATGAGCTGAATAACCGTGGGCAGGAATTGAACGGCGCCACGCTAGGCTGCCGTGCAGAACGCCGCAACCGCCCTCTCAGGTTATAGGACGGGCAGATTGTTCGTTTGCTATGCGCCCAATGCGAGTCTGATCAGCAAATTGGATTGTGCATTGCAACATGAGCATGGCTTCCATGCTGCTCAGACCCCTGCACATAAAGGTCATGGCTGCTTACCTTTACCCTATAACACGACCGAGGAACGCAGAAGGGTCATCACAGCAGCCAGTTGGAGATGCACCCATGATTACCGCCACAACCCTATCCGCCGCTTCCGGCGGCCGCGCGGGCTTCAGCCCGATCCTTTTGGCGAAGCGCTTCGTCAACCACCTCGTGACCGTTCGCATGGCGACCGTTGACCGAGAATTGCGTCGCCTCGGACAAAAGCCGATGGCGCTCGACGCCGCCGATTTTCTGCCGTTCAAACTCTAACTGAGGATAGCCACCATGTTGATCATCACCATCCTCCGGACCATCCGCGAGATCGTTGCCGACGCCGTTGAGCTTCGCCGGGTCCTTGCTTTGCGCTATCCGCACATCCGGATGGAATAGAACCGGTTAGCGGCGGGGCCGCGGATGCGCGCCGCCCCGCTTCATCACCAGAGCGGCCCAGCCTTCGAGGTCATAGCGGCGCTGGAGATGCCAACCCTGCGGCTCATAGGCGGAGAGCACTCCGGGAACATCCCGCGCCAGCAATCCTGACAGGATCAAGGTTCCGTCCGCACTCGCGACCCGCGCCAAGGATGGCGCCAGGACGCGCAGGGGCTTTGCCAGGATGTTGGCGAAGACCAGGTCGAAATGGCCGGGTCGATCCGCCTCGTGGTGGCGAACCCCCGGAGCCACATAAAGCGTCAGCCATCTGTCGATGCCGTTGAGACGAGCGTTCTCGCGCGCGACACGCACGGCTTCCGGGTCGATATCCCCCGCCACCACGCGGGTCTTCAGCATTTTGGCTGCCGCGAAGGCAAGGATGCCGGTGCCCGTGCCCACGTCGAGCACATGCCGCGGCTTGCGCTGCTTGAGTTCGTCCACGAAGGCGAGCAGGCAGCCCTTCGTCGTGCCATGATGGCCCGTGCCGAACGCGAGCGCGGCTTCGATCTCGATCGTCAGGTCGTTGGGCCGTCGCTGCTCGCGATCATGCGAGCCATGCACCAGCACGCGCCCGGCGCGAACCGGCTTCAGGCCTTCCAGCGAAGTCTTGATCCAATCCTGCTGCGTTAGCGGCAGGAACACTCCCTTGTCGGCCTCCGCCCCGACGAGGGGGCGCACGAGGTCGCGGATCGCTTTCTCGTCAGGCTCGCGCGCGAAATACGCTTCCAGAAGCCACGGCCCGCCATCCTCGGTCTCGAACGATGCCACGGCGGTTTCGGCAGGATCGAAAATCTCGCCGATCAATTCCGTCATGACTCGCGCCGAGCGCTCATCCGTGGTGAGCCGGAAGACATGGGTCGGGCGGTTGGGGTGCAAACCTTCGAGCATGAGCGACCGCTTAGCATCACGAGCGCGCCCGGTCACCCCTCTACGACGGTGGCCGCGGGCGGCTGGGTCAGGACCGCAAGGCGCTCTCCCTCCTGCGCGCGATAATGCCGCTGCAGATCGGTGATGTAGTCACGCACGATGGGCGCCGCATCGCGCTTGCGGGCGAGTTGCATGTGGAAAACCAGCTGGCTGCCGGTTCTGAACATCATCTCGGCACTGACAAGATAGAATTCCCACATGCGGCAGAAGCGCTCGTCATACAGGGCCGCGATCGCGGCTCGGTTGGCTTCAAAACGCTGGTGCCAATGGGCAAGGGTTTTCGCGTAATGAACACGCAGGAACTCCAAGTCGGTGACCCACAGGCTGGCATTCTCGACGATCGGAAACACCTCCGAGAGCGCGGGCGAATAGGCGCCGGGGAAGATGTATTTCCGCAGCCATGGGCTTGCGGTGCCGGGAGGACTCATGTGTCCGATCGAATGCAGGACCATCAGCCCGTCATCGCTCAGCAGCGCGTTGATCTTGGCGAAGAACTCGCCGTAATGATGCACGCCCACATGCTCGAACATGCCCACGGAGACGATGCGGTCGAAGTGCTGATCCAGTTTTCGATAATCGAGGAGCTCGAAACGGACGCGATGCGACAACCCTGCGCGCCGCGCTTTTTCGTTGGAGAGCGCATGTTGCTCTTTTGACAGCGTGACGCCCGTGACATCCACGTCTTCCATGGCTGCGAGATAGAGCGCCAGATCGCCCCAGCCGCTGCCGATATCGAGCACCTTCAGTCCAGGTTTGAGCTGCAATTTCGACGCGATCAGGCGAAGCTTGTTCCGTTGCGCCTGCTCGAGCGTGTCATCGTCATTGATGAAATAGGCGCACGAATACTGCATTCCTTCGTCAAGGAAGAGTTTGTAGAAGTCGTTGCCTAGATCATAATGGTGGGCGACGTTTTGCTGCGCCTTGCCGACGGGGTTAGCCTGCTGGAACCGCTTCAGCCCGCGCGATACGCTGCGCAGCATCTTCTGCAACGGATAGGTCCCGAGTGCGATCCGGTTCATGGAGAACAACGTCAGGAAATCGCGCAGGGTCGAGCCCTCCTCGAAACTCAAGCGGCCATCCATATAGGCTTCGCCGGCGTGGAGCTCAGGGTTTAGGAAGAGCTTGTGATAGAGCGACCGGTCGGTCAGCCGCATGGTCACTTTCGGTCCCGGCGCACCCGAAAACACGTGCACCTTGCCGTCTGCATCGACCACCTTCAGTGTCCCGGTGCGCACGAAGGATTTCAGCAGGTGGGAAAGCGGGAACATCGAGCCCTCTCAGGAAGCGCATTCGGGAGGCCGGATCGTTCCACAGTTGATAGGGCGTGGCTAGGGGGTGAAGGACCTACCCCAACGCCTCCACGAAGCTGTCGAGCACCATCTTCCGTCCCGCCTTGTCGAACTCCACCGTGAGCTTGTTCCCGTCGATCGCCTCAACGGTGCCGGGCCCGAACTTGGTGTGGAAAACCCGGCCCCCTTTGCTGAAGGCCGAGGCGGTGCCGGTGGATTTGGCGACCAGTTCGCCGTCAATCACCATAGGCCCGCGCCTGTCGCCGGAGCGGCCCGCCGAGTAACCATCGTCCTTGCCGGCGTTGCGGGCCTGTGCACGCTGCCAGCCCGGCGTCTGATAGGACGAACCGCTGAATGCCGGCATCCGATCGAAGCGCGAACCGCCGCCATATCCGCTGCCGTGGGAGAAATTCGCCGGCGCCTCGACGATCTCCACGTTGGCTTCGGGAAGATCGTCCACGAAGCGGCTGGGAATCGTCGAATTCCACAGACCGTGGATGCGGCGGTTGGAGGCGAAATAGATCTTCGCGCGCCGCTTTGCGCGGGTGATCCCCACATGGGCCAGCCGCCGCTCTTCTTCCAGTCCGGCGCGGCCGCTCTCGTCGAGCGCGCGCTGGTTCGGCAGCAGGCCTTCCTCCCAACCGGGCAGGAAGACCGTGTCGAATTCGAGCCCCTTGGCGGCATGCATGGTCATCAGGCTGACGCGCTCGGTCGTGTCGGAATCGTTTGCTTCCATCACGAGCGAGACATGTTCGAGGAAGCTCTGGAGATCCGGGAACTCCTCCATCGAGCGCACGAGTTCCTTGAGGTTCTCCAGACGTCCTGCAGCGTCGGCCGATTTGTCCTTCTGCCACATATCGGTGTAGCCGGATTCCTCCAGCACCGTTTGTGCGACGTCGGATTGGGTCATGGTCTGCGAGAGCTGCGACCAGCGCCCGAAAGAGATCAGCAAATCGCGCAAGGTCGCGCGCGGCTTCGGTTTCAGCTCGTCGGTTTCGACGAGGAAGCGCGCCGCTTCCATCATCGACACGCGGGCGGCCCGCGCGTGGCCGTGCAGGAGCTGGATCGTCGCGTCGCCAAGCCCGCGTTTGGGCACGTTGATGATCCGCTCGAATGCGAGGTCGTCCGCCGGCTGGTTGACGCAGCGCAAATAGGCGAGGGCATCGCGGATCTCCGCACGCTCGTAGAAGCGTTGTCCACCGATGATGCGATAGGGTACGCCAATCTCGACAAGCCGATCTTCAAGCGCGCGCATCTGCGCCGTGGTGCGCACGAGGATCGCCATCTCGGCCAGCGAATGCTGCTTCGTGTGCAGGGCCTCGATCTCTTCGCCGATCAGACGCGCCTCTTCCTCCGAATCCCATGCGCCGGTGATCGAGACTTTCTCCCCGGGCTCGTCCTCCGTCCGCAACGTCTTGCCGAGGCGGCTCTGGTTCTTGGCGATCAGCCCCGAGGCAGCCGACAGGATATGCGCGGTGGAACGATAGTTGCGCTCCAGCCGGATCACGGTGGCGCCTGGAAAATCGTGCTCGAAGCGCAGGATGTTGTCGACCTCGGCGCCGCGCCAGCCATAAATCGACTGGTCGTCGTCGCCGACGCAGCACAGGTTCTTGTGCGCCTGCGCCAATAGCCGAAGCCAGAGATATTGCGCAACGTTGGTGTCCTGGTACTCGTCAACCAGCATATAGCGAAAGCGCTTTTGATATTGCGCGAGGATGTCGGGATGCTCGCGCCAAAGGCGCAGGCATTCGAGCAGCAGGTCGCCGAAATCAGCGGCGTTGAGCGTTTTCAGGCGGTCCTGATAGGCGGTGTAGAGCCGCCCGCCCTTGCCGTTGGCAAATGCGCCGGCTTCGCCCGCCGGAACCTGAGCCGGGCCGAGGCCGCGGTTCTTCCAGCCATCGATCATGGAAGCGAGTTGGCGCGCAGGCCAGCGTTTCTCGTCGATGTTTTCAGCCGCGATAACCTGTTTCATCAATCTGAGCTGGTCGTCGGTGCCGAGAATGGTGAAGTCGGAACGCAGATCGACCAGTTCGGCGTGCCGCCGCAGGATCTTGGTGCCGATCGAGTGGAAGGTTCCGAGCCATTGCATGCCCTCGGCCACCGGACCGATGAGGGACGCGACCCGTTCGCGCATTTCGCGGGCCGCCTTGTTGGTGAAGGTCACCGACAGAATGTCGAAGGGTCGCGCCTTGCCGGTGGCGATCAGGTGGGCGATGCGGGTGGTGAGAACCCGGGTCTTGCCCGTGCCGGCGCCAGCCAGAACGAGCACCGGCCCCTCGGTCGCCTCCACGGCGGCGCGCTGCTCCGGGTTCAGACCCGACAGGTACGGGGTCTGCGGCGTAACCGCAGCGCGCGCCCGGGCGCTGAGCGATTGAGAACCCGGTATGTGGGTGAGATCCTCGGAAAGATCTGGTCTTGGATCAGGCTGATTCATTTGGCGCGACCATGGATCAAAACGCGAACGGCGTCGAGGGCGCAGTCGCGAGCGCTCACCGCAAAGACGGCCTGTCGCAGCCGAAACCCCGTTGGACAGAAGAGCTTTCCCCACCCATATGGTGATGGATGAACGGAAAGGGATCTCCGATGCGCCGTTTGATGGTGGCAGCTGCCATTCTCGCAACCTTGGCCGTGCCGGCTGCGGCACAAACGCGCTTGCCCCGCACCACCCCGGCCGAACGGCAGGTGAAGGAACTCAACCGCTCGATCCAGCAGGAGCAGCGGATCTTGCAGCGCGAGCAGCAATACCAGATCGACAACAACCAATTGCGGCAACGTCTGGACAGGCGGCAGAACCTGTCGAACCCGTCGCCGCCGGCCCGGATCGGTACCTGCCCGGCCGGCTCGATCGGCTGCTGAGACGCTGGACACGAGCCTAATTCCCAGCGAAACTGTTCCAGTATTGCGTCTGGAGAAGTGGGATGCTCGCTGGTTCTCTGGCTCTTTTGGTTTCCGCGGTTTTTGCCGGCGCGGCGTTCTACATCAATGTGGTGGAGCAGCCCGCAAGGCTGAAGCTCGACGACGGGCCCATGCTGGCACAATGGAAGCCTGCGTATCGGCGCGGGTTGATCATGCAATCGTCGCTGGCCGTCCTTGGATTTCTGCTGGGCGTCACTGCTTGGGCTCAAACGGGCGGATTGGCATTCCTGATCGGCGCGATCCTGATGATCGCCAATTGGCCCTACACCCTGATGCGCATTCTCCCGACCAACAAGAAACTCATGGACACCGAACCGGCCCTAGCTGGGCCTGACACTCGGGACCTCATGCTGAAATGGGGGCGCCTGCACGCTGTGCGGACGGCGCTCGGCTGCGCGGCGATGCTGGCCTTTATTGGGGCGCTCAACCGTTAGGCATCGATGAGCCCACGGTACTCGCCAGTTCGTCACAGCCTGATCCGCGCAGTGAAGACCATGCGCCAGCATAAGATCGGGCTGGATGGGTTTTTGAAGAAGCTGAACGCAGCCCTAGTGACGCGTTCCCGCAGCCACCAGAGGCTCGCGAAGGGTGCGATCCGCATTCCGGGGTGAGGGAATTCCGATGATCTTGCCGAGGCTCTGTGGCTTCGCCAAGCGCGCATGAGACGTCTTCATCACTGCGATGTTGGTCTGGATGTCATCCGGGAAGGGAGCCACCTTGCGCAGGTTCATGTCCATGTGGAGGCCGAGGCTCTCATTGGTGGCCGAGATCCAGCCTTCGCGGGCATGGCGGAGTTCCATGTAGAGGTGGAGCCGCTTCTCATCCATATCGAGGAGTTGGAGCGTTACCCGCACCGGATCGTAGGCGCGCAATTCGCGTCGGTAGAGAGTATGGGTCTCGGCGACGAAGAAGGAGCCCTGGCGTTCCTCGAGATATTCCTGGCCGAGGCCGAGCAACCCGAACGCCTCTTCGAGCGCACGATCGAAGAACACGTGGAAATAAGCCATGTTCATATGGCCGTTATAGTCGATCCAGGCCGGAGAGACCTCCATCGTGGATGACACGAACGGCGCGAAAAAGAAGACGGGACCCCGCTCTTTCATGACCAGCGCTCTCTTCCAAATCCGATCACGGGATCCTCTCTGTCCAAGCTCGAAACGAAATACTAGCACAAAACGCACTGAGATCCATCGATGGTTCGCGATTTTTGCGCAGAGTGTTGCCTTTGCAACGGTTTTGGTAGGTATGGATAACGAAGATCCGCACTCGCACCTGAAGCACAAATGAACGAGCCACATCTGCAAACCCGCCCGAAACCATCCGAAGCTGCCCTTGCGGGCCTGTCGAGCAAGCTTGCCGAACACCTGGGCGACCGTGTCGTCGCGTCCGCGGCGGTGCGCGAGCAGCACGGGCATACGCTCACGTGGGTCAAGAACCAGCCGCCGGACCTGGTGGTCTATCCCCGCACGACGGCGGAGGTCTCCGAAATCGTCAAGCTGTGCGCGGCGCGTGATGTGCCGATCATTCCCTTCGGCACGGGGACGTCCCTCGAGGGCCATGTCAACGCGCCTTGCGGCGGCGTTTCGGTCGATGTGAGCCTGATGAAGAACATCTTGGCGGTCCACGAGGAGGACCTCGACTGCGTCGTGGAGGCCGGGGTCACGCGCAAGGAGCTGAACGAGCATCTGCGTGACAAGGGCTTGTTCTTTCCCATCGATCCGGGGGCGGATGCCTCGATCGGCGGCATGGCGGCGACCCGGGCCTCCGGCACCAATGCGGTTCGCTACGGCACCATGAAGGACGCGGTGCTCGGCCTTACCGTCGTCACCGCCGACGGCGAGGTCGTCAAGACGGCGAGCCGCGCGAAGAAGAGTTCAGCTGGTTACGACCTCACCCGTCTGTTCGTCGGATCGGAGGGAACCCTCGGCATCATCACCGAAATCACCGTGAAGCTCCACGGGATCCCGGAGGCCATCTCGGCGGGCATCTGCCCTTTCCCGAGCGTTAAGGCTGCCTGTGACGCCGTCATCATGACGATCCAGACTGGCATTCCCATCGCGCGCATCGAATTGCTCGACGAAGTGCAGGTCCGGGCCGTCAATCTCCACTCCAAGCTGACCCTTCCGGAAAGTCCGCTGCTGCTGCTCGAATTCCACGGCTCGACCGCAGGCGTTCAGGAACAGGCTGAGCGCTTTGGGGAGATCGCGGCGGAATTCGCCGGCGGCCCCTTCGATTGGGCGACCAAGCCGGAGGACCGATCGAAGCTATGGCAGGCTCGGCACGATGCTTATTGGGCAGCGCGGGGACTGCGCCCCGGCGCGCAGTCTGTTGCGACCGACGTTTGCGTCCCGATTTCCCGGCTGGCCGAATGCGTCGATGAGACCAAGCGCGATATCGAGGCGTGCGGCCTGATCGCGCCCATCGTCGGCCACGTGGGCGACGGCAATTTCCATGTCCAACCCCTCGTGAACATGGACGACCCGGCGGAGGTCGAGGCCTGTGAAGCGTTTGTCGACCGGCTCGTGCGCCGGGCGCTCGCCATGGAAGGCACCTGCACGGGCGAACACGGGGTCGGTCAGAAGAAGATGAAATATCTCGAGATCGAGCATGGTCGGGCGGCTCTCGATCTGATGCGCACCTTGAAACGGGCGATAGATCCGCACAACATCATGAATCCGGGTAAGATCGTTGCGCTTTGACGGTGGACCGAGGCCGTCAGGCGCTCCCGCTCTACTGGCTTATAGGATAAAGAACCCGCACCGAACCGGAGAAAAGGCCGCCTCTTGCGCGACATCCTGACGATTATCGCCTCAATCGTGATCGTGATCCTGGCGGTGGCCGTGGCGGCTCCCCCGCTCATCGACTGGCAGGATCATCGCGAGACCGTCGATCGGTTGATTTCGCGCGCCTCGGGAACGGAAGCCAGGACCGAGGGCGATATCGGCATCAGGCTCCTGCCGACCCCGCGCATCCGCCTCGATCGGCTGCGACTGGGCGGAAAAACGGCGGATTCGCCGACGCTGACCGCCGATCTCGTCTGGGCTGAACTGGCACTGACGCCGCTCCTGCGCGGTGAGGTGCGCTTTCTGGAGACACGGGTCGGACGTGCCGACATCAACGTATCGGTCTCTCAGGACGGAAGCTGGCGCCTGCCGCCCGATCTCCTGACGGGCAGCGCGCGCGGTCGCGAGTGGGCGATCGAGAGCCTGAAAATCGGCCAGTTCCTGGTCACCACGCAGATGCCGAGTACTGGCCGGACAGACCAGCTTTACGCCGAGAACGTTTTCATCGAGGGCCAGAGACTGATTGGCCCGTGGCGTGTCGAGGGAAGCACCGGCGGTGTGCCGTTCCGGCTCGTTACGGGCGAACTGGCTCCTGACAAGAGCGTGCAGGTCAAGCTCGCGGGTGGAGGCGACAATCACCCACGCTTCGATATCGACGCGAAGGTGTCGTTTACGGCGGGCGACGATGGCGCGTTGAACGTGGCCGGCAAGGCAAAGCTCCTCTTCGGTCCGCCCGCCCAGGTCGCCGCCGCCGGCATTCCGATCCCCATTACGCTCGACGCCGAATTCAAGGCGAGCAACGGTTTGATCCTGCTCGATCCGGTTTCGCTCGAAGCCGGGGAGGGGGGGGCAAGTCTCCGGATGTCCGGGCAGGGGACCATTCAGATCGGCGAGCCTCGGGTGTCACTGAGGCTCGAAGGTCGCCGTCTTGACGCCGATAGCTTCATTCTTTCGGCAAGCGGGCAGGATTTCAAAAGCCGGTTCCGGGAATGGTCGGTGCCGAAATTCGCCGTGCCGGTCGATCTGGACCTGAAGATCGACAGCATCGGATTGGGTCAGGAGGACCTGTCCAACGCCATCGCCCGGCTTTCGCTGGATCGCGGACAAGCAACGGTCGACCTGTTCGAATTCACCGCGCCCGGCGAAACGCGGATCGCTCTGGAGGGCAAGGCGGGCCTCGGCGCGCGCGGAGGCACCGTCGGCAAGATTGCGCTGCAATCCAAGACCTCGGACCGCTTCGCCCGCTATCTCGACCGTCTCAACCTGCGCTCGCCTTTCTTGCGAGTGCTCGACGGCAGGCCGTTCGAGGCGTCCTCCGACGTTGCGTTCGTGTCGCCGGTCGTCTCGTTCAATCACCTGCGTGTGAAGACGGGCGACGCAGTGCTGACGGGTAACGTTCGCTACACGGCGCCGGAGGGCTCAGCGCGGGCAAAGCTCGAAGCGCAGGTCGCGATCCAGAATCTCAATCTTGATCAATTGCCGCGCGTGTCGAGCGTGTTCGAGGCGACCCAGAACATGGATGTGGGTTTCATTCTCGATGCCCGCGGGGTGACAACCGGCAACCGTCCCGGCGATGGCCGCATCGGCGCGCGCATTCTGTCGGATGGTCCCACGCTGCTGGTCGAATCCCTCGACATCGTCAACCTCGCGGGCGCGAACGCGAAAGTGAGCGGGCGCATCGCGCCGGACGGCTCGGGACGCATCGAAGGCAAGGTCACGGCGGAACGCGCTGCTCCCCTCGTGGACCTGATGGGAAGTGTCTGGATCGGCGGATTGTCGAAACTCGTCCCACCCTTCCTGCGGGATGGCGAACTCGACCTCGACGTGATCACGGAGCGGGTCGCAAGACCGCCTGGAACTTCGGAAATGCGGCTGCGGACGACGGCGCGCGGCACGGCGGCGGGCGGAGCCTTCGAGGGTCAGGTCGATTCTCTCGATGGGCGGACCGAGAAACTGGACGTCACGCTCGCAACCGACAATACCGGGCGCTGGGTTCAACGCCCTGACGTACGATCGCTCAACCGCCCGTCGAAGGTGGTGCTCCGTGGCATTCGGCTCGGATCGGGACAATTCAACGTCACGCTGGAAGGCGATGTGGGCGGCGTGAAGGTCACTACAGGCCGACCATTCACGCTCAGCGCCGACGACGATGTGGTCGATAGCGGTGCCGCGGAGATCGACACCGCCGACATCACGCCGTTTCTTCTCTTGTTGGGCGACGGCGCGGGCGTCGCTCCACCGGTTCCCGTTAAGGCTCAAGTCACATTGGGACGCGAGCGGGATGCCACGCTCCTCGAAATTCGCGGCCAGGTGGCCGACAGCAAGGTGCAGGCGCGGCTCGCCGCGCGGTCGCGGGCGGATATCAGCGGCGAGATCTCCCTCGACAAATTGTCGTTGCCGTGGCTCGTGACGACGCTTGCGCTGAGCGCCCCCGGCGTGCCTGACGCGACCGCTTTGTGGTCCACCGCCCGGTTTGGTCAAAGCGCGCGGCTTGTTCGCGGTGGTCAGGTGACGATCCGTGCTGCCGCTCTCGATCTCGGTCGCGGCCTGCGGGTTTCGCGCGCCAGTTTCATTCTCGATGCGACGACCGAAGGCATCGGCATCCGCGATCTGGACACGGTGCTCGGCACAGGCAAGCTGACGGGCTCCGCAACCATCACGCGCCAAGGTTCCCTCGCGTCCATCGTCGGCGAGGGAGCCTTGCGGGATGTGCCGCTCTCGGCGCTGACGGCAGCACCATTCGAGGCGCGGCTGACGGGGTCGCTGAAATTCGGAAGCGCCGGCGAGACGATCGCTTCCCTGATCTCGAATCTCGGAGGTTCGGGCGAGTGGACAGTGGCGAATTTGCGCATCCCGGAAACCGATCCCGCGGCGCTCGACAGGGCGGGCAAGCAACTTCTTGCCGAGAGCGAGCCTCTCGTTGCCGGCCGGGCCGAAGCTGTCATCAGCGCGGAACTCAACCGCGCGCCGCTCACGGCGACAAACATCAGCACCTCGGCGGCTCTGATCGGCGGCGGCTTGCGATTGTCGCCCTTCATTGTCGAGGCCGCCGCATCGACTTGGCGCGGAACGGTGACCTTCGATCTCAAGTCTCTCTCGTTGGATGCCAGAGGTTCGATGACGGCGCGCGCCGTTCCGCCCGAATGGACAGGCGCTCCGCCGGCGATCGGCCTCGCGTGGAAGAGCGTCGCCGGCGTGCCGTCGCGCGAGATCGACGTCGGCCCCTTCCGCAATGGCCTTGCGGCGATCGTGCTGAAACGCGAGCTCGAAAAGATCGAGGCTTTCGAAAAGGCGGCCGCCGAGCGCCAGCGGCAATTGCAGGCGAAACAGGAAGCGGACCGGCTGAAAGCCAAGGCGGCGGCCGACGAGGCGGCGCGACAGACCCGCATGAAGGAAGAGGCCGAGCGGGCTCGTCGGGAAGCCGAGCGCCTGCAATCGGAACAGCAGAAGCAGCCAACCCCGGAGCCGCAGAGTTCGGTGCCGTTGGAAATGCCGTCGCTGACGCCGACGATTGAGCTTATGCCTCCGCCGGAGATTCAGGTGCGGCCAGGCGGCTGATTTCCATCCGCAAGCGATTGACGATGAAAACGCGGATCGCCGAAGACAGATTCTGATCGCCGCGCTCCGCATCGATGCGCCCGATCAGCCCCTGCATGGAAACCGCTTCGCGCTCGGCCATCTGGCGCAACAATTCCCAGAACGGCTCCTCCAGCGAGATGCTGGTGCGATGGCCGGCGATCGCGACGGAACGCTTGAGGATGCCGCTGCCCATTCATTCGGTCTCTTCATCTCGCCTGTGCAGGTCGAGACGGCGTTCAGTCAGATTGTTCTCGGCTTTGCTCACGTCGCGCTCGATCTTGGTGCGGCCGAAGGCGACGCGGTTCTGCGCGGCGCGGGCCTCTTTGTCGGCCCGCGCCTTTCTCTTGCGCACAAGGCGCAGGTTGACGATCTCAGCCATTGATCATCGCGGCGCCTGTCATTGCGGCGCCAGCATAGTTTCCGGGCGCACGATGGCGTCGAATTCCTCAGCGGTGACGCTGCCGGACTTGAGCGCTTCTTCTTTCAGCGTCGTGCCGTTCTTGTGCGCGGATTTTGCAATCGCTGCCGCCTGATCATAGCCGATCTTCGGCGCCAACGCCGTCACCAGCATCAACGAGCGCTGCATGAGATCGCCGATGCGTTCAAGGTTCGGCTTGATGCCGACGACGCAATGATCGGTGAAGCTGACCGCGCCTTCCGCGAGCAGCCGGATGGATTGCAGGACGGCGGTGATGATGACGGGCTTGAACACGTTGAGTTCAAAATGCCCTTGGCTGCCGGCGAAGGTGACGGTGGTCTGGTTGCCCGCGACCTGGGCGCACAGCATGGTGATGGCTTCGGCCTGCGTCGGGTTGACCTTGCCGGGCATGATCGACGAACCAGGCTCATTTTCCGGCAGGGAGATCTCGCCAAGGCCCGAGCGCGGACCCGAACCCATCAAGCGGATGTCGTTGGCGATCTTGAACATGCCCGCAGCAAGGCTCGACAGGGCGCCATGCGTGAAGACGAGGCCATCGTTCGATGCCAGCGCCTCGAACTTGTTCTCGGCGGAGGTGAAGGGCAGAGAGGTCAACTCGGTGACCTTTTGGGCAAAGCGCTCGGCAAATTCCGGATGCGCGTTCAGACCGGTGCCAACGGCGGTGCCGCCTTGAGCCAGGGCGTAAAGGCCGGGCAGGGTTGCCTGGATGCGCCCGATCGCGAGTTCGATCTGCATCGCATAGCCGGAGAATTCCTGACCCAGCGTCACCGGTGTCGCGTCCTGCAGATGGGTGCGGCCGATCTTGACGATGTGCTTGAACGCTTCGGCCTTCGCCTTCAGGGCTGTGTGCAGGTGCCGGAGGGCGGGAAGAAGGCGGTTTTCGATCTCGCGGGCCGCCGCGATGTGCATGGCGGAGGGAAAGACGTCGTTCGAGGATTGACCTTGATTGACGTGGTCGTTCGGATGGACGGGTTTCTTGCTGCCGCGCTTCTCGCCGAGACGCTCGTTGGCGAGGTTGGACAGGACCTCGTTCATGTTCATGTTGGATTGGGTGCCGGAGCCGGTCTGCCAGACCACGAGCGGAAACTCGTCGTCGAATTTGCCCTGCACCACATCGGCCGCGGCGGTCGAGATCGCTTCGGCGAGACGCGGCTCGAGCTTGCCAAGATCCTGATTCACGAGGGCGGCGGCCTGTTTGACGATGGCCAGCGCATGCACCAGCGGAATCGGCATCCGTTCGCCGCCGATGCGGAAGTTCTGGATCGAGCGCTGCGTCTGCGCGCCCCAGAGCCTGTCGGCGGGAACTTCGATGGGGCCGAAGGTATCTGTTTCAGTGCGGGTTGACGGCGACATCCTGACCTCTTTCGATACGTTTGGGCTGTTCTTATCTCAAGTTTGACGCGTCGCAACACCCAAGAGACATGCGGGGGCAGCAAAAGCCGATGATTGCCACGCCTGAACGGCCCGCCTTTCGTCCGCCAGCGCCCAGGCCGCGGGCGGAGGCGCCGGGGCTCCTGGCCTTTCTCCTCGCCCTCCGACGAAATCCCCTCACCACATGGACCGAGCGTCATTTCCGCGAGAAGGTCACTTCGGGCGAGGGCATTCTTGGCCGGGTCATGGTGGTGAACGACCCGGCCATTATCCGCCATGTCCTTGTCGACAACGCGGCAAATTACCGAAAAGACGATCTTCAACTCAGGGTTCTGGCTCCCGGTCTTGGGCGGGGGCTCCTGACCGCGGACGGCGAGGAATGGCGGCTGCAGCGCCGGACGATCGCACCCCTGTTCACTCCCCGAACCGTCCAGGGGTTCTTCCCCGCGATGCGGGAATCCGCGGAGCGGCTGGTTCGGCGCTGGCAGCGGCGACCTGACGGGCGCATCGTCGATGTCTCGCTCGAAATGACGCGGGTGACGCTCGATGTCCTCGAACGAACCGTCTTCACGACCGGCATATCGCACAATCCGGACGCTCTCGGGCGTGCCATCACGCGCTACTTCGAAGGGCTCGGGCGCATCGATCCGGTCGACATCTTCGGCCTTCCGGCCTGGGTGCCGCGTATCGGGCATCTGCGGGCGCGGCCGGCAATCCGCTATTTCGAGGAGATGGTTCAAAACCTGATCGCCGCGCGCAAAACCTTGCTGGGGAGCGGGCAGCCGGCACCGCGCGATCTCCTCACGCTTCTGCTCGAAGCCTCCGATCCCGAGACCGGCAAAGGACTGAGCGACCTCGACGTGAACGCCAATATCGTGACCTTCATCGGAGCAGGCCATGAGACCACCGCCAATGCCCTGTCATGGTCAATCTACCTGATTTCTCAGGACGGACACGCTCGTGCGCGGATTGAAGCGGAGGTCGACGACGTGCTCGGCGCTGACGCGATTGAGCCGGTGCATCTGGACAGGCTCGTTTATACGCGCGCCGTGCTGGAGGAGGCGATGCGGCTTTATCCACCCGTGCCGTTCCTGAGCCGCGCGGCGATCGCGAACGACAAGGCGGGTGATGTCGACATTGCCGCCGGCACGCTGGTGACGATCGCTCCCTATGTGTTGCACCGCCATGAGACGCTGTGGACAGAGCCGGACGTATTTCGGCCCGAGCGATTCCTGCCCGAGGCGCGCGCGACCATCGACCGGTTCGCCTATCTGCCGTTTGGCGCAGGACCGCGCGTCTGCATTGGCGCGAGCTTCGCGCTGCAGGAGGCGATGGTCGTGTTGGCGAGCATCGTGCGGTCAGTCCGGCTCGATTTGGCGGAAGGGCACGTGGTCGAGCCCCTGCATCGCATTACGCTGCGACCGCGTCACGGTTTGCGGATGTCGCTCAGCCACCGGGCATCGCTTGCGAAGCTGTAGCGTCGCAGCCCCGGAAACCCGGTTTTCAATTCTTCTTGCGGAACGAGTCCAGACTGACGACCTGCGCGCTGCCAGCCGCGTCGGCCTCACCAGCGGGTGGTTCCTTGGCCGATTGATCGTCATCGCTTGCGGCAGCAGGCTCGGGAGCGGTGCGAGGCGGTTTCTTCGGGTCCGCTTTCTTGTCGGCGCCCGCAGCCTTGCGCGGCGTCTTCAACGCCACCGGATCCGAGCCGTTACGGGCTTCGGGTGGGACGGGCGCCTGGGTGCCTTCTTCGTCCTCGTCGCCTTCCTGCGAATCAAACTTCAGCCCGAACTGCACGGACGGGTCGAAAAACCCCGTCAGGGCGTCGAACGGGATCAGCAGCCGCTCGGGGACGCCCGAAAAGGACAGGCCGACTTCGAAGGTGTGATCCGTGATGATCAGGTCCCAGAACTGGTGCTGCATCACGATCGTCATTTCCTGCGGATATTTCTCGCGCAGGCGATTGGAGATGCGGACCCCTGGGAAATCGGTTCGGAAGGAGATGTAAAAATGGTGTTCGCCGGGCAACCCGTCCTTGCCCGCATCGATCAGTACGCGGCGCACGACGCCCTTGAGTGCGTCCTGTACCAGAAGATCGTACCGGATAAGGTCTTTATTCGACATGCGGCAGCCCTTGAAAGATAACAGAAACAGTTCCGGTCTCGACCGGTTCCGATGGAATTGACCGATAGCCTCGCCGCCACGATAGATCTAGGGTTCGGACGTCTGATTATAGGAAGAGCATCGCCAATTTGAAAGACCGGGGGAAAAGCCCGCCGGGACGAATTGTACCCTCGGATCAGCGCCGGAAGCCGGGCTATAATCGGCTCAGGAGCCTGAAATGCAAGCCTATCACGACCTGTTGCGCCGTATTCTCGCCGAAGGCGTCCATAAGGACGACCGGACCGGGACCGGAACGCTGTCCATCTTCGGCCACCAGATGCGATTCGATCTGAGCCGCGGCTTTCCGCTGGTGACGACCAAGAAGCTGCACCTGCGTTCGATCATCCATGAATTGCTGTGGTTCCTGAAAGGCGATACCAACGTTCGCTATCTGCAGGAAAATGGCGTCACGATCTGGGACGAATGGGCCGACGAGAACGGCGATCTTGGGCCCGTCTACGGCCGGCAATGGCGTTCCTGGCCGAAGGCCGACGGGTCCACCGTCGATCAGATTCAATGGGTCATCGAGGAAATCAAACGCAATCCCGATTCGCGCCGCCTCATCGTCTCGGCCTGGAACCCCGGCGAGATCGACAAGATGGCGCTCGCCCCCTGCCATTGCCTGTTTCAGTTCTACGTGGCCGACGGGAAGCTGTCGTGCCAACTCTACCAGCGCTCCGCGGACGTCTTTCTTGGCGTCCCGTTCAACATTGCGAGCTATGCGCTGCTGGTTCACATGGTCGCGGATCAGTGCGGTCTCGATGTCGGCGACTTCGTCTGGACCGGCGGGGACACCCACATCTATTCCAATCATCTCGATCAGGTTCATCTCCAATTATCGCGCGAGCCCTACCCACTGCCGCGCCTGCATCTCAAGCGTCGGCCGTCATCGATCGACGGCTACCGGTTCGAGGATTTCGAGATCCTGGACTATCAGTCGCATCAGTACATCAAGGGCCAGGTTGCGGTTTAGCCGGCCGGCCGCAAGGATGCGGCCATACCATTGCGGGCGTCTTCGCGCGGCGCCGCTTTCTTGATATGCCTCGGGCGTCGCAGACGCTCAGGTGGATATCATCATGGTCTTTACTGCCAAAATCCTGCTTCTCGGTTCGGGGGAACTGGGTAAGGAATTCACGATTTCCGCCAAGCGCTACGGTTGCTATGTGGTCGCCTGCGATTCGTATGCGGCCGCTCCGGCGATGCAGATGGCTGATGAGGCCGAGGTGCTCTCCATGCTCGACGCCGAGGCGCTGAGAGCGGTGATCGAGAAGCATCGGCCGGATTACATCGTCCCCGAGGTGGAAGCGATCAGAACCGAGGTTCTGCAGGAATTCGAGGCCAAGGGTTTTGCGGTCGTACCCTCAGCGCGTGCCACCTACATGACCATGAACCGCGATCGCATTCGCGATGTGGCGGCCGCCGAATTGGGTTTGCGGACATCGAAATACCGATATGCCGAAAGCCTCGACGAGGTGATCGCCGGGGCGCAACATACGGGCCTCCCGTGCGTCATCAAACCCGTCATGTCGTCTTCGGGCAAAGGCCAGAGCACGGTGCGCTTGGCGAATGATCTCGAAGAGGCTTGGGACTACGCGGTCGCGAACATGCGCGGCGATCGCCGCAAGGTGATCGTCGAAGAATTCATCCCGTTCGATTACGAGATCACCCTGCTGACCGTGCGAACGCGCGACGGCGTGAAGTTCTGCGAGCCCATCGGCCACCGGCAGGAGCGCGGTGACTATCAGGAATCGTGGCAGCCGGTCCAGATGTCGGACAAGGCGCTGGGCGAGGCGAGACGGATGGCCGAAAAGGTCGTCGACAACCTCGGCGGCTACGGGATCTTCGGTGTCGAGTTTTTCGTGGCCGACGACGAGGTGATTTTCTCCGAGCTGTCGCCCCGCCCCCACGATACTGGCATGGTCACGCTGATCTCGCAGAACCTGTCGCAATTCGATCTTCACGCCCGTGCGATTCTTGGTCTGCCGATCCCCGGCATCAAGCTGCATGGACCTTCCGCGTCCGCAGTCATCCTCGCCGATCGCGACGCCGAATCATTCAGCATCGGCGGCCTCGACGAGGCGTTGGGTTTGGGCTCCGAGCAGACGGACATCGATGTTCGCATCTTCGGCAAGCCCATCACGCGGCCTTACCGTCGCATGGGCGTCGCTGTGGCATTGTCGGATACGACCGAGGGGGC
Organism: Microvirga brassicacearum; assembly: GCF_008757455.1. Taxonomy (GTDB): domain Bacteria; phylum Pseudomonadota; class Alphaproteobacteria; order Rhizobiales; family Beijerinckiaceae; genus Microvirga; species Microvirga brassicacearum. The sequence continues at coordinate 100,224 of NZ_VCMV01000014.1, read as the reverse complement.
ACGCGAAGCCGCGCGGCAAGCCGCGGATTGCGTCACCATCACCTATGGTAGCTAACCGCGGCATCTGAATGAGAAGCGACCTCGCGGCGAAAATTGCCGTGGAGGCCCACGCGCAAGCGCTTGGCACCGTTTTCCGATTGGTCCAACCTGTTCCGGCAGAACATCACGGATGCGACATGGCCAGTCTGGAGTTGTGTGCGGGTCTCACCATGAATCGGCGGGAAGCTATTGAGAGCGCGATTCGCATTCTGGCGCCGCGCATCTCGCGGCACGAATTCGAATCCGTCACGGATCATGCGCTGGTCAGCCGGGGCCTGCGCACAGCCTCGCCCGAGGCAGCCGCCTGGCTGTCGCTGGTCGCATTCATCCGTCATCGCCTGACCGATTACGATGTTCTTCTCGATGACGGCTACGATCCTGAAAGCGCGCGTTTCTTCGTTCTCGACGAAATCAATGCCGTGCTGTCGGATTGGGGCTCACCGCGCCGGGTCGATGGTGATGAGCCGGAGATTTGATGATAGGCGGTGGTGTCCTGCCGCCGAGAGTTTGTCCGGATGACCCTCCACGTTCGAAATGCGCAACAAGGCGACGCCGGCCTGATTCTCGAGTTCATCCGGGAATTGGCAGCGTTCGAGAAACTGGCGCATGAGGTCGTCGCCACGCGATCCGATATCGAGGCTGCGCTGTTCGGTCCGCAGCCTCGCGCATTTGCCGATATTGCCGAATGGGACGGTAAACCAGCGGGCTTCGCCCTGTGGTTCTACAATTTTTCGACCTTTCGCGGCCGCCACGGAATTTATCTCGAGGACCTTTTCGTCAGACCCGAGTTCCGATCCAAGGGCGTCGGCAAGGCGCTCCTGCAAACCCTTGCCCGCCGGTGCGTCACCGAAGGTCTTCCACGTCTCGAATGGTGGGTTTTGGACTGGAACGAGCCGGCTTTGCGCTTCTATCGATCGATCGGGGCGCTGCCGATGGACGAATGGACGGTGCAGCGGGTGACCGGAGAGGCGCTGGAACGGCTGGCGGGGAGTTGAACTGATTCACATTGCTCGACCGGGACGGCTGTGATAACTTTTGTTGTCACAGGAGAAATATTGTGCCCGGTCTCAAAGTTCGAAAAATCGGCAACTCGGTGGGAGTTGTTCTACCGAGAGATGTAGCGTTGAAACTTCGAGTTATGCCCGGAGATCAGCTATTTGTTTCGGAGACTCCAAACGGGATTGAGCTTTCGCCATATGATCCCGAATTTGAAGCCGACATGGAGCTTGCGCGCGAGATCATGCAAAAGCGAAGGGCTGTCCTGCGCGAACTCGCTAAATGACGGCGATCCGCTGGATCTCCAAGCGCCTCATTCTCAGCATCCATGCCGCCCAACTCGCGGAGCATGGTGGCATCAACGGGATTCGGGACGAGGGACTGCTCGACTCGGCGCTCGCCAGACCGGAACTCAAGGCGCAATATGGCTCAACGCATTTGCCGCTGCTCGCGGCCGCTTATGCCTTTGGAATCGCGAAGAATCATCCATTTCTGGACGGCAACAAAAGAACCGCGTACGTGGCGATGGAGCTTTTCCTCGCCAAAAACGGTCTAATGGCGACGGCAAGCGATGAGGAATCTGTCATCACGTTCTTGAAACTCGCAGCCGGTGAGGTTGGTGAAGACGAACTCGCCCAATGGATAGAACACCATCTCATGCCGATACAGCCATGACCCCCACCCTCATTCTTGTCGTCGCCGCTGCGGATAACGGCGTCATCGGCCGGGACAATCACCTCCTGTGGCGCCTGAAGACCGATCTCAAGCGTTTTCGCGCCCTGACATGGGGCAAGCCCATGATCATGGGGCGCAAGACCTTCCAATCCATCGGCAAGCCGCTGCCGGGGCGGGAAACGGTTGTGCTTACCCGCGATCCGGCGTTCGAGGCAGCGGGCACCCACGCGGCGCGGACATGGGACGATGCGGTGGCGCAGACCAATGCCCTGGCGCAATCCATGGGCGCCAACGAGGTCGCCATCGTGGGCGGGGCGGAAATTTATGCGCTTGCCTTGCCGCATGTGCAGAAAATTTTCCTCACAAAGGTTCACGCCGCGCCCGAGGGCGACGCCGTGTTCCCGGCCCTCGACCCATCCGTTTTTAGGGAATTTGGACGTCAGGATCACCCGAAAGGCCCGGATGATGAGCACCCGTTTACCTTTATTGACCTCGAACGGCGGCGTTGACGGCTGTCCCCGTTGAAGAAAGCCGCCGCAATCCCCAACTCGCAGCCTTGACAGGCGTGAGACGAAACACCGACAACCGCCTTAATCCTATCGGCTTGACGATGGCCGGTCTTTTCAGAGTGAGGAAAAGCGACCTATGCCTTGGAGTAACCAAAGCGGCGGCGGCGGCCCCTGGGGGCAACGCGGCGGATCGGGCGGCGGCAAGAGCCCTTGGGGTTCTGGCGGCCCGCAGGGCAACGGAGCCCCACCCGATCTCGAAGATATCCTGCGCCGCAGCCAGGATCGCCTGAAGAATTTCATCCCCGGCGGCTCCATGGGCGGCAAGGGGCTGATCGCGCTTCTCCTCGGCGCCATCGTCATTTGGCTCCTGACCGGGTTCTATACCGTCCGGCCGAGCGAGGTCGGCATCAACATGATCTTCGGCAAATACACCGGCACGACCGGGGAGGGGCTTCGCTACAACCTGCCCTATCCGATCGGGCGCGTGCTCAAGCCGAACGTGACCGAGCAGCAGCGGATTGAAGTGGGCTACCGCTCCTCGGCCAATGCGCAGCAGCGTTCGCGCGACGTGATCGAGGAGAGCCTCATGCTGACCGGCGATGAAAACATCGTCGATATCGATTTCGATGCAGTTTGGCAGGTCAACGCCGCGCGGGCCCAGGACTTCGTCTTCAACCTCCAGAACCCCGAAGGCACCATCAAGGCGGTGGCCGAGAGCGCCATGCGCGAGGTGATCGGGCGCCGGAATATCCAGGCGGTGCTGACGACCGAACAGGCGAGCGTCGCCCAGGAGGTTCGCCAGATCATGCAGGAGGCCCTCGACGCCTACGGCGCCGGTGTCCTGATCAATGTCGTGCAGATGCAGGCGGTCCAGCCGCCGGCTGACGTGAAGCAGGCCTTCTTCGACGTCAACGCCGCCCAGCAGGATGCTGTCCGCGTGCAGAACGAGGCGGAGACTTTCGCGAGCCAGGTCGTTCCGAAGGCAAGAGGCGAGGCCTCGCAGACGGTCCAGCAGGCGGAAGGCTATCGCGAGCAATCGGTTGCCGACGCGTCAGGTCAGGCCAGCCGGTTCCAGCAGGTTTATGCGGAGTACCGTAAGGCACCGGCGATCAGCCGCGAGCGGATCTTCCTTGAAACGATGGAGCGCGTTTACGGCGGTATCGACAAGATCATCATCGATCAGAACGGCCAGAACGGTCAGAACGTGGTGCCGTTCCTTCCCCTCAACGAATTGCAACGACCGGCGCTCCAGCCCGGCGCCGCTGCGACCCAGCCGGGAGCCACGCGATGAACAACTCCGCTCTTCGCACCGGTCTCCTGGTTCTCCTGGGGGTCATCGTGATCGTTCTCTACAGTTCGGTCTTCTTCGTGCAGCAGACCCAGAACGCGCTTGTTCTTCGCTTCGGCGCCGTGCAGGCGGAAATCAAGGACGATCCCGGGCTGCATTTCAAAATGCCGCTGATCGACACTGTGACGTATTTCGACAAGCGGGTGCTCGATCTCGACCTCCCGGTCCAGACCCTGCTTTCCGCCGACCGGCAGAACCTCGAGGTCGACGCGTTCACGCGTTACCGCATCGTCGATCCGCTGAAGTTCTATCAGGCCGTCGGCGGCATCCCCCTCGCCAACCAGCGCCTGACGAGCTTCACGAACTCAGCCATGCGTAACATTCTGGCCAGCGCGTCGCGCGATGCCATTGTCAGAACGGAACGCGGCGCGTTGATGAACCGCATCCAGGAGGATGTGAACAAGCAAGCGGCAAGCCTTGGCATCGAAATGGTGGATGTCCGGCTGACGCGCGTCGATCTTCCTGCCGCCAACAGCCAGGCCGTCTACCAGCGGATGCGCACCGAGCGTGAGCGTGAGGCTGCGGATCTGCGGGCGAACGGGCAGCAGCAAGCGCAGATGATCCGTGCGCGCGCCGAGCGCGAGGCGATCGTCATCCGCGCCGAGGCCAATCGTCAGGCGGAAGAATTGCGCGGTCAGGGCGACGCGGACAAGAACCGCATCCTGGCGGAGGCTTTCGGCCAGGATCCGGAGTTCTTCGCATTCTATCGCTCCATGCAGGCCTATGAGAACGGCCTGAAGTCGAATGCCACGCGGCTCGTCCTGAGCCCCGATTCCGACTTCTTCCGGTTCTTCAAGGACGCATCCGGTGTCCGGAACGGGGCAGCGAATGCCACGCCTCCGGCTCGGCCTGCGCCGGCGCAATAGCAGCATATGCTGGACCTCATATCAGCCCTCGGCCTCGCTCTCGCGGTCGAGGGCATATTGTTCGCGGCATTCCCGGACGGGATGCGGCGGGCGATGTATGAGGCGGCGCACAGCCCGAGCGACCGCATGCGGATCGTCGGCATCATCTCGGCCGTCGTTGGTGTCGCGATCGTGTGGGGCATCCGCCAATTGGGCTAGGATTTAGCCCCGCTTCCGCCGTAATCCGCGCTTGAATGACGGTGCAGAGCGACAATCTAGATTTCATGTTCTCCAGGAGAGGATCATCGATGGACCACACGATGGATGTGCCGGCGTCTTCCCGGGCCCAATCTCGCCGCCCTTCACGGTTCCGGGCGGCAGCTTCCTGCTTGGCCGTCGTAACCCTGCTGGCCACGTCGGTGCCGATGGTGGCGCAGGCGCGCTCGGCACCCGAATCCTTCGCCGATCTGGCGGAGGAGGTAACCGGGGCGGTGGTCAATATCTCCGCGTCGACGACCGTGGAAGCGCGCAACCGCACCCTGCCGCAACTTCCACCCGGCACGCCCTTCGAAGATCTGTTCGAGGAGTTCTTCAACCGTCGCGGCGGTCAGGGTAATGGGGGGAGCGACAGCGCCCCGCAGCGCCAGCGGCGCTCGAATTCGCTCGGATCCGGCTTCGTCATCGATTCCTCGGGCATCGTCGTCACCAACAACCATGTGATCGGCGACGCCAACGACATCAGCGTTATCTTCCCTGACGGCACGCGCCTCAAGGCCGAGATCATCGGCAAGGATTCGAAGGTCGATCTGGCCGTGCTCAAGGTGAAGAGCGACAAGCCGCTCAAAGCGGTGAAATTCGGCAATTCCGACCTGTTGCGCCCCGGCGATTGGGTGATGGCGATCGGTAATCCGTTCGGCCTCGGCGGCTCCGTCACGGCCGGTATCATCTCGGCCCGCGGCCGCAATATCGAGTCGGGTCCCTACGACAACTACATCCAGACCGACACGGCCATCAACAAAGGCAATTCCGGCGGCCCGCTGTTCAACATGGAGGGGGAGGTCATCGGCATCAACACCGCGATCCTGTCCCCGACTGGCGGCTCCGTCGGCATAGGGTTTGCGGTTCCGGCCTCCACCGCCGTTCCGATCATCGAGCAGCTTCGCGAGTTCGGTGAAACTCGCCGCGGCTGGCTCGGGGTTCGGATCCAGAACGTTGACGACGCAACCGCCGAAGCCCTCAATCTCGGCTCCGCCCGCGGCGCCCTGATCGCCGGCATCGACGAAAAAGGACCGGCGAAACCGGCCGGCCTCGAAGTGGGTGACGTGATCGTCAAGTTCGATGGCCGGGAGGTCAAGGAATCCCGCGACCTGCCGCGCATCGTGGCGTCCAGCCCTGTCGGCAAGGCGGTCGACGTGGTGATAGTCCGCAAGAGCCAGCAATTGACCAAGCAGGTTACCCTCGGACGTCTGGAGGATGGCGAGAAGCAGGCGACGCTGCAGGCGCCGTCGACGGAGACCCCAACGGTGACCCGTCAGGCACTCGGCCTCAACCTGTCCGGCATCAACGATGAGCTTCGCCGCCGCTACAACCTGAAAGACGATCTGAAGGGTGTGGTCATCACCCGCGTCGATCCGAATTCGGCCGCTGCCGACAAGCGGATCCAGGCCGGCGAGGTCATCGTCGAAGTAAGCCAGGAGCCGGTTTCGACCCCGGCCGACGTCACCAAGCGGATCGAATCGCTCAAGAGCCAGGGCCGGAAATCGGCGCTGCTTCTGGTCGCCAATCCGCAAGGCGAGGTGAGGTTCGTGGCGCTTTCGGTGGAATAGGAACCGTCGTCAATGAATGAAAAAGGCGGCTTCTGGGCCGCCTTTTTTGTTGGCGTCCACGTCACCCTGCGATGATCTCGCTCGCAACATACCCTTGCGCATAAAGCAGCGCCGTCAGGTCCCCGTGGTCGAGCCTGGCATGTGCCGCTGCGGCAACCGCCGGCTTGGCATGGAAGGCCACTCCGAGACCCGCTTCGCCGAGCATAGCGAGGTCGTTGGCGCCGTCACCGACAGCCATGGTTTCGTGGTGGGAAAGCCCGAGACGATCGCGAAGTTCGATCAAGGTCGCGAGCTTGGCCTCGCGGCCGAGGATCGGTTCCTCCACGCTGCCGTCAAGTTTTTCGCCCGCAATGAGCAGGCGGTTCGAACGGTGCTCGTGGAAGCCGATTTTGGCCGCGACCGGGCCGGTGAAAAGCGTGAAACCGCCGGAAACCAGGCACGTATAGCCGCCCTTCGCCCGCATGGTCTGAACGAGCTCGCGGCCGCCGGGGGTCAGGGTGATGCGGCTTGCCATGATCTCATCGGCGACGCCCACCGGCAGGTTCTTCAGCAGGGCGACCCGTTCCCGCAGGGCCGGCTCGAACGCGATCTCGCCGTTCATGGCGCGCTCGGTGATGGCCGAGACCTCCGTCTTCAGGCCGACGAAATCGGCCAGTTCGTCGATGCATTCCTGCCCGATCATGGTGGAATCCATATCGGCGAGGAAAAGCTTCTTGCGGCGCTGCGCCAAAGGCTGGAGCACGAGGTCGATGGGCTCATCCCCGATCACGTCCCGCAGGCTCGCCTCGATAATGGCGGGCTCGATACCGGCGTGCGGGAAAAGGTCGGCGGCAATTCCACTTGCCAGCGTGGCATGTTGCGTTTCTTGTCCGAGCGCCTTTGCGGCCCTTGCGATGAGCGCGTCCGTCAAGGCCCGCCGGGTCGGGTTGGCAATGAGCGTCGCGACCATGAGATCCTGAGGAGATGCCATCGTGGGGACCGTTTCGTGAGTGACCTTGAGATCGGGGCGATTCTCATTGCAGGGCCGACCGCTTCAGGCAAGTCCGCATTGGCAATCAGGCTTGCGAAAGCGCTTGGTGGCGTCGTCATCAATGCGGATTCGATGCAGGTCTATGGCGATCTGCGCATCATCACGGCGCGCCCCACGCCTGAGGACGAAGCCGAGGTCCCACATAGGCTGTTCGGGCAGGTGGATGCGAGCGTCAACTTCTCGGTCGGCCGGTATGTGACCGATGCAGTGTCGATGCTCGAGGAATGTGGAACCGCGCGAATTCCCATTTTCGTCGGGGGGACAGGGCTCTATTTCAAGGCGCTCACCGAAGGCCTGTCGGATATGCCGACGGTTCCCGATGAGGTTCGCGAGCATATCCGACGCGAGAGCGAAGGGTTGGAAACGCCAGATTTGCACCGGCTCCTCTCCGAGCGCGATCCGCAAACGGCGTCGCGCCTGCGGCCCTCCGACCGGCTTCGCATCCAGCGTGCCCTGGAGGTGGTCGCGGCGACAGGCCGCTCGCTGGCGTCGTTCCATGGTGCGCGCCGACCGGGTCCGCTTGCTGATCGGCGAGCGGTCAAGCTTTTTCTGTCGCCCGAACGGGATGAGCTGCGAAAGCGCATCGACGAACGTTTCGTCACCATGATGGAAACGGGCGCCATCGAGGAAGTCCGGGCGCTCGGCGCGCGCCGTCTCGACCCGATGCTCCCGGCCATGCGCGCCCACGGCGTGCCGGGGCTGCTTGCTCACCTGCGCGGGGAAATCAGCCTCGACGAGGCCATTGCCCAGGGGCAGGGCGACACGCGCCGGTATTCCAAGCGGCAATTCACGTGGTTCCGGCACCAGCTTGCGGATTGGGAATGGGTCGCGCCGGAAGCCGCTTATGCGAGCGTGATGAGGGCGCTCAATGTCCCCCCTGGCCGGTCCACATCTGGTAGAACGTGATGATGATCTCGAAAACGATCAGCAGCACGATGATCAGCTCCAACCGCAAGCCTCGTTCGGTGTCGATCAGGTCCGTCAGGGCCTGAGCGGTGTCGCCGATCACGTCGAGCTTGCGGTGCAGCGATGTGGCCCGCTCCTTCAGCTCGTATTCGTCTTCGAGCCGGGCGTAGAGACGTTCGAGGTCGGGACGATCCCACAAAACGTCGGGCTTTTCCTCGACCGCCACGCTGCCGGAAACCCGCTGCCGGACGAGCAGCGCATTGCCGATGTGCTTGAGGATTTCGCGCCGGCCGGCCGGGCGACGACCTCTTTCGGCGAGGAAGCGCGCGAAAGGCTCGACCTGTTCGAAAACCGCGGCCGCGGCCTTCTCGTCGCGGGCGAGGACGACACTCTTGGACAGGGCATCGGCGACCACCACCAGCCGGGCGGGCGAGAGATCCTTGACGAAGATCGGGCCGCCGGGAGGGATTTGATCCTCCTTCTCGGGCAGCAACTCGATGATCGCCGTCTCTTCCTCGTGGCGCGCGAACTCGCCGACGACGCGCTGGCGCAACCCCCGGATCACCTCGTCCTCTTCCAGCGGCGTCAGGCCGACCAGGACCGCGACGCCGAAGCGGAACAGGGCCACGAACCCATCCTGCCCGGCCTTGAATGCGAGCGGCGCCGTCGAGAGAAGATCGCTGCGCTCGAGACCTGCCACGTCGATGCGGTCGCCCAGCAGCAAGGCGCGCGCGGTCACCCGCGGCCCACGCGCGGGCGATCCATTAGAGGGGAAGATTTCGGACATCGTCAGCCTGCCAGATCGAGGGGCCGCATCATAAAAGCTCGGCTGTTATTCGCCAAATGCGAGATCGCTTGACCGGATGAAAAGCATCGGCTAGCGTCTGCGCAACTTTTGAATAGAGAGCCGCATCTGTGCGCAAGGTTATTCTCGTAGTACGAACGCCATCGACGGAGCAGGATTGATCCTGCAGTTCCGGCGATGGCGCACAGGCCCCCCACGAGGGGCCTTTTTTATTGCCTGATTTCCTCCAGCATATGAAAAACAGAGACCGACGGAGCGAGTGACATGAGCGAGACGATGACGGGAGCCGAAATGGTGATCCGCACCCTGCAGGATCAGGGAGTCGAGCATCTTTTCGGATATCCGGGCGGCGCTGTCCTTCCGATCTACGACGCCCTTTTCCATCAGGATCAGGTGAAGCATATCCTCGTGCGGCACGAGCAGGGCGCGGTTCACGCGGCCGAGGGCTATGCGCGCTCATCCGGCAAGGTCGGCGTCGTGCTGGTCACCTCGGGCCCCGGCGCCACCAACGCGGTGACGGGCCTGACGGACGCCCTGATGGACTCGATCCCGATCGTCTGCATCACCGGACAGGTGCCGACCCACCTGATCGGTTCCGATGCGTTCCAGGAATGCGACACGGTCGGCATCACGCGCCACTGCACCAAGCACAATTATCTCGTCAAATCGATCGACGACCTGCCGCGCATCCTGCATGAGGCGTTCTATGTGGCGTCCACAGGCCGGCCCGGGCCCGTGGTTGTCGATCTGCCGAAGGACATCCAGTTCAAGACGGGCCCCTATACGCGCCCGACCAATAATCAGCACAAGACCTATCGCCCGACCGTGAAAGGCGACATGGACAAGATCCGCGCCGCCATCGAACTGATGGCGAACGCCAAGCGGCCGGTGTTCTATACGGGCGGCGGCGTGATCAATTCAGGACCCCATGCGTCCGCGCTGCTGCGGGAACTCGCGCGTCTCACCGGTTTCCCCGTGACCTCGACGCTGATGGGCCTGGGCGCGTATCCGGCGGCTGACCCGCAATTCCTCGGCATGCTCGGCATGCATGGGACCTACGAGTCCAATCTCGCGATGCACGAATGCGACGTGATGATCAATATCGGGGCGCGGTTCGACGATCGCATCACCGGCCGGCTCGATGCGTTCTCGCCTTTCTCCAAGCGCATCCACGTGGATATCGACCCCTCGTCGATCAACAAGAACGTCAAGGTCGATATCCCGATCATCGGCGATTGCGCCCATGTGCTCGAAGACATGGTGCGCCTGTGGCGTCAGACGGCTCCGCAGGTCGACAAGGTCGCGCTGAAGGAATGGTGGAGCAAGATCGACGGCTGGCGAGGACGCAACTGTCTCGCCTACCGTCCGTCGGATCAGACCATCAAGCCGCAATACGCCGTTCAGCGCCTGTATGAATTGACGAAAGATCGTGAGACTTTCGTGACGACGGAAGTCGGCCAGCACCAGATGTGGGCGGCCCAATATTTCCGCTTCGAGGAACCGAACCACTGGATGACATCCGGCGGCCTCGGCACGATGGGCTATGGCCTGCCTGCCGCCATCGGTACGCAACTGGCGCATCCAAAAGCGCTGGTCGTCGATATTGCGGGCGAAGCGTCGATCCTGATGAACATGCAGGAGATGTCGACCGCCGTGCAATATCGGCTGCCGGTCAAAGTCTTCATTCTCAACAACGAGTATATGGGAATGGTGCGCCAGTGGCAGGAATTGCTGCATGGCGGGCGCTACTCCGAGAGCTATTCGCAATCGCTGCCCGATTTCGTGAAGCTCGCCGAAGCTTATGGCGGTGTCGGAATCCGCTGCGACAAGCCGGGTGATCTCGATGCGGCGATCCTGGAGATGATCAATGTCGACCGGCCGGTGATCTTCGATTGCGTGGTGGACAAGACCGAGAACTGCTTCCCGATGATCCCCTCGGGCAAGGCGCATAACGAGATGCTGCTCAACGACTATCTCGGCGAGGCGGGCACCGATATCGGCTCCGTGATCGACGAGAAGGGCAAGATGCTGGTGTGATTTCGATGCCGAAGCTTGTGATCGCCAACAAGGTCTACTCGTCGTGGTCGCTGCGTCCGTGGCTGCTGATGAAGCAGCTCGGCGTGCCCTTCGACGAGGTCGTGATTCCGCTCGACCTGCCCGATACGAAGGCGCGCATTCTCGAATACTCTCCCGCCGGCAAGATGCCCGTCCTGATCGACGGTGACGTGACCGCATGGGAGAGCATCGCGATCATGGAACACGTGGCCGATGCGTTCGGCGCAGCTGTCTGGCCGCAGGATCGCAAAGCGCGCGCGATGGCGCGTTCGGTCGCGGCCGAAATGCATTCCGGTTTCCAGCATCTGCGCTCCGCTTGCCCGATGAATCTCGGCAAGAAATACTCCACGCGCGATCGCGGCACGGGTGTGGCCGCGGATGTGGCGCGCTTCAGCGAGATCGTGCGCCAAGCACGTGAGCGGTTCGGGGCCGCGGGTCCGTTTCTGTTCGGCGCATTCTCGGCAGCCGACGCCATGTTCGCGCCTCTGGCCACGCGCCTCGACACTTACTCGATCGCGCTCGATGCGAACACGCGAGCCTACGTGGATGCCGTGCTGTCCTTGCCGGCATTTCGCGAGTGGCGGGAGGCGGCCTTACGGGAAGCATGGGTCGTGGACCATGACGAAGTCGACGAAGAACCGATCGAAACTTTTCGAAACGTCGCTTGAGACCTTTTCAAGAGCCCGAAACTTCAAGAGCAATGACTCAGATGAGCACACATTACCCCGCCGCCACCCTCGTCGAACCCATCAGCCGTCACACATTGGCGGTGGTCGTCGACAATGAACCCGGCGTGCTCGCGCGCATCGCCGGCCTGTTCTCCGGGCGCGGCTACAACATCGAGAGCCTGACGGTCACCGAAACCGAGCATGAGGCCCATATCTCCCGGGTCACCATCATCACGGCGGGGACGGACAGCATCATCGAGCAGATCAAGAGCCACCTGGAGAAACTGGTGCCGGTTCACCGGGTCGTCGATCTCACGCTCACGGGCGACGCGGTGGAGCGTGAGCTTTGCCTCGTGAAAGTTGTCGGCAAAGGCGATCACCGGGTCGAGGCGATGCGTCTCGCGGCGGCATTCGGCGCGCGCACGATGGACGCGACGCTGACCTCGTTCGTGTACGAACTGACCGGCACGACCGAGGAAATCGAGCGGTTCATCAAACTGATGACGGCCGTCGGCCTGGCCGAGGTTTCACGCACGGGCGTCGCCGCGATGGCGCGCGGTGCGGAAGGAATGTGAGGTTTAACCGCGGAAATCGTCCTGCGTGAGGAACTCGATTTCCTCCGGTGTGGATTCTCTCCGCAGGATGGCATTGCGGTGAGGGAAGCGACCAAAGCGAGCGATGATATCGTGGTGATGATGGGCGAATTTAACGGATTCCGGCGCGCCGAGCGCCTCGTTGAGCGCGACCGAACGCTCCTGGTCCCGGAGATTCTCGGAATGCATGAAGGGCAGGTAGAAGAAGGCCCGCAATTGCGGCCCGACTTTCTTGTCGTAGCCGCGCTCGATGGCGCGATCGGCGACGAGGAGCGCTACGGGGTCGGTCTTGTAGGTCGCGCGGTCGCCCCGGAACATGTTGCGGGGAAACTGGTCGAGGAGGAGAACCACGGCGAGGGCGCTCTCAGGCGCGAGTTCCCACTCATTGAGGTCGCCTCGCGCGGCAGCCTCGTAGGTGGGAAGAAATCGGTCGCGGCAGGTCTGGTCGAAGGCATCGTCTTTCGAAAACCATTTCGACGGACCGGCATCGCGCCAGAAGGCGACGACTTCATCGGGAGTGGCCAGGTGGTGCATCGACATTCCTCGGCTGACGGATCGGAGGGGGATTGCTCATTCATCTAGAGTGTCGAAGGCGAGATTGCACGCTCGACACCCCGTTCGCCCGTCCGGGACAGCCGGAGCCCTGCATGGCAAGCACGGGTCCCCGGCCATTTTCGGACAAACGATAGCTTGCCAGCGCAGCTTTGTTCGCTAAAACGGCGCTGGAAAACTCGAATGTTGCGCATCTTGCTAGGTTGAGAGCGCGGCGCAAACGTAGATCGGGGGCAGATCCCCTTGAAGAGGACTCAAGAACCATGCGTGTCTATTACGATCGGGATGCCGACATCAATCTGATCAAGGGCAAGAAGGTCGCCATTGTCGGCTACGGCAGCCAGGGCCATGCCCACACCCTGAACCTGCGCGATTCCGGCGTGAAGGACATTGTCGTGGCGCTTCGCAAGGGCTCGCCCTCGGCCGCCAAGGCTGAGAAGGAAGGCCTCAAGGTCATGGAAGTGGCCGCGGCCGCCAAGTGGGCTGACGTCGTCATGATGCTGACGCCGGACGAGTTGCAGGCCGATATCTATCAGGCCGACCTTGCCCCCAACATGAAGCAGGGCGCAGCGTTGCTGTTCGCGCACGGCCTCAACGTGCATTTCAACCTCATCGATCCGCGCAAAGATCTCGACGTGCTGATGGTTGCGCCCAAGGGCCCCGGCCACACCGTGCGCTCCGAATACCAGCGCGGTGGCGGCGTTCCGACCCTCATCGCGATCCATCAGGATGCGACCGGCAACGCCCATGATCTCGGCCTCTCCTATGCGTCGGCCAATGGCGGCGGCCGCGCCGGCATCATCGAGACCACCTTCAAGGAAGAATGCGAGACCGATCTCTTCGGCGAGCAGGTCGTCCTCTGCGGCGGCCTCGTCGAGTTGATCCGCGCGGGCTTCGAGACCCTGGTCGAGGCGGGCTACGCTCCCGAGATGGCCTATTTCGAGTGCCTCCACGAGGTCAAGTTGATCGTCGACCTGATCTATGAGGGCGGCATCGCCAACATGAACTACTCGATCTCGAACACCGCCGAATACGGCGAATACGTCACCGGCCCGCGCATCATCACCTCCGACACCAAGGCGGAAATGAAGCGCGTTCTCACCGACATTCAGTCGGGCAAATTCACCCGCGACTGGATGCTGGAGAACAAGGTCCACCAGACTTCGTTCAAGGCCACCCGCGCCCGCAACGCTGCTCACCCGATCGAAGACGTCGGCGGCCGCCTGCGCGACATGATGCCGTGGATCAAGGAAAAGGCGCTCGTGGACAAGAGCCGGAACTAGGCTTTCGAACGACGCTGCCGGTCCTCACAGGGACTGGACAATCTCCAGAAGGGGCGGCTCAGGCCGCTCCTTTTTTGCATCGAGTGGACTCCGGCCCATTTTCCTGAAGATGCCGCAACGATCCTCAGAGTCTGGTGGAAAGTTTCCCTCGGGGCGACTTTAAGGTGTCTCTCCGCCTTATCCTGAGGAGCCGCGAAAGCGGCGTCTCGAAGGATCCTCCAGCGGTCTCTGGAGACGCCCCGTGCTTCGGGACAGGCCTTCGGCCTTCCTCAGCAATGAGGCTGCGCATCGGGGGCAGCTTTCTCGGCCCCGGTAGCCGATCGCCGAGCCGATTTGCGAGCGAACGTGTCCGTTCGCTCAAACTCTGGTCGCGTGATGGAGCAGCAGCACGATGGCGCTGATGACGCAAAGCAGCGTCGCGATGGCCTTGGACTGGACCTTGCTGAACTTGTAGATGCCGTAGCAGATGCTCAGCGAGAGCAGCAGGGCCCAAAGGCTTCCGGCGAGCCCGCCGACCCGATTGGGCGACGGAAACGAGTGCGTCCAGCTTTCGAGCATCCAGAGGCTGGAGAATGCGACGCCCGCGATCCACCAGCCGAATTGCAGCCGCGAATCTGTCGTGGCCGGGAGTGCTTCCGCCCTTGCGCGCGGTGCCTTCGCGGCGGTGGCATTCTCATACCAGTCGTAGGTCTCCTGACGGCTCCGGGTCATTGCGTTGCCTCCGATGCTTGCGACGACAAACGCTAGCACCGCAACGGCACCCCGCCACCTCCTGCAATGGAGGGGGATTCCATTGATTCTGGCCCAGAGCCAAGGTTTTTGGGTATCCTGCTGCCGCTCAGAACAGGAATTTGGCCAGTCCCGCGCCGGGCGCGAGCACGATAAACGCCCAAACGAAGGCCGACGCCATATTGGCGGACTGGAACAGGACAGCGGGCATGAGAAAAATGCCGGCGATGAGGGGGAGAACGGCCCGCGTCGGGCCGAAGAAGCGGCCGAAGAACACCGCCCAGGGGCCGAAGCGCTGAAAGAAGCGCTCGCCGCGCTCGATCAGCCGGGCATTCCGCGACAACGGCCAGACCGCATATGCCGCGGCCTTGTAGCGCCGTCCGATCGCAAACGAGATCGCGCCTCCCAGAACGCCTCCGCAGACAGCGCCCAGCCACGCTTGCCAGAAGGGAATCTCGGCGGCAGCCACCACGAAACCGACGCCGATCAGGATCGTGGCGGCGGGGACGACCAGCGAGACGAATGCAAGCGATTCGCCGAAAGTCAGCAGTGCCAGGACGATGGGCGCGAATTCGTGATTGGCCCGCACGAAATCAACAACCGAATTCGTGATGGTCTCTAGGTTCATGAAAAGGGCTCCGGGATGCGCGCGCTCGAGCGGAGGCTGTCATGTCGCGTCGCACCCGTTCCTTATGCATCGCTGATGAGTCGGATCAAAGAGCGCGATTTGATGCGGGGCCCCCAATGCGCTAACCGGTTTGCAAATCTGGGGCACGACCAATGAACGTCCTGTCGATCCAATCCCACGTGGCCTACGGTCATGTGGGCAATTCCTCCGCGGTCTTTCCGATGCAGCGCCTCGGCGTGGAGGTCTGGCCGATCCATACGGTCCAGTTTTCGAACCATACCGGCTATGGCTCCTGGAAAGGCCGCGTGGTCGACGGACCTGCCATCGAGGAACTGGTGGACGGGATTGCGGATCGGGGCGTCCTGCAGAGCTGTGACGGCCTGCTCTCGGGCTATATGGGATCGGCCGATATCGGCAACGCGATCCTCTCAACGCTGGCGCGGGTGCGCGCCCTCAACCCGGCCGCGCTGTATTGCTGCGACCCCGTGATCGGCGACATCGGGCGCGGTGTCTTCGTGCGTCCGGGCGTTCCCGAATTCATGCGCGATCACGCGGTGCCCGCCGCCGATATCGTGACGCCGAACCAGTTCGAGCTGGAATATCTGTCGGGGATTGCGACCGACACCGTGGCGGGGGTCAAGGAAGCTATCGCGGCCGTCCATCGGCTCGGTCCCCGGGTGGTGCTCGTGACCTCCATCGAAACACGCGAGATGCCCTCCGACGCGCTCGATATGATCGCCGGGGAGGGCGGTCGCTACTGGCGGGTGCGCACACCCAAGCTGTCCCTGAGCGTCAACGGAGCGGGCGATGCGATCGCGGCTTTGTTTTTCGTTCATTATGCCCGCTCGCAATCCGCCGAGATCGCGCTGATCGAAGCATCCGCGTCGATCTTTGGGCTGCTTAAACGCACCGCAGAAGCAGGCTCTCGCGAAATCCTGACGGTTGCGGCACAGGACGAGTTCGTGTCGCCGACCCACCGTTTCCCCGCCGAGGAGATTTGACGCCATGCCCCGTCGTTTCGTGACGCTCGACGTTTTTACCGCCGATCCGCTGACAGGAAATCCGCTCGCCGTCGTACTCGATGCGGGCGGGCTCGATTCCGCCGCCATGCAGGCAATCGCGGGGGAGTTCAATCTTTCCGAGACGGTCTTCGTGCTGCCGCCGGAGGATCCAAGGCAACGCGCCGATATCCGTATTTTTACGCCGAAACGCGAATTGCCGTTCGCCGGCCATCCGACAGTCGGGACGGCCGTCCTCCTGGCGCTGCTCGACCAGGATGGCAAGCCGGGCGCTGCCGCGTTCGGCCTCAAGGAGAAGGTCGGGATTGTCTCGTGCGCCGTCGAAATCGTGAACGCGACCTGCGGCAGCGCGCGCTTTCGCCTGCCCAAGCTTCCGGAGACCTGGTCGACCGGTCGAGAAAGCAGCGACTGCGCCTGGGCTCTCGGTCTCGATCCGACCGAGATCGGTTTCGACCGGCATGTGCCGAGCCGGCATTCCGCGGGTGTCGCCTATGATCTGGTGCCGGTGTCGTCGCTGGACGCCCTGGCGCGCGCCAAACCCAACGGCGAGGTTTTCAACCAGACCTTCGGCGACAGCGATCATCCGGCGGCTTACGCCTACACCCGGGCCGGCAACGAGGACGGCCTTCGATTCCGCGCCCGCATGTTCGGGCTCGGGATGGGGATCTCCGAGGACCCGGCAACGGGCTCGGCTGCCGCCGCCTTTGCGGGCGCGCTCATGCAATGCGAACCCCTTGGGGACGGCGAGCATGACCTCGTGATCGATCAAGGCGTCGAAATGGGGCGGCCGAGCGTGATCAACCTCCAGATGGTGATCAAGGACGGGGCGCTAATATCCGCCGCAATCGGCGGGAACGCCGTCATGATCAGCCGGGGCGAATTGCTTTGATGAGCCGCGAGGTCGTCATTACGCGCGTGGCCGATGTCGATGCGCGGTGCGAGGCGCGCCGCTGGCCTTGGGCCGAGGAAAATCGTCAGGTTATCGCCACCAACTGGCAGCGAAGAATCGCCGCGAAACCAAAGATGTTCAACGGCCGCGTGCTGCTCCTCGGCGAAATTTCGGTCACGCCGGAGCTCTGCCGAAGCACCTATTTCGAAACCGACTACTCGGATTTCGTGACCTGGATCGACATGGGCAATCCGGATCCGAGCGTCACCAACGGCTTCGCCATGGGCGCCTTGCGCGGGTCGGATGGGGCGTTCATCTGCGGCGTGATGGCCGATCACACGGTCAATGCCGGCCGGGTCTATTTCGCCGCGGGAACGCCCGACCGGTCCGACAAGCGGGCCGATGGCAGCGTCGATCTCGCAGGCAGCCTGACGCGCGAACTGGTCGAGGAAACCGGACTGCATGAGAGCGATTACGACGTCGCGGACGCGTGGATCGTGGTGCAGCATTGGCCGACCGTGGCCATGATGCGCACGGTCACCATGAGGGTTCCGGCCGTGGAGGGCGCGGAGCGGATCAGAGCCCTGATCGCACGGCAGAGGGAGCCGGAACTTCAGGATCTCAGGATCGTGCGCGGTCCGGGCGATATCGATCCAAAGACCATGCCGCGCTTCCTGCAATCCTTCTTCCAGTGGGAATTCGCCCAGCCGTAGAGGTCCTTGCCGACGCGGATGGCGCGCACGGCATCCGCCTCGCCGATCTTGATCCGAAGCTCCCGCCTTGCCATTACGGGCAACCCCCGCTAGAAACGACCTGTCGGTCGCGGTGGTCCCGCGATTTTTGGAGGATTGGGTCACGATGTCCGTCGTCTCCCACAGCGCTTTGACGATCTGCCCCGCTTCCGCGGCAGATCGCGCGCGCCTCCTCGGCCTCCTTCTCCTTAGTCGCCCCTGAGGGTCGACTGGGCGCTGGCGCCTGGGCACTCAGGGGTTCGAAAGCAGGAACCAACCTTGAGCGCCTTTGATCGCGCCCTCCGAGAAGGACCAGACGATGACCATTTCCACTAAAGCCGGCTCTCCCCGTGACCGCGTTTTGATCTTCGACACCACCCTGCGCGACGGCGAGCAATGCCCCGGCGCCACGATGACCCTCGAGGAAAAGCTCGAAATTGCCGATTTGCTGGACGCCATGGGCGTCGACATCATCGAGGCTGGATTCCCCATTGCGTCGAATGGCGATTTCGAGGCTGTCAGCCTCATCGCCAGCCGCGTGAAGAATGCGACGGTCGCTGGCCTCGCGCGCGCAATTTCCGGTGATATCGCACGCGCGGGCGAGGCCGTCCGGCACGCCGTACGCCCCCGCATTCACACCTTCGTGTCGACGTCGCCGATCCATCTCGCGCATCAGATGCGCAAGACTGAGGACGAGGTGATCGAGATCATCACCGCGACCGTGGCGCAGGCGCGCAATCTGGTGGAGGACGTGGAGTGGTCCGCCATGGACGCGACGCGAACCTCGATCGATTATCTGTGCCGTTGCGTCGAAGCGGCGATCAAGACCGGCGCGACCACCATCAACCTGCCCGACACCGTCGGCTATGCGACGCCGGACGAGTACCGTCACATGTTCCGCTCCGTGCGTGAGCGCGTGCCGAATTCCGACAAGGCGATTTTCTCGGCTCATACGCATGACGATCTCGGCCTCGCGGTCGCCAATTCGCTGGCTGCGATCGATGGCGGCGCGCGGCAGGTGGAATGCACGATCAACGGCATCGGCGAACGGGCCGGCAATGCGGCGCTGGAAGAAATCGTGATGGCGATCCGCACCCGCAGCGACGTGCTGCCCTACGAGACCGGCATCAACGCCGCCATGTTGACCCGAGCGTCGAAACTGGCTGCCGCCGCGACGTCATTCCCGGTGCAATACAACAAGGCCATCGTCGGCCGGAATGCCTTCGCGCATGAGAGCGGCATTCACCAGGATGGCATGATCAAGAACGCGCAGACCTACGAGATCATGACGCCGGAAAGCGTCGGCGTTTCGAAGACCTCGCTGGTCATGGGCAAGCATTCGGGCCGCAACGCCTTCCGCACGCGCCTGGGCGAAATGGGCTACGACCTGTCCGACAACCAGCTTGAGGACGCGTTCGTCCGCTTCAAGGAATTGGCCGACCGCAAGAAGCACGTCTACGACGAGGATATCGAGGCCCTGGTCGACCAGAACATCGCCATGGCCCATGACCGCATCAAGCTCGTGTCGCTCTCCATCGTCGCCGGCACGCGGGGCCCACAGCGCGCCACCATGAAACTCCAGATCGACGACAAGGTCGTGACCGAGGAGCAGGAGGGCAACGGCCCGGTGGATGCCACCTTCAACGCCATCAAGGCGCTGGTGCCTCACGAGGCGGTGCTGGAACTGTATCAGGTCCACGCGGTCACCGAAGGCACTGATGCGCAGGCCGAGGTCTCGGTTCGCCTCTCCGCCAATGATCGCAGCGTTACCTCGCGAGCGGCCGATCCGGACACGCTTGTGGCTTCGGCGCAGGCTTACCTGGGTGCCCTGAACAAGCTCATGAGCTATGGCGCCCGGCTGCACGCCCAACACGCAGCGGAGTAACACTATGTCGCCGAAGTTCTCGCCCGTCGGGCGGGAACTTCGCGCCGACAACTCGTCGGCACCAGGGCGCAAATCTCCCCTCGAAAACCATAAATCGTTGGAAATTGGGGTAGACAGCCGCCCCATGGTTTGTTACTTGCACGGCCTCTTCAGCGGGCCTCGCCCGGCTGAATTCGCTTCGGCGAGGGTGCATAGCTCAGTTGGTAGAGCAGCTGACTCTTAATCAGCGGGTCCAAGGTTCGAGCCCTTGTGCACCCACCAACCTTTTCAAAGGTTCAGGTGGAGTTTGGGAATTCCATTCCCGGAACACTACGAACGCAGCAATCGTCTTCGCATCTAGCTCGAATTATCGGTCGGGAGCCGCGTCGCGCGGTGGCAGGACGCCCACGAAGTCCGATAGGCGTCCCGCGTCCATCAACTTAGCCGTATCCGATAGCGGCCCTTTTAGCCTCGCCGCTCGATGACCGTCACGATCCGGCGAGTGCTTGGTTCCACGATGACGATCTGGTCGCGGATCACCACATATTTGCATTCCGGAAGACCGGTCAGGATCCGCTCGACCGTGTTTGGGCAATCATACAACGTCGTGACCGACGCTGGCACGGAAGCGCCCACGCTGACGTTGAATTCCACATTGGTGAGCGGTTGCACGTTCACGCCGCTGAAGGCTCGGGTAATCTCGGTCCGTTGCTCGGACGAAACGCTGACAGCGGTGGAAGGGCTGCCCGTGGTGCTACCGGTCGTGGTCGGAGCAGCGCCCGGTGCTCCTTGAGCGCCGCCCGAAGCCGTGCCAGGCGCGCCGCTGCCGGTTGCACGCGGAGGAGCCGATGCTCCGGACCCGTCACTGGGTGGACGGTTCATCTGACCGGAAGCAGGCCCACCCGCGGGGCCCGATGGGCTGGCGCCTGCGCCCGGATTGACGGTCGTACCGCCCGAAGTGCCCGGGGTGCCGCTGGTTTGAGCCACAGCTGCAAAGCTCAAGGAGAGTGCGGCCACTGCGGCCGTCGTTAGCAAAGTCATACGCATCGTAACCTCCACAGGGTTGGAGTTCGACGGGATAAACCCTACATCGCAGGACCGGGTTCCGTTCAGTTACGCCGCAGCGCGGTGACCTCCGCAAAGCTTGTCGATGACTGAATGCAAGCCGTATCGCGCCGGCTTATCCCTCCGTGGAGGGCGACGTAAACGTCATCGTGAAGGCCCGTCCGGCAATCGCCGCACCGAGCGCCGGCGTGACGTTCACCGGTGTGCATGCTTCGAGAGATGTGAGAATCAAACCCATGATCCGCATCTGCTCTGCCCTGTCGCCATTGAAAGTCGAAAAAGTGATGCGAGGCTTTCCGAGCACCTCGCCGTTGCGCTTGAAGCTGAACCTTATGGTGACCTGGAAGTTTTGCGTGCCTGCCGGAGGAAACCAGCAGGACCACAATGCGCTCCCCATTTCTTGGAGCGTGTTGACGGGAGGCCCCACTGGCGCCTCCTGTGCACGAAGTGGAGTCCATGCCAACAGCAGCAATGACAAACCGACGATGCAGCGCTTCATAAAAATTCCCCCGGCGCCGACCATCTAGCACCGGTGTATTCGGTGTCTAGCGCCTCGTTGAACATTCTCCATTGGGGATGGCGGTTTGATCCGGCAGCCCGCAATGCGACAGCCCCGGCTCGAAATACAGATAAAATCCGTTCAGTTGCGCGCTCTCCTGCGCGAGATGTTCCCGGAACTTGAGCCCAGCCTGATCGTCGGCCGCCGGAGGCTGGACGAACCAGCCTTCGGCCGTGATGAAATCGGGGACCGGCCGGTCCTGTGGAACGGCACAGATGAGAGCGGGCCATTCCCTGTTGCGGAACGCATTATAGGCGTGTCGAGAGAGGAATTTCGAGGATTGCCGCTCGAACATCAAACCGACCTCCGGTGCTCCGTACAGCTCTCGGATAGACCGGGCACTGCGTCAGGTTGATGACGCAGAACGGCTCGAGCTTGGGCAGTCTCGTCAGGCGGCGCGAAGCAGGGCGTCGTCTGTCACGCGACGGACCTCCGAGCTGGCGTCCTGAATGGCCTGCTCACGGATCTCCGGCCCCATGGCGAGACGCTCCGCGCGAACGAAGGTCACATCGGCAATGCCGACGAAGCCGAGCAGCGCGCGAAGATGCGGCTCTTGGCCGTCCAACGCTTTCGCAGGCCCGTCACTGTAAAAACCGCCGCGGCTTTCCACCACAATGGCACGCTTGCCGGTCAACAGCCCCTCGGGCCCATTTTCCGTATAGCGAAAGGTGGTGCCGGCCCGGAGGACATAGTCGAACCAGGCCTTCAGGGTCGAGGGGATGCCGAAATTGTACATCGGCGCGCCGATGATGATCGTCTGTGCCGCCTGGATCTCGGCGATGAGCTCATCGGCCAGAGCGCGGATTTGCGATTGCGTCGCATCGGGCTTGTCGTTGGCGAGCCCTTGCAACGCGTTGCCGGTGAGATGCGGAAGCGGGTCGCTGCCGACATCCCGGGTGATCACCTCGAGCGAGGCATCCTGCGCGCGCAGGTTCGACAAAGCCTCCTGCACGAGCTGCCTCGAGACGGATGCTTCGCCGGACAGGCTGCTGTTCAGGACAAGGACGGTGGACATGGTCAAGCTCCAATGGTGCGGATTTTGTGTCACCGGAAACTAGTGGTTCCAAAACCGCAACAGAATGCCCATAATGGACACAACACTGTTGACCTGAGAGGAACGTCTACATGTCCGAGCTCGACGATATCCGGGCATTTGTGGAGGTGGTGGAAGCGGGCGGCTTCGGGCGTGCGGCGAAGCGGCTCGGCCTCTCGAAGTCGATCGTCAGCCGACGTATCGCCCGGCTTGAGGCGGGCCTCGGGGCGCGGCTACTGAGCCGGACGACCCGCGGGATCAGCCCCACGGAGACAGGGCTGGAATTCAAGACGCGGGCCGAACGGATCCTCGTCGATCTCGATGAGGCGCGGGATGCCGTGGCCCATCAGGCAGGCGAGGCTGTCGGGCGGTTGCGCATATCATTGCCGGTCTCATTCGGGTTGCGCCACGTCGCGCCGCTGCTCGCCGAGCTGACGGCACGCCACCCGTTGCTCGAAATCGAGGCAGCCTTCAGCGATCGCTTTGTCGACCTGGTCGGCGAAAGGCTCGACGCCGCCATCCGCATCGGCGATCTGAAGGATTCGAGTCTCGTGGCCCGGCGCATTGCCCAAGGCGGCGCTGCGATCGTTGCCAGTCCGGCCTATCTGGCCCGTCACGGACGGCCGCAAACACCCGCCGATCTCGCGCATCACGAATGCCTGATCTACACAGGCAGCGCCGACCGCGACTGGCGCTTCCAGGTCGGCAAGCGCTGGACATCCGTCCGTCCGGAGGGGCGCTTACTCGCCGATAACGGCGATGCCATCCTGCGAGCGGCCGTCAACGGCCTCGGCGTCGCCGCCCTGCCGACTTTTCTGGCGGCGGATGCGATCGAGGCCGGCACGCTGGTGCCCATTCTCAGCGAATATCCGATGCCCGAATATGGCATCTACGTGGTGCGGCCGCCGGGGGCACACGTGCCCGGCAAAGTGCGGGTGCTGATCGATCTCCTGGTCGAACGGTTCGGCGGCGAGCCACGCTGGGACCCTTGCCAGATGGCGGCGTTGCAAGCCGCCTCCTAGCCGCCAATCTCCTATTGCTTTCCGCCAAGCTTTGCGGCCATTCTCTCTGCCGTTAGGGAAAGCACATGCGCATGACGGCCAGGAACCACGACCTCGCGTCCCCTCCGGTCGCATTATCCGCTCTTCGGGGCGCCAGCGAAGTGATCGCCGTTTGTGGTGTCGCCGCAATGTTGCTCGGGGCCTGTTCGACAACCGAAACATTCGTGTCGGCGCCCATTGCGGCGGCTCCCAGCATTCCCGCCGAGTCGGTTGTTGGCCGCTGGGGGCTTGCCTCCTACCATCGCGACACGGACCGGGAGCGGACGCTGAAAGAGGCGCGCTCCCAATGCAACAATCCCTATGTCATCAAGGCCGGCACGAACGGCGGCGTCGTCATGAACCTCGCCGACGAGGCGGAGCCGAGCGAGCTTCACATCAAGTCCAGCGCGGATGGGCGGACGTTCATCGGCCGCGCCGGCCCTCCGGGCGAAATCACCGACATGGAACTGTCCGCCTATGACGGGAAGGTGATGACGATCCAGTATCTCGATCCCGATGTCACGGCGCGCTACGGCACCATGGTCTACGTGAAGTGCGACCAAGCGAGCGGCACGCCGAGCAAACCAAAAGCCACGGGCGCAACCGGCTGACGATGGTTGTCTCTGTGCGCCGACAATGAAGTGCAACGAGGTTCGAATGAGAATGCGGTTCCTTGGTCCAATCGTGATGGCGAGTGCGCTCGCTTTTGCCGCCTTGCCGACGCTGGCGGCGCCGCTTCCGTTTCAACCTTCGGCTCCCGAACTGGAGATCGACGAGCAACCCGGCTACGTGCCGCCGAAGGAAGCCGAACAACTCCCCGATGGCTTCGAGCGCCAATATGTTTTCTTCCGCACCACCGAGCCGCCGGGCTCGATCATCGTCCACACGTCGGAGCGCTTCCTTTACCTCGTCCAAGGCAATAACCGCGCCCTCCGCTATGGCATCGGCGTCGGCCGCGACGGCTTTCAATGGTCCGGTCTTGTCAAGGTGACGCGCAAGCAGGAATGGCCGGACTGGCGGCCGCCGCCGGAAATGATCAAGCGCCAGCCCTACCTTCCGCGTTTCATGGCAGGCGGACCGGGAAATCCGATGGGTGCTCGCGCCCTCTATCTCGGCGAAACCGTCTATCGCATCCACGGCACCAATCAGCCACAGACGATCGGTTACGCGATCTCGTCCGGGTGTTTTCGTCTCGTGAACGATGACGTCGCCGATCTGTACGGACGGGTGCCGGTGGGCACGAAAGTCATCGTCAAACACGCAGCGAAGCTGTGAGCTTCAACCTGATGTCGAGGTCGTCCATGTTGTTTCGAGCAAACCATCGCCTGTGCTCAGCGTTGATCGGCGTGAGTGCCATGCTGGGGGTCAGCGCCGGAGACGCGGACGCGCAGACACTGAAGACCGTCAAGGATCGTGGCACGCTTGTCTGCGGCGTCAGCCAAGGGTTGACGGGATTCTCAGCCCTTGACGACAAAGGCGCGTGGATCGGTTTCGACGTGGATTATTGCCGCGCCATCGCAGCGGCAATCTTCAACGATCCAAGCAAGGTCCAGTTCGTGCCCTTGTCGGCAGCCGATCGTTTCCCGGCGCTGAAAGCGGGAAAGATCGATGTGTTGTCGCGCAATTCCACTTGGGCCATGGGGCGCGAACTTGAATTCGATGTCGTCTTCGCCGGCGTGACCTATTACGACGGGCAGGGTTTCCTCGTTCCCAAGGCACAGAACGTGACCTCGGCGCTGGAACTCGACGGCGCGAAGATCTGCGTGCAGGCCGGCACGACGAGCGAGGCCAACGTGGCGGACTTCTTCGCCGCGAACGGCATGAAGCTTGAAGCGGTGGTCGTCTCGTCTCCCGCCGAAGCGCTGAATGCCTATCAGGAAGGGCGCTGCACGGGCATTTCGAGCGATGTATCGCAATTGCACGCGGAACGCCTGAAGCTGACGAAGCCCGGCGACAGTCTCGTGCTCCCCGACATCATCTCCAAGGAGCCGCTGGGGCCGGTTGTCCGGCAGGACGATATGCAGTGGTTTGGCATCGTCAAGTGGGTGAATTTCGCGATGCTGAACGCCGAGGAGCTCGGGGTCAGCTCAAAGACCATCGACGAGGCTCTGCGGTCGGAGAAGCCGGACGTGAAGCGGCTTGTGGGTAGCGATGGCGATTTCGGCACCGACCTCGGGCTGACGGCAGATTGGGCCGCCAAAATCGTCCGCGCCGTCGGCAATTACGGCGAAGTCTACGACCGCAATGTCGGCGCCAGTTCCAAGCTCGATATCCCCCGCGGCGTCAACCAGATGTGGAACATGGGCGGTATTCAATATGCCCCGCCGATCCGTTGACGAATAGGCAGCAACCCGCCTCTCGCATGTTGGCTCCGGTCAGTTTTTTTGATACCAAAAGTGTCAGGGATGGTGACCGCGCCGTGTTGAACCAGAAGGTATCCGTCAGACAACTCAAAGCGGCTCGCGCGCTGCTCGGATGGTCGCAGGCGGATCTTGCTCGCTCATCCGGGGTGTCTGAGCCGACCATCAAACGGCTCGAGGCCGGGGACGGCGCGCTCGGCGGGCGTTCCGACACCGGCGACAAGCTGCAGGATGCGCTTCAGCGCGCCGGGATCGTCTTTTTCTTCGAGAACGAGGCGAGCCAGCGGGGCGGCCCGGGTGTGCGGGTAAAATCCTCTCATACGGATGAAGGTCTGCGGCCGGAGCAACTCACATCCGAGAATGACGGGTGACCACACACGCGGTGCCGCCGACAGGGCAGGCGCCAAACCGAGAAAGAGAACACTGGAATGACGCTGCACGAGCACATTGAGAAGCACTGGCGAACGGCCGCATTGGTCGTCGTCGCCCTGTTCGTCGCCTATAGCGTGACGTTCTTCTGGTAGGGGCGTCCTTGAACGGGCCGACCGGCGACCGAAGGCCGGCAGCGTATTGCCGCTACACGCGCACCAGCACCATGTAGTCCAAGACGGCCCCATAATGGCACGCCGCCGCGATCAGCACGAAGGCGTGCCAGATCGCGTTCTGGAATCGAAGGCGCTCCCAGATGTGGAAGACCACGCCGATCGTGTAGAGCAGGCCACCGGCGGCAAGCCACCACATGGTGGATGCGGGCAACACGGCGAAGACCGCATCGTAGAACACGAAGCCGCTCCAGCCGAGTCCGAGATAAAGCAGGATCGAGAGGCGGTCGAACCGGCCCGGCATGAGGAGCTTCAGCAGCATGCCGATTCCCGCCGTCGTCCAAATCCCGGCAAGAAGCCCCGGCGACACGACGCCACCATTGATGCGCGTGAGAAACGGCGTGTATGTGCCGGCGATCAGAAGATAGATGGCCGAGTGATCGAACCGGCGCAGGATCCATTTCACGCGTGAGACCGGCCACATATTGTAGGTCGCCGACACTCCAAGAACGACGACGAGCCCGGTCGCATAGATCCAGACCGCGGCATATTCGCCCCACGACAGGTGAAACGCCGATACGAGGAGAGTGACGGCGCCTGCGAGGGCGAAACCGACGCCGGCCACATGCACGATGGCATCCACGCGAACTTCTGCGGCGTCGAAATTCCTGTAGCGACTTTCTGGCGGCTGCGACGGCATCGGCTCCTCGTGTGTAACATCGGCAGGAGCCGTGCGGGAATCGTCGATTGCCTCAATCTCGCACGTCACCGTGACGAGAGTAAGACCCGGACCGGAAGAGGTGGAAGAAGGGAAGGGCGCCCCTCAGATCCGTTCCGACCTCCTATGACGCGCCGTGGCGCCGCGCTTCCAACCTTGACTATTAAGGACCGTTTCGCGAAACAGCATAACCAAAATTGGAGGTCGAGTGATGGACGTAAAAGACAGCAACGGGGCGCTTCTGAAGGACGGAGACTCGGTCCAACTCATCAAGGATCTGAAGGTCAAAGGTACCTCGGTGACCCTCAAGCGCGGGACGGTGGTCAAGAATATTCAGCTGACGTCCAACGACGAGGAAATCGAGGGGCGGGTCGAGAAGGTCAAAAACCTGGTGCTCAAGACCTGCTTTCTCAAGAAGGTCTAGCGCCGCTTAAGCGCCGGGGCGCAATGGCCTGATCAGCCAGCTGACGGACGCGAAGGCGCCGAGCCATGAGCCGAGTGCCGCGAAGACCACGTAGAGGGCCTGCTCGGTGTAGCTGATGACCGCGAAGGCAGAGAGCAGATACCAGATCGAACTCCAATGTGCGGCGCGCCAACGCTGGCGCGACGCAACCGCGGCGTTGAAGAAGACGTAGGCCGCATCGGTCGCGGCGGTCGCCGCCATGACGCCAGCCGCGATCAGAGGGTCGATGTTCCAGATCATGTGAGCCTGCCTCCGGCGTTGCCACGAACAGAGCCGCATAGAATCCTGCGCGCATCAAGTCTTGACGGCGCGGCGTCGCCCAGGACGTGAAACGCCGTCGCTCTGCTGTTCGTGGATACGCGGCTTCCTGCAGCGTCAGCGAGGCTGTCCCGGCTGGTCCGTTTCGGGGAAACGTCTGGAAGGGACTGCAATTAGGCCCTGTTCCTCAAGGTTCTTGACGACGTCGTCGGTCACGATATCGGTCTCCGCGATCCATCCGTCCTCGCCCGGCATTTGCGGAATGACGTGAATGCGACCCTCTCCGATCTGGTCGACGATGCACGAATAGGCTCGTCGATCTCCGGGCGGGCGATAGACCACCGTTGCTCCCACGCGCAGTCGTTCACCCGGACACGTGCCGCTCGAAATCGCAACCGATCCGGCAGCAACTCCCGCGCGATAACGGTCGAGAGCGGCAATGGCAGCCCGCGCCCGCTCCCTGAATCGTTCCGTCACAACGCGCAGGACCGGGTCTTCACTCCGTCCAGGGTACCATGAACTCCCACCAAGCCGGGCCAGTTCCTCCGCAACGACATCGACTTCCTTTTCAGTCATGGATCTCTCCTGAGGATAGGAATGAGGCGGAAGAAAAGCGGATCAGTTACTCTGTTGGACAAGGGGAGCGCATGATAACGCGCGCAATCGCAGCCTGAACAGATGTTTGCGAGGCAACAGACAGAAATGTGATCGGAAGAGACATCGATCCTTCTCTTTACAAAGACTGTATTCCCAAGATGTGGAAGCTGGCGGTTGCTTTGGATAATCGTTCCTACACTTCGATGCGCTGGATTGTTGTCTCCCGCGCCGCTGAGAGCCGATTCCTTGCGCCCCGCCACGCGGCTGGCTATGAGGTTTAGGACCATGAAGGCGGGCCGCGCTTGGCGGCACGGGAAGCAGCAATGAGAACTTCTGCACGCAACCTCATGAAGGAAGCGGCGATCCCGCTGCTCTGCCTGTTTCTGGTCGGCCTGTTTGCCGCTCTCCAGTTCATTGGCGCACCGACGGCGCTCGGCAATCTCCGGTCGCTGGCGCCGGCCGAGACCTCCAGTCCGCGTGCAACACTCGAAGGGTTCCGCGCCTATTCGGCCAAGGCATCCCAACTGCTGCTCGATGCCTATCGCGAGAACAAGGCCGAACCCGGATTGTCCTGGAGTCGAGAGGTCGAGGAGAAGGTCAAGGAGGCGGAGTCCTTGCTTGCACGCGCCGCTCGCACGCTGGACCTCAGCCAGATCGCGCCGGTCGAACTCGAACATCGCCGGCTCGAATCGACATTGCTGTTGAAGGAGATTCTCGACCGGGTGCCGCTGCCGCCCCAGAGTGAAATTCCCGGCGACAACGAAAAACCGCAGAGCTGGAATGTACCCGGAACAGAAATCCGGATCGTGCGCATGCCCGACGGACCGCGCGGCGGCGAATACCTTTTCTCCAGTGAGACCGTCAATCTCGTTCGCGACTTCTATCAACTCGTCCGCAACGATCCGAATACGAGCGCGACGGCTGAGGATTTCTACGATTTCTTCAGCCAATCGCCCGGCAATCTGCTCCCGCCAAAATGGTTTTCTCTCATCGAGGCCCTGCCGGCATCCTTCCGGTTCGAAATACAAGGCCAGGCGGTCTG
The DNA here is from genome assembly GCF_008757455.1 of Microvirga brassicacearum. Lineage (GTDB taxonomy): Bacteria > Pseudomonadota > Alphaproteobacteria > Rhizobiales > Beijerinckiaceae > Microvirga > Microvirga brassicacearum. The sequence goes on along the minus strand of NZ_VCMV01000014.1, from coordinate 70,557 downwards.
GCAATGGATCGGTCTTCTTCTGACCATCGGGATCGCGGTTGCCGGGGTTGCGGGTGTCCGACGGATGATACGCGTGCGCGCTCGGTCGCCCGAATGGTCGAAATCGGTTGCGGGGAGCGCAGTCCTTCCCGCCGCGGTCATCGTGGCGTCGTTGTTCGTCTCCTACATGTCCGACCATCAGATCAATGTGACGGGCCGCCTTAACGACGTCGTCGAGCAAATTGCCGAGGGCATCGCATATCTCGGGGCGGTGTGGGGCATCTTAAGATTCTCGAGCGCGCTCGCGAGCCGCCTGACATTCACCCGAAGCGAGAGCATCGATGCGCATCTGGCGCGAGCCGCGGTGCGCATTGCGGGGATCGGTTTCGCCATCGCGCTGTTGATCTATGGCGCGGCCTATCTCGGTCTGCCGCTGGCGGGCCTGCTGGCCGGTCTCGGCGTCGGCGGGCTTGCGGTCGCTCTGGCGGCAAAGCCGACGCTCGAGAACTTCATCGGCGGCCTCATTCTCTACGCTGACCGGCCCGTGCGCGTGGGGGATTTGTGCCGTTTCGGCACGCTTGAGGGGCGGGTGCAGGAAATCGGCATCCGCTCGACCCGGATCCGAGGGCTCGACCGCTCGTTGATCACCATTCCGAACGCCACATTCGTGAACCTGAACATCATCAACCTCACGAACCGCGACCGGATGCCCTACAATCGCACAGTCGGACTGCGCTCCGTCGACAGCATCGGCATTCGTCAGGAGGTCGAGACGTTGACGGCGCTTGTGAGTCGACATCCGATGATCGAACCCGGGACGCTGGAGGTTCGCCTGCGCGAGGGACAGGAAGAAAAACCGAAAGCCGAAATCCGCGCCCTGATCATGACCTCGAAGTGGGAGGAGTTTCTCCGGATCCAGCAGGAGATCGACCTCATGCTGCGCGACGCCGTCATTGTGCCGGAAACGCCAGCGCCCGCGTCTTCGGTCGCTTCACCCGAGCGCAACGACGGCGCTCCCTTGGAAGAGGAGCCGCCCGAAAAGGCCAAAGCCTAAGAATTGCTGCGTTCACCGGATGGAAATAATTTCCGCTTCACCGTGTCCGAGCAGCGCGACCTCTCCAACTTCCTTTCCCATCAGCGCCTGGGCAAGCGGTGACACGTAGGAGATCGTGCCGACTGCCGGATCGGCCTCATCCTCCCCGACGATCCGATAGGATTGCTCGCGCCCGTCCTCTCGTTTGAACGTCACGGTGGAGCCAAACCGCACGTGCCGGTGGTCGATGGGGTCGGGAACCACTTCGGCGGTCGCGCGCCGGTGCGTCCAGTAGCGCAAATCCCTCGACACCCGTGAAATGTCGCTGCGATCATCGCGCTCCTGCGCTTCCGCAAGACGCGCGCGCAATGTGCCGATCTCCTCGTCCATATGTGCGAGGCCGGCCAGCGTGACCAGATTCGAATGGGGGCTGATCTGACGATCCGGCAGCTCCTCAAAGCCTTCCCCACCTTCGGCTTCACGAACGAAAGCCCTACTCATGGCGCACTCCTTCATCCCCACACAGACAACGATTGAAGCGCGGCTTTTGTTCGTCGGTCTTCAGGCTGATTGGCGCTTTCGCAAATATCCCACAATGCCGCCGGGGAACGCGTAGACGCTGATGATGAAGAGGGCGCCAAGCCACAGCAGCCAGCGATCCGGATGGACGAGATCCGGCAGGAATGGAATCCCCGACAAGCCGCTGCTGGCGGCGCCCATGAGCACCTGCAGATAGCTCTGCGCCAGCACAAAGAGGGTAGCGCCGATCACCGCGCCATACAGGGTGCCCATGCCGCCGATCACGACCATCAGCAGAATGTCGATCATGATCGAGAAGGAGAGGGTGGTGTCGGGGCCGTTGTAGCGCAACCAGAGCGCCAGCATGGCACCCGCGACCGTGGCGGCGAGCGCCGAGATCACCGACGCGGCGGTTCGGTAGGCAACCACGCGGTAGCCCAGCGCCTCTGCGCGAAATTCGTTCTCGCGGATCGCCTGCAATACGCGCCCGAAGGGCGAGTTCACGATGCGCAGCAGGGCGAGAAAAATGGCGAGCGCGGCGAAGAAGACCAGATAATAGGCCAGAACCCGCCCGTTGATGGTGACGCCAAAGATGGGTTCCAAGAGCAGCCGGAATGCGGGGCGAAGTTGCGGTGGAAGCTGGAACGACAGGCCGTCCTCGCCGCCCGTGACAGTCGACATCTGCGACGCCAGCACGGCGGCGGCGGACGCGACCGCCAGCGTGATCATCGAGAAAAAAATCGCCCGCACGCGCAACGACAACAGGCCGATCGCGACCGCAAGGACGGCCGACAGAACCAGCGCCACCGCCAGGCCGATTGCAACGGATATCCAGGTAGGGCCAAGTCGTTCGAGCGCGATTGCGACCCCGTAGCCGCCGATGCCGAAGAACATCGTATGGGCGAAGGAGACGATGCCCGTATAGCCGAGCAGCAGATCGTAACTTGCGACCAGCGCGATGAACACGCAGATCTTCGCGGCGGTGCTCAACGGCTGACTGCCGGAAAACAAAAACGGCGTCGCGGCGAGGCCGGCGACAATGACGATCAGGATCGCCGACAGCGCGCGCGAACGCGGCATATCGGACGACAGGAGACGCGACATCATGCCTGTCGGACGCGGTTGCGTGGCCGCGGCGGAGAGTGCTGAACGGGCGGTCATCGGCGCGCCACCGGAAATAGGCCCTGCGGACGCCAGACCAGCACCAAAGCCATCACCAGGATATTGGAGATCAGCGCCAGCTTCGGGGCAAGAAAGCCGACATAATTTGCCACCAGCGCGACGAGCAGCGAACCGACGAAGCAGCCCCCGACAGAGCCGAGGCCGCCGATGATGATGACAATGAACACCAGCACCATCACCTCCATGCCCATGCCGGCCGTCAGCGTCTGGCGGTAGAAGGCCCACATGACGCCGCCAAGCCCGGCAAGCGCGGAGCCGGCCACGAACACGCTGACGAAAAGGCGGCGAATGCGATAGCCGAGTGCCTCGACCATTTCGGGATTTTCGACGCCGGCGCGGATCAGGAGGCCGATGCGGGTGCGGTTCAGCAAAAGCTCCATCCCGGCGAAGACGACCAATCCGATCACGACCGCGAAGACGCGGTAGCGCTCCATCACGATATCGCCGAGCACATAGGCGCCGCGCAGGCTCGCCGGCAGCGCGATTGGGATCGGCGAGGCGCCCCATATGGCGTGGATCGCCTGCTCGGTGACGATGAGGCCGCCCATCGTCACGAGAATCTGCTTCAGGTGGCTGCCATAAACCGGACGCACGATCACCCGCTCGAACACCGCGCCGACTGCTGCCGTCAGCGCCATCGCGACGAGGATGCACAGCCCCATCAGCGCGAGATTCAGGCCGAGCGAATCCGCCTGGCCCCAGGCGGCAAGCGGACCGAGCACGATCAGCGTGGCGTAGGCGCCGAGCGAGATGAAGACGCCATGGCCGAAATTGATGATGTCCATCAGGCCGAAGACGAGGGTGAGACCAGACGCCATGAGAAAAATCATCATCCCCATGGCGAGACCCGCCACCGTGAGGGTGACCCAGGATGATGGATTGCCGATGAAGGGAAGGGCCAGCAGCGCGAGCGCCGGCACGAGAAGCAGCGGCAGCCAATCGGTCCTGGCGCGCGGCAATTCAGCTGTGTCAGCGGCATTGGTGGCGATGTCGGTCATTGATGAGCATCCAGGCTGAGGCCGAGCAGGCGCTGTTGCAAGACAGGATCGGCCACGAGATCGCTCATGGCGCCGGAATGCGCGATGCGCCCGTCATCCATCACCAGCACATGGTCGCCGAGCGCCGATGCAGCATAAAAATTCTGCTCGACGAGCAGGATCGTCTCCCCGGCTGCCTTCAGTGCGCGAAAAGCCTCGATCATGCTGCGCACCATCACGGGCGCGAGGCCCTTGGTCGGCTCGTCCACCAGCAAGAGCCGCCGCGGTTCGGCGATGGCGCGGGCGATGGCCAGCATCTGCTTCTGCCCGCCGGACAGATTGCCCGCGGGCAAATTCCAGAACCGCTTGAGCGCCGGAAACAATCCGAGCATCCAATCGAGACGGCCCGAATCCACCGGTCCGCTGCGCGCCGCCAGCACGATGTTCTCGCGCACGGTGAGATCGGTGAAGATTGCCATCGATTCCGGCACGTAGGCGATCCCGGCGCGCGCGATGTCAGGCGTGGGGGCCTTGGAGATGTCCAGCCCGTCGAAACGGATGCGGCCGGACGAGGCCTGCCAGAGCCCCATAATCGTGCGCAACGTCGTCGTCTTGCCGGCGCCATTGCGGCCGAGCAAAACCGTCAGACCGCCGGCGGGAATCGCGCAATCGACCCCGTGCAGGATATGGTAAGGCCCGATATGCGTGTGCACGCCTTCCAGTTGCAGCAGTACCTCGCTCATCGGGTCGCCTCGATGCCCAGATATGCTTCCTGCACGATGGGTGATGCAATCACCGCGGCCGGGTCGCCGTCTGCCACCAGCACGCCATTGTGCAGCACGACGATGCGGTCGGCGAGCGAGCGGACCACATCCATCTTGTGTTCGACCAGCAGCACGGTGGCGTCGCCCCGTTGCTTGATGTCGTTTATCAATTCGAGGACCGTCGGCACTTCATCGACGCTCATGCCGGCTGTCGGTTCGTCGAACATGAAAACCTTCGGCTCCATGGCGATGAGAAGCGCCACCTCGAGCTTGCGCTGATCGCCGTGCGACAAAGCCGCCGGTGCCACGTTCCGTTTGTCCGCAAGGCGCACGCGCTCGAGAACCGCTTCGGCTTTCTCGATCAGGTCGCGGCGATCGTTCCAGACACGGAAGAGCGACCAGCCCGCCTCCGCGCGGCTTTGCACGGCAAGGCGGACATTCTCCAGTGCGGAGAGTTGCGGAAACAGGTTCGTGAGCTGAAAAGCGCGCCCCAATCCTTGCCGCGTCCGCGCCGATGCGGGCAGTGTCGTGATGTCCTGTCCGCCGACGAGAACCTGTCCAGCGCTGGCGCGTAATTGCCCGGAGATCAGGTTGAAATAGGTGGTCTTGCCAGCGCCGTTCGGGCCCACGATGGCGGTAAGCGTGCCCGGGGCAAAACCGCACGAGACATCATTGACCGCCACATGGCCGCCGAAACGAATGGTGAGCCCGCGTGTCTCCAGCGCGGGCTCCATTGTCTGGGATTGAGTCACCGCTGGTCAGCGCTTGTTGCGCACCGGAATCGGCATCTTGTCGGCCGGAATCGTGTTGACCAGTTCCAGCAGGTCGTTGGCGTCCTTGCCGTCACCCTTGACCTTGAAGTGATACATGACCTGCAGCGCCTGATGATCCTCCTTGCGGAATGTCATCGGTCCTTTGGGCGTCTCAAAGGTCATGCCCTCCATGGCGGCAATGAGCTTTTCGGTGTCGGTGCCGCCGGCCTTGTCGATGGCGGTGAGCGCTGCCGAGGCGGCAGCAAAACCGCCGGCGGTGAAGAAGTCCGGCGGGGCGTTGAAGCGCTTCTGATGCTCGGCCACGAGCCAGTCGTTCATGGGGTTTTTGGGGAACGCGTAATAATAATAGATCGCGCCTTCCATGCCCGGATAGTTCTTGTAGATCTGCATCGCCGGCAAGATGTTTCCACCGGGCGCGATCTCGATGCCGTAGCGCTCCGGCTTGAGGTCGGCGATCTTCGGCAGCGGATGCTGGCCGGCCCAGATGATCGTGATGATCTTCTTGCCGGGCTTATCCTTCAAGGCGTCGAACAGGCGCTGGGCGGAGGCGGTGAAATCCGTGGCGTTCTGCGGCGTGTATTCCTCGAACACCACATTGGCGTTGGGGCGGATTTCCTTCAACGCGGTCTTGACCGCCGCGACGCCGTCGCGACCGAAGGCGTAATCCTGCGCCAGCGTCGCGACGCTGACTTCGCCGGTCGCCGGGATGGCGGCGGCGGCGGCGTAGGCGTCCTGCGTGGAATTGCGCGAGGTGCGGAAGATGAAGCGGTTCCACTTTTCGCCCGTGATCGCGTCGGCCACGGCCGGTTCGACGATCAGCACCTTGCCGTTCTCTTCCGCGACCGGAAGCATCGCGAGTGCTGCGGCCGATGACGTGGTGCCGATCGCGAGATCGACCTTGTCGTCGTTATAGGCCTGTTCGAGCAGGGTCTTTGCCAGATCGGCTTTCAGCTGATCGTCCTTGACGATGACGCTGATCTTGCGCCCCTTCCAGCTCATCGACCCCTTGGTGAGATATTCGAGGCCCATCATGAAGCCGGCTTCGGTCTGCTTGGCGTAAGCCTCCAGCGGACCGGTCTTGCCGGCGATCAGCGCGATCTTGATGTCCTGGGCCATGGCGGTCGATGCCATGAGAATGGCTGCCGTTGCGGCAGCAAATGTCAATGTGCGGCGCATGCGTTCCCTCGTTTTTTGTGAGGTTATTGGGGCGTGCGCCGGGGTCCGTGTCAAGCACGACCATCAACTGAGAAAGGCCGGTTCAGGCCTCGGGCAGGATCGGCTTTTCGATGTCGCGCGCAACCCGGCCGCGCCGGGCGGCGCCACGTTCCAGGACTAGCAGGATCAGGCCGGCGCCACAGATGATGCCGGCGCCGACCAGTGTCCAGAACTCGACGATGTCGCCGAACGCCAGATAGCCGAGCACGATGGCCCAGACGATGAGCGTATATTGATACGGCGCGACCACCGAAGCCGGCGCGAGTTTGAGCGAGCGGTTGACGCAGACATGGCCCGCCATGGACACGATGCCGAGGAGGAAAAGGCCGGCCAGTTCCAGTGGCGACGGGTGCACCCAGGAGAACGGCGCGGCGATCGCGCCGAAGACAAGCGCGCCGCCGATTTGCCCCAGAACCAGCGTCGCATCCGGCGTGTCGCGCAGTTTGCGGGTCGTGATCATGAGGAGCGCGTAGAAGAGGCTGCCGGCCAGCGCGATCAGCGCGGGCAGGCTGAGGGTTGCGGGCGAGGGCCGGAGCGCGACGAGGACCCCAGCAAACCCGACGGCGATGGCGAGGATGCGCGGCCCGTCGAGCTTTTCACCCAGCAGAAAAACCGCGAAGGCCGCCACATAGATGGGAGCCGCGAGGTAGTAGGTCATTACGTCCGCGAGCGGCAGATAGGTGACGGCCCAGTAGAACGACGCCACTTCGAGCGTCGAGAGGCCGATCCGGATGGCGTGGAGCCCCGGCTGCGGCGGGATCGCGAAAGCCACCTTCTGGCGGCGCATGATGGGAATGAGCACGGCGAGCGCTGCGGCGCTGCGCAACAGCAGGACCTGACCGACCGAGTAGGTCGCCACGAGCCACTTCCCCATGACGTCGTTGACCGCGAACAGGAAGATGCCGAGCAGCATGAGGCCGATGCCGAAGAAGGCGCCGGATCGGACTTTCTGGTGGCGTGAGGGCCGGGGCGCGCTCATCGCACGCCGCCGGAGCGGCACGCAACCTCAAGCAGGCGAGTGGCCCCTCGGCCGGGATTGGCGGCGGATAACATGAAACGACTCGATCGAAAGAACGGTGACGTCTCTGCGCGTATCGCCCCGGCCGTCATCCGTCCATGGGGTGGTAACCCGTTGTCCCCTGCGGCCGAACGGCTGCCGCTGCGTCAGTGAGCCAGCAGTACCGGAACGGTCGTATTGCCGAGGATGTGGCTGGTCGCGCCGCCAAAGAACATCTGCCTCAGGCGGCTCTGCGTATAAGCGCCCTTGACGAGCAGGTCGCATCCGAGCGATGCGGCCTCGCCCAGAATGGCTTCGCCGGGCTTGTTGGACGGATCACTGCTCATTAGCGCCTCGGCGGGCACGCCGTGCATGGCCAGCGATCGGACCAGCTCGGAGGCCGACGGGCCGGGAACGCCCCAGTTTTCCAGTTCCAGAACGACAACCCGCCGGGCCTTCGCGAGCAGGGGCATCGACCCCTGGACCGCGCGCGCCGTCTCGGTGCTGCGATTCCAGGCGATCACGATTGTGTTGCCCAGCGTCTTGGGCGCGACCGGCGGCGCGATCAGCACCGGACGTCCGGTTTCAAACAGCGCCGATTCAACTGTGGACAGGCGCGTATGGCCGTTCCCCCCGTCGGGTCGACCGAGCACCGTTACGTCGAAGACCCGGCCATAGGCGCCCATGAAGGCGTCTTCGCTCAGGCCGTCCTGCCGCCAGCCGTAACTCAGGCCGGACAGGCTGGCGGTGGAGCGGGAAACCCCTTTGCGCGACATGAAGGCCTCGAACCGCTCGTGACAGGCTTTTGCCATCTCCTGGCGGTTCTCGGGGGTGATCGGGGAGGGCACGCCGATCGCGATGTCGACCGGGAGTACCACCGGGTAATCCGGCGTGATGGCGAGCCCCTCGATGTAGGCGTCGAAGCTCTGGCCGAGGAGCAGGGCCGTCTCAAGGACGGACTCGATGACGCCGTGATCTTCAATCGGAACGAGGATGCTTTTCATAAGAGTATTGTCGCGCTCATGGGTGTTGTTCGCAAGTCCCTTGGTGGACCGTACCCGGCTGGCCGCGGGCTAGACCACGCTGAAATCCGTCGGTTTCCAGGCCGGCTTCGGATATTGCGGATCCATCTCTTCAAGGGTCGCCTTGACGATGCGGGCGATCGCCCCGTTCCGAACCCATTTCCGGTCCGCCGGGATCACGTACCAGGGCGCGACCGTGGTGGAGCATTTCTCCAGCATCGTCTCGTACGCATCCTCGAACTCGTCCCAGAGCTTTCGATCTTCAAGGTCGCCCGGGTTGAACTTCCAGCGCTTCCTGGGATCATCGAGCCGTTCCTGCAGGCGCTGGGCCTGTTCGGCCCGCGAGATATGCAGCATGAACTTGAGCACGACGGTGCCGTTCTCGGTCAGCATCCGCTCGAAATCATTGATTTGGTCGTAGCGCTTCCCGATATCGGATTTCGACAGCAGCTTGTGGACCTTCGGCACAAGCACGTCTTCGTAATGCGAGCGGTTGAAGATGCCGATCGTGCCGCGCCGCGGGCAGACCGCATGAACGCGCCACAGGTAGTCATGCGCCAGCTCCATTTCGGACGGGCGGCCGAACGCGTGGACGAAGACCCCGATGGAGCCGGTGGCGTTGAAGACATCGCGGACCGTGCCATCCTTCCCCGACGTATCCATGCCCTGCAGAATGACCAGAAGTGCGCGTTGCCGCTCGGCATAGAGGCGGTCCTGCAACGCGTTGATCTCCTCCGCCAGAGCTGCCGTTTCTGCCCTCGTTTCCGGTTCGTCTCTGAAGAGACGTTCGCCGCGAGCATCGCCGTCCTTCAACTTGACCTTGACGCCCGGCTTTACCTGCAGCTTGTCGATGAGCTCCTTCGTCTGGTCGGTCATGGCAGCCCCCCTGTCTGGTTCTTATCAACGATAGGGCAGGCGGCGGCAAATGGAACAAGAGGCGACACCTTTACGGCGATCCACGTTCATTCTAGCAAGGATGTGTAAATCGGGATTGGAAAAGGCGCACCGGATGATTGCTCTCTACTACTATCCTGGCAATGCCAGCCTCCTGCCGCACATGATGTTGCGGGAAATCGGCGTGCCGTTCGAACTCCGTCTCGTCGATCGCACGCAGAATGCGCAGAAGAGCACCGAATACCTCAAGCTTAATCCGAACGGACGCATCCCGGTTTTGCTGGATGGCGACCACGTGCTGTTTGAGACGGCGGCGATCGCGATGCATCTCGCCGACAAATTTCCCGAGGCCAAACTGGCGCCGGCCTACGGCACGCCGGAGCGTGGCGAATTCTACAAGTGGATGGTTCACCTGACCAACACGCCGCAGGCAGAGTTCCGCTCCTGGTTCTATCCGCGCGAGCATGTCATGGACGATGAGGCGGTCTCAAGCGTCAAGAACGCTGCCGAGAAGCGGCTGAACCACATGTTCGATGTGATCTCGCAGCAATTGGGCGGGCAGCAATGGCTGCTTGGAGACCAGTTCTCCGCAGCCGATTTGATGCTGCTCATGCTGATTCGATGGGGCCGCGGAATGCCGCGCCCGCCGCGCACGATCCCCAATCTCGGCGCGCTCGCCGAACGGGTTCTGGCGCGTCCGGCCGTGCAGGAAACCTTGCGGGTGGAAGGGATCGAAGCGCCGTTCGTCTAGGGAACGGCGGGGGGCGCCGTCAGGGATCGAGTCGCTTGGTCATGTAAACGCGGCGCAAGCCCTTTTCTTCGGCTCTGTGCGTCTCGATGAAGCCGATCCGGGAATATAGCGCGATGTTCTCGGTCATCGCCTCGTTGGTATAGAGCCTGATCGACGCATGATGCGCAGCACGCGCGGTTTTCTCCGCGAATTGCAGCAGCGTCCGCCCATGGCCCCGCCCCTGGGCGGCGGGGCTGACGGCGATGTTGTCGAGGAGCATCGATCCCTCTTCGGGGATCAGCACGAGGATGCCCTGGATCATGCCCTCATCGACGAGAACGTGGGCCCGCCCCTCTCGGATGAGAGCGTCATAATCGTCGGACATCGGCCCAGGCTTTTGCCCGATGCGCCGGATGTAAGGCGTATAGGCGGCCTCGACGATCGCCTCGACCGCGCGCCGATCCTGGATTTGCGCAAGGCGAATGATCGGGCTCATGCGAGGACTGGTCCATGTCCGCCGATGCTCGCCGGCACCGCGGTCGCGTTTTCAGTTCTCATGACGCGAGCGGCGCTGCGGTCTTGACGTCCTCGAGGCCGCGCAGGAACGCGGCCGCAATGAGATCCTGCGTGTAGGTCTGCTTCGGCTTCTCGAAGATCGCCTCGGCGGTGCCCCGCTCGACCACCTTGCCGCTCTTCATCACCATGATCTCGTCCGAGAGCGCACGCACCACCGCGAGATCGTGACTGATGAACACGTAGGCGAGGCCGTGCGCGTTCTGCAATTCGCGCAACAGCTCGACGATTTCCTTCTGCACCGAACGGTCGAGCGCCGATGTGGGTTCGTCGAGCACGACCAGTTTCGGATGCAGGATCATCGCGCGCGCGATGGCGATGCGCTGGCGCTGACCGCCGGAGAATTCATGCGGAAACCGATTGCGCCAGGCGGGATCGAGGCTCACTTCCTCGAAGGCCTGCGCCGCGCGCCTGTCGCGCTCCTTGCGGGTGATGCGAGGCTCGTGAACCAGCAGGCCCTCCGTGACGATTTCGCCCGCCGTCATGCGCGGCGAGAGCGACCCGAACGGGTCCTGGAACACGAGTTGCAGGTGCCGCCGTAAGGGCCGCATGCCGGCGCGATCGAGCGGCATCAGGTCGCGATCCTCGAACCGAACTAGCCCGCCCGCCGGCAACAGCCGCAGGATCGCGCGGCCCAACGTCGATTTGCCTGAACCGGATTCGCCGACGACGCCCACCGTTTCGCCAGCCCGCACCGACAGGCTGACCCCATCGACCGCGTGGAGCACATGGCCGGCTTTGCCGAAGAAGCCCTTCTTCAGGCCGAACGTGACCTTCATGTCCCTCGCTTCGATCACCATCGGCGATCCGGCGGCGACCGGCTCCTTGCGGCCGGTGGGTTCAGCGTCGATGAGCATGCGCGTATAGGCGTGTTTCGGTGCGGTAAAAATTTCGTTGGTGACGCCGCTCTCCACCACTTCGCCGCGCTTCATCACGTAGGTACGGTCCGCGAACCTGCGGACGATGCCGAGATCGTGGGTGATGAAGACGATGGACATCCCGAGACGTTTCTGCAGGTCGGCGAGGAGTTCGAGGATCTGCGCCTGGACCGTCACATCGAGCGCCGTCGTCGGCTCGTCGGCGATCAGCACGTCGGGATTGTTGGCGAGCGCCATCGCGATCATCACGCGCTGGCGCTGGCCGCCCGACATCTCGTGGGGGTATGAATCGATCCGCCGCGTCGGCTCGGGGATCCGCACGAGTTCGAGCAGTTCGATGGCCCGCGCCCGGGCTTTCGCCTTGCTCATGCGGCCATGGGTCGTGAGCGGCAATGCGATCTGGTCGCCGATCCGGTAGAGCGGATCGAGCGAGGTCATCGGTTCCTGGAAGATCATCGTGAGCTTGGAGCCGCGATAATCGTTGAGTTTGTCGGGCGAAAGTCCGATGAGTTCCTCGCCGCGATATTTCACCGAACCATCGGCCCAACCGTTCGTGGCGAGCAGGCCCATTACCGACATCATGGTCTGGCTCTTGCCGGAACCGGATTCACCCACGATGGCGACGGTTTCGCCGGCCGCGACGTCGAGATCGATGCCTTTCACCGCATGAAGAATGCCATCGCCGGTGCGGAAGCGGACGTTGAGGTTGCGGATTGTGAGAACCGACTCGGCCATGTCAGCGATCCTTCGGATCGAGAGCGTCCCGCAGCCCGTCGCCGATGAAGTTCAGGCAAAACAGGATGGTGACGAGTGTCAGGGAGGGATAGAGCAGCATCCAGGTCGCGCCCTGGATATTCTTGGCGCCCTCCGAGATCAGGACGCCGAGACTGGTGGCGGGCTCCTGCACGCCGAGGCCGAGGAACGACAGGAAGCTCTCCAGCAGGATCACCTTCGGCACCAGCAGCGTCATGTAGACGACGACCGGGCCGAGCGTGTTGGGAATCACGTGGCGGCGGATGATGCCGCGCGTCTCGACGCCGAGGGCTTCTGCTGCCTGCACGTATTCCTGTCGTTTGATCGACAGGGTCTGGCCGCGCACGATGCGGGCCATGTCGAGCCACTCGACCGCGCCGACGGCGATGAACATCAGGATGAAATTGCGTCCGAAGAACACCACCAGCATGATGACGAAGAAGATGAACGGCAGCGAATAGAGCACGTCGACGATGCGCATCATGATCAGATCCACCCGACCGCCGAGATAGCCGGAGGTGGCGCCGTAGACGACGCCGATGAGGATCGACACGAAGGTGGCGAGCAAGCCGATGGCGAGCGAGATCTGGCCGGCCTTCATGGTGCGTGTGAGCAGGTCGCGTCCGTTGGCGTCGGTGCCGAACAGAAAATAGGTGCGCTTGACCGGAACATCGATCACTAGGGTCCGGCCCTCATCGAGGCGCTCGACCACCTTGGCGGGCCCGAACAGGTCGGACCGCTCGAAATAGGCGAGCAGCCGCTCGTCGATGGGGCGCTGCCCGACGAGGTTCATGCGGATCTGGTTGCGGCCGATCTCGATGTTCTCGGCTTTCGCGCGAACGCGCGCACCGATCCGCTCGATCGCGGGCTCGACCTGTCCGGGCGTGGGATAGGTTGAAAGGCTCGCCGGTGCGCGCACGTAATCGGGATAGACGCGATCAAACGGGTGGCCCGTCACGAAGGGTCCGAAAATGCACGCCAGCGCGACGAAGCCCAGCACCACGATGCTGGTGAGGGCGGCCCGGTTGCGCACGAGGCGCACGCGGGCCTCCACCCAGAGCGAACGGCCGACGATCGGCCCGGTGATGAATTCGGTGGGAACGACAGCGCCTTCAGCCATGGCACATCTCAATCGTAACGAATGCGCGGATCGATGAGCGCGTAGAGGATATCGACCACGAGGTTGAAGAGAAGCACGAAGACGGCGATGACTACGACGGTGCCCATGACGAGCGTGTAATCGCGGTTAAGCGCGCCTTCGACGAAATAGCGCCCGATCCCGGGCAGCCCGAAGATTGTCTCGACCACCACCGAGCCGGTGAGAAGGGCGGCGGCTGCCGGCCCGAGATAGGACACCACCGGCAAGGCCGCGCCGCGCAGCGCGTGGCTGACGATAACATGGAGCGGCAGGCCGAGAGAACGCAGGGTGCGGATGTGGTTGGAGCGCAGGTTTTCGATCATTGCCGCACGCGTCATGCGCGAAATCACCGCGATCTGCGGCAGAGCGAGAACGGTCACCGGCAGGATGAGGTTGCGCACCGAGCCGTTCGCCCATCCGCCGACGGGGAGCCATGCGAGCGTGAGGCCGAAGACGATCTGGAAGACCGGCGCGACGACGAAATTCGGGATAGTGAGACCGAGGGCGCCGAGGCCCGTCACGAGATAATCGACGCCGCTGTTCTGCCGCATCGCCGCGATGGAGCCAAGCGTGCCGCCGATGAGAATCGCGAATGAGAGGGCAAGTGCGCCGAGGGTCATCGACACCGGCAGGCCGCGCGCGAACAATTCGGCGACGGAAAAATCGCGGAGGAAGAACGAGGGGCCGAAATCGCCACGCATCACGGAGGTGAGGTAAAGCCAGTATTGCTGGATCAGCGGCTTGTCGAGCTGATAGATGCGGTTGAGATTTTCCATCACCTTGGCCTCGAGCGGACGCTCGAGGTCGAAGGGTCCTCCGGGCGCAAGGCGGATCAGGAAGAACGAGATCGTGACGATGATCAGCAGCGTCGGAATGGCCGACAGAAACCGGCGGATGATGAAGGAGAGCACGAGGCTCCTCCTGCTGTGTCGATGTTGAAAAAAGGGGCGGTCCGGATATGTCCGGCCCGCCCCGTATTGCCAGTTCCTACTGGGTCTTCGACAGGAACCGCGATGGGTAGACGCCGCGGGTGTTCTGCACGAAACCCTTGATCTTCGGCGAGATCAGCTGGCTCTTGCCGTAATACATGACCGGGATCCACGGCATATCCTTCATCAGGATCGCCTCGGCCTTGTGCAGCATCTCGGCCCGTTTCTTCAAATCGAGCTCGGTCGCGGCCTGGTTCAGCAACCCGTCGAATTCGGGGTTGTTGTACTTGCCGTAGTTGAAGCCCTTGTTGTCGCTCTTGACCAGGAACAGGAAGTTGCTCGGATCCGAGTAATCCGCGATCCAACCATAGCGCGCGATGTCGAAGTCGCCGCCATCACGCAAGTGAGCGAAGTGCGTCTTGCCGTCGGTGTTGACGAAGGTGGTGTCGACGCCGAGCTGCTTCCATTGTTCGGCAACCGCGATGACCGTGTTGCGGTTGTTATCCGTGGTGTTGTAGCGGATCTCGACCTTCAGCGGCTTGCCCGGGCCGAAACCGGCTTCCTTCAGGAGCGCCTTCGCCTTGTCTTCGCGCTCGATCGGCGACGCATCCTTGTTCGCCATGTAGGCGGGCGCGCCCGCATTGCCGACGCCCGGCGGCATGAACGAGTAGCCGGGCTGCATCGTCTGGCCCCAGATCTGTTCGGCGATGAACTCCCGGTCGAGACCGGTTGAGAGGGCCTGGCGGACGCGCACGTCGTTGAACGGCGGCTTCGACGAATTAACCACCAGGAACCATGTGCCGAGCCACGGCCCGAGCTTGACCTGATCCTTGAAACGCTCCTTCAGGGATTTCATCTGATCGGCCGGAAGGTCGTCCGTCGTGTCGAGTTCGCCGGCCTCGTAGCGACGCACCATCGCGGAGAAATCCGAGTTCGGGAAGTAGTTGACGGTATCGATCTTGACGTCCTTCGCACCGTAATAATTCTCGTTCTTCACGAGCTTGATGTGCGAGTTCGGCACGAATTCGGCGAGCTTGTAGGCGCCGTTCGACACCATGTTGCCCGGCTTGACGAAATCCTTGCCGAATTTCTCGACCGAGGCCTGATGCACCGGAAGGCTGGTCTGATGGGTGAGGAGTTCGAGGAAGTACGGGGTCGCCTGCTCGAGACGGATTTCCAGGGTCTTGTCGTCGACTGCCTTGACGCCGATGTCCTCGATCTTGCCCTGGCCCTTGTTGGCCTTCTCGGAGCCGGCGATCGGGTAAAGGATGTTGGCGTATTTGGCGCCGGTGGCCGGATCCATGATGCGGCGGTAGGAATAGACGAAATCCGATGCCTTCACCGGGTCGCCGTTCGACCATTTGATGCCGTCGCGCAGGGTGAATCGGTAGGTCTTGCCGTCGTCGCTGATTTCCCACTTCTCGGCCTGGCCGGGAACCGCTTCGCCCTTGGCGTTGTAAGTCACGAGGCCTTCGAGCATGTCGCGCAGGATGTGGGCTTCCTGAACGGTCGAGGTCTTGTGCGTATCGAGCGTTTCCGGCTCGCCGGAATTGGCTCGGTTATAGACCACTTCGGCCGACGCCGTTCCCATGAGGGCGGCCGTGGCGACGGTCGCGAGAGCCATGCGTTTGAACCATGACATGTGACGCGTTCCCTTCTGTTGAGTTTTTCTTGGTCGTTTGAAAAAATGTCGATCGCCGAATTTCGGTGACCTTATCTCATTTGTTGAGCAAACATTCCCGTATGTCCAGAGGGTATTAAAAACCCTTGCCCAGCAATGGTTTGGAGGGTGGCAGAGCGCTACGCTCCCGCGTCAAAGGTCAGTCCTGCTGCCCCAATTCCCGCCGCCGCCGCGATCTCGTCGTTGTCCGACGTGTCGCCGGAAACGCCGACCGCTCCCAGAATCCGGCCTTGGCCGTCCTTGATCAGGACGCCACCGGGAACCGGCACCAATTGTCCGCCCACCGCATGGGTTGCGGCGGCGACGAAATAGGGACGGTCGGTCGCCATCTTGTGAAGGGCGCGGGAGCCGACCCCCAAGGCGAGCGCCCCATAGGCCTTGCCCATGGCGATCTCGGCCCGCTTCAGGCTCGTGCCATCCTCCGACGCCAGAGCCTTGATGGCGCCGCGCTGGTCATAGACCACCACGGAGAGCGGTTTGAACGACTTCTCGCGGGCGGCTTTCAGCGCCGCGTTGGCGATCGTCTGGGCGATTTCGAGGGTGAGTTCCGACATGCCTGTCTCCATTTTTGATGATTTGCGTTGATCGATATCGTCAGCACGTCCTAGCGCAGGATGGCTTCCTTTTGCGCCAGCCAAGTGGCCACGGCCTTACGCTCCTCCACTGTCATCTCGGTAATGTTGTTGGGCGGCATCGCATGGGTCAGCACGCTCTGGATGCGGATGATCTCCGCGTGCCGGGCGATCTCGGCCGGCGTGTCGAGAACGATGCCCTTCGGTGCTGCCGGGATTCCCGCCCAGGAGGGTTCGCTGGCGTGACACATGGAGCAGCGCGACTGGATGGCGAGAACCGCCGCATCGAAGGAAGTCTCGACGATCTCCGGGGTCACGCCGGACTGCGCTTCCGCCTGATTGACGTAGCCGGGCTTGCCGATAATCGAGAGCCAGATCGCGATGGCGATGCAGTAGCCCGCCACAAGCCATGTCCAGTAGGGCGCTTTCTTCCCCGCATGACGCGCATTGAAGAAATGCCGGATGAGTGCGCCGGCGATCAGGATCATGGCGATGATGCCGACCGAATAGCGGGACGACCATGCCAGCGGATAATGGTTCGACAGCATCAGGAAGATGACGGGGAGCGTCAGGTAGTTGTTGTGAGTGGAGCGCTGCTTGGCCTGCAGACCGAGCGCCGGATCGGGAATCTTGCCCGCCAGCAGGTCCGCCACGACCTTTTTCTGGTTGGGAATGATGACGAAGAAGACGCTGGCCGACATCCATGTGGCGATCATCGCACCGGTATGGAGAAAGGCCGCCCGCCCGCTGAAGATATGCGTGAAAGCGTAGGAAGCCGCGAGAATATAGACGAACAGCACGCCGCCGAGCAGCGCAGGATTTCGACCGACAGGCGAGCGGCAGAGACCTTCATAAACGAGCCAACTCAAAATCAGGCCGCCGATGCCGAGGGCGCCCGCCTGCCAGGGCGCGAGCGCCCGCACCGCCGGATCGATCGTGTAGAGATCGGCGCGCAGGTAGTAGACCCAGACGAGAAGGAAGAAGCCGGTGATCCAGGTGCTGTAGCTTTCCCACTTGAACCACGTCAGCTCCTTGGGCAACTCGGGCGGCGCGATCAGGTACTTGCGCATATTGTAGAAGCCGCCGCCATGGACCTGCCACGCTTCGCCACCGACACCGGGCGCCAGCCCTTCCCGGGTCTTGAGGCTGAGATCGAGATGGATGAAATAGAAGGACGAGCCGATCCACGCTATCGCGGTAATGACATGAACCCAACGCAGCAGCTGGCTGATCCATTCGGAAATTTGCGGGTCGATCATGCAATCACTTGAAGCGGTCCGGGACCGTCAGCCTAGAACCGCCGGTGGCTTTGCGATAGGTCGGCTTTCGGCCTTTTTCATCGGCAAGCCATTCCGATAGAGTAACCCTAAGACGATCTCGTCCCGAAGGAGCATTCATGGGCCGGCTATCCACCCACGTCCTCGACACCGTCATGGGCAGGCCCGCGAGCGGGGTCGAAATCGAACTCTTCGCGGTCGAGGGCGCTACCCGCCGCTCCGTCGCCAGGGCACGCACCAACGCCGATGGCCGCACCGATGCGCCGCTTCTGTCAGGCGACACCTTTCAGGTTGGCACCTACGAACTCGTCTTCCATATCGGTCCTTATTTCCGCAGCACGGAAACGGCCGCCGAGCCGTCCTTCCTCGATTTTGTGCCGATCCGCTTTTCGATCGCCGAGCCGGACGGGCATTATCACGTGCCGCTCCTGGTGACGCCGTGGAGCTATTCCACCTATCGGGGCAGTTGAGCATGAGCGAGACGTCCTATCCGCGCGATCTGATTGGCTATGGCCGCAATCCGCCCCATCCGAACTGGCCGGGCGATGCGCGCCTCTGCGTGCAGTTCGTGGTCAATTACGAGGAGGGCGGCGAGAACAACATCCTGCATGGCGACCGCGCCTCCGAGGCGTTCCTGTCGGAGATCGTGGGCGCCGCCCCGTGGCCGGGCCAGCGCCACATGAGCATGGAATCGATCTACGAGTTCGGCTCCCGCGCGGGGTTTTGGCGGCTGTGGCGGATGTTCACCGCGCGCGCGATGCCTGTGACGGTCTTTGGCGTCGCGACGGCGCTTCAGCGCAACCCGGAAGCGGTCGCGGCGATGCAGGAGGCGGATTGGGAAATCGCCAGCCACGGCTTGAAGTGGATCGACTACAAGGATTTCGGCGCGCCAGAAGAACGGGCGCATATGAACGAGGCGATCCGCATCCACACCGAAGTGACGGGCGAGCGCCCCACCGGCTGGTACACGGGCCGGACATCGGGCCACACCAACGCTCTGGTGGCGGAGGAGGGCGGCTTTCTCTACACGGCGGATTCCTATGCCGATGAGCTGCCCTATTGGGAAAATGGCACGCAACTCGTGGTGCCCTATACGCTCGACGCCAACGACATGCGCTTCGGGACACCTCAGGGCTTCAACTCGGGCGATCAGTTCTACGCCTACCTGAAGGACACGTTCGATACGCTGTATGCCGAGGGCGAGACTGCGCCGAAGATGATGTCGGTCGGCCTCCATTGCAGGCTTGTCGGACGTCCGGGGCGGGCCGCGGCACTGGCGCGGTTTCTCGATTATGTGGCGTCGCACGAGCGCGTGTGGGTCGCGCGACGGATCGATGTCGCGCGGCATTGGCTCGCCCATCACCGCCCCGCGGGCCTCAAGCCCAGCACCATGAACCGGGCCGTCTTCGTGACGCTCTTCGGCGACATCTACGAGCATTCGCCCTGGATCGCCGGGAAAGCCCATGAGGCGGGGCTGACCACTGTCCAGGACACCGCCGAGGGGCTGCACGCCAGCATGGCGGCGGTGCTGAAGTCGGCAAGCCGGGAGCAGAAACGTGCGCTGGTCGAGGCCCACCCGGACCTTGCCGGGCGCCTGAAGCTCGCCGACCTAACGGATGTTTCCCGCAGCGAACAATCCTCCGCCGGCCTCGACCGCCTGACAGAGGAGGAGCGCGACCGCTTCCTTGCTCTCAACGATGCTTACCGGGCAAAATTCGGCTTTCCGTTCATCCTGGCGGTCAAGGGACGCACCAAGGAGGAGATCCTGGCAGCGTTCGAGGAGCGTCTCGAGCACAACCCCGATCAGGAATTCGAGGCCGCCCTGGAGCAAATTGACCGCATCGCCCTGTTGCGCCTGAAAGACAGGCTCCCTTCGCTCGCGGATGTCTTCTCTTCGCTTGCCTGAACGGAACCCGGAGGCCGGTGAAAGAGTCTTGCCCTCAGCTTGGCCGCAACGGCCGGCTGAAGGGGAGAGTTTTCGATGGGTCTTTTCACGTTCATCAAGGAAGCGGGCGCCAAGATCTTTGGCGGCAGCGCTCAGGCGGCGACCTCCGAGAAATTGAAGGAAGAGGTCAAGGGCCACGGCTTCAACTCGGATAAACTCGCAATTGAGGTCAATGACGGCAAGGTCAAGCTGTCCGGCGACGCCGTCAGCCAGGAGGAAGCCGAGAAGATCATCCTGGCGCTTGGAAATACCTATGGGGTCGCCGAGGTGGATACCAGCGGCCTCAAGATCGAGAAGCCCGCCGCCGAATCCGTGATGTACACGGTGGTCAAGGGCGACACGCTCTGGGCGATCGCCGAGAAGCATTACGGCAAGGGCAACGGCGCCAAGCACACCCAGATTGTCAAGGCGAATTCGCCCCCGGTGAAGAACCCCGACATGATCCAGCCCGGCTGGGTGCTTCGCATTCCGCCGCTCGCCTAGATTGCGGTCCTCCGCGCGGGGCCTTACATGCGGGGTCCCGCACGGAGAAGCCAAATCATGAATGTCAGCAAGCCGACCATCGTCGATCTCGATCGCGACGCCATCAAGCGGGGGCTGAGCGAGGACTCGATCCTGCTCGTGGATGTGCGCGAGCCTCATGAATTCGCCGAGGGCCATATTCCGGGCGCCGTCTCGCATCCGTTGTCGGCCTTCGATCCGACATCGATTCCGACCGATAGGCGCGTCGTCCTGTCCTGCCGCTCCGGTGTCCGATCCGTGCGCGCCGCCGAGCTGGCCCAGGCGGCGGGGATCGACCTTCGGGAACATTACAAGGGCGGCTTCAAGGATTGGTCGGAAGCCGGCGAACCGGTCGAGTAGCTTCGGCGTGCACAATCGCATCGCTCACGCAGATTTGTTCAAGCGCGCAGTGCGAAAACGCCGCGATCTGTGGCTAACTCCGCGACGTCCGCGAGCCGATGCCGGCAGCGATTCTGAAGACGGACAGGGGGATCTTGAATGAAGCGTGCGATTATCGTCGCCGGGTTGATGACGCTCGGCCTGACGGCAGCCATTGCCCAAAGTAATATTGTCGAACAGCGTCAGGACCTGATGAAGCAATTCGGCGCGCAATCGCGAACGATTGCGGGAATGCTGCGGGGGCAGGCGCCGTTCGACCTCGCCCAAACCCAGGCCGCCCTCAAGACCGTCTCCGATGCGGCCAAAAAGCTGCCGCCCCTGTTCCCGGAGAGCACGAAAGGCGCCGAGAAGACGGATGCGCTCCCGACGGTGTGGGAAAGCAAGGCCGAATTCGACAAGCTGTTTGCCAGCCTCGATGCGGCGTCGCAGACGGCCCTGGCGAAGATCACCGACGAGGCGTCCTTCAAGGCCGAAATGCCGAAAGTCCTGCAGAATTGCGGCACCTGCCACAAGACCTATCGCAAGAGCTGATTGTCCGGCGCTACCATTTGCGGGCGGCCTCGCGCCGCCCGTTGCCATGAGGTCAAGGAGACGTGATGCGCAGGGCGCTGCTGGGGCTCGTCGGTCTGCTGCTGCTGGGGGGTGTGGGCTTTTACGCCCTGACGTCGCCCACCGTCTATCGGTGGGTTCGCGGCAGTGCAGACGCCGTCGCGATTCCGGCGGGGTTTCCCGGTGATGCCGGCAACGCAGATAACGGCCGCACGCTCTTCTATGCCGGCGGCTGCGCGTCGTGCCATGCGGTTCCGGGGCAGGGCGACAAATTGAAACTCGGCGGCGGTCTCAAGCTGGCGACGCCCTTCGGGACGTTTCATGTTCCCAACATTTCCCCCCACAAGCAGGACGGGATCGGCGCGTGGCGGCTGAAGGATTTCATCCGCGCCATGCGCGAGGGCATCGGACCCGGCGAGACGCATCTCTACCCGGCTTTTCCGTATCCCTCCTATCAGCGCATGTCGCCGGGAGACCTCACCGACCTGCACGCGTTCATCATGTCGCTGGCACCGGTCGAGGGCCGCACGCCCGATCATGAACTGAAGTTTCCCTACTCGATGCGCCGCGGCCTCGGCCTGTGGGATCTGGCGTTCCTCGACGGACGCGTGTTCGCGCCGGATCCGTCAAAGTCCGAGAGCTGGAATCGGGGCGCCTATCTGGTGAACGGCCCGGGCCATTGCGCCGAGTGCCATAGCGAGCGCAATTTCGCCGGTGCGATCATTTCCGATCGCCGCTTTGCCGGCGGACCCGATCCGGAAGGCAAAGGAGTCGTCCCCAACATCACTCCGAGCCCGTCGGGCATCGGCGGCTGGACGCCCGACGACCTGACCACGCTGTTGAAAACCGGCGATACCCCGAATTTCGACACGGTGGGCGGGCCGATGGCGGATGTGGTTCGCAACACCGCGCAATTGTCGGATGGGGACCGCGCCGCCATGGCCGAATACATCCTGTCGCTCGCCCCTCTCGACGCCTACAAGAAGCCTCAATAGATCGGAGCGGGCCTCAAGACCTGTCGAGGAGGCTCACTGCGGTCGAGCGGCGGAGCCGCAGGTCCGAGCGGGCCCTCGTTGATCAGTCCATCACCGCGGCTTTGAGGATGCAGACCATCGTGGCGCGTGCGGGAGCAGTGCCGACGCAGCGCACGGTGTGGCGACGGTCGCAGCGATAGCGCAGGGTCTCGCCGGCCTTGGCGCGCTGGACCACCTCGCCCACCTCGACCTCGAACTCGCCTTCCAGCACGGACAGGCATTCCACCGAGCCGCGCTGGTGAGCGTCCGAATCCAGCACGCCGCCGGGTTCGGCCTGCACGTCGTACCATTGCAGCCACTCGATGGTCTTGATCCACCCGACGATGGCGAGGCGAACCTTGCCGTCCTCCGACAGCAGGTTCGGCGTGTCGGCGCGCGAGGATTTCTCGATGAACGGCTCTTCGTCGCTCGAGGCCAGGACGCGCTCGATGGACACGTCCAGCGCCTGACTGAGGCGCCAGATGGTGGCGAGCGTCGGGTTGGTCTCGTTGCGCTCGATCTGGCTGATGATCGATTTGGCGACGCCGGATTGCTCGGCCAGCTCAGAGAGCGAAAGATTGTAGGCCTTGCGCAGCCGCTGGATCGTCTTGCCCATATGGCCGGACAGAACCTGCGCTCCGGCGTCCAGCTCCCGGTGCCGCTCTTTGCCTTCTACGCCCATCTCAAAACGCCTCGTGTCCTGAAAGAACGAACGATCGTTCCACAAAAAGGTTTTGGGGTATGGAGGCGCTGGGGTCAAGCGCCCGTCTGGATCACGATGAGTTTGGACAGATTCTGCCCAAACTCATGAAAACGTGACCGATTTTATCATCCGGAGCACGACGTCTGCCGAATCCGCTCCACGGCTCATGCTCTAGACGCTGGATCGCTGCGATGCCGCGGCCAGCTCCTTGGCGCGCTGGAGGCCGAGCTGGCGCTCTCTCCAGACGATCAGCAGCCCCGTGGCGG
This sequence comes from Microvirga brassicacearum, assembly GCF_008757455.1. GTDB lineage: Bacteria > Pseudomonadota > Alphaproteobacteria > Rhizobiales > Beijerinckiaceae > Microvirga > Microvirga brassicacearum. The sequence continues at coordinate 47,295 of NZ_VCMV01000014.1, read as the reverse complement.
CAACGATCAGGCCGCCGATGATCACCGTCAGCGCCGGCAGATCGCCGAACACCGCCCAGCCGATCAGCAGCGCCCAGATCATGCTGGTGTATTCGAAGGGGGCGATGATCGAGGTGTCCGCATGCCGATAGCTCTCGGTCAGAAGAATCTGCCCCAGGCCGCCGAACAGGCCGCCGACCACGAAGAGCATCAGGTCGGCGCGGTCCGGCAGCCGCCAGCCGAATGGCAGGGTCAGGAGCGAGAGGCAGGAGGCGAGAATGAAAAAGTAGAACACGATGGCGCCGGTCTTCTCGGTCTCCGTCAGCCGCCGTACCTGGATCATCGCGCCGGCGGAACAAAATGCTCCCGCAAGCGCCGCGACGGCGCCGAGGGTGGGTCCGGACGACAATCCGCCGGAGAACATGCTCGGCGACAGGTAGGGCGACAGCATGATCAGCACGCCGACGAACCCGATTGCGACGGCCGTCCAGCGATAGGCCCGAACCTTCTCCCTGAGCACGAGGGCCGCCAGCACGACCACGATGAGCGGCGAGGCGTACCCGATGGCGATGGCGTCCGGCAGCGGCAAATAGGTGAGCGCCGAGAACCCCAGATACATGCCGAGCGTGCCGATGAAGCCGCGTTTGAAGTGGCCGCGCAGGTTCTTCGTCCGCACCGAATTGATCAGGGCGCCCTGCCATATCAGCCATGCGAGCAGCGGGATGATCGCAAAGGCCGAGCGGAAAAAGACGACCTCGCCGACCGGATAGCGCGCCGTCAGGGTCTTCAGGATAGCCGACATGACCGTGAAGACGAGAGCGGACAGAACTTTGAGGGAAATCCCGAGAAGTGGGTTCAACGGACTCTGAGTCGGTGGAGGAAACGAGCCGCAAACAACCACGGCGTGGGAGCGGCGTGAAGCCCATTTCGCCCCAAAAGCCGCATTTGGTGCCCGACGTCACAAAACTGCAAGATCAGCGTCACGATCCTGAGACGGGAATCCGGTCTGGCTGATGGTGATCAAGCCGGAGGATGTCTCATGGGTCAGGCGTTCGACGCAATTCGCGTTCGCACTCTCTTTCTCTCCGATCTTCATCTTGGCACCAAGGGCTGTCAGGCCGACCAGGTGCTCGCCTTCCTCAAACGCTACGACGCCGACACGATCTATCTTGTGGGCGACATCGTCGACGGGTGGCGCCTGAAATCCGGCTGGTATTGGCCGCAGGCCCATAACGACGTGGTGCAGAAGCTGTTGCGAAAGGTCCGCAAGGGCACGCGCCTGGTCTACATTCCGGGCAACCACGACGAATTCCTGCGCGACTTCCTCGGGAACAGTCTCGGCGGGGTCGAGCTTGCGGATTTTGCGCTCCACGAGGCCGCCGACGGCAAGACCTATCTGGTGATCCACGGCGACCAGTTCGACCTTGTCGTCCGGCACGCGCGGTGGCTCGCGCTTCTTGGCGACGGCGCCTATACCGCCGCGCTTTTCATCAACACCTATCTCAACGTCGTGCGGCGAAAACTCGGGCTCACCTACTGGTCGCTCTCGTCATGGGCGAAACTGCGGGTGAAGAACGCCGTCAACTATATCGGCCGTTTCGAGGAATTGCTCGCCGCCGAGGCGAAGCGACATGATGCCGACGGCGTCATCTGCGGACATATCCACCATGCTGCCATGCGCGACCTCGACGGCATCGCGTATGTGAACACCGGCGACTGGGTCGAATCCTGCACGGCGGTCGTCGAACACTACGATGGTGCATTCGAACTGGTGCGCTGGGCCGAGGCCGGAGCGCGTCTGCGGCCGGAAAACAGCGCCGCCGCGAGCCTTCTGGCGCAGGAGGCTGCCTGATGCGTCTCCTCATCGCCACCGATGCGTGGCGGCCGCAGATCAACGGCGTCGTGCGCTCGCTCGAATACATGGCCGAAATGGCGCCGGGATTCGGGGCTGAGGTCAGCTTCCTGACGCCGGAACGCTTCCGCTCGTTTCCGATGCCAACCTACCCGGAAATCCGGTTGTCGGTGGTGGCACCCGGACAAGTGCGGCGTTTCATCGAAGCGGCCGATCCGACGCATATTCATATCGCAACCGAAGGCCCGATCGGCCTTGCGACCCGCCGCGCCTGCCTGAAGGACGGGCGCGCTTTCACCACGAGCTATCATACGCGCTTTCCCGAATATCTCTCCGCCCGCATGCCGATCCCGGAGGGCCTCACCTACCGGTTCCTCCGGCAATTTCACAATGGCGGCCGCGCCGTGATGGTGAGCACGCCGTCCCTGGAGAGCGAACTCGGCGCGCGCGGCTTTCGCAATATCCTGCGCTGGACCCGCGGCGTCGACACGACGCTGTTTCGCCCGCGGCGCGAGCGGATCATCGATGCGCCCGGGCCGCTGTTCCTGTTCGTCGGCCGCGTCGCTGTCGAGAAGAACATCGAGGCGTTCCTGGCGCTCGATCTTCCCGGCACCAAGCTCGTGGTGGGCGACGGCCCGGCGCGAGCGGTGCTTGCCAGGAAATACCCGGATGTGCGTTTCCTCGGTGTTCTATCCGGAGAGGAGCTTGCGCGCATCTATGCCAGCGCGGATGTGTTCGTCTTTCCGAGCCTGACTGACACCTTCGGCATCGTCCTGCTCGAAGCGCTGGCATCGGGTCTCCCGATCGCGGCCTTCCCGGTCACCGGGCCAGCCGACGTGGTGGGAGGGTCCGGTTGCGGGGTTCTCGGGGACGACCTGCGGCAAGGTGCTTTGGCCGCACTCGATATCCCGAAGACGCGCTGCCGCGCCTATGGCGAGACCTTCACCTGGCGCGAAAGTGCGCGGCAATTCTTCTCCAACATTGCGATCGCGTGCGATACTGCCCCGCTCACATCAGAAACGGCGGGTGCGCGGCCGTCGGTTCCGGCTGTCGCATAGGCTCGCTCTCCGCCGGTTCGGAATCGCAAATCGCGATCATCGCGTGGAGACGCGTCTCGAGATAGCGCAGGTTCTTGAGGATCCGCGCGATGCGCTGCATCCCCGCCGCGTCAGTGTCGCTCAATGGAACATCCGGGTGAATCGGATGAAGGCCGACGCGGTCCACCGGCGGCAGCAGGGCTACCTCGCGCCTGGTCTGCTCGAACATCGTCGCGATGGTCCGGAGATTGTCGTGGAGGTGGTCCATCACCCGCACCGCGCGACCCGGCAGCGTATCATCCTGCAGCCGGTTGACCGCGCCAAGAACGACCTCGGTATCCGCATGGCGGTTGCGCCTCGCATATTCGCGCAGGAACCACCGGCCGCGCGAGGTTTCCATGACGGCTGCCTCGATGGCGGTAAAATCGGAATCGGCGAAATCGCCATCCTCCGCCGTGACGAACGGCTCCTCATCGGTCATGGTAGGCGTCATCGCTATGCGGGCTCCTGATTCCCCGAGCATGTCCCGGAGAAATCGGCTGGATTTCCGACCAGGGCACGCCCCCGGCTGTCAGGTGCCAGTGTGTCGAAAGCTCGCAACAGCTCAACACCTTCCGTTGCGTTATCAACGCCCATTCGCGGCTCCGGCCACGATTTCAGCTGCCCGGACGTCCTGATTAGGCCGTGTACTCATAAATCAATCAAGATTCAGCGATGTCCGCTATGTGAGGACAATCCGCTCAAGCTTCTGGTCCGCGCAAAGATTGGCAGAACCGATCTTGCCGTCGTCAGGGAGCGGTAGCCCCGGTCTTCTCCAGCTTCGTTATCACCGCGTCGAGGTTGAAACTCGCGGGCTTCTGCCGCACCGGAAATTCGTTGAAACTTTGCAGCCATTGAGTAGCGAGCGCCTGCATGGGCACCTGGACGAAGGCGCGTTCAATCATCCATCTGTCATAAAGAATGGACTCGTCCCCGCGCTCGAACGGATCAGCGCGCAAGTTGAACAGCTTCGGCAGGCGCAATTCTGTAAATTGCCCTGACCAGACGCCGATTCCCTTGTTGTTCTGCTCAAGGAAGACGCATTTCCACTCGTTAACCCGAATCGCAACAAGTTGACCGTCATCGTTCCAGTAAACGAACTCGCGGCGCGGTTCTTCCTTGGTGTCACCCCTGAAGAAGGGAATGAGATTGAAGCCGTCGAGATGGACTTTGAAGTCCTTGTCGCCGATCCGCGCGCCCCGCAAGCATTTGTTGACGATGTCAGGATCGCCGCCCGCTGCGGCGAACGTCGGTAGTAGATCGTAATGCGAGAACATATCATTATAGATCGTGCCGGGCTTGATAGTGCCGGGCCAGCGGATCACCGTCGGCACACGATAACCGCCTTCCCAATTGGTCGCTTTCTCGCCACGGAACGGGGTAGCTCCGCCATCCGGCCAGGATACGATCTCCGCGCCGTTGTCAGAGGTGAACAGGACGATGGTGTTGTCGGCGATACCGAGGTCGTCAAGCTTCTTGAGCAACTGTCCGACCAAACCGTCAAGCTCTACCATACCGTCGGGATAGGGTCCGAGCTTGGTCTTTCCTTCGGAAGCAGGCTTCAGGTGCGTCCATACATGCATGCGTGTTGGGTTGAAGTAACAGAACCAGGGAGTGTTAGCTTGGTGCTTGCGGTCGATGAAATCGATGGCCGCGCCGATGAACTCCTCGTCCACGGTCTGCATCCGCTTGGTGTCAAGCGGGCCGGTGTTTTCGATTGTCTGCTTACCCACACGTCCGTAGGCGGGATCGACGGTCGCGTCATCCACGTCGGTGGCTTTGCATTTCAGTACGCCGCGCGGCCCAAACTTGGTCCGAAACTTCGGGTCCTTGGGGTAGTCCGGATTCTGAGGCTCTTCCTCCGCGTTGAGATGGTAGAGATTGCCAAAGAACTCGTCGAAGCCGTGTACGGTCGGCAGATATTCGTTGCGGTCGCCGAGATGGTTCTTGCCGAATTGGCCGGTGGCGTAGCCAAGCGGCTTCAGGGCTTCCGCGACACTTATGTCCTCGGCATGAAGTCCGATGGCTGCACCCGGCAATCCCACTTTGGTCAGTCCGGTCCTGATCGGCGATTGTCCGGTGATGAAGGCCGCACGTCCTGCTGTGCAACTTTGCTCACCGTACCAATCGGTAAACAGCGCCCCCTCTTTGGCGATGCGGTCGATATTGGGCGTTTGGTATCCCATAACGCCCAGATTGTAGGCGCTCACATTGAACCAACCGATGTCATCGGCCATGATCATGAGGATGTTGGGCTTGCGTCCGGATGGTGACACCGCCGGCCGTTGCTGCGCCTGAGCCGTTTTCACCGGCGCGGCGGCCGACAATGCAGAAGCCGCGGCAATGCTCGTGCCACCAAGTAGAATTTTACGGCGGCTAATAGTGGGCCTGCGGTCGGAGCTTTCTTTTTTCGCCATTGCGTTCTCCTTGGGCAGCGGCATGCCTCTAAGCTAGGTGAAGCTCTTGGAGCCTAGTTGTTGACCCTAAGATTGGAAATAGTTGGATCGAATTTAATAATCGCTTCGTCAGCTAGGGCGAGCAGCCCAGCCGCTGTTCTGGTGAGGTCTGGAATTGTTCTTCACAAAGGCTTGGCGGCTGTGCGAAAGTGAATTGGTGAAACAGGTCCCACTAAGAATGGGAAGCATCCACGTTTGGATTGGTTGTGCGACTTTCGCATTTTCAATGTGACGGTCCGTCTATTGGGAGCGGGACAACATGCGCAAAATTATCTTGATTGGTATCGGGTGCCTGATCACCACCATCGCATTCGCACAAGAAAAAGGGAAAGGAAACTTGGCCCTTGAAAAATGGCGAGCCTGTGCTGACGCTGCAGCGAAACGATTCTCAAAGAGTGCAGAAAGCGCTCCTGTGGTCGCGCGCTATGCCATCATGTCTTGCCATGACGAGAAGAAGGAAGCTTCTCAAGCGTTGATACAGGAGCAAGGGTCTCGCTTCGCAGAAGAGTTCGTCGAGGCGGCGGAACGTCGCTATACTGATTTGCTTGCCATAGACGTCATAGAAATGCGCATAAAGCACTAAGCGGAAGGCACAAGTTCGCTAGTCGACACGATTGGCGCTGAAACCGTACCTGGGTGAAAGCGCGGGACGTTGAAATTGGGTACATGTCTGCTTTGAGTCATTCGCGTCGATTTTGCCAGGGTGCGTTGGCCAACATTCCTCCGGAGCGAAATCGCAAAGAGCCTATCTGCTTTAGCCCTTATCTGTACCGCGCCCGCAACTTGGTTGAGCGCTTCTTCAACAGGATCAAGCAGTGTCGGCGGGTTGCGACCAGGTATGACAAACTCGCCGCAAACTACCTCGCCTTCATCAAACTGGCATCAATCCGAACTTGGCGACGCGCTTATGAATCCACGCCCTAGGCCCTTTTGACCATGTCGCGTCCCAAAGCTCTGGCAGTCCGATTATCCGCCCTGCACGCGGCGAGCTTTTTCAGCCACGGCTTCTATCTGCCGTTCTTTCCCCTCTGGCTCCAGAGCAAGGGGCTCGATCCGGCGCTTATCGGCCTGGTGGTCGCCATTCCCATCATCGTCCGGATTCTCGCGACCGCGCCGCTCCTGAGCCTCGCCGACAGGTCCTTCGGCGCCCGGCGCCTCCTGGTGATCAGCCATCTCGGCCAGATGATCGGGTTTCCCTTGCTTTTCCTGGCGCAGGACAGCGTCACGATCACCGGCCTCGTCGCACTGGTATCCATCACCCAGGCTGCCGTCATCCCGGGCAACGATCTGGTGACGACGTCGGCGGTGCAGCGTTATCCCGGCCTGAATTATGGCCGGTTGCGGGGCGTCGGCTCCATTGCGTTCTTCGTCGCCAACATCGTCGGCGGCTATCTCGTCGGCGCGTTCGGGGCGGGCGTTGTGCCGTTGGCGCTGTCGCTCATACCTGCCCTCGGGATCACCGCCACTCTGCTGGCCGTCCCCAAGCCGTTATCGGAAATCGCCTCTGCGGCGCCAAGCGAAATGGCGGCCTCCACCGTGCTGCCGAAGGTTTTGTGGATCGTCATGATCGCCGCCGCGCTGACGCAGGGCAGCCACGGGGCGCTCAACGCCTTCGCGAGCATCTATTGGCAATCGCTGGGGTTTGCCGATGCGGCGATCGGCTATTTCTGGGCTGCAGGCGTGATCGCCGAAATCATCGTTTTCATGGTGCTGGGGCAGGCGGTGGGACGCGGCTCTGGGCTCGGATTGTTGCTGATCGGCTCCGGCGCCTCCGCGATCCGGTTCAGCATCATGTCGCTCCAGCCCGATATGGCGACCACCTTCGTGCTGCAGGCGATGCACAGCCTGTCGTTCGGCGCCTCGCACCTTGGCGCGATGGCGGCCTTGACGGCGCTCGCACCCACTCGCGTCCGGGGACGAGCGCAGGGCATTTATGGCTCGCTCGCAGCCTTGACGACCGCGACTGCGACCATCGCCAGCGGCGTGATCTATCGCGAATCCGGTGCCGCCGTGTTCGCCGCCATGGCGCCGCTGGGCGCTGCCGGCTTCATCCTGACGCTGGTTGCCGCGCGGATGCTGAAAAATCAGCCCCAGAGAGCCGGCTGAGGCGGATAGACGATACTGCCGTCATAGGTCAGCGCCGGCTCCCGATCCTTGGCGAGAAGCAGCGGGCCGTCGAGATCGACGAACCGCGCCCGTGGCGCCAGTACCATGGCGGGCGCCATCGCAAGCGAGGTGCCGACCATGCAGCCGATCATCAACGAGAAGCCCTGCGCCTGCGCAGCCTCGGCGAGTTCCAGCGCCTCCGTCAGGCCGCCGGTTTTGTCGAGCTTGATGTTGACGGCATCATAGAGGCCCACGAGGCGCTTGAGGCTTGCGCGGTCGTGGACGCTTTCGTCGGCGCAGATCGCCACCGGGCGGGCAAGCGTTGCCAGAAAACCGTCATTCGCCGCCGGCAGCGGCTGCTCGACCAGGACGTAGCCGGCCTCGGCGCAGGCGGCAAAATGCTCCGCCAGGTTGTGCTCGGTCCAGCCTTCGTTCGCGTCCGCGATCAGGGTTGCGTCAGGGGCCGCGCGACGAACCGCCGCGATGCGCTCCAGATCGCCCCCCTCGCCACCGAATTTCACCTTCAGGATCGGCCGGTCGGCGGCTTTTGCCGCGGCCTCGGCCATGACCTCCGGGGCCGCGAGGCTGATCGTGTAGGCGGTCGTGGCCGGTGGCCAGCGGTCGATGCCGGCTGTTACATGAGCGCGGATGCCGGAGCGCTTCGCGTCGAGATCCCAGAGCGCGCAATCCACCGCATTTCGTGCCGCTCCGGCCGGCATGGCCGATTGCAATCCCTCGCGCGTCAGCCCGGCTTCGATTTGCAGTCGCAGGGCCTCGATGGCGGCAGCGACGCCCTCGACCGTCTCGCCGTAGCGCGGGTAGGGGACGCACTCGCCGCGTCCGACCGCGCCGTTCTCCGAGATCGTAGCCGTCACGACGACGGCCTCGGTGCGGGACCCACGCGCGATGGTGAAGGTGCCGGCGATGGGAAACCGCTCGATGCTGACGGTGAGTTGACGCATTCTCTCGTCCCTGTTGCTGAAACTCGGCTCGACTTGTGGCGTAGCAACACGCTATCACCAAGCGGAATCGATGGCGTCGTCAACGCCGGAAGGATGATCGTGCCGCAGAGCGCATTGGCTCAAGAGCCGGAGGTCGAAATCGAACGGACGGGCGACCGGGTCACGGCGAAGCTCGCCGGGTACTGGACGGCCGAGTACGCGGCCGCGGTCGAGCGCATTGCGGACGAAATCACCGCCGAGACGGACACGCATCACATCATCATCGATCTCGCCGGCGTCCACAGGCTCGATACCCTGGGCGCGTGGGTCCTCGACCGCACCCGTCACGATCTCGGAAAGCGCGACCTTTCGGCGGATTTTGCCAATGCGGACCCCGAACAGCAGATCCTCCTCGACGAGGTGGCCTATCGCGGGTTTCAGGAGACCAAACCGGTCAAGCACTCGCGTTTCGTCGATTTCCTGGTCGATGTGGGACGCACCGTCCACGACGCGGGCCATGATCTTGTCAGCGGTGTCGCGTTTCTGGGCGAGCTCATTGCGGCGATTATCCGCATCATCCTCAATCCGAGCCGGTTTCGCGGCGCCGCCGTCGTCAACCAGCTCGAGCAGATCGCCTACAAGGGCGTTCCGATCATCGTCCTGATCTCTTTCCTGGTCGGCTGCATCATCGCGCAGCAGGGCATCTTCCAGCTTGTGCGCTTCGGCGCGACCCCTTTCGTGGTCGACCTGATCGGCATTCTGATCCTGCGCGAGCTGGCGGTGCTGCTCACCTCGATCATGGTGGCGGGCCGCTCCGGTTCCGCCTTCACCGCCGAGATCGGCTCCATGAAGATGCGGGAGGAGATCGATGCATTGCGAGTCATGGGTCTGGACCCGATCGAGGTCCTGATCGTGCCGCGCATCTTCGCGCTGCTGATCGGGCTGCCGCTCCTGACCTTCATTTCCTCCATCGCGGCGCTGCTTGGCGGCGGCATCACGGCGTGGCTTTACGGCGACGTGAGCCCGGACGTCTTTCTCTCGCGGCTGAAAGCGGCCGTCGATTATCACACCTTCCTCGTCGGGATCATCAAGGCGCCGTTCATGGCCTTGGTCATCGGCATTATCGCCACCCTCGAGGGCATGGCGGTCGAAGGTTCGGCGGAATCGCTGGGCCGGCATGTCACCTCGTCCGTGGTGAAGGCCATCTTCATGGTGATCGTGATCGATGGGCTTTTCGCCATGTTCTTCGCAGCGATCAGGTTCTGAAACGATGCTCGACAGGCGCCATTCCGTTCCCGACGACGAGCGCGAAATCGTCATTCGCGTGCGCGACATCGAGGTCGGCTTCGGGGAGAAGACCATCCTGAAGGGGCTCGACCTCGACGTCTATCGCGGCGAGATTCTGGGTTTCGTGGGCGCTTCCGGGCAAGGCAAGTCGGTCCTGACCCGCGCCATTCTCGGATTGGTCCCCAAGCGCGCCGGCACCATCGAGGTGCTGGGCCAGAACCTCGACAGCCTGTCACCCTCGGAACGGCGGCTGCTGGAGCGCCGCTGGGGCGTGCTGTTCCAGCAGGGAGCCCTGTTCTCCGCACTGACCGTGAAGCAGAACGTCCAGGTGCCGATGCGCGAGTTTCTCGACCTGTCGGATCGCCTGCTCGACGAACTGGCCATGCTCAAGATCGAAATGGTCGGCCTCAATCCCGATGCCGCCGACAAGCTTCCATCCGAGCTCTCGGGCGGCATGATCAAGCGCGCGGCACTGGCCCGGGCGTTGTCGCTCGATCCCGATATCCTGTTCCTCGACGAGCCGACCTCCGGCCTCGATCCCATCGGCGCCGGCGAGTTCGACGAGCTGATTGCGACGTTACAGCGGACTTTAGGCCTGACGGTATTCATGGTAACGCATGACCTGGATAGTCTTCATACGGTCTGCGATCGGATCGCCGCCCTGGGCGACGGCAAGATACTGGCGGAGGGCACCATCGAGACGATGCTTGCATCGGATCATCCTTGGCTCCGCGCCTATTTTCATGGGAAGAGAGCCCGCGCCGTCATGGCGACCGGGGCTTAAGGTCAACGATGGAAACGCGTGCGAATTACGCCCTGATCGGATTGTTCACCCTCGCGGTGATCGCGGCCGGTTTCGGCTTCGTCTACTGGTTCTCCGGTGGCGACCGTGGCCAGGCCCGGCAATCCGTTCGCGTGGTGTTTGCCGGTTCAGTCTCGGGCCTCTCGAAGGGGTCGATCGCCTCCTTCAACGGCCTGCGGGTCGGCGAGGTCACCGAAATCAGCCTTCTGCCCGAGGACCCGCGTCGCGTCGTTGCCATCATTCAGGTCGAAGGCACCACGCCCATTCGCGCCGACACCCGCGCGCGCCTCGAATATCAGGGTCTGACCGGCGTGGCGGCGATCGCGCTGACGGGTGGTGAGCCTGGCGCTCCGCCGTTGGTCGCTGGTCCCGGCCAGCCTCTGCCGACCATTTTCGCCGACCGGTCCGATTTCCAGGATCTCATCGAATCCGCCCGCAACATCGCGCGCCGGGCCGACGACGTGATGGAGCGGGTCAGCCGTGTCATCACCGACAACGAGGCCTCGATCAACCGCACCGTCCAGAACGTCGAGAAGTTCTCGCAGGCCTTGGGCGAGAACGCCGACGGCATCGACAGTTTCCTTGCTCAGATCGGCCAAGCGGCGGAAAAGGTCGGGCCGCTGGCCGAGAAGCTCGAAACGCTCGCGGCCGATCTCGACGAGGTGGTCCGGTCGGTTGATCGCGATCGCGTCGCGCGCATCGTCGAGAATGTGGACAATTTCACCACCAGCCTCAGCGACAGCCGCGCCGACATCAGCAAGGCGCTGGCCGACGCCGCCACCCTGGTGGGGCGCTTGAACGATTCGGCTCCAAAGCTTGACTCCGCACTCACGGAACTCAGCACCCTGACCAAAGCCATCGACCCGGCCAAGGTCGGCCGCGTCGTCGATAATGCCGACGTGTTCAGCCAGACCCTACGCGAGCGCACGCCTGACGTCGACAAGGCGATCGTCGAGGCGCGCTCGATCACCGAGAAGCTCAACAAATCGGCCGACAAGATCGATTCCGTACTCGAGGCGGCCAAAACGTTCCTCGGCTCGGCCTCGGGCGAGGAAGGGCAGAGTGCCTTCGAGCAGATCAAGGCGGCGGCCGACTCCGTCCGGATCCTCGCCGACAATCTGAACCAGCGCACCACCGGCATCCTCACCGGCGTCGGCAAGTTCACGGATTCGGGCCTGCGGGAATATGAGGCGCTGGCCGTCGAGGGCCGCAAGGCGCTCAACGACATCAGCCGCGCCGTCCGGAGCATCGAGCGCAACCCGCAGCAATTCATCTTCGGCGGCAAGCCGGCCCTTCCCGAATACAACGGGCGTCGCTAGAGCCGGATCGTTTCTTCGAATCTGATCCGCCTCTATCTCTCTGTTTTGGCGCATGATCTTTCGGCGAACCGGTATCCACTTCGCCGGATCAGGCTCTCGTCATCCGGAGCATGATGTGACCCGAAAGCCGCTCCCGGCGTTTCGGCGTCACGTTCCGGAGCTTCCCGCTGGACATTGACTGAACTTTCCGGCGTATGCTCAAGTTAATGGTCGGGAGTGGATTCCTTTCAGAGGCATTTCGGTCTGGCGGGAGAGCGCCTTAAGCTCGAACAATGTGTGGGTCATCAGTGCTTTCCTTCAACTTCAATCGAGTCGGATCGCTCGGTCGCGTATCCTGCGTGCTGCTCCTGGGTGCACTGTCGGCCGGTTGTTCCTCGGGCCCGGCCCCGACCACCTACGACCTGTCGGCGCCCACATCGCGGATCGGCGGGGCCTCGGGCCTGCAGATTTCGGTCAACGAGCCTTCGGCGCTGCAGGTGCTCTCGACGCAGCAGCTCATCGTCAAGGATCAGACCGGCGCCATCAGCTTTCTCGGCGGCGGGCAATGGTCCGACAATCTTCCGCGCCTGATCCAGACCCGCCTCATCAACACCTTCGAGAACGCGTCCCAGCTTCGCGGCGTCTCGCGCCCGAGCAGCGGGGCGGTGGCCGACGTGCAGTTGATCTCCGAGCTCCGAAGCTTCGAAATCGCCACACCGGCCAATGAGGCGTTCGTGGAAATGTCGGTGAAGATCGTCAATGACGGCACCGGCCGCATCGTCAACGCGCGCATCTTCCGCGCCCGTGTGCCGGCAGCGGCGATCGACGCCGCCAATGCCGCCCGCGCCCTCGACGAGGCTCTCTCGGTGGTCATGCTCGACATCGTGCGCTGGGTCAGCGGCAATCGCCTGCCGCGTCGCGAGACCGCGAGCGAGGCGAGCGGCGCAGCGCCAAGCTGACAGCGCAGCGTCTCAGTCGCCTTCGATTGCGATCCCCTGGTGCATGAGCCAGCGGAAAATCGCCCACCAACGCCCCGGATTATCCAGCGAACAAAAAACGCGGCCTCGATGGGCCGCGTTTTCGTTTCCGCTTTCGGCGCGTGATCAGTCCAGCCTGCCACTCGCATGGGCCAGCATGGTGTAGACCTTGCCGGTTTCCGACGTCAGGTAGGTCTTGGTCAGCATCGAGTCGCGATCATCGCGGGAGACTTCGGCGAGAAGCCGCTCGAACTCTTCCACGTAGCGATCAACGGTCGCCTTGAATTCAGGATCGCGCCCGTATTTGCGGCGGATCTCGTCGAAGGTCTGCTGCCCTTGGAGCGTATAGAGCCGGCGCGTAAACACCTTGCTCTCGCCGCGCTTGTAGCGATCCCACAATTCGACGGCCGCGTCGTGGTCGATCATCCGCGCAATATCAACCGAGATGGAATCGAGGGATTCGAGGCTGTTGACCCGCGAGCGATCGGGCCGACCGCCAGCGCGTCCATGCTCTTCCTCGTCGCGCGAGGCCCGGTCGAGCAGGCCCGAGAGCCATCCGCTGCGGTTGGCCGGATCCTCGCGGCGCGGGGCAGGGCGCTCCGCCACGGGCGGCGCCTGACGCATCGGTGCGGGAGCCGGCGCTGGTGCAGGGGTTTGCACGGGCGCCGCTTTCGGCTCCACATGACGGGCGAAAGTCGCAGCCGGGGCGTTCATGGGGATCGGAGCCGCCGCGACCGCGGGAACCGGGCGCTGTTCCACCACCGCCGCGACAGCGGCGATCGAGGCCGCCTCGTTGACCCGGCGCGGCTGGACCGCGGGAGCCGCGTCGACGACGCGGTTGGAGCGCGACACCAGCGCCGAAAGCTCGTTCAGCGCCTTGATCTGGTCGGCGACGACACGGCGCATGTTGGCTGTCGTCTCCTGCGTCTCCTGCGGCAACTCGACGACGCCGCGATGGAGTTCGGCGCGCGTGTTTTCCAGCTCACGCTGGATTTGCCCGGTCATGCCGCGCATCTCGTTCATGGTGTCGCGGAATTTCGCCGTGGCGCTGTTGAGTGCTTCGGCCATTTCGGCTGCGGCCTGCTCATAGGCGCTGCGGAGCGCGGATGCGGTGCGTTCGCCTTCCGCGCCGGTCGAGCTGCGGATGCGCTCGAACTGTTCGCCGATCGCATGGGTGGTCGCCTCTGCCGAATTGGCCAGAATGGACCCGATCTGACGGGCTTTGGATTCCGCGTTCTGCAGCGAGCCCTCCACCAATGCGGTGAACGACCGGGTGACCGCCTCGAGATTTTCCGACCGTGTGCTGATGCGGCCCAGGAGCTCGTTGAGGGATTGTTCGCGACCGGCCAGGGCCGAGCTCATGCGGCTTTCCGCCTGTTCGAGCGAGGAGGCGGCTTCCGTCAGTGTCTGCAACTGCGTGCCGACACCTTCGGTGAGCGAGCGGCCCCGCTCTTCGAGTGCGTGTGCCAGTTCGGTTGCCTGCTGGATCGCGCCGGAGGACACGGAGCGCAGCGCCTCGACCTGATCGGCGACCTGTTCGGAAGCGCGGCCGGTTTGCGACGCAACTTCGGAGAGAAGACCTTCGATCTGCTGCACGCGGCTGCTGAGTCCGTCCTCGATGGCGCCGAGATTGCCGCTGGCGCTGGCCGAGACCTGCTGCAGCAGGCGGTTGGCGTCCTGCAGACGTCCGAGAACTTCCGACAATTCGTCGCGAAGCTTTTCGTTGGTGCCGATGAGGGTTTCGACCGCACGGGACGAGCCTTCGTCGATGGCAGCGCGCATCGCTTCGGTGGATTGCATGTAGGACGAGGTGACTTCCGATGCCCGTTCCTGCAGCGAGGACAGCACGGAATTGCTGCGATCCTGCAGGCCCTCGATGACGGCGTCGGTAATGGCCGCAACTTCGCGTCCGATCGACTCGCTGCGTTCGCCGAGGCTCGACACCAGCGACAGGCCCTGCGTGTCGAAGATGCCGCGGATCTCGCCGATGCGCCCGCCGAGGGAGCCGAGAACGGCTTGGCCCTTCTCGTCGATGGCCTCCACCACCCCGTCGAGACGATTGACCACGCGATGCTCGAACATCGAGACGCGCTGGTCGAGCGTGCTGGCGATTTCCTCGGCGCGGTTGCCGAGGGTGGCGTTGATTTCCGACGCACGTGCCCCGAGCGTCGCGCTGATCTGATCGGCGCGAGCGGCGAGCGAATCCGTGATGGCGACGCTCCTGGCCGTCATGGCTTCGCCGATCTCGTCGACACGGCTCTGGAGCGTGCTTGCCATGTCGCGGCCGCCTTCGGCCATGACGCGCGCCAGTTCGCCGGTCCGCACGACCAGCGTCTCGTTGAGCGCCGTCGAGCGCGTGCTGAGCGCATTGTCCACACGTTCGACGATGGCGTCGAAATTGCCGGTGATTTCGGAGGTGCGGCGCGTGGCATGTTCCTCGAGCGCGGTGAGCTGCACCTCGATGGCCCCGGTCGCTTCGCGAGCCCGTTCCGAGAACGATTCTGCCATCGTGCGGCCCTGCACGGTGATGAGGCGGTCCATCTCCTCGAAGCGTCCGCTGATCGTGTCGGTGAGGCTGCCCACATCGCGCGAGATGCGTTCGGCGACTTCGCCGCCGCGGCCCATGACGTCCTCGAATGCGGCGAGGCGGGAGCCGAGCGTCTCTTCCATCTCGCGGGTGCGGGTATCGACCGTCGTCGACAACGTGTCGGCGGTCCGGTTGAGTGCTTCGTTGACCCGCGCGCCTTGGGTGGCGATTGCGAGAACAATGTCCTTGCCGGTCCCGGCAAGGCGGGTCTGCGCGTCGTCGGCCTGCCGGGTGAGGGCGGCGGAGAACTGCTCGCCGCGCGTTTCATAGGCGGCCTGGAACTCGTCGACCTTAACGCCCATGAGCGAGGTGATGCGCTCGCCCATCGCCGTGAGGCTGCCTTCGAGGGCCTGGCCCTGAACGCCGACCGTTTCGCTGACGCGCAGGCTGGCGGATTCGAGGCGTACGGCGAGATCCTCGACACGGGTGCCGATGGATTCATCTGCAAGCCGCACCGCGCCTTCGAGATGCTCGCGGACTTCCGCGCCGCGTGCGGCGATCTCGCTGGTGACTTCCATTGCGGTGGTCGCAAGCTTTTCCCGGAACTCGCCGCCGCGCACCACGATTTCGTCCACCACTTCGACGCCGGTCGAGGCCAGTTGTTCGCGCAAGGCCTCACTGCGTGTCGTCATCTCTTCGAGCAGCGTGGTCGCGGTGGTCGCGAAGGCCTCGCGCAGGCTGCCGCCGTTGGAGGCGATGTCCTGAACGATGGAGGCGCCGGTCGTCACGAGCTGCTCGCGCATGTCGATGGCGCGGGCAGAGAAATCGTCGGTGATCTGGGTGCTGGTTGCCGACAATTGCTCGGTGATCTGCGTACCCCGCTGGGCAAAGCTGTCTTCCAGCGATTTCGCGGTCTGCTCGAACGCCTCGCGCACATCCGTGCCTTGCTGGGCGAGCGCGTCGATCACGCCGCGGCCGGTTTCGGCGAGCGTGCGCGTGACCTGTCCGGCACCATCCTGGAGATGGCGGGTGAGGAGGTCGCCAGTGCGCTCGAACGCGCCGGTAATATCCTGTGCCTTGTCTTCGAGCGCGGCCGTGATGTTGGTGCCGACATTCGAGATGCCGACCTTGATCTCGTCGCTGGCGCCCGACAGCCGGTCGACCAGTTCGACGCCGCGGCTCGCCATTTCTTCGACGACCCGTTCGCCGGCGCGGCCAAGGGCCTGGGTGATCTGTTCGCCGCGCTGTTCCAGCGATCCGGTCACCCGTTCGCCCGCGCCATTGATCGCGGAGACGACGCGCTCGGCGGCCTCGTCGAGATCCTGCGTCATGTGCTGATGCGAACCGGTGATCGCGGACCGCACGCGCTCGGCGTTGGTCACGACCGACTCGCGCTGGGTGACCAATTCGTCGATCAACGAGCGAATGCGGATTTCATTGTCCGAATAGGCTCGCTCGAGGGTCGAGATTTCACTGCGGACGAGCGTTTCCAGTTCGCCGGCACGGGCCAGTGCCCGCTCCACGCCGTCGCCGACGGCGGCGATTTCGCGGCGAACCGCCTGCGAGACGGACAGCACCGCGTCGGTGGAAAAATTCTCCGGCTGGGCAAGCCGCATGGCGACTTCGCCGACGGCGCGGGCAACCTGCTTCATTTCGCGCGAACGCACGGTGAGCATCGCGGCGATGAAGAACAGGATGATGGGGGAAATCAGCACGAGTGCCGCAACCGAGAGCTGGGCCGGGGTATAGGCCGCGAGAAGCTGTTCGGGCGTCGTGATCCCCTGCGAATAGAGCGAGAAGGCGCCGCCCGCGATCCACAGCAGAGACAGAAGTGTCGCCACATTGTAGGCGCGGCCCGACGGGCGAACCTGCAAGGCCTGCAGCATGGTCCCGACATTCTGCCGGTCGTCATTGGCGACTGCGGCGCGGTCCGGCGCGATGAAGCTTGAGCGCTGGCTGTCGTCGAGATCCCGCGGGCTGTAGCGCTCACGCGGCGCGTTCGCCTCGATGTCGGCAAAGGCGCCCTTGGTAAAGTCATGGTCGTCGATGTCTGGCAGCTTCGGATCATCGACCCGGCTGCCATCGGACCGTTCGGACGGATGCAGGCTGATGACCTCGTCGAGGTTCAGCGCCTGTTCGACAGCTGACAAAGCTGCCTCGGCCGGGTCTTTCATCTTCTTGTTTTCGATCGCCATGATCAGTCCTCGTGACGCAACTGAATAGTGGTTGGAGCCCGGCAGGGCAGCGGCAAAATGGCCGCGGCACACCAGATTTCCCCCGTTCGACGCATCTGCGGCGAGCCCGGCCGGAAACCTACCATTCACCGATAAAGTCTAGCGACCGAGGCCGACTAAGGGAACCCGATGCCCATTGTGATTTAGGAACGTCGTTAACGGCTTGGTAACCGCTTCAATTAGCAAACATTAACCATATCAAAAGCTTGAAAGATACTCATTCCCGTTCCGAAAATCGGGCGGGCCGAAATGACGATGAGCCTCGAACCGCTCTCTACCACAGATGTCGGCGGGCGTTCCAGCGTTGGAATGAGCCGCCACATTGCTGGCTTTGTCAGTCGAGGTATTTCGTCGGCGACCTTCCGTCACAGCCGCCGCGCCTGGAGATCGCGGCCCACCGATTGGGTGGGGACGCGGCCGCGCGCGAGATCGAATGCCGGATCGGCAGTGTCATGGGAAGTTGGCTGGCAGAGCGTAATTCCAAACGATCGAAAAGCAACGTTCCCCTTTGCATTTGGTATAAAAACCCATTTAGCAAGAGTGTTCTAAGGTAGTTTTCAACGTCACGAGCATCGGAACCCTGCTATTACACAAGCGTTGGTTTGCAAGTGTCCCAACAGGAGTTTGTGTGATGAGGAAAATTGTTCTGCTCGCTGCAGTTTCCCTGCTGGGCTCGGGCGTATTCCTTGCAACGCCATCAGTCGCCCAGGTTGAACTGGGTATTGGCCCGTATGGTCCCAGTGTCCGCGTCGGACCGAGCGACGACGATCGATACGAGCGGCGAGAGCGTTGGCGCGAGCGCAGAGCGGTCGAACGGGCGCGAGGATACGAAGAGGGTCGACGAGCCGCTTGGCGCGACAGCAGGTACGGTGAACGTTGCCGGACCGTCACCATTCAGGAAGAGGATGAATGGGGCCGCGTAATCGTCAGGCGGGCGCGCCGCTGTTAGACTTGGCCGTCAAATCGAGGTTGTTGGGCTGGTGCGGGCGAATTCCGCGCCGGCCTATCTTGATCGAGCCCAGTCGTTCGGCCGCTCAAACACCCATCTCACCCACCCCAGGGCAACCGCGCATTGCCCCGTAAATCCAGCGGCTTAAGCCGACCCCGGCAAAGCCGCTCCGTGCAAACATGGCGAAAAGCCGGCAATCGAACTATCCGTGTCTCGTCTTTCGGCATTCCGTCGCTTAAGTATGCGCCGGTAGCGAGAGGCACGCGATGATCAAGATTACTTATATGGACGCTGCCGGTACGTCACGTGAGGTCGAGGCCGAGGAGGGCTCGACGGTGATGGAGACGGCGATCCGCAATGGTGTGCCGGGGATCGACGCGGAATGCGGCGGGGCATGTTCCTGCGCCACCTGCCATGTCTATGTGGACGAGGAATGGGTCGAGGCGGTGGGGCCGCCGCAACCCATGGAAGAGGACATGCTCGATTTCGCTTCCGACGTCCGGCCGAATTCGCGCCTGTCATGCCAGATCCGCGTCAGGCCGGAGCTTGATGGGCTTGTGGTGCAGACCCCGAAGCGCCAAGGTTAGCCTTCTCAAAACAGCGCCGTCCGGAGACGATCACCATGTTCAAGACCATTCTGGTTCCCGTCGATCTCAGCGAAGTCGAGGCTGCACAACCCGCCATCGAGAAGGCTGCGGCGCTTGCGGCGATCTCCGAGGGCACGTTGCGACTGATCTATGTGCGCTTCATCGTTCCCGTCACCTACATGGAATTCATGCCGCCGGCCTTCGACGAGGAGCAGCAGGCCGATGCGGAGAAGAAGCTTGCCGAGATCGCCGCCAGCGTGAAGCTGCCCGCTGATCGCGTCTCGGCGGTGGTGCGCTTCGGCTCGATCTACAATGAAGTGCTCGACGAAGCGGAAAAGACCGGCGCGGATCTGGTGGTGATCGGCTCCCACCGTCCGACCATGGCGAGCTTCCTGCTCGGGTCGAACGCCTCGACGATCGTGCGGCACGCCAAATGCTCGGTCCTGGTGGTGCGCAGCTGACGCAGCAGCGTCTCCAGTGGTCTCTGGAGACGCCTCGTGCTTCGAGACAGGCCTCCGGCCCTCCTCAGCATGAGGCTTTAGGACAGCGCTATCACGCTCCTTTCGAGTTCCACTCCACCTCATCCTGAGGAGCCGCAAAGCGGCGTCTCGAAGGATCATCCAGTGGTCTCTGGAACCGCCTCGTGCTTCGAGATAGGCCTCCGGCCTTCCTCAGCATAAGGCTTTGGGACGGGCTCGCACATTCAGGAGCGCGGGAGCAATTCCTTCGGGGGCGAGCGGGGGTCGAATGGGCGCGGTTTGTTGAGCCGGACCATCGGTTCGATCTGCCAGATTCCCACGAGCGCGAACAACGTCCCGAGAACGGCGATGTTGGTGGCGCCGGTCTGAAAGGCGCGCCAGATCAGGATCGCCATGGCGATGAGCGAGGCGATCCCCAGCGCCGACGTGATGAGCCAGACCGGCCAGGACTTGCCCGCCGCGAAGCGCGCATCCGGGTTCGCCCGGAGGATGGCCTCGAACAGGGATTGGGTGAAGGCGCGGTATTCCGGCCCTTGTTCCCTCGCCTCCACGAGGCTGCGCCAGTTGAGCGACGAGAACGCGAAGGCCTTGCCGTCCTTCATGGTGACACGGGTGCGATAGGCCTTTTGGGCGAACCGCCCCGGCTCGAACGTCATTCGCACCTGCTCGACCGCGCCAAGGCGCACTTCGCTGACCCTCCGGCCGGAATCGACCGTGAGCCTGTCGCCGTCGAGGCTGAAGCTGATCGGGCCGCCGACCGGGCGAGGGCTGTGTTCATACGTGATGGGCATGAAATCGTCCGGCGATCGCCGGCCTTGAGAGAAACCGAGCTCCGCATAGACACCGTTTCGCCGAAAGAGAGAAGCCCGGTATCGGACGCGCGATATCTTATCTTCGGAGATCCGTCATGCCCGGCCATGACGTTAGGGAAGCAACAACGGAAAGGGCGCGCTGGACGGAGCGTCAGCGCACGAGTTCGCGCATCGCCTGGTCGATTCCTTCGAGCGTGAGGGGATACATGCGGTCGGACAAAAGCTGACGCAAAAGCGCGATCGACTGGGTGTAGCCCCATTGCGGTTTCGGCACCGGGTTGAGCAGCACCGCTTTTGGAAAATGCCCGAGAATCCGCTCGATCCAGATGTGGCCCGGCTCCTCGTTCCAATGCTCCACCGAGCCGCCCGGCATGGTGATCTCGTAAGGGCTCATCGAGGCGTCGCTGACGATCACCACCCGGTAATCGGACGGGTAGGTGCGGATCACATCCAGGGTCGGGATCGTTTCGTCGAACCGCCGCCGGTTTTCCTTCCAGACCTTCTCGTAGATGCAGTTGTGGAAATAGAAATGCTCGAAATGCTTGAACTCGAGACGCGCGGCCGAGAACAGTTCCTCGGCGGCCTGGATGTGCCAATCCATGGAGCCGCCGACGTCGAGAAACAGCAGGACCTTGACGGCGTTGCGGCGCTCCGGGCGAAGCCGCACATCGAGATAGCCTTTATGCGCGGTCTCGTGGATCGTGCCGTCGAGATCGAGCTCCTCGACTGCCCCCGATCGCGCGAAGCGGCGCAATCGCCTGAGCGCGATCCGCATGTTGCGAACGCCCAGTTCCACGCTGTCGTCGAAATCCCGGAACTCGCGCTTGTCCCACACCTTCACGGCGCGGAAATTGCGGTTCTTGTCCTGCCCGATGCGGATTCCTTCGGGGTTGTAGCCATCGGCGCCGTAGGGCGACGTGCCGCCGGTGCCGATCCACTTGTTGCCGCCCTGATGGCGCTCTTTCTGTTCCGCGAGGCGCTTCTTCAGCGTCTCGAACAGCTTGTCCCAGCCGAGCGCCTCGATTTCGCGTTTTTCCGCGTCGGACAGGTAGCGCTCCGCCATCGACCGGAGCCATTCGGCGGGAATCTCCGGGTTCTCATGCGCTTCGCCGAGACTCTCGATCCCGTTGAATGTCCTGGCGAAGACCTGATCGAAGCGGTCGAAATGGCGTTCGTCCTTCACCAGGCATGCGCGCGACAGGTAATAGAAATCCTCGACCTTCTTGTCGGCGAGATCCTGGTCGAGCGCATCGAGCAGCGACAGGTATTCGCGCAATGAGACGGGCACCTTGGCGGCGCGCAGAGCGGTGAAGAAATTCAGAAACATCGCACCAGTGTCGTGTCTCGTTCGGGAACGTCAAGCCGGCATCATGCGCTAGACATCCACCTGCGATTTCGCCCCGCTCACCGGGGTGCTGGTTTCCTCAGTGGCACGGGTCGAGGATTTTCCGACCGTCCGCCGCGCGCGAAACTCCGTCCGCGCCGGGTCGCGCCGAAGATTGCTGCTCTTGAGAATCGACCTGAACTCGTCGCGGCGTTCGTGGATCGAGGCGATCACGAGGCCCATGGGGACGCCGATATCGGCCAGCACCGCCTCGCTCAGCTGCAACGACGCCTCGATGGTCTCGGGCACCGCATCGTCGACGCCGATCTTGTAGAGTTCGGCCGCGTGTTTGGCGTCGCGCGCCCGCGCCACGATGGTGATGTCGGACCGCTCCTGCCGTGCCGCCGACACGACCGCCTCGATGGAGCCGCGTGTATCGAGCGTCACCACGAGGGCGAGAGCCCGATCGAGGCCGCAAGCCCGGAGAAATTCAGGATGCGCGCCGTTGCCGAAATAGACCGGCTTTCCGGCTCGCCGCTCGGCGGCGACGCGGACAGGATCCAGGTCCAGCGCCAGGAACGGTACATCGTGCCGGGCGAGCATTTCGCCTACGAGCTGCCCGACCCGACCATAGCCGGCGATGATGACCCGGCCTGCCTCGTCGGGCGGGGGCGTCGCCGCGAGGATCGGATCGAGCGGCTCGCCTTTTTCCAGACGCCGGCCGAGCTTGCGCCCGAGGCGGGCGAGGAGCGGTATGGTGACCATCGTGAAGGTCGTGACGATGAGAAGGTTCTGGCCAATGGCGGAGGGGATCAGGGCGCCTGCCATCGCACCGCCGATGATCACGAGCGCGAACTCCCCTGCGGGCCCGAGCAGCAGGCCGGTCTCGGCGGCTTCACCCGGTGTCAGGCCGAATGGCCGCGCCGTGAAGAACACGATGAGCGCCTTGATGGCGATGATCGTCGTGGCCGCGGTGAGGATCAGGATCGGCGCATCCAGCAGCCGGAAAAGGTCGAGATTCATGCCGACCGACATGAAGAAGACGCCGAGCAGCAAGCCCTTGAAGGGTTGGATCGTCACGTCGACGGCGCGCCGGTATTCGGTCTCGGACAAGAGAATGCCGGCGATGAACGCGCCGAGCGCCATCGATAGCCCGCTCACGGCTGCGATCAGGCTGGTGACGATCACCACCAGCAGGCAGGCCGCCATGAACACCTCGGGACTGCGCGATGCGGAAGCGAGCTGAAAAAACGGGCGCAGGATCAGGCGGCCGACGCCCACGAGAAGGGCAAGCGCAATGGCGGCCTGAACCATCGCCCACAGGAACGAGGCGGTCGTGACCTCGGGTTGGCCGGTATCGAGAACCGCGATCGTGAAGAGGATCGGCGCGACCGCCAGGTCCTGGAAGATCAGCGCCGAGAAGGTTGCCCGGCCGGCGGGTGTTTTCAGGCGCTTCCGCTCCGCCATGACCGGGATGACGATGGCGGTGGAGGAGAGCGCAAAAGCAAGCCCGACGATCGCCGCGCCCGTGATCGTGCCGACGAGGCCGTAGGCGAGGGCGCCGATGGCAGCGCTGCACAGGAGCACCTGCAACGAGCCGAACCCGAAGACCAGGCGCCTCAGGGTCCGCAGGCGCTGCCAGGACAATTCGATGCCGATGGTGAAAAGCAGGAACACCACGCCGAATTCGGCAAGGTGCGAGGTGCCTTCCTGATTGGTGAGGGTAAGCCAGTTGACCCACGGGTGGTCATCCGTCAGCCGTCCCAAACCGTAAGGCCCGAGCAGGGCGCCCGCGCCCAGAAATCCCAGGACAGGGCTGATCCTCAGCCGGTGAAAGAGAGGAACGACGATCCCGGCCGTGGCGAGAAATAGAATGGGCTCCTGATAGGCATAAAGGTCGATTGCGGCTGCCATTTGCTCCGTCCGGTTCGGCCCATCATGGTTTTAAGGGTCCGGGCAGCGCAAGGTAAAACTCATCCGATTCAGAGGGGGTTAGCCTCTTCTGGAGGCAGCCTGCCGCCTCAATGGCCGTCCTTCCGGGCAGCACGCATGCCCGGAAGTCCGCAAAGCCGCGGCTTTTTCAGCCCAGCGTCGAAAGCGCCTGGGCAAGATCGGCCACCAGGTCGTCCGGGTGCTCGATGCCGATGGAGACGCGGATCGTCGCATCGCTCACGCCGAGCCGGTCGCGGGTCGCTTTAGGAACGCCCGAATGGGTGGTCGAGGCCGGATGCGAGATCAGCGATTCGGTGCCGCCCAGGCTGACCGCCAGCTTGAACACCTGAAGCGCGTTCAGAACCCGGAAGGCTTCCGGCTCGCCGCCCTTGACGTCGAACGAGAAAGTCGAGCCGGGGGCAGAGCACTGCGCCTCGTAGACCCGCTTGGCCGGCGAGCCTTCGGGCAGGTAGTCGAGATGATGGAGCTTGGTCACCATGGGATGGTCGCTCAGGAATTTCGCCACGATCTCGCCGTTGCGATTGGCGGCGTTCATGCGCAGCGCGAGCGTTTCAAGCGAACGGCCGAGCATCCAGCACGAATGCGGATCGAGCTGCGTGCCGATGGCCGAGCGCAGCATGCGCACCGGCTTCATCAGCTCTTTCGAGCCCAAGGCGGCGCCGGCAATCAGGTCCGAGTGTCCGCCCACATATTTCGTCAGCGAATAAAGCGAGATATCGACGCCGTGCTGGATCGGTTTCTGGAAGATGGGCCCGAGCAAAGTGTTGTCGCACATAATGATCGGCCGCTGCCCCTGCGCCGTTCCGATTTCGTCGGCGATCCGGCGGATCAGCGCGATGTCCACGATCGTGTTGACCGGGTTCGAGGGCGACTCGACCAGGATCACCGACACCCGGCCCTTGCCTTGCGCTTCCGTGGCGGCGGCGCGGATGCTCGCCTCATCGACGCCATCGCCGAAACCGGCGGACTGGATGCCGAGATTGGCGAGGGTCTTCGAGATTAGGGTTTCGGTGCCGCCATAAAGCGGCTGCGAATGGAGGATCACGTCGCCGGGCTTGGCGAAGGCGAGAATCGCCGTGGCGATGGCCGACATGCCGGATGAGAACAGGAGGCCGGCCTCCGTTTCCTCGAAGATCGCCAGGCGATCCTCGACGATCTCCGCATTGGGGTGGTTGAAGCGCGAATAGACGAGGCCGGCGGTCTCGCCTTGCGGCGGCTCGCGGCGTCCGGCCACGTAATCGAAGAATTCCTTGCCGTGCTCAGCCGAGTTGAACACGAAAGTCGAGGTGAGAAAGACGGGCGGCTTGACGGCGCCTTCCGAGAGGGTCGGATCATACCCGTAGCCGAGCATCAGGGTCTCGGGCTTGAGCTTGTGATTTCCGATCCGGTCCTTGTGGTAGCGGTTATAGGCCATGGTTCATTCTCCCTTTCGCCAGCCTTACCCTAACCGGCCTGTTGCCGAAAGCTCGTCTGACGGCCGATCATGCTCGCGCCTCTCGAGAGAGATGGATTTGACGCCGCAAAGGAGAAGTGCTTCGCGCTTTCCCTTGGGGCGATCCGGCTCTAGGGTCGGAAAAAGACCGGAAGGGAAGGCAGAATGGCGCGTTTCGAAGGCACTGAATCGTATGTGGCAACCGAGGATCTGACGGTCGCCGTCAATGCCGCCATCGTTCTCGAACGTCCCCTGCTCGTCAAAGGCGAGCCGGGCACCGGCAAATCGGTCCTGGCCGAGGAAATCGCCCGCGCCGTCAAGGCGCCGCTTCTCACCTGGCACATCAAATCAACCACCAAGGCACAGCAGGGCCTCTACGAATACGATGCGGTGTCGCGTCTGCGCGACAGCCAGCTCGGCGATCCCCGCGTCTCCGATATCGGCCATTACATCAAGCGCGGAAAACTCTGGGAGGCCTTCGCCGCCGACCAGCGGCCCGTGCTGCTGATCGACGAAATCGACAAAGCCGATATCGAGTTCCCGAACGATCTTCTGCTCGAACTCGATCGCATGGAATTCCACGTCTACGAGACCGGCGAGACGGTGCGGGCGGAAAGACGGCCGATCGTCATCATCACGTCCAATAACGAGAAGGAACTGCCCGACGCCTTCCTGCGCCGCTGCTTCTTTCACTACATCAAGTTTCCGGACGAAGTGACGATGTCGCGGATCATCGCCGTGCATTATCCCGGCATCAAACGCCGTCTCGTCGAGGAAGCGCTGAGGATCTTCTTCGAGATCCGCGAGGCGCCCGGGCTGAAGAAGAAGCCCTCGACGTCGGAACTTCTCGACTGGCTGAAATTGCTCATGGCGGAGGATATCGGCCCCGAGCAATTGCGCGAGCGCGATCCGCGCAAACTGATCCCGCCGCTGCATGGCGCGCTGTTGAAGAACGAGCAGGATGTGACGCTGTTCGAGAAGCTCGCGTTTCTCTCGCGGCGCGAAGGGCGGTCGTGAATGGTTCGGCTCCTGCTTCTGCGTCACGCGAAATCCTCCTGGCCGTCGGGAATGCTCGACGTGGACCGGCCGCTTTCGGCCCGAGGGCGCAAGGCCGCGGTGCTGATGGGCGATTATCTCGACGATGAGGAACTTCTGCCCGACCTCGTCCTGATCTCGCCGGCGCGCCGGACGGTGGAGACCTGGTCGCTGGTCCAGCCGGCGCTCGGGCCCGTGACCATGCGTGCCGAGCCGCGGATCTACGATGCGCCGGCCGCGCGGCTGTTGTCGCTCATCCAGGAGATCGACCCGCAGATCTCGAGCGTCCTGATCATCGGCCATAATCCCGGTTTTGAGGATCTGGCCCGCCTGCTGGCGAGCCACGGCGACGGGGAGGCGTTGTCGCGGATGCGGCAGAAATATCCCACCGCCGGCCTCGCGGTGATCGATTGCGATTGCGCGAGCTGGGCCGAGGTCAAGCCGCGAGGCGGCAAGCTCGAACGTTTCGTCACGCCCAAATTCCTCGGCGCCGGCGAGGACGATTGAGGATTGCTGTTCCGCGGCCGCGAACGACGGCGGACCAACCCGCCATTCCGGGGCGAGCGCAGCGAGAGCCCGGAACCCATAACCGCTGACCTCCCGCGTATGAACCCCCGCGGTTCCGCGCGGCACTTTATCCGGCAGCCTCATGGTTATGGGTTCCGGGTTCCGCTTCGCGGCCCCGGAATGACGGCTGAACTTCGCCGCCCGACCATCGTTGTGCCTGAAACACGCCCGATGATGGGCTGCGTTTTCAGGGGGCAATCATCGCCATGCTGCCTTCGGCGCTCATCGCGCTCTTCCTCGCCGGAAGCGCGCTCTCGACCGATCATTGGGGGTTTTCCGCCATGATCGCCGATCGTGATGCGCCCTCGATCGCGGCCATCCGCTACGACGCGGCGACGCGTGAG
This sequence comes from Microvirga brassicacearum, assembly GCF_008757455.1. Taxonomy (GTDB): domain Bacteria; phylum Pseudomonadota; class Alphaproteobacteria; order Rhizobiales; family Beijerinckiaceae; genus Microvirga; species Microvirga brassicacearum. Next base: position 20,278 of record NZ_VCMV01000014.1, on the reverse strand, counting down.
ATTTCGAACTGGCGTTCGCAGACCGTCGGGACGCTCGAGCCCAAGCCCGTCGCGATGGCCGCAGCGTTGCTCGGTGCCGATCGTCCGGTGGTCACCCGGTGTGTCAAGCTCAACAACTACTGGTGCATCAAGAGCGCGCGCTGGGATGGCGAAATCGGCAAGGATTCGGAAGGCCATGTGGGTTTCGCGTCCGCCGATCACGGCGCCGACGCCGCGGTGACGTTGCTGCGCCGTTACTACCTCGAATTCGGCCGCAAATCCGCCCTCGACATCGTGCGGCGATGGGCACCGGCCGAATGCGGCATCGCCACCGGAATCGGCGGCCTTGCGGTGCTCGCCGTCAAGGGCATCGGCGGCACGGTGCGCGCCCGCTATCTGGCGTCGCGACGCGGCAAGGGCGTCACCACGTTCACCGCCAAGGGCCGAGGCGGAAAGCCCGGCCGGGTGTCGATGGTCATCCCGCTAAAAACGCCGCAATACCGGGTGCCGGATATCGCGGAAGGGATGGGCGAGAAGCCGAAGCCGGTCCCGAAGATGGAAGCCGCACCACGACCAAAAATCAGAGCCGCCGCGGCGCCAATGGCAACGGCCTCCGCTCCCAAACCTGCTGTCGCCGCTTGCGCTCCGGACGAGCAGCGCCTGCGCAACTACGCCGAGCGCATGGTGGGCGACCTCGATCTCGGGCCCAATGACGATCTGAAGCTCTTTGCAGCGGATGGTACGCCGTTGCCGAACCTGACGGCGGTGATGGCGGCCATGTCGTCGTTCGAACTCGGCATGCTGCGTCCAGGCGCCGCCCTCATCGAGGGAGCCGTGCAACGGGCCATCCTGCGGGCGGAAGCCAGGAAAGCGGCGCCCTCCGCCGATCCTGAGCTTTGATGCCGTTGGCAACCCATCTCGGTCAGCGTTCGGGCTGCACTACATCCTCGCCAGAAGCCGCAGGGCTTGATCCTCGGCGGCGCCCTCGTTCGATCCGGGCCCGAACACCGCCACGGTGCGGCGATAGCCGTCTTGCGACGCGCAATAGACCGCCCCGGTACTGGCGGGACCACCCGCGGAATGACCGATCACATGGAGCGGCCGCGCCATGCCGACGCGCTGCATCGTTCCGCTCATCAGCCCGAGGCCGTAACCGGTGGTCAGCCAGGGCCGTCCGGGAAGGGCGCCGCCGATTGCATGGGCGTTAAGCATCGCCGCTCGGGAGGCCGGCGTGAGCAGGTCGCCTTGCATGAGGCGATGGAGCGCCAGCGCCGCTTCCGCCACGGGGCCGATCACGATTCCATGGAATGCCCATCCCGGATGGTAGGGTCTCCCGGTATCGAAGATGGTGGCGCGCATGTCCTCGCGCGTCTCGGCGACCCGTGAATGTCGCAGGTCGAGCGGCTCGAGGACGAGTTCGTGCAGCGCTTGAGGGAGACCCGTGCCGCAGGTCCGCTCGATCATTCGCCGCAGAAGCAGATATCCCACATTCGAGTAGGCCCATCCGCTCATCGGCCGGAACAGAAACGCCTCTGGCGACACGCGTTCAAAAAGCGCTTCATCGGACCACGGGTCATCTCCCTTGGCGACGGCCTCGTGATACTCCGCCAACCCGCTGTAATCGCCGATGCCGCTGCGATGCTGGAGGATGGCGCGCAGCGTGTAGGATTGACCACGGATAGGCCGATCGAGATCGACGCGACCTTGCTCGGCCAGCCGAAGCACCCCGGCGGCGATGAGCGCCTTGGTAAAGCTCCACCAGGGGACGATGGCGGTCGATGCCCTTTCTTCGAGCTCGCCCTCCTCGGTCACGACAGCCGATTGGCTAACGCTCATGACTTCCCATCACCATGCTGTCTCGGTCGCGCGTTTGCGAACGGGAGAAATGATACCCTGCTTTGCAATTTCATGAGTAAGGTACCACTTCAAGCCCGTCCCAAAGTGCGAGTTCCTAGTGCCTTTTTTCAATCACCTCGCCTCCCGCGCCGGATCGGCGGCGCACTCGCTCTGGGAGGCTTCCGGCCAACTTGTGCAGCCTTCGCTTCGTCTCGGCGTCACCGGTCTCGCGCGCTCGGGCAAGACGGTGTTCACGACGGCGCTGGTGCATCACCTGACCCGGGGCACGAACCTGCCGGCGTTTCGCGCCTCCGCGGAAGGGCGCATCCGTCGCGCCCACCTGGCGCCGCAGCCCGATGACGCGGTGCCGCGCTTCCCCTACGAGGAGCACATGGAGGCGCTGACGGCGGAACGCCGCTGGCCGCAATCCACCAATCGGATCAGCGAGTTGCGCGTCGATATCGAGTATGAACGCAAGGCTGGCTGGCGCACGGGGCCGGCTTCACTTGCCCTCGACATCGTCGATTATCCGGGCGAATGGCTGCTCGACCTTGCGCTCCTCGACGCCGGCTACGCGGAATGGTCGCGCCAGACCGTCGCGCAGAGCCGCAAGCCCGATCGGGTCGAGACGGCGCGGACCTGGCGCAAGGCACTTGAGACATTCGATCCGGCGGGGCCGGCGGACGAGGTGCTGGCTGGCAAGGCCAGCGAGGCGTTCAAGGAGTATCTGATAGGCCTGCGCACCGACGACGAGACCGTGGCGACGACGCCGCCGGGCCGCTTCCTGATGCCGGGGGATCTTGCGGGCTCCCCGGCGCTCACCTTCGCGCCGCTCGATCTTGCCACAGGCGCCCAGATCGCGCCGGGCAGTTTCGCTTCTCTCATGGAGCGCCGCTTCGAGGCCTATAAGACCCATGTGGTCAGGCCGTTCTTCCGCGATCATTTCCAGCGCATCGATCGCCAGATCGTCCTCGTCGACGTGCTCGCCGCCATCGATGCCGGTCCGGTTGCCCTGGCGGAACTGGAAGAAGCGCTGGACCAGGTGCTGATGGCGTTCCGCACCGGGCGAAACACGTTGCTGTCGCGGCTCTTCTCGCCGCGGGCCGACAAGGTGCTGTTTGCCGCCACCAAGGCCGACCATATCCACCACACCGATCATGACCGCCTCGATGCGATCCTGCGGCTTCTGGTCAACCGCGCCGCGCGGCGCACGGAAGCCGCCGGCGCGCGGGTCGGCACCGTGGCGCTCGCCTCGGTGCGGGCCACGCGCGAGACCACGATCCGGGAGGGCCGCGAAACCTTGCGGGCGGTGGCCGGCGTGCCGGAGGCCGGCGAGCGGGTCGGCGACGAGATTTTCGACGGCGAGACGGAAGCGGCGATTTTCCCCGGCGAATTGCCCGAAACCGCCAGTGCGGTGTTCGAGGGAGCGGTGACGCCCGGCTCCCTGCGCTTTCCCCGCTTCCGTCCCCCGAAACTTCCCGTCGATGCGGCGGGCCGGATGGCCAAGATGCCCCATATCCGCCTCGACCGTGCCCTTGAATTCCTGCTCGGGGACCGTTTCACATGAGCCGCCAACCACGCGCCTTTCGCCTTGACGATCCTGGGGTTGCCAGCGGCTCCGTCGTGGTGACGGACGAGCCGCTTGACGCCATCGAGGCGGCCGATGGCGTCATCGTGCCGATGGGTCCGAAGCGCCGGGCGCCATGGGTCGGCATCTTTCTGACGGCTCTCTCGGGCCTGCTGGTGCTCGGGCTCGGGCTCGCTGTCGAGCGGCTCATCGTCGACCTCTATGCGGTCGCGCCGTGGCTCGGCTGGGTGGCGCTGGTGCTGGCCGTGGTGGCGGCCGCGGCCTTTCTCGCCATCATCGGCCGCGAGTTCGTGGGCATCTGGCGGGAGAAGAAGATCGAGCACCTGCGCGAGGCCGCAGCCGATGTGCTGGCGGTCAAGGATCACAAGGGCGCCAAGGCCATCGTCTCCGATCTCCTGAGCCTCTACGGCTCGCGGGCAAGCGCGGTTCCCGGCACCGCCCGCCTCATGGGCCTGATGGACGAGATCATCGATGCCGATGATCGCCTCGCCATCGCCGAGCGGGAATTGCTCGCCCCTCTCGATGCGCAGGCCAAGCGCGCCATCGCGGGCGCGGCAAAGCAAGTCTCGCTGGTGACGGCCGTCAGCCCCCGCGCCATCGTCGATGTGGCGTTCGTGGTCTTCGCGGCCGTGCGGCTCTTGCGGACGCTGGCGCGGATCTATGGCGGGCGACCGGGGCTGTTCGGCTTCCTGCGTCTCGCCAAAGCCGCCTTCAACCACCTCGCGGTGACGGGCGGCGTCGCGGTGGGCGACAGCTTACTGCAGCAGGTTCTGGGTCTCGGCCTTGCCGCGCGCATCTCCGCCAAATTGGGGGAGGGGGTGCTGAACGGCCTCATGACCGCCCGTTTCGGCCTCGCGGCGCTCGCCGTCTGCCGCCCGCTGCCGTTCATCCGCGAGGAAACGCCGAAGATCGGCGACGTGGCGGGAGAGTTGCTGAGCCGAGCCGAGGCTGCGGCGGAGTAGGGGAAAAATCATGCCACCGCCTTGCGGCTCAGGCGGCGTCTCGATCCGCCACGTTTGTCAGCGGATATATCGTCGTCTGCTTCCTGCTGCTCCCCGGACGGATCCGGGAAGCAGCGAGTTTCATGATCGTTAGATCACGAGGAAGTCGTTGTAGGTCAACTTCAGGTTCTTCTTGAGGGTGACGATCTCGACCGCCTTCTTGGCGCCCGAACCGTCCAGATCGTAGGACACCACGCCGGTCTTCTTGTTATAGACGATGTAGTCGTCCCGGTCCTTGGCGCCATCGATGCTGAAGAACTTCTTGTTCAGCTTGGCGGGCGAGGTCTCGCTGCCCTTCCGGCCAAGTTTCGTGAAGATGGCGTTCTCGAGCCAGATCGTGTCATCCTTGACGTTGAAATCGGTGACTTTATCGAGGTTCGTCTTCTTGTTCGGCTTGGTGTTGAACACGAAGATGTCTTTCCCGGTGCCGCCGGCCAGCGTGTCCTTCCCGAGACCGCCCCAGAGCTTGTCGTTGCCTGTGCCGCCGTCGATCTTGTCGTTGCCGGCGCCCGCCGCCAGCACGTCGTCTCCGGCGCCGCCCGCGAGATTGTCGTTGCCTGTGCCGCCGGAGAGGTTGTCAGAGCCGGACGAGCCGACAGCGGATTCGTTCAGGACATCGGACAGCGACAGCGTCAGGATCTTGTTGACGCTGGCTCCGATGCTGTCGGTGACTTTCACCACGATCTTGTGGCTTGTGGCCTGTTCGAAATCGAGAAGGGTGCCGTTCGCGACGACCAGCTTGTCGCCCTGAACCGCAAAACGCCCGCCGGCATCGTCGAGCAGTTTAAAGCTGAAGGTGTCGCCCAAATCGTCATCGAGGGCCGTGAGCGAGCCAATGACCGCCCCAGTGCCCGTGTTCTCGGCCAAAGTCGCATTCGAGAGCGAGATATCGGTTGGCGCGTCGTTGCTCGCCGCGTCCAGTGCGGCAATAATCTTGACGTCGCCGAAGAACTTGTCGTTCGGCATCTCGTTGCGGGCGGCAAGGACGCCGGCCGCCAGATCCGCCAGGAACGGGCCGTCGCCCAACTTAGCCGTGATCTCCGCCAGGACCCTGGTGTAGTCGCTGGCCCGCAATACCGCCACGCGAGCGGCGACCGCGGGGTTGCCGTCAACCGCGCCCCATTCGGCGATCAGATCCTGACGATCGGCATTGAGCGTGCCCGCATAATCCGAGATGGCAGCGGCCATTTCGTCGGCCGTCGTGGCGCTGTCGATCGCGCTGATGAATTGATGCTTGGCGTATTCGACGGCGATCTGGTGCTCCAGCGCGGCCTTGAGCTGCGCGACCGAGGTGAAATCGCCGAACAGATCCGCGATCTCCTTCACACCGAGTGCGATCGCCTTCTGGCGGCCGGCATCGTCCGGGAGCGCCCGGAAATGCGTGGCGCTATCGCCTTCAAGAAGGCTTGCGTCGTAGGTGTCGATGGCAGCCAGAATCGTGGTTTCATTCGCCGCATCGTTGAACGCGGTCAGGAGCGCTGCATCCGGCCCGTCATTGGCCGCATCCAGGGCGGCTATGATCTTGCCGTCGCCAAAGAACTTGCCGCCCGGCAGCGCATTGCGGGCATCGAGAAGGCTGGCCCCGAGATCGCCCACGAAGCCTGAGTCGCCGAGACGGGCTGCGACGTCGTTGAGAACCGTCGTATAATCTTCGGCCTGCAGCTCTGCCACGCGAGCGGCGACGGCCGGGTTGCCGGCAACGGCGCCCCATTCGGCGATCAGGGCCTGGCGATGCTCGTTGAGGAGGTCCACATGGGCCGTGATGGCAGCGGCCATTTCCTCGGCCGTCGTTGCGGCGTCCATGGCGCCGATGAACTGGTGCTTGGCGTATTCGACGGCGATCTGGTGCTCCAGCGCGAGCTTGAGCTGCGCGACCGAGGTGAAATCGCCGAACAGGTCGGCGATCTCTTTCAGGCCGAGCCCGATGGCCTGCTGGCGGCCGGCATTGTCCGGAAGCTCAGCGAACCGCGTGGCGCTGTCGCCCTCAAGAAGAGCCGCCGCGTGAGCATCGATCGCCGCCAGAACAGCGAATTCGTCTGCAGCATCGTTGAATTCGGCGAGCAGGGCCGCGTCCGCGGCATCGAGAGTGGATATTGGCACTGGAAACCCCATTGTAATAAAATGAAGTTGCACTCGTAGACGCTGGGGCAAGGAAAGAATAGACGCGTGTCACGGTCTTTCGTCCTAAAACACAACTTAATCACATCTTTTGAACCCGGAGCGTCCGACGGCCCGATCGCGGCATACGACCGGCGGGGGAAGATTGGATCGGTCAAGTTTTTGCGTCGCCTTACCGACAAGTTGACGTCCGCTTCCCATTCGCTCACAAGAACCGGCCTTCTGGCGCGGAGGGGAATGTCGCGCGCCGCTCGATCAGACCCACGCGGCGATGCTCTTCAACTCATTCATCTTCCTGTTCGGATTCTTGCCGGTTGCGCTCCTGAGCCATTGGCTGGTCGAGCGATTCCGGCCGGACTGGCGGCTGCCGCTGCTCGCATTCCTGTCGTTCATCTTCTACGGCTACTGGGATTGGCGCTTCATTCCGCTGCTGGCGCTCTCGATCCTCGTCAACTGGATCGTCGCCCAGAGCTTCATCCGCACCGGCCGCAGCATTCTGATTCCCCTCGCCATCGGCGCCAATCTCGCGGTGCTGGCGGTGTTCAAGTATTTCAACTTCTTCGCCGATCTGGCGAACCTGATTCCGGGGCTGCACGCGCCGCATTACGACATCGCGCTGCCGCTCGGCATCTCGTTCTTCACCTTCCACCACATCATGTATTTGACGGATCTGAAGGCCGGGAAGGCGCCGCGCTACGATCTCGTCCGCTATTCGCTCTATATCGGGTTCTTCCCGCAGGTTCTCGCCGGCCCGCTGGTGCGGTGGAGCGAGATCATGCACCAGTTCGAGGAGCGGCCGTATCTCCGGCCGGACGCCGCCGAGCGGGTTGCCCGCGGGCTGATGCTGCTGGTCTGCGGTCTCGCCAAAAAAGTGTTCATCGGCGACCAGTTGGCCGAATATGTGAACCCGGTCTTTCAGGCCGCGGAAGCCGGCAAGGCCATTGCCATGGGCGAGGCCTGGCAGGCGACGCTCGGCTTCACGTTCCAGATCTATTTCGATTTCTCGGGCTATACCGACATGGCCCTGGGGCTCGCGCTGCTGTTCGGCATCGTGCTGCCGCAGAATTTCGACGCGCCCTACCGGTCGGTGTCGCTGCAGGATTTCTGGCGCCGCTGGCACATGACCCTGTCCCGGTTCCTGCGCGATTATCTCTATATCGCCATGGGCGGCAACCGCAAAGGGCTCGCCATGCAGGTGGCGGCCCTGTTCGCCACCATGACCCTCGGCGGTCTGTGGCATGGCGCGGGGCTGACATTCGTCGCCTGGGGTGCGGCGCACGGGGCGGTGCTGGGCGCAGGCGTGCTTTGGCGCAAGGCCGGGCGCTCCATGCCGAGCTGGCTCGGCTGGGGCCTGACCTTCGCGTTCGTGATGCTGACCTGGGTGCTCTTCCGAGCCACCAGTTTTGAGGCCGCCATCAGGGTATATGAGGGCCTTCTCGGTCTCGGCCCGCAGGGATTTGCGTTCAAGTGGCGTGCTATCGCGCTCGCGGCCGCCGTCGCGGTGATCGGCCCGACCGCCTGGACCTTCGTCCACAAGATGCCGCCGCAGCGCTGGATCGCCGTCGCCTTCGCGGTGCTCCTGGTGATGGTGCTGTTCAAGGTCGGCGACGATGCGAATTATGAATTCATCTATTTCCAGTTCTGACCCGGCCCGCTGGAGGCGGTTCTCGGCGGTGCTTCTGGCCGTCGCCGCCGCGGTTCTGGGCCTGATCGTCGCGGCGACCTACGCCACCGACCCCTACGATACCGGACGCTCCAACCTGCTGCCGAAACCCGGCGTGCGTCCGCAAGGTCCGCGGACGGCGGCGGCGAGCCGCGGGCGGGATCAGGCGTATAACGCAACGATCGTCGGCAATTCGCATATTCAGCTGCTCTCGCCCGAGCGCCTCAAGACCTCGACCGGGCTCGACTTCGTCCAGCTCGCGGTTCCCGCCACGGGCCCCAAGGAACATTTCACGCTCATCGAGTGGTTCCTGCGCCATCGGGAGCGTCCGGTGCGGGCCCTGATCGTCAGCGCCGACGCCATGTGGTGCAATCCCGATCCGGCGATGCCGAACGACAAGCCGTTCCCGTTCTGGCTGTTTTCGCAAAGTCCCCTCGAATATCTCCGCGGCCTCCTGCGCTACGACATCCTCGAGGAGACCCCGCGACGCCTCGGCTATGTTTTCGACACGGACGCCGAGCGCGCCCGCCCGGATGGCTATTGGGATTACGAACCTGACTATATCGGCCTTGGCTATGACCGGGACCCGGTCCTGAGGCAGCGTCTCGAGCAAAAGCCCCACGGTAAGGCGGCCTTAGTCGAGCACGACCCGCTGGCAGGAAAGCGCCGCTTCCCGACCGCCGAAAAATTGCGGGAGGTCGCGCGGACGCTCCCGGCGGAGGCTGCCCTCATCGTGGTGTTTCCCGCCACCTACACCAATTTCCAGCCTCCGCCCGGCACCGAGCCGGCCTATCACGATGCGGCCTGCAAGAAGGCCATCACGGAGGCGGCGCGGAGCCATGCCAAGTCGGCGGTGGTCGATTGGCGCGTCCAGCGGGCCGAGAATCAGGAGGCGAGCCTGTTTTTCGACATGAGCCATTATCGCCAGCCGATCGCCCGGGCGATGGAGGCGGACATCGCGCAGGCTCTCGCAAAATTGAACTGAGCCACCGGGCTGAGCGACGGACCCGTGCGGCAAAATGTTCTTTTGCCACAACGTCGGCGACTTCCTCAGCGTCACAGGGGGCGCACCCGGTCGGATATTAGACAAACCGGTGACGCTGAACTCCGTTGTGGCGGACCGCGCGAGTGTATATAGGGGCGCGACAGTACATCGGGATAAAACGGCCCACATGACGAATATTGAAATCGCCGAGGGTTATCGACCAACCGAAGAGGAGCCGTTCATGAGCGAACGGCAGCGGGAATATTTCCGGCGCAAGCTCATCCGTTGGAAGGGCGACATCCTGAAAGAAGCCCAGGAAACCCTCGCTACCCTGCAGAACGAAAACGAGAATCACCCGGATCTCGCAGACCGGGCTTCCTCCGAAACCGACCGTGCCATCGAGCTTCGCGCCCGCGACCGCCAGCGCAAGCTCATCGCCAAGATCGACGCCGCCCTCGCGCGGATCGATGATGGCAGCTACGGCTATTGCGAAGAGACGGGCGACCCGATCTCGCTCAAGCGGCTCGAAGCCCGCCCCATCGCCACCCTGTCGCTCGAAGCGCAGGAGCGTCACGAGCGCAACGAGCGGGTCTATCGGGACGACTGATCCTCCTCCATCCGACAACAAAAAGGGCTCCGTACGCGGAGCCCTTTTTCGTTTCGGGATTGCAGGATCAGCCCTTCTTGCCGGTGTCCAGCGGCCGCCCGAGCAGCCGGGCGAATTCCGCCTCGATCTCCTCGACCGAGAACGGATCGGCCACCTTCTCGGTGGGCTTTTGCGGACCGGCGGTCTCGGCCCGCTCCGGAGCCGGTCGGGTCTCCGGCTCCGTCGGGCCCTGTGCCTCGGTTTCGCGGGGTTCGACCGCGACGACTTCCGCGCTGGCCGTGACCTCGTCGGCAAGGATAATGGGGGTGCCGACATCAGGCGAGCCGCCCGCGGGCGCGGTGGGCTCCAGCAGATCGTCATCCTCGAGATCCGGATTGTCCTCGATGGCGGCCGAGGCCAGCTCCGACCGATCATGCTCCGATGACACCGGAGTGGCCGGACGCTTGAGCGCTTCCTCGAGCTGCTTGGCCATGTCCGAGAGGATCGCCGCGTCGGGTGCGGCCCGGTCATTGGCGGCGTTCTCGGTCGCCCGCACCGGGCCGATCGGAAAGATCGGCGGCGCCGGCGGCGGGGGCGCGGGTGGAGGAGGCGCCGGCGGTTGCGGCGTCGGCCGCGACTGGAAAATCGGCGGCATGTAGCTCGGGCGCGGCTCGACCCGCACGGGCGGCGCCTCGGCGGGCTGACGCGGGGTGGACTCGGATTCGGGGCGGAAGCCGTCGATCGACGGGCCCGCGCCATAGGGCGCCGCACCGACTTTGAGGACCGGCTCCGGGCGCGCCTGTTCGGGCGCGCTCGCAGGAGCCTCTTCGTCGCCGGCCTCCTCGGAGGGGCGTTTCATGAAGCTGCCGAGCTGCGCCGCGAGCTGCGTCTCGATGGAGGGCCTGCCGGGAGTTTCGACCTGCGGACGGGTGGGCTCGAAGGCCGGCTCGAATCGATCGGCGCCTTGCTCGGTGGACGCCGCGGGAATCCTCGCGCCGGCGACGCGCACGATATTGGTTTCGATGACCACGTCGTTGAGGCCGCCGATCAGCAGCAGATGCTCGACATTGTCACGGCGCAACAGGACCAGTTGCCGTTGCCGGTCGAGATCGTAGATATCGACGACGCCGAGGCGGGGTTGCCGGGCGCGGGAGCGGTCGGGGCCGTTCATCATGAGCCGTCCGCCCGTCAATTTGCGGAGAACCAATCCAAACAGCGCGACCAGACCGAGGATGATCGCGAAAGCGATGACGTACTGGGCCGCCCGTGACGCTTCGATACCAAATTGAGACAGCACGATGAACTCTCAAATTTTGTGGGGCCATTGAAGGCCACGTTCCTGAACGGCTTTGTAACACATCGATCAGCAAAGGAAGCCGCAAGGTTAATGGATGGTTAACGATGCACCTCGCCAAGGGAAGCCAACGTCTGGTCGTCACTTGGGTTCACATTGCGGCAACACTGTGCTGGCGGGCGACCCGTTTCCCCAGCGCTAGCCGCCGGGGTGGTCATCCCCGCAGGCTTTCGGGGGACAATGAAGACCCTCTTGTACGGCCTTAGAGGTCAATCAATAAATTCTGTGTAGTATGCGGCCACAACCAACCTCGCAGATCCGAGGCGCGCTCCGGCATCGCCCACCTTCCTCAAGGGGATATCGAACTTCCATGGCTTATGAGGGCGACACGCAAGCGGCTGACCCGATCGATCGCTCCGATCGTCCGGGCCATATCGGCCTTGTTCTGCTACTGGCGACGATTCTCGTCGGGGCGATCCTGAGCCTGCGTTATCTCGGCAGCGATCAGGCCCAGCCGCTGATCCTCGGCTTGCTGGCGTTCTTCGCGATGGCGGGCGTGTTCTTCCTGTTCGCGATTGCGATCGGCGTCATGCAATTTGGCACCAAGTCGGTTCGCAACGATATCACCAAGCTCATGGCCGACACCTCCAGTGACGGCCTCATCGTCATCGAGGATGACGGGCGCGTGGTCTACGCCAACAAGGCCTATCTCGACCTCGCCGGCTCGAGCGGCGGCGATATCAGGGCCGTCGAGCGTCTCTTCACCGGCGCGCCGGAAGTTTCGGAGGCGATCTACCGTCTGGCCCAATCGGCCCGTGAACATCGCACGGGTTCGGAGGAAATCCGCCTGTCCCCCTCGCTCGACGGGACCCAGGAATTCGGCTGGTACCGGGTCCGCGTCCGCGCCTTGCCGCGCAACGGCGCACAGGCCGCCTTATGGACCATCGCCGACGTCACCCATGAGCGGGAGCGCCAGGAAAACGTCTTTCAGGAATTGCAGCACGCCATCGATTATCTCGATCACGCGCCTGCCGGTTTCCTGTCGATCGATCCGGACGGCAACATCGTCTATCTGAATGCGACGCTCGCCTCCTGGCTCGATTACGACCTCGCGCAGGTCGGCTCCGGCGGGCTTGGTCTGGCCGACGTGGTGCCGCGCAACGTGGTGGCGATGATGACGTCATTCTCCGGCGAGCCCGGCAGCGTGCGCACCGAAACCTTCGATCTCGATCTGCGCCGCCGCAACGGCCAGTTCCTGCCGGTCCGGCTCTATCACCGCATCGCCTTCGGGCAGGACGGCGCGATGGGCGCCTCGCGGACGCTGGTGCTGAACCGGTCGCCGGGTCTCGACGTGGATGAGGGCCAGCGTGCCGCCGAAGTGCGGTTTGCGCGTTTCTTCAACAACACGCCGATCGCCATCGCGACGGTCAATCGGCAGGGCCGCATCCTGCAGGCCAACGCCCCGTTCACGCGGTTGTTCGGCACCCTGCCGCGCACGGGGGAAGGCGTCGACGGCCCGCTGATCACCGACGCGTTTCGTGACGGCGAGGGCGCGCAGGTGGCGGCAGCGCTGAAGGCCGCCGGCGAAAGCCGCGGCGATATTCCGCCGCTCGAACTGCACACCGCCGGCGAAAAGAGCGGCTCGGTGCGCGTGTGGGTGACGCCGGTGAGCGACAATGCGGCGGATGGCGAAGCGGCGATCCTCTACGCCTTCGACACCACCGATTTCCGCAAGGTCGAAGAACAGCTCGCGCAATCGCAGAAGATGAACGCGGTCGGCCAGCTTGCGGGCGGCGTCGCGCACGATTTCAACAATGTGTTGCAGGCGATCATCGGCTACAGCGATCTTCTGCTCGCCAATCACCGCCCGACCGATCCGTCCTTCCAGGACATCATGCAGATCAAGCAGAACGCCAACCGGGCCGCGAGCCTGGTGCGCCAGCTGCTCGCCTTCTCGCGCCGCCAGACCCTGCGGCCGGAAGTGCTGAACCTCAACGACCGGCTCTACGAACTCTCGATGCTGCTGAAGCGCCTGCTCGGCGAGCGCGTCGAACTCGACCTCAGCCACGGCCGCGACCTGTGGTTCGTGAAGGCCGACGTGAACCAGTTCGAGCAGGTGGTGGTGAACCTCGCGGTCAATGCGCGCGATGCGATGCCGGATGGCGGCAAGCTGGTGATCCGGACGATGAACCTGCCCGAAAGCGAAGCCGCGCGGCTGCATGTGAGCGGCATGCCGGCGGCCGATTACGTGGTGGTCGAGGTGTCGGATAGCGGTACCGGCATGGATGCCGGCGTGATGGAGAAGATTTTCGAACCCTTCTTCACCACCAAGGAGATGGGCAAGGGCACCGGCCTCGGCCTCTCGACCGTGTTCGGCATCGTCAAGCAATCGGGCGGCTTCATCGACGTCGATTCGAAGCTCGGACGCGGCACGATCTTCCGCATCTACATGCCGCGCCACATCCCCGAGGCGCATGAACTGCCGGACGACACCAAGCCCGAGACCGTCAAGAAGCCGGCCGCCGACATGACCGGGCAGGGCACTATCCTGCTCGTCGAGGACGAGGACCCGGTCCGCGCCGTCAATTCGCGGGCGCTTTCGGCCCGTGGCTATACGGTGCTGGAGGCCGCCTCCGGCGTCGAGGCGATGCAGATCATCGAGGCGCGCGGCGCGCCGGTCGATCTCGTCGTCTCCGACGTGGTGATGCCCGAAATGGACGGGCCGACCCTGCTGGGCGAATTACGCAAGCTCTATCCCGACCTCAAGGTCATCTTCGTCTCCGGCTATGCCGAAGACGCCTTCCGCCGCAACCTGCCCGAAGGGGAGGAGTTCAACTTCCTGCCCAAGCCCTTCAGCCTGCGCCAGCTGGTGGAGACCGTGAAGCAGGTGATCGGGAAGTAGGGAAACTCATCAGTCCGAAGGCAGCAGCGGCGCCTCAATTAGCGCGTGCCAATAAGTAGGACACGAATGAGGCGCACGCGCCGAGCATAAATAATGCATCTGCCTCGTCGACTTGGGCCTCCTCTTTGAACACGAGCGCATGTCGCACACCTTCTTCGTCGCTTGAGTATCCGTACAGTGAGCCGAACGCGGCCTTGAGGCTGCCGTGCAAGTGGCCCTGCTTTTCTAACGCGCTAAGTGCCGGGCCGAGGGTGGTTGTGTCAGGCGCAAGGCGAATGGCGATGGCTTCGACAGCGTGGATGCTTTCCCTAACGCTACCGGCCCAGTCCGAATTACGAAGCGCCATGCCTGCCGCCAGCAAGTGCTTTCTCGCCGCACCCGCACTATTTTCTGCCGCATCCACAACGGCCTTCTCGAACGCTGCGGCCTGTTCTTCTGTGCCAATGGCGACGATCTGACCATCAATGATGCGGTAGGCTGCGCGCGCCGTGACAAACGCGCTCGCAAGCTCACTCTTCAGCTCGTCACTGCATTTTGGATGCCGGACCAAAAATTCAATTAGATTAAATAGCGGTCCGATCTTCGCGCCCTGGAAAAAATTTTTGAGACTTATTCGCCAGTCGTAAGGCGAGTTCTCATATATATCCGGATCCGCCTTCAGGAAGAGAACGTGCAGGTCCCTCGTCACCCTCTCCCAACGGTCGTTGAAATATGAATGATCATAACCCGAGCGGGTGTTTCGCCCAATTTCAAGTCCAACGTAGTATTCTATCATTCGCCGCAAATCGTCGGATGCCTCGCCCAATTTTAGCTGTGGGGGAATGGGATCCAGGCCGGTGCGCTGCGAGAACGGCATGTAAGGCTGCGGATCATCTGGCATCTAACAGGTGTACAGCAAATTGCCCCGCTTCGATAAGTTGGGCGGCGGATTATCAACATTCGTTTCGTATTTTGCCGAGGCACCTTTCGGCGCTTCTAGTCGGCGGGACCTAACGCCACCCGTCCGTTGACGAGGAAAGCTGTAAAATTCGGCAATTCGAGACGACACTCCAGCCGAGGAAATTTCAGACGTGTCCAACACCCTTATTGGGGAATAATATCCATGAGAACAAAAAAAGAACTTGCGCCTTGGAACAAACCGGGTACGTTTATCTCACAAACCCGCGTTGAGACTCAATAGCCCTCCGTGCCATAAGGATGCTCAGGTCATGTCGCAGTCGTCTCTGAGACTGGTGGAAAATTCATCGATGGATAAAGACAGGTCGAAAGCTCTGGATGCAGCGCTTTCTCAAATCGAGCGCTCGTTCGGCAAGGGCTCGATCATGCGGTTGGGCAAGAATCAGAAGATCGAGGAGATCGAGGTCGTCTCGACCGGCTCCCTCGGCCTCGACATCGCGCTCGGCGTCGGCGGGCTGCCACGCGGTCGCGTCATCGAGATCTACGGCCCCGAATCGTCCGGCAAGACGACGCTGGCGCTGCATACGGTGGCCGAAGCGCAGAAGAAGGGCGGCGTCTGCGCCTTCGTCGACGCGGAACACGCGCTCGATACGGCCTATGCCCGCAAGCTCGGCGTCGCTCTCGACGATCTCCTGATCTCGCAGCCCGATACGGGCGAGCAGGCGCTTGAGATCTGCGACACGCTGGTGCGCTCCGGCGCCATCGACGTGCTGGTTATCGATTCGGTGGCGGCGCTGACGCCGAAGGCCGAACTCGACGGCGAGATGGGTGACGTGCAGCCCGGCCTCCAGGCCCGCCTCATGAGCCAGGCCCTGCGCAAGCTCACCGGTTCGATCTCACGCTCGAACACCATGGTGATCTTCATCAACCAGATCCGCATGAAGATCGGCGTCATGTACGGCTCGCCCGAAACGACGACGGGCGGCAACGCGCTCAAATTCTACGCCTCGGTCCGCCTCGATATCCGCCGCGTCTCGACGCTCAAGGACCGCGATGATCCGATCGGCAACTCGGTGCGCGTGAAGGTGGTCAAGAACAAGGTTGCGCCGCCCTTCAAGCAGGTCGAGTTCGACATCATGTTCGGCGAGGGCGTGTCCAAGGTCGGCGAACTCATCGATCTCGGCGTCAAGGCCGGCATCGTCGAGAAATCCGGCGCCTGGTTCTCCTATGACAGCCAGCGTCTCGGCCAGGGCCGCGAGAACTCAAAGCAGTTCCTGCGCGACAACCCGGAAGTCGCCGACAAGATCGAAGGCCTCATCCGCCAGAATGCCGGCCTGCTCGCCGACCGCATCCTCGATCAGGCCACCCCCACGGCGGACGATCTCGACGAGGGCGTCGCGTAGGCCATCTCCGAATTTTGCTCTCCTTCAAGGGGCAAACCAAAGGCCGTCGCGAGCGATCGCGGCGGTCTTTTCTGTTGCGGCTGTTGAGGAGCGAATGGAGGGAGCAGCGAATTGCGAATTGCGAATGGCGAGTGGTGAGTGATGAGTGATGAGTGATGAGTGGTGAGTGGTGAGTGGGAAAGTGGGGGTCAGAAGTACGGGCATCCCGCCTGCGGCCGTCATGGCCGGGCTTGACCCGGCCACCCACGTTCTTCTTGCGACGCGCGGGGTTAAGGCGTGGGTGCCCGGGTCAAGCCCGGCCATGACGCTCGGATCGTAGGTTTATCTCTGCATGAGCCCTTAAAAGCTCGTAATCATTGAAATCCCGATGCCCTCGAACCGGTCCATCGCCATCAGCGCCGCCGGTGCCTCATCGAGCGAAATGTGCCTGCCGATCAGCGCCTGCGGCTTCAGCTTGCCGGTTTCGATCATGTCCATCATCGCCTGATAGCGGAACGCCTGCATGCCGTGGCTGCCGAGGATTTCCAGTTCGTGGGCGATGATCTGGTCCATCGGGACCTGCGGACGGTTGTGGCCGCCCAGCATCAGGCCGACCTGCACGTGGCGGCCGCGGCGGCGCAGATTGGCGATGGAGTTGAAGCAGGTGGTGGGGTGGCCGAGCGCATCCATCGACATATGCGCGCCGCCCTTCGTGATCTCCCGCACCGCGCCGACCACATCCTCGGTCTGCGATGCATTCACGGTCGCCACGGCGCCGATCGTCCGCGCGAAGGCGAGCTTTTCCTCCGTCAGGTCGATCGCCACGACGTTCGCTCCCATGGCGCTCGCGATCATGATGGCCGACAGGCCGACGCCGCCGCAGCCATGCACCGCCACCCATTCGCCCGGCTTGACGCGGCCCTGATCGACGATGGCGCGGAACGACGTGACGAAACGGCAACCGAGGCTTGCCGCCGCGGTAAAATCGAGATCGTCCGGCAGGGCGACGAGGTTGGTGTCGGCAAAATCGATGGCGACGTATTCGGCAAACGAACCCCACGCGGTGAAGCCGGGCTGGAATTGCTGCTCGCAGACCTGATGGTTGCCGGAATGACATTCGGCGCAATGGCCGCAACCGCCGACGAACGGCACCGTGACCCGGTCGCCGATGCGCCAGCGGGAGACCCCCTTCCCGACCGCCTGAACGGTCCCCGCCAGTTCGTGGCCCGGCACGTGCGGCAGGACGATATCCGAATCATGCCCCATCCAGCCGTGCCAATCGCTCCGGCAGAGGCCGGTCGCCTCGACCTTGACGACCACTCCCTCAAGGGAGGGCGCGGGATCAGTCACGTTCTGCACGCGCGGCGGCTGGCGGAATTGTTCGAACAGGATGGCTTTCATGGCGGGCGGGCTTCCATTGGGAATTGCGGTGTCGGAGGGCTTACACCCTTCGTGCCCGTAACTGTAGTCGGGCCGAATACGATCGGCGCAACCGCCCGCCGATCCCACCCCCGTCATGGCCGGGCTTGACCCGGCCACCCACGCCTTTCTCGCGCGGGTGGGAAGGCGTGGGTCCCCGAGTCAAGCTCGGGCATGACAGCGGCGGGATGGCAGATCGGCAGCGCTGGTCGCGGAGCAATGACCTAAACGCTCCAACGTCTTGGCCGGGCTTGACCCGGCCATCCACGACTTTTCACGACGGTGCCGGACGATAGTGTGGGTCTCCGGGCCAGGCTCGAGATGACGGGAAGGAGGGAGCTCCTTTATCCGCTTGTCATGAAACCAGCGGGCACATCCCCCGAAACGCCGTTCTCGACAGGACTTGCGCCGCCGTCTAAAACCGGCCCTCCTGCAAGACCTTGCAATACCTTTTTCGGGCCCTCGCGAGCCCCAGTCCCGAGTTTAGATTGTCATGAGCGGCGTCAACGAAATCCGGTCGGCCTTCCTCGATTACTTTGCCCAGAACGGCCACGAAATGGTGCCGTCGAGTTCGCTTGTGCCGCGCAACGACCCGACGCTGATGTTCACCAATGCGGGCATGGTGCAGTTCAAGAACGTGTTCACGGGCGCCGAGAAACGGCCCTATAACCGGGCCACCACGGCGCAGAAATGCGTGCGCGCCGGCGGCAAGCACAACGATCTCGACAATGTGGGCTACACCGCCCGGCACCACACCTTCTTTGAGATGATGGGGAATTTCTCGTTTGGCGATTACTTCAAGGACCGCGCCATCGAGCTGGCGTGGAACCTGATCACCAAGGAGTTCGGCCTCACCAAGGATCGGCTGCTCGTCACCGTCTATCACGACGACGAGGAGGCGGTGTCGCTCTGGAAGAAGATCGCCGGGTTCTCCGATTCGAAGATCATCCGCATCCCCACTTCGGACAATTTCTGGCAGATGGGCGATACCGGCCCGTGCGGCCCGTGCTCGGAAATCTTCATCGACCAGGGCGATGCCCTTCAGGGCGGCCCTCCCGGCAGCCCGGATGAGGATGGCGACCGGTTCCTCGAATTCTGGAACCTGGTCTTCATGCAATACGAGCAGATCGAGCCCGGCAACCGGGTCGACCTGCCGAAGCCCTCGATCGATACCGGCATGGGCCTCGAGCGCATGGCGGCGATCCTGCAGGGCGTCCATTCGAACTATGACACCGATCTCTTCCGCACCCTGATCGAGGCGGTGGCGCATGCGACCGGCGTCGCGCCGGAGGGCGCCCACAAGGCGTCGCAGCGGGTCATCGCCGACCACCTGCGCGCTTCGTCGTTCCTGGTTGCCGATGGTGTGCTGCCGTCGAACGAGGGCCGCGGCTACGTGCTGCGCCGCATCATGCGCCGCGCCATGCGCCATGCGCAGCTTTTGGGCGCGAAGGATCCGCTGATGTACCGGCTCGTTCCCGCCCTGGTGCGCGAGATGGGGCAGGCCTATCCGGAACTGATCCGCGCCGAGCCGCTCATCACCGAGACCCTGAAGCTCGAGGAAACCCGCTTTCGCAAGACGCTTGAACGCGGCCTGTCGATTCTCGACGAGGAAACGCGCTCGCTCACCAAGGGTCAGAACCTCTCGGGCGAGACGGCATTCACGCTCTACGACACCTTCGGCTTCCCGCTCGATCTCACGCAGGATGCGCTCAAAGCCCGCGGCATCGGCGTCGATACCGATACGTTCAAGGCCGCTATGGAGCGCCAGCGTCAGATGGCGCGCGCCGCCTGGTCCGGCTCGGGTGAAGCGGCGACCGAAACCGTGTGGTTCGGCATCAAGGAGCGCGTCGGTGCGACCGATTTTCTGGGCTATGACACCGAAGTTGCCGAAGGCCTCGTGGTCGCGCTTCTGAAAGACGGCCAGGAGGTGGCGGAGCTGAAGGCGGGCGAGACCGGCCTCGTGGTCCTCAACCAGACGCCGTTTTATGCCGAATCCGGCGGCCAGAGCGGCGATACCGGGATTCTGCAAGGGGAGGGCGCGCGCGTTCGCGTTACCGGCACGGAAAAGAAACTCGGTGATCTCTTCGTCCATCAGGTTCTGGTCGAGCACGGCGCGTTGAAGATCGATCAATCGCTGGAATTGTCAGTCGATCACGAGCGCCGTTCCGCCATTCGCGCCAACCATTCGGCGACCCATCTGCTGCACGAGGCCCTGCGCCAGGTTCTCGGCGATCACGTGGCGCAAAAGGGTTCGCTCGTCGCGCCGGACCGTTTGCGGTTCGACTTCAGCCACCCCAAGCCCATCGCCGACGAAGAGCTGTCGCGGGTGGAGGACATCGCCAATCGCGTCCTGCTCCAGAACGAACCCGTCGTCACAAAGCTCATGGGCGTCGAGGAGGCGATCGAATCCGGCGCGCGGGCGCTGTTCGGCGAGAAATACGGCGACGAGGTCCGCGTCGTTTCCATGGGCAAGGCCGATGGCAACCGGACGTTTTCGATCGAACTCTGCGGCGGCACGCATGTGAATCGCACCGGCGATATCGGCCTCGTCACCATCGTGGCGGAAGCGGCGGTGGCGGCCGGCGTGCGTCGTCTCGAAGCGATGACGGGCGACACCGCGCGGCGCCA
>NZ_VCMV01000082.1 GCF_008757455.1 Microvirga brassicacearum | reverse complement strand
TCACGTACAGACCTTCGATCTTCGCGGTCAGGTTGTTGGTGAACGCGTATTCGAGACCACCGCCGAGGACCCAACCGGTGTTGGTGCCATTGCTGCTGCCAGCGAAAATGGTGCCGTCCGGAGCCACGAAAGCGGTGCTGCCAGCGCCGATGTCGCCATAAGCGAAACCACCGGTGGCGTAGATGAGGGCGCGGTCGAAGGCAAAACCGGCGCGAGCGCGCACGGTGCCGAAC
>NZ_VCMV01000013.1:671833-671927 GCF_008757455.1 Microvirga brassicacearum | reverse complement strand
TAATCGAGAGGCGGTCCTAACCTGTGACACGGCAGACCGATTGCTGGACCGATCAGGGCGTAAGCTGAAGCCAATCCGAGTTCGCCAGAGCCGA
>NZ_VCMV01000013.1:671729-671823 GCF_008757455.1 Microvirga brassicacearum | reverse complement strand
TAATCGAGAGGCGGTCCTAACCTGTGACACGGCAGACCGATTGCTGGACCGATCGGGGCGTAATCTGAAGCCAATCCGAGTCCGCCAGAGCCGC